>NZ_JBFUEM010000006.1:0-466765 GCF_056403955.1 Pedococcus sp. P2_E2
TCCTGGCAACAGGTCTCCGTCGGACGCCACCGGGCCGGTGAACGCTGCGACGTCCACGTCGGCCCCGACACCCTCCAGTTCTGGATCGGCAACGAGCTGCTGCGCACCGTGCGACGCGACAGCACCGGCCCCGTCCGCAACAAACGACCCTTGGGAGGTGCACTGACCAAGACCCGCAGGACAAACTGACGTAAGGAGTGTCAAGGATCAACCGACGTAAAACCGTCAACCATCAGCCGAATGCCTACAGGGGCGCTCACGGCTGGGCGCTCACGGCCAACCGGTTCAGCCGGCCAGCTCGACCACGGCGATCGGCTCGTAGTGGGGGCGCCCCTTGGCCTCACCACGGTGCGACGCGAAGAGGGTGACCTCGTCCGCCGTCCACGCCGGGCCGGCATACGCATCGAGCACGCGCAGCCACCGTGTGGCCTCGAAAGGGTGGCGTGAGCGGGCCACCGTGAGGTGCGGCGTGAACGGCCCGCCCTCGGGGCTGGCGCCGACGTGGCTGCAGGCGCGGCGCACGGCACGCGCCAGGCCGGCAAGGGACTCCAGGGACTCCGGGTCCCCGTCGACGCCCATCCAGGTGACTCTGGCCTCATAGGGATTGGGAAAGGCGCCGCCACCCTTGAGGCGCAGCGACATGGGTCGACGTTCGCCCACGGCCTCGGCGATCCCGTCGACCAGGGACTCGACCAGCCGGCTCGGCACGTCGGCCATGAAGGCGGTGGTGACGTGCCAGAGGCTGGAGTCGGTCCACCGCAGGTCCGGGCCGGCGTCACGGCGGGGGTCGAGGAACTCGGCGAGGTCCTCCAGGGCGGTCTCGGTCGGCACGACGGCGGCAAAGATGCGCATCAGGCCATTGTGGCCGCGCCACGCTCGATTAGATTGGACGCCGGGAGGAAGGGGCCAACCATGCAGCTGACGTCGTTGCGGCAGGACTGGACCCTGCCGCGCACGTGGTTCGTGTCCGCTCGACTGCTCGAGGTGGCCGCCGCGGTGGCAGTCGTCGCGACCGCCTACCAGAGCTGGCTGGTCTTCCAGTCGACGGGGCAGAGCTACGGGGCAGACGGGGAGCCGCGCACGGAGGCGACACCGTTCCTCGACAGGCTGTTCGTGTTCGCGATGTACGGGTTCGGCTTCGGTCAGTCTCCGACGGGGATGCTCATCGGATCGCTGCTGCTGCTGGCAGTCCTCGGCATGCTCCACTTTGCGCAGCCGGTCAGCCACGCCGGACTCCTGCGCTGGGAGACCTTCGCCGTCTGGGTGGCCGCGGTCCTGCTGAACCTGGTCTTCGTGGTGTCCTCGGCAGTGGGACTGGTCCGCGGTGACCCCAACGCACCCTCGGCGGACAGCGAAACCGTCACCTACGATCCCGGGCCCAGCACGACCGAGCAGCTGCTCAACGGTCTGGCCATGCCTGTCGTCTGCCTCTTGCTGCTGGCACTGGTCGCGATCTGGTGGCTGCGGCTTCCGGCGGAGTTCGACGAGCCGGACGACGAACAACCCGTCCGAGAGCCCCGCCGCTGGCGTCCGGCGCCGGCCCAGGACGCCAACATCGACGACCTCACCCTCGACGGTGTCGAGCTGATCGAACCCGTCGAACGCCTCCACCCACGCACCAGCAGCGGCGACGGGTCGACGGCGAGCGGCTACGACGACTACTTCCGACGCTTCTAGGTCCTGAGCTCCTCGCGTCCCGGCCCCGAAACCGGCCCGAAACCGGACCCGGTCGGGCGAACCCCGTCACCCGCGTCCGCCCTCGGTCCCGACGAGGCAGGATCTTTATCGAACGGGTGCTTCGACCGGGTCTGTCGCGCACGGCGCACAGCGTCCGATTCGTTAGGCTTGCGGTGTGATTTCCAGGGACGACGCCATGTCGATGTTGGGCGCCGTGACGACCCTCCGTGAACAGGTCGAGCAGGCCGGTCTGCCCCTCGACATCCCCGACGTCGTGGTCGGACGGGCCACCCGCGATGCCCTCATCAAGCAGCTCGACGACTACGTCATCCCGCGGCTGCGCTCCCTCGACGCGCCCCTGCTCGCGGTGGTCGGTGGCTCGACGGGGGCCGGCAAGTCCACCCTGGTCAACTCCATCGTGGATGCCGAGGTGAGCCGCTCAGGGGTGCTCCGCCCGACGACGACCACCCCTGTCCTGGTCCACCACCCCCAGGACGCGCGGTGGTTCTCCGACGACCGCGTGCTGCCGGGGCTGAGCCGGGTGACCGGGGCTGCGGCCAGCGCCGGGGTCAACGCCCTGCGCCTCGTCGTGTCGAGCTCGCTGCCCCCCGGCATGGCCCTGCTGGATGCTCCCGACATCGACTCCGTGGTGAGTGCGAACCGGGCACTCGCGACCCAGCTGCTCGCGGCAGCCGACCTCTGGCTCTTCGTCACGACGGCCGCCCGGTACGCCGACGCCGTCCCGTGGGACCTGCTGCGCCAGGCGTCCGAGCACGGCACTGCCATCGCCATCGTGCTGGACCGCGTGCCGCCCGAGGCGATGGCCGACATCCGCAGCCACCTCGCCTCGATGCTGCGTGAGCAGGGTTTGTCCACCGCGCCCATCTTCGGGATCCCGGAAGCCGACCTGACCGACGAGGGACGGCTGCCCGAGCCCGACGTCGCCCGCCTCCGTTCGTGGTTGACCGCGCTCGCCAGCGACGCCCGCGCCCGCTCGGTCATCGTCAAGCAGACTCTCGACGGCGCCCTCGGCAGCCTCGACCACCGCGCTGGCGTCCTCGTCACGGCCTCCCGGCAGCAGGCCCAGGCGGTGGACGCCCTGCACGACGCCGCCGAGGCGGCATACCGCGAGGCGCTGGCCAACGTCGAACACGGCATGACCGACGGCACGCTGCTGCGCGGCGAGGTGCTGGCCCGCTGGCAGGAGTACGTCGGCACTGGCGAGTTCTTCAAGCAGGTCGAGTCGACCATCTCGAAGGTGCGTGACCGGATCACGGCGGCGCTGAAGGGTCAGGCCCCGCCCGCGGGYGACCTGGGGGAGGCGCTCCAGACCGGGGTCGCCGCCCTCATCAACGCCCAGGGGCAGGGTGCCGCCGCGACGGTCGCGCGCACGTGGCGCCAGCTCCCCGGCGGAGATCGGCTGCTCGAGCAGACACCGGAGCTGTCCAAGGCGTCGACCGACCTGGCGCCACAGGTCGAGCGGCTCGTCCGCGACTGGCAGGTCGAGGTGCTCGAGCTGGTGCGTGGCGAGGGCAAGGACCGCCGCACCACGGCACGCATCGCGGCCTACGGCCTCAACGGCATCGGCGTGATCCTGATGCTCGTGGCGTTCGCCCACACCGGGGGCCTGATCGGGGCCGAGGTCGGCATCGCCGGTGGCACCGCGGTGCTCGCCCAGAAGGTGCTCGAGGCGATCTTCGGCGACCAGGCGGTGCGCGACATGGCGGCCAAGGCGCGCAAGCGCCTGCTCGAGCACGTGCAGGAGCTGTATGCCGTGGAGCGACGTCGCTACGACGGTGCCCTCGACGGGGTGGAGACGACAGAAGGCCAGGCCGAACGCCTGGCCGACGCGGCGGCAGCGGTGAAGGCGGTTCGATGAGCCCGTTGAAGATGGGCAGCAAGCAGGTCAAGTCCGTGAGTGTCGAGGAGCTGACCGCGCGCACCCGTGCCCTCGAGCAGGCGGTGGCCGCTGGGGGGAACCAGCTCGACCCGGCCGCGGTGGCGTCCGCTCGCGCGGTGGTCGACAAGATCGCCGGACGAATCTCCAAGACCGGCAACCACACCGTCGTCGCCCTCGCGGGGGCAACGGGTTCCGGCAAGTCCAGCCTGTTCAACGCCCTGGTCGGTTCAACCGTGGCCATGGTCGGGGCCCGCAGGCCGACGACGTCGCGCCCTGTGGCTGCGGTGTGGGGCGACGACGACGCCACGGACCTGCTCGACTGGTTGTCCGTGGCCCAACGCCACCACGTGGACCCGCTGACGACGGACCCGACCGGTGGCCCCGACAGCCCGTGGAACCTCGACGGGCTGGTGCTTCTGGACCTGCCCGACTTCGACTCGCGGGTCGAGGCGCACCGCGCCGAGTCAGAGCGAGTGCTCGAGCTCGTCGACGTGTTCGTGTGGGTCACCGACCCGCAGAAGTACGCCGATGCTCGACTGCACGACGACTATCTCCGCACCTTGTCGACCCATCACGCCGTGACGGTCGTGGTGCTGAACCAGGCCGACCGCCTTTCCTCGGACGCGATGGGCCAGATCCGTCGCGACCTCGCGCGGCTGGCGGCGGAGGACGGCATCCCGGGGGTCCAGGTGATCTCGACCTCGGCCACTGCTGGCACGGGGATCGACGACCTCCGGCTCCGCCTTGCGACGGCGGTCGCTGCCCAGAACGCGGCCCAGCATCGGCTCCTAGCCGACGTCTCGGCCAGCGCGACCACCTTGCGCGGCGGGGTGGCCCTGACCGAGCCGACGCTGTCCGACACCGTGGACGCGGAGCTCGTCAACGCGCTCGCCCGTGCTGCCGGGATCCCGACGGTCGTGGCAGCCGTCGAGAGGGACTACCGCAACCAGGCCTGGGGACGCACCGGGTGGCCGTTCACCCGCTGGGTGCGCGCCCTGCGCCCCGACCCGATGAAGCGGCTGCGCCTCAACACCCGCGATGCGGTGGAGGAGAAGCTCGCCGTCACGGCAGGTGACGTCCGAACCGTTCTCGGGCGTTCCTCCCTTCCCCCGCCCACCCCGGCAGCCCGGTCGGCCGTCGAGCTGGCTACCCGAAAGGTCGGGGACGAGGCCGCAGAGGGCCTGCCCAACCGGTGGGCCGAAGCGGTCGCCGACGCGGCGACGCCGCCCGGTCCCGAGCTGGCCGACGCCCTCGACCAGGCGGTCGTGGGCACGTCGCTGAAGATGCGCCCCCCGATGTGGTGGCAGGCCTTCGGGCTCGCCCAGCTACTTCTTGCCTTCGTCGCCGCCCTCGGGTTCCTCTGGCTAGCCGCGCTCGTGGTGATGGGGTGGCTGGCGCTTCCCGACGTGGACCCACCACGGCTCGGACCTCTGCCCTACCCATTGCTGATGTTCGCCGGGGGCCTGCTGCTGGGGCTGGCGCTCGCAGCACTCGCCCGCACCCTCGGGCGCGCAGGCGCCCGTCGCCGTGGACAGCGAGTCCGGAACATGTTGACCGACAAGGTCGCCGGGGTCGCCCGCGAGCGCATCGTGGGTCCGGTGCGGCTGGTCCTGGACCGGCACCGCGCCACCCGTGAGTCGTTGGACCGGGCGGGGGTGCGGCTGGCCCCGGCCAGCTCGCGACGCTAGACGTCCCGACACGGCAGCGATGCGGCACGGATGCGCCGGGGTTCGTGCACAGGCACGTCCAGCCCCCTGACACCGTCCACAGGCGCTCCGGCGCACGCTCGTCCGCGGCCTCGCGTTGCCTCACTGTTGCGTCCAACCCACAGGGAAACGACACAGATGAGGTGAGCGAGATGAACGAGTCCTACATCACGGTGACCGGGCGAGTGGTCGCCGATCCGGAGTCGCGCACGACACGCAACGGAGTGCCCTTCGCGGCCTTCCGGCTGGCGTCGACGGTGCGACGGCCGAACCCGAAGACGCGCGAGTACGAGGACGCCGGCACCAGCTTCTACAACGTCACGGCCTTCAGGTCGCTCGGCGCCAACGTGGCCCACTCGCTCAAGAAGGGCGAGCCGGTGGTGGTCTACGGACGGCTGCGGGTCAACCAGTGGATGCGCCAGGACAACACCCACGCGACGTCGGTCGAGATCGACGCCTACAACGTCGGCCACGACCTCAGCTGGGGCACCACCGCGCTGACGCGGGTGACCCGCGCCCAGCTGGACACCAACGACCGGATGGCCGACGAGGGCGTCCAGGGTGCGATGGCGGCGCTCGAGGGTGAGCTCCCGGCCCAGGAGGAGGACTTCGGCTCCTACGACCCCGGCGACCTGGCCGCTCGACGCAGCACAGGGGACGAGCAGGACACCGGTGATCCCGAGACGGACGACTACGTGGTGGCCCAGGAGCCGACGGGCCTGGTGCCTCGCGGAGAGGGCGAGCGCGAGCTCTCGACGGTCTGACGCGGATTCGGGCGTGGGGGCCCCGGCCGATAGCCTTGCCCCCATGCCCGAGTTCATCTACGTCATGTCGAAGGCCCGCAAGGCCCACGGCGACAAGGTCATCCTCGATGACGTGACCATCTCCTTCTACCCCGGCGCCAAGATCGGCGTGGTGGGGCCCAACGGAGCCGGCAAGTCCTCGGTCCTGAAGATCATGGCCGGGCTGGACCACCCTTCCAACGGTGAAGCCCGCCTCACGCCCGGCTTCACGGTCGGGATCCTCATGCAGGAGCCCGAGCTCAACGAGGAGAAGACGGTCCTCGGCAACGTCGAGGAGGGGGCCGGCGAGATCAAGGCCAAGCTCGACCGCTACAACGCGATCTCCGCGGAGATGGCTGAGCCGGACGCCGACTTCGACGCCTTGATGGAGGAGATGGGCAAGCTCCAGGAGGCCATCGACTCCGCCGACGCCTGGGACCTCGACTCCCAGCTCGAACAGGCCATGGACGCCCTGCGCTGCCCGCCGCCGGATGCGGACGTCACCGTGCTCTCGGGTGGGGAGCGCCGCCGCGTCGCGCTGTGCAAGCTGCTTCTCCAGAAGCCGGACCTGCTCCTGCTGGACGAGCCCACCAACCACCTGGACGCCGAGTCGGTCCTGTGGCTCGAGCAGCACCTCGCGGCCTACCACGGCGCCGTCGTCGCCGTGACCCACGACCGCTACTTCATGGACAACGTCGCCCAGTGGATCCTCGAGCTGGACCGCGGTCGCGCCTACCCCTACGAGGGCAACTACTCGACCTACCTCGAGAAGAAGCAGGCGCGCCTGCAGGTGCAGGGCAAGAAGGACGCCAAGCTCTCCAAGCGCCTCAAGGAGGAGCTGGAGTGGGTCCGTTCCAACGCCAAGGCCCGTCAGGTGAAGTCCAAGGCGCGTCTGGCGCGCTACGAGGAGATGGCGGCCGAGGCCGACCGGACACGCAAGCTCGACTTCGACGAGATCGCCATCCCGCCGGGGCCGCGGCTGGGCTCGACCGTCATCGAGGTCAAGAACCTCAAGAAGGGCTTCGGTGACCGCGTCCTCATCGACAACCTGTCCTTCACCCTGCCGCGCAACGGCATCGTCGGGGTCATCGGCCCCAACGGCGTCGGCAAGACCACCCTCTTCAAGACCATCGTCGGTCTCGAGGAGGCGGACAGTGGCTCGGTCAAGGTGGGCGAGACGGTCAAGATCTCCTACGTCGACCAGAGCCGAGGCGGCCTGGACCCGAACAAGAACCTCTGGGAGACCGTCTCCGGCGGCCACGACTACATCAACGTGGGCCACGTCGAGATCCCGTCCCGCGCTTACGTGTCGCAGTTCGGGTTCAAGGGCCCTGACCAGCAGAAGAAGACCGGCGTCCTCTCGGGTGGCGAGCGCAACCGCCTCAACCTGGCGCTCACCCTCAAGGAGGGCGGCAACCTGCTGCTCCTTGACGAGCCGACCAACGACCTCGACGTCGAGACCCTCGGTTCGCTCGAGAACGCCCTGCTCGACTTCCCCGGCTGCGCAGTGGTCATCAGCCACGACCGGTGGTTCCTCGACCGGGTGGCGACCCACATCCTCGCCTTCGAGGGTGACGACGAGGACCCGGCCAAGTGGTACTGGTTCGAGGGCAACTTCGAGTCCTACGAGGCCAACAAGGTCGAGCGCCTCGGGGCCGACGCGGCGCGGCCGCACCGCGTCACCTACCGCAAGCTCACCCGAGACTGAGCGTCACGCCGGCGCGGACGAGCTAGCCGGCGCGGACGAGGCGCAGGCCGAGTTCGGCGTAGGCCGCGCCGATGGCTTCGGGGGAGCGCTTGATCACTGGGTCGTACCAGCGGGCGACGTCGACCGCCATCGACATGAGCGCCAGGGTCGTGTCGGGCACGTCGTCGACGGTGAACTCACCGCTCGCGACACCGGCGGTCACGACGTCGCGCACGACGGCGTCGATCTGCTTGCGCAGCGTCAGGACGGCGTCGCGGTGCTCGGGAGTGAGGTTCGCGAACTCGTACTGCACGATGCGAGCCACCCGGAAGTGCTCGGCGTGCCAGGTGGCGAACCGGCCCATGATCGCCCGCAGCGCCTCGGTGGGGGAGCTGGCGCTGCTCGCGGCAGCCAACAGCATGTCGCGGGCGACCTCGTGGCCCTCACGGCTGAGCTGGTAGAGCAGCTCCTCCTTGGAGGAGAAGTGGACGTAGACGCCCGCCGGGGACAGCCCGGCCCGCGACGCGATGTCTCGCGTGGTGGTCGCGTGGAAGCCCCGGTCGGCGAACGCCTCGGCCGCTGCTTCGAGAAGTCGGTGGGGCGCGTCTGTGACGGAGTCCACGGTGCGTACGGGACTGGACATGGTTGACAGCATGCCTCAGCCATCGCAGACTAAGCAAGCGCTTAGTCACCTTGGAGGAATGTCATGCCCCGCAATGTGTACGGTCCCGACCACGAGTCCTTCCGCAGCTCGGTCCGCGAGTTCGTCGAACGCACGCTCAAGCCGCGTGCCGAGCAGATGCTCGAGGTGAAGTCGGTCGACCGCGACATCTGGAAGGAAGCCGGCAAGCAGGGCCTGTTCGGTCTCGACATCCCCGAGGAGTTCGGCGGTGCCGGCGCCGATGACTACCGCTTCAACGCGATCGCGGCCGAGGAGATCGCCGGCTTCAACTTCGCCGTGTCGTCCTGCTTCGGGATCCACTCCGACGTCTGCCCGCCCTACATCGTCGACCTCGGCACGCAGGAGCAGAAGGAGCGCTGGCTCCCGGGCATGGCCAACGGTGACCTGATCTGCGCCATCGCGATGACCGAGCCGTCGGGTGGTTCCGACCTCGCTGCCCTCAAGACCACCGCCGTCCGCGACGGCGACGACTGGGTGCTCAACGGCTCCAAGACGTTCATCACCAACGGCTACCAGGCAGACCTGGTCATCGTGGCCGCCCGGACCGACCCTTCCAAGGGCGCCAAGGGCATCACCCTGTTCATGGTCGAGGCGGGCATGGAGGGTTTCAGCCGTGGTCGCAAGCTCGACAAGGTCGGGCAGGAGGAGGCTGACACCTCCGAGCTCTTCTTCGAGGCCGTGCGCGTCCCCGACGCCAACCGGCTCGGGGCCGAGGGTCTCGGCTTCATCTCGATGATGCAGCGCCTGCCCCAGGAGCGGGTCGGCGCGGCGGTGGCCAACACGGCCCACGCGTTCCAGATCTTCCGCGAGACGGTCGAGTACACCAAGGAGCGCAAGGCGTTCGGCCAGCCGGTGGGCTCGTTCCAGCACAACAAGTTCAAGATGGCCGAGCTGCAGACCAAGCTCGAGGTCACCCAGGCGTACGTCGACGACTGCATCGCGGCGCACGCCGAACAGAAGCTCAGTGCCGTCGACGCAGCCAAGGCCAAGTGGTGGTCCGCCCAGGTCCAGAACGACGTCCTCGACGAGTGCGTCCAGCTCTACGGTGGCTACGGCTTCATGAACGAGTACCGCGTCGCTCGCGCCTGGCGCGACGCCCGGGTCTCGAAGATCTGGGCAGGGTCGAACGAAATCATGAAGGAGCTCATCGGCCGTGACCTCGGACTCTGAGGTGAGCGCCGGGCATGGGGTCCACGGGGGAACGGTCGCCATCGTCACCGGAGCCTCGCGGGGCATCGGGCTCGGTATCGCCGAGAAGCTGGTTGCCGAAGGCGCCCGAGTCGTCATCACGGCGCGCAAGCCCGAGGCGCTGGCAGCGGCCGTGGAGCACCTCGGCGGCGAGTCGAAAGCCATTGGTGTGGCAGGAAATGCCGCCGACGAGGCACACCAGGACGAGGTCATCCGAGTCGCCCACGAGCGGTTCGGAGGCCTCGACCACCTCGTCAACAACACTGGCATCAACCCGGCCTACGGCCCCATGCTCGACGCGCCGCTCGACGTGGCGCGCAAGATCATGGACGTCAACGTCCTGGCCGCGTTCTCGTGGATCCAGAAGGCCGTCGCCTCAGGGCTGGGCCGAGACGATCGGCCGGGAGCCGTGGTGAACGTCGCGTCCATCGCCGGGCTCGGCGCCACCGGCACGATCGGGTGGTATGCCGTGAGCAAGGCCGCCCTGATCCACCTCACCGTCGAGCTGGCCTACCAGCTCGGACCCGCCATCCGGGTCAACGCCGTCGCTCCGGCGATCGTGAAGACCCAGTTCGCCCAGGCCCTCTACGAGGGTCGGGAGGAGAAGGTGGCGGCGGCCTACCCGTTGAAGCGCCTGGGTGCGCCGGAGGACATCGCCGGAGCCGTGTCGTTCCTGCTGTCCCCGGACGCAGGCTGGGTCACCGGCCAGACCCTCGTCGTCGACGGAGGCGTCACGCTCGGGGGCGGCCTGTGAGCCCTGACCTGACGGGGCGCGGGGTCATCGTGACGGGCGCCGGCAGGGGGATCGGCGCTGCCTACGCCAGGGCGTTCGTGGCAGTGGGCGCCAGGGTCGTGGTCAACGACCTCGACGCGGAGGCAGCGGAGTCCACCGCGCTCGAGCTCGGGGCCGTCGCAGTCCCTGGTGATGCCTCGAGCGAGGCGGGCGTGACAGCCCTGGTCGGGGCGGCTCGTGAGCACCTCGGAGAGGTCGAGGTGTTCTGCGCCAACGCAGGCGTGGCTCGCGGGGGGACCGAGGCGGTCGACGAGAAGGCCTGGGAGGTGTCGTGGAACGTCAACGTGATGGCCCACGTCCGCGCCGCCAAGCTGCTCGTTCCCGAGTGGGTCGAGCGCGGGAGCGGCACGTTCATCGCGACCGTTTCTGCCGCGGGCCTGCTGTCGATCCCGGGCGCGGCTCCCTACGCCGTGACCAAGCACGCCGCGCTGGCCTTTGCCGAGTGGTTGTCGATGACCTACGGCGACAAGGGGATTCGGGTTCACGCCGTGTGCCCGCAGGGGGTGCGCACCGACATGCTCTGGAACTCCGGCTCTGCCGGCAGAGCCCTCATGGAGCCGGGCGCGGTCGACCCCGATGACGTCGCGCGCGACCTCATGACCGCGATGGACGACGGCCGGTTCCTCGTCCTTCCCCACCCCGAGGTCGCCGAGATGTATGCCGGCCGGGCCGCCGACCCGGATCGCTGGCTTGCCGGAATGCGCCGGATGGCGGCCTCCCTCCCGGCGGTCACCATGGGCACCGGCTGACAGCGTGATCAACCACTGACACCATGGGCACCGACTGACACTGGCACTGGCCCTGACACTGGCACTGGCCCTGACACTGACACTGGCCCTGACACTGACACTGGCCCTGACACTGACACTGACATCGGAGACTCCGTGAAGGCCTGGCAGGTCACCTCCCACGGCGAGCCGGCTGACGTGATGTGGCTGACCGAGCGCAGCGAGCCGCGCGTCCAGCCGGGCCACCTGTTGGTCCGCGTCCTGGCCGTTGCCCTGAACTTCCCCGACGTGCTCATGGCACGCGGCCACTACCAGGTGCGACCGGACCTCCCCTTCACCCCGGGAGTCGAGGTGTGCGCCGAGGTGCTCGAGCTCGGCGAGGGCGTCACGGGGTTCGCCGTGGCCGACCGGGTGGTGGGCACCACGGCCGTCCCCCACGGCGGGTTGGCGCAGGTGTGCCTCATGCCCGCGACCGGCGCCTTCGCCGCACCGCCTTCACTCTCCGACGCCCAGGCGAGCGCCCTGACGATCGGCTACCAGACGGCCTACGTGGGGCTGGTCCGTCGGGCCGGCCTTCACGCCGACGAGACGCTGTTGGTCCACGCCGCGGCGGGCGGTGTCGGCTTGGCGGCCGTGCAGGTCGGCAAGGCCCTCGGCGCGCGGGTCGTCGCGGTGGTCGGCAGTCCCGCGAAGGCGGACGTCGCCCGCCACGCAGGTGCGGACGTCGTGGTCGACCGCTCGGCCGGCGACCTCGTGGCGGACCTCAAGGGGGCAGTGGGACCCGACGGCGCCGACGTGGTGTTCGACCCGGTGGGTGGCGCCGCCTTCGAGGCGTCGACCAAGGTCGTGGCCTTCGAGGGGCGGATCCTCGTCGTGGGCTTCACCAGCGGGACCATCCCGACGCCGGCCCTCAACCACGCGCTGGTCAAGAACTACTCGATCCTGGGGCTGCACTGGGGGCTCTACCTCCAGCGCGACCACGACGTGGCTGAGGCTGCCCACCTCCAGCTGGGGAAGTGGGCATCAACTGGAGCCATCAAGCCCTTTGTCTCCCAAGAGGTGGCGTTCGAGGACGCGCGCAGTGCCCTCACCCGGCTCGGAGCCGGAGAGAGCACTGGACGCATCGTGGTGCTGGGCGCCTGACGTCAGCCGTGGGCAGCCGCCGGCTCAGTCGGCGAGGCCCTGGGCGACCTTCTCGAGGGCGTCGTAGGAGTCGTTGAGCCCGACCTCCATGCCGGACGCGAGCACCAGCTCGACGGTCTCGGGGGAGTCGTACGTGATCACGGCCCGAAGTGTCGTCAGGCCGTCCTGCTCGGTGAAGGTCGACTGGATGAGTGACGGCGGGCTCTGGATGTTGTCGAAGACCTCGGTGTGCACCAGGCGGCCCGGAGGGTCGAGCTCGCGGTACTCGCCGGAGAACGACACCTCGTCACCACCAGGGGTCACCTGGGCAAAGTGCCAGCGACCACCGACACGGAGGTCGACCTCGCAGACGGTGACCTCGCCGTGGCCGGCACCCCACCACTGGCGGATGTGCTCCGGCGTGGTCATGACCTCGTAGATGAGGGCGGCGGGCGCGGCGAAGGTTCGGGTGATGACGACCTCGCTTCCCTGCTGGGTGACGGTGGCCCGCTGGTTGGTTTCGGCAGCTGTGTTGCTCATGACTTCTCCTCGTGGTGTGAGGTGGTGGGTGTGTCGGGGTGTGCATCGGGGGATGCGGGTCCCTGGATGCGGGTGAGGTACGCGTCGAGGTGGTCGAGGTTGGCCTCCCAGTGGCGGCGGTACTCCTCGAGCCAGGACGTGGCGCTCCTCAATGGCGTGGCGGTGATCCGGCAGTGACGCCGCTGCCCGTCACGGTCCTTGGCGATCAGCCCGGCCCGCTCCAGCACCGACAGGTGCTTGGAGATCGCCGGCAGGGTCATGGCGAACGGCTCTGCGAGCTCCCCGACCGTGAGGTCACCCCCGGCGAGGCGCTCGAGGATGGCGCGCCGCGTGGGGTCCGCCAGGGCGGCGAACGTGCTGCTGAGCTGATCGTGGTCCATTGTCCTTAACCATTCGGTTTATTAACTGCTAAGGAAACTATCGCCCTGAGGACGCCCGGCTGTCAAGGGGTATGCCGCATCGCCGGCGTAGCGTGAGAACGTGCCCCGAACCCGAAGCCAGGACCTCAAGCCCTGGCTTCGCGCCGTCTTTGCCCTTCCGAATGCGTTGTACGCCAACGGGTTCGGATGGATCCTCGGTCACCGGTTCCTTCAGCTCACGCACACCGGACGCCACAGCGGAGAGCGCTTCACAGTTGTCGTCGAGGTGGTGCGCCGCGACAGGTCGACCGGCGAGGCGACCGTCGTGTCCGGCTACGGCAGGAGCTCCGACTGGTTCCGCAACCTCGAAGCAGGCGGGCCGGCCGCAGTGGACTTCGGTCGCGGACCCAGGCCCGCGGCATACCGGGTCCTGGGGCTCGAGGAGGCGCAGGAGGTCTACGCCGCCTATGAGCGGCGCAACCTGCTCATCGCACCGCTGGTGCGGTGGACGCTGACCACGTTGCTCGGCTGGCGCTACGACGGGAGCACCGGAGCCCGCCGGCGCATGGTCGCCGAGCTCCCGATGGTCGCCTTGCGACCGTCCCGGAGTCGACCGGTTCAGTCGAGCGGGCCGCCGGCGACGTAGATGACCTGGCCGGAGACGAAGCCGGCCTCCTCGGAGCAGAGGAAGCCGATCGTGGCGGCGATGTCCTCGGGCTGGCCGACCCGCTGGACGGGGATCGCGGCCGCCGAGTGGGCGATGAAGTCCTCGAACGAGACTCCGAGCCGCTCTGCCGTCATCTTGGTCATCTCGGTCTGGATGAACCCCGGGGCGACGGCGTTCGCGGTCACGCCGAACTTCCCGAGCTCGATGGCGAGGGTCTTGGTGAAGCCCTGCAGGCCCGCCTTGGCCGCCGAGTAGTTCACCTGGCCGCGGTTGCCCTGCGCAGAGCTGGAGGAGAGGTTCACGATGCGGCCGAACTTCTCCTTGGTCATGTAGCCCTGGACGGCGCGCGTCATGAGGAAGGAGCCACGCAGGTGCACGTTGATGACCGCGTCCCAGTCCTCCTCGGTCATCTTGAAGATCAGGTTGTCGCGGGTGATCCCCGCGTTGTTCACCAGGATCGTCGGCGCCCCGAGCTCGTCCGCGACGCGCTGGACGGCGGCCTCGACCTGGGCGGCATCAGCCACGTCGACGCCCACAGCCAGCGCCCGGCCGCCGGCGTCGGTGATGGCCGAAACCGTGTCGGCACAGGCTGACTCGTCGAGGTCGAGCACGGCCACGGCGTGTCCCGCCGCGGCGAGACGCTTGGCCGTTGCTGCGCCGATGCCGCGGGCGGCTCCGGTGACGATCGCGGTGCGCTGGGTGCTCATGCGGGACTCCTGAGAGGGCTTGGCGGGTGAGGTGTCCCGGCGAGTGTACTAAGCGGGCGCTTACCCCTGGGGCGACCGGTGGCGTGAAAAGGCTGTGGGCTCGGGCACAATGGGTTCGCTGGAGGCCGTCGACGTCCTTCTTCACCACGGCCCCAGGACGAGGGCTGCTCTACGACGAAGGCGATGCATGGAAATCTGGCCCGGCAAGTCCTACCCGCTCGGCGCAACGTTCGACGGCACCGGCGTGAACTTCGCGTTGTTCTCAGAGGTGGCCACCAAGGTCGAGCTGTGCCTCATCGACGACGAGGGCGCGGAGACCCGCGTCCCGCTGCCGGAGGTGGACGGCTTCGTGTGGCACGCCTACCTGCCCGGCGTCCAGCCCGGGCAGCGCTACGGCTACCGCGTCCACGGTCCCTACGACCCGGCCAACGGCCACCGCTGCAACCCCCAGAAGCTGCTGCTCGACCCCTATGCCAAGGCGATCGACGGCCAGCCGGACGGCGACCAGTCGCTGTTCTCCTACGACTTCGGGTCACCCAGCGAGGACCCGGCCAAGGCCAACGTCGAGGACAGCCTCGGCCACACGATGATGGGTGTGGTCATCAACCCCTTCTTCGACTGGGGCCAGGACCGCCTCCCACGGCACGAGTACCACAACACCGTCATCTACGAAGCCCACGTCAAGGGCCTCACCGAGACCCATCCCGACATCCCGGAGGAGATCCGCGGCACCTATGCGGGGATCGCCCACCCGGTGATCATCGAGCACCTCAAGAACCTCGGCATCACGGCCATCGAGCTGATGCCGGTGCACCAGTTCGTCAACGACTTCACGCTGCGCGACAAGGGCCTGTCGAACTACTGGGGCTACAACACGATCGGGTTCCTCGCCCCCCACAACGGCTATGCGGCCTACGGCACGCGCGGCGAACAGGTGGCGGAGTTCAAGGGGATGGTCAAGGCGCTCCACGAGGCGGGTATCGAGGTCATCCTCGACGTGGTCTACAACCACACCGCCGAGGGCAACCAGCTCGGGCCCACCATCTGTTTCCGCGGGATCGACAACGCGGCCTACTACCGGCTGGTCGACGAGGACAAGGCCCACTACTACGACACGACCGGCACCGGCAACAGCCTGCTGATGCGGCACCCCCACGTGCTGCAGCTCATCATGGACTCGCTGCGCTACTGGGTGACCGAGATGCACGTCGACGGCTTCCGGTTCGACCTCGCGGCGACGCTGGCCCGCCAGTTCCACGAGGTCGACAAGCTCTCGGCGTTCTTCGACTTGGTCCAGCAGGACCCGGTGGTCAGCCAGGTCAAGCTCATCGCGGAGCCCTGGGACGTCGGCGACGGTGGCTACCAGGTCGGCAACTTCCCGCCCCTGTGGACCGAGTGGAACGGCAAGTACCGCGACACCGTCCGCGACTTCTGGCGTGGCGAGAGCGCGACCCTCGGCGAGTTCGCCTCGCGCCTCACCGGCTCCAGCGACCTCTACGAACACAGCGGTCGCAAGCCCATCGCGTCGATCAACTTCGTCACCGCCCACGACGGCTTCACGCTACGGGACCTGGTGTCCTACAACGAGAAGCACAACGACGCCAACGGCGAGGACGGCAACGACGGCGAGAGCCACAACCGCTCCTGGAACTGCGGCGTCGAAGGTCCCACCAAGGACAAGAAGGTCAACGCGCTCCGGCTGCGGCAGCAGCGCAACATGCTGGCGACCCTCCTGCTCTCGCAGGGCGTGCCGATGCTGCTGCACGGTGACGAGCTCGGTCGCACCCAGGGCGGCAACAACAACGGCTACTGCCAGGACAACGAGATCTCCTGGATCGACTGGGACCTCGACCAGGACCAGCTCGACCTCATTGCCTTCACGCAGCGGCTCGTCGAGCTGCGCCGCGACCACCCGGTCTTCCGTCGCCGTCGCTTCTTCGCCGGGTCGGCCGACCACGGCGGGGAGAGCGCCGTGGGCGACATCGCGTGGTTCGAGCCGGGCGGCAACCACATGGACGAGGACTCCTGGGCCAACGGTTACGCGCGCTCGATGATGGTGTTCCTCAACGGCCAGACCATCCCGGAGCCCGACACGCGTGGGCAGCAGACCCTCGACGACCACTTCCTCGTCATCTTCAACGGCCACCACGAGGTGCTGCCGTTCGTCCTCCCGGGCAAGGAGTACGGCGAGCGCTGGGTCACCGAGCTCGACACCTCCGCCCAGGAGGTCGAGGCCAAGGAGTACAAGCCCGACGCCAAGGTCAAGGCCAACGGCCGCAGTGTCATCGTGCTGCGCTGCCCTCGTCCGCTTCCGTCCGGATCGCCCGCGGGAGCGGCCGCCGCCCGCCGATGAACGAAAGGCAGACACGTATGCCGAGTGGTGCAGCGCCGCACCGACCGGGACCCGGGCGGGTCGTGCCGTCCTCGACCTACCGGCTGCAGGTCCAGCCTGAGTTCACCTTCGGCGATGCTGCCGACCAGGCCGACTACCTTGCGGCACTGGGGGTATCACACGCCTACCTGTCGCCGATCCTGGCGCCGGCGCCAGGATCGGCGCACGGCTATGACGTGGTGAGTCACGAGTTCCTCAACGAGGAGGCCGGTGGGTCGGAGGGCTTCGACCTGCTGACGGGCGCCCTCCGGCAGGCGGGGCTGGGGACCGTCGTCGACGTGGTGCCCAACCACATGACGACCCCGACCCCGGCCTCGCTCAACCATCCGTGGTGGTTCCTGCTCCGCGACGGCCGCGAGTCGGACCACGCCCACTGGTTCGACGTGGACTGGGAGGCCGAAGACGGTCGGGTGCTCGTTCCGGTCCTCGGACAGCCACTGGAGTCGGTCCTCGCCGCGGGCGAGCTCGCCCTCGAGTCCGGGGGAGGCCCCCACGGCAACGAGACCGTGCTGCGCTACTTCGACCACGAGTTCCCCGTGCGAACCGGGACCGAGGGGCTCGACCTGCCGGAGCTCGTGGCTGCCCAGCGCTATCGACTCTGCGACTGGCACGAGGGTGGGAGCCGGCTCAACTACCGTCGCTTCTTCGACGTGACGACCCTGGCTGCCGTTCGGGTCGAGGTCGAAGACGTGTTCGACCACACCCACCGCCTGTTGCTCGAAGAGTTCCGGGCCGGCACCATCGACGGCTTCAGGATCGACCACCCCGACGGGCTGGCAGATCCCGGCGGCTACCTCGCCCGGCTCGCGGACGCGACCGGGGACGCCTGGGTCGTCGCCGAAAAGATCCTCGAGGGACACGAGCAGCTGCCCGACGACTGGCGCTGCGCGGGCACGACCGGTTACGACACGATGCTGCGCGTCCAGCAGGTCTTCGTCGACCCTGCGGGCGAGCAGCCACTGACCGACCTGCTCACCGAGCTCGTGGGGGAGCAGCAGGACCTCGAGGCGGTGGTCCACACCGCGAAGCGACAGGTCGTCGCCCAGGTGCAGCAGGCAGAGGTCAACCGGCTGATGCGACTCGTCGGCCGGGTCCTCGTCGGTGAGGACCAGGCTGCCCTGCGACGTGGACTCGAGGCCCTGCTCGTGTCGATGGATCGCTATCGGGCCTACCTCGCCCCCGGGGCCGAGCCGGATCCCGAACAGCTCGCAGTGCTGGCTCACGCCGAGGCCCGGGCAGCCGAGCTGGTCTCGGAGGAGGACCGCGACGCGTTGGCGATGGTGGCCCAGCTCGCGTCCGGAGGGCACCTGCCCGGTGCGCAGGTCGACACCCGCGGTGCCCAGCGCGAGTTCGTCGTGCGGTTCCAGCAGACCTGCGGACCGGTGATGGCCAAGGGCATCGAGGACACCGCGTTCTACCGCTTCGCCCGCCTCACGGGGCTCAACGAGGTGGGCGGGGACCCCGGCCGCCTCGGCCTCGCCCCGGGCGAGCTGCATGCCTTCGCCGCCCGGCAGCTCGCCACCTGGCCGACGACGATGACGACGTTGTCGACCCACGACACCAAGCGTTCCGAAGACGTGCGAGCCAGGCTGTCCGTCATCTCCGAGGTGCCGCAGGAGTGGGCCCAGTGGGTGAGCGCGGCCCGTGACCTGGCCGCTCCCCACCGAGGATCCCGGCTCGACGCGCCCACCGAGTACCTGCTCTGGCAGACCGCCGTGGGCGCGTGGCCGATCAGCACCGACCGGCTGAAGGCCTACGCCACCAAGGCGGTGCGCGAGGCCAAGCAGCACACGACCTGGACCGAGCCCGACGCCGGCTACGAGGCAGACGTGGCGGCGTTCGTCGAGGCACTGACGACGGAGCCGGCTCTCACCGACCACCTCGCGGAGTGGGTGGAGCTGACCGCGGACGCTGCCCGCGCGACCACGCTGGGACAGAAGCTGCTCCAGCTCGTCGTCCCGGGCGTCCCGGACGTCTACCAGGGCACCGAGCTCGTCGACCTCTCGCTCGTCGACCCCGACAACCGTCGTCCCGTCGACTACGCCTCGCGTCGCGCCCGGCTCGCCCGGCTCGACGCCCGCGAGGCCCCGGGCGACGTCGACGACGAGAAGCTGCTCGTCACCTCGCGGGCGCTGCGGCTGCGGCGTGACCACCCCGAGTGGTTCACGGGCGGTCAGGCCACGTATGCCGCCGTCCCCACGTCGAACGAGCACGCCCTGGCAGTGGGTCGTGGCGATGCGGACGGGGTGCAGGTGGTGGCCGTGGCGACCCGACTCAGTGCGCGGCTGCGGTCCGACGGCGGGTGGGGCCAGGCGACGATCACGCTGCCCGAGGGCAGCTGGGTCGACCTGCTCGACGCCGACGGCCCCGGACGACCGGTGCACGGCGAGATGGAGCTCGCGGGCGTGCTGCGTGCCCTTCCGGTTGCCTTGTTCGTACGGCATGACAGCCTTGACCCGCGATGAAGACGGCTGACATTGAGATGAACACGGCGGAGACAGTCACGACGCTCCTGCCAGGGCCCGAGCTCACGGTCTGGGCTCCCCACGCCCACACGGTAGAGGTGGAGTGGGCTCTCGACGACGCCGCGGCCGAGCGCTCGGCCATGGAGGCCAAGGGGGACGGCTGGTGGCGCTGGCAGGCGCCAGCGAAGGTGCCGTCCACCGTGGGGCCGGGGACGGCGGCATACCCCGTCCTCGACTATGGCTTCCGGCTCGACGGCGGTCCGGTGACCCCGGACCCGCGGTCCGCATGGCAGCCGCATGGCGTGCACGCGGAGAGCCGCTACTTCGATGCCACGGCGCACACCTGGCGGGACGCCACCTGGGCTGGACCGCAACAGGGCGAGGGTGTGCTCGGCGGGGTCGTCTACGAGCTGCACGTGGGGACCTTCACCCCCGAGGGCACCCTCGATGCGGCGCAACACCGGCTGCAGCACCTGGTGGACCTCGGTGTCGACGTGGTCGAGCTGATGCCGGTGGCGTCGTGGCCGGGGCGCTGGAACTGGGGCTACGACGGCGTCGGGCCGTGGGCCGTCGACGCGGCGTACGGCGGCCCGGCGGCTCTCCAGCGGTTCGTCGATGCCTGCCACCGCCTGGGGCTGGGCGTCTGCCTCGACGTGGTCTACAACCACCTGGGGCCGGTGGGGAACTACCTGTCCCGGTTCGGGCCGTACTTCTCCGGCACCCATCCGACACCGTGGGGCGACGGACTCAACCTCGACGGCACGGACAGCCTGCACGTTCGGCGCTGGATCGTCGACAACGCGCTGCGCTGGTTCGGCGACTTCCACGTGGACGCACTGCGGCTCGATGCCGTGCACGAGCTGCACGATGACTCCGGTCGACACGTCCTCGCGCAGCTCGCCGACGAGGTGGCGGCGCTGAGTGCGCGACTGGGACGCCCGCTCGACCTGATCGCCGAGAGCGACCTCAACGACCCCCGCACCGTCACGCCCACGGGCGAAGGCGGGCACGGCATGGACGCGCAGTGGGACGACGACGTGCACCACGCCCTGCACGTCACTCTGACCGGCGAGACGCAGGGCTACTACGCCGACTTCGCCGGGCACTGTCCGGCGCTGCCCGACGGGGGACCGCTCGCGGTCCTCGCCAAGACCTTGAGCAGGGCCTTCCTGCACGACGGCAGCTGGTCGAGCTTCCGCGAGGCTGACTGGGGCGCCCCCGTCGACCGCGCACGACTGGACGGGCGGCGGTTCCTGGCCTACCTGCAGACCCACGACCAGGTGGGCAACCGGGCGCTGGGCGACCGCATCTCCGCCCTCGTCACCCCCGGAGGACAGGCGATCGGCGCGGCCCTCTACCTCACCGGACCCTTCACCCCGATGGTCTTCATGGGGGAGGAGTGGGCGGCGCGGACGCCGTTCCAGTTCTTCACCGACTTCGACGACCCCGCGATGAAGGTCGCCGTGACCCAGGGCCGGCGACGCGAGTTCGAGGCCCACGGGTGGGCGGCCGACGACGTCCCGGACCCGCAGGACGAGCAGACCTTCCGCCGCTCGCACCTGAGCTGGGCCGAGCTCAGGGGAGAGGACAACGCGCGGATGCTTGCGTGGTATCGCGACCTGATCTCGTTGCGACGCATGGAGTTCGACCTCAACAACGGGCGGCTCGACGAGGTCGAGGTCGACTTCGACGAGAGCGACGGGTGGCTGGTCATGCGGCGTGGCGCGTTCCGCATCGTCGTGAACCTCGGGGAGTCGCGCTGGACGGTGCCCCTCGACGCCGAGCCGGAGAGCGTTGTGCTCGCCTGGGAGCCTGGGCAGACCCGGTTGCGCGGCGATGGCGTGCACCTGCCGCCCTTCACCGCGGCGGTCGTCCGGATGGGTCAGCCGACCCTGGGCTAGCCGACGGGGAGGTCGTGGGCCACCCAACCTCTCAGGACGAGGACTCCTTGACCCGGACCATGCCTTCTTGCGCCACGGTGGCCACGAGGGTGCCGTCGGCCGCGAACATCCGCCCGATGCCCAGACCGCGTCCGCCGGAGGCGGAGGGCGACTCCTGGCTGTAGAGGATCCACTCGTCGGCGTGCACCGGACGGTGGAACCACATGGCGTGGTCGAGGCTCGCCGGTCGCAGGCGCCGGTCGGTCCACGTCAGTCCGTGTCGACGGATGACCGGCTCCAGCAGGGTGTAGTCGGAGGCGTAGGCGAGAACAGCGGCGTGCACCAGTGGGTCGTCGGGCAGCCTGCCCAGGGCCTTCATCCAGACACTCTGGTGGGCCACCTGCTCCGGACCGGGAGCGACGAACAGGTTGTTCTCGACGTGGCGGTGCTCGATGGGGCGCTTGGTGAGGTGACGGGCGCCCGGGTGGTCGATCCCGCCGAACTCGTCGGCCAGGGATCGCAGCTGGTCGGGGCCCGGGACCTCGGGCATCGGGTCCTGGTGGTCCAGTCCGCCGGACTCCTCCTGGAAGGAGGTGATCATCGACAGGATGGGCAGGCCGTCCTGGATCGCGTGCACCCGCCGCGTGGAGAACGAGTTGCCGTCGCGCATCCGCTCGACGGCGAACCGGATCGGCTTGGTGTCGTCGCCCGGGCGCATGAAGTAGCCGTGCAACGAGTGGATCCGCCGCGCCCCGTCGCCGTCGTCGATGTCCTGCATCGTCCGACCGGCGGCCATGACGCACTGCGCGAGCACCTGCCCGCCGAACACCCGGCCGTGCGGCATCCTCTGGCTGCGCCCGAGGAAGACCGTGGCACCTGACTCGCCGAAGTCGGCCCGGTCCCCGACCCCTTCGACGGTGATCCGGGCGGTACCCAGCTCCTCGAGGTCGAGGGTGTCGAGCAGGTCAGCCAGCGGGTCGAAGTCGGGGGAGCTCTCGTCGGTCACGCACCGACCCTAGCGGGGCCGCCCACCCGCTCACTCAGCAGACCGAAGGCCCCTGCTCATGCCGGCGGCGGTGACCGCTCACGCGACGAGCGGTGACCGCTCAGGCAACCAGCGGTGACCGCTCAGGCAACCAGCGGTGACCGCTCACGCGACGAGCGGTGACCGCTCAGGCAACCAGCGGTGACCGGCCGTGACGCGAGGGACGGGCTGACTGGGCGTCCGCCCAGGCCAGTGCGAGGCGTTCGACGGCCTCGTCGACGACCTCGGGCGAGTGCCCGGTGAAAGGCAGTCGGACGAAGCGTTCCATGCCGCCCTCGACGGCGAACTGAGCGCCCGGTGCCAGGACGACGCCGCGCTGGTCGGCCGCAGCACACAGGGGAGTGGACAGTGCATCCGGCAGTTCCACCCACAGGCACAGCCCTCCCTCCGGCATGCGGAAACGCCACTGCGGCAGGCGATTTCGCAGTGCGCCCACGAGCGCGTCCCGACTGGACACAATGGCAGCGCGCCGCTCGGTGATGATCTGCTCACGGTGGGCCAACAGGTCGGTCAGCACCAGCTGTTCGAGAACCGGGGCCCCCAGGTCGAGGGTCAACCTCGCGCTCACCAGGGTCGCCATCAGCTCACGCGGCGCGCGGATCCAGCCGACGCGCAGGCCACCCCAGAAGGACTTGCTCGCGCCGCCCAGCGTGACCGTGCGTGGGTGGTGTGCCGCGAGCGGCCGTGGCATGACCAGGCTGGGGTCGTGGGCCAGGTCGACGAGCGTCTCGTCGACGATGCCGACCGTGTGCGTGCTGGCCAGCGCGCCGGCCAGGTCGGCTCGCTGCGCATCAGGCATGAGGGCGCCGGTGGGGTTGTGGAAGTCGGGGATCAGGTAGGCCGCCCGGGGAGCGGTCTGCCGCAACGCGGCATCGGCCGCATCCACGTCCCAGCCGTCACGATCGAGCGGCAGGGCAACGGGACGTGCGCCCGAGCGACGCAGCGTGTCGATGGCGTTGGGGTAGGTCGGGCTCTCCAACAGCACCCGGTCGCCGGGCGAGAGCAGGGCCCGGGCGGCAACTGCCAGACCGGCCAGCGCTCCGCTGGTCACCATGATCTGGTCGGGGGTGGTTGCCAGCCCCCGCTCCGTGAAGCGGTCGGCCAGGGCTTCACGCAGGCTGGTCAGGCCCAGCGGGTGGTATCCCGTGCCGGCGAGGTAGCGAGGCAGTTCGAGCATGGCGCGCTCGTAGGCCGCCACCGTCCCGCCCGGGGCGCTCATGGAGGCGCAGGTCAGGTCGACGACATCACCGACGAGCTGGTCCGAGGTGGGGTGCAGTGCGGTGCCCTGGCGCCGGCCAGACGTCTCCCCCGGTAGGGCCGCGACGCTCCCGGAGCCCTGGCGGGAGGCCAGGTAGCCGCGGTCGCGCAGCTCGGCATACGCACGGCTGACGGTGGTGCGGCTCACGCCGAGGGCGCTGGTGAGGTCGCGCTCGCTGGGTAGCCGGGTCCCGACCGGGACTCGACCATCGGCGACGAGCAGCCGGACGGCGTCGGCGAGGCCGCGGTAGGCCGGGGTCGTCTCCAGAGCTGCGCCGAGCATGGGGACCAGCCGGGACGCTGAGATGCTTCGTGCCACCATGCAGACCACTTTTGCACAATTGGATATGGAAGAACAGACCAATCAAGTCCAATCTTGGGTGCATGACCCGAACCAGCCTGGCCTCGATGACACCGGTGGAGCAGCTGCGCGCCGGGCGGACCACCCGGCGACTACTCCAGCTCGCCGTCGGCCTGACGCTCTACGGGGTCTCGATGGGCATGATGGTCCGGTCAGGGCTGGGGCTCGACCCGTGGGACGTCTTCCACTACGGGATCGCCCAGCACCTGCCCGTCAGCTTCGGCACCGTGACGATCATCGTGGGCGTGGCCGTGTTGCTGTTGTGGATCCCGCTTCGCCAGTGGCCGGGCCTCGGCACGGTGGCCAACGTCATCGTGATCGGCCTGGCGACCGACGCCACGCTCGCTCTGCTCGATGCGCCTCGCGCCATGCCTGTCCGGGTGGCGCTGCTGCTCGGGGGGATCGTGTCCAACGGCCTGGCGGGCGCGCTGTACATCGGCAGCCAGTTCGGTCCCGGCCTGCGGGACGGCCTGATGACGGGCTTGGTGCGACGCACCGGACGCAGTTTCAGGTTGGTGCGCACCAGCATCGAGGTCACCGTGCTGGTCGTGGGCTGGCTCATGGGCGGTGTCGTCGGCCTCGGCACGATCCTGTATGCCGTGTTGATCGGACCCGTGGTGCAGGTGTTCCTGCCGATCTTCACCGTGCCGTTGGACTCGCCGCGCACCGGCCGGCTGCCGGGTGGCAGCGCCGGCTCAGGCGTCGAGGGCCAGAACGAAGGGCAGCACGCCAGCGGCGCCGGCGCGACGCAGGGCGGCAGCGGCGACGGTGAGGGTCCAGCGCGAGTTGGCGACGTCGTCGACGAGCAGGACGGGGCCGTCGAGCCCGCGCAGCGCTGACGCCTGCTCGGGGCCGACCTCCAGACGGCCCCAGACACCGGCGAGCCGGAACGCGCTGTTGCCACCCGCTTCGCCGACCGGACCACCGTCCACCGGGTCGAGGGCGCCGAGCCACTGCATGCGGCCCAGCTCGGCGATGCCCCTGGCCAGCGACTCCACGAGCTGTGGCCTGGTGCGTGAGGGCACCATGGCGACGGCCACGGGACGCTGTGTCCACCCCCAGTCGCGCAGGATCGGCACGCAGGCACGCAAGAGCTCGGGCGGCACCTCGGCATCGGGGGCCCTCAGCAGGCTGCGCAGCTGCTGTCCCCAGCCGAGGTCGGTCAGCCGCGCCACCGCGCGCCCGGTCTCCATGGCCTCGTCGGCCTTGATCTTGCCGCGGACGGGCACGCCGAGACGGTCCATTCCCGACGGCCACTGGGCGCGGGACTCCAGCTCCACGCCTGCACGCTCCAGCCGCCCACGGGCGGTCGTGACCGCAGTCTGCGGGATGTCGGTCGGGAACCAGACCCCGGCACACGAGTCGCAGCGGCCGCAGCTCGCAGCGGAGTCGTCGTCCAGCGACTCCTGGAGGAAGGCCATCCGGCACTCCGCTGTCTGCTCGTAGGTCACCATCAGGTCCTGCTCCCGGACACGAGCGGCGGTGACTCGCTGATAGCGCTCGGCGTCGTAGCTCCACGGCTGACCGGTCGAGGTCCACCCGCCGGGCACCCGCTGGACCGCGCCGTCGACGTCGAGCACCTTGAGCAGCAGCTCGAGCCGGGTGCGACGGATGTCGACGATCGACTCGAGGGCCACGGTCGACAGCGCCTTGCTCGACTCGGCCAAGGCAGTCAGCACCGCGTCGGCCTGCTCCTGGCGGGGCATCGAGGCCGAGGCGAAGTAGGCCCAGATGTCCTTGTCCTCCGGGCCCGGCAGCAGCAGGACGTCGGCACGCTCGGTCGCGCGGCCGGCACGACCGACCTGCTGGTAGTAGGCCACCGGTGACGACGGCGCACCGAGGTGGAGCACGAACCCGAGGTCCGGCTTGTCGAAGCCCATGCCCAGTGCGGACGTCGCGACGAGCGCCTTGACCTGGTTGTCGCGCAGGCTCGCCTCGAGCCGCTCGCGGTCGGCCGGGTCGGTGCGCCCGGTGTAGGCGCGAACCTCGTGGCCGGCCTCGCGCAGCGCCACGGCGATGTCCTCGGCGGCCGAGACGGTCAGGGTGTAGACGATCCCGCTGCCGGGCAGAGAGTCGAGGTGGGCCAGGAGCCAGGCGAGTCTCTGCTCGGGAGAGGTCAGCGCCATGACACCGAGCCGCAGCGAGTCGCGGGCGAGCCCGCCCCGCAGCGTCAGCACGTCGTGGCCGCCTGCCCCGAGTTGCTCGACGACGTCGGTGACGACGCGGGCGTTGGCGGTGGCCGTCGTGGCGAGCACGGGGGTGTCGGCCGGGAGGGTGGTGAGCAGGTCGCGGATGCGGCGGTAGTCGGGACGGAAGTCGTGGCCCCAGTCGGAGACGCAGTGTGCCTCGTCGACGACGAGCAGGCCACAGCGGCGGGCGAGGTCGGGCAGCTGCTCGTCGCGGAACCGCGGGTTGTTGAGTCGCTCGGGGCTGACCAGGAGGACGTCCACCTCGTCGGCCGCGAGGGCCGCGGAGACCTGCCCCCACTCCTCGGCGTTGGCAGAGTTCATGGTGACCGCACGGATCCCCGCCCGGCCGGCCGCCGCGACCTGGTCACGCATCAGCGCGAGCAGGGGCGAGACGATCACGGTCGGGCCGGCACCGGCGGCCCGACGCAGGGCCGTGGAGACGAAGTAGACCGCCGACTTGCCCCAGCCCGTCCGCTGCACGACGAGCACGCGCCTCCGACCGCCCACCAGCGCCTCGACCGCGTCGAGCTGGCCGTCGCGGAACTGCGCGTCGTCGCGCCCCACCAGCCGGCGCAGGACGCTCGTGGCGGAGTCCCGCAGGTCGGCGCCCGGGTCCTCGCCGAGCTCAGCGCGCCGGTCGAGGTCTGCAGTGGTCTCCATGGCGACCACCGTATGCCGCGGACCTGACACCCCTGCGAGGATGTCCACATGGCCCCCGACCACGACACCCACCAGGGCACGCAGCAGGCCACCGACGACGCGCCGGCACAGACCATCGCCCGGGCATCGCGCTACCGGGTCAACGTGCCGTTGCGCTGGAGCGACATGGACGCCTACGGCCACGTCAACAACGTGCAGTTCCTCCGGTTGCTCGAGGACGCCCGCGTGATCGGCTTCGAGGACTGGTTCGGGCAGGACCGCTCGGTGCTCGACGAGGGCATCCTCGTGGCCCGTCACGAGATCGAGTACCTCGCACCGCTCCTCTTCCGCGTGCCCCCGATCGTCGTCGAGATGTGGGCCACCAAGATCGGCGGTGCCGGTTTCGACCTGGCCTACGAGGTGCGCGACGGCCGCGCCGCGACCGAGGGTGGGGACGGCGACATCATCTATGCGCGCGCCGAGACCACCCTCGTCCTCTATGACTTCACGACGAGCACGCCGCGGAGGATGGACCAGACCCTGCGCGCCATGCTCGAGGAGCACTCGGGCAGCCCCGTCCCGTTCCGCTGGCGACGACGCTGATGGAGCTGACCTTCCCGGACCTCCAGGGGATCGACGACCTGCGCACCTATGTCGCGCGCGCCAAGACGGCCGACGAAGACGGTGCGATCCGACTGCAGGCCCAGGGCCAGACCCTCGCTGCCTACGTCGGCGTGCTGCCGGGCAGCGGCCTGATGGCCGAGGGTGTGGTGATCGGTCTGAGGGCCATGCCGCTGGCCGCGCCCGCCGACGTCGACGTCACCGTCGCCCTCAGTGCGATCAGTGACCGGCTGGCACGGGGATCCGGCACGACGCTGCCCCTCCCGCCCATGACGGTCAACGTCGCCTGGGCGGCGATGGCGCCACCGCGTGGCGGCTGGGAGCGCGTGGGTGCCCTCACCGCCGACGAGGTGTATGCCGTGGCGCGCCACGGCATAGAGGAGGTCGCCTCCGGTGCGCCCGCCGACGCGGGTGGAGCGGCGGTGACAGCCCTCCGCAAGCAGGTGTGGGGCCGGCTCACGAGCACGACCCCGCCGGTGCCCGCAGGTGGTGCGTTCGCGGCATACGTGCTGGGCTTCGTCGCGCCGAGCCAGGGTCCGGTGCCAGCTCATGCCGCGGCGCCGGACTCAGAGGTGACGGTGTGGGCGCAGGGCCGCTGGACGCGGCTGTCGACGCCCGCAGGTCACGTCCTGATCCGCTGACCGGCCACCGCCACGAGGCTCGCGACGACGCTGAGTCCCAGCCACATCGTCACGAACACCGGTACGTCCTGGCCGGCGGCGGTGTGGCGGGCCGCGAACACCGCGCCGGCCGCAGCGATGCCGAGCACCGAGCCCAGGACGTCGGCGAGCTGGAGCGACGAGGAGGTCGAGCCGTGTTCGGACGCCGGTGTCAGCGTGAGGGAGAGCACGGACAGGCTCGCGGTGCCCAGGCCCATCCCGAGTCCGCACGCGACCAGGGCCAGGGCGACCAACCACGGGTGCCAGTCGAACTGGGTGACGGCCACGACTCCGAGCAGTCCCACGGTCAGCAGCAGACCTCCGGCGACCACGAGCTCGTGGCGGCGCCCGGCCCAGCGGTCGCGGCCCTGGACCCATGACCCTGCGGACCAGCCGAGTGAGCCGACGGCGAGGATCGTGCCGGCAGTGGCGAGGGTCTGCCCGCGCTCGTTGACGAGCATCAGCGGGATGTACGTGATGGTGCCGAAGAACGAGCAGGTGAGGAGGAACCGGGCCAGCATCACCGACGGCAGTCCTCGACGCATCAACCAGGTGCCCCCGGGGAGCAGCAGCGGCGCGATGCCGGCGATGCCGAGGACGCCGACGAGAGCGACCACGGTCTTGGGCGACCAGCTGAGGTCGAGGTCGTGGGTGCCCCATTGCAGGGCCCCTGCGGAGGCCGCTATCAGCACCCCGAGCCAGGCTGCCCGCGCATGCTCTCGCCGGTCGCGGCTGGAGCCGTCGATCCCCTCGCTGGCGCTGGCGATCTGCCCTCGGCGGGCGAAGACCATGACGAGGGCCACGACGACCGGGAGCACCACGAGCCAGAACACCCAGCGCCACGACCACGTGGTGGTGACCCACGCAGAGATCGGCGGACCGAGCAGCGAGGGGAGGACCCACGCGGCCGAGATGACGCTGAACACCTTGGGGCGCAACGACTCCGGATAGGCGCGCCCGATGACGACGTAGCCCGCGACGATGATGAGGCCGGCGCCGAGGCCTGCCACACCGCGTCCGGCGAGGAACGGTCCGAAGGCCTGTGAGCCGCCGCAGAGGGCGCACCCGGCGGCGAAGAGCACCTGTCCGGCAAAGAGGGACGGCAGCGGCCCGGAGCGGTCGCACCACACCCCGGCGAGGACGATGCCCAGCAGCTGGGTCGTCAGCATCACCGAGAACGCGAGTCCGTAGGACCGGACGGCGTCCAGCTCGCGGGCCGCGTCCGGCATGGCGGTCGAGACCGCCATGCCCTCGAACGCGATGACGGTGATCAGGGCAAGGAGCGAGATGGACAGCAGCAGGTAGCGCGGGTGGAACACCCCCACTCGGGGCTCGCCCTGGTCCGACCCCGGGCCAACGCCCCTGGTGTCACCCCCACTTGCGAGCTCTCCGTGCGACGGGTGCGGAGTCGGGCTGGTCACCGGCTCAACGGTACGCCGCGCTCGGCGAGCACCTCGGCAAGGGTGTCGATGCGGTCGGACACGATCCCGTCGACACCGAGGTCGAACAACCGGTGCATCTCCGTCGCGTCATCGATGGTCCAGACGTGCACGTGCTTGCCCATCGCGTGGACACGTTCGACCAGCGCGGGGGTCACCAGGTCGAGTCGGCGACCACCGACCACGTGCCCCGTGGGGATCTGAAGGACGGCGGCGGGGGAGCGCAGCCAGCCCGCGATCCGCTGCGGGGCCAGGCGGAGGGCGGCGACCTCGGCCGGCCCCGTCGCCGTCGCGAGCCCGGGCCCGAGCAGTCGACGCACGGCTCGCAGCCGACGGTCGGAGAAGGAGCCCACACACACCCGGTCGATCGCGCCGTGGGCGTGGATCACCTCGGCGAGGGGCTCAATGGCGCCCGGGGCCTTGACGTCGATGTTGAGGCGGGCGGAGGGGAACTCCTCCAGCAGGTCGGTCAGCAGCGGGATCGTCTCGGTCCCGTTGATCCGTGCGGACTGCACTGCTGCGTAAGGAAGTTCGGCGATCCGGCCGTGCCGATCCGTGACCCGGTCGAGCCGCAGGTCGTGGAATGCCAGCAGCACGCCGTCGGCCGTCGCGTGGACGTCGGTCTCGAGGTAGCGGTAGCCCATTCGCACGGCCTCGCGGAAGGCCGCCATGGTGTTCTCGAGGTGCAGGTTCGCCGGGAGCTTGGCGCCACCGCGGTGGGCCAGTCCGATGGGCGTCGGTGCGTCGAAGAAGGCAAAGTCCGCTGCTCTCACCGGTCCATTCTTCCCGGACGTGGTGATCGTCGTGGTGCCGGATGCCACCCTCGCCCCCCGTCGGGGTGAATGTGGCCCGCGGAATTGCCCACCGCGTTCACCCACATGCCTCTGACCTGCAGGAATACACTTGCTGTCAGCCAGTGCTGACGGGGCACGGCGGAGGGGGGATTTGACCATGCACGACCAGCTCGACCTCCTACGGACGCTCTCCGCCTTCACTGCAGACCTCGTCAGCGAGTACGACATGGAGGACATGCTCCAGAACCTCGCCGAGCGGGTCACCGAGGTCCTGGGGCTGGCTGGCAGCGGCGTCTCCCTCGACGTCGACGGGCGGTTGTCCTTCGTGTCGGCCGTGACCGGTCCCGTAGCGAAGCTCGAGCGCCTGCAGGAGTCGCTCCAGCGGGGGCCCTGCGTCGACTCCTGCTACTCGGGGGTCGTGGTCGCGATGGGTGACGTCAGGGACGCGGAGGACCGCTGGGGCGACTATKCCCAGGTCGCCCTCGGCCTGGGGGTCCAGGCCGTGGCAGGGATCCCGATGACGTTGAAGGGCAAGGGAATCGGTGCCCTGAATCTCTACGCGGCCGATGTACGTGACTGGTCCGTCGAGGATCTCGCCGCGGCCCAGGCGATGGCTGACATGGCCACGGCCTACCTCGCCAACGCGTCGCGGCTGCAGCAGCAGGTGGACCTGTCGGAACAGCTCTCCCGCGCCTTGACCTCGCGGGTCGTGCTGGAGCAGGCCAAGGGCGTGCTCGCCGAGGCGGCGCATGTCAGCGTGGACGAGGCGTTCCAGCGGATCCGCGTCTGGGCGCGCAACCACAACACCCCGCTGCACGCCGTGGCGGCGCAGGTGGTCGAGGACGGCCTGAGGCCCTGACCCGAGCGAGCCCGGCGGTTCTGGTCCGAGGGGCTGATCAGTTGTTGGAGCTGCCGGGCGTCATGACCAGGCCCGGCAGGTCGCCGCGCCGCCAGGCGGTCCGCCGGGACCTCAGCTCCGCGACCAGCGCGCGCTCCCGCGCGATCCAGGGCTGTCGCGCCGGGTTCACCACGAGTCGCCCGTTTCGGGGCACGAACGGCTCCAGGTTGCGCAGGACGTCCTCCGCCTCCGTCAGCTGGGCGACGAGCGCCCGCACCGTCTCGGACGGCAGGTGGCGGGCCGGCGGTATCGGGGCGGGCGAGCGCTGGGGCTCGGTCTGTGCGGTGTGGGACTGCGCCCGGGAGTCGGTCGGGGACTCGGACTCGGAGTCGGCCTGGGACGAGGCCTGGGACTGGGTGTGGTTCTCGAGCTGCTGGGTCACGGCTACCTCCGCATGGCGTGCCTACAGGGCACTGCCGTGCGGTCCAGAGCAGTCGTGGTCTCGTCGTCCCCCGCCCCGGGCGACGACCTCCCGATCATAGGCTGACCTGCGCGGCTGCGCACCCTTTGGGGACAAAAAACCGCAATTGGGACAGCACTGCACCATCACCACCAGCACCAGCACCAGCACCAGCACCACCAGCACCAGCACCAGCACCAGCACCGGGACGCGGAGGAGGGGTATGCCGCGTGGTGACCACGCGGCATACCCCTCCTGGAGCGTGCTGCTAGAGCGCCGCCCAGACCGTGGTGTCCGTGGGCACCAGGCCGTCGTCGGTGAGGGGACCCGAGGCCACGAGGACCGACGCGCCGTCGGGGAGGGCTACTGGTTCGGTGCCGAGGTTGGCCACCACGAGGGTGTCCTCACCCTGACCGGTGTTGACGAGGGCGACCACGTCGTCGTCGAAACCCTCGGCGAAGACCAGTCCGCCGGTGCCGAGGTCGCGCTCCCGGCGGGTCCGCAGCAGTGACCGGTAGAGCTCGAGGGTCGAGCCCTCGACGCCGTCCTGCTGGTCCACGGCGTACTCGCCGTAGATCTCCGGCTGCGGCAGCCACGTCTGGTCGGAGGGCCCGAAGCCGAAGGACGGAGCGTCCTTCACCCAGGGGATCGGCACGCGGCATCCGTCGCGACCCAGCTCCTTGCCGCCAGAGCGCAGGTAGGTCGGGTCCTGCCGCGACGCCCCGGGCATGTCGGTCGAGTCGGGCAGGCCGAGCTCCTCGGCCTGGTAGAGGTAGGCGCCGCCGGGCAGCGCCAGCATCAGCTGGGTTGCGGCACGGGCGCGCTTCAGGCCGAGCGCACGGTCGGGCTGCGGATCCTCGGCGCCGATGCCATTGGGACGCCGCTTGCCGACGGGCAGGCCGAGCCGCGAGGCGTGCCGCACCACGTCGTGGTTGGACAGCACCCAGGTGCTGGGCGCACCGACGGAATCGGCTGCTGCGAGGGAGGACTCGATGACTTCACGCAGGTCCGCGGCGCGCCACTGGGACTGCAGGAAGTCGAAGTTGAACGCCTGGTGCATCTCGTCCGGGCGGACGTAGCGCACCGCGCGCTCCTGCGGTCGGACCCAGGCCTCGGCGACGAGGATGCGGTCGGGCTCGCCGTACTCGGCCAGCACCTTGTGCCAGCGACGGTAGACGTCGTGGACCGCGTCCTGGTCCCACATGGGCGGCATCGGGGCGCCGGGCTTCACCTCGCCGTCGAGGATGTGCAGCTCGGCGTCGTAGTTGGGCAGGCCCTCCTCCTTGATGAGGCCGTGCGCCACGTCGACCCGGAAGCCGTCGATGCCACGGTCGAGCCAGAAGCGCAGGATCGACTCGAACTCGTCGCCGATCTCGGGGTTGTCCCAGTTGAGGTCGGGCTGCTTGACGTCGAAGAGGTGGAGGTACCACTGGCCGGGCTGGCCGTCGGCCTCGGTGATGCGGGTCCAGCCGTCGCCACCGAAGACGGAGTGCCAGTCGTTCGGGGGAGTGCTGCCGTCGGCGCCCAGTCCGTCGCGGAAGATGTAGCGGTCGCGCTCGGGGCTGCCCGGACCCGCGGCGAGGGCGGCCTTGAACCACTCGTGCTCGTCGGAGGTGTGGTTGGGCACGAGGTCGACGATCACCTTGAGGCCGAGCTCGTGGGCCTTCGCGACCATGGCGTCGGAGTCCGCGAGGGTGCCGAACAAGCCGTCGATGTCGCGGTAGTCGGCCACGTCGTAGCCGGCGTCGGCCTGGGGGGACTTGTAGAAGGGGCTGAACCAGACCGCGTCGACGCCGAGCGCCTTGAGGTAGTCGAGCCGGGCGGTCACGCCGGGCAGGTCGCCGATGCCGTCGCCGTCGGCGTCGGCCCAGGACCGCGGGTAGATCTGGTAGATCACGGCATGGCGCCACCAGGCCGCGTCGGCCGAGGCAGCGGGGTGGATGGGTGCGGGTCGGGTGGATTCAGAGGAGAGGGTCGTCGTCACGGTCAACCATGCTGACGCATAGAAGGCGTTCGGGGAAACCAGCCCTCCACCGTCTTGCACTGCGAAACCGACGTTGTCGACGACGACCGACGGCATGCCGCCGCCGAAGGCCAGGGCGTGACCGCCATCGAGAACGTGACCTCGATTCGTCCGGATTGCCGTGGCTTCGGGGCGGGGCGACTTGTTGCTCGGCTCTGGTCACGGGCGGTCTGAATCGGCGCCTCATGACGACGTGCGAGCAACAGGTCGGGGTGCGGGGCGACTTGTTGCGCGGCTCTGGTCACGGGCGGTCTGAATCGGCGCCTCATGACGACGTGCGAGCAACAGGTCGCGGGGAGTGATCAGCCGGTATGCCGCGTGGCTGGGCCGCGTGGCATACCGAACCGTGGCTGGTCCGTCAGTCCTCGAGGGTGTTGACCATCGAGTGCGCGGCGCGTTCGAGGTAGTCGCGCAGCAGCAGGTCGTTGGCCGGAGGGAGGTCGAGGGTGTCCACGGCGGCCATCATGTGCAGGAGCCAGCGGTCACGCTGCGCGGGGGTCACCTTGAAGGGGTGGTGGCGCATGCGCAGCCGCGGGTGGCCACGCTGCTCGGAGTAGGTGCCCGGTCCGCCCCAGTACTGCTCGAGGAACATGCGGAGCCGCTCCTCCGCGGGGCCTAGGTCGACCTCGGGGTAGAGCGCCCGCAGCGGTTCGTCCTGCGCCACGCCGCGGTAGAACTCGTGGACCAGCTTGCGAAAGGTCTCGTGACCGCCGACCTGGTCGTAGAAGCTGCCGGACTGGTCGCCTCCGGGCGTCTGGGGGAGCTGGGTGCTCACGGTGTGCCGCCTGCCGGACCGAACGGCGTCATGACCGGCGCCGTGACGCCGTTCGCGTCGAAGGCCTCCTTGACCCGCTCACGGATCTCACGCGAGACGCCGTACTGCTCCTCAGGTGCGGTCTTGGCGATCACGCGGATCGTCACGACCGACCCGGTGATGGACTCGACACCCACCACCTGTGGTTCGTCGAGGAGCTTGTCCTGCCAGTCGGGGTTCTGGTCGAGGTCGTGCACCACGGTGCGGATGAGGGGGATCACCTTGTCGAGGTTCTCGGAGTACGCCACGGGGATGTCCACGAGCGCTGTCGACCAGCCCTGGCTCTTGTTCCCGATACGGATGATCTCGCCGTTGCGGATGTACCAGACCACGCCCGAACCGTCGCGCAGCCGGGTGACCCGCAGGCTGACCTCCTCGACCGTGCCGGTGGCCTCGCCCGTGTCGATGACGTCTCCGACGCCGTACTGGTCCTCGAGGATCATGAAGATCCCTGACAGGAAGTCCTTGACCAGGCTCTGGGCGCCGAAACCGAGCGCCACCCCGCCGACGCCGGCCGTGGCGAGCACTGGTCCGAGCTGGATGCCGACCGTGGTCATGATCGTGAGGATCGTGATCAGGACGACGACGAAGGTGACCATGCTTCGCAGCAGGGAACCCATCGTCAGGGTGCGCTGACGGTGCCGCTCGTGGGCCGCCCCGGTGGCGTGGGCCAGGACGCGGCTGGCGCGAGTGGTCTCGCGGCTGCGCCGCGCGTCGGACTTCGCGATGGTCGCGGCGACCACCCGACCGATGGACCGCAGCGCCAGCCATCGCAGGATGACGGCCGCGAGCACGGTGATGACGATGTTCAACGGCTTGCCGGTGAACCAGTCCCAGACTTCGTGGGGGGTGACCTCGCTGAGTGCCTTGAGGAATGCGACTGCCTCAGGCATCGGCATCCCGCTGCTGGGCGCGAAGGGCGCGGGCGATCGGGTCGCGGTTCTCGACCACCAGGCGACGCAGGGCCGCGGGGGCATCCTGGTGACCGGTCAGCCACGCCTCCGTCGCCTCGTGGAGGCGCGCATCGGCGAGCGCCATCGGGTAGAAACCGCGGACGAGGATCTCGACGATCGCGTGCGACGTCTTGGTCTCGACGGTGTCGAGCATCGCGACGTACTTCTCGACGTAGGGCTCCAGCAGACGGGTGTCGTGGACGTTGCCGAAGCCGGCGGCCACGGCCTCGAGCACCGAGTTGGGCAGGCCGTCCTCCTCGACGCCGCGATGCCAGGCAGTTGCCTTGGCCTCGGCGGTGGGAAGGGCGGCGCGCGCCTGCTCGGCGCGCTCGCGACCGGTGGCGGTGTTGTCGCGCTGCAGCTCGGCGTCGATGTCGTCGGTCGTGGCCTCACCGCAGGCGGCGAGCGAGGTGAGCAGCGCCCACCGCATGTCGGTGTCGACCGCGAGCCCGTCCAGGACCTGCGTGCCGTCGACCAGACCGCGCAGGTATGCCGCGTCGTCACCACCGCCCTGGTGCGCGGCATACGCGCCCACCAGCTGGAGCTGGGCGTCGCTGCCGGGCGCGGCCGACAGGGCCAGCTCGCGCAGGGCCGCCGCCGCCGCGGCGAGCGTCGGCTTCCTGTGCTCGGGCGCGACGTAGAGGCGCAGGGTGGTCGACAGCTGGCCGAGCAGGGTCCGCAGCAGCGTGGAGTCCGACTCGCCCGGCAGGGAGGCCAGCACGAGGGAGACGAAGTCGCGGGCGCCCATCTCCGCGTCGCGGGTCATGTCCCATGCGGCCCCTAGCACCAGGGCGCGGGGCAGGCTGTCGGTGAACCCACGGGGGTGCGCCAGGGCAGTCGCGAGGGAGCGAGGGTCGAGGCGGATCTTGGCGTAGGCCAGGTCGTCGTCGTTGACGAGCAGCAGGTCGGGCGCGGGACGACCGATCAGCTCGGGCAGGTCGGTCGACTCTCCGTCCACATCGAGCTCCAGTCGGTCGGTGCGCACGAGCGCGTCACCTTCGACGGAGTAGAGGCCGACCGCTAGACGGTGCGGGCGCAGCGTCGGGTAGTCCGGCGCGTGGGTCTGGGCGATCGCGGCAGAGGAGATCAGGCCCTGGTCGTCGGTCTCGATCTCGGGGCGAAGCGTGTTGACGCCGGCGGTCTCGAGCCACAGCTTGGACCACGTGCCGAGGTCGCGACCCGAGGTCTCCTCGAGCTCGTGCAGCAGGTCGGCGAGGGTGGTGTTGCCCCAGGCGTGCTTGGCGAAGTACGCGCGCAGCCCGGCGGTGAACGGCTCACGCCCGACGTAGGCGACGAGCTGCTTGAGGACCGAGGCGCCCTTGGCGTAGGTGATGCCGTCGAAGTTGACCTCGACGTCCTCGAGGTCGTGGATCGGGGCCACGATCGGGTGGGTGGAGGACAGCTGGTCCTGGCGGTAGGCCCAGGCCTTCTCGGAGGTGCCGAACGTCGTCCAGGCGCTTGCCCACTGGGTGACCTCGGCCTGGCAGGTGGTCGACGCCCACTCGGCGAAGGACTCGTTGAGCCACAGGTCGTTCCACCACTTCATCGTGACCAGGTTGCCGAACCACATGTGGGCGAGCTCGTGGAGGATCGTCAGCGCCCGGCGCTCGACGATCGCCTCGGTGACCTTGGAGCGGAAGACGTAGACCTCGCTGATGGTCACGGCCCCGGCGTTCTCCATCGCACCCATGTTGTACTCGGGCGTGAAGAGCTGGTCGTACTTCTCGAACGGGTACTCGCAGTCGAACTCGTCCTCGAAGAAGGCGAAGCCCCGCTTGGTGCAGTCGAAGATGTTGTCGGCGTCCAGGTGCTCCAGCAGCGACTGGCGGCAGAAGATACCGAGCGGCACGGTGCCGCGCCGCGTCTCGACCTCGTCGCGAACCACGGCGTACGGCCCGGCGATCAGGGCGGTGATGTAGCAGGACATCCGAGGCGTCGTGCCGAACGCCCAGGTGGCCGCACCCTCGCCGGCCGGGGTCGGTTCGGGAGTGGGGGAGTTGGACACCACCTGCCAGTGGTCCGGCGCCGTGACGGTGAACCCGAAGGTCGCCTTGAGGTCGGGCTGCTCGAAGACGGCAAACATCCGCCGGCAGTCGGCCACCTCGAACTGGGAGTAGAGGTAGACCTCGCCGTCGACCGGGTCGGTGAAGCGGTGCAGCCCCTCGCCGGTGTTCATGTATGCCGCGGTGGCGTCGACCGTGAGCATGTTGCGCTCCGCCGTGGTCGGCAGCTGGACGCGGAACCCGTCGAAGTGCGTAGCGGGGTCGAGCGCCTCACCGTTGAGGGTGATCGCCTCGACCGACGGTGCGATGAGGTCGACGAAGGTCGCTGCCCCGGCCTCGGAGCTCGTGAACGTCACGGTGGTCGTGCTGCGGAACGTGGTGTCCGAGGTCGTGAGGTCGAGGACGACGTCGTAGTGGTCGACGGCGATGACGGCGGCGCGGGCGGTGGCCTCGTCGCGGGTCAGGTTCTTGCCAGGCAACGGTGCTCCTGCGGAGGTTCGGGGTGTGTTCGAAGTGCTCGGCGGCCATCCTCGCACGGCCGGGACGGCGCGGGACCACCGCTTGCGCGGCCGTCGGGGGCCAATGGCAGGATTGCGGGCGTGACCGTAGCCGAGACTGCCGAGACTGCCGAGAACGCCGACACCGCCGAGAACGCCGACACCCTGACGTCTGCCGAGTTCTGGTTCGACCCGTTGTGCCCGTGGGCGTGGATGACCTCTCGCTGGGGCATGGAGGTCGAGCGGGTCCGCCCCGTCGACATCACCTGGTCGGTGATGAGCCTGTCCGTGCTCAACGAGGACCGAGACCTGCCCGACGGCTACCGCGAGATGATGGACCGCGGTTGGGGCCCGGTGCGCGTGATCATCGCCGCGGCCCGCGAGCACGGTGACAAGGTGATCAAGCCGCTCTACGACGCCATGGGCACCCGGATCCACCTTGAGGGCGAGCGCGACTACGCCAAGGTGATCGTCCCGGCACTCGAAGAGGTGGGCCTGCCGCCCGAGCTCGCTGACTTCGCCGACAGCGACCTCGTGGACGACGAGCTGCGCGCCAGCCACCAGCGCGCCATCGACCTGGTGGGCGACGAGGTCGGCACCCCGGTGATCGCGGTCGACGGCCAGGCCTTCTTCGGCCCTGTCGTGAGCCCGGCGCCCAAGGGTGAGGACGCCGGACGCCTCTGGGACGGTTGCGTCCTGGTCGCCTCGACTCCCGGGTTCTTCGAGCTCAAGCGGTCCCGCAACGTCGGCCCCATCTTCGACTGAGGAGCACACCATGCGCGTACACATCGGCGGCGACCACGCGGCATACGACCTGCTCGGCGAGCTGGTCACCTTCCTCGAGGCCGAGGGTCACGAGGTGACCAACCACGGGCCCCACACCCTGGATGCCGAGGACGACTACCCCGTCTTCGTGCTCCGGGCTGCCGAGGCCGTCGCGGCCGACCCCGAGTCGCTCGGTGTCGTGCTCGGAGGCTCCGGAAACGGTGAGCAGATGGCCGCCAACAAGGTCAAGGGCATCCGTGCGGCCCTGTGCTACAACGCCGAGCTTGCCACCCTCGCCCGTGAGCACAACAACGCCCAGGTCATCTCGATCGGCGGTCGGATGAACACGGTCGAGGAGGCCAAGGCGATGGTCGCTGCCTTCCTCGCCACCCCGTTCTCCGGCGCTCCACGGCACCAACGGCGGATCGACATGGTCAGCGCCTACGAGCACGACGGCACGCTGCCCCCGCAGCCCTGATCTGCGTGGATGATGCGCGCGACGGGGTGAGCTCCGACTACTGTTGACGGATGGGCTGGAACAGGGGCCGGCCCGCCCGCAGACGTCAAGGGTGCCCCCGCACCTGCCTTGCCGAAGGATCTCACCGTGGACATCGACAGGACGGTGCTAGCTCGCCGCTCCGTGATGTCCCGCGTCCAGCGCGGCCGGGTCAGGTTCGTGCGCTGGGGGCAGGCCGTCACCGCCATCGGCATCGTCGTCGTCACCGCGGGCCTGTGCTGGGCCATGGTGCGGTGGACGAACTACGTCCCGTTCTCGACCTACGTCCCGCTGGCCGTCCTCGCCGGACTGTTCCTCACCCCGAGGGTGCTGGCTGTCGTCGACGGCGCCATCCTCATCGCAGGTGGCTACACGATCTGGGAGAGGGAGATCACCCAGCCGGCCCTGTTGGGCGCCTATGCCGTCCTGACCCTCGTCATGATCATCATGTTCTCGGTCGCCACGTCGCGGGCCAGGCTCGGCGTGCAGGGAAACCTCGGCGAGTCGATGCTGGTCGACCTTCGCGACCGCCTGCGGACCCAGGGCGAGCTCCCCGAGCTGCCCGCCGGATGGGGAGCCGAGCTGTCGGTCCTGTCGGCCTACGGCGACTCCTTCTCCGGGGACTTCCTCGTCACGAGCAGGTCCGACGACGTCCTCGAGGTCGTGCTCGTCGACGTCTCGGGCAAGGGAATCGCAGCCGGCACCCGGTCGCTGTTGCTGTCCGGCGCGTTCGGCGGCCTGCTCGGGTCGATGCCCTACGACCGGTTCCTCCCGGCGGCGAACTCCTACCTGCTGCGCCAGGACTGGGAGGAGGGGTTCGCCACCGCGGCGCACGCCATGATCAACCTGACCACCGGTGAGTTCAGCCTCGGCTCCGCCGGGCACCCGCCGGGGGTGCGGTTCTCAGCCGGCTCGGGCCGGTGGGAGGTGCTCGAGGTCGAGGAGGGTCCCGTCCTAGGCGTCACCGAAGGCCCGGCCTTTCCGCGGATCCAGGGCCACCTGGGCCGTGGTGACGCGCTGCTGCTCTACACCGACGGAGTCATCGAGGTCCGCAACCGTGACCTGCGCGACGGGATCGACCGGATGCTCGGGACCGCTGAGCGGATGATCGGCAAGGGCTTCGAAGGCATGGCGGCCAAGATGTGCGCAGCCGCCCGTGCGGGCGAGACCGACGACCGGGCTGCCGTGCTCGTCTGGAGACGCTGAACAACCAGGCGGGTCACGGCCCGACCCTCACCCCGCCGCGGTGGCTGCCTGGCGCTGGGCGGCGCGGCGGGTGATGTCGGCGCACTCGATGCAGACCGACTCGGGAATCACACCCAGCCGCATCAACCAGCCGAACACGATGCACCCCACACACACCCCGGCAAGGGCCTCCAACGCGGGGAAGACCACCATCACGACGCCGATCAGCACCACCGGAACGCTCGTGCCGGCGAGCCACAGGATGGTGGCTGCCGAGGTGAACGCCGCGCCCACGGCCGCGGCGAACCGCTTGGGTGGTCCGGCGGTGTACCGCGGCGTGGCGGACACCCTTGGCCGGACCCAGCGGTTCACGAGGATCGCCACGGGGCTGGCCGACGGCCCCCAGCCGGTGCGGAGCACGAAGTCCACCGCGAGCACGGCATACAGCCACCACTGATGCGCGGCGAGGGCGACGACACCCAGCACGAGGACGACGGCCGCGATGAGGCGCACGGTGACGTCGTCGACGATGTTGGGGAACCGGGAGATACGCATGTAGACATTATGGGTTACATAAGTGCTGGTTATCCATCGCTGTGTCGCAGGTCAAGACGCGGCGCTGCCGCCGCGTCCCAGGCTGCCTAGGCTGGTGCAGTGGACGGTGTCGTGGAGGGTGACGTGAAGGGCGACGGACGGGTGCGTTCCTACAACGCGCGCCGGGGTCGCCTCTCGGCGCTCACCCTCGAACGCATGGCAGTCCTCGGCCCCCGTCACTCGATCGCGGCGGACGGGCCCCTGGTCGCCCAGGAGGCCTTCGGTCGGGTCGCCCCGGTCGTGCTGGAGATCGGCTGCGGCCACGGAGCAGCGGCGCTCGCCTACGCCGCCACCCACCCGGCGCACGACCTGCTCGCGGTCGACGTCTTCACCCCGGCCCTGGCACGGATGCTGGCCGAGGCGGACCGACGCGGCCTGACCAACCTGTGGATGCACCGCGGTGACGCCGTGGAGCTGCTGGCGCAGCGGGTTGGCGTCGCGTCGCTGGCCGGGATCCACGTCTTCTTCCCCGACCCGTGGCCCAAGGCCAAGCACGCCAGGAGGCGCTTCATCTCCCGCGAGACGCTGGACCTCATCGCTTCGCGGCTGGCCCCCGGTGGCAGCCTGCTCGTGGCCACCGACCACGACGGGTATGCCGCGCACGTGCGGTCGGTGTTCGCGGCGCGGGGCGGGTTCGAGGTGACCGAGGGTGAGCGACCGCCGTGGCGGCCGACCGACGGCTTCGAGGCCAAGGGGCTGGAAGCCGGACGACGGGTGAGCGAGTTCCGCGCGACCCCGCGTTGACACCCGGGACGCTGAACTGGGGAAGAGCACGACCCGTTGGCACGGGAAGGCCCTCGCGCCCCGGGGTGGATCCCGGGACACGAGGGCCTGACTGAGCGGGCGACGAGAATCGAACTCGCGTAGCTAGTTTGGAAGACTAGGGCTCTACCATTGAGCTACGCCCGCGTGGACCGGCCGCCGTCGGGGCGTCAGGTCCGAGGCGTTAGCCTAATGCCCGCGATCGTGTGGCCAGAAATCGGCTCGCCGTCGACGGGGTATGGCGCAGGTTGGTAGCGCGTCCGCTTTGGGAGCGGAAGGCCGCCGGTTCAAATCCGGCTACCCCGACAAACAGCCAAGCCTGCGCAGGCTGCTGCCGGGGGAGCCGGATCAGGGGGCCGGGTCAGGGAGCCAGGGACCCCACTGACCGATCAGCCCTTGCCGCCTCCAGCGCGGAACTGCTGCCAGGCATCGCTCATCCGGTCGGCCTGGCCCTGCGTGAACATGTTCATGCAGGAGTCCTGCGAGTAGTCCATGAAGTTGTGGATCGGGTCGACCCCCGGCGCGGTGCAGGTGTCGGCGCCCACTGGGCAGTCGAACTGCGGGATCGCCTCGGGCGCTGTGTCAGCCACCCAGTCGCCGTTCGCGGCGCATCCGTGGGCGAAGGTGTGCTCGAGCATCAGCCAGTGGCCGGACTCGTGGGTGAGGGTGTCGCCCCCGGTGTACTTCGTGTAGCCCAGTCCTGTCCCGCCAGGCATCGACTCGGCCATCATGACCACGCCGTCGATGTAGTCGCGGCCGTTGTTGTAGCCCTTGGGGAAGTACGCCCAGCCGAGCAGGCCGCCACCCTGGGTCCCGTAGACGTTCAGGGTCGTGGCGTCACCGGTGTACAGCGCCCTCTTCATGTCGCGCTCAGCACCGCTGCCGGGGACTGCCGCGTACCACGCCGGGTTGGTCGTCCAGGTCGTGTCGACCAGCCGGAAGCGGAAGGGGGTGTCGGCTGCGTCGGAGGCCGTCGCGCCGGAGTACGAGTCGTTGAGCACCTTCATCTGGGCGGCAATGAGCTTCTGCCAGCGCGCCTTCTCCGCCGCGGTGAAGGCATCCTTGTCGACCATGTGGAAGACGGTGTCGATGCGCACACTGCCGTCGGCCAGGGTGGGCAGGTCATTGAGGACTCCGTAGGCGTTGGCCTCGTTCTTGGGGTAGAGCGCGGGCTCGGCGGCGGTGGAGCCGGGCTTGACCCTCGCGCCGCTGGCTCCGGCGTCGGCTGAACCGGGCAGGCAGGCGGCGACACCGGGTGAGGTGACAGCGGCTGCGTTCACGCTGGCAGCCGTGCCACCGCCCAGGAGGGCGAGCGCGCCGGCGGCGGTCAGTACGGCCAGGCGGAACGGGGTGCGGATACGCATGGATGTTCCCTTCGACAGATGAGCCCCGTCGTGCGGTGACGTGGGGTTTTGTGGACGTTACCCGGCGAAATGTCCCGGCGGGACGTACCGATGACGGAGAATTTCCTTCGACGCGGGAGGCGAACGGTGCCGCACGACGGTCACAGGCCGTACTCCTCCAGCAGGCGCAACCAGATCTCGCTCATGGTGGGATACGAGGGCACCGCGTGCCACAGGGACGTGAGCGGCACCTTCCCGACGATCGCCACGGTGGCCGCGTGGACGAGGTCGGCGACGTCCTGCCCGACGAACGTGGCCCCGACGAGGACGCCGCCGTCCTCGTCGACCACGATCCGCGCCTGGCCCTGGTAGCCCTCCGCCTGCAGCCCCGGACCTGCGGCCGAGTCCATCGGCAGGTCCACGACCCGGACTCGTAGCCCGCGTTCCCGCGCCTGCTCCTCGGTGAGACCCACGGAGGCCACCTCCGGGTCGGTGAAGACCACCTGGGGTGACCCCACAGCCACTGCCCACGGCGTGGTCCGGGTGGGGTCGGGCTCGCGCCCGGCCGCACGGGCGCCGACGAGGTCGCCGACCGCGCGGGCCTGGTACTTCCCCATGTGTGTGAGGAGGACCTGACCGTTGACGTCGCCCACGGCATACAGCCACGGCTGGTCGCCGGGGACGCCCTCGACCTCCATCTGCTCCGTGACCTGGACGTATCCCTCGTCGTCGAGCTGGCCGCCGACCGCCTCGACGCCGAGGGACTCGGTCGCGGGGGTCCGGCCGACGGCCACGAGGAGCTCGTCGGCGATGACGCTCGTGCCACTGGACAGCTCCACGGTGATCTCGCCGGTCGGTCCGAGTCGGGAGACGGACTCCGCCTTGGTCCCGAGCCGGAGGTCGACGCCGTCACGCTCGAGGGCTTCGGCGACCGCCTGGCCCGCGAAGGCTTCGTTGCCGCCCAGCAGTCCGTCGTTGATCTCGATCATGGTCACGGTCGAACCGAGTGCGGCGTAGACCTGGGCGAGCTCGCAGGCGACCACACCCCCGCCGAGCACCGCGAGCCGCTCGGGGATGCGCCGACTCGTCGTGGCTTCCCGGTTGGTCCACGGTCTCGACTCACGAAGGCCCGGGATCGGCGGGACGGTGGGAGCCGTGCCGGTGGCCAGGATCACCGCGTGACGGGCCCGGATGGTGCGGCCGTCGACCTCCACGGTGCGCTCGGCGACCAGGCGGCCCTCACCGCGCAGGAGGGTGATGCCCACGTGGTCGAGCCAGCCGACCTGACCGCTGTCGTCGAAGGTGTCGCTGGTGCCCACCCTGTTGACCCACGAGTCCCGGCGGGCGAGCACTCCTTGCGGGTCGAGGTGGGCGCCCTCGGAGCCCTGCACCCGCTGCGAGGCCCGGGTGGCGTGGATCGGCCGCAGCAGTGCCTTGCTGGGGGAGCAGGCGTAGAAGCTGCACTCACCGCCCACGAGGTGCTTCTCGATGATCGCAACCGTCAGTCCGGCCTTGTGAGCGCGGTCGGCAGCGTTCTCGCCCACGGCGCCGGCCCCGACGACGATGACGTCCCACTCCTGCGGCGCGTCGGACACGCTCTGATCTGGCATGTCCTCAACGTAGACGGCGAGTCCGAGGAGTGCTCGGCGGCGGGATGTGGGCCCCGGCCGCGACGGCCCCGGGGGATGGTCCCCCGGGGCCGTCGGCGTGACTGGTCAGGGTCAGAACGCTGAGGTGCCGTTCGGGGTGCCCAGACCGGTGGGGCCGTCCCAGCCGGCCTTGGCGGTGCACCAGGAGGCGCACGTCCCGTTGGATCCCGAGGTCACGTCGAACAGGCCCGCCGGGTTGGCGTACGGCAGCGTGTTCGCAGAACCGGCGGTGTTGCCGCTCAGCGCGTAGACCGAGGCGACGATCGGCGCCGACAGGCTGGTGCCGCCGTACTGGGCCCACGAGGACGAGGTCCTCGACGTCGGGGCGTACGTGGCCAGTCCGGTCGCCGGGTCGGCCACGGCAGAGACGTCCGCGATGGCACGACCGCTGCAGCTGGTCATCGCCGAGGTCTGACCGGCCGGTGCGGCGTTGAGGGTGGTGCAGCCCGAGCCGGCTCCGTTCCACGCCGACTCCGACCACCCGCGGGCGCTGGAGTCCTTGACCAGGGAGGTCCCCCCGATGGCCGTCACGTAGTGCGAGGACGCGGGGAAGCTGCCGCCCTGGTACCCGTTGTCACCGGTCGACGCGGTCACGGCGATGCCGGGGTGGTTGTATGCCGCGCCGTACGAGCTGTCGGGAAGGTCACCTCCGCCGTAGCTGTTCGAGATGGCTGCGACGCCGGGCTGCTGGGCCGCGGTGTTCACGGCCGCCCCGAGGTCGGTGAGGCTGGCGCTGTTGGCCTGGACCAGGACGATCTTGCAGCCCGGGCAGGTCGCCGACACGGCGTCGAGGTCGAGTGCCTGCTCGCCGGCCCAGCCGACGTTGAAGCGGGGCAAGGACGTCCCGCCCGTCTGGTTGATGATGCGCAGACAGCCGTTGGCGGTGGTGCAGGCGGACAGGCCCCACTGGGCGCGGTAGACGCCGAGGTCGCGCTCCGCGTTCGGGTAGCCGTAGGCGTCGACGATCGCGACCGTCCGACCGCCGGCGGGCAGCCCGGTCACCTTGTAGGCGCTCTGGATGTCGGTGGGGGTCTTGCCCGAGATCGCATGAGGCGTGACCACCGCGCCCGCGGTGCTGACCGCCCGACCGCTGGCGTCGACCAGCTTGAGTGCGTGGCACGCCGCGACCGTGGGCGAGCTGGGGGTCGCGCACACGCGTTGGGCGTGGGCGCTGGGGGAGGGGGCTGCCGAAGCGGCGGTGACCGCGGTCGTGACGAGCCCCAGGGATGCCGAGGCCGCCAACGCGACAGAGAGGATCTGCGTACGCATACGAGGTGTCTCCTGACATGGAAGGGGGCGGCCACTACCGCCCCACGCGTCGAAAGACTCACGGCGAAGGCCTGGTCTGGCAATGGATGTTTGCGGCCAAAGCGGTTGCAGGGGAAGAAATGGGATGACGGTGGGACGGCAGTGGGATGCCGCAGGGAGATCCTTGACGCAAAGTCGTGACGGATGTCATGGGCGCCCGGGCGAGCGGTGTGGCCGCGAGCCCACGCGGCATACTCCTGAGGCTGGTGTGCCGCCGGTTCGGAGCGTGGGCGCGCAGCGGCTACGATGAGGCGTTGGCCCGGTCGCCGCCTGTCACAGCCGGCGCAGCGGGCCTTCGCATTGCCCCACCGTGAGGTGACGGGCAGTGCCCCGCACCAGGGGCACGCCCAGCACCAGCGCAGAAGCACCCACGCCCAACACGTACGCATCACGCCCCCCACGACCTTGGAGTATCCCGCAGTGAAGAGTGCCGTCGAGACCCTCAACCCGACCCGGGTCAAGCTGACCGTCGAGGTGCCGTTCGAGGAGCTCAAGCCGAGCCTCGACGCCGCCTACGCCACCATCGGCTCGCAGATCCAGGTGCCCGGATTCCGCAAGGGCAAGGTTCCCTCGCGCATCATCGACCAGCGGGTCGGTCGCGGCGCGGTCCTGCAGGAGGCCGTCAACGAGGCGCTGCCGCAGTTCTACGGCCAGGCCGTCGAGGAGAACAAGGTCCGTCCGATCGGGCAGCCCGAGGTCGACGTGACCGAGGTGCCGGCCGAGGACGGCCAGGAGCTCAAGTTCACCGTCGAGGTCGACGTGCGTCCCGAGGTGCAGCTCCCCGACGACTTCAGCGGGATCACCGTCGAGGTCGACGAGGCCAAGGCGTCCAATGAGGACGTCGAGGCCCGGCTCATCGCGCTGCAGGAGCGGTTCGGCACCCTCAAGGGTGTCGAGCGCCCCGTCGAGAACGGTGACTTCGTCTCCATCGACCTCAAGGCCACGATCGGCGAGGACGAGATCGACTCCGTGACCGGCATCTCCTACGAGGTCGGCTCGGGCAACATGCTCGACGGGCTCGACGAGGCGCTGACCGGGATGGCAGCCGAGGAGACCAAGTCCTTCACGGCGCCCCTCGCCGGTGGCGACCGCGAGGGCGAGGACGCCGACGTGGTCGTGACCGTGCAGTCGGTCAAGGTCCGCGAGCTGCCTCCGCTCGACGACGACTTCGCCCAGTTGGCGTCGGAGTTCGACACCCTCAAGGAGCTGCGCGAGGACGTCACCAAGCAGGCCGACCAGGCCGCCAGGTTCGAGCAGGGCGTCCAGGCCCGCGACAAGGTGCTCGAGCACCTCCTCGACACCATCGACATCCCGGTGCCGGACGGCGTCGTGGAGGCCGAGGTCAACCAGCACCTCGAGGGCGAGAACCGCCTCGAGGACGCCGAGCACCGTGCCGAGGTCGACGCCAACACCCGCAAGGCGCTCAAGGCCCAGTTCCTCCTCGACGCGATCGCGGAGAAGACCGAGGTCAAGGTCGAGCAGCCCGAGCTCATCGAGTACCTCGTCATGTCCGCCCAGCAGTACGGCATGGACCCGAACCAGTTCGCCCAGGCCATCGACCAGCAGGGTCAGGTGCCCGCGATGGTGGCCGAGGTCGCTCGTCGCAAGGCGCTCGCCGCCGTCCTCGAGCAGGCCACGGTCGTCGACACGGCCGGCCAGCCGGTGGACCTCAACGAGGTCACGGCCACCGACGTCGCCTCGCAGCTGTTCGAGGGTGACCACGAGGGCCACGACCACGGCGACCACGAGGGTCACGACCACGCCTGATCGAGTCAGAACGGGGTCATAACAACCCATAACGTATGCCGCTCAGCCCTTCATAGGGTGAGCGGCATACGTCATTTGGGTGACCCGCATCAGCGCCGCCACACCGGACCATGAGGCATGGACATCAACTCCTTCCACAAGCTGCGGACCGCGGTGCAGGAGAACGCCCACCCGGCGGACCAGCTCGCGACCACCAGGCTTCGCCACGCGCTGCACGCAGCCCTCAATGCGAGCGGGTTGTTCGACGAGGTCGAGTTCGGGCACACCGAGGACCCGACCCAGCTGGTGATCGGGGTCTGCCGCTGCGCCGACGACGTGCTGCCGTGGGAGGCGGGCATGGGGGTCGAGCGGCTCTGGCTGTCCGTGGCCACCGACGTGCCGTGGGAGGCCCACACGATCGGGTGCACCGACAGCCTCATGGAGTTCGAGGGGGCGGTCACCGTGGACGACAGTGGCCACTTCATCACGGTCCACGTGGTGGCAGAGCCGTCTGCCACGACCATGGACGCCATCGTGGCCCGCCGGGCCGCCGACGAGGCAGCGGCGCCGGTCGGCGCCGAGTCAGAGCCCGCCCGCGGCTGAGCAGCCGGCGACCGAGCAGCCGGCGACCGAGCAGCCGGCGACCGAGCAGCCCGCGACCGAGCAGCCCGCGACCGAGCCGCCGGCGACCGAGCCGGCTCAGCGGGACGCAGGCRGAGCGGTCGTCGTCCCGATCCGCAGGTCGGTCGGTTGCACCGCGTCGTCGGGGCGCTGGCCGTCGAGCAGCTGACGCAACATCTCGCCCATCAGCCGACCCTTGGCGAGGCCGTGCTGGTCGATGGTGGTGAGCGTGCCCGCGAACCACGGCAGCTCGACCCCGTCGAACCCGGTCACGCTGAGGTCGCCGGGAACGCTCAGGCCGAGCTCTCCCGCGGCGCGCACGACACCCATCGCGAGCAGGTCCGACTGGGCCACGATCGCCGTGGGACGCTGCGCTGGGGGGAGGTCCAGGAGCAGCCGTGCCGCTATCGCGCCCTGCTCCACGTCGGGGATGGCAGTCTGCGCGAGGCGCGGCGTCGCGGGGGTGTCGGTGCTGTCCGCCCCGAAGACGTCCAGGAAACCGAGTGCGCGGTCCCTCGTGTCAGCGAACCCCGCCGTGGCCACGTCGTCCCACGAAGCGGGACCGGTGGGGGAGTCATGCCGCAGCGGCATCATCAGGTGCGCCACGCGCCGGTGCCCCAGGTCGGTCAGGTGACGCCCCAGCGCCGCCGTGGCGCCGCGGTTGTCCAGGGAGAGCTGGGCGACGCGTGGGTCGGCGGGAGACCCGTCCCCCAGCATGGGTATGCCGCGTGCCGCCAGGTGGTCCACCGCAGGGTTGCTGTCGGGGCCGCACAACGAGAAGACGACGGCATCGAGGGCCGTCGCGGACAGCTGGGTGATCGCGCGTTCGGGGGTGCCTGCGGGCTGGGCGATCAGGAGCATCCCAGCCGGGATCTCGTCGAGCACCTGGGAGAGGCCGTCGAGCACGCTGACGGCGAACGGGTCGCGGAACGCGTGCAGCAGCCGACCCTCGACGACCACGCCCACGACCCCGGACCGGCCCTGACGCAGCGACGACGCGAGGGGGTCCGGCCCGGCATACCCGAGCTGCTCCGCTGCGGCGAGAACGCGCGCCACCGTGCCGGGTGCCACCGGGCCCTTGCCGCTGAAGGCGAGGGAGGCTGTCGACGTCGAAACCCCGGCAGCCTGCGCGACGGCGCGCAGGGTCGGTCGAAGTTGACGGGCGCGACTCATGGGGTAGACACTATCGAATCGATTCGACCGAATCGATTCGATCGCTCCGAAACCATCCCGAAAGAGCATGCAGTGACCCAGCCGACCGCCCCCGACACCGCCCGTGGGGCCACCCCGTCGACCACCGCTTCGACCACCGCTTCGACCACCTCAACCACGGCCCGGGCCATCCAGGCCCGCAACGCCGTCTTCGTGGTCTTTGCGTTGGCCGGCATCGCCTTCGCGACCTTCGCGTCGCGGATCGCGGACAGCAAGGTCCAGCTGGGGCTCACCGCCGGTGAGCTGGGGCTGACCCTGTTCGCGGCGTCCGCAGGCTCGCTCGCGGCGCTGCCCTCGGCGGGTCGCATCGCGGGCAGGTTGGGTGCGTCCCGGACCATCCAGCTGGGCATGGTCTTCGGTTTTGCCGGTCTGGTCGTGATCGCCGCAGCCGTCGACCTGTTCGAGTCGCGCTGGGTCATGGCCGTCGGCCTCTACCTGCTCGGCATGGGCGTCGGGGTCTGGGACGTCGCGATGAACCTCGAGGGTGCGGCGGTCGAACGGCTGCTCGGCAGGACCGTCATGCCGCACTTCCATGCCGCGTTCTCCGGGGGCACCGTCCTGAGTGCACTGGTCGGCGCAGGGATGTCGTGGGGCCATGTCCCCCTGCTCGTGCACTTCGTCGGCGCCATCGCCCTGTCCGCGGTTCTCGGGATCTGGGCCCTGCGTTCCTTCCTGCCCCGCGAGGCCGAGGTCTCGGACCCGGACCAGTCGACGGACGCATCGCCTGCCAAGGCCCGGCCCCGTTCGGCGTGGCTCGAGCCGCGCACCCTGATGATCGGTCTCGTGGTCCTGGCGGCTGCGTTCACCGAAGGCACCGCCAACGACTGGATCTCGGTCGCCTTCGTCGAGGGTCACGGCGTCCCGGCCTGGGCGGGCGTGCTCGCCTTCGCCTCGTTCCTGGCCTTCATGACCCTCGGCCGGCTGGTCGGGACGCGGTTGCTCGACACCTACGGTCGCGTCCCGGTGCTGCGCGTCACCTTCGCCCTGGCTGCGGTCGGTTCACTCATGGTGATCTTCGGGCCGGCCTGGATGGCCTACGCCGGTACCGCCGTGTGGGGCGTCGGCGCGTCGCTGGGCTTCCCCGTGGGGATGAGCGCCTCGGCGGACGACCCCGCCCGCGCCGCTGCCCGCATGTCGGTTGTCGCGACGATCGGCTACACCGCCTTCATCGCCGGACCGCCCATGCTCGGCTTCCTCGGCGACCACTTCACGGTGCTCCGCGCCCTGATCGCCGTCACGGGCATGGTCGCGCTCGCCATGCTCGTCATCCCGGCCACCCGCGAGCTGGCGCGCGTCCGCGCGTCCGAGCCGGTGAGCCCTCCCTCAGCTTGAGTGCTGTGCGCTCAGGGCGAACATGGAGCGGATCGGGGACTTCTGCCCACCACGACCGCGTTAGGGTCACTGACAGGCAAGGACCTCAAGTGATGGAGACATGGTGAACGAGATTGTCGCCGCGGGCGAGGGCCCGCAGGGTGGTCTGGACGACCACATCTACAACCGTCTGCTCAAGGAGCGGATCATCTTCCTCGGCTCCGACGTGCGCGACGACAACGCGAACGCGATCTGCGCGCAGCTGCTGCTGCTCGCAGCGGAGGACCCGGGCAAGGACATCTGGCTCTACATCAACAGCCCCGGCGGCTCCATCTCCGCGGGCATGGCGATCTACGACACGATGAAGTGGATCCCCAACGACGTGGCCACGGTCGCGATGGGCATGGCCGCCTCGATGGGGCAGTTCCTGCTCTCCGCCGGCACCCACGGCAAGCGCTACGCCACGCCGCACGCCCGCGTGATGATGCACCAGCCGTCCGGTGGCATCGGGGGCACCGCCTCCGACATCAAGATCCAGGCCGAGCAGATGCTCTACGTCAAGCGCCAGATGGCCGAGCTGATCGCCGAGCACACCGGTCAGACCAAGGAACAGATCGAGAAGGACTCCGACCGCGACCGCTGGTTCAGCGCCGAGGAGGCCAAGGAGTACGGCTTCGTCGACCACGTGTTCAGCAGTGCCGCCCAGGCCGGTGGCCGTGGCGGCAGCGACGACAACCCGGTCACCCGGGACAAGTGAGGGATCGACACATGAACGCCAACATCAACCCCTCCATGCACGGCGGACGCCAGGGCGGTCTGCAGGTGCCCGGACCGTCGAGCCGCTACATCCTGCCGTCCTTCGAGGAGCGCACCTCCTACGGCATGAAGCGGCTGGACCCCTACACCAAGCTCTTCGAGGACCGCATCATCTTCCTCGGCGTGCAGGTCGACGACGCGTCCGCGGACGACGTCATCGCCCAGCTGATCGTCCTGGAGTCCCAGGACCCCGACCGCGACATCCTGATGTACATCAACAGCCCCGGTGGCTCGTTCACCGCGATGGCCGCGATCTACGACACGATGCAGTACATCCGTCCCGACGTGCAGACGTTCGTCATCGGACAGGCCGCCTCGGCCGCCGCGGTGCTCCTGTCGGCCGGCGCCAAGGGCAAGCGGTTCGCCCTGCCCAACGCGCGGATCCTCATCCACCAGCCGGCCCTCGAGGGCGGCATGGGTGGCCAGGCCTCCGACATCGAGATCCAGGCCAACGAGGTGCTCCGCATGCGCACCTGGCTCGAGGAGACGTGGGCCAAGCACTCCGGGCGCACGGTGGAGCAGGTCCGCAACGACATCGAGCGCGACAAGATCCTGTCTGCCGAGGAAGCCAAGGAGTACGGCCTCATCGACGAGGTCCTCGCGTCCCGCAAGGGCACCCTCGAGGGCTGACCCTCACCGGGGGCCTTCGTCCCCGACCGCGCACCATCCGGTATGCCGCCCGCTCACCTCGAGCGGGCGGCATACCGGCGTGTGGGCGTCTCGGAACGGCACACTGGTGGGGTGCGTCCGACCGCCATGAAGCGTGCGCTGCTCGTCGTCCCGCTGATGTTCGCCGCCCTGCTGGTGCTGCCGTCGGCTCCCGCGTGGGCGTGCTCGTGCGCCTCCGCGACACCGGTGCAGTGGGTGGATCGGTCCGACGTCGTGCTGCGGGGCACCCTCGAGGACGTGGACAAGCCGTCGGGGCCGGCAGTGCTGCAGCCGAGCGATCCCAGCGTGACGTACCGGTTCGCCGTCTCGGAGGTGTTTCGCGGTGAGGCCATGGAGACGACCTACGTGAGCTCCAGTGCCTCTGGGGCGTCGTGCGGACTGGAGGGCCTGCAGCCGGGGCGTGAGTACGTGGTCTTCGCCCAGACCCGCGGCGACACGCTCTGGGCCGGCCTGTGCGGCGGAACAGCCAGGGCGGCCAGCGGGCTGGTCGCGGACGTGCGGGAGGTCACCGGCCCGGGCCACGAAGCCGTGYGACCCGGTCTCGTCGACGAGGCAGCGCGGCCCCCTGGCGCCGTCTCGGCAGCCCCCGAGGGTGCCTGGCTGGTGCCCCTGGTCGGCGGTGGCGTGCTCGCCCTGGTGCTCGTCGGTGCGCTGGTCGTGGTGCTGCGCCGGGGTCGCCGACGCGCCTGAGAGGGCGGCCGATCGGCCTGGCGGCGCCTTGTCCGCCCTCAGCGGACAAGGGCGACGAACACCCGACTCGGCGGTTTCAATGGAGCGAAGGCGGTACTTCGCGCTGTAGCGTCGGAGCGTTGCCCGTCCGAAGGGGAGGGGTGCACCGTCAGGCACATTCGTCAGACAGCTCGTCAGACAGACCGGAGGACTTCGCGTGGCACGCATGGGAGAAAGCGGCGACCTGTTGAAGTGCTCGTTCTGCGGCAAGAGCCAGAAGCAGGTCAAGAAGCTCATCGCCGGTCCGGGCGTCTACATCTGCGACGAGTGCATCGACCTGTGCAACGAGATCATCGAGGAGGAGCTCGCCGAGTCCTCCGAGCTGGGCCTCGACGAGCTGCCCAAGCCGCGCGAGATCTTCGAGTTCCTCGAGAACTACGTGGTCGGCCAGGACGTGGCCAAGCGGTCCCTGGCTGTCGCGGTCTACAACCACTACAAGCGGATCCAGGCTGGCGAGGCGGGCGGCAAGAAGGACGCCGAGTCGGTCGACATCGCCAAGTCCAACATCCTGCTCATCGGCCCCACGGGGTGTGGCAAGACCTACCTCGCGCAGACGCTGGCCAAGATGCTCAACGTCCCGTTCGCCATCGCGGACGCGACCGCCCTGACCGAGGCCGGCTATGTCGGCGAGGACGTCGAGAACATCCTCCTCAAGCTCATCCAGGCCGCGGACTACGACGTCAAGAAGGCCGAGACGGGCATCATCTACATCGACGAGGTCGACAAGATCGCCCGCAAGAGCGAGAACCCGTCCATCACCCGCGACGTCTCCGGCGAGGGCGTGCAGCAGGCCCTCCTGAAGATCCTCGAGGGCACGACTGCGTCGGTCCCGCCGCAGGGCGGTCGCAAGCACCCCCACCAGGAGTTCATCCAGATCGACACGACCAACGTGCTGTTCATCGTGGGTGGCGCGTTCGCCGGTCTCGAGAAGCTCATCGAGTCGCGCAACGGCAAGAAGGGTCTGGGCTTCGGCTCCGAGCTGCACAACCCCAAGGACCTGGCCGACTCGATCCACGAGGTGATGCCCGAGGACCTGATGAAGTTCGGGCTCATCCCCGAGTTCATCGGCCGCCTCCCGGTCATCACCACGGTCAGTCCGCTGGACCAGGAGTCGCTCGTGACGATCCTGTCCAAGCCGCGCAACGCGCTGGTCAAGCAGTACAAGAAGATGTTCGAGATCGACAACGTCGAGCTCGAGTTCACCGACGACGCCCTCGAGGCCATCGCCGATCAGGCCCTCAAGCGCGGCACTGGTGCCCGCGGCCTGCGCGCGATCATGGAGGAGGTGCTCATGCCGGTGATGTTCGACGTCCCGAGCGACGAGGGCATCTCCCGCGTCGTCGTCAGCCGCGAGGTCGTCCTCGACAACGTGCTGCCGACGATCGTTCGGCGCGACGAGGAACCCAAGCGCACCCGCAAGCGCTCCGCCTGACACCCTGGCCGCGGCGTCGCCCGACGACGTGATGCTCGCCGGTGGTCACCAACCGCCCGTTCGGGGGGTCTGGTGACGTGCAGGTGGCAACAGGTCGGGTGAGACCGGTCAGTGGTGGGGGCTGTCGTCGCGGCTCAGCAGCCAGACGCTGAAGGTGAGCAGCGCCACGGCTGCGATCGCGGCATACGTGAGCGACACCTCGCCCTTCACCCCCTGCTGGCCGGACAGCATCGCCACCGCCCAGAAGGGGACCGTCGCGGCCGCGACCACGGCGCCGCGACGGGCCCACCGCCGCAGGCTGAGCCGCGGGACGGGCACGGCCCCCGGCAGGCTGGCGGCGAGGCTCGCGGTGAGGTGCAGGACCAGGCCCGCCCAGGCCGCGGCGAGAAGGGTCGCCCAGGCAGTCGTGCTGCCCGGGACGGGTACGGCGGCGAGCCAGTGCAGGGCGTGGCCACCGAGCAGGACCGTCACGAGCCCGGAGTCCGGCTCGACCGCCGCGTAGACGGTGAGCGCGACGAGGACCACCGCGGCCACGATGATCGGGTGCGGCGAGGCCGCCAGGGTCAGCCCGAGGAGGGCCAGCGAGGCGCTGACGAGCACCCCACGGAGCACGAGCTGGGAACGCGACATCAGCGACTCACCACCCGGGGCGCCCGGGAGCGGCGGCCGAGGTCGCGCAGCACGAGGTCGAGGGTCCCGGGGCCTGCCCAGGGGACGATCGGCACACCGGTCTGACGGGCCCGGCTCATCTCGTGGCTGCGTTCGAGGAGGCGAAGCCGCCACGCCAGCCGGGTCTCGGTGGGCTGGTCGGCGGCGGCTGGGGACAGCTGGGCCAGCGAGGCCTCGGGGATGTCCGGTCGGGCGAGGTCGGCCGGCAGAGTGTCGACGGTGACCACCGAGATCCCACGCCGCGACAGAGAGACGGCGTGGGCCAGGATCGCGGGGGAGATGGCGGGGGTGAGGATGACCGCGAGGGTCCCGGCCGACACGTGGTGGCGAAGCTGCGAGCGCAACCTCTTCTCGTCGCTCACCGTGCTGTCGGCGACCCGGACCCAGGCAAGGACGTCGAGCAGGCGGCGCAGGTGGTGGCTCCCGGCGGCAGCCTTGACGTGCGGCAGGTCCTTGGCGCCCAGCACGAGCAGCCCGACCCGGTCCCCGGTCCGCAGGTAGTGCTCGGCGATGGCCCCGGCTGCGCGAACGGCGTTGTCCAGGCTGCTGCTCGACCCGCCGACTCCTTCGCTGCGGCCGATGTCGTTCATGGCGTCGACGAGCAGCAGGATCTCGCTGTCCTGGTCGGCGTGGGTCGCGGTGACGTGCAGCTCCCCGGTGCGCACCGACACCGGCCAGTGCACGCGGCGCAGCCGGTCCCCGAAGCGGAACGGGCGGATCTGGTCGAGCTCGCCGCCGTCACCCGGGTGGTGCGAGCGGTTCTGCCCGACGAGGCCATCAGGCCGTGGGACGGGCACGCGGGCCGTGAACGTGTCGGGCAGTGGCACCGTCGGGATCGCCGGGAGGGAGACGGCCTCGGGCTCCCACCGGAAGGCGCCGAACGCCCCGCTCACGGCCACGGTCGCCGGTCCCAGCGGACGATGGCCCCAGCGAGTGCTCTGGCAGACGACTTCGAGGGACTTCGGTGCAGCGGTGTCGGCGCCGAACGCCGTTGCAGCGGCACGGAATCCGGGGCTGAACGTCGTGTGGGGCGTCGGCAGCAGGACCAGGCCTGCCTCCTCGACGCCGGGGCCGGGCGCGATGGTGGCGACCCACTTGGTGGCCTGGCCCTCGCGCAGCAACGGATGGGCCACGGCCGCGTGCGCTGCGGGCGACCCCGCCGGTCGGACCGCGGTCGCCCACAGCCCCACGAGGAGCAACGGGGTCCCGAGCACGAGGGCGTCGGGGCGGCGCAGCACGACGCCCGCGCCGACGAGCAGCAGCCCGAGGAACAGGGCCCGGATGTGTGCCGACGTCACCCGCCAGCGCGCTTCCAGCCGGCGTCCGGGTACCGCCGTCACGGACGCTCGAAACCGGTCCGCGGGCCGGCTGCGGTGGCGGTGGGCGTGGGCACCGAGGTGAGCACGCTGTCGACGACGCTGGCGGCGGACACGTCGTTCATCCACAGCTCGGGGCGCACGGTGACGCGGTGGTCGAGGCAGGCGTGGGCCACGGCTTTGACGTCCTCGGGGGTGACGTAGTCGCGGCCGCGCAGCACGGCATACGCCCGGGAGGTCAGGAGCAGCGCGAGCGAGGCGCGCGGGGAGGCGCCCATGAGGAGGTTCTGGTGGGTGCGCGTGGCGGCGACCAGCCGCACGCAGTACTGACCGACGCCCTCGTCGACGGTGACCGTCTCGACCGCCTGCTGCATCTCGATCAGCCCGGGCCCGTCGGTGACGGCGCCGACTTCCTGCGCCTCCTGCTGGCGCGCCATCCGTCGCTGCAGCACCTCCCACTCGTCGGCCGCGTTGGGGTAGCCGAAGCTCACCCTCAACAGGAACCGGTCGAGCTGCGCCTCCGGCAGCGGATAGGTGCCTTCGTACTCGACGGGGTTCGCCGTGGCGAGCACGTGGAACGGCTTCGGGAGCGCGAACGTCTCGCCCTCGACCGTCACCTGCCCCTCCTGCATGGCCTCGAGCAGGGCCGACTGGGTCTTCGGCGGCGTGCGGTTGATCTCGTCGGCGAGGAGCAGCCCGGTGAACAGGGGTCCCTTGCGGAAGGAGAAGTCGTGGGTGCGCTGGTCATAGAGGAACGACCCGGTCAGGTCGCTGGGGAGCAGGTCCGGGGTGAACTGGGCGCGTGCGAAGTCCAGTCCCAGTGCCTGCGCGAAGGACCTCGCCGCGAGGGTCTTGCCCAGCCCGGGGAAGTCCTCCATGAGCACGTGACCACCGGCCAGGATGCCGGACAGGACGATCTCCAGGCTCTGCCGCTTGCCGACGACAGCGCGTTCGACCTCGGCGAGGATGGCGGTCGCGCGGGACGCGACCTGGTCGAGGGTCAGGGTCACTTAGAGCTCCTCCAGAGTGGTGATGAACGCCGCGAGCTGGGCGGCGGTGACGCGAGTGGTCGGGCTCCCGGCGAGGTATGCCGTGAGCTGGGGTCCCAGCGCGACGGTGGCGTCGGCGGTGGTGTCGTCAGGCGTCGTGCCCTGGGCGAAGGTCAGGCCGCGGCGGTCCCGCAGTCTTTCCACGGCGAGGCCGCTCAGGGCGGCATGGAGCCGGGCGGCGGAGGCCGAGTCGCCCGAACCGGCTTCACGGATGTCGACAGCCAGGCGGCTGATCCGCGAGTCGGCGCCGCGGGGCGGAGCTGACTCCGTGAACGTGTTGTCCCAGTCCGTCGACTGCCGGGACTGCCACAGCCACTGGGCGAGCACGGCGAGGGCCGCGAGCATGGCCAGCGCGGCAAGGAGCATCCCCGCGTTGCCGAGGACGGGGACCGACACCGCGAGGGCGCCCACGGCCACAGAGACGCCGAGGACCACGAGAATCAGCTGGGCAGGTGCCAAGCCGGAGAGGCGGCGGATCACCGTGCGGCCGCCCCGGCTCGGCCAGCCCTGGCCTGCGCGAGCTGGGCGACGGTCCGCTGGAGCTCGGCCTGCACCTGCACGAGGGCCACGCGCGCCGTCGTGCGCTGCTCCTCGGTGATCGGGTGACGGGAGAACCGAGCCTCGCGGTAGAGCGCGGCCAGGGTGTCCAACGGTGCCCGGTCGACCCGGTACGAGCGCAGCACCGTGCTCACGAGCTCGGCCGACGTGCGCGAGTCGTCGTCCCTCACGCCGGCGCTGCGGACGGCGTCCTCGAGCGACACCCAGGCGGCGATCACGGCGTTGGCGGGGGTGCCCCGGGCGAGGAGCTCCACGCCCTCGCGGGCGCCCTCGAGCAGGACCTCGGGGAGGACGTCGACCGTGCCCTGCGGAGCGGCGGCATCGGCGCGCGTCGCCCAGCGGTCGCGCAGCGCCCGTCCGATGGCCACCAGCACCACGATCACGACCACCGCGAGCACCAGCTTCATCGCGAAGCCGACCAGGCTGACCAGCAAGGGGTCGCTCGTCCGGACCGGTGCGGCCTTCAGGCCCTGGTTGGTGGCCGAGGCGATGGGGCCGGGTCCGTACTCCTCGCCCGGAGCCTTGGAGTCGGGGCCGGAGAAATCCTGCCGCGCGAAGACTCCGACCGGTCCGGCCGCGGACACCCAGGCGGCGAGCAACAGCGTTGCCAGCGTCCCCACGCCCAGGCCCAGTCCACGTCGCGTCACGGTCATCGACCTTAGGGATCTGGGCCCGCTGTGGCGAGCGAATCGCCCCAATCCGTGCACAGTTCGTTACGCAGCGATGAGTTCTGCACTCCCGCAGGGTCTGTCCTCATGTGGCACCGGTGTGCCTAGGCTGGACCAGCTGGTCGGAGGACTGCTGGCTGGGCGGACCAGCTCCTCGGAGGGCTGTGGACGGGACGACGAAAGGGGACCTGATGACCGAGGTGCGCGAGCGGCCTGACGTGGAGGACTTCCCCGAGGCCACCGACGGCTTCAGGCGAGAGCTGACGGCCCACTGCTACCGCATGACGGGGTCGATCCACGACGCAGAGGACCTCGTCCAGGAGACCTACCTGCGGGCGTGGCGGGCCTATGCCGCGTTCGAGGGGCGCTCGTCCGTGCGGACGTGGCTCTACCGCATCGCCACCAACGTCTGCCTCACCGCCCTCGAGGGCAAGGACCGCCGGCCGCTCCCCGCTGGGCTGGGGACGCCGTCGAGCAGTGCCGGCGACCAGCTGGTGGAGTCCACCGAGGTGTCCTGGCTGGAGCCAGCCCCGGACCCCCTGGTAGCGGGGGAGACGTCCGACCCGGCCGCCATCGTCGCGCAGCGCGAGAGCATCCGGTTGGCCTTCGTCGCGGCCCTCCAGCACCTGCCGGCCCGCCAGCGCGCCGTTCTCATCCTGCGCGACGTCCTGCGCTGGAAGGCCTCGGAAGTCGCCGAGGCGCTCGAGACGAGTGAGGCCGCGGTCAACAGTGCGCTGCAGCGCGCCCACGCCCAGCTCGCAAAGGCTCGCGTCACGCAGGACGACGTGCAGCCCGAGCTCGACCCGCAACAGCAGGAGATGTTGGACCGCTACGTGAAGGCGTTCTGGGACAAGGACATCACCGCCATCGTCGGGATGCTCACCCGCGACGCAGTGTGGGAGATGCCGCCGTTCACGGGCTGGTACCTCGGGGCAGAGAACATCGGCCGGCTCATCGACACGCAGTGCCCCGGTGGTGAGCACGACATGCCCATGGTCGCGACGAGCGCCAACGGCCAGCCGGCGTTCGGTCTCTACATGCGTCAGCGCGACGGGTCGTTCGCCCCGTTCCACCTCCAGGTGCTCACGCTCGACCGCACAGGCAAGGTCAGTCACGTCGCGGCGTTCTTCGACGCGGCGCTGTTCGACACGTTCGGGTTGCCCGCCTCGCTATCGGCCGGCTACACCGGTCCCTCGTGAGGCCGCAGGTGCCCGCCGCGACCGGTCACAGCCGGCCGCCCAGCGCAGTGGAGCTGCTCGAACGGGCCATCGCGTACACCCGTGCCAGCCTGGTCCTGGTGACCGAAGCCGACCTCGACCGCGCGACGCCCTGTCACGGGTGGTTGCTGCGAGACCTGCTCGGCCACATGGACGACTCGCTCGAGGCGATGGCAGCCGCGGCCCAGGCCACCTCGCTCAGCCTGGTGCCCTCCGTGCCACCGACCGAGGGCGCCGACCTCCTCGACAGCATCTGCATCCGGGCTCGGGGACTGCTCGGCCACTGGCAGCCGGTGCGTGGCGGCGCGGCGGACGCCGACATCGACGTGGCCGAGCTCAGCCTGCCCCGTGAGCTGCTCGGGGCGGTCGGCGCCCTCGAGATCGCCCTCCACGGATGGGACGTCGCCGAAGCGATCGCCCAGCCCAGGGCCATCCCCCCGGAGCTCGCCATGGACCTGTGGCCGGTGGCTCGCGACCACATCACGGCCGCCGACCGCCCTTTCCGCTTCGGTTCGCCGGTCGAGGTGTCGGACTGGGCGACGCCCGCGACGCGCCTGCTGGCCCACGCTGGCCGGTCCGCGCGGTGGTGCACACCGGTCTGAGCCTCGCCCCCGCCGGCACCTCGCCGGCAGCCCGCCGGCAGCCCGCCGGCGCCCGTGCTGGCGCCCCTGCCGCGAGCCGGACCGGTAGAAGTTTGCGGCCCCACCCGCGAGGATGGGGCCATGTCCTCGGGGTTCCGGTTGCGCAGCGGTGACATCGGCCCCATCCAGCAGAGTCCGGTGACCTGTGGGTCGGCCTGCCTCACCGTCGCCCGGATGCTCGTCAACCCGGCCTTCGCACGCTGGATCACCACGGGTGAGGGCCCGCGCGGTGACGCACCCGCGGGAGCGACCGAACAGGAGCGGTTCGCGGCATACGAGCGCGTCGTCATGCGGCGCACCAACCGCCTGTATGCCGGGGGACGACGACTCAACCTGCCGTGGCCGCGCGCACTGGGCACGCCACCCTGGGGCGCCCGCAAGGAGCTCGAGTTCGGTGCCTCCCGCCGGGGCACGGACTACGAGCTGCGACCGGTGCGGCAGCTCACGCGGGGGGGACTCCGGGAGGCCCATGCCCGGCTGGTCGAGGTCGTGGCCGACGGCGAGCCCGCTCTGCTCTACATCGGCAACGGCCTGCTGCCGCGACACGTCACCCTCGTCCTGCCGGGTGACGGTGACCGCGTCCTGGATGTCTACGACCCGGCGACCGGTCAGGTGACCCTGCTCGACGAGGGACGCTTCGCCAGCCGTGAGCTGCGGATCGCGGGCTGGGATGTTCCGTGGATCACGGTGCAGCCCAACGGAACTCGTCGAGCTCAGGCCTTCGGCTTCTCCACCGGGATCAGTTCGGCGTCGCGCACCTCGGGCATCTCCGCCTCCGCGTAGTCGACAGTGCCGGTGATTCGGCCCGCCGCGCGCAGGTCGGCCTCGGCAAGCCGCACCCGCTCCGCCCACTCGGCAGAGCCGGCCAGCACGATCGAGGCCACCTCGGCACGCATGCCGACCTTGGCCTCCGACTTGGCCTTGCGCACGCCCGCCAGGGCCTCGCCCACGGCCGTCAGGACGTCCGTGTCGCCGCCGGCTCCCGCCGCCGTGTCCGCGGTCGTCGGCCAAGGGGCACGGTGGACCGAGCCCTCGTGCCACCACGACCACACCTCTTCGGTCACGTAGGGCAGCATCGGCGCGAAGAGGCGCAGCAGCACGTCGAGGGCGATGCGCAGGGCGGCCCTGGCTGACGCGGCCTCGGCCTCGCCCTGGCCGCCGTATGCGCGGTCCTTGACCAGCTCGAGGTAGTCGTCGCAGAAGGTCCAGAAGAACGTCTCGCTCACCTCGAGCGAGCGCGTGTGGTCCCAGCCCTCGAACCCTGCGGTCGCCTTCGAGACGACGTCACCGAGCTGGGCGAGCATGGCGCGGTCGAGCGGGTTGGTGACGGCCGTCTCAAGCTCCCCGTCAACCTCCCCGAAGGAGAGGGCGAACTTCGTGGCGTTGAGGATCTTGATCGCCAGGCGACGACCGACCTTCATCTGCCCGGTGTCGTAGGCCGCGTCGGCGCCCAGGCGCCCACTCGCCGCCCAGTAGCGCACGGCGTCGGCGCTGTGCTCCTTCACGACGTCCTCTGGGGTGACGACGTTGCCCTTGGACTTGCTCATCTTCTTGCGGTCGGGGTCGAGGATCCACCCTGACAGGGCGGCGTTGCGCCACGGGACCGAGCCGAACTCGAAGTGCGACCGGACGACGGTCGAGAACAGCCAGGTCCGGATGATGTCGTGCCCCTGGGGGCGGACGTCCATCGGGAACACGCCCGCGAACAGCTCGGGGTCGTCGCGCCAGCGACCGGCGATCTGCGGAGTCAGCGACGACGTCGCCCACGTGTCCATGATGTCGGGATCGCCGACGAAGCCGCCGGCCTGACCGCGCTGTGACTCGTCGTAGCCTTCGGGAGCCTGGGCCGCGGGATCCACCGGCAGCTGGTCCTCCGCCGGCACGAGCTGCTTGTCGAAGACCGGCTCGCCGTTGTCGTCGAGCGGGTACCAGACCGGGATCGGCACACCGAAGAATCGCTGGCGCGAGATCAGCCAGTCGCCGTTCAGGCCGCTCACCCAGTTCTCGTATCGGGCCTGCATGAACGCCGGGTGGAACGAGACCTGGCGACCGCGCTCGATCATCTCGGCGTTGAGCTCCGCGTCGCGCCCGCCGTTGCGGATGTACCACTGCCGGGACGTGACGATCTCGAGCGGCTTCTCGCCGCGCTCGTAGAAGTTGGCCTTGCGCTGGGTGGGCTTCGGCTCCCCATCGAGGTCACCGGACTCGCGCAGGGCAGCCACGATCGCCTCGCGTGCGCTGAAGGTGGTCTTCGTCGCGACGTGCTCGGAGAACAGCTGCTCGCCCGGACCGCCGACCAGCCACTCCGGCACCTCGGCCTGGATCCGGCCCGAGCGGGTGATGACGGACCTCGTCGGCAGCTGCAGCTCACGCCACCACAGCACGTCGGTGAGGTCGCCGAACGTGCAGCACATCGCGATGCCGGCGCCCTTGTCGGGCTCGGCGCCCGGGTGGGCGACCACGGGGATCTCGACCCCGAACAGCGGTGAGCGGACCGTCGAGCCGAACAGGCCGGCATACCGCTCGTCGTCGGGGTGGGCGATCAGGGCCACGGCGGACGGGATCAGCTCGGGCCGGGTCGTCTCGATGTAGATCGGACCGTCCTCGCCGTGGAAGGCGACGCGGTGGTAGGCGCCGGGATAGTCACGCGCCTCCAGCTCGGCCTGGGCGACTGCGGTCTGGAAGGTGACGTCCCACAGCCCTGGCGCCTCGGACTGGTATGCCTCGCCGCGCGCGAGGTTGCGCAGGAACGCCTGCTGCGCAGTGGCTCGCGAGTGGTCGTCGATGGTGCGGTAGCTGATGTCCCAGTCGAGGCTGAAGCCCATCCTCCGGAACAGCGACTCGAAGGCCTTCTCGTCCTCGACCGTCAGCTCGTCGCAGAGCTCGATGAAGTTCTGCCGCGAGATCGGCAGGGTGTCGGCTGCCTTGAGGCTCTTGGCGTCACCGCGGTGCGGCGGCTCGAAGTCCGGGGCGTAGGGCAGCGAGGCGTCGCCGCGCACGCCGTAGTAGTTCTGCACTCGCTTCTCGGTGGGCAGCCCGTTGTCGTCCCAGCCGATCGGGTAGAACACCTCGAGGCCCTGCATCCGCTTGTAGCGCGCCATGCAGTCGGTGTGGGTGTAGGAGAACACGTGCCCCATGTGCAGGCTGCCGCTCGCGGTCGGGGGCGGGGTGTCGATCGAGAAGACCGCCTCGCGACCCTTCCCGAGTGCTGCAACCCGGTCGAACGCGTAGGTGCCCTGGTCCCGCCATACCTGCGCCCACTTGTCCTCGAGCCCGTCGATCGAGGGCTTGTCGGGGATCGTGGCGGCGCCGGACGTGGTGGGTGCATCGGTCATGGCGTGAATCTTCCCATCCCCCCGCGCTGGGTGACGAACTGGTTGCGGGTATGCCGCGTCCGGGCCCGCGTCAGGGCCCACGTCCGCCTGCCCGGCCCGCTCCGCGCGCCCTGCGGATCTGCTGCACCCCTAGGGTGGCCCCATGGAGCCCGTCTACACCCCCGTCATCGGGTTGGCCCGCGCGTTGTTCGCCGCCCAGGGCCTCAAGATCACCCTGAAGGGCACTGAGCACCTGCCGAGGCACGGGGGAGCGGTGATGGCGATCAACCACACCGGGTACTTCGACTTCACGTATGCCGGGCTGGCGGGTGTCGACGTCGGGCGCTACGTGCGCTTCATGGCCAAGAAGTCGATCTGGTCCAACCCGGTGGCCGGGCCGTTGATGCGGGGGATGAAGCACATCCCGGTCGACCGCGAGGCCGGTCTGGGGTCGTTCGACGCCGCGCGCGACGCGCTGCGCGCCGGCGAGATCATCGGGGTGTTCCCCGAGGCAACCATCTCTCGGTCCTTCGAGCTCAAGGCGTTCAAGTCCGGCACCGTGCGCCTCGCGCAGGAGGCCGGGGTCCCCGTGCTGCCGACCACGATCTGGGGTTCGCAGCGAGTCTGGACCAAGGGGCAGCCCCGTCGGATGGGCCGGCACGGCATCCCGCTGCTCATCACGGTCGGCCCTCCCATCGAGGTCGGCGCCGACGAGAACGCCGTGGCCGCCACTGCACGGGTGAGGGCAGCCATGGACGCCCAGCTGCGCGCGGACCAGGCGGTCTATCCGGCGTGGCCGGACTCCGAGCGACACCTGCTGCCGGCACGCCTGGGCGGCACCGCGCCGACCCCCGAGGAAGCGGACGCCATGGACGTTGCCGACCGCCGCCGCCGTCGCACGACCTGACCGTCGTTGCGGCGCCGGATGACGGTCGGCGCCCGTGCTCAGGACTTGTTGTGTCCGGCTGCCTTGCCGTTGGCCTTGGGCTTGTCGTGGCCCAGCGCCTTCCCCTTCGACGTGGCCTTGCCGTGGCCCAGGGCCTTGCCCTTGCCGCGACCCTTGTCGTTGGCGTTGGAATCGGCCCTTGCGGCGACTTTGGCGGCGGCTTTGACGGCCTTGTCGTTGGCCCTGGCGCTCACCCTGGCCTGGCGGATGGCCCTGCGGGTCTCCCGCGCCGAGGCGTGGCCGTTGCCGTGGCCGTTGCCACCCGACACCCCGGGCCCGCTCGGCGGCGGGACGACCGGCGGCGTGCTCGGCGGTGTGCTGGGCGGGGTGGTCGGGGGAGTGGTCGGTGTGCTCGGCGTGGTGGGCGTGGTCGGGACCTCGGTGGGCGTCGACGGCGTCGAGCCCTGGGGGACGAAGGACGCCAGCACGATCTCGGTTCCCTTCGACCGTCCCGGCAGGGTCACTGTCTGAGGTGTCCTGCCACCGCCCGTTGCCGGTGGCTCGTCGGTGCCGGGCCGACCTGGCACGACCGGTGGGTTCTCGGTCGTGGCGTCACCATCGGAGGACGGAGACCCCGGGCGGGCCGGACCCTCTGCCGTGACGAGCGGACCCCCTCCGTGATCGCCGAAGAGGCCATCGATGGCCACGGTGATGAGACCGCTCATCGCAGCCGCCATGCCCACGCCACCGACGGCGAGCCCCCACACACCCACTCCGACGCCGACCCGGGCCGGCCGGCTCAGGGCCCCCGTCACAGACCCGACGGCAGCCAGGGAGATCGCCGGCGGGGACCCGGTGGCGGCTGCCTCCAGGCCGAGTAGCTCGGCCAGGGGGAGCTGCTCGACAGCGCCCACGGCCGGTCCGGCTTCGGCCCCGATGGCCGCGCCCACCGCGCCCGCGGTCACGATGGTCGTGGGGGGCGCAGCGTGGGCGGGGCCTTTCGCCGTCGGTGCCGGACCAGCGAGGGCTGCTGTGATGAGCGGGGTGACGAGCCGCACGTCGGCGACCTCGCCATCGCGACCGGGAGCGCGGAGGGCCTCGGTCAGCTCCCCGAGCGACATCGTCAGGCGCTGCTCGCTGCTCTGGACGAGGGCCAGCACGTCAGTGGGCTCGTGGTCGGTCAGGCGGGACGTGGCATCGCGATCCAGGTTGGCGACGAGCCCCATCGCGAGCACCTCCGCCTGCTCGGGTGGGCACGCCCGCAGGGTCTCGATGGCGTGGTCCACGTCGTCGCCGGTCGTCGAGGCGGTCTCGGGTGCGGTGCTCCCGGTGTCAGTCCTCAGGCTGCCTGCCGCGGCGGCCCGAGCCGAGCCGATGATGAGCTCGAGCCAAGCGTCCTCATCGGGAGGGCAGGCCATCAGCTGAGGGAGTGCCGCGGTCCACGCGCCGAGGGCCAGGTCTGACAGGGCGGCGGGGTCAGCGTCGGTCGTGACGCGCAGGTACCGCATCAGCACCGGGTTGGTGGCCGCGTACAGTCGTGCGAAATCGTCCTCGACGCCCCCCTGGGCGCCGAGGAGGTATGTGGCGATTTCCCACGGCACGCGCCCATTCTCCTCCGGTTGACGGTCAGTCTGCCTCAGCCGTTCGGCCCGGAGTTGGCGATTTCAGTTGTGGATCCGGTGCTCGACGTGCTTAGCCGCAGGTCACAGGGCTGACCGAGTCGGATGACGCCTGGCAGCGTGTCCGATGTCGGCGGGCTGAGACGGCGTGTCCGATGTCGACGAGCTCAGACGGCGTGACCGAGGTGGGCCATCGCCTGACGCAGCAGCGCGCCGTGGCCACCGTCCATCTCCTCGAGCAGCGAAGGGGCCACCGCCTCGTCGGGGGTGAGCCAGGCCAGGTCGAGGGCGTCCTGCTGCGGCTGGCAGTCGCCCGCGACCGGGACGACGAATGCGAGTGACACCGCGTGCTGCCTCGGGTCGTGGAACGGGGTGACGCCCGGTGTGGGGAAGTACTCGGCGACCGTGAACGGCAGGGGGCTCGCCGGGATCTGCGGCAACGCCATCGGCCCGAGGTCCTTCTCGATGTGCCGGATCAGGGCGTCGCGCACGCGTTCGTGGTAGAGGACGCGACCCGAGACGAGCTCGCGGTTGATCGCTCCGTCGGAGGCTCGCAGGAGCAGGCCGACTGCGGTGAGCGCCCCCCGCTCGTCCACACGTACAGGGACGGCATCGACATAGAGGATCGGCAACCGCTCTCGCGCCGCATCGAGCTCCTCGCGGGTCAACCAGGACTCACTGCGGCCGAGTTCGAGGTGGCTCATGTCCCTGTTTCTACCAGTCACCCCACCGCATCACCTTTATCGGGTCACTACACCTGGACCCGACAAGGGTGGGAACGGCGGGAGAAGGGTCAGGACCAGTAGACCCGGCCGGGGTTGAGGATCCCGCGCGGGTCGAAGAGGGCCTTCACGGCGCGCTGGCGCTCCAGCTCCCGCTCGCCGAGCTCCTGCGCCAGCCACGGGGCCTTGAGCGTGCCCACACCGTGCTCGCCGGTGATGGTGCCGCCCATCTGCAGGGCGGCCGTGATGATCTCGGTGAAGGCCAGGTGCGCGCTCTCGCGACTGGCCGGGTCGGCGGGGTCGAAGAAGATGCTGGGGTGCAGGTTTCCGTCGCCCGCATGCCCTGCCATGACGATCTCCAGTCCGCGCTGCGCGGCGATGGCCTGCCCGGTCCGGATGAGGTCGGTGAGCCGTCCGACCGGCACGCAGACGTCCTCCAGGTAGCGGGCGCCCTTGGCCTCCAGCGCCGGGCTGAGCGCCCGCCGCCCGGCGAGCAGCAGATCGGCCTCCGTGGGGTCGTCGGCCACGGCGACGTCCACGGCACCCGCGTCGGCGAGCACCGCGGCATACCGTTGCACGTCCTCGGCCGTGTGGTCGGGGCGGTCGGACTGCACGAGCAGGGCGGCCTCGCAGTCCTGCGGGAAGCCGTAGTCGGCCAGCGACTGCACGGCGGCGATGGCGGCTCGGTCGAGCAGCTCGACGAGCGAGGGCACGTGACGTTCGAGCCGCAGGCCGACGATGGCGCGCCCTGCCGCGTCGAGCGAGTCGAACGTCGCGAGCACCGTGAGCGCGGGGTCGGGCGCAGGCACGAGCCGGGTGGTCACCTCCGTGATGACGCCGAGGGTGCCCTCGGACCCGACGAACAGCCCGGTCAGGTCGAGTCCGGCCACACCCTTGGCGGTGCGGTGGCCGGTGCGGATCACCTCGCCCCCGGGCAGCACAACCTGCAGGGCGCGCACGTAGTCGGCGGTGACGCCGTACTTGACGCAGCACAGCCCGCCCGCGTTGGTCGCGACGTTGCCGCCGATCGTGCAGAACGCCGAGCTCGCGGGATCGGGTGGGTAGAACAGGCCCTGCGCCGCGGCGGCGTCCTTGAGGTCCTTCGTCACGACCCCGGGGCCTAGCACCGCCAGGCCCTCGAGCGGGTCGATGGTGGTGATCCGGTCGAGCCCCTCCAGGTTGAGGACCACGCCGCCCTCGATCGCCACCGAGCTGCCCGTGAGGCTGCTGCGGGCACCTTGGGGCACGACCGGCGTGCGCGTCTCGTGGGCCCACCGCATTACTTCGACCACGTCGCCCAGGTCTCGGGCCCGCACGACCTCGAACTGGTGGGGAGCCGTGRCACCCACCGACTCGTCCACGGCGTAGGTGGCCTTGACGTCGGGGTCGGTGACGGCGCGGATGGGCAGCGAGGTGTCCGTGCTCATCCTCGGAGCGTATGCCGCGGGGCCGGCTCCTCGCCGCTGCGCCGGTCCACGAAACCCGCCTCTGCGTCGAAGGCGGCTCGGCGGGAGGCCCGCCGCAGGGTCCCGAGGACCGCTCGGCCGGTGACCGCGATGAGGACGACGTTGGTCAGGGCTCGCCCGATGTCCCACCAGAGCGAGGTGGCCAGTGAGAAGACCCCGAACCGGCGCAGGTTCTCCCAGGGGGCGGCACCCGCCACGAACGAGACGTCGCTGGCGAGCCCGCTGGCGAACGGCCAGAAGGAGAAGTTGAGGGCCACGCCGTAGAGGAGCCCGGACACCGCGCCATAGGCGGCCAGCGTGACGAGCTCCCAGCGCGCCGGCACGCGGGGCAGCAGGCCTGCGCCGAGGCCGACCCAGGCGGCGCCCAGCATCTGATAGGGCAGCCAGGGCCCGACACCGCCGGTGATGAGCGCGGACGCGAAGAGCGTCGTGGACCCCAGGACGAACCCGAAGCCTGGACCGAACACCCGGCCCCCGAGGACGAGCAGGAAGAAGACCGTCTCCAGACCGGCGGTGCCGGCGCCGAGCGGGCGCAGCGCGGCACCCACGGCCGACAGAACGCCGAGCATCGCCACCGCCTTGACGTCGAGCCCTCCCTCGCTGATCTCGAACAGCACCACCGCCATCAGCAGCGGCAGGAGCAGGGCGAACAGGAGCGGCGCGTCGGCGCTGTGGCCGAGGCGGGAGTCCGCGGTGGCGAACAACGGCCAGCCGAACGCGAGCAGCCCGGCGACCGACACGAGGACGAGCGCCACGGTGGAGCGAGGACGAAGCGCGATCACCCTGATCGGTGAGGCCATCAGCGCACCCCTCCCGCCGTCGCCGTGACCGCGGCCTGCACCTGGTCGAGCCGGAGGAGCCGGGTCGGCGCGAGGACCTTGGCGACCTGAGGCGCGAACGCGGGGGAGTCACACAGGATGTTCGCCGCCGGGCCGTCAGCGACGACCCTGCCTTCCGACATCACGACCACGCGGTCGGCGACGTTCGCGGCGAACTCCACGTCGTGGGTCGCCACCACGAGGGCGCGGCCGCTGGCCGCGAGGTCGCGCAACAGGTCGCCGAGGACCGCCTTGGCGGGGTAGTCCAGACCGCGTGTGGGCTCGTCGAGCAGCAACGCGCCCGGTGCGGCAGCGAGCTGGATCGCGAGAACGAGGGCGAGCTGCTGCCCCTCGGAGAGGTCGCGTGGATGGTGGTCGTCGGGTATGCCGGGTGCGAGCCTGTCGAGGGTGGCCCGCGTCGAGCCGGGCTCCGCTGCCGCCTCGTGGTCGGCCTGGCGGCACTCGGCTCCCACCGAGTCGAGGTAGAGCAGGTCTGGCGCACTCTGGGGCACCAGCCCGATGTGGCTGCGCCGGACCTTGGGGGACTCGGTGGCGGGGTCGACCCGGCCACCCGTGGCGGTGAGGACGGTGACCTCGCCCGCGCTGCGGCTGCCCGTGCCGTGCAGGGCCCACAGGAGCGAGGACTTGCCGGAGCCGTTGCGACCCATGAGGACAGCGACCTCTCCATCGTGCAGGGAGAGGTCGACCGAGCGCACGGCGGCCACGCTCCCGTGCCTGACGTCCACGCCCACGGCTGCAACCCGATCGTGGCCACCCGTGGTTGAGGTGACAGGCGCGGGAGCGGTGGGGGACCCGTCGGCGGCAGCGTCTGCGGCGCGGGTCAGGTCCCGTCGAAGGGTGGTCGCGGCCCGCCTGGCGTCACGGACCGTCAAGGGCAGCGGTTGCCAGCCGGCCCATCGACCGAGGTGGACGACCGGTGGGGCGAGCGGAGCGGTGGCCATGACGTCCCGCGGGAGGCCGTCGCTGACCGTGCCGTCGTCCGCCACCAGGATCACGCGGTCCGCGGTGCCGACGATGCGCTCGAGCCGGTGTTCGGACAGCACCACTGTCAGGCCCAGGTCGTGGACCAGGCGCGACAGCGTCGCGAGGACCTCCTCGGCTCCCGTCGGGTCGAGCGCCGACGTGGGCTCGTCGAGGACCAGCAACCGGGGGCTCGCGGTGAGGACCGAGCCGATGGCGACGCGCTGCTGCTGGCCACCGGACAGGTCGCGCAAGGGCGCATCCCGCAGGTCCGCGATCCCGAGCAGGTCGAGCACCTCCTCGACGCGGCGTCGCATCGCCGGGGGATCGAGGGCGAGCTGTTCGAGCGTGTAGGCCAGCTCCTCCTCCACCGTGTCGGTCACGAAGCCGGCCAGCGGGTCCTGCCGCACCACCCCCACGATGCCGGCGAGGTCCCTCGGACGGTGCGTGCGGGTGTCCCGACCGCAGACGGTGACCCGTCCGGAGAGGTGGCCACCGGTGAAGTGCGGGACGGTTCCGTTGACGGCGCCGAGGAGGGTGGTCTTCCCCGAGCCCGTGCGGCCGGTGACGACGACGAGCTCCCCCTCCTCGAGCACGAACGACGCCTCGCGGAGGGCGGGGCGGGGGCTGCCGGCATACCGGATGGTCACGGCGTCGAACACGACCGGCGCCCTGGGGTCGGTGCTCATCGACCACCACTCCTTCGGGCTGCCGGAGGGGCCGGAGCCACGAGGGCGGGCACGGCGGCCAGCAGGATCCCCAGCACGGCGAGGAGTGGCAGCGCCGGTGCCGCCAACGGCTGGATCGGCAGGGCGAGGGCGTCGGGTGCTCGCCCGGCCTGGACCACCATGAGTGCAGCGGCCGCCACCCCGGCCCCGGCGACCAGCCACTCCGGGAGGGCCCACGGGTCGGGCCGGTAGACGCTGCGCTGCACGCTTGCGCCACCGACGCGCACGCCGATGGCGGACAGGGCCAGCCCCAGGGCAAGCATCGGCATCCCGATCACTGCCGGTGCGGTGCCGTCGAGCAACCCGTACATGCCGACCCCGGCGCCCATCAGCCCGGAGAGGGTCAGCGCCCCGGTGAGGCGGCGGGTGGCGGCCGACTGCTCGGAGCGTCGGCCGTAGCCGCGCGAGTCCATCGCCGAGGCGAGGGACAACGACCGGTCGAGGGTGTCCTGCAGCACGGGCAGGGCGACCCGGCCGACCGACCTGATCCCGCCACCGCCCTCGCCGCGCAGCACCCTGGCGCGACGCACGCGTTGGACACTCTCGGCGAGCTGCGGGGCCACGGTCACGGAGATGACGACGGCGGTGCCGATCTCGTGCAGGGCGCTGGGCAGGGCGCGAAGCAGCCGTTTGGGGTTGGCCAGCGCGTTGGCGGCCCCGATGCACGCGATCAGGCTCGCGAGGCGCAGCCCCTCGGCGGCGGCAGCGAGGACGCCCTCGAGGTAGAGCGGGCCCAGCACCGTGATGCCGGGGAGCTCGACGCTCGGCAGCCAGTAGAGCCGCGTGGTGCCGAACTTGAAGCCCACCAGCACGTGCAGCACCACCCTGAGCACGATGATGAACCCGCCGAGCACGAGGTAGAGCCGGAACGCACGCGACCACGGCGAGCTGCCGCGCCTGGCCGCGACGACCAGGCTGGCCACGCTCACGGCCAGCAGCAGCAGGAGCGGGTTGTTCGTGCGCGAGCAGGCCACCGCCAGCCCGATCGCCCACACCCACCAGGCGACGGGGTGCAGGTGACGGGACAGCGGTGTGCCGGCGGCGCGCACGAGCGGCTACGCGGTTCCTCGACGACGCACTGCGAGGTATGCCGCGCCGGCACCGACCAGCCCCACCAGACCGAGGCCAGCGAGCAGGGTCAGCGGCGAACCGGAGTCGGGCGTGGCCGATGCTGCGTTGTCCGACTCACCGCTGCCGGTGGAGCCGGCGGAGGTGGTGCCCGATGACGTCGCGGAGGTCGTGGTGGTGCCTGGCGAGGTCGTGGTGGTCGACGGCTTGGCGCCCGGAGTCGCGCTGCTCGGCGATCCCGGCCGGGTGCCGGCGCCAGCGCCTGTGCCGGCACCGGCGCCGGCCGCGGGGGTCGAGCCGGAGGTGCTGGAGCTGCTGGGCCGGGCCGGGGTGGTGCCCGCGGGTTTGGGTGCGGGTGGCTTGCTCGACGAGCTGGAGGCGCTCGGCTTGGGCGACGGCTTGGGCGTGCTCGGGCTGGCAGCCGGAGGCGGGCTGCTGGGGGCGCCGCCGGACCCGAACGCGAACCCGATCACGGTGCCCGGGGCGGGGTTGTAGCTGGCCACCCCCGAGCTGCTGTAGGTCCACGATCCACCGCGCGAGGCATGGAAGAACGCCCAGTAGGCGTTGGCCGGCGGCATCTGGACGCACGGGTCGCTGGCCGGTGTCCCGTTGATCCGGCACACGACGGTGCCGGGGTAGCGCTGGGGGCTCACCACCGTGGCCACGGCCTTGAGGGCGGACATGGCCGACGCCGGATCGCCAGGCGCGCAGGACGTTGACGAGCTGGATCCGTAGTCGATGACGACGGTGACCCCGGACGTGCCCGAGCACGCCGCCGCCTGGGCGGCCCCGCCCGGGAGGGCGAGGCCGCCGGCGACGACGAGTCCGGCGACGGCGACGAGGCGCGCGAGCAGCCGCATCAGGCGTGCACGCCCTTGCGCCGTGCCAGCACGATGGCCCCTGCTCCGGTGAGCAGCAGCAGCGCTCCGAGGAGGGTCGCCGCCGCCACATCGGCACCGGTGAAGGCCAGGTTGCCGGGCACGGCCGATCCGGGGTCGGAGGGGTCGGCCGGCGCCGGCGCGGCCGCGGTGGTGCTGGTGCCGGCACTGTTCGAGCTCGTCGAGCTGGTCGAGGAGGTCGTGGTGGAGGTCGTGACCGCGGGGCAGTCGAGTTCGGGCGCCGTGGCGTCGGCGCCGACGGCCGACACTGCGTACAGCGGCGTGCCGGCGAGTGCGAGGGCGGCCTGCGACGTCGAACGACGGTCCTGGTCCACAGGGGCTGCGGCGGTTCCGGCGTCTGCCTGGTCGTCGTAGGCGGTCTGGTCGTAGGCGATGCCACCGCGAACGCCTGCCGGGAACGTGCAGCCGTACTGCAGTGCGGCGACGAACGATGCGGCGCGACGAGCATTGGCGCTGCGTCCACCTGCCAGGAAGGCCTGTCCGGCGAGACCGGTGGTGTTGGCGTTGAGTCCTGTCTGGGGTCCGCCGCCTCCGACACCCCCCGACGCTGCCTGGCGCGTGGCGAGGTAGTCGAGGCCTGCGCTGACCTGAGCCGTCGCGCCGCCGATCGCGATCAGGGCCTGGACGGCCATGGCCGTGGCATCCGGGTCCGCGGAGGCAGGATCGGTGCAGCCGGCATCGGTCATGAACAGCAGGAAGCCACCGTTCGAGCACTGCTGGGTCAGCAGGTACGCCCGCGATGGGGCGCTCGTGGTGACGGCGGCCCGGTGCAGTCCGATGAGGGCGAGTGACTGGCCGAACGTGTTCGAGAAGTCGCCGTACTGCGACTGGTCCGAGAACCGGCCGTTCTGTGCCTCTCGCGCCTGCAGGGTCGCGACGAGGTTCTGACCCCCGAAAGCGGTCGGGTCCACACCTTGCGCGATGGCGACGTTGAGGAGCTTCGCGACCGCGCCCGCCGCGATCTCATTGGGATCGCCGAAGCCGACGTAGTCGAGGACGTGGTTGGCGAGGTACGCGGTGGTCAGGGCGGCCTCATCCTGCCCGGCCCCCGCTGCCGCGAGCGCCAGCACGGCGTCCGCGGTGACGCCGTAGTCGGCGAACGTGCCGAAGCCGGGGACCACGGTGGAGAAGTGGTGCTGGCCTGCGGCAAGCTCCCTGACGAGGTAGCCGGCGGCGACCAGGGCCGGGTCGGTGGAGGTCTCGGGGAGGACGGCGGCAGCGTTCAGCCCATACCGGCCCGCCCGGCCGCCGGGGACCAGTCCGAGGGTGGGGGAGGTGGTCTTGGCGGCGCTCGACTTGGTCAACCCGGTGGTGGCGGTCGTGGTGCTGGGAAGGGTGCTCGTCCCGGTGGTGGTCGAGCCTGTGGCGGACGTGGTCGTCGAGGTGTCGCTGGGGGGCGGGGTCGTGGTGGTGGCCGAGGTCGAGCCGGTGGGCTCGCTCGTGGCGCTGCCGGTCCCGGTGCTCGTGGTCCCGGTGCTCGTCGTGCTCGTGGTGCTGACCGGGGTGGGCTCGGTCGTCCCGGCGAACGCCGCGCCGGGCAGGACCAGGGCTGCCCCCAGTGTCAGGGCCAGTGCAGCGGCCGGACGGGCGCTGCGGAGGGTGCGGTGCATGGTGCCTCTTCACTGCGAACGGTGTCGCGACGGGTGCACCGGCACCAGAACGTGAAAGACCCCCGGCGTCGCTGGAGCGACATCGGGGGGCGGCCTCGGACCTGGTGTCCGGGCTCCGCCCCGCGTACCTCGACGGAAATGGAGCCGCTTCGCGATCCAGGTGTTCCGGCTCGCCGCGTTTCACTGCGGCCTACGGTTGCGGGTCAGCGCCGGAGTTGGACCGGCTTCCCCTGGTGTCGCGTCGTGGTGTTGCCCTGGGGCAACGCCGCTCAGACTACACCGCAGCACGGTGCCCTTCCGCCGCGCGGACGTGCCCTTCGTCACGGCCCGCTAGACTTGGGTGCACAGGCACTGAACCGGCCATCACCGGGGAGCCTCCGGAAGAACGGTCACGGCGCCACGCGGCATACGCGCGGGGTGGTGGCTCACTAGAACCGGACGGGTGGGTCCGTCACAACCTCGAGCAAGAGCGGTCGTATGCCGCGGGCCTCCTCGGGCGCGTGGGTGCGGCAAGCGAGGTGGTACCGCGGTGCCGCCGGGAATCCCGGCGATGTCGTCCTCGTGTGAAGAACACGAGTGATGTGAGGACCGCCGACACCATGACCTATCCGAAGGTCTCCAGCCACACCGAGCCCTCTGGCGTGCCCGCCTCGCCCCGATTTCCCGAGATCGAGGAGCGGATCCTCAGGTACTGGGACGAGGACGGCACCTTCGTCGCGTCGGTGGAGAACCGGTCGGCGGGCACGAACGGTGACAACGAGTTCGTCTTCTACGACGGGCCGCCGTTCGCCAACGGGCTGCCGCACTACGGCCACCTGCTGACCGGCTACGTCAAGGACCTCATCCCGCGCTACCAGACGATGCGCGGACGCCGGGTCGAGCGACGGTTCGGGTGGGACACCCACGGGCTCCCCGCGGAGCTCGAGGCGATGAGCCAGCTCGGCATCAAGACCAAGGACGAGATCCTCGAGCTCGGGCTGGAGAAGTTCAACGCCAAGTGCCGCGAGTCCGTGCTGAAGTACACGGGGGAGTGGCGCGACTACGTCACCCGTCAGGCGCGCTGGGTGGACTTCGACAACGACTACAAGACCCTCAACCCCGACTACATGGAGTCGGTCATCTGGGCCTTCAAGGCGTTGTACGACAAGGGCTACGTCTACGAGGGCTTCCGCGTGCTGCCCTACTGCTGGAACGACCAGACCCCGCTGTCCAACCACGAGCTGCGCATGGACGACGACGTCTACCAGAACCGCCAGGACCCGGCTGTCACCGTGGGCCTGCGCCTGGAGACCGGCGAGCTCGCGCTGGTCTGGACGACGACGCCGTGGACCCTGCCCGCGAACCTCGGCATCATGGTCGGCCCCGACATCGACTACGTCGTGGTCGAGTCCGACGTCACCGGCACCACCGAGCGCTACCTCATCGGTGAGGCGCGCCTCGCGGCCTACGCCAAGGACCTGTTCGGCGCAGACACCTCCGACGGCACCGACCCGGTCGACCCGCAGTCGCGCGTCGTGGAGCGGCTCAAGGGCAGCGACCTCGTCGGCCGGTCGTTCACCCCGCCCTTCTCCTACTACCTGGGCCACGAGCGTGCGCACAGGGTCTTCCCGGCGGAGTTCGTCACCACCGAGGACGGCACCGGGCTGGTCCACACGGCCGGCGCCTTCGGTGAGGAGGACAAGATCGTCACCGATGCCGCCGGCATCGAGCCGGTCATCCCCGTCGGTCCCGACGGCTGCTTCACCTACCCGGTGACCGACTACGAGGGTGTCCAGGTCTTCGACGCCAACGCGATGATCATCGACCACCTGAAGGCTCGGACGCGCGGTGAGGGCGAGACTGGTTCGGTCACCGAGGGCACCGTCCTGCTGCGCCGGGAGACCTACGACCACTCCTACCCGCACTGCTGGCGCTGCCGGCAGCCGCTGATCTACATGGCTGTCTCGAGCTGGTTCGTCGAGGTCACCAAGTTCAAGGACCGGATGCTCGAGCTCAACGAGCAGATCACCTGGGTGCCCGAGCACGTCAAGCACGGCCAGTTCGGCAAGTGGCTCGAGAACGCCCGCGACTGGTCGATCTCACGAAATCGCTTCTGGGGCAGCCCCATCCCGGTGTGGAAGTCGGACAACCCGGAGTACCCACGCCTTGACGTCTACGGCTCGTTCGCCGAGCTGCAGGCCGACTTCGGCGTGGAGGTCACGGACCTGCACCGGCCGTTCATCGACAACCTCACGCGGCCGAACCCCGATGACCCGACCGGGCAGTCCACCATGCGCCGGGTCGAGGACGTCCTCGACGTCTGGTTCGACTCGGGGTCGATGTCGTTCGCGCAGGTGCACTACCCGTTCGAGAACGCCGAGTGGTTCGAGCACCACTTCCCGGGTGACTTCATCGTCGAGTACATCGGCCAGACGCGGGGGTGGTTCTACACCCTGCACGTCCTGGCGACGGCGCTGTTCGACCGACCTGCCTTCTCGTCCTGCGTGAGCCACGGCATCGTGCTCGGCTCGGACGGCCAGAAGATGTCGAAGTCCCTGCGCAACTACCCCGACGTGCGTGAGGTCTTCGACCGCGACGGCGCCGACGCCATGCGGTGGTTCCTCATGTCGAGCCCCATCCTCCGGGGCGGCAACCTGGTCGTGACCGAGCAGGGCATCCGTGACGGCGTGCGCCAGGTGCTCATCCCGCTGTGGAACACCTGGTACTTCTTCTCCTTGTACGCCAACGCTGCTGGTGGCGGACAGGGCTACGAGGCGAAGTGGTCGACGGCCTCCACCGACCCGCTCGACCGCTACCTGCTGGCCAAGCTCGGCGAGTACGTCCGCACCATGCAGGAGCAGCTGGACGGCTACGAGGTCGCCAACGCCTGCGAGACGACCCGTGGCTTCCTCGACGTGGTGACCAACTGGTACGTCCGCCGCTCGCGCGAGCGCTTCTGGGACACCGGGACGGGCACGGGCTCGGGTTCGGAAGGCCGCGGTGCGGAGCAGGCGTTCGACACCCTCTACACCGCCCTCGAGGTCGTCTGCCGCGTGGCGGCGCCCCTGCTTCCTCTCACCACCGAGGAGATCTGGCGAGGACTGACAGGCGGCCGTTCGGTGCACCTCACCGACTGGCCGGACCACACCGACCTGCCGGCAGACCACGCCCTGGTCTCGGCCATGGACCGGGCCCGCGAGGTCTGCTCCGTGGCGTCGTCCCTGCGCAAGGCAGGTGGTCTGCGGGTGCGACTGCCACTCCAGGACCTCACCGTCGTGACGTCAGACGCGTTGTCGCTCAAGGACTTCGGCGGGATCATCGCCGACGAGGTCAACGTGCGCACTGTCACCCTCCGCGACCTCGGCGACGCCAGCGAGGCCGACTTCGGCATCACGCAGCGGCTCACCGTCAATGCCCGGGCAGCCGGTCCGCGGCTCGGGCGTGACGTCCAGCAGGCCATCAAGGGCAGCAAGTCCGGCGACTGGTCCGTGGCGCCCGATGGCACGGTGACTGCTGGGGGGCTGGACCTCGTCGAGGGGGAGTACACCCTCGAGATGGTGGTCGACTCGGAGCAGCAGGGCGGGGCCAAGGCCACGGCGATGCTGCCCGGTGGCGGCTTCGTGGTGCTCGACACCGAGGTCACCGCCGAGCTGGCCCAGGAAGGTCTCGCACGTGACGTCGTGCGGGCTGTCCAGCAGGCCCGCCGTGAGGCCGGTCTCGACGTGTCGGACCGGATCTCGCTGACCGTCACGGGGTCCCCGGCCGTCTGGGAGGCGACTGTGGCCCACCAGGCCCTGATCGTCGAGGAGACCCTGGCGACCCAGTTCGGCAGTGCCCCCCAGCTCGAYGCGCTGCCCCAGCGCGAGGACGTCGCGGAGGCCACGGTCGGCGACGGCGAGCCGGTGCGCATCAAGGTCATGAAGCTCTGACGGAAGGAAGACTGAAACCCATGCCTGCCCCTGATGCCGCCCAGCGCGAGGCCGCGCACAACCTCGAGGTCATCAAGGCGATGCGAGAGGCCGAGGAGGCCATCCTCGCCCGCGCCCCCGAGCACGACCTGCAACCGAGCCTGGACCGGATCGCCGCGGTCATGGAGCTCCTCGGCGACCCCCAGCGCACCTACCCGGTCATCCACCTCACGGGGACCAACGGCAAGACGTCGACGACCCGGATCATCGACTCGCTGCTGCGTGAGATGGGCCTGAAGACGGGGCGGTTCACCTCACCCCACCTGCACAGCGTGCGCGAGCGGATCGCTTTCTCCGGCGAGCCGATCAGCGCCGAGAAGTTCCTCGAGGCCTACGACGACGTGCTGCCCATCATCGAGATCGTCGATGCCCGGTCGGTCGCCGACGGGGGGCCGCGGATGACCTACTTCGAGGTCCTCGTGGCCGTTGCGTATGCCGCGTTCGCCGACGCCCCCGTCGACGTCGCCATCGTGGAGGTGGGCTTGGGCGGCAGCTGGGACGCCACCAACGTGGCTGACGGTTCGGTCGCCGTCGTCACTCCCATCGCGCTGGACCACCAGCACTTCCTCGGCAACGACGTCGTCGACATCGCCACCGAGAAGTCCGGCATCATCAAGCCCGACTCCGTGGCGGTCATCGGTGTCCAGGAGCCGGACGTCGCCCAGATCCTCGCCGACCGTGCGGCCGAGGTCGGCGCCCGGATCGCGTTCGAGGGCAACGACTTCGGCTTGCTGACAAGGGACGTGGGTGTCGGCGGGCAGCAGATCGCCATCCGTGGTCTGGGTGGCGACTACGAAGACCTGTTCCTGCCCCTCCACGGCGCGCACCAGGCGCACAACGCCACGCAGGCCCTGGTCGCCGTGGAGGCGTTCTTCGGTGGGGGAGAGCAGCGGCTGGATCCCGACATCGTCCGGGCGGGCCTCGCCCGGGTCGCCTCGCCGGGTCGCCTCGAGATCGTGCGGCGTTCACCGACCGTCATCGTGGACGCAGCGCACAACCCCGCTGGCGCGATGGCACTGCGGGACGCCCTGGAGGACTCGTTCAACTTCGCGAAGATCGTGGGAGTCATCGCCATCCTCAAGGACAAGGACGCCACCGAGATGCTCGAGATCCTCGAGCCGGTGCTCGACCACGTGGTGGTCTCGCGCACGACCTCGCCCCGCGCCATGAGGCCTGACGACCTGGGTGAGCTGGCCGTGGACATCTTCGGCGAGGACCGGGTCACGGTGGTCCAGGACCTGCCCGACGCCCTGGACGTCGCGGCGGGACTCGCCGACGAGGGCGGCGTCGGGGGCGGTGTGCTGGCGACGGGCTCGGTCACCACTGCCGCCGAGGTGCGGATGCTGCTCGGCGCGACCGACGTCTGAGCCGGTCGCGCCGACAGCGTGTGGGTACGGCTACTTCTTGCCGATCTGCCCCACGTCGAGGTGGGTCTTTGCGTCGGCCTTGGCGTGCTTCTCGGCGCGCTTCTCCTTGATGGACTTGCCGGCCTTCTTGGCCAGGTGTTGTCGAGGTGACTTGTCGGCCATGGTGGTGCTCCCAGCGCTAGGAAGCCTGAATGACTCCGTTCTGTGACAGTACGCCAGGTCCGGCGCTCTCGGCCCGGCCACACGGCATACGCTCGGAGCATGTTCGGGAAGCTGATCGTCCTCGCCATCGTGGTCGCCGTGGCCTTCTGGCTGCTCACCAGGTTCCGTGACTCCCACCGGGGCGGTCGATGAAGGGCATCGTCTTCTACGGCGCGCTCGGCAAGTTCACCTGGCGGATGCTCGCGACCGTGCTCGGCAGCCAGGGGGTCGTGGTGTTCCTCGGCGCGCTGGTGGCCCGTGGCCTGGCCAGCGCCGAGGGTGACGACCGCAGCCATGCCTGGTTGTGGACCGGTGTCGGTCTCGCAGTGCTGTGCTGGCTCGCCGCCGGGATGATGCGTCGGCCGTGGGGGGTGACGCTGGGGTGGCTCATCCAGGTGCTGACCTTCGCCAGCGCGGTGGTGGTGCCCGCGATGCTCGGTGTCGGGCTCATCTTCCTGGCGTTGTGGGTGGGCTCGCTGGTCCTGTGTCACCGGGTGGAGGAGCAGGTGGCGGCGCGGCAGCGGGCCGACGTCGCCCAGCAGCAGTAGCAGCACCGGTCGCAGCACCGGTCGCAGGAGCAGCTGCCAGGAGGGCCAGCGGGAGCCACAGCTTCGCCGGCCAGATGGCGGCGCGCTCGGCCAGCCCCGACCAGTGGTCGGCGCCGAGCAGTCCCGCGAAGGTGACGACGCCAGCGAGGGCCACGCCGGCGAGGACCAGGCCAGCGCTGCGCAGTCGGCCAGGCGTCGACAACCGCGCGTGCAGCAGCAGGGCGAGCGGCTGCGCCACGAAGACCGGGAGCGCCACGAGGGAGTGGGCCAGGGGGTGGGTGTCCACGGGCAGGAGCCCGACGCCGACCGAACCCAGCCCGGCCACGACCCACAGCCAGCCGACCAAGGCGGGTCGTCCGTGCGCCCTGAGCAGCGGGAGGGCGCCCAGTGCCTGGAGGATCCCGAAGAGGATGAACGTGAGGTCCATCAGCACCGGGGCGGACGAGCACCCGACCTCGTGGGGCGAGCAGGACGTGCCGAGGGCGCTGATCGTGTCGTCGGCCAGCGAGTACTGCACGCCCGCGAGGAGAGCCAGCGCAACCTCGATGACGAGGTAGGCAGGCTGGACCAGCCACGCGGCATACCTGACGTCCTTGCTCGTCCCCGCCACCTCTTGCACACCGCGACGCTAGTCCCTGCCGTTGCTCGGTAGGCTGGCGGCCGTGACGACTCAGACCGAACGCTCCCTTGTCCTGGTCAAGCCCGACGGCTTCGCCCGCGGCCTCAGTGGCGAGGTGCTTCGCCGCATCGAGGCGAAGGGTTACACCCTCGCCGCGCTCGCGGTGACCACCCCCACCCGCGAGCAGCTCGCCGAGCACTACGCCGAGCACGAGGGCAAGCCGTTCTACGAGCCGCTCGTCGAGTTCATGTCCAGCGGTCAGGTGACCGCCGTCGTCATCGAGGGCAACCGCTGCATCGAGGGGTTCCGTGCGCTCGCCGGAGCCACCGACCCGACGGCCGCGCTGCCCGGCACCATCCGTGGTGACCTCGGCCGTGACTGGGGCAAGAAGGTCCAGGAGAACATCGTGCACGGCTCGGACTCCGCGGAGTCGGCTGCCCGCGAGATCGCGATCTGGTTCCCGAACCTGTAGTCGCTGGGGCCCGGACAAGCCTCAAAGCCCTGGAAGCACTGAGGGCTAGGACGTCTCGAGGTCGTCGAGACCGCTGATCACCACTTCGAGGAGCGCCGCCAGCTGGTCGCGCTCCTCGCGGGTCAGGCCGGCGAGGATGTCGGACTCGACGACGTTGGCCTCGCGCACCGCCGCCTCGAACAGCTCCCAGCCCTGCTCGGTGAGCTCGACGAGGACTCGGGTGCGGTTCTCCGGATCGGGGGAGCGGCGCACCACACCGCGTTCGGTCATCCGGTCCAGCCGGTGCGTCATCGAGGACGCGGCCACGTTCGTCGCGTCGGCCAGCCGGCTCGGCGTCAGCGTGCCGTCCGCCGTGGCCAGCTGTGCCACCACCGACCACTCGCCGTGGGAGAGGTCGAGGTCCACGAGCTGGCGCGTGTACCACTGCTCGAGCTTGCGGCCCAGGGAGTTCACCGCCGTGATCACGCGCTGCACGGACTCGTCGCCGCCTGCCGCGACGTAGGTCGCCACGGCTTCCCGGTACTGCTCCTGGGCGCTCTGGGCGCCTTTCACGTTCTTGGACCTCGGGGGCATGCCGTCATCTTCGCATGCTAAGATTTCGATATCGAAATATTCGAACTCGAAGAACTGTTGAAGTGACCATGCGCGCCCGTCTGTTGATCCTCGCCTCTGCCGTAGCCATGCTCGGCTGGGGCACTGTCCTGCCCTACCAGTACGCCTACGCCGCGACGACGCGCGGCTGGGGGTCGCTGGTTGCGGCGGCAGCATCGAGCCTGTTTTCGGTGGGCGCGCTCCTGGCCGCTCCCGTGGCTGGCCGCCTCGCAGACCGCATGTCGCCCGTCATGGTCGCGGTGGGCGCCAAGGTGGTCGCCGCGGCTGGTGCCGCCTCCCTCATCTGGGCGGACGGCCCGGTGTCGTTCCTCGTCGGCATGTTCGTGTTCGGCCTCGGGATCACCGCCGCGGGTCCCGCCCAGTCCGTGCTCGTGCTGCGCTGGGTGGGCGGCTCCGACCGCCGCCGGGTCTTCGCGTGGCAGTTCACCGGCCAGGCCCTCGGCATGGCCGTCGGGGCGTTCGGCGCCGGTTACGTCGTCGACCTCGACCGCGCTTCCGGCATGTGGCCCGCCTTCGCCGGCGCGGCTGCCGGCTTCCTCGTCTCCGGCCTCCTCCTGCTGGCCGCAGGTGCCAGGCGATGGGGTATGCCGGTGGGCTCGCTCGACGAGCCCGGCCTTGCCTCCGAGGGGGTCGGCTCGGCCGGCCCGCGAGAGGCACTGCGCGCCATCTGGGCCATTCCGGCCCTGCGCTGGACGGCGCTGGTCACGGTCACGCTGGCCCTGGGCTTCTACGCCCAGTTCGAGTCGGGGCTCCCTGCCTACGCCCTCACGGTCCTGCACGTGGAGGAGACCACCATCGGCCTGGCTGCCGCCGTCAACTGCGTCGTCATCATCGCGCTGCAGATGCTGGTCGTCAGGCTGACGGCCAAGCGCAGCGGGGCGACCCTGCTGATGGGTGTGGGCGCCATCTGGACGCTGTCCTGGCTGGTGCTCGCCGCCTCCTCGCTCGCCCCTGAGCTGTCCGCGGCCCTGTTCGTCACGACGTTCGGGATCTTCGCGGTCGGCGAGACGATGTATGCTCCCGTGCTCAACCCGCTGACCGCCAGCCTGGCTCCGTCCGGCCTCGTCGGCACCACGCTCGGCCTGTTCACTGCGCTGCAGACCGGTTTCTCGGCCGCCGGCCCGCTGGTGGCTGGGGTGGTGCTCGGGGCGGGCTTCGGAGGCCTGTTCATCGGCCTGCACGTGGCGATCAGCCTGCTCGCCGTGTTCGGGGCTTGGCGGCTGCGTGTGGCGATGCGCCCACGGCGGTCGGCCGTGCCGCGCCGCGTCGAGGCCGAGCTGGCAGCCTGATCCACGCGGCATACCTCACCTTGCCACCCGCAAAACGGCCGTTGCGACGCAACCCGGGCCACTATCGGGACGGCTCGGGCGCGGCTCCCGGATCGCGGTGGGGAGCCGACCTAGCATCGCGGGCGTGAGAGGCGGTGCGGGCGGCTGGATGACGTGGGGTCGAGACCTGGCGATCGACCTGGGCACCGCCAACACCCTGGTCTACGAGCGGGGTCGCGGCGTGGTCCTCGACGAACCCTCGGTCGTGGCCGTCGAGGCAGCCACGGGCAAGCTGATCGCCGCAGGCGCGCGGGCCAAGGAGATGCTCGGTCGCACGCCGGGCCACGTCCGAGCGGTGCGGCCGCTGGCCGACGGGGTCATCTCCGACGCCGACGTGACCGAACAGATGCTGCGGTACTTCGTCGACCAGGTGCGTCCCTCCCGACTGGTCCGTCCCCGGATGGTCGTCTGCGTCCCGAGTGAGGTCACGGGAGTCGAGCGCCGTGCCCTCGAGGACGCCGCGGTGCGCTCGGGCGCTCGCCGGGTCTACGTCATCGAGGAGCCCATGGCTGCCGCCATCGGGGCGGACCTGCCGGTCAACGAGACCTCGGCCTCGATGGTGGTCGACATCGGCGGTGGCACGACCGACGTCGCCGTCATCAGCCTCGGAGGGATCGTGACGGCCCGTTCGGTCCGCGTCGGTGGCGACGAGATCGATGAGGCGGTGATCGCGCACGTCAAGAGCGAGTACTCCTTGCTGCTGGGGGAGCGCAGCGCCGAGGACATCAAGGTCGCGGCGGGATCAGCCTTTCCCCTCAGTCAGGAGACGAGTACCCGCGTCCGGGGCCGCGACCTGGTCAGCGGCCTGCCCAAGACCGTCACCATCTCCAGCCAGGAGGTCCGCCGAGCGATCGAGGGGCCGGTGCTGCAGATCGTCGAGCTCGTGCGGGCGACGCTCGACGTCTGCCCACCGGAGCTGGCAGGCGACATCCTCGACAACGGGATCACGCTGACGGGCGGGGGAGCGCTGTTGCGCGGACTCGACGAGCGACTCCGGCACGAGCTCGGCGTCCCGGTGCGGGTGGCCGACGACCCGTTGCGGGCCGTCGTGCGCGGCTCGGGACGATGCATCGAGGAGTTCTCGACCCTCCAGCGGGTCCTCATCGACACCCGCCGTTTCTGACCGATGCGTGCCCCCTCCCGACTCAGGCTCCTGGTGGTGCTGGTGGTCTTGACCGTCGTCGCCCTCTGCGTCGACGTGTCCGGTGGCCGGGGTGTGGCACCGCTGCGGTCGGCGGGTGGAACGGTGCTCGGGCCGCTCGAACGCCTCCTGTCAGCCCGGGACCCCCAGGGCACCCGGGACCCTCAGGACCCCCACGACCTTCAGGAAATCGTGGATGCCCGCGTCCCGCGCGACGAGGTCCTGCGCGCCCAGGCTTCGCAGAAGTCCGTGACAGGGCAACAGCTCCAGGGGCTCCTGGACTCGCCCGACCTGGCCGGGGGCGCGTTCGTCCCCGCGCGGGTCGTCGCCGTCGGCCGCGAGGGGGCAGCGGGACCCGAGCGGGTGACGCTCGACGCCGGGTCGCGCGACGGTGTGCGGACCGACCTGTCCGTGGTCGGCGTCGACGGTCTGGTCGGGCGCGTGGTGACGGTCTCCCCGTGGACCTGCGACGTGCTGCTCGTCGGCAGCGCTGACCTCCTCGTGGGCGTGCGGGTCGGAGCGGCCGGCACCCTGGGCGCGGTGGGCAGCGGGGCCCAGGGCGCACACCGTCGTCCTGCGGGCGAGCTCAACCTCACCGTCGTCGAGCGCGGTCTGGTGCGGACGGGTGACGCGGTGACCACGTTGGGCAGCGTCGGAGGATCGCCCTTCCCCCCGGGGCTGAGGGTGGGCACCGTGGAGCGCGTCGACGACGCCCCCGGCGACCTCACGCCCACGGCCTCCGTCCGCCCCGCGACCGACGTGACCACCCTTGGAGTGGTCGGCATCCTGCGCACCGGTCCGCGCTCCACGCCGAGGCCGGCCGTCACGGGTGGGGGCTGACCGTGCCCGTGCCCAGCCTCGCCCTCACCCTTCGTGGCCTCCTGCTGCTGGTCGCCGCCGTGGCCACGGTGACCCTGGCTGCCCGCTCGCAGCTGGTCCTGCCCGACCTGGTCCTCCCCGTCGTGGTGGCCGGCGCCCTGCGCACCGGCGCCGCCCGCGGTGCGCTGCTCGGCCTGGCGGGTGGCTGGCTGGTCGACCTGATGCCACCAGGTTCGGCGGTGCTCGGCACCGCAGCCCTGGTGTATGCCGCGGCCGGGCTCCTCGCCGGGGCCGGAAGGCGCGAGGGAGAGACGCCGTTCGGCTGGGTCGCCGTCGTGGGACTGGGTAGCGCCGCACTCGTCGCGACCGGACGGCTCGTGGTCGCGATGCTGTCGGGGGCGGCTGTCGACTGGCACGTCGTCGGGCTGCGCCTAGTGCTCACCGCGCTGCTCTGCGCGATGTTCGTGCCCGTGCTCGTCAACCTCGAGCGGCGACTGGCCCGAGGACGACGATGAAGCGCGGGTGGCGAGCGTGAGGCGCTCGCGCATCGCGCGGGACCACTCGCCTCGGGTGTGGGTCCTCGGACTCGTGGTGCTGTGCTTCATGGGCACGCTCCTCGGTCGGTTGGGGCAGGTCCAGATCGTGGGCCACGAGGATTACCAGCGGGCAGCGGCCACCCTCAACACCCGCACGGTGACCGAACCTGCCGTCAGGGGCCGCATCCTCGACCGCACCGGTCTGCCCCTCGTGGACAACACGACCGAGACCGTGGTCACCGTCGACCGGGGACAGCTCGTCGAGTCAGAGGACGGTGGGCGCGACCTCGTCCATCGCGTGGCCCGTGTGCTGGGGGCGGACTTCGACCAGCTGTGGGGGCGCACCCAGCTCTGCGGGGTGCAGGGCGCGCCACCGGCGCCGGTCTGCTGGGCCGGATCCGCCTACGTGCCGATCCCGTTGGCAAGCGGCGTCGATCCCCGCAGGGCACTGAGTCTCCTCGAACGTCCGGATCTCTTTCCGGGAGTGGGGGTCTCGGCTCAGCCAGTGCGGGACTACCCCGCCCAGCGGACCGTCAACGCGGCTCACGTGCTCGGCTACCTCGCTCGATCGGACGCCGAGGACGTGGCGGCGTCGAGGGGCGCGATCGGCGACCTCGACCTGGTGGGTCGGTCCGGGCTGGAGCAGCAGTACGACACCCAGCTCCGCGGCACCCCTGGGACCAGCACGGTCGCAGTCGACCCCCGCGGCATCGTCACCCGGACGCTCGGGCAGACCGACCCCGTTCCCGGTCGGGACGTCGTCACCAACCTCGACGCCAGGGTGCAGGCCGCCGCGGAGGCTGCCCTGGCGTCGGCCGTCGCCTCGGCGCGCAAGCACGGTCACCGGGCTGACTCCGCGGCGGCGGTGGTCCTGGACGTCACCAATGGTGGTGTCGTCGCGGCAGCGAGCTACCCGTCCTACGACCCGGATGTCTGGACGGGGGGCGTGACCCCGGCCGAGCTCGCGCGACTCACCGACGCGTCAGCCGGGACCCCGCTCGTCTCCCGCGTGACCTCGGCGGCGTTCTCGCCCGCCTCGACCTTCAAGGTGGTCAGCCTGCCTGCCGCTGTCAGGGCCGGGAACTCGCTCGACGGGACCTACAATTGCACGTCCGGCTACACGATCGGGAACCGCAGGTTCGCCAACTTCGAGTCCCGCGCCTATGGGCGGATCTCCCTGCGCAAGGCGGTGGAGGTCTCCTGCGACACGATCTTCTACGACTTCGCCTACCGGTCCTGGTTGGCGCAGGGCGGGCTCGCGGCGAAGTCCGATGCCAGGGACCCTTTCGTCGCGATGGCCGACGCGTTCGGCCTCGGACGGGCCACGGGCATCGACCTGCCCGGCGAACAGGCCGGGCGGATCCCCGGCCGTACGTGGAAGCAGCGGCAGTGGGACCAGACCCGCACCGAGACCTGCAGGCACGCCAAGTCCGGTTACCCGGAACTGCTGGCCACCGACCCGAGCCGCGCGGCATACCTCAAGGGGCTTGCCGTCGAGAACTGCCAGAGCGGCTTCCAGTTCCGTGCCGGGGACGCGGCCAACTTCGCGATCGGGCAGGGTGACATCACGGTCACGCCCCTGCAGATGGCTCAGGTCTATGCAGCCATCGCCAACGGTGGAACGCTCTGGAAGCCGGAGGTCGCGCGCGCCTTCGTCGCTCCTGGGGGGTCAACGGGCGGGGCCACCGAGCGGGTCGCTCCCGTCAGGACGGGGACCGTGCCCTTCCCCGCCGGCACGCTGTCCTTCCTCCGGGGCGCGCTCGTGGGGGTCGTGACCTCGGGCACCGCCAGGGGAGCGTTCGCCGGCTTCCCGCTCGACCAGTGGCCAGTGGCGGGGAAAACCGGGACCGCAGAGGCGTTCGGCAAGCAGGACACCGCCTGGTTCGTGTCCTACGCACCGGCCACCAGACCTCGGTATGCCGTGGCGGTGGTGGTCTCGCAGGGGGGCACCGGAGGCGAGGGGGCCGCACCCGTTGCCCGGCGGATCCACGAGGTCCTGCGCACCCTGAGGTAGGGATGGGCGAAGTGGGGCGATGGCAGGACAGTCAGTAGGCTGACCGCCATGGCTGACTTCGATGTCGTAGTTCTCGGTGCTGGTCCTGGCGGGTACGTCGCGGCGATCCGCGCCTCCCAGCTCGGTCTCAAGGCCGCGGTGGTCGAGTCCAAGTACTGGGGCGGGGTCTGCCTCAATGTCGGGTGCATCCCGTCCAAGGCGCTCCTGCGCAACGCCGAGCTGTCCCACATCCTGACGCACGAGAAGGACAAGTTCGGGATCGAGGGCGACGCAACGATGGCGTTCGGCCCGGCCCACGCCCGCTCGCGCGCGGTGTCCGCCGGCATCGTCAAGGGCGTCCACTTCCTGATGAAGAAGAACAAGATCACCGAGATCGACGGCTGGGGCACGCTGACCAGCCCGACCTCGATGGACGTCGCACTCAGCTCCGGCGAGAAGCAGACGGTCACCTTCGACAAGCTCATCATCGCCACCGGTGCCACGACCCGGCTCATCCCCGGTACGTCCCTCTCGGACCGGGTCGTGACCTACGAGGAGCAGATCCTCACCGACCAGCTGCCCCAGTCGATCGTCATCGCCGGGTCCGGTGCGATCGGCGTCGAGTTCGCCTACGTCATGAAGAACTTCGGGGTCGACGTGACCATCGTGGAGTTCCTCGACCGGATGGTGCCGACCGAGGACGCCGAGGTGTCCAAGGAGCTGCTCAGGCACTACAAGAAGCTCGGGGTCACGGTCCTGCTGTCGACCAAGGTCGAGTCGATCGACGACAGCGGCGAGAAGGTCAAGGTCACGGTGTCGCCCGCCGCAGGTGGTGAGTCGACGGTCATCGAGACGGACAAGGTGCTGCAGGCCATCGGCTTCGCCCCGCGCCTCGAGGGTTACGGCCTCGAGTCCCTCGGCGTGGCCACGGAACGCGGAGCCATCGTCATCGACGACCACTGCCGCACCAACGTCGACAACGTCTATGCGATCGGCGACGTGACCGGCAAGCTCATGCTGGCCCACACGGCCGAGGCGCAGGGTGTCGTCGCGGCCGAGACCATGGCCGGGGCCGAGACCATGCCGGTCGAGTACGACTTCATCCCCCGGGCGACGTTCTGCCAGCCGCAGATCGCCTCGTTCGGCTACACCGAGGAGCAGGCCCGGGGCAAGGGCTTCGACGTCAAGGTCGCGAAGTTCCCCTTCTCGGCCAACGGCAAGGCGATGGGACTCGGCGACGCCGTCGGCTTCGTCAAGGTCGTGGCCGACGCGAAGCACAACGAGATCATCGGCGCCCACCTCATCGGCCCCGAGGTGACCGAGCTGTTGCCCGCGCTGACCCTGGCCCAGAAGTGGGACCTCACCGCAGACGAGGTCGCCCGCAACGTCTTCGCCCACCCGACGCTCTCCGAGGCGGTCAAGGAAGCAGTCGAGGGCATCGCCGGCCACATGATCAACCTCTGATCGCCACCTCGCCGATCCTTGTCGTCTCGCCGTCCGCTCACGGACAGTTCGGAGTTCCCGGTATGCCGCGCGTGAGCCTGCCGATCACGACCGAGAGGCTCGTCCTGCGCAGCTTCCGTCCCGGTGACGAGGACGACGTCTTCACCTACCGGTCGGTGGCGTCGGTCGTGAGGTACATCCCGGGCGAGCCCAAGACCCGCGAGCAGGTGGCGGACCTGGTGGCCGAGCGGGCCACGGCCGGCCGGCTCGACGAGAAGTCGCCGATCCTCACCCTCGCGGTGGAGCTGCACGGGCGCGTCATCGGCGACGTGCTCATCCACCTCGACGGACTCGACGGCCACGACGGACGGCAGGCCGAGATCGGCTGGGTGTTCGCCCCCGACGTGGCGGGTCAGGGGTACGCCACCGAGGCGGCCCGTGCCATCACCGAGGCCGCGTTCCGAGAGGTCGGGGTCCACCGCGTGTGGGCCCAGCTCGAGCCTGTCAACACCGCGTCGTCGCGCATCTGCGAACGGCTGGGCATGCGACGCGAGGCACTGTTCGAGAGGGCCTCCTGGTTCAAGGAGCAGTGGACCGACCTGGCGATCTATGCGCTCCGCGCCGACGAGTGGTCGGGCCGGGCGACAGAGGGTGCTGGGGCCGGCTCCTGACTTCCCCGAGGGCGACTCCGACGCCGAGCTCGGAGCGCCGCTCGCCGCTGCCCGCGCTGACCGGACTGCGCGTCCTGGCCGCGGCGTGGGTCGTGCTGTTCCACTACCGGCCCGACCTCGAGGCGCTCGCTCCGTGGACGGTGCCTGCCGACACCCTGATGCGTGCGGGGTACCTCGGCGTGGACTTGTTCTTCCCCTTGAGCGGTTTCATCTTGGCCTACAACTACGCCGACTCCATGCGGGCCTTCTCCGGGCAGTCGACCGTGTCGTTCATCCGCAGCCGGTTCGCGCGCGTCTGGCCGGTGCACTTCGTGGCGCTCAACATCGACCTGGGCATGGCTGTCGCCATGGGCACCCTCGGGATCGGCGAGGGCGGGCAGCGGCGCACGCCCGCGGCATACGGGCAGAACGTGCTCATGGTGCAGAACTGGTTCAACGACCGCCCGAGCTTCAACGGTCCGGCGTGGTCGATCGGCTCCGAGTGGTTCGCCTACCTCGTGGCACCGGCGCTCTTCGTGCTCGCGGCGCGCGTGGTCAGGGCGCGCAGCTCCCTGCTGCTCGCCGCCCTGTCGTATGCCGTGATGCTCACCGTCTTCGCGGCGTTCGCCCTGCCCAACGGCAACCTCGAGCACATGTTCTACGTCCGCATCATGGGGGAGTTCGTCGCAGGGATCTTCCTCTGCCTCGCCTGGGTGCGTGGCGGTGTGGCCCTCGGACGACTGGCTCCGCTGCTGCCGTCCGTCGTGCTCGTGGTGGCCCTGGTCCCGGCGGTCGCCTCAGGGGACTACTGGATGGCCCCGGTGATGGGGCTGGTCGTGGCGGTCGTGGCGACGGCCGGCGGCTCGGTCGGGCGCTGGCTGTCCACGCCGCTCATGGTGGCCGCGGGGGAGGTGTCGTACTGCCTCTACATGACGCACTACCTGATGCGTCCTGTCGTCACTGGGCTGCGCGAGTGGGGCGACGACGCGTGGTGGACGGCGGGTCTGGCAGTTGTGGCCGTGGTGCTCGTCCTCGGGGGCGCCGCCTGGCTGATGCACGTCGTGGTCGAACGCCCGGCGCGCACGCTCTTGCACGCGCGTTCGCTGTCCGCGACCCGCCCGGCGCCCGAAGCCCAGACCGAACGTGAGCCCGAACTCGTGGGCGCCCGCGGCTGAGCGGCCTACGTCGTGGGCTCGGTTGCCCGCTTGGCGGTTGCCTTCTTGGCGGTTGCCTTCTTGGCCTTGGGCGGCAGGGTGGCGATGTGGTCCCGCGCCCGGTCCGTCCAGGTGGACGTCTCCTCGTCGGACAGGTCGGAGGGCAGCGACAGCCATCCGTTCATGGGGCGCTCGGCGGGTCCGAACGGGCCGCTGCCGGGGAGGGCCTGCAGCTCCTCCAGCCCCGCGGGGTCGAGCTTGACCCCGACGTCCTCACCGAACAACCCGGCGTACATGTTGCCGTTGACGAACGCGCCGACACTGCCGAACATCGGCTTGACCTCAACGCCCGGCGCGTCGCTGATCAGGCTGCGGAAGCGGGTCTTGGCCTCGTCACTGTGCTTGGGCATCTGCATGTCCCCATCCAACACTGCTTGCGCCGGCTGGGGGAGCCTGCAGCGGCGCACGCGCGGTGCACCGGCGGTGCATCGGCGGTGCATCGGCGGCGATTAGGGGCCCAACCCGCCCGCTGGTAACCTTGCAACCGCCGTAGACCGGCCGCGGATCCAGAGAGCCCAGGTGAACCAGCCCTGGCGCACCGCGCAACGATCACACAAAGGAGCAGTGCCGACTCATGCCGTTGAGCCTCGACGTCAAGAAGAAGATCATGTCCGAGTACGCCACGCACGAGGGCGACACCGGTTCCCCCGAGGTTCAGGTGGCGATGCTGACGCAGCGCATCCTCGACCTCACCGAGCACTCGCGCCAGCACAAGCACGACCACCACAGCCGCCGCGGCCTGCTCCTCCTGGTCGGCCAGCGTCGCCGGCTCCTGCGCTACCTCGAGAGCGTCGACGTCGAGCGTTACCGCTCGCTGATCAAGCGCCTCGGTCTGCGCCGCTAAGCATTCGACAGGGACGGTCCTCCATGAGGGCCGTCCCTCTCGCATGGGGCCGGCACTGATGCCGCCCAGCACGACAGAAACCAGTGCACAACGACGATGCACCGGGACTACAGATAAAAAAGGAGGGCCCAATGGAGGGTCCAGAGATCCACTTCGCCGAAGCGACCATCGACAATGGTTCGTTCGGCACCCGCACGGTCCGGTTCGAGACCGGACGCCTGGCCAAGCAGGCCGGTGGCGCAGTTGCCGCCTACCTGGATGAGGACACGATGCTCCTCTCCACCACCACCGCCGGGAAGCACCCCCGCGAAGGTTTCGACTTCTTCCCCCTGACGGTCGACGTCGAGGAGCGGATGTATGCCGCGGGCAAGATCCCCGGCTCGTTCTTCCGCCGCGAGGGTCGCCCGTCCACCGACGCGATCCTCACCTGCCGGCTGATCGACCGCCCCCTGCGCCCGACCTTCACCAAGGGTCTGCGCAACGAGGTCCAGGTCGTCATCACGGTGCTCGCGCTCAACCCCGACCACCAGTACGACGTGCTCGCCATCAACGCGGCCAGCGCCTCCACGCAGATCTCGGGTCTGCCGTTCTCCGGTCCGATCGGTGGCGTCCGCGTCTCCCTGATCGACGGCCAGTGGGTTGCCTTCCCCAACTTCTCGGACATCGAGCGCTCGACCTTCGACATGGTCGTCGCCGGCCGCATCGCGGGCGATGACGTCGCGATCATGATGGTCGAGGCCGAGTCCACCGAGTCGACCTGGAACCTCGTCAAGAACGAGGGCAAGCAGGCTCCGACCGAAGAGGTCGTCGCCGAGGGCCTCGAGGCCTCGAAGAAGTTCATCAAGGTCCTGTGCGAGGCCCAGGCCGACCTGGCGAGCAAGGCCGCCAAGCCGGTCCAGGAGTTCCCGATCTTCCTCGACTACGAGGGCGACGCGTATGCCGCCGTCGAGGCTGCGACCTCGGACGACCTGGCGCAGGCGCTCACCATCGCCGGCAAGCAGGAGCGCGAGGACCGCATCGATGAGCTCAAGGACTCCATGAAGGAGAAGCTCGCCGGTGAGTTCGAGGGCCGCGAGAAGGAGCTGTCCGCGGCCTACAAGTCCGTGCAGAAGAAGCTGATCCGTCAGCGCATCCTGCGCGACAAGGTCCGCATCGACGGCCGTGGCCTCGCCGACATCCGCGCCCTGGGCGCCGAGGTCGAGGTGCTGCCGCGCGTGCACGGCTCGGCCATCTTCGAGCGTGGCGAGACCCAGATCATGGGCGTCACCACGCTGAACATGCTCCGCATGGAGCAGCAGCTCGACACCTTGTCGCCGGTGACGCGCAAGCGCTACATGCACAACTACAACTTCCCGCCCTACTCCACCGGTGAGACCGGTCGGGTGGGTTCGCCGAAGCGTCGCGAGATCGGTCACGGAGCGCTCGCCGAGCGTGCCCTGATGCCAGTGCTGCCGACCCGCGAGGAGTTCCCCTACGCGATCCGCCAGGTGTCCGAGGCTCTCGGCTCCAACGGCTCGACGTCGATGGGCTCGGTCTGCGCGTCCACCCTGTCGATGCTCAACGCCGGTGTGCCGCTGCGCGCCCCGGTCGCCGGCATCGCGATGGGCCTCATCTCCGAGGAGGTCGACGGTGAGACGCAGTACGCCGCGCTGACCGACATCCTCGGTGCGGAGGACGCCTTCGGTGACATGGACTTCAAGGTCGCCGGAACCCGCGAGTTCGTCACGGCCATCCAGCTCGACACCAAGCTCGACGGCATCCCCGCCTCGGTGCTCGGCGGCGCGCTGACCCAGGCTCGCGACGCGCGCCTGCACATCCTCGACGTCATGAACGAGGCGATCGACGCACCCGACGAGATGAGCCCCTTCGCTCCTCGCGTCATCTCGGTGCAGGTCCCGATCGACAAGATCGGCGAGGTCATCGGGCCGAAGGGCAAGATGATCAACCAGATCCAGGACGAGACCGGCGCGCAGATCTCGATCGAGGACGACGGCACGATCTACATCGGTGCGACCGACGGCCCCTCGGCCGAGGCCGCCCGGGCGCAGATCAACGCCATCGCGAACCCGCAGATGCCGGAGATCGGCGAGCGCTTCCTGGGCACCGTGGTCAAGACCACGACCTTCGGTGCGTTCATCTCCCTGCTGCCGGGCAAGGACGGCCTGCTGCACATCTCCGAGGTGCGCAAGCTCGTCGGTGGCAAGCGGATCGAAGCCGTCGAGGACGTCCTGGCCGTGGGCCAGAAGGTCCAGGTCGAGCTCAAGGAGATCGACCCGCGCGGCAAGCTGTCGCTGGCGGCGGTGCTCGCGGAGGGCGAGGGCGGCGACGCTCCCGCCGCCGAGGGTGACGCGCCTGAGGCCAGCAGCACCGAGGGCGACGCCCCCGAGGCCGAGGCCGGCGAGTCCACCGACGACCGTGGCGAGCGTCGTGAGGGTGGTCGCAGTCGCAACCGCCGTCGTGGCGGCCGTGGCGAGCGCGGTGGCGAGGACCGTGGCGGCGACGCGCCCGAGAGCGCGGCTCCGGCCACCTCGGAGGACGCGGCCGGCTGAGCCGACGCACACCAGCCTGACGAGCGGGCCGGCACACCTCAGGGTGTGTCGGCCCGTTGGCTTTGCCCCCGGTGGGCGAGGAGGCGATGCGCCACGCGCGTCAGGGCACCTGGCGGGCGCGCACGCAGCAGAGGTCTGCGGCAGGTTCGAGGCGGGTCTGCACGTGTCGGCACCCGAGGGCTTCGACGGCGCCGGTGACCAGGGCGAGGTTGATCCCGCAGACGAGGTCGGTGTGGTCCCGCGCGAGCCGGTCGAACGGACAGTTGGCCAGCTCGAGCTCACGCTCGTCGTCCGTGGGAGAGGGCTCGTAGCCGTGCCGGGCGAGCAGCTCTGACACGGCGCGCAGCTCAGCGCGCGGGCCGCGTGGGAGCGGGCTGCCCGCTGCCAGGGCTCGACCCGCGTCAGTGGCCGCGTCGTCGATCGCCCGGTCGAGCGACACCCGGTCGCGCCCGACCCGCTCGACGGCATCGGCGAGGACCGCGGCGGCCAGGTCGTAGTGCCGAGCCGGGAGCGACACCGACACCTCGGCACGGGCGCGCCGGTAGAGCTTGGACGGCCGGCCGGCGCCGGGGCCCGCTCGACCACTCAGGCGGCGGAACTCGACCTCCAGCAGGCCCTCGTCGACGAGCCGGTCGAGGTGGAACTTCACGGAGTGCAGTGGCAGCCCCACGGCCTCGGCCGCCTGCTCACGACTGACCGCCGTGCGTTGCCGCGACACGTGGTCGTACAACGCCCGTCGTGACGGCTCCGCGAGGGCGCCCACGGACCCGATGCTGTCGTGCACGTCGTGCGCTTCCGGCGACATCAGGCTCCTCGAGCGACTCGTTGACTAACGGGGACGCCGCTCCTAAAGTCAATCTAACACTGTTTTAGAAAGTACAGCAGGTAGTCGGGTAGTCCAGCAGACAGCCGAGCAGAGAGCCGAGCCAGAGGATGACGCATGACTGACGACCGGACCTTCGTCGTGATCGGTGGCGGGCTGGCGGGCGCCAAGACCGCCGAGGCCCTGCGAGGGCGGGGCTTCGAAGGGCGGGTGGTGCTCTTCGCGGGCGAGCCGCACCTGCCCTATGAGCGACCGCCGCTGTCGAAGGACTACCTCAAGACGGGGGAGAAGCTCGAGGACGTGTTCGTCCACGACGAGGACTGGTATGCCGGTCACGACATCGACGTGCGCACCGGCACCACGGTGGCCAGCATCGACCGCGACGACCACGAGGTGGTGGCCGACACAGGTGAGCGCACGGCATACGACCGCGTGGTGCTGGCGACCGGGTGCGCTCCGCGACGGCTCACCATCCCCGGTGCCGACCTCGACGGGGTGTACTCGCTGCGCACCATCGAGGACAGCCAGGCGATCCGTGCGGTGCTCGTGCCGGGACGGCGGATCGTGTTCATCGGTGGCGGCTGGATCGGACTGGAGGTGGCGGCTGCGGCGCGCGAGGCCGGTGCCGACGTCACGGTGCTGGAGGCGCTCGACCTGCCCCTGGTGCGGGTGCTCGGCCCGACGATCGCCGAGGTGTTCGCGGACCTGCACCGAGCGCACGGGGTGGACCTGCGTACCGGGGTCACCGTCGAGGCCGTGGAGGGCGAGTCTGCCGTGACGGGGGTGCGGCTCGCGGACGGTTCGGTCGTGCCGGCGGACGCCGTCGTCGTGGGGATCGGGGCAACGCCCAACGTCGCGCTCGCGCAGGCTGCGGACCTGGACGTCGACAACGGCGTGACGGCGGACGCGGTGGGGCGCACGAGCGACGCGGACATCTTCGCGGTGGGTGACGTCGCGAACGTCGAGCACCCGTTCCTCGGGCAGCGGATTCGCGTCGAGCACTGGGCCAACGCCCTCAACCAGCCCTCGCTGGTGGCAGCGGCCATGCTCGACCAGGAGGGGCCGGAGGCGGAGCTGCCCTACTTCTACACCGACCAGTACGACCTCGGGATGGAGTACCACGGTCTCGGGAGCCCGGACGACGAGGTCGTCGTGCGCGGCGACCTGTCGGCGCGGGAGTTCGTGGCCTTCTGGCTGCGCGACGGGCGGGTGACCGCCGGGATGAACGTCAACGTGTGGGACGTCGGTGATGCGGTGAAGGGCCTGATCCGGTCGAAGGCCGTCGTCGCGCCTGACCGGCTGGCAGACCCTGGGGTCCCGCTGGACGAGCTGGGCGCGAAACCCTGACCTGACCTTTACCTTCCGGACCTGTCCCAGCCGTTTCGCATTCGCCGTCGGCGTGGTGTGATGCTCCATCGGCCCGGACCACCGTCCCAGGGCTGTCAATCCTGAGTTCGTGGAGGACTGCTGTGCGCGTACCCCGCAAGCACGTGTTGGGAGCGGTGGGCGCCATAGCCCTCACCGCTGGAGTTGTTGCCGTCGCCCCGATGAGTGCGCTGGCAGCGCCCTCGGTCGGTGCGCCGGTAGTGATCAACGAGGTCTACGGAGGCGGCGGCAACACCGGCGCGACGTACCGGAACGACTTCATCGAGCTGGTCAACACCAGCGCGTCCACGGTCAACCTCAACGGCTGGTCGGTGCAGTACGCCGGCTCGACCGGGGTCTCGTGGCAGGTCACCGGGCTCGCCGGGTTCCTGCCGGCGGGCGGCAGCTACGTCGTCCGGGAGGCTGCTGGGACCGGCGGCTCCACCGAGGTCCCCTTCGACGCTTCGGGAACCATCGCCATGGCCGGCGGCGCAGGCAAGGTGGCGCTGGTCAACAACGTCACAGCGCTCGGCGGGACGGCCAACCCCTGCACCGCCAAGTCCGGCACCAACCCGTGCTCGGCCCAGCCCTCGGTCGTCGACTTCGTCGGCTTCGGCACGGCGAACGACTACGCGGGCACCGGACCGACGGCCGCGCCCAGCAACACGGTGTCGGTGAGCCGCAAGGCCGGTCCGCAGAACACCGCCGACAATGCTGCCGACTTCGTGGCCGGGGCGCCGAGCCCGACGGCCTGCGGCACCACCTGCACCACCCCGCCCGCCCCGGCCGAGAAGACGATCGCCGAGATCCAGGGCACGGGTCCGAGCACCCAGCTGTCTGGGCAGACGGTGACCACCAAGGGCGTCGTCACGGCGGCCTACCCCACGGGTGGGTTCCACGGCTTCTACCTCCAGACCCAGGGGACCGGTCCCGAGCCGAGCTCCTCGGGCGCCTCGGACGGCCTCTTCGTCTTCCAGACGGGTGGCTCCGGCAGCCCCCTCGACCCCGACGTCGAGGTCGGCAACTACATCCAGGTGACCGGTGCCGTCAGCGAGTTCCGCAGCTCGTCCTCCGACCCGGGGACCCTGACCGAGATCACCGCGTCGGCCTCGAACATCAGCGACGCCGGCGATGAGTTCAGCCCTGTCCAGGCGCTGACCGTGCCGTGGCCGACCACCGATGCAGGGCGTGAGTCGATCGAGGGAATGCTCTTCCAGCCCCTCGGCGACTACACCGTCACCAACACCTTCGGCACCAACCAGTTCGGCGAGGTCGGCCTGGCCGTGGGTGACCACCCGCTGCTGCAGAACACCGAGGTGGGCGCCCCCGGCAGCCCCGAGGCCGCCGCCGTGGTGGCCGACAACGCCAGGCGTGCGGTCACCCTCGACGACGGTGCCTCCAGCAACTTCACGGCGAGCAGCTTCAGCCCGGCGACGTGCGCCGGCCGCCCGATCCCGTGCCTGCTCAACGGCGACCTGACGCCTGCGTACGTCTCGAACACCAAGCCGGTCAGGGTCGGCGAGGCGGCCACCTTCAGCGCTCCTGTCGTCGTGGACTACCGGTTCAACCTGTGGCGCTTCCAGCCGACGGCCCAGGTGGTCGGGCCCGACAACGCGACGTCGCCGGTGGCGTTCGAGAACACCCGAACGGCTGCGCCCGACACTGCCGACATCAACCAGCTCGGCACACCCGACCTCAAGGTCGCGTCGTTCAACGTCCTCAACTACTTCACCGATCTCGGTGACGCCGACCCGACCTGCGTGGCGTTCTACGACCGCGACGACAACGGCGACACGGTCCGCGGCGTCGACGGCAGCCCCTGCACCCGCCGTGGTGCCTGGGATGCGGCTGACCTCGCGCGCCAGACCGAGAAGGAGGTGTCGGCGATCACCGCCCTCGACGCCGACGTCGTCGGGCTGATGGAGATCGAGAACTCCGCACGTTTCGGTCACGACCGTGACGCTGCCCTGGCAGCGCTGGTCGCCGCGCTGAACGAGAAGGCGGGAGCGGGCACCTGGGCCTTCGTCCCGTCCTCGACCGACCTGCCCTCACCGGACGAGCAGGACTTCATCACCAGCGCCATCATCTACAAGGCGGCCAACGTCATGCGCGTCGACCGGTCGCGCGCCCTGGGCGACCAGAGCCAGGACGGCCAGGCCTTCGGCAATGCCCGTGAGCCGATCGCCCAGACGTTCAGGAAGAAGACCGGCAAGGGCGACAAGTTCCTCTTCGTCGTCAACCACTTCAAGTCCAAGGGTTCGGCTGGTCCGTTCCCGGGTGACGCTGACAGCGGTGACGGCCAGGGTGCGTCGGTCACCAGCCGCATCCTGCAGGCGCAGGCCCTGCGCGACTGGGTGCCCGGCGTCGCGGCCGAGTACGGCGCCAAGGGGATCGTCATGGCGGGTGACTACAACTCCTACACCATGGAGGACCCGCTGGACGTCCTCTACAAGGCCGGCTACACCGACGTGGGCAGCCGCTTCGACCCGAACAGCTACTCGTACTCCTTCAGCGGGCTCTCCGGTTCGCTGGACCACATCCTCGTCAACGACTTCGCGCTGCGGATGTCGACCGGGGCCGACCACTGGAACATCAACTCCGGTGAGTCGGTGGCCATGGAGTACAGCCGGTACAACTACCACTCGACCGACTTCCACGACCCGGGCCCGTACCGGTCGTCCGACCACGACCCGGTGGTCCTCGGCCTCACGGCCTTCGTGAAGTAGTCGAACCAGCGCCGCGAGCGACGGGTCCGGTCTCCCGAGTGGGGGACCGGGCCCGTCGTCGTGGACGGGTGGTTACGCTGACCACCGTGAGTGACACGATCAAGGTGGCCGTGATCGGTGCGGCAGGACGCATGGGCGGCCAGGTGTGCCGGGCGGTCACCGACGCGCCCGACCTGGAGCTGGTGGGGCGGTTCGACCAGGGCGACGACCTCGGCGACCTCGGCGGTGCCGGTGTCGTCGTGGAGTTCTCGGTCCCGTCCGCTTCCCCGGCGAACGTGGCGCACTGCGTCGACCGCGGCGTGCACGTCGTCGTGGGCACGACGGGATGGGACGAGGGGCGCCTCGCGACGGTGCGCGACCAGCTCGCCCAGCACCCGTCAGTGGGCGTGCTCATCGCCCCGAACTTCGCGATCGGCGCCATCTTGATGATGCGCTTCGCCCAGCAGGCCGCGCGTTTCTACGAGTCGGTCGAGGTCATCGAGCTGCACCACCCCGACAAGGTCGATGCGCCGTCGGGCACCGCAGCCCGCACGGCCGGCCTCATCGCCGCGGCCCGCGCCGACGCCGGCCTCGGTGCAGTCCCGGACGCCACCACCCAGGACCCCGACGGGGCACGCGGAGGGCGGGTCGACGGCATACCGGTGCACTCGATCCGACTGCGCGGGCTGGTCGCCCACCAGGAGGTGCTGCTCGGTGCTGAGGGCGAGCTGCTGACCCTGCGCCACGACTCGTTCGACCGGACCTCCTTCATGCCCGGTGTCCTCGCGGGGGTGCGGGAGGTCGGCGCCCACCCCGGGCTGACCGTCGGGCTGGAGCACTACCTCGGCCTGGACGCCTGAGTGCGCGAGAAGGTCACCGCTGTCGTCCTGCTCGTGGTGCTGGGCTTCTACTCCGCGACGATCGGCTGGCGAGGGGTCGAGCTGGTCCGGGACGGGCGTCCGGTCGCTGTGCTGTTCGGCGTCGCGGTGATCCTCATCCCCGTGGTCGCCCTGCTGGCGATGGTGCCGCTGGTCAGGCTCGCCCGCGACGGATCGCGGATGATGACCCAAGCCCGGGAGTCCGGCGCGCACGGCGCGTGGGCTGACGAGCTCCACCAGGCCGAGGCCTGCCGGGTCGCCCGGGATCGCAAGGGCGAGCAGGCGCACTACCGCGCCGCCGTCAGGGCCTGGCGGACCTCGCGTCCCTGACGCACCCGGCATACCGTGGTGGCATGCACCGTTCGCGCATCGGCATCGTCCTCATCGACCACCCGGGCGAGCACTACGACGCGGGCCTCGCCTTCTGGGCCGGTGCCCAGGGTGTGCGTCCGGTCGAGGACGGTCCCTATGCCAGCGTCGGCGAGATCGGGTCGCTGAACCTCGAGGTCCAGCGATTGGAGGACGGACCGCCGCGCGTCCACCTGGACATCGAGACGGACAACGTCCGCGCCGAGGTCGCGCGACTGACGGCGTTGGGCGCGACCACCGTGGACGACCGGGAACGCTACGTGATCATGGCCGATCCGGGTGGGGTGATCTTCTGTGTGGTCGGGATCCAGACCGGCGACCGGTTCCTCGAGGATGCGCGGGAGTGGCCCTGACCGCTGCGGTCAGGGCAGACCGAGCAGCCTCAGCCCAGCCGCGACCGCGGCGGCCAGCACCACCACGACGATGAAGGGCGCCCGCAGCAGCAGCGCCAGCATGGCGACACCGACGGCGGCAGCGCGGGAGTCGAGGGTGATCGCGCCCGAGCTCGAGGTCAACGTCTGCACGCCGACGAGGGCGGCCAACAAGGCGATGGGCAACGCCGAGGTGATCCGTGTCGTGCGTTCGCCCTCGAGCCACGACGTCGGCACGACGTAGCCGAGGTACTTGAGCAGGAAGGCCAGCCCGCACGCGATGAGCAGCGCGGTCCACGTGCTCATGGCGTGCCCCCCGGCCTCGCGGCCCCCGGCCTCGCGCCCCCCGGCCTGGCGGTCCCCGGCCCGGAGTTGCCAGTCCGCGGCGACACCTCGTCGGGCCACTGGTGCGGCGGCGGTGGGTCGTGGTGGGCGCGTCGCCACACGCCCGCCAGGAGTGCGGTGCAGGCGGCGACCAGGACGGGGACACCGGCGGGAGCATGCGGCGCGACGAGCACGGCGATCAGTGCGGCCAGCACTGCGATGGCGACGGCATCCCTCGACTTCAGCCGCGGCCACAGCAGGGCGCAGAAGGCTGCGGCCGCGGCGGCGTCGAGTCCATAGCGGCGGGGGTCGCCCATGGCATCGCCCACGAGCGAGCCGACCAGCGTCGTCGCGTTCCAGAGCACGAAGACCCCTGCGCCCGTCACCCAGAAGCCGAGTCGCGCGGCGACCGTCTCGGGCTGCGCGACACTGACCGCTGTCGACTCGTCGATCGTCAACTGGGCTGCGAAGACCTTCCGGAGTCCCCGGACGTCCAGCATCCGCGCGACCTGCAGCCCGTACAGGCCGTTGCGGACGCCGAGGAGCGTGGAGGTGGCGATGGCGGCGGGCCCCCCGGCCGCCCCGGCGGCCATGACCCCCACGAACGCGAACTGCGAACCCCCCGAGAACAGCAGCAGCGACAGCACCTGCGTCTGGAGGATCGACAGACCCGCAGCCACCGACAGGGCGCCGAAGCTGACGCCGTAGGTTCCTGTTGCCACCGCTACCGACAGGGCTTGGCGCACGACCTGGGAACGTCGCTCCGGGGTCAGGGTCGAGCTCACGGGCCCGGAGGTTCCGGCGTGATGTCGGCGACCAGGCGGACCTCGCGCGCGGTCCCACCGTCGGGAGAGACCACCCGGTCGCGGAACGCGCCGTCCGGGTTCAGCCCTGCATCGAGGAGGAACGCCCGAGTGGCTTCGTCGCCGGCCAGCACCCAGGTGTGCAACCGGTCGGCGCCGGCGCCGCGCAGGGTGTCGACGGCCGCGTTCAGCAGCCGTGACCCGTGGCCGACCCGACGCGCCTGCGGGTGGACCGCGAGCGCAGACAGCTCACCGGTGCCCGGGGACGCATCGGGGTCCTGGCTCGGGCCGATGGCCGCGAACCCCACGACCTGGTCGCCCGCACAGGCCGCGAGCAGCCGGTAGACCCCTGGGGGAGGCGCGGCAAGGGACTGGCGCCAGACGGCCGCGAAGGCTTGTGGCTCGAAGGTCTCCAGCACCTCCGCCGGCAGCACCGCGGCATACGCCTCGCGCCACACGGTGGCCTGGACGAGCCCGACGGCGGGGGTGTCGGTCTCGCGCGCCACCCTGACGCTGGCGTCGGCGAGTGGTCCGGGGGAGGAGGTGTGACCGACGTGGTCGTGCTGGTGAGCCATGGCCTGCATCCTGCCATCGGTGTTTCGAACCTCGTCAGGCGCGCTCGTACGTCACCCAGCTGAAGCCGTCGCGCCGCTCGCGCCGGACCTCGTGCCAGTGGCTCGCGTCGATGTCGGGAAAGCGCACATCACCCTGGGGCGACTGGTCCACCTCGGTGATCAGCAACCGGTGCGCCCACGGCATCGCCTCGGTGTAGACCTGCCCACCGCCGCAGACGAACACCTCGGCCGCGGGACCGGCCAGCGACAACGCCTCGCTGAGCGAGTGGGCCGTCTCCACGTCGGGGTGGCTCCAGTCGGGCTGGCGGGTCACGACGATGGTCCGGCGACCCGGCAGCACCCGGCCGATCGAGTCGAAGGTCTTGCGTCCCATGACCATCGGATGGCCCATGGTCGTCCGCTTGAAGTAGGCGAAGTCCTCGGGCAGGTGCCACGGCATGTCGTTGTCGGCCCCGATGACGCCGTTGCGGCCGACCGCGGCAATGAGCGTCACGTTGGTCATGGGCACAGGGTAGCGACCACGCGGAGGTCACCGCCGGGCCCGCACGGTCCGCGGCCTGACTCAGACCGCGATGGGCGCCTTGATCGAGGGGTGCGCCTGGTAGCCGACCAGCTCGAAGTCGCCGAGGTCGAACTGGTCGATCTCCTTGCCGGACGCGATCTTCATCTGCGGCAGGGGGAGGGGCTCTCGGGTCAGCTGGAGGGTGGCCTGTTCGACGTGGTTGGAGTACAGGTGGGCGTCGCCGAGGGTGTGCACGAAGTCACCGGGCTCGAGGTCGCAGACCTGCGCCACCATCATGGTGAGCAGCGCGTAGGAGGCGATGTTGAACGGGACGCCGAGGAAGATGTCGGCCGAACGCTGGTAGAGCTGGCAGGAGAGCTTGGGCCGGTGCCCGTCCACCGCGGGGGACACGTAGAACTGGAACATCGTGTGGCACGGCGGGAGCGCCATCGAGTCGACGTCCGCGACGTTCCAGGCCGACACGATGTGCCGACGGCTGTCAGGGTTGGTGCGGATCGACTCGATGACCTTGGCGATCTGGTCGACGTGGCCGCCGTCTGGGGTCGGCCAGGACCGCCACTGGTAGCCGTAGACCGGCCCCAGGTCGCCGTTCTCGTCCGCCCACTCGTCCCAGATGGTGATGCCGCGTTCCTGGAGCCACCGCACGTTGGAGTCGCCGCGCAGGAACCAGAGCAGCTCGCCGATGATCGACTTGAGGTGGAGCTTCTTGGTCGTGAGCACCGGGAAGCCCTCGGACAGGTCGAACCGCATCTGGTAGCCGAACACGGAGCGGGTGCCGGTGCCGGTGCGGTCGGACTTGTCCGTCCCGGTCGTCATGACGTGGTCGAGGAGGTCGAGATACTGCTGCACGGACGCAGCGTAACGCCGGGCGGCGACAGGGCACCGAAGCAGACCAAAACCGCAGCGTATGCCGCGTGGCCGGCACCGCGGCATACCTCGGTGTCGCGTCGATGCCGCCAGCTCGGCGTCACCTTCCCGCCAAATTGCGTCCCGGTCGGTGTCCGCCGCGCGGGGCGTGCTCTGCGGGGCGATAGCCTGCAGGCATGAGCACCTCGTCCCCGTTCGGCCGCGTCCTGACCGCCATGGTCAGCCCGATGAAGCCCGACGGAAGCCTCGACCTCGAGGGCGCCCGCCGACTGGTCGCCCACCTGCTCGACAGCGGCCACGACGGCATCGTCGTCAACGGCACCACCGGTGAGTCCGCCACCCTGAGCGACGACGAGTCCATCGAGATGGTGCGCCTCGTCGCCGAGGCCGTCGACGGTCGCGCGGCGGTCGTCGCCGGGGTCGGCTCCAACGCCACCGCACACAGCGTCGAGATGGCCGGTCGTGCGGCGGAGGCCGGCGCCACCGGGCTCCTGCTCGTCTCGCCCTACTACAACAAGCCGACCCAGCGCGGGCTCGTCGCGCACTGCCACGCGGTGGCCGACGTGACCGACCTGCCGGTCATGCTCTACGACATCCCGGGCCGCACCGGCATCCCGTTCGACACCGCCACGCTCCTCGAGCTCGCCGCCCACGACCGGGTCGTCGCGGTCAAGGACGCCAAGGGCGACGGGTGGGCCTCGACCAAGGTCATGGCCGCGACCGACCTGCTCTACTTCTCCGGCGACGACGCCGCGAACCTGCCCTGGCTCGCCCTCGGTGCCATAGGGGTGGTCAGCGTCGTCGGCCACGTCGCAGGCAAGGACTATGCCGCGATGGTCGCAGCCGTCGACGGCGGCGACCTCGACGGCGCCCGAGACATCCACCGACGGCTGGTCCCCGCCGTCGACGCCATCATGAGCACCTCCCAGGGTGCGATCATGGCCAAGGCCGCGCTCGTCGAGCTCGGCGTCATCGACCACGCGACGGTGCGCTTGCCGCTCGTCGAGTCACCACCGGAGCACCTGGACATCCTGCGCGCCGGTCTCAAGGAGTCTGGCCTGCTGTGAGTCATCCCCACCCCGAGCTGAACCTGCCCCGGCCGCTCGCGAAGAACGGCGTGCGCATCATCGCGCTCGGCGGTCTCGGCGAGGTCGGCCGCAACATGGCGGTCATCGAGCACGACGGCCAGCTGCTCGTCATCGACTGCGGCGTGTTGTTCCCTGAGGACCACCACCCCGGCGTCGACCTGATCCTCCCCGACTTCGAGTACCTCGAGGACCGGCTCGACGACATCCAGGCGATCGTGCTGACCCATGGCCACGAGGACCACATCGGCGCGGTGCCCTACCTGCTCAAGCTGAAGCGCGACATCCCGATCGTGGGTTCGATGCTGACACTGGCGCTCATCGAGGCCAAGCTCAAGGAACACCGGATCACGCCGTACACCCTCGGGGTCAAGGAGGGGATGCGCGAGAAGCTCGGCGTCTTCGACTGCGAGTTCGTGGCGGTCAACCACTCGATCCCCGACGCGCTCGCGGTGTTCGTCCGGACACCCGGCGGCACGATCCTGCACACCGGTGACTTCAAGATGGACCAGCTGCCGCTCGACAACCGGCTCACCGACCTGCGCGCGTTCGCGCGGCTGGGGGAGGAGGGCGTCGACCTGTTCATGACGGACTCGACCAACGCCGAGGTCCCCGGCTTCACGACGCCGGAGAAGGACATCGCGCCGGCCATCGACAAGGTCTTCCGCGACGCGGAGCGCCGGATCATCGTCGCCTGCTTCTCCTCGCACGTGCACCGGGTCCAGCAGGTGCTCAACGCCGCCGAGTCGGCCGGGCGCAAGGTCGCCATGGTGGGCCGGTCGATGGTGCGCAACATGGGGATCGCCGCCGAGCTGGGGTACCTCCACGTGCCCGACGGCGTGCTCGTCGACGTCAAGAAGCTCGACAACTTCCCCGACGACAAGGTCGTCCTGATCTGCACGGGGTCGCAGGGCGAGCCGATGGCGGCCCTGTCGCGGATGGCCAACCGTGACCACCGCATCGACGTGGGAGAGGGCGACACGGTCCTGATGGCCTCGTCGCTCATCCCCGGCAACGAGAACGCCGTCTACCGCATCATCAACGGCCTCATGCGGCTCGGTGTCAACGTCGTGCACAAGGGCAACGCCAAGGTGCACGTCTCCGGCCACGCCAGCGCCGGTGAGCTGCTCTACTGCTACAACATCGTCAAGCCCCGCAACGTGATGCCGGTGCACGGCGAGTGGCGACACCTCGTCGCCAACGCCGAGCTGGCGGTCCAGACCGGTGTGCCGCGCGAACAGGTCGTGCTGGCCGAGGACGGCGTGGTCGTCGACCTCGTCGACGGCGTCGCGCGCATCGTCGGGGCGGTCCCGTGCGGCTACGTCTACGTCGACGGGTCCTCGGTGGGTGAGTTCGACGAGGCGCTGCTCAAGGACCGCCGGATCCTGCGTGACGAGGGGTTCATCTCGGTCATCGTCGTGATCGACTCCGCCACGGGCAAGATCGCCGCGGGGCCGGAGATCCAGGCCCGGGGTTTCGCCGAGGACGACGAGATCTTCAGCCAGGTGCGGCCCAAGATCGAACAGGCGCTCGCCGAGGCCACCGGCAACGGCGTCACCGACTCCCACCAGCTCGAGCAGGTCATGCGCCGGGCGATCGGTGGCTGGGTCGGCGGCAAGATCCGCCGGCGCCCGATGATCATCCCGGTCGTCATCCAGGCCTAGCCTGCGCCTGCTCCACCCGAGAAGGGCGCGCTTCACCCGAGAACCGTTTCCGGGTGAAGCGCACCTTTATCGGGTCACCCGATAAAGGTGCGGCAGGTGGGGCTCGGGTATGCCGCGGGGGCGGCTACCAGGGGCGCGCGAGGTCGAGCGCGCGCGGGTCGCCGACCGGCAACCACCCCTGCGGTCCGTTGACGTAGTCGGCGCGGGGTCCGTGCTCGGCGAGCTCGGCCACGGCTGACAGCAACCGCTCGACGTGCTCAGCGGTCGTGGCCAGCCCGACACTGGCGCGGACGGCGGTCGTGGACCCGACGGCGTGGGGGTCGTCGAGCAGGGCGTCGACGCACAGGTGCGCACAGAACTTGCCGTCCCGGACCCCGATGCCGTGCTCGGCCGACAGGGCCGCGGACACCAGTGACGAGTCGACCCCGTCGATGGTGAAGGTCGCCACGGCAACGCGCTCGTGGTCCGGGCTGAAGAGGGAGTAGGTCTGCACGCCGTCGATGGCGGCCAGACCGTCGAGCAGACGCTGGCCCAGCGTGCGCTCGTGCTCCTCCACCGCGTCCGCGTGCGCCCGCAGGGCATGGCACGCGGCAGCGAGGGCGATCGCGCCGATGACGTTGGGACTGCCGCCCTCGTGGCGTGCGGCCCCCTTCTGCCACACGACTGCGCGCTCGGTCACGGACTTGGTGGCGCCGCCGCCGGCGAGGTAGGGCGCCGCAGCGTCCAGCCAGTCCGCCCGGCCTGCCAGGACTCCCGTGCCGAACGGTGCGTACAGCTTGTGGCCGGACAGCACGGCGTAGTCGACACCGAGGTCGTCCAGGTCCACGCGGCGGTGGGGGGCGTACTGCGCGGCGTCGAGGACCACCCTCGCGCCCGCCTGGCGGGCGATCGCCGCCAGCTCGCGGACCGGCCAGATCTCTCCCGTGACGTTGGAGGCGCCGGCGAGCACGACCAACCGGTGGCGGCCGGGGTGGTCGCGAAGCGCAGTCCGCAGGAGCGCCCTCGCGTCGCTGATGCTGCCGGGGACCGGAAGCCGGTGGGTGCGCTGGTGGGGCCACGGCAGAAGCGCGGCGTGGTGCTCGGACTCGAAGACGAAGACCTGCGTGTGGCGCGGCAGACATCGCGCCAGGAGATTGAACGAGTCGGTGCTGTTGCGGGTGAAGACGACCTCGTCGCCCTCGCGTGCCCCGACGAACGACCGCACCTCGGCCCGCGCCTGCTCGTACCAGGACGAGGTCACCCGGGAGGCCCAGCCATTGCCGCGGTGGACCGAGGAGTAGGTGCGCACCGCCGTGTCGACGGCCTTCTTGACGCTGACCAGCGCCGGCGTGGACGCCGCGTGGTCGAAGTTGGCGTAGTCCACGGCCCCGTCCAGCGTCGGCACGAGCAGCGACTCCGACACGACCGCGGGCAGCGGGCCGACCTCGCCCAGTGACCGGGCATCGGGAACAGGGCGGAGGTGGCTCTGGGTGCGGGCGTGCGCGAGGGGGGCGCTGCGACGGAAGGCTGGTGGCGGGGTGCTCGCGATCGACATGGGTAGAGCTCCTGGTCCGGGTGGGACCCGAGAGCTCCCGAGTCCGCGCTTGCCGGCTGCGGGTGCAGTCGGCCCGGTCGTCACCCGGAGCACCCCACCGCGGAGGAGGGTTGCTGGTCAGCAAGCCGGGGCTGTGCGCTGACACTCATGACCTGTCGTCGAGGGTAGCGGCACGGGTCAAGCGGGATCCAGCACGTGGGCGTGGGTTCCCGCGATCTGAGATGGCGGAAGTCCGTGACCGCCAGGTGGCCGGAGGCAGGGCCGAGCGATCTGGCGGGGCGGGTCGGCATCGCCGTCCCCACGCGACCCTTCCCCCTGTGCGCGCCTGTGCCGACGACCACTGCTGGTCGTCGGCACAGGCCCCGCCAGACGCAAGGCCCAGCGTCCCACCGGGCGTGCGCCCTGGTAAGGGCTACCTGCCCTTCGTACCCGATCGGGGAGGGCAACTCGGCCGTTCGGGCCAGGGCGATCCGGACACATTGCCTGCGGGTGGAACGCGTGTGACGCGTGTGTCCCGTGTGACCTTCGCGTAGCCTGCGGAGCATGGCGACACGTCCGTCCACACCAGCACGATCAAATGCAGGGTCGCGCTCGTCGGGGAGCCGGGGCACCGCAACACGCCCCGCCAACCGCAAGAGCAGCACACCCCGCAAGTCCCCCGCGCGTGGCAAGGCCAGCGGTGGCGGACTGCCGCTGCCCCTGCGCGCGGTCCGCGGCACCTGGATGGGCATGGCACACGTGGCCGGCGGCGCGGTGCGCCGGGTCGGCACCAGCGCCCGTGAGCTCGAGCCCGAGCACCGACGTGACGGGCTCGGCTTCTTCCTCATCGGAGTGTCGATCCTCGTCGCCGCCCGGGAGTGGTGGGCCTTCGAGGGCGCCCTCGGCGACGTCGTGCACGCCGTCGTCGCAGGCACCTTCGGACGCGTCGCCTATGCCGTGCCGCTCGCCCTGCTCTTCCTGGGCATCCGCTTCCTGCGCGCGCCGCAAGAGGACTCGGCCAACTCCCGCCTCGGTGTCGGCCTGGGCGCCCTCGCCTTCGCCGCCTCGGGGTTGGCCCACGTCGCCGCCGACATCCCCACCCCACCCCAGGGCGCCGACGGGATGCGTGACGGTGGCGGCATCATCGGGTTCCTGGCATCCAGCCCGCTCGAGGCCGCGGTGTCGGTCTACGGCACCGTGCCGATCCTGTTGATGCTGGGCTTCTTCGGCCTCCTGGTGATGACCGCGACGCCCGTGCACATGGTCCCCACCCGCCTCGCCGAGCTGCGCGACCACCTCCTCCACCGTGGGACGGTCGACGCCGGGAAGGACCCGCTCGCCGACGCGGTCGAGGACAAGCCCAGGCGTCGTCGCCGCGTGATCGACCCGGAGGGTCCGCTCGAGGGGGACGAGGCGTTCGAGCAGGCCGCTCTCGTGGCACCCGACGGTCGGCGGTTCCGCCCCGGCGAGAAGCGCCCCACCTCGCCCGGCGTTCTGGCCCCTTCGGCGACTGCCGAAACCACCTCGCCCGCCAAGGGCCCGGCCATCGAGGTCAAGGCCGCCCTTGAGGCGCCCCCGACGACCCCGCTGCCACAGCGAGTCGAGCAGCTCGCGCTCGCCGGCGACATCACCTACACGTTGCCCGACAACGCCATCCTTGAGCCGGGTTCCCCGCACAAGACCCGCAGTGCCGCGAACGACCGCGTGGTCGAGTCGCTGAGCCAGGTGCTCGAGCAGTTCGACATCGATGCCCAGGTCACCGGCTTCAGCCGTGGACCGACGGTCACCCGCTACGAGGTCGAGCTCGGCCGTGGCACCAAGGTCGAGCGCGTCACCGCGCTCTCCAAGAACATCGCGTATGCCGTGGCCTCGGCCGACGTCCGCATCCTGTCGCCGATCCCGGGCAAGTCCGCGATCGGCATCGAGATCCCCAACGCCGACCGCGAGAAGGTCAGCCTCGGCGACGTGCTCCGCAGCCAGGCAGCGCGGGGCAACGAGCACCCGATGGTGATGGGCGTCGGCAAGGACGTCGAGGGCGGCTACGTCATCGCCAACCTCGCCAAGATGCCGCACCTGCTCGTCGCGGGCGCCACCGGCGCGGGCAAGTCCAGCTTCGTCAACTCGATGATCACCTCGATCCTCATGCGGGCCACGCCCGACGAGGTGCGCATGGTCCTGGTCGACCCCAAGCGGGTGGAGCTCACGGCATACGAGGGGATCCCGCACCTCATCACGCCGATCATCACGAACCCCAAGAAGGCCGCCGAGGCGCTTGCCTGGGTGGTGCGTGAGATGGACACGCGCTACGACGACCTCGCGCAGTTCGGTTTCAAGCACATCGACGACTTCAACAAGGCGGTCAAGGCGGGCAAGGTCAAGCCGCTGGCGGGCTCGGAGCGGGTCATCCACCCGTACCCGTACCTGCTGGTCATCGTCGACGAGCTCGCCGACCTGATGATGGTCGCGCCCCGGGACGTCGAGGAGTCGATAGTCCGGATCACGCAGCTGGCACGGGCCGCGGGCATCCACCTAGTGCTGGCGACCCAGCGCCCGTCCGTCGACGTCGTCACCGGCCTCATCAAGGCCAACGTGCCGTCGCGGATGGCGTTCGCGACCTCGTCGCTGGCAGACAGCCGGGTCGTGCTCGACCAGCCCGGTGCCGAGAAGCTGATCGGTCAGGGCGATGCGCTGTTCCTGCCGATGGGCTCCTCCAAGACGATGCGCGTCCAGGGTGCGTGGGTCACCGAGTCCGAGATCCAGCAGGTCGTCAAGCACGTGACCGGCCAGCTCAAGCCCAGCTACCGCGACGACGTCACGGTGGTGGCGGCCAAGAAGCAGGTGGACGACGACATCGGCGACGACCTCGAGCTGCTGCTCCAGGCCACCGAGCTCGTCGTGACGACCCAGTTCGGCTCGACGTCGATGCTCCAGCGCAAGCTGCGCGTCGGGTTCGCCAAGGCAGGTCGGCTCATGGACCTGCTCGAGTCCCGCGGGGTGGTGGGTCCGTCCGAGGGTTCCAAGGCGCGCGACGTGCTGATCAAGCTCGACGACCTGCCCATGACCTTGGCGCTCATGCGTGGGGACGAGGTGCCCGAGATGGAGCCGGTGTTCGACGGACAGGCGGCGGATCCTGACGACACGGGTGTCGAGCGGACGGACGAGGTCGCCCTTGCGGGTTCCGGCTACACGCCCGGTTACGCGCCGGACTCACGCTACGACAACGACCCGGTGGCGAGAGGGCTCGCCGGTCGCGAGGAAGTCGAGGAGTCCCTCGACGCCTGGGAGCTCACCGGCAGGGACTGACCAGACCCGAGATGAAGGGCGCGGGATGAAATAGACCCGTGCCCTTCGTCGTTGCGCAGAGGTGACTGCCGCTCCCGAGACACTGACTGACGCCACCGCCCCGACTCCGACAGCCCCGACTTCGATCGCCCCGACTTCGACCGCGACCCCCACGCGCACGCCGTCACCGCATGCCAGCACCGGTGTCCAGGCGGCCCCGACGGGCCGTTCGTACCTCCGCTTCGTCCTCGTGCTCGGCGCGTTGATCGCGATCGGTCCGCTGACCATCGACACCTACCTGCCGGCGCTGCCCTCGATCACCCGCGACCTCGCGGCGTCGGAGTCGGCCGTGCAGGGCACGCTGACCGGCATCCTGCTGGGCATGGGGCTCGGGCAGCTCCTCGTCGGGCCGCTCGCGGACGCCATCGGACGCCGCCGACCACTCATCGCCGGGCTGGCGTTGCACATCGCGGCCTCGGTGTTCTGTGCGTTCGCCCCGACCATCGAGCTGCTCACCGTCGGCCGGGCGATCCAGGGCCTGGGCAACGCGGCCGTGTCCGTGGTTGCCATGGCGATGGTGCGCGACCTCTTCGCGGGGTCGGCTGCCGCGACGATGCTGTCCCGCCTGATGCTCGTCATGGGTCTCGCGCCGGTGCTCGCCCCGACCTTGGGCGGCTTCATCCTCCGGCTCACCTCGTGGCGCGGGGTGTTCGTCATCCTCGCCGTGGCGGGTGTGCTCCTGGTGACACTGGCCAGTCTCGCCCTGCGCGAGACGCTTCCTGCGGAGCGACGCAGGCCGCTGGCCCTCCGCCCGGTGCTCAACACCTACGGCATGCTCCTGCGCGACCGCACCTTCGTCGGGCTCGTCCTCATCAGCGGCCTGATGTTCGCGACGCTGTTCTCCTACATCGGCGGCTCCTCGTTCGTGCTGCAGGACATCTACGGACTGAGCGTGACCCAGTTCGGGCTGGCCTTCGGCCTCAACTCGCTGGGCTTCCTCACCGGGTCGCAGGCGAACCCCTTCCTGCTCAAGCGGTTCCAGCCGCGCCAGCTGGTCCGGGCGGGCGTCTCGATCGGTGCGGTCGCCGCACTGGTGCTCCTGGCGTCGGCGATCACGGGTGTCGGTGGGCTGACCACGGTCCTCGTGCCGCTCTGGTTCCTCCTGTTCGCGTGCGGTCTCACCCTGCCGAACACCCCCGCACTGGCCCTGACCCGGCACGGTGAGGCCGCGGGGACCGCTGCTGCCCTGCTCGGCGCGTCGCAGTTCGTCATCGGTGGTGTGTCCGCCCCCCTCATCGGCGCGATGGGTTCGGGCTCAGCCGTCCCGATGGCGCTGGTCATGGCGGTCACTGCCTGCCTCGCGGCCGTGGTGGCCGCCCGGACGCTGCGCGTGAGGGTCGTCACGAACTGAAGCACGCCACCTGACGACTCGGCGCCCACCCTGGGGACTCGGAGACCCTTGGGACTCGGCGCACACCCTTAGGGTGTCGCCATGCGTGAATGGTTCAACGCCGTCAAGGGGCACCCCAGTGGGGTGCTCCTCGCGGCGCAGCTGCTCGAGGTGCTGGCGTACCCCTTTGCGGGGGACACGCCGCTGGGGCGCACGCTCATCGGGGTGTTCGGCGTTCTGGTGCTCTCGATCGCGGTCTATGCCGTCAGGGCTACGCCGGCCCTGACGTGGGTCGCGGTGGTGCTGGGCGTGCCAGTCGTGGCCCTGACCGTCGCCGAGGGGCTGGCCCCGGCGAACCACCAGGTGGTCTTCTGGTCAGCCATCCTGCACGCGGCCTTCTACGGCTACACCGGGTACGGCCTGATCCGCTACCTGTTCGACGACTCCTGGGTGACCCGCGACGAGATCTTCGCGGTGGGAGCTAACTTCACGGTCGTGTCGTGGATGTTCGCCCACCTGTTCATGGCCGTGCAGGTGGTCTATCCGGGGTCGTTCACGGCCTACCAGGGTGAAGGACACCGGACCTTCCTCGAGCTGCTCTACCTGTCCTTCGCCAACCTGACCAGCGTCGGGCTCTCCGACGTGACCGCCGTTCTGCCCTTCGCGCGCTCGGTCGTGATCATCGAGCAGGTGGCCGGCGTCATGTACGTCGCGCTGATCATCGCCCGCGTCGTCGGCCTGACCATCTCCCGCTGGCGCAACTAGCAGGACGACTACCCGGAGACCGGATCGCCGTCGAGGTCCTTGATGGTGGCCAGGCTGGGCCCGCGCTGCTCCTGCAGCGATCTCGCGCCTGCCTCGGCGTCCCTCATCACGCGCAGGATGTTGCCGCTCGTGAGCTTGCCGAGGTCGTCGTCGGACCATCCGCGGTCAGCCAGCGCCGCCAGCAACCGGGGGTAGCCGGTGACGTCCTCGAGCCCCTCGGGCAGCGTGGCCACCCCGTCGTAGTCGCCACCCAGCCCCACGTGGTCGACTCCGGCCACCTCGCGGACGTGCTCGACGTGCTGGACGACGTCGGCGAGCGTGGCCTTCGGTGTGGGACGGCTGAGGCAGTACTCGTCGTAGAACGGGCTGTATGCCGCGGCGTCGGCCGGCGTGATCCCCTCTGCCGCCGCGGCCGCGTTCAGCTGCTCGCGCCAGGCTGCCGCCTCGGGGTTCACGAATGTCGGCACGAAGGTCACCATGCAGACGCCGTTGTTGTCCCGCAACGACTCCAGGACGTCGTCGGGCGCGTTGCGCGGGCTGTCACAGACCGCCCGCGCCGAGGAGTGGCTGAAGATCGCCGGCACCTCTGCCACCCGCAGGGCGTCGCGCATCGTGTCGGCCGAGACGTGGCTGAGGTCGACGAGCATGCCGATCCGGTTCATCTCGCGCACCACCTCGACGCCGAACGCCGACAGCCCTCCGTGCACCGTCACGTCGGTGGCCGAGTCAGCCCAGTCGACGTTGCTGTTGTGGGTCAGGGTCAGGTAGCGGACGCCCAGGACGTGGAGCATGCGCAGGGTCGCGAGCGAGTTGTTGATCGAGTGCCCGCCCTCGGCCCCCAGCAGGGAGGCGATCCGCCCCGACTCCCAGGCGGCCGCCACCTCGTCCGCGGTGCGGGCGAAAGCCAGCCGGCCGGCATACCTCGCCACCATCTGGTGGCCCGCGTCGATCTGCTCCAGGGTGGCGCTCACGGCGTCGTCACCCTGGAGCGAGGCAGGCACGAAGACCGACCAGAACTGGCCGCCGACGCCACCCTGGGCGAGGCGGGGCAGGTCGGTGTGCGTCGGGGTCCCCCCTGCCTCGATGTCGAGCCGGTCGAAGTCGTAGCCGACCTTCTCGCGCGCCTCCCACAAGAGGTCGTTGTGCCCGTCGATGACCGGATGGCGCGCCAGCAGGGCGCTGATCCGGGCGGTGGTCGCATCGGCTGTCGCGGTCATGACGCCACGCTACCCACCTCTAGAGTGGGGACATGAGTTCGACAACGCAGCGCAGCGTCGCCCTGGTCACGCTGGGGTGCACCCGCAACGAAGTCGACTCCGAGGAGCTCGCCGGCCGCCTGGCCGCCGAGGGCTGGTTGCTCGTGGACGACGCCGACGACGCGGACGTCGCGGTGGTCAACACCTGCGGGTTCGTCGAGCAGGCCAAGAAGGACTCGATCGACGTGCTCCTCGAGGCGTCGGCGCGCAAGGGGCACTCGAAGACCCAGAAGGTCGTCGCGGTGGGATGCCTCGCCGAGCGCTACGGCCAGCAGCTGGCAGACGAGCTGCCCGAGGCCGACGCCGTCTTGGGGTTCGACTCCTACGCGGACATGTCGAGCCACCTGCGGGCCGTCCTCGACGGCCACGCGCCGGCCTCGCACGTCCCGTCCGACCGACGCCAGCTGCTCCCGTTGTCCCCGGTCCAGCGGCAGGACGGGTCGGTCGGTGTGGCACTGCCCGGACACGGCATCCCCACTGACCCCACCTCACCGGAGCAGGTCTCGACCGAGCCCGTCGACGTCACCGTGGACGGACCGGTCCCGCCGTCCGGCCCGCGGGTGATCCGCGCCCGTCTCGACGGTCGCCCCTGGGCTCCCCTCAAGATCGCCAGTGGCTGCGACCGACGGTGCGCGTTCTGCGCCATCCCGATGTTCCGCGGTGCGTTCGTGTCGCGCAGGCCGCACGACATCGTGGCCGAAGCTCGCTGGTTGGGGGAGCGCGGCGTCAAGGAGCTGTTCCTCGTCAGTGAGAACTCGACGTCCTACGGCAAGGACCTCGGGGACATCGGGCTGCTCGAGAAGATCCTGCCCGACCTCGCTGCGGTCCCGGGGATCGAGCGCGTCCGGGTGAGCTACCTGCAGCCCGCCGAGATCCGTCCCGCACTGCTCGACGCGATGGCCTCCGTGCCGGGCGTCGTGCCCTACTTCGACATCTCCTTCCAGCACGCCTCGGCCGGACTGCTCCGCTCGATGCGGCGCTTCGGCGGTCGCGAGGCCTTCCTCGGACTCCTCGACGAGGTACGCGCCCGGGTGCCGCTGGCCGGCATCCGGAGCAATGTCATCGTGGGGTTCCCGGGTGAGACCGAGGAAGACCTCGCCGAGCTCGAGGCGTTCCTGCTGGCTGCCCGACTCGACGTCGTCGGTGTGTTCGGGTACTCGGACGAGGACGGCACCGAGGCCGAGACCTATGGCAACAAGCTGCCCGATGATGTTGTCGCAGAACGTGTTTCGCGATTCACAGCGCTTATCGAGGAACTTAACCTCCAGCGTGCCGAGGAGCGCATCGGCGAGATCGTGGACGTCCTCGTCGAGTCGGTGCCCACGGGCGATGACGAGGACGAGGAGACGTCCGTCGTGGGTCGGGCGGCCCACCAGGGACCCGACGTCGACGGCGTGACCATGCTCGATCCCTCCCAGTTCCCCGACGTCGTGGTCGGCGACATCGTGCGGGCCGTCGTGACCGGGACCGAGGGGATCGACCTGCTGGCCGTGCCATGCTGAGCGAGTCGGCGCCGGCCCCCGACCCGGCCGCGGCGCCGGTGGCGGTCCCGCCCCCGAGCTCCTGGAACATCGCCAACGCCCTCACGGTCACCCGGATCCTGCTCGTGCCGGTCTACGGCTGGCTGCTGCTGGTCGACGGTGGGGACCGTCCGGTGATGCGCTGGGCGGCGGCTGTGGTGTTCATCTTCGCGACCCTCACCGACCGCATCGACGGCGACATCGCCCGGCGTCGCGGCCTGATCACCAACTTCGGCAAGATCGCCGACCCCATCGCCGACAAGACCCTGATGGGGATGGCCTTCGTCGGGCTCTCGGTCCTCGGTGAGCTGCCGTGGTGGGTCACCGTCGTCGTCCTGGTGCGCGAATGGGGAGTGACGGTGCTGCGGTTCTTCGTGATCCGCCACGGCGTGATGCCCGCGGGTCGGGGCGGCAAGGTCAAGACGGCCCTTCAGTTCTTCGGCCTGCTGTTGTTCACGCTGCCGCTGTCGTCCTTTGCCGGAGCGGACGCCTGGAACCTCGTCGCGGACGTGGTGCTGGGGCTCGCGGTCGTCGTGACCGTCGTGACCGGACTGGACATCGCGCTGAAGGCGTTGCGCCTGCGGCAGACCAGCGAACGTTCGGCGATGAAGCGCGCGCGCCGAGCCGCCCGACACGGATGAGCACCGCTCCCGAGGTGGTGGCTGCCCTGGCTGCGGTCTCGCGCAGCATCGCGACCGCCGAGTCGCTCACCGGTGGCCTGGTCTGCGCGGCGCTCACCGACGTGCCCGGCGCCTCAGCCGTGGTGCGGGGCTGCGTGGTGGCCTATGCGACCGAGCTCAAGGCCCGGGTCCTCGGGGTCGACGCCGGCCTGCTCGCGACCGGTGGTGCGGTCCAGGCCGAGGTGGCCCGCCAGATGGCCACCGGGGTATGCCGCGTGCTCGGCTCCGACGTCGGCGTCGCCACCACCGGTGTGGCCGGGCCGGACCCGCAGGACGACCGCCCGGTCGGGACCGTGTTCGTCGCGGTGGCGTTCGACGGCGAGGTGGCGGTCCGGGAGCTGGCGCTGACCGGCGACCGTCAGTCGATCCGGCGGGAGACAGTGGCACATGCCCTCTCGCTCGTGACCGAGGTGTTGCGCGCGGCCGCCAACGATCCGCATCTCAGGGCCTGACCACGGCAGGGCGCTGACCTGCGCAGACCAACGGACGCCCCCTGCACCGACCACGCACGCCTCACGGACGCCCCGCGGCGACTGCCGTCGTGGCTGCTGTGATCGGTGGGGCGGAAGATTCTCACGCCGTGGACCGTTGACCACGTCGTACCGCGTGTTCTGCGTTCCCGCGCGCGCAGCGTCAGGGGCTCGGGGTAACGTTGGTGCCCTGCAACCGGCAAGTCGAGCAGTGAAGGAGGGCGTCATGATTCTGCTTCGTCGTGAACTTGGTGACGTGCTCCGTGAGCAACGCCAGTCGCAGGGACGCACCTTGCGCGAAGTTTCCGCAGCCGCATCCGTGTCGCTCGGCTACCTCAGTGAGGTCGAGCGCGGCGAGAAGGAAGCATCCTCCGAGCTGCTCGCCTCGATCTGCGGGGCGCTGCGTCTGCCGTTGTCCGAGGTCCTCGGCCAGGTGTCCGAGCGGGTCGCCGAGACGGAGGCGCTCACCGCGCCGGTCTCGCTGCCGCTTCCGGCGACGGCCATGGTTTCCGCCTCGGCTGCCTGACCGCCCGGACGGCTGGCAGCCTCTGCCCTGGTAGGAGCCCGGTCAGGTGCGACGCTTTCCCGTGGTCCGGCTGGTCCCCCGTGCCGAGCCGAGCGGGCGTTGGGGCCGACCGTCGTCGGTGGGCGCCAGGCCGTCCTGGCAGCCAGGGCAGTAGAACATCGTCCGTTCCCGCATCGGGGGGCCGATCATCGCGACACGCACAGTCGTGCCGCACCGTCGACAGGGCCGACCCGAGCGGGCATGCACATACGACTCCTCCCCACGTCGCCGGATCCCGGTGCTGGACTGGATCCCATCGTGTCGAGCCTGGTCGAGCAGCCGCTGAGCGCGGGTGACGACTCGCTCCAGCTCCTCGTCCGCGAGCTCCGAGACAGGAGTCCAGGGCCCGAGCCGCGCCACGAAGAGCGACTCGCTCGCCCACAGGGTGCCGATGCCCGCAAGATTGCGCTGGTCGAGGAGCGCGGCCCCGATCGAGGTCTGCGACCTCCGCAGGTTGGCCAGTGCCCGCGAGAGGTCCCAGTCGCTCCCGAGCAGATCGGGTCCGAGGTGGCCCACGACCGTCGCCTCATGGCCGGTCGGGAGCAGCTCGAGCAGCCCGAGCCGCAGTCCCAGGGCGGTCCACGAAGAGGTGCCGACCGCCGCGCGCAGGTCGTCGCGACGCAGCCAGCCGGCGGTGTCATCCGGTGCCGCGACCCGCCACTGACCCTCCATCCGCAGGTGTGAGTGCAGGGTCAGCCCGCTGTCGAAACGGTGGAGGAGGTGCTTGCCACGACTGACGACCTCGAGGGTGCTGGCTCCGCGCAGGTCGGCCGTGGCCACGCCGGGGAACCGCAGGTCACTCAGCACGACCACTGCGCCGGCGAGCGCCTTGTGCAGTCGTTGGGCGGTGCGCCAGACCGTGTCGCCCTCAGGCACCAGGGACCCCGATGGCAGCGGCTGTGGACCTCACCGCCGCAGTCTCAGGCCGCGCGGGGTGGCGTGGAAGCCTGCCCTGGCCAGGGCGGCTGCGAGCGGGTGGGCAGACCCCAGCACGGCGCCGCCGTCGGCCTTCTCGACGGTGAGCCGGCCCAGTGCACCCTCGCGGACGGCGAGTGCCAGGGCATCGGCCGCGCCCTGGAGGGACTGCTCGTCGTCCGTCCACGAGAGAAGCGTCTTGCCGCCACGCTCGACGTACAGGACGAGCTCGCCGTCGACCAGGACCACCAGGGCCCCAGCCTTGCGGGCCGGCTGGTGTCCACGCTTGCCGGCGGGAGACGTGCCGGCGGCAGACGTGCCGGCTGGGGTCTTGCCGGCTGGTGATGCGATGCCCGAGGAACCAGCCACCGAGGGCCCTCCGGCCGACGCGCCGTCGCCCGGGTCGTCCGCACCCGTCGCCCGGTCAGGCCACGGGAGGGCCGCACCGTACGCGTTGGCCGGGTCGGTGGCGGCGAGCACCATCGCCGGGACGGCTCGGTCGGCATCGTCGCCCACTGGTCGGGCGCCGGCCCGGAGCCGGTCGACCGATCCGGTGGTGGAGAACTGGGAGGCGCCCAGGGACTCGACGAAGTAGCCGCGGCGGACCCGCCCCGACTCCTCGGCAGCCGCCAGGACGCGGTAGACGCCGGCGAACCCGCCCGGAACGTCCTCTGCGACGACCGAGCCGCGCGTGACCACGCCGTAGCGGTCGAGCAGGACCTCGGCCGTGGCGTAGGCGCGGACGGTGGCGTCCAGCTCGACCTCAGGAAGCAAGGACCAGCGTCCGGCCCCAGCGGGCGGCCCGCTGCGGGTCGGCACGGTGGGACGACCCAGCCCACGCTGTCCCGAGAGGGCACCGAGCGAGCCACGTCGTCCGGCATACCTGGTGGTGCGTGGGCCGGGACGGCTGCGCTTGTGGCTGGTGCGGCCGCCGGCGAGCAGGGCGCGAAGGGGGATGAGGGTGTCGTTGGTGGCTCGGCCGTCCCAGACGAGTGCCCACAGGTCGGCGAGCAGGGACTCGTCGTCGCTGCTGCCCACGGCCTCGGCGAGGGTGCGGAAGAAGTATGCCCCGCCACCCGCGAGGGCCTCGGCGATCGCCTGCTCACCGTCGGTGAGCGTCCGGTCAGGGGGAGGTGCCATGGTCAGGTGGGCGGTGTCGGCGAGGTGCAGCGACACCCAGCCGTCGTCGCCGGGTAGTGCCCCGTGGCCGCGCCAGAGGACCTCGCCGCTGGTCGTGAGGTCGTCGAGCAGCGTGGGGGAGTAGTCCACGATCCTGCTCGGGAGGACCAGGCTCTCGAGGGCACTTGCCGGGAGCACGGCTCCCGCCAGCTGCTCGACGGCGCGGACCAGACCTTCGCGACCGCGCAGGCCTCCACCCACCGACTGCCACTGGGGGAGGAACCTGGCCAGCTCGACGGCGGGGACCGGCTCGACCTCGGCGCGCAGCGCGGCCAGGGAGCGACGGCGTAGCAGGCGCAGCACCTCTGCATCGCAGTAGTCGAGGCCGTGCAGCCCACCACCGTTCTCGGTGGGGAGCAGCTCGCCCTCGACGACGCGACCTGAGGAGACGAGTCGGCGGAGGGCGTCGAGGGCAACCGCCGGACCGATGCCCCACCAGGCGGCCACCGCCGCGGCGGGGAAGGGGCCGCGGGTGCGGGCGTAGCGGCGGACCAGGTCGCCCAGCGGGTCCGGCACGGACTCGAGGAAGGTCTGCGGTATGCCGACCGGCAGGGAGCTGCCCAGGGCATCACGCAGGCGTCCGGCATCCTCGATCGCAGCCCAGCGCTCCTGGCCGGCGACACGCACGCGGATGAGGCGTCGGGCCCCCTCGAGGTCCACCAACCACGCGCCGATCTCGTTGCGTGCCAAGGACTCCTGCGACCGTCGGACGATCTCGTCGAGGGGGAGCGGCCCCAGGACCCGCAGCAGGTCGGCCACGTCCTCGGCGTCGCGGCAGGCGCGTTCGGGGACCAGGCGCTGCAGCTCGGACTCGGTGCGGGTCACCTGCGCCGGGTCGAGCAGGTCGCGCAGGGACAGGCCCTCGCCACGGCCCAGCAGCTCGGCCAACAGGGTCGGGTCCAGCGCCAGGGCGGCGGCGCGTTTTTCTGCCAGCGGGGAGTCGCCCTCGTAGAGGAACTGGGCGACGTAGCCGAACATCAAGGACCGGGCGAAGGGGGACGGCTGGGCCGACTCGACGTCGACCAGGGTGACTTCGCGTGACTCGATCGAGCGCATCAGGGCGGTCAGTCCGGGCACGTCGAACACGTCCTGGACACACTCGCGGACCGTCTCCAGGACGATCGGGAACGACGCGTACTGGCTGGCGACCTCGAGCAGCTGAGCCGCCCGCTGCCGTTGCTGCCACAGGGGTTGGCGACGGTCGGGACGCCGGCGGGGCAGCAGCAGGGCACGCGACGCGCACTCCCTGAACCGCGCGGCGAACAGCGCCGATCCGCCTATCTCGGACGTGACGAGGTCATGGACGTCGTCGGCCTCGAGGCGGACGAGCTCGAGCAGCTCGGCGCCCACGCCGCGACCCGAACCGCCGTCGTCCTCGAACTCGAGGTCGGGAAGCCGGAACACGATCCCGTCGTCGCCGTGCATCGCCTGGACGTCGACGCCGTAGCGCTCGCGCATCCGGGCCGACACGCACAGCGCCCAAGGGGCGTGCACCTGCCCCCCGAAGGGCGAGTGCACCGCCACCCGCCAGTCACCGATCTCGTCGCGGAACCTCTCGACCACGATGGTGCGGTCGTCGGGGACGTGGCGGGTCGCCTCCTGCTGCTCGGCGAGGTAGCCGAGCAGGTTGTCCGCCGCCCACTCGTCGAGCCCTGCGGCGGTGACCCGGTCCCTCGCCTTGGCGGGCGAGAGTCCGACCACCTCGCGAACGAAGGCCCCCACGGCTCGCCCCAGCTCGGCGGGCCGGCCCTGCTGGTCACCCTTCCAGAAGGGCAGACGCCCCGGAAGGCCCGGCGCCGGAGTCACGAGCACCTGGTCGTGGGTGATGTCCTCGATCCGCCAGGTCGAGGTGCCCAGCGTGAACACGTCGCCCACCCGCGACTCGTAGACCATCTCCTCGTCGAGCTCGCCGACCCGGCGCCCGGCACCCTCACTGGAGGCGAGGAACACGGCATACAGACCGCGGTCGGGGATGGTGCCCCCCGAGGTGACGGCGAGGCGTTGGGCGCCCGGACGCCCCGTCAGAACCCCTGTCACGCGGTCCCACACGATGCGCGGGCGGAGCTCGGCGAACTCGTCACTGGGGTAGCGCCCCGACAACATGTCGAGCACCGACTCGAGGATCGATCGCGGCAGTGAGGCGAACGGCGTCGCCTTGCGGACCACCGACTCGAGGTCGTCGACGGACCACTCGTCGAGGGCGCACATCGCCACGACCTGCTGGGCGAGCACGTCGACCGGGTTGGCGGGGACGCGCAGCGACTCGATCGCGCCGGCTCTCATGCGTTCGACGACGACTGCGGTCTGGACCAGGTCACCACGGAACTTGGGGAACAACACGCCCCTCGACACCGCTCCGACCTGGTGGCCGGCCCGACCGACCCGCTGCAGTCCAGACGCCACCGACGGTGGTGACTCGACCTGGATGACGAGGTCGACCGCGCCCATGTCGATGCCGAGCTCGAGCGAGCTCGTGGCGACCACGGCGGGCAGCCGCCCGGCCTTGAGGTCCTCCTCGATGAGCTGACGGTGTTCCTTGCTCACCGAACCGTGGTGGGCGCGGGCCAGCACCGCGGGCGCGCCGGACGACGCCCCCGACTGCGCCATGAGCTGGGCCGGGGTGCGGTTGCCGGTATGCCGCGTGGCCGGCTCGGGCGGCTCGTCGCCTCGGGCCTGTCGCATGGTCTCCAGACGTTCGTCCCAGATCTCGTTGAGCCGAGCCGTGAGCCGCTCGGCGAGGCGACGCGAGTTGGCGAAGACGAGCGTGGACCGGTGGGAGGCGATGAGGTCGACGATGCGTTCCTCCACGTGCGGCCAGATCGAGGCCCGGCGCTCGGCTCCCGACGCGGGTCCTGACAGGTCGTCCTCGATGACCTCCCCGAGCGCCGACATGTCCGCGATGGGGACCACGACCTCGAGGTCCCACTCCTTGGTGGACGGAGGCCGCACGATCTCGACGGGTCGGCCTCCGGCGAGGTAGCGCGCGACCTCGGCCACGGGCTCGACCGTCGCGGACAGGCCGATCCGCTGGACCGGCTTGTCCAGCAGGGCGTCGAGGCGCTCGAGGGACAGCGCGAGGTGGGCGCCCCGCTTGGTGCCGGCCACGGCGTGGACCTCGTCGAGGATGACGGTCTCGACACCGGCCAGCGCTTCTCGCGCCTGCGAGGTGAGGATGAGGAACAGCGACTCGGGTGTGGTGATGAGCACGTCGGTGGGGGTGCGGGCGAAGGCCCGCCGCTCGCTGGCAGGGGTGTCGCCGGACCGCACCGAGACGGTGATGGCCGGCGGCGTCAGCCCGAGCCGGGTCGCCGCGTGCCCGATCCCGACCAGTGGCGAGCGCAGGTTGCGCTCGACGTCGACGGCCAGTGCCTTCATGGGCGAGACGTAGAGGACCCGGCAGCGCTTGATCTTGTCGACCGGGGGAGGCTCGGCCGAGAGTCGGTCGAGGGCCCACAGGAACGCCGACAGCGTCTTGCCTGATCCGGTCGGCGCCACGACCAGGGCGTGGTGGCCGGAGCTGATGGCATCCCAAGCCCCCGCCTGTGCGGCCGTGGGCGCGCTGAACGAGCCCCTGAACCACTCGGCAGTGGCTGGGGAGAAGCGGTCGAGGACGTCCGTTGCCATGAGGGCTACAGCCTCTCACCCCGCACCGACAGGTCCCCGGTAGAGCGTCGCGCAGGCGTGCGCGACGCCCGATGTGAGAGGAGCGCATCGAGCGTCGGCGTTGATTCGCGCGCCCCTCGACCCTCGGGGGCGGAAGGGAGGGGCGCGCGGTGACCTGCCTCGGGTCGCGATGAGAGTCTGGGGATGCGCACGAGCCCCGGACAGTCACTCATTCGCAACCATGGTCCGGGGCAGCGCCACCACTGTACTCCGGCCCTTGCCTGAGGTGAAGGTCTGCGCTCGTTCAATCGGGGCGGGGGGCTCGTCGACCGGCGAGGGCTCCCGCCCCGTAACCTCTACGGCATGGGCACGGTGTGGTCGGACGGCGGCTGCGTTGGCTGACGCCGAGGACGTCCGCAGACTGGCCACCTCGCTGCCCCACGTGGTGGAGGTCCCCAGCTCAGGATTCGACTTCCGGGTGGGCGACAAGGGTTTCATCTGGTCCTATCCGGAGCGTCGGCCCGGCAGGCCGCGGCTGATCCGCACCGACATCGCGGTGCTCTTCGTCGGCGACGAGGGTGAGAAGCAGGCACTGCTCCTCGGTGAGCCCGATGTGTTCTTCACCGCCCCCGGATACGAGAACGCGCCCCTGGTGATGCTGCGACTGGCGCAGGTGGGGGTCGAACGCCTCCGCGAGCTCGTGACCGACGCCTGGCTGATGCGCGCACCCGACGACCTCGTCACCGACCTCCCCCTGGACAGCGACTCCGCCACCAACCCCGGCTGAGCCTGCGTCGCCTGGGCTGGGCCGACGCCGCCTACACTCACTGCGTGCGGCTGAGCCATTTCTGGGTGTTGATGAACGACGAGTTCGGGGAGGGCTACGCCTCCTCGCTCGCGCAGCACCTCGTGCTCGGGGTCCTCGGCGAGCGCACGGTGGTCCAGGCGCTCGAGGCGGGGGAGAGCCCTCGTCGGGTCTGGCTCGCGCTCTGCGACGCGATGGACGTGCCCGAGTCCCGTCGGCTCGGCATCGAGCGGAGACCGGCGAAGTGACTTCCGTCGACTGGTCCGCCCACCCGTTGGTCCTTGCACCGATGGCCGGCGGGCCGTCGACCGTCGCCCTCGCCGCAGCAGCCGGCGAGGGCGGAGTGTTCCCCTTCCTCGCGGGCGCCTACCTCACCCCGGAACGCCTTCGCGACGACGTCGTCGCCCTGCGGGCAATGACGTCAGATCCCTTTGGGGTCAACATCTTTGCGCCGTCACCGGACAGCCCGTCCATGCAGCAGGAAACCCTCGAGTATGCCGAGCTGCTCGCACCGTGGGCGGCGTCGGCGGGCGTCGAGCTGGGGACACCGCGCTACGACGACGACGCGTTCGAGGCCAAGGTCGACCTCCTCGTGGAGCTGTCGCCCGCCCTGGTGAGCTTTGCCTTCGGGTGGCCGCCTGCGGACGTGGTCACGCGGCTGCAGGCCGCCGGGGTCGCGGTGTGGGTCACCGTGAACGAGGCCACGGAGGTCGAGTGGGCGCAGGAGCTCGGCGTGGACGGCCTCGTCGTGCAGGGTTGGGAGGCGGGAGGTCACCGCGGCGGCCCGGTCGACACCTGCGCCATCCAGTCCGGGCTGCTGCCCCTGGTCGAGGAGATGGTCCGCCACACCTCACTGCCGGTGATGGGCGCTGGAGGGGTCATGACCGGGGCCGACGCAGCCGCCGTCCTGCGCGCCGGCGCGACTGCGGTGGCCCTGGGCACGGCGTTCCTGGACTGCCCAGAGGCCGGGACCGCACCAGTGCACCGGCATGCCCTGACCCATCGGACCGGCACCACCGTGACCCGCGCCTTCACCGGACGCAGTGCCCGTGCCCTGACCACGACGTGGACCGAGCTGTTCACCGAGGCCGCGCCCGCGGCATACCCGCACGTCCACCACCTCACTGCGCCCTTGCGGGCGCACGGGAAGGCCACTGGGGAGGCCGAGCTCGTCAACCTGTGGGCCGGCACGGGCCACGGCCGGCTGCGCCGGCTGCCGGCGGCCGAGCTTGCCCGGACCCTCGTCGCCGAGCTCGAGGCCACCCAGACCACCTGACGGCCTGGACCACCTGACAGAAATGCGCGTGAGTCTGTCGGTGGACCTCGCTAGGTTGGGGCGAGTGAGTGGTGACGACGAGATCCTGCTGAGCGCGACCGGACTGACCAAGAAGTTCGGGGAGTTCACGGCGGTGGACGGGATCGACTTCGCCGTCCGCAAGGGCGAGTGCTTCGGGTTCCTCGGGCCCAACGGCGCCGGCAAGTCCTCCACGATGCGAATGGTCGGCTGCGTGTCCCCGGTGACGAGCGGCGAGCTGCGCCTCTTCGGGCTCGACCCGGCCGGCAACGGCCCCGCCATCCGGGCCCGGCTGGGCAACTGTCCGCAGCGCGACACGCTCGACGAGGAGCTCACCGTCGAGGAAAACCTCCGGATCTACGGGCGCTACTTCGGACTCTCCCGCAAGGAGGTGCGCTCGCGGGCGGCTGAGCTGCTCGACTTCGCCCAGCTCACCGACCGCGCCAAGGACAAGGTCGAGCCGCTGTCGGGCGGGATGAAGCGACGTCTCACGATCGCGCGCTCCCTCATCAACTCACCCGAGATCCTCCTGCTCGACGAGCCGACCACCGGTCTGGACCCACAGGCCCGACATGTGTTGTGGGACAGGCTGTTCCGGCTCAAGCGGTCGGGCGTGACGCTCGTGCTGACCACCCACTACATGGACGAGGCGGAGCAGCTCTGCGACCGGCTCGTCGTCATGGACCACGGACGGATCGTCGCCGAGGGGTCGCCGCGCTCGCTCATCGACGAGTTCTCCACGCGAGAGGTCCTCGAGCTGCGCTTTGACGCCGAGGACCACAAGGACTTCGCCGAGCAGGTCACCGGGATCGGCGAGCGGGTCGAGGTGCTGCCCGACCGGCTCCTCGTCTACGCCGACGACGGTGACCAGGCCGCGGCGGTGGTGCACTCGCGCGGGATCGCACCCCTGTCCTCGCTCGTGCGCCGAGCCACGCTCGAGGACGTGTTCCTGCACCTCACCGGCCGGACGCTGGTGGACTGATGGCGCTCCAGCAGCCGCACCCGCAGCTTCATCACCAGTCCCGGGCGGACCATGGCATCCGCCAGCCGCTGTCTGCCGCCGAGCGGGTCCTGGCCGTCTTCACGTACTTCCTCACGGTCTACCGACGCACGTGGCGGGGGAGCATCATCGGTCGGTTCCTGTCGCCGCTGTTCTTCCTGCTGGCGATGGGCATCGGGTTGGGCTCGCTCGTCGACGACCGGGTGGGCGGAGTCGGGGGCCTGCCTTACCTGCAGTTCGTCGTCCCGGCCATCGTCGCCACCCAGACGATGTGGGTCGCGATGGGGGAGTCGACCTACCAGGTCCTCGGCTACATCAAGTGGAACATGGGCTACCACGCCATGCTCGCGTCCCCGATGTCCGTACGCGACGTGCTGCGGGGCCACTTCCTCGCGGTGGCTGCCCACCTCACGACGGCCACGGCGATCTTCATGGCGGTGGCGTCCCTGTTCGGCGGCTTCGGGTCCGTGTTCGCAGTCCTCTGCCTGCCGATCGCGATCCTCACGGGGATGGCGTTCACCACCCCGATCTTCGCCTTCACCGCCAGGCAGGAGGGCGATGACGGCTTCAACATCCTGTTCCGCTGGATCGTGACGCCGTTGATGCTGTTCTCCGGCACGTTCTTCCCCATCGAGCAGCTGCCCGGGTGGATGCAGCCCATCGCGTGGGTCACTCCGCTGTGGCACGGGGTCGAGGCGTGTCGTGCAGTGGCGACGGGTGCCGCGGTCGGGGCGCCGTTCTTCGGTCACCTGCTCGTGCTGGCCGTGTATGCCGCCGTGGGCTGGTGGCTCGCGGAGAAGTCCTTCGCGAGGCGGCTGGTCCCGTGAGCACCTCGACCTCCAACCCCCGGCCCGCGTCCGGTCCCGCGTCGGGGCCCGTTCGCGGGCAGGCGTCGGCGCGGCTGGCCAGGCTGGTGCCGATGCCTGCCGGGGCCGGGCTGGCCAGGATGCTCATCGAACGCAACGTCACGTCGTTCCGCCACGGCTGGATCGCGCTGGTGACCGGGTTCGCCGAGCCGGTGTTCTACCTGTTCTCCCTCGGCATCGGCATCGGTGCGCTCGTGAAGACCGTCACCACCGACTCGGGGGCAGTGGTGTCCTACCCCCAGTTCGTGGCGCCCGCGCTGCTGGCCGCCTCGGCGATGAACGGCGCAGTGTTCGACTCGACCTTCAACGTGTTCTTCAAGCTGCGCTACGCCAAGCTCTACGACGCGGTGCTTGCGACACCGATGGGTCCGCGTGACATCGCCGTCGGCGAGATCGCGTGGTCCCTCATCCGTGGTGGTCTCTACTCCGCTGCCTTCCTCGTCGTCGCGCTGCTCGCAGGGGCCGTCGGGTCGTGGTGGGCCCTGCTGGCCCTGCCGGCGGCGATCTTCATCGGGTTCGCCTTCGCCGCGCTGGGGATGTTCGCGACCACCTTCATGAAGTCCTGGGTGCACTTCGACTACATCACCTTGGCAATCCAGCCGATGTTCCTCTTCTCGGCGACCTTCTTCCCGCTGTCGACCTATCCCGAGGCGCTCCAGTGGCTGGTGCGGGTCACGCCGCTCTACCACGGGGTCGCCCTCGAACGCGCGCTGATGCTTGGAGATGTCGGCTGGGGGGTGCTCGTGCACGTGGGCTACCTCGTGGTGCTGGGTGGGATCGGCGTCGTGGGAACGGCACGTCGCCTCGAGAAGCTCCTGCTCTCGTAGTCCCTCGGGCGCCTAGCATCGGGATCATGGTGGAGCCTGCGGACGGGGTCGTGGTGGGCGCTGGCGCGGTGCGATCGGCCGGCTTCGCCGACCTCGACCCGCTGACGGGCTACCGGCTGTGGGCCCTGCGCGCCCAGGTGTTCGTCGTCGAGCAGGACTGCCCCTACCTGGATCTCGACGGCCGTGACCTCGAACCGGCGACTCGTCACCTGTGGGTCGAGCAGGACGGCGCACCGGTGGCCACGCTGCGAGTCCTGGACGACGGGGAGGCGCTGCGCATCGGCCGGGTGGCGACCGCGCCGCACGCGCGCGGCCAGGGCCGGGCCGCACTGCTCATGCGCGCCGCGCTCGAGGCGGCAGGGGAGCGGCCTGTGGTGCTCGACGCCCAGTCGCACCTCGTCGACTGGTATGCCGGGTTCGGCTTCGCACCCAGCGGGCGCGGCTTCGTGGAGGACGGCATTCCGCACACGCCGATGCGCCGCCCTGCCTCGCCCTGAAGGCTGATCGGACTCGCCGCGGCGTGTCGCGTGCCGGATGCCGTATTTCGAACAGGTGTTCGGTATGTTCGTCCACAGGTGGAACCACGACAGACCCACCGTCCACAGGCCGTGCGAGCGGCCCCGGACGGCTGTCGGTGCCGACACCTAGCGTCTGACCCGACAAGCAGATCAGCTGCCCCAGGGTCGAAGGCAGGCGCGCCCGACTCGAAGCGAAAGAAGGAATGGTGGCCAGAATGGCTGGAGCGAACACTCCCACTGTGGACCAGAAGGCAAAGTCCCTCGACAGCGTGATGGGGCAGATCGAGAAGTCGTTCGGCAAGGGCGCGGTCATGCGCCTCGGCGACGACGTCCGGCCCCCCATCGACGTGATCCCCACCGGCTCGATCGCGCTCGATGTCGCGCTCGGCATCGGTGGCCTCCCGCGCGGTCGCGTCGTGGAGATCTACGGCCCGGAGTCCTCGGGCAAGACGACGGTCGCGCTGCACGCGGTGGCCAGTGCGCAGAAGGCCGGCGGCATCGCGGCGTTCATCGACGCCGAGCACGCCCTCGACCCTGACTACGCCAAGAAGCTCGGGGTCGACACCGACGCGCTCCTCGTCAGCCAGCCCGACACGGGGGAGCAGGCGCTCGAGATCGCCGACATGCTGATCCGCTCGGGCGCCATCGACATCATCGTCATCGACTCCGTCGCCGCGCTCGTGCCACGTGCCGAGATCGAGGGCGAGATGGGTGACAGCCACGTCGGTCTGCAGGCCCGGCTGATGTCCCAGGCCCTGCGCAAGCTCACCGGTGCCCTCAACAACACCGGCACGACGGCCATCTTCATCAACCAGCTGCGCGAGAAGATCGGTGTCATGTTCGGCTCGCCCGAGACGACGACGGGTGGCAAGGCGCTGAAGTTCTACGCCTCCGTGCGCCTGGACGTGCGTCGCATCGAGACCCTCAAGGACGGCAGCGAGCCGGTCGGCAACCGCACCCGGGTCAWGGTCGTCAAGAACAAGGTGGCGCCGCCGTTCAAGCAGGCCGAGTTCGACATCCTCTACGGCCAGGGCATCTCCCGTGAGGGTGGGCTCATCGACATGGGCGTCGAGCAGGGCTTCGTCCGCAAGGCCGGAGCTTGGTACACCTACGAGGGTGACCAGCTCGGCCAGGGCAAGGAGAACGCTCGTCAGTTCCTCAAGGACAACCCCGACCTCGGCAACGAGATCGAGAAGAAGATCAAGGAAAAGCTCGGGATCGGCCCGCAGGTCGACAAGCCGGCCGACTCGATCCCCGAGGTGCCGGTCGAGTTCTGAGCCACGGCTCGGGCGACCCACCACTGAGCGATCCAGACTGATCCCGACTGATCCCGACTGATCCCGACTGATCCCGACTGAGTGATCCCGAATGACTGAACGACACGACGCGGCCAGGGCAGCCTTCGAGGCGGCCCTGGCCGCGACGTCCGCGACCGCTCCGGCCGACGAGCGGCAGCCGAGATCGGCACGCCCACGGGCCTGGCAGCCCATCCCCGGTGGCCCCGAGGCAGACCTGCAGACCCGTGACGGCGAGCCGGATGCCTACGACGTCGCGCGCCAGATCGTGCTGAGACAGCTCGCGTTGTCGCCCAAGAGTCGCCAGCAGCTGCGTGACAAGCTGCGCCAGCGCAACTGCCCCGACGACATCGCCGAAGCAGTGCTCGACCGGATGGCCTCGGTCGGGCTGGTCGACGACGAGGCCTACGCGGGGATGCTCGTCCGGTCGCAGCAAGCCGGTCGGGGACTGGCCCGGCGCGCGCTGGCCCGCGAGCTGCGGACCAAGGGCGTCGACGACGAGACGGCCCGGGCGACGCTGGAGTCGATCAACCCCGAGGACGAGCGGGACCGTGCCGCACAGCTCGTGACCAAGCGGCTCAGGTCGATGCACGGGCTCGACCCCGTCGTCCAGAAACGCCGGCTCGCGGGGATGCTGGCCCGCAAGGGCTACCCCGCCGACCTGGCCATGGCTGTGATCCGTGAGGCGATCGCCGACGCCCCCGAGCACCAGCGAGACTGAGCTGGCGCATTCACCACGTACCCTTGGCGTGCGATGAGTACCACCACGACTGCACCCAGGACCTACGACGTCCGCACGCACGGCTGCCAGATGAACGTGCACGACTCGGAGCGGCTCGCAGGCCTGCTCGAGACCGCGGGCTACGTCGACGTCAACAGCCTGCCTGCGACCACGCGGCCGGAGGCGGCTGACGTCGTCGTCTTCAACACCTGTGCGGTGCGTGAGAACGCCGACAACAAGCTCTACGGCAACCTCGGCCAGCTGCGTCCCGCGAAGACCAGGAACCCCGACATGCAGATCGCGGTCGGCGGCTGCATGGCCCAGAAGGACCGCTCGACCATCGTGCAGCGGGCCCCCTGGGTCGATGTCGTGTTCGGCACCAACAACATCGGCAGCCTGCCCGCCCTGCTCGACCGGGCCCGCCACAACAAACGGGCGGAGGTCGAGATCCTCGAAAGCCTCGAGGTGTTCCCCAGCACCCTGCCCACCCGACGCGACTCTGCCTACGCAGGCTGGGTGTCGATCTCGGTGGGCTGCAACAACACCTGCACGTTCTGCATCGTTCCGAGCCTGCGCGGCAAGGAGGCCGACCGGCGCCCCGGTGACGTGCTCGCCGAGGTGCAGGCCCTGGTCGAACAGGGGGTCGTCGAGATCACCCTGCTGGGGCAGAACGTCAACACCTACGGCGTCGAGTTCGGCGACCGGTTCGCGTTCGGCAAGCTCCTGCGGGCCTGCGGCGAGGTCGACGGACTCGAGCGGGTGCGCTTCACGAGCCCGCACCCGGCGGCCTTCACCGACGACGTCATCGCCGCGATGGCGCAGACCCCCAACGTCATGCCGAGCCTGCACATGCCGTTGCAGTCGGGGTCGGACAGCGTCCTGAAGCAGATGCGCCGGTCCTACCGGAGCGAGAAGTTCCTCGGGATCATCGACCGCGTGCGGGAGCAGATCCCCGACGCCGCGATCACGACAGACATCATCGTGGGCTTCCCGGGCGAGACCGAGGCGGACTTCGAGGAGACGCTGCGGGTGGTGCGCGAGTCCAGGTTCGCGAGCGCGTTCACCTTCCAGTACTCGATCCGCGCGGGCACCCCGGCTGCGACCATGGCGGACCAAGTGCCGAAGGCCGTGGTCCAGGAGCGGTACGAACGGCTCATCGCCGCACAGGAGGAGATCTCCTGGGCCGAGAACCGCACCGTCGAGGGTCGGGACGTCGAGGTCCTCGTCGCCACCGGCGAAGGTCGCAAGGACACCGCGACCCACCGCCTCTCGGGCCGCGCCCGCGACAACCGTCTGGTCCACTTCGCCGTGCCGGAGGGTGCCGAACGCCCTCGCCCCGGCGACATGGTCACTGTCGGTGTCACCTACGGCGCGCCCCACCACCTCGTTGCTGATGCCGCCCTTGAGGGTGGCGCCTACTCGGTGCGGCGCACCGCGGGTGGCGACGCCTGGGCCGCCCTGCAGGACGCGCCGGTCCCGGGCAAGCCGGGTGTGTCCCTGGGTATGCCGGGTGTGGGTCGACCGGCCGCGGTCCCGGCGCCCTCGTGCGGCTGAGCGCGGCGCCACCCGGAATCCGGTGCGGCCGGCACCGTCTGGAAGACTTCCCGGCATGACCGTCCGCCCCATCGTCATCACCGGCGAGCCCGTGCTCCACCGCCGGGCCGAACCCGTGGCGAAGTTCGACGACGACCTGCGCGACCTCGTCGCGGACATGTTCGACACCATGGACGCTGCCCACGGAGTTGGCCTGGCCGCTCCCCAGATCGGCGTCGGCCTTCGCGTGTTCACCTGGCAGATGGACAACGAGGACGGCGTCCCCGCGCGGGGGGCCATCGTCAACCCCTACCTCACGTCCACCAAGCCCTCACTCGACGAGCCGGACCCGCACGACGAGGCCGAGGGATGCCTCTCGGTGCCAGGGGAGAGCTTCCCGCTCAAGCGCGGCGAGTCGGCGACGGTGACCGGTTTCGACGTCGATGGTGCGGAGCTCTCGTTCTCGGCCACCGGCTGGTTCGCCCGCTGCATGCAGCACGAGTACGACCACCTCAACGGGTTCCTCTATGTCGACCGACTGAGCGAGCGGTGGGCCAGGAAGGCGCGCAAGGCGGTCAAGAAGCAGGGATGGGGCAAGCCCGGGTTCGCATGGCACCCCGGTGTCGACCCGGATCCGTTCGGCCACGACCACGACCATGACGACCCCGATAGCGCGCACTGGCACGACCACGAGCACGACCTGTGACCCGATGACCCCCATGGTCGTCGGCGTCGTCGGGCCCACCGCGACCGGCAAGTCAGACCTCGCGCTGGACCTGGCCGAAGCCCTTGGTGGCGAGGTGGTCAGTGCGGACGCCAGCCAGCTCTACCGCGGGATGGACATCGGGACGGCCAAGGTCCCGCTCGCCGAGCGCCGCGGCATACCCCATCACCAGCTCGACGTGCTCGAGGTGACGCAGGAGGCGAGCGTTGCCGCCTACCAAGCGGCGGCTCGAGCCGACTTCGCCGCCATCCAGGGCCGCGGGCACCACCCGGTTCTGGCAGGCGGCTCGGGACTCTATGTCCGGGCTGCCCTCGACGTCCTGGACATCCCCCCGACAGACGCCGCAGTGCGCGCGAGGCTCGAAGCCGAAGCCGACGCGGTCGGTGCTGCCGCGAGCCATGCTCGCCTCGAAGAGCTGGATCCCGTTGCGGCACAGGCGATGGAGCCAGGCAACCTGCGACGGATCGTGCGCGCCCTGGAGGTCATCGAGCTGACCGGGCGGCCGTTCTCGGCCACGATGCCCACGCGCACCTTCGTGCAGCCCGCCGTCATGGTCGGCCTGCGAATGCCGCGCGCCCGACTGGACGAACGCATCGCCACCAGGGTGCGGCACATGTGGGAGCAGGGGCTGCTGGGGGAGGTGCGTCACCTCGAGTCGCTGGGGTTGCGCGAGGGCCGGACGGCCTCACGCGCGCTCGGCTACGCGCAGGCGCTGGCTGAGCTCGACGGGATCCTCACCACCGAGCGGGCGCAGGAGCAGACGACCGCGCTGACCCGACGCTTCGCCCGCCGTCAGGAGTCGTGGTTCAACCCCGACCCGCGCATCACGTGGCTCGATGCGCTCGCCCCCGACGTGACCGACCAGGCAGCTGCCCTGGTCCGGGCGGCAATCAGGGACAATGGGGCCCATGGCTGACCAGACCCCCTTCACCAAGGGCCACGGGACCGAGAACGACTTCGTGCTCGTGCCCGACCTCGAGGGTGTCCGCGACCTGACCGCGCAGCAGGCGGCCCGGCTGGCCGACCGGCGCGCGGGGATCGGTGGTGATGGCGTCATCCGGGTGGTGCCGACCGCCCTGGCGACCGAGGGCGGCATCCTGGCGCAGGCTCAGGCTGCCAGGTGGTTCATGGACTACCGCAATGCCGATGGCAGCGTCGCCGAGATGTGCGGCAACGGGACGCGGGTCTTCGCGGCGTACCTGCGCCGTGAGGGCCTCGAGACGGCGGACGAGTTCTCCATTGCGACCAGGGCCGGCACCAAGCTGGTCCGGTTCGAGTCGCCCGACCTCATCGCGGTCAACCTCGGGCCGTGGCGCCTGGCCCAGCAGGTGATCGCCGACGAGGAGGGGTTCGACGCACTCGTCCACCTCGACGGGCACGAGCCCCTCTCTGCGCTCAGCCTCGACCTCGGCAATCCCCACACCGTGGTCGCGCTGCCTGAGCAGATCGACCTGGATTCCCTCGACCTGCACCGGCTTCCGCTGGTGAACCCGCTTCCTCCGCACGGCAGCAACGTGGAGTTCGTCCGGCCCATGGGCGTCGGGCACATCCGCATGCGGGTGCACGAGCGTGGCGTGGGGGAGACCCGGTCGTGSGGCACCGGTGCCGCCGCCGCAGCCCTGGCCACCCGCTTCTGGGCCGGCGACGTGACGGACACGTGGACCGTGGACGTCCCCGGTGGCCGACTCAGGGTGCGGGCCCTCCCTGGCCACGACGTCGAGCTGGCCGGCCCCGCTGCCCTCGTCGCCGACGGCACCACTGACCTGGTCTGACCCGCTGCTCTGGCCCGTCCGGCTGCTCTGGCCGGCCTGACGGCTCTGGCTGGTCCTGGTGCCCCACGTTCGCCCCGGGGTGCGAAGCCCGAAATGCCGGAATACGGTCGTTTCATGAGCCCTCAGCGTCCCCGTACCCTGCTCTCCACCGCGCTCGTCGGAGCCCTCACCGCAGCCGTCGCCCTGGTCGCCCCCGTGGCGGCGTCGGCCGGGCCGGAACACCACGCTGGTCGAGGTGCTGCCCAGCTGCCCAAGGTGCCGCAGATGACCGGCTACGGCGGTGCAGTCTCGTCGGTGGACCGCGACGCCAGCCAGGCCGGGATCGACGTGCTCCGACGCGGGGGCAACGCCGCTGACGCCGCGATCGCCGTGGCGGCGATGCTCGGCGTCGTCGAGCCCTACACCTCCGGCATCGGTGGAGGTGGCTTCTTCGTGTGGCACGACGGGCGTAGCGGCAAGGTCTCGACGATCGACGGCCGGGAGGCCGCGCCCGCGACCTTCACCGAGGAGTCGTTCATCGACCCCGCCACGGGAGCTCCACTGCCGTTCGCCACGGCGGTCAACTCCGGCCTGTCCGTGGGGGTGCCGGGGACCCCGGCGCTGTGGCAGCGCGCCCTCGACCTGCACGGCACCATGCGGCTGGGACGGCTCCTCGAACCAGCCGAACGCAAGGCCGTCGACGGCATCGTCGTCGACCAGTCCTTCCACGACCTGACCGCTGAGAACGAGGCCCGCTTCGCGCGCTTCCCCGAGACTTCCCGAGTCTTCCTGCGCGGTGGCAAGGCGCCGGCGGTGGGCAGCCGATGGAACAACCCCGACATCGCCAAGGCCTACCGCGAGATCCGGCTGCACGGAATCCAGTCGATCTATCGCGGCACGCTCGGGCGGGCCATCGTCGACGAGGCGCGCAACCCCAGCACCGCACCGGGCGACACCGTCCTGAAGGGGCAGATCACGCTGCGCGACCTCGCTGCCTACAAGGCCCTCGACCGCAAGCCCACCCATGCCAGCTACCGCGGGCTCGACGTCTACGGCATGGGCGTTCCGAGCTCCGGTGGCATCGCCGTGGGCGAGATCCTCAACCTGCTTGAGGCCTACGACCGGCAGACCGGGCGTGACCTGTCGCAGGTGAGCAACGCCGAGTACCTGCACCGCTTCAGCGAGGCCTCCGCCACCGCCTTCGCTGACCGTAACCGCTGGGTCGGTGACGTCTCGGACGTCCCCACCCGGGAGCTGCTCAGCCAGGGCTTCGCCAACGAGCGCGCCTGCCTGTTCTCCGAGGCGACGGCGATGACGCGCCCCGTCCCGTTCGGGTCGCCGGACGGCTCGTATGCCTCGTGCGCCCCGGGCGCGGGTCGCACGCCGGCCGCGCCGGACGGCCGCTCGACGACCAGCCTCTCGGTGACCGACCGCTGGGGCAACGTCGTCTCGTTCACGACGACGATCGAGCAGTACGGCGGCTCAGGCCTGACCGTGCCGGGCTACGGGTTCCTGCTCAACAACGAGCTCACCGACTTCAACTTCGCGCCGCTCAAGGAAGGGGTCCCGGACCCGAACCTGCCTGGTCCCGGCAAGCGCCCGCGCTCGTCGATGAGCCCGACGATCATCCTCGCGGACGGCAAGCCGTTCCTGAGCGTGGGCAGCCCCGGCGGCGCCACGATCATCACGACCGTCGCCCAGATCATCACGGAGTACCTCGATCGCGACCTGTCCCTCGTCGACGCCATCGCGGCACCACGGTTGTCCTCGCGCAACGGCACCGAGAACGCCGAGCAGGCCCTGCTTGACTCGCCCGAGGCCGCGGCGCTCCGCGCCCAGGGCCACGTGCTCGCCCTCCAGGACCCGATCGGCAACGCTGTGGCGATCCGGCTCCTCGGCCACGGCAAGGCCGAGGCGGCGGCCGAGACGACGCGGCGTGGCGGTGGGTCGGCGATGGTGGTGCGGCCGAGTCGCTAGGCGCCTGCCGCGTCGGCAGGCGAACGACGCACCTCGAGGATCCGGAAGCCCTTCTCCGAGGTGAACCGCGACACGGCATGCACGTGGGGGTCGAGGTTCTCGACCAGCCAGCGCTGCAACGAGTCCGAGCCGAGGTTCTTCTGCACGACGAGGTAGGCGACGCCGCCCGGCGCCAGCCGGGGGAGCCAGGTGAGCATCAGGTCGTGCAGGACCGCCTTGCCGACCCGGATGGGCGGGTTCGACCAGATCGCGTCGAACCGCACTTCTTCGGGTATGCCGTCCGGCTGGCTCGCGTGCACGCTGTCCAGTCCCAGCGACGCCGCGGTCGTGCGCAGGAGGTCCAGCGCACGCTCGTTGACGTCCACGGCATACACGGTCGCCTGGGGCGATCGGAGCGCCAAGGTGAGGGCGATCGGGCCCCAGCCGCAGCCGAGGTCCAGCAGGGCGCCCTGCGTGGGTGGTGCGGGGGCGTGCCGGAGCAGGACGGCGGTGCCCTGGTCCACCCCGCCGGGGCTGAAGATGCCCGCGGCCGAGCGAACGTCGACGGTCTTCCCGGCCAGTCGCACCGTGATGGTGCGCTGCTGTGCGGGGCTCGCCGGTGCGGCCGTGAAGTAGTGGTCTGGCGTGCTCATCGGGGCCAACGGTAGACGGAAGGACATAAACCGGTCGCTGCGCCCGTTGAAAAGGTGAGATTCTTGAGGGGACATGACACTGAAACGATCAGACATCTTTGACCTGAAGGCCACCGCGCTGGCGACCGAGGACAGATTCCTCGACAGCGACGGGGCCGGCTACGACGGCGACCAGTACGACCGCGAGGACCGCGCTGCCCTGCGCCGTGTCGCGGGGCTGTCCACCGAGCTCGAGGACATCACCGAGGTCGAGTACCGTCAGCTGCGGCTCGAGCGCGTGGTCCTCGCGGCCGTCTGGACCGAAGGCACCGCCGAGGACGCCGACAACTCGATGCGTGAGCTCGCCGCACTGGCCGAGACCGCGGGTTCGACCGTGCTGGCCGGGCTCGTCCAGCGCCGCGCCAAGCCGGACACCGGCACCTACCTCGGCTCGGGCAAGGCCATCGAGCTGCGTGACATCGTCATCGCCGAAGGCGCCGACACGGTCATCTGCGACACCGAGCTCACGCCCAGCCAGCGGCGCGCGCTCGAGGACGTCGTCAAGGTCAAGGTCATCGACCGGACCGCCCTGATCCTCGACATCTTCGCCCAGCACGCGAAGTCCAAGGAGGGCAAGGCCCAGGTCGAGCTGGCCCAGCTGCAGTACCTCCTGCCGCGCCTGCGTGGTTGGGGTGAGTCGATGTCGCGGCAGGCCGGTGGCCAGGCTGCCGGCGGCCAGGGCATGGGGTCGCGTGGTCCCGGTGAGACCAAGATCGAGCTCGACCGGCGCCGCATCAACACCCGGATGGCCAAGCTCCGGCGCGAGATCAAGGAGATGAAGACCAGCCGCGACACCCGCCGCCTCAGCCGCAAGGCCCACGAGGTGCCGAGCGTCGCCATCGCCGGCTACACCAACGCTGGCAAGTCCTCTCTCCTCAACCGCCTCACGGGCGCCGGCGTGCTGGTCGAGAACCAGCTGTTCGCGACCCTCGACCCGACCGTCCGTCGTGCCGAGACCGAGGACGGTCGCCTCTACACCCTTGCCGACACGGTCGGTTTCGTTCGGCAGCTCCCCACCCAGCTGGTCGAGGCCTTCCGGTCGACGCTGGAGGAGGTGGCCGACGCCGACCTGCTGCTGCACGTCGTCGACGGCTCCCACCCCGACCCCGAGGGACAGATCAGCGCGGTCCGGGCGGTCCTGGCCGACGTCGAGGCCGCCAACGTCCGCGAGGTTATCGTCGTCAACAAGGCCGACGCGGCCGACCCGGAGGTGCTCGACCGGATCCGGCGTCACGAGAAGCACTCGATCGTCGTCTCGGCCCGCACCGGCGCCGGGCTGGACGAGCTCCGTGCCCTGATCGCCGACGAGCTCCCGCGCCCCACGATCGACGTCGAGGTGCTGGTGCCGTATGACCGCGGCGACCTCGTCAGCCGCCTGCACGAGGAGGCAGAAGTGCTCTCCAGCGAGCACACCGGAACCGGCACCCTGCTCAAGGCTCGTGTCCACGCGGAGCTCGCCAGCGAGCTCGCGGGCTTCGCGGCGGCCTGAAGCGCTCAACCCGGTCACGCGCCTTGGACATCAGGTTGGGCGGCTTGGACACGGCCCAGGTCCAGGCCCTGCTGGCCGAGCACGTCGAGGACATGCGGCGCTACTCGCCACCGGAGAGCGTGCACGCGCTCGACCTCGACCGGCTGCGGACGCCGGACCTGAGCTTCTGGAGCCTGTGGGACGGCGAAGACGTGCTCGGCTGCGCGGCCCTGCGCGAGCTCGACTCCACCCACGGCGAGCTGAAGTCGATGCGCACCGCACCGGCATACCGTCGGCGTGGGGTGGCGGCAACGCTGCTCGACCACGTCGTGGTCGAGGCCGGGCGGCGCGGTTACACCCGGCTGAGTCTCGAGACAGGCTCGCCCGAGGAGTTCGCGCCCGCACGGACGATGTATGCCGCGTACGGCTTCACGGCCTGCGGCCCGTTCGGGCCCTACCTCGCCGACGAGTTCAGCGTGTTCATGACCCTGGACCTCACGACCACCGCGTGATTCGGCAGTAGGTCAGAGGCGGCGCATTGCCGTCGTGAGGACCACCGGCTCGCCGGCCTCGTCGGAGGCTTCGAGGTCGACCACCGCCTCGATCACCCAGTCGTGGTCGCCCTCGGGGTCGTGGATGGTCTGTCGTGCGTTCCAGAGGCGGTGCTCGGTCTCCGGCTCCAGCGCCCCCGGCGGGGGCCCCTGCGACGGGGTGATCGTCAGGAGCTGGGGTCCGCGGGCCTCGGCGTCGGTGCCGATCGTGTCGTGGTCGGCGTAGTAGGCCCCGAGCGCCTCGTCCCACGCTGCCCCGTCCATCAGGGGGTGGCGTGGCGGCTCGGGGAGTGCTGCCTGGGAGGCGTCGAGAGCCGCGAGGTCGCCGAACCGGTCACGGCTGGCGAGCTCGATGCGACGGAACATCGCGTTGCGGACCATCACCCGGAAGGCACGCTCGTTCGACGTGATCGGGCGGGTGGGTCGGGTGCCGCCGTGTGCTGCCAGTCCTTCGAGCTCCTCCAGGCGTTCGTTGGCGTCGGTGTCGGTCAGCGCCTCCCACTCGTCGAGGAGGGAGGAGTCGGTCTGGCGAACCGTCTCGCCGAGCCACTCGAAGAGGTCGTCGAACTGCTCGCTGTGGTGGGCGTCAGGCACCGTCTGACGCAGCGTCCGGTAGGCATCGGTGAGGTAGCGCAGGACCAGGCCCTCGGACCGGGCCAGCTGGTAGGTCGAGACGAACTCGGTGAAGGTCATGGCGCGCTCGTACATGTCGCGGACCACCGACTTGGGTGACAGCGCCGACTCCGAGACCCACGGGTGACTCTGCCGGAAGATCTCGAACGTCGCCTCGAGCAGGTCGGCGAGCGGCCGCGGCCACGTCACGTCCTCCAGCAGAGCCATCCGCTCGTCGTACTCGATTCCCTCCGCCTTCATCTCGCCCACCGCCTCGCCACGGGCCTTGAACTGCTGCGCCATGAGGACCTGGCGGGGGTCATCGAGGATCGCCTCGATGACCGAGACGACGTCGAGGGCGTACGTCGGGGACTGCGGGTCCAACACGTCGAGCGCGGCCAGGGCCAGCGGTGCCAACGGCTGGTTGAGGGCGAAGTCGTGCTGGAGCTCACCACGCACCTCGATGGTGCGCCCGTCAGGGTCGGGCGGCGAGATGCGGCGGAGCACGCCGGTGTCGAGCAGGCTCCTGCCCAGCGTGATGGCGCGACGGGACAGCCTGGCCTGCCCGCGCGGCGTCTCGTGGTTGTCCCGCAGGAGATGGCTCAGGGCGCGCACCGGGTCGCCAGGCCGCTGGACGACGTTGAGGATCATCGAGTGGTCCACCCGCATCCGGGAGACCAGCGGCTCGGGTTCCGCGGCGACGAGCTTGTCGTAGGTCTGCTCGGTCCACGACACCTCTCCGTCGGCCGGCTTGCGACGCTGGACCTTCTTGAGCTTCTTGGGGTCGTCGCCGGCCTTGGCAATCGCCCGCGCGTTGTCGATGACGTGCTCGGGGGCCTGGACGACCACCGACCCGCTGGTGTCGAACCCCGCGCGCCCGGCCCGTCCGGCGATCTGGTGGAACTCGCGGGCCTTCAGAACCCGTTGCCGGGACCCGTCGAACTTGACCAACCCGGTGAACAGGACGGTGCGGATCGGCACGTTGATGCCGACGCCGAGGGTGTCGGTCCCGCAGATGACCTTGAGCAGGCCGTCCTGGGCGAGCTGCTCGACCAGCCGCCGGTAGCGCGGCAGCATCCCCGCATGGTGCACCCCGATCCCGGAGCGGACCAGCTTGGACAGGGTCCGTCCGAAGCCGGCGGTGAACCGGAACCCGCCGATGCGCTCGGCGATCGCGGCCTTGTCCGCCTTGACGGTGCCCCTGATCGACAGCAGCGCCTGGGCCTGCTCGAGCGCCGCTGCCTGGGTGAAGTGGACGATGTAGACGGGGGACTGGTGGGTGGTGAGCAGCTCCTCGATCGTCTCGGAGAGCGGCGTCAGGGCCCAGGTGAAGCTCAGGGGCACGGGTCGTTCGGTGCCGGTGACCATGGTCGTCGCCCGGCCGTTGCGGCTGGTCAGGTCCTCGGCGAGGTCGGTGAGGTCGCCCAGGGTCGCGGACATCAGCACGAACTGCGCCTGCGGCAGCTCGAGCAGGGGCACCTGCCAGGCCCAGCCCCGGTCGGGCTCGGCGTAGAAGTGGAACTCGTCCATGATGACCAGACCCACGTCGGCGTCGGCTCCCTCGCGCAGGGCGAGGTTGGCCAAGATCTCGGCGGTACAGCAGATGATCGGCGCGTCGGGGTTCACGGAGGCGTCGCCCGTGAGCATGCCGACCTCGGACGCGCCGAAGATCTCGCACAACGCGAAGAACTTCTCGCTCACCAGCGCCTTGATGGGAGCGGTGTAGAAGCTCACCCGATCGGTGGCCAGCGCGGCCAGGTGTGCTCCCGTGGCGACGAGGGACTTGCCAGAACCCGTCGGCGTGGACAGGACGACGTTCTCCCCGGCCAGGACGGCGAGCAGGGCCTCGTCCTGGTGCGGATACAGCGGCAGCCCACGGTCGCGCGCCCAACCGTCGAACGCGGCATACACGTCGTCCGGCTCCGCGACCCCGGCCGGGAGGAGGTCGGTGAGCAGTGGTGGGCTCGCGGCCTCGGGGCTCGCGTGGTCAACAGTCATCGCCGCCATCCTCGCAGGGCGTGGTCCGGTCCGCGGCCACGCCCGGCTCCACCCTCGGGTATGCCGGTGGCTTACGTGCGCGTGGCCCAGCGCGCGAGGTCGACGCGGTTGGCGCACCCCGTCTTGCTCAGGAGGTGGCTGACGTGCGAGCTGACGGTCTTCTCGCTGACCACGAGGGACCTGGCGATCTCGCCGTAGGTGCGACCGGCGACGATGTGTCCGAGGATCTCCGTCTCGCGCGCCGTGAGGCCGACCTGGCGTGCGTCCCCGGTGGCTGGACCGCTGGTGACCGGGTCGGCGAGGCGGACGTGGGTGCCCCGGGCCAGCGCCTCGAGCTCCGCGATGATGGGCTGCGCGCCCAGCATCCGGGCCAGGGCGTACGAGCGGCGCAGCGCGTCGACACCGTCGTCGCGACTGCCATGGCTCGCGAGCAACAGCGATCCCGCCTGCCGCCACAGCGAGTAGCACTCCTCCCAGGGCAGCAGCTGGTGAAGGGCGTTCGACGCCTGCTCCCACAGGAGGGGCTCGTCAGCGGCCTGACGGGCGCGGGCAACCTCCGCGTGGTACATCGCCCCGAGACCGGCCAGCTGCCGCTCGTAGAAACGACTCATCCCGCCCATCTCGGCGAGGGTTTCCGGGAACCTGGCTGTGAGTGCATCGAGCTCGGCAAGGAGACCCGCAGGGTCGGAACCGGTGTCGCGCTCCTGCTGCACCAGGTCGGCGAGAGCCCGTGCGGCGAGGGGTAGCAGCCACTCACACATGGTGGCGGGTGCCCCCTGGTTCATCGCGCTCGTCAAGGCCGCATCGAGCGCGGCGCGGAGGTGCCCGCCCGAGAGCAGCACCATGGCTCGGACGGCGTCGAACTCGAAGGCCAGGAAGGTCGACGTCTCGGCGAACAGCTCGTCCGCGCGGGCCAGGTGACCCTCTGCCTCGTGCGTCTGGCCCTGGATTGCTGCCATCCAGGCGGCGCTCAGGCGGGTCTGGACGTCGGCGAGCGTTCCCGGTGTGGATCCCAGGGCCATCCGGAGCAGCTGTGAGCAGGCCTCCAGGTTGCCGGCGTGGAGCTGGCCGAAAGCCTCGTTGCACGCCAGCCACGCCATCACCGGGTGCGGCATCCCCAGGTCGGCGAGCTCCGCCCTGCGCCGACCGACCATGGCAATCCACTCGGGGCTGATCGGTCCTTCGACGGAGTTCGCCTCCCACAGCGTCGCGTGCACGAACGCAAACCCGTCCCGGGCCTCGACGGCCGCCTGGACGGCGTCGCGTCCCAGCCGCTGCCCGTCGTCCGGACGATCTTCGTGCACCGCCAGCATGGCGTTGGCTGTCAGGGCATAGGTCAGCGCGCGGGGGTTGCCGCAGGCTCGGGCACGCTCCAGCGCAGCCGTGGCGAACTGAGGGGAGGAGGCGTCGTCCTGCCACAGAGCGGCGTGCGCCAGCTCGGCGAGGGCGAGCGCGTGCTGCCATGACTCGGGCTCGTGTCCCGCGAGCTCGACGGCCCGTCGCATCTCGGCGGGGTCGAGGAAGCCTCGGCCGGTCATGAACCGCAGGTGCTGTCGGCGCACCAGGAGCTCGGCCACGGCGAGCGGTTCCTGTCCCTCGTCGAGCCTGCTCAGCAGGGCCTCGACCGCGTGGAGCTCCTCCTCGAAGTCACCGACGAACTCGGCCGCCAGACGCAGCCGCTCCCACAGGGCGGTAGCCGGTTGCGGGGCATTGCCGTCGAGCTGCTCACTGACCTCGAGGGCGCGCCGCAGCAGCCTCACCTGCATGGTCGTGGCGCCCAGGTCCTGGGCCAGCTCGGCCGCGCGGAGCCCCACGGCATACGACTCCTGGGCATGACCTGCCTGGCGGTGGTGGTCGGCGATGAGGCTGAGGGTCTCTAGTGTCGACTCGTCCGCCGACACTGCGCCGGCCGCAGCCGAGGCAAGATCCTGCTCGAGGGCCCCGGCAAAGGCGGTATGGAGGTGTTCGCGTTCCAACCGGCCAAGACTGCCCGCCAAGGCCTCTGCCTGGAGGGGGTGGTGGAACCAGTAACCGCCTCTCCCGTCGGCTTCGAGAAGGTTGCCGTCCACGCAGTCGCGCAGTGCGGAGCGCAGGTCGGTCACGCCGGCCAGGGCGGCCACGCGGTCCAGTGCACCGTCGCCCGCGACCCGGCCCTGGACGGCGAGAACCCGGGCGAGCTCGCGAGCCGGGGTGTCCAGCCGGTGCCAGGCACGCAGGACCGCTGCGGAGAGGTCCTCCGGGAGGCTGGGCCCGAGCGCAGACGCGGTGGGGGAGAGGCCCTGGACGAGCAGTCGGTTCAGGTAGGAGTTGCCTCCAGTGCGGCGGTACACCTCTCGCACGAGGGTGTCGTGCGGCACCTCCCCCAGCACGCCCGTGAGTTGGGCGCGGGTCTCCTCGAGGTCGAGCGGTCCGAGGGACATCTCGACGAACCCCGGGAGGCGCCGCACGTCGGCCAACCAGCGCTGCAGAGGATGGCCGGGACCCGCCTCCCCGCGGCGCACCGTCACCAGCAAGGCCAGGCGGCGGGTAGTCAGCCCGGCCAGCACCCACATCAGCACGTCGAGCGTGGCGGGATCGGCCCACTGCAAGTCGTCGACCACGAGGGCGACCGGAGTCTGGGTGCAGCGGTCCTCGAGCCACCGGTCGAACTCCTCAGCGGCCTCGACACCGGCAGCACGCCGCAGGGCGGGTCGCTGCTCGGCAGGGAGCCCACCCACCGCGGCGCGCAGCGGCAGGAGGGGAACGCTCATCGAGGACAGCGGCAGGCAGGCGCCGGTGAGGACGAGGAAGTCCCGGGCCAGCGCGCAGGCCTGCTGCGCCAGCCTGGTCTTGCCGACCCCCGCTTCGCCCAGAACGAGCACGGCACGCCCGTGCCCCGCCCGTGCCGATGCCAGGGCCGCGGCCAGTTCGCCGAGCTCGCCGGAGCGGCCGACGAAGCCGTCGCTCGAGAGCAGGTCCGCAGGGGGCACGTCCCCAGTGTGTTCCTGTGCCCGTCGGGCCGACACCCGATATTTGAGGGGTTTCGGCGGTGCTTCTGAGGGGGTGCACCCGATGTGGGTCAGGGCCTCCCGGCCGGACCGTGGAGGGGTCAGCACCACACACCTCTCAGCACCAGGAGCACACCGTGAACACCATCCAGCAGACCCGGCGGATTCTCCCCATGATCACCGCCACAGCACTCCTCGTCGCACTGGGCACGCTCCCGGCCGCCGCCCGCCAGGACGCCGGCCCCGCGCCCCTCGAGCCGACGGTCACCTACTTCTGCGCCATCCAGCGCGTGGACACCCAGTTCGTCGGGTGCGACAACCTGACGGGGAACGGGGTTCCGGCACCCGCCTGGGTGGACGAGAGGTGACCTGACCCGGAACCGACCACTGTGACCCCGGCGCCCGCGGCGCCGGGGTCACGGCTGCGAGCTGCGAGGGGTGGGGACAGGCGACGGATCGAGCCGGCGCACGGCATACGCTGACCCAATGGCCAGTCTCGACGACCTCCTGCACGCCGCCGTCCAGGGAGTCGGTGGGGTCGAGCGTCCTGGCCAGGTCGAGATGGCGCACGCCGTCGAGGACGCCGTGGCCAGGGACGAGCACCTCCTCGTGCAGGCGGGCACCGGCACGGGCAAGTCGCTCGCCTACCTCATCCCGGCCGTCATGCACGCCCAGAAGACCGGCAAGCCCGCTGTCGTCGCCACCGCGACCCTCGCGCTGCAGGCCCAGATCGTCGACCGCGACATGCCGCGGCTGGCCGAGTCCATCGCACCCCTGCTCGGGAAGCGGCCCACCTACGGGCTGGTCAAGGGCCGTCGCAACTACCTGTGCGCCCACAAGCTCGAGGGTGGGTTCCCTGACGACGAGGAAGGGCTGTTCGAGGTCGCCGAGGTCGACCGCGCGGCCTCGCGCCTGGGCCAGGAGGTGGTGCGGCTGCGCGAGTGGGCCGACACCACCGAGTCCGGCGACCGCGACGAGCTGGTGCCCGGGGTGAGCGAGCGGGCGTGGCGACAGGTCTCGGTCAGCGCCCACGAGTGCATGGGCAGCAAGTGCCCGGCGTTCGCCGACTGCTTCGTCGAGCGCTCGCGCGACGCGGCCAAGGACTGCGACGTCATCGTCACCAACCACTCGTTCATGGCGATCGACTCCTTCGAGGGCCGACAGATGCTGCCTGAGCACGACCTGCTCATCGTGGACGAGGCGCACGAGCTGGTCGACCGGGTCACGTCCACGATCACCGACGAGATCACGCCCTCGATGGTCGCGGCCGCGGCCAAGCGAGCCGCACGCCTCGCCGAGTCCACCGACGCCGTCGACGACGCCTCGGTCTTCCTCCAGGGGGTCCTCGACCAGCTCCCCGAAGGCAAGCTGAACGGCATACCCGACTCGCTGTCGCTCGCGCTCGCGAGGGTGAGGGACACGACGAGGCAGGTGCAGTCCGAGCTCAAGCCGGAGAAGGGCGTCGAGCCGGACGGTGCCCGCAAGGTGGCGCAGGCCGCCATCGACGAGATGTTCGAGAACTCATCGCGCGTCCTCGAGCAGCGCGACCTCGACGTCGTGTGGGTGAGTCGCGACCAGCGACGCGGCTCGGTGTTGCGTGTGGCGCCCATGAGTGTGGCGATGCTGTTGCGCGACAAGGTTTTTGGCGACCGCACTGTCGTGATGACGTCGGCGACGCTCGAGCTGGGCGGGACGTTCGACGCCGTTGCCGGCACGATGGGCCTGCGGGGCGAGGGCGCGCCGGAATGGCGCGGACTCGATGTCGGCAGCCCCTTCGACTACCCCCAGCAGGCGATTGCCTATGTGGCGCAACACCTTCCTGCACCGGGACGCGACGGCCTGAGCGAGCAGACGCTCGACGAGATCGAGGCGCTGGTCAGGGCGGCCGGTGGGCGGACCCTCGGCCTGTTCTCCTCGATGCGCGCGGCCAAGGAGGCCACCGAGGCGATGCGGGAGAGGTTCGACGGCGACATCGGCTTCCTGTGCCAGGGCGAGGACCAGATCACGACCCTCGTGCGACAGTTCGCACGAGACCCGCAGACCTGCCTGTTCGGCACCCTTACCCTCTGGCAGGGCGTCGACGTGCCCGGCTCGGCCTGCCAGCTCGTCATCATCGACCGCATCCCTTTCCCGCGCCCCGACGACCCCCTCTCGTCGGCGCGTTCACAGGCCATCGCCCGGATGGGGGGCAACGGCTTCATGGCCGTGTCGGCGACCCACGCCGCGCTACGCCTCTCGCAGGGGGCGGGGCGCCTCATCCGCCGCGCCGACGACCGTGGCGTCGTCGCCTTCCTGGACTCCCGCATGATGACTGCTCGGTATGCCGGGTTCCTCCAGCGTTCGCTGCCTCCGTTCTGGCCGACCACCGACCGCGAGCGGGTGTTGGCGGCGCTGAGGCGGCTCGACGAGACGGCGGCGCCTCCGGTGCAGGTGCACGAGCCGGCCCTCCGCGGCATCACCGGCGCGCTGGTCGGCCCGTCCATGGGGGCCACGGGGGAGGACGTGGCGGAGCATCCTCGACCGGTGGCCGACTCGCCGCCACCCGCAGAGTCGACGCGCACCGCGGTGACCGGCGGCCACGCCTGGACGGCCGAGTCCGACGAGGAGCTGCGCGACGGGATCGAGCTCGGGTTGTCCGTCGACGAGCTCGCCGAGAGCCTGGAGCTGCCCGCCGATGTCGTCGCATCCCGCCTCAAGGGCCTCGGCCTGGAGGCTTCCGGAGCCGCCACCCTCGCCTTCGAGTAGGGCGATACTGACGGGATGGCGGATTCCTGCACCCTGCACATCGTCGGAGCCGGGCCCGTGGCCGAGGCACTCGTCGCCCTCGCCACCCCGCTCGGCTGGTCGGTGACCCTGTCGAGCGACGATCCCTCCGTCCCCGAGGGAGTGGACGCGCTCGTCGTGACGAGCCATCACGACGACGTGGACGGCCCCGCCATCGCGGCGGGTCTGGGGGCCGGCACCGCATACATCGGGGGCATGGGTTCGCGCCGGACGCAGGAGCGGCGGCGCGGCTGGTTGCTGGACCACGGCGTGACGCCTGACGAGCTCGCCACGGTGCATGCGCCCATCGGGCTCGACATCGGGGCCAACGCACCGGGGGAGATTGCGGTGGCGATCCTGGCCGAGGTGATCGCTGTCCGCGCGGGACGCAGTGGTGGGGGCTCGGTGAGCGACCGTGAGGGTCCGGTCCACCCGGGGCTCCCCGCGGGTGAGGCCTACTGTCCGGGCGGCTGAGGCTGTCCCCGGCGCATGGGAGGCTGTCCCCGTGACCGCCACCGCGACGCGCACCGTGCCCCCTCTCGTCCTCATCAGCGGACCCGAGGCCGTCATCGCCGACCGTGCGCTCAGCACCACCCTCGACGAGCTCCGGGCCTCTGCTCCCGAGCTCGAGGTCATCCGGTTGGCCGCCGAGACCTACGAGGCGGGCGCGCTCGGCATGCATGCCAGCCCGTCGCTGTTCGGGGGCGAGAAGTGCATCGTCGTCCAGGACCTCGACGAGGCGCCGGACGAGCTCCAGGAAGACCTGCTCGCCTTCCTCGCCGCCCCCGACGCCGAGGTGACCCTGGTGGTCACCCACAAGTCGGGGCAGCGTGGCAAGAAGGTCCTGGACCTCCTCAAGAAGTCGCAGGCGCGCGTGCTCGAGGCTCCTGCCATCAAGACCGACCGTGACAAGACCGACTTCGCCATGCACGAGTTCCGTCGGGCGGGGCGCCGCGTCACCCCCGATGCCGTGCGCGCACTGATCGAGGCCATCGGCAAGGACGTGCGCGAGCTCGCCTCCGCGTGCCAGCAGCTCGTCGCCGACACCACCGGCACCATCGACGAGGACCTGGTCGCCAGGTACCACGGAGGCAAGGTCGAGGCGACCGGCTTCAAGGTGGCCGACGCCGCTGTCGCGGGCAACGCCGGCGAGGCGCTCCGGCTGCTGCGCCACGCCATCGCCACGGGGGTCGACCCGGTGCCGATCGTGGCCGTGCTCGCCCAACAGCTGCGCCAGCTCGTCAAGGTGGGCGCAGCTGGTCGTGGGCGATCGGCGGATGTGGCGCGCGACCTCGGCATGGCCCCGTGGCAGGTGGACAAGGCCCGGCGCGGGTTGTCCGGGTGGGGGCCCGAGGGGCTCGCCGACGCGATCCAGGCAGTCGCAAACGCCGACTTCGAGGTCAAGGGCGGTGGCCGCGACCCGGTCTACGCCGTCGAACGCGCCGTCCTCACGATCACGCAGGCCCGCAGCGGCCGGTGAGCACCCAGGCGCGACCTGACCGCGTCGGGAGCACGCGGCATACCCACGTTTTGGGGGAGTGGGCTCCTCGCTGGTAGATTTGCCCCTCGCGTGCGCGCATGGTCGTGCGCGCATGCAGCACCATCCAGAGCCTCTCAACCACAGGCGCCCCACCAGCCTGGTCCCGAGAGACTTCTGCCGCCCTCTAACGGCAACCACCGACCAACCAAGAGAGACACACCTGTGGCAAACATCAAGTCCCAGCTCAAGCGGATCAAGACGAACCGCACGGCGACCGAGCGCAACAAGGCCGTCAAGAGCGAGCTCAAGACCTGGATCCGCAAGTTCCAGGCAGCCGTCGACTCCGGCGACGCCTCTGCGGCGAATGACGCTCTCGCGACCGCGAGCAAGAAGCTCGACAAGGCCGCGAGCAAGGGTGTCATCCACGCCAACCAGGCCGCCAACAAGAAGTCGGCCATGGCGAAGAAGGCCGCCTCGCTCTGACGCGAGTCGCCTTCCACGGCACACCTCACGAAGGGCCGGTCACCTACGGGTGACCGGCCCTTCGCGTTGTCCTCGGGCCATGCCCCTCCGGCCATGCCCCTCCGGCCATGCCCCTCCGGCAGCGGCACCGCAGCGGGTATGCCGCGGGGCTGAGCTCAGCTCGCGGCTCGGTCAGCTCGCGGCTCGGTCAGCTCGCGGCGCGGACGGCCGCCGCGACCTGGTCGAACCGGTCGCGGTCGAGCACCGCGCCCTCGCGTCGCACAGCGGAGGAGTCCACGCGCAGGATGCGATCCACCCGGACCTCGCTGGGACGGCCCTGGCGGTCCCAGTCGCCCGAGCCGATGTCCTGCCAGTACCGACCATGTCGGGCTTCCTGCTCGTGGTCACGGTCGTGGTCCTTGCTGGTCAGCATGAGAGCCAGCAGCCACGCGCCGTCGCGACCGATGACCAGCACCGGTCGGTCCTTGCCCTGGCGGTGGTCCTCCTCGTAGGGCACCCAGGTCCAGACGATCTCGCCCGGGTCGGGCTCGCCGTCAGGCTTGGGCGCGTAGTCGAGGGTCGGCGTGCCGGTGAAGTCGCCGGGATAGCCGGTGGCTGCTCGTTGATGCGCGGCACTGGCCGGGGAAGTCGTGGTGCCTCGCGCGGGACGCTGTGTGTCGCGGGTCGACATGGCCGCGTCGCGGGTCGGCGAGGCCGCGTCGCGGGTCGGCGAGGCCGCGTCGCGGGCGGATGTTGATGCTCGTCGCCAGAGACGGGCCAGGCGTGATCGCAGGGAGGCCGGTTCCGATGCCATGGGCGTCACGCTATCCCGGCTCAGAACGGTGGGTCGCCTCAGAGACTCGCCGGTCGGCGCAACCACCGACCCGGGCAGCCGGGCGCGTAGGCGCGGTCGAGGGTGAAGCCGACCCGTCCAGTGGTCAGCTGGGTGGCGAGCCCCTCGGCACGGTCGGGCACGACCCGCCGTCTGTTGCCGTGGCGTTCGGCCCGGCTCAGCTCGTGGGCGAGTTCTTCCTCCCACACCGACCAGAGCACTCCGGGCGCGTCGACCGGCCCCACGGCCTCGGCTTCGGGCCCTCGTCGCTCGGGCCCTCCGACTCCCTTGGGCAGGGTGACTCGCGCCGGTGGCTCGCCGTCGAGGCGTTGCAGGAAGTCGGTGGGGAGGGTCGAGCGCACCCTGCCGGTCGGGTCGGTCCAGGTGACGGTGGCGTTGGGCTCGATGCGGACCCGCCATCGGACGGTCTGCTTGATGCGGTGGTGTCGGCGGCACAGGCACATCAGGTTGGCCGCATCGGTCGGCCCCAGTGGCCAGGGTCGGACGTGGTCGAGGTCGCAGAAGCGGGCGTTGACCGAGCAGCCGGGGAAGCGGCACTGCCCATCCCGGGCTCTGACCAGGTCGACCAGCGCCGCTGGTGGACGGTAGGCCTTGGACTCGGTGAGACGCTGTCGACCAGTCCTGTCGGGGTCGGTGGCCGCGGCCAACAGGGCACCGGTCGTGGCGTCGCAGGCGACCACCTCGTGGCGCACGGTCGGTGCGATGCCTGCCGCCCCGTCGCTCGATGTGTCGCTCGTGGTGTCGCTGGTGGAGTCGCTAGCGCAGTCGCTCGTGGAGTCGCTCGTGGAGTCGCTCGTGGTGTGGCTCGTGGTGTCGCTGGTGGAGTCGCTCGTGGTGTGGCTCGTGGTGTCGAGATGGGAGTCAGCAGCGTCCCCGAGGGTGTCGAGCCACGACCTCAGCACCTGGGTGGTGCCCGGCATCCCCAACCCAGCCACCGTCACCAGCGTGTCGGCGTCACGTGCACCTGCTGCGCTCCCGGCAACTGCCTCCACCGCCGGTCCTGCTTCGGTCGGCACCGTCTTGCCGCGGGGCTCCGCCATCTGCCTGATCGTGGTGGGCGCCGTGTCGCCAACGGACTCGTGAGGCGTCGCCGTGCGCTGGTCCGGCGCGGTCAGCTGGTCCGGCGCGGTCAGCTGGTCCTGCGCGGTCAGCTGGTCCGGCCCGGCGAGCTGGTCGGCGGGGACGGCGAGCTGCACGACGAACGTGCCGGTGGCGCGGGAATGGATCAGGTCCATCAACGCATCCGCGCGGGCCTGCTCCACCCCTGTCGCCCTGCCGCCGCGGACGTACTCGCGCGCAAGCCCGTCTACCACCGCCCACCCACTGCGCGACATCTCGGCCGGGAAGCTGCCCATCCAGGTGTCCACCCCGGGCTCGTCCCCGGGCCAGCGGCGCAGGCTCCGCTCGGACCGCGCCCGAGACGCCTTGGCCCGCACCAGGTCCGGGTCCACCGCCCCCAGGACGCGGCGCACCCGCCGCCGCAGCGCCGCCGCCGGCTCCGAACCGAGGCCGTCGGCGATCCGCGCGACCACCAGGGCACAGGTCTCGGGCGCAGCGTCCCGCAGCTCCTCACCCACGACCCGGGCGCGGTACTCGTCGAGGCGGCCCTCACCCATGGCCGCGAACACCCCCGGCACCCGTGTCACCAGGTCCACGGCCGCGCCGAGGCGGCTGCCGGCGACCGCGTCGCTGACCCCCAGCTGGTCACTGACCAGGGCCGGCGCGTCCAAGCGCTCGTGCCCCAACCCGCGGTGCTGCTCCACCATCGTCCCGTCCTCCAGGACCACGTCCTCGATCGCCGCCACGTGCGCCATCGCCAGCATCTGCAACGCCGCAGCCTGGTTGATCACCGACTGGCACTCACCCGCCAGGTCCACCAGCTCACCCAAGGACCGGTCACGCCCATCCGCGCGCAACCGGGCCAGCTCCCCTTGGAGCTCGCTGGAAGTCACGGACGCATCGAACATGCGTTCGACTCTACCGGGACCCTCCGACAGCGCGAATCGCCTCGGCGACCAGGGCGAAGCGTGCCGCGTCGATGGCTGCGCCCTCGCGCCGGATGCCGCTGGGTTTCACGCGGATGATCCGGTCCACCTTCACCTCACTGGGCCGCCGTTGCCGGTCCCAGGCACCCACACCGATGCTCACGCGGTTCGGCGCCGCACGCCGACTTCGCTCTGAGTCGCCGCGCAGCTTGGTGGTCAGCATGACGCCGAGCAGCCAGCGCCCGTCCCGCCCGATCAGCAGGACGGGACGGTCCTTGCCCTCGCGGTGGTTGTCCTCGAACGGCACCCAGGTCCACACGATCTCACCCGGATCCGGCCTCCCATCGGGGACGGGGGAGTACTCCATCGCGGGGGTGCCGACGAAGTCTCCCGGGTAGGCGCCGGTGACCCATCGCCACAGTCGCCCGAGCCACCCCTGGTTGGTCCTGGCCGTGGTCTGCGTCGAGTTCCCCATCGGCCCGAGGGTACTGACGATCGCCCGACACCACGGCTGGTTCGGCCAGGTCCGAAGGCGCCGGTCAGGACCAGCCTCGGCGCGCTCCCAGCAGGGCGAGAAAGGTTCGCGCCATCTGACGTTGGTGGTCGCGGACGGCGCTGAGCGAGCCGGGAAACGTCGGCTTCACGCACGCGTCGACCATGTAGCCCACGATGACCGCGAGGAAGGCATCGACGGCCTCCGGGTCGACATCGTCGAGAAGCGGCGACCGCTGGACCATCCCGTCGACGTCGAGACCGTGGTGCGCCATCAACGGCAGGAGCCCGACGAAGTCGCACCACGCAGGCCCACGCGCGACCCAGTTCCAGTCGAGCAGACGCGCCCGGCCCTGCGGGGTGATGAGCATGTTGTCCGGCCTCAGGTCACTGTGCACCAAGCGATCTCCGACGAGGGCCTCGCTGGCCAGCCGTCCGAGGCCGGCCACCTCGGCCGCCCGCTCGGATGGCAGTGGCGGTATGCCGTCCGGCCACGACCGCGCGCCGTTCGCCAGGTCGTCCAGGCACGCCAACGACGCGGCGTCGCCGCCGACGTCGAGCGCCAGGGAGGCGTCGGTCAGCCCGGCCACGACCGAAGGGTCCATCTGGGCGAGCTCGATGCACGCGGCGTGCGCCGCCTCGGCATCGCGCTGGGTCCACGGCGTCCCGGGCATGTCACCGTCGATGGCTTCGAGGACGACCAGTTCCCAGTCCCCGGTCGAAGTAGCCCCTACCAGCTGCGGCGCGGTCACCCGGCCCGCGAGGAGCCGCAGGATGCGCGCCTCGCGCGGAATGGCCTGCAGGGCGAAGGGCGCCGAGGGCCCGGCAGCCTTGGCAAAGACTCGGCGACCGTCGCGCAGGCCCAGCAACCCGGCATACGCGCCGGTGAAACCCGTGGTCACTGGTGGGGAGGCGACCTCGACCGGCGACCCGGCCACGGTCGCGATGCCGTCGCGCACCTCCGGTGGCAGCGCTGCGAAGGCCGGTCGCACGGAGGTGTGCCGGTAGTCGACCTCATCGGTCACGGGCGGTCCTTGGGCCTCCACAGCAGCCGGCCCGGACGGCGGCGGTCGCGCAGGGCGTGGGAGCGCCAGACCAGGACCGGGTGCGACGCCAACGCGTTGACCACCCAGACGAAGAAGCCCTTCTCCGTGGTGGCCCGGTCGGCCAGCGCGTTCACGTCGACCGTGCGGTTGAGGTACTTGCCGGCGGCGAGCGTCGCCATCGCCCCGGCGCTGCCGTGGGGGACGAGGGAGTACCCGAAGTTGTCGGCGGTGTACTCCTGACTGCGGCTCAGCGTCGACCCGACGAACGGGATCCACTGTGCCCCGCTGATGGCCAGGATCCGCCAGTAGCTCGTGTGGCCCGCGGCGATGTGGCCCACCTCGTGCCCGATGATGAACCGCAGCGCGTCCGGGTTCCGTGCCTGCCCGCCGATCTCGAACAGGTCGCTGTAGACGAAGATGAACCGGCGGTACCCGTGCCCGGAGGCGGCGGCGTTGATCATGCCGTTGCCCAGGACGACGTACGCGTCGGGCACCTTCGGCAGACCGTAGTGCGCGCAGGCGTCGAGCAGCATCTGGTGTGCCTCGGGGTACTGCGTCGGCGAGATCTTCACGCCGGACAGGCGCAGGCTCGCGTAGAGCTGGCCACGCAGGAAGTAGATGAGCAGCGGTGCCGCCAGGAAGAACACGGCATAGGGATCGGGCTCCCGACGGTCGATGATGGCCGAGGCCACCTCGTAGCCCGACACGGCCCACACGAGCAACGACCCGAGGATCACGACCACCAGGCAAAGGTTCTCGAGGGGGTGTCGCAGGTGGGACCGCACGTGCTGGCGGTACCCGGGTGGGGCAGGGGGGAGCAGCGGCGCCTCGCCGGCGGGCTGCGGTGCCCCTGGCGGGTGGGCGTACCGGATCTGTTCGGCCATGGTCCCCTCGATGCTGTGTCGGTCGCGTCCGATGCTATGTCTCGACGGCTGGGCGATCCGCACCCAACCCGCCACAGGGGCGCACCATGGAGGAATGACCGGCCGACCTGCTGTCGTTGCATTCCCGTGACCGACGCCACCCTCTCCGCGCAGACAGAGCTCGACGAGCCCACGGTCCGCCCCGCGCACGTGAACCTCGCCCTGCTGGCGCTGGCCGTCGGTGGGTTCGCCATCGGTACCACCGAGTTCGTGACGATGGGGTTGCTCCCCGAGGTGGCGGCCGGGGTCGATGTCGACATCCCGACGGCTGGCCACATCGTGTCCGCCTATGCCGCGGGCGTGGTCGTGGGCGCTCCGGTCCTGGCGACCCTGGGCACGAAGATGCCCCGCAAACAGCTGCTGCTCTGGCTGATGGGGGCCTTCGCCGTGGCGAACGTGATGTCCGCCTTCGCGAGCAGCTACGGGCTGCTCATGGCGGCGCGGTTCCTGTCGGGACTGCCGCACGGCGCGTACTTCGGGGTCGGGTCGCTGGTCGCGGCGTCGATGGTGCCAGCCCACCGTCGCACCTGGGCGGTGTCGATGATGATCACGGGACTCACGGTGGCCAACATCGTGGGTGTGCCCGTCACGACACGGATCGGCCAGAGCTATGGCTGGCAGTGGCCGTATGCCGCGGTGGGAGTGATCGCCCTGGTCACCGTCCTCGCGGTGTGGCGCTGGGTGCCGTTCTGCCCGCCCGACGGCGGGGTGAGCATGCGTTCGGAGCTGTCTGCCCTGAAGCGGCCACAGGTGTGGCTGGCGCTGGGGATCGGCACCGTCGGCTTCGGCGGCATGTTCTCCACGTTCTCCTACATCTCACCGACGATGACCGAGCTCGGCGGCTTCGGCCGCGCGACCATCCCGCTGATCCTCGCGCTCTACGGCGTGGGCATGACGGTCGGAGCGCTCCTCTCGGGTCCGGTGTCCCGCCTCGGCCTGCTCCGGGGGATCACCGTCCTCCTGGTGGCGATCGCCGTCATGCTGTTCCTGTTCGGCCCGGCCGTTCAGGCGGCGAAGTGGTCCGGCCTGATCGCCGTCTTCGTGCTCGGGCTGCTGCCCAGCATCCTCGTCCCGATGCTGCAGACCCGGCTGATGGACGTCGCCCACGAGGGCCAGGCCCTCGCGGCCGCCCTCAACCACTCGACCCTCAACATCGCCAACGCCCTCGGGGCCTGGCTCGGGTCGATCGTGCTCTCGGCGGGTCTGGGCTACGAATGGCCGTCCAGGGTCGGCGGCATGCTGGCCGTGGCCGGGATCGGCATCGCCCTGTGGTCGGCCCTCCTGCAGCGATCGACCAACCGGCGCCAGTCGAGCCAGGCGGCGAGGACAGGCGCGCCGGCAGCCACGAGCTGACGGCGCGTCACCGGCATACCCCGTTGCATGGGAGGATGGGCCGTTCCGTTCTCCCGATGCCCCGTGAGGTTTGAAGCACCCGTGTCCCCGATGGCCCGCACCGCGCTGCAGCCGCACGCAACGCCGCCGGACCTGATCCGGAACTTCAGCATCATCGCCCACATCGACCACGGCAAGTCGACGCTGGCCGACCGGATGCTCCAGGTCACCGGCGTCGTCGACGGCCGCGACATGCGCGCGCAGTACCTCGACAAGATGGACATCGAGCGCGAGCGCGGCATCACGATCAAGTCGCAGGCCGTCCGCATGCCGTGGGAGCTCGACGGGACGACCTACGCGCTCAACATGATCGACACCCCCGGGCACGTCGACTTCACCTACGAGGTGTCGCGGTCGCTCGCCGCGTGCGAGGGCGCGGTCCTGCTCGTCGACGCTGCCCAGGGCATCGAGGCCCAGACGCTGGCGAACCTCTACCTCGCCATGGAGAACGACCTCGCGATCATCCCGGTGCTCAACAAGATCGACCTGCCCGCGGCGCAGCCGGAGAAGTTCGCCGAGGAGCTGGCCGGCCTGATCGGCTGCGAGCCGGAGGACTGCCTGCTCGTCTCGGGCAAGACCGGTGTGGGCGTCGAACCCCTGCTCAACGAGATCGTCAGGCAGCTGCCGCCGCCCACGGGTGACGCGGACGCGCCCGCCCGCGCGATGATCTTCGACTCGGTCTACGACACCTACCGCGGTGTGGTCACCTACGTCCGGGTCATCGACGGCAACCTCAACCCCCGCGAGAAGATCGCGATGATGTCCACCAAGGCCACCCACGAGCTGCTCGAGATCGGGGTCAGCTCGCCCGAGCCCACTCCGGCCAAGGGGCTGGGCGTGGGGGAGGTCGGCTACCTCATCACCGGCGTGAAGGACGTGCGCCAGTCCAAGGTCGGCGACACCGTCACCAACGCGGCCAAGCCCGCCAAGGAGGCGCTCGGCGGCTACCGCGACCCCAAGCCGATGGTGTTCTCGGGTCTCTACCCGATCGACGGGTCGGACTACCCCGACCTGCGCGACGCCCTCGACAAGCTCAAGCTCAACGACGCCGCGCTGGTCTACGAGCCCGAGACGTCCGCCGCACTGGGCTTCGGCTTCCGCATCGGCTTCCTCGGCATGCTGCACCTCGAGATCGTGCGCGAGCGGCTCGAGCGCGAGTTCGATCTCGACCTCATCTCGACGCTGCCCAACGTCGTCTACGACGTGACGATGGACGACGGCAAGGTGCTCACGGTCACCAACCCGAGCGAGTTCCCCTACGGCAAGGTCAGCTCGGTCACCGAGCCGATCGTGCGCGCCACGGTGCTGGCACCGAGCGAGTTCATCGGCGCGATCATGGAGCTGTGCCAGCAGAAGCGCGGCACCCTGCGCGGCATGGACTACCTCTCCGAGGAGCGCGTCGAGATGCGCTACACGCTCCCGCTCGCCGAGATCGTCTTCGACTTCTTCGACCAGCTCAAGTCGCGCACCCGTGGCTACGCCTCGCTCGACTACGAACCCGACGGTGACCAGGTGGCCGACCTGGTCAAGGTCGACATCATGCTCCAGGGGGAGACGGTCGACGCCTTCAGCTCGATCGTCCACAAGGACAAGGCCTACGCCTACGGCGTGATGATGGCCGGCAAGCTCAAGGACCTCATCCCGCGCCAGCAGTTCGAGGTGCCCATCCAGGCTGCGATCGGCTCACGCATCATCGCCCGCGAGAACATCCGCGCGATCCGCAAGGACGTCCTCGCCAAGTGCTACGGCGGCGACATCAGCCGCAAGCGCAAGCTGCTCGAGAAGCAGAAGGCCGGCAAGAAGCGGATGAAGAACATCGGCAGCGTCGAGGTGCCGCCCGAGGCCTTCATCGCCGCGTTGTCCAACGACGCAGTCACGAAGAAGTAGCCGCTTCGCCGTTTCGCGGTGTTACCGTCCGGTAACATCAGCGCATGGTCGACACCTACGCGATGTACCGGCGCCTCACGGCATACCCGCAGGGCAAGCGTCTCTTCTCGCTCGTCTTCGAACAGGCTGCGCCCTACTTCCGCACCGCACGTCCCCGGTTCGTCGAGCTGGGACCCAACCGTGCCGAGCTGACCATCAAGAAGCGTCACCGCGTGCAGAACCACATCGGCACCGTCCACGTCATCGCGATCTGCAACGGCCTCGAGGCGGCCATGGGCGCCCTCGCGGAGGCGACCATCCCGCCGACGCGCCGGTGGATCCCCAAGGGCATGGAGGTGGAGTACACCGCCAAGGCGACCACCGACATCACCTGCGTCGCCGAGACGGACCCGGCCGACTGGGCGCGCGAAGGCGACGTGGAGATCCCGGTGCGGGTCAAGGGAGTCCGCGGGGACGGCACCCCCGTCGTGCAGGGCACCATCCGCCTCTGGGTCACCGACAAACCGGCTCGGTGAGCCGCCGCAGGCGAGCGCCACGACCCGGTATGCCGCGGGGCCGGGTCAGGCCCGCAGGCTCGCGCGCAGGGCGTCCACCTCGTCCTCGCTCCAGCCCTGCGCGCGCAGCCAGCCGCTGGCGCCGCCGTAGCGCTCGGTCAGCACGCTGAGGATCCGCTCCATCGTCTCCGGCTTGGGACGGTGGTGGTCCATCGGCTGTCCCGCCAGGACCTCGCCGTAGGCGGGGCGAGCCATCAACCTGGCCACGACCCGCTCGATCCGCTCACCCGTGGCGACGTAGTCGGCGACGACGTCCTCGTCGCTCACGCCAGCCACGGACAGGGCCAGACCCACGACGGTGCCCGTACGGTCCTTGCCTGCGGCACAGTGCACGATCGTCGCGCCGCGGCTGCGCGAGACGACCTGCAGGGCAGCGCTGACCGAGTCCGGCCGGTGGGCGAGGTAGCCGAGGTAGTGGCTGGCCCAGTAGTCGTCGTCGAGACGCGGCTCGGCGTCGGCAGCGGCCTGGGCAGCCTTGGACCAGGGGAGGACCAGCGCCTCCGCCGCCGTCACCTCCCGGACGTCGTCGCGGAAGAGTGAGTGGTGGTGGTGCGTGAGGTCCCGGGCACGCAACGGCCCCGGGCCCTCGATCTGCACCTCGACGTTGCTGCGCAGGTCGACGATGTCGGTGACGCCGATGCGCTCCACGAGGTCGTCGATGTCGGCGTCGGTGAGGTCCTGGAGGTTGTCCGACCGCAGCAGTCGTCCGGTGGCGACGTGGCCACCGTCGGTGGTCGGAAGGCCTCCGACATCACGCATGTTGACGACGCCGTCGAGGTCGATCCAGAGAGGGGTGGTCACCTGCTCGACCCTACGCGTGAGCATCCCGGACATAGGTGAAGGCCTCGGAAAGTATGAGTTTCCGAGGCCTTCGACGGTCAGGACCGAGGTCCTGATCGACGCTCTCGCCGAAGCGATTGCGTGGGTTATTTCTAATCCAGGGACGACTGCGCCACAAGTGGTTCAGCGGAAATTTCTGGGACTTTCGGGGGCCATTTCGAGTCCACTCCGGCGTGTCCCCAAGACACGCCGTGTCCGGGCTGCGGGAGTCGCCTGCGAGGATGGAGCCATGCCCAGCGCCCTGCCCGACGGTGACCCCGCGCCGTCGGACGGGCTCCTCCCAGAGGCATCGCTCCAGGCTCTCGGGGACCGTCCGTTCGGCATCTACCTGCACGTACCGTTCTGCTCGGTGCGCTGCGGCTACTGCGACTTCAACACCTACACGCTGACCGAGCTCGGCGTCGACGGAGCCAGCATCGGCACGTTCGCGGACGCCGCACTGCGTGAGCTGGTGTTCGCGGTCGACGTGCTCGGCGAGGTGCCGACCGTCGACACGGTGTTCGTCGGCGGCGGGACCCCGACGATGCTGGCCGCGGAGGACCTCGCCCGGATGCTGCACGGCATACGGGACCGTTTCGGGCTGGCTCCTGGCGCCGAGGTGACCACCGAGGCCAACCCCGACTCGGTGACTCCCGCGGGGCTCGCCGTCCTCGCCGAAGCAGGGTTCACCCGGGTGTCGCTCGGAATGCAGTCGGCGGTGCCGCACGTCCTGCAGACCCTCGAGCGCACCCACGACCCGGCCAACGTCGAACGCGCGGTCGACGCCGCCCGCGCCGCCGGGCTCCAGGTCAGCCTCGACCTCATCTACGGCACCCCGGGCGAGTCCCTCGACGACTGGCGGACCAGCCTGGCTGTGGCGAGCTCGCTGGAGCCCGACCACATCTCGGCCTACGCCCTGGTGGTCGAGGAGGGCACCAAGCTGGCGGCCCAGGTACGGCGCGGACAGGTGCCCGCTCCTGAAGACGACGACGAGGCGGCCAAGTACGAGATCGCCGACGAGCACCTCGCCGCGGCGGGCTACACCTGGTACGAGGTGAGCAACTGGGCCCGGCGCGAGGAGGCGCGGTGCCGCCACAACGAGGGCTACTGGGCCGACGGCAACTGGTGGGGGATCGGGCCGGGCGCCCACAGCCATGTGGGCGGAGTGCGGTGGTGGAACGTCAAGCACCCCAACGCGTATGCCGCCCGCGTCGCCGAGGGGCTCAGCCCGGCTCACGGGCGGGAGACGCTGACCGACGAGCAGCGGTACGACGAGCGAGTGCTGCTCGGCGTGCGGCTCGTGGACGGTCTGCCGATCGCGGACCTGCGTGACGACGGGCGCCTCGCCGTCGCCGGCCTGATCGCCGACGGCCTCGTGGACGCGCAGGCGGCCCTGCGCCGTCAGCGGGTGGTGCTGACGAGGCAGGGCCGCTTGCTGGCGGACACCGTCGTGCGACGGCTCCTGGGACTGCGCTGACTTCCTGGGACTGCGCGGACCGCTATTCGGTCACCTCACCAGCTCGGGCGTGAGGGGGTAGCGGTACCACTCGCCGTGGTTGGCCTTGACCGCGGCGATGATCGAGAAGACCACCCAGGCGATGCCCGTGGCGATGAAGAAGGGGATCCCGATCAGCACGAACGAGAGGAGCCCGAAGACCCACAGCGCGATCGTGATGACGATCTGGAAGTTGAGCGCCTGCGCGGCGTGGAACCGGATGAACGGCCCGCGGTCCTTGAACACGAGGAAGACGATGAGCGGGCCGAGGAACGGGAAGCCCACCATGGCCGCGACGAACGGGGCGATGTGGACGAGGGTCGCCCAGGTCTTCTCGTCCTGGGGCGACATCGGCCGGGGAGCCACGCCGTAGGCCGCCGGCGGGGGCTGGGTCGGCGGCCGGTCCTGTGGCTGGTCCTGTGGCTGGTGCGGCGTCGGCTGGTAGCCGGGGGGCGCCTGTGGGGGCACCTGCGACTGCGGCTGCTCTGGTTGGTCGGTCATGGGTCTCTCCGTGGTGAGGGTCTGCGTGGTGTCTGCACCCAGTGAAACGCACGACGACCTCCGAAAGTCCACCTTTCGGGGTGTAGACAGGGGAGGTTCAGGGACAGGTCAGGGTCGACCCCGAGGAAGGGTCGCCGAGGACGTCAGTGTCCCGGCTCGCTCACCCTGTGACATCTCGTGACTCCGTCACCCTGTGACATCTCGTGACTCCGTCACGAAGTCGATGAGCTCCTCGACGCTGGCCAGCAGGGTCGGCTCGAGGTCGGCGTAGGAGCGCACGGTCCCGAGGATCTGCTTCCACGCCCGCGCGATGTCGGCCTGGTCGTGGTGCGCCCAGCCCAGGTGCGCGCAGATGCCGTGCTTCCAGGACTGGCCACGGGGGATGACGGGCCACTGCGACAGCCCGAGCCGCTCCGGGCGCACGCTCTGCCACACGTCGACGTACGGGTGCCCCAGCACACGCACGTGCGCGGCATACGGTCCCCGCGCGGCGTCCTGCACCACCCGGTGCTCCTTGGTGCCCGGCAGCAGGTGGTCGACGAGGACTCCCATCCGGCGGCCGGGGCCGGGTTGGAAGTCCGCGATCGCCGCGACCAGGTCGTCCACGCCGTCGAGCAGCTCCACGACGACGCCCTCGACCCGCAGGTCGGCGCCCCAGACCTTCTCGACCAGCTCGGCGTCGTGCCGGCCCTCGACGAAGATCCGCGAGCCGCTGGCCACCCGGGCGGTCGCTCCGTGGACGGCCCGTGAGCCGGAGGCGGTGCGCGAGGCGAGGGCGCGTGCGTCGGCCAGCAGGGCACGGGCCGCGGCAGTGGGCGGCGTCAGGATGACGGGGGAGCCGTCGAGCAGGAAACCCGGACCCATCGGGAAACCCTTCGTGCGGCCACGTCGGTCCTCGAGGTGCACGACGCGCATCCCGCCGGCCTTCTCGACCCGGACCACCGCACCGCACCAGCCGGTCTCGACGTCCTCGACGACCAGGCCGGTCTCGGCCTCCACCTCGCGGGAACGGCCCCGCGGGGGGACCTTCCAGTCACCGGACAGGACATCGGAGCCATAGCGGTCGGACACCGACGCAGGGTATGCCGCCCCGGGGCCTTGGCTGCGCGGGCGCGCCGCCCGTGCGGTCAGGACACGGGAACAACGTAGACTTGGCACTCGCTGAGCCTGAGTGCCAGCCTGTCCGTAGCGGGGCCAGATCGGTCGAAGGAGGTGCCTGATGAGTGAAGAACGTCGACTCGCAGTGTTGCGCGCGATCGTGCAGGACTACGTCCAGACCTCTGAGCCGGTGGGTTCCAAGGCCCTGCTGGACCGGCACCAGCTGGGGGTCTCGGCCGCGACCGTGCGCAACGACATGGCGGCGCTGGAGGAAGAGGGCCTGATCGCGGCTCCGCACACCAGCGCCGGGCGGGTGCCGACCGACGCCGGCTACCGCCTGTTCGTCGACCGGTTGAGCTCGGTCAAGCCCATGACGGCGGCCGAGCGGGCCGCCATCGCCCAGTTCCTCGAGGGCGCCGTCGACCTCGACGACGTGGTGGACCGGACGGTCCGACTGCTTGCCTCACTGACGCGGCAGGTCGCCGTCATGCAGTACCCGTCGCTGACCCGGTCGACAGTGCGGCACATCGAGTTCGTCGCGATGGGCCCGACCCGCCTGATGGTCGTGCTCATCGTCAACACCGGCCGCGTCGAGCAACGCATCATCGAGACGAGCCACGACCTGTCCAGCAAGGACGGCGAGGCGACCCTCGGGCTCGTCCGGGTCAAGGTCAACGCGCGCGCCGTCGGGCAGCGGCTGGTCGACGCCGCGGCGTCCCTGGCCAGCCTCGCCGACGAGTTCGAGCCGGGCGACCGTGACCTGGTGCGGGCCGTCGTGCGGTCCCTCGACGACGCCCTCGTCGAGGAGCGCGAGGAGCGTGTCGTCCTCGCGGGTACGGCGAACCTCGCGCGCGTCGGCACAGACTTCCCGCTCAGCATCGGCCCGGTCCTCGAGGCCCTCGAACAGCACGTCGTGCTGCTCAAGCTGCTGGGCACCGCGCGCGAGACCTCCGACACGGTCTCGGTGCGCATCGGCCACGAGAACCCGTTCGCCGGGCTCCAGTCGACCTCGGTCGTCTCGACCGAGTACGGCTCGGGCTCAGAGCTCGTCGCCGGTCTCGGCGTCCTCGGCCCCACCCGGATGGACTACCCCACGACGATGGCGTCGGTGCGGGCCGTGGCGACCTACGTCTCCCGAATCCTCGCGCAGTGACGCGCGTCCGACCTCGTACCACCGACCGTCACCCCGGTGACACCAAGGACATTCGTTGAACGACTACTACCAGGACCTGGGTGTGTCCCGGGACGCCAGCCCCGACGACATCAAGCGCGCCTACCGCAAGAAGGCCCGCACGCTGCACCCGGACGTCAACCCGAGCCCGGAGGCGGAGGAGCAGTTCAAGAAGGTGTCGCAGGCCTATGACGTGCTCTCCGACGCCGACAAGCGCCGGTCCTACGACATGGGGTCGGACCCCTATGCCGGCGGCGCTGCCGGGTTCGGGCAGGGGTTCTCCTTCAGCGACATCATGGACGCCTTCTTCGGCGCCGGGGCAGGTCAGGCACAGCGGGGTCCGCTGTCGCGGCAGCGACGTGGCCAGGACGCCCTCATCCGGCTCGACATCGACCTCGGCGACGCCGTGTTCGGTGCCGAGAAGGAGCTCGCCATCGAGACGGCCGTGGTCTGCTCCACCTGTCACGGTGACGGTGCCCAGCCGGGCACCGCTCGCCGCACGTGTGACGTGTGCGGCGGTCGCGGTGAGATCCAGCAGGTCCAGCGCTCCTTCCTCGGCCAGGTGATGACGACCCGTCCCTGCGTCACCTGCCAGGGCTACGGCGAGGTGCTCGTCAGCCCGTGCTTCGAGTGCTCCGGTGACGGCCGGGTCCGCACCCGCCGAACCCTCAAGATCAAGGTGCCTGCCGGAGTGGACACCGGCACCCGCATCCAGCTCGCAGGCGAGGGTGAGGTCGGCCAGGGCGGGGGCCCCGCCGGCGACCTCTACGTCGAGGTGGCGGTGCGCCCCCACCAGACCTTCCAGCGGCGTGGGGACGACCTGCACTGCACCGTCGAGCTGCCCATGACCGCCGCCGCTCTCGGCACCACCGTCAAGCTCGACACGTTCGACGGCAGCAACGAGCTCGAGATCAAGGCCGGCACGCAGCCCGGCGACGCCATGACGCTGCGTGGCCTCGGGGTCACGCACCTGCGCGGCACCGGCCGCGGCGACCTCATCATCCACGCCAACGTGCAGACCCCGACCCGCTTGGACGAGCAGCAGGAGGAGCTCCTTCGCCAGCTGGCCACGCTACGCGGTGAGGAGCACCCGGCAGGGCGGTTGTCCCCGGCCCACCCTGGGCTGTTCGGCAAGCTCCGCGACGCCTTCAAGGCCAAGTAGCCAGGTCCGCCCGACGTGACCCTGCCGCTGTTCCTCGTCGAACCAGCCGTCCTCGCCGAGGCTGCCGCGGGCACGCGCGTGGTCCTCGATGGTCCCGAGGGCCGGCACGCAGCCACCGTCCGCCGGATCGCCCCCGGAGAGCGGGTGATGCTTGCCGACGGCGCCGGCCTGCGCGTCACCTGCACGGTCGAGGCGGCCGGCAAGGCAGAGCTCGAGCTGGTCGTCCTGGAGGTGTGCCGCGAGCCGGAGGTCGTGCCCCGGTTCGTCCTCGTGCAGGCCCTGGCGAAGGGCGACCGTGACGACCAGGCCATCGAGGCGGCGACCGAGTTCGGGGTCGACGAGGTGGTCCCCTGGCAGGCGTCGCGCAGCATCGTCCAGTGGCGTGGTGAGCGTGGCGACAAGGCCCGCCGCAAGTGGGAGTCGACCGTCACCGCGGCGGCCAAGCAGTCCCGCCGCGCGCGAGTGCCGGTCGTCGCAGAGCTGGTCACGACCAAGACCCTGGCGGCGCGCATCGCCGGCGCCGCGGCGGCATACGTGCTGCACGAGGACGCGACACAGAGCCTTGCGGCGCAGGCGCTCCCGACCGACGGCGACGTCCTCGTCATCGTGGGCCCGGAAGGCGGGATCACTGCTGAAGAGGTTGGTGCCTTCGAGGCAGCAGGAGCGCTGACCGTCCGCCTCGGCGACACCGTGCTGCGGTCCTCGAGCGCCGGGCCTGCCGCGCTCGCGGTGCTGAGCGCGGCCGGCCGCTGGCGCTGAGGACGCTAGCGGACCGAGAAGGACACGACCTTCTCTGCCGCCAGCTTGTTGCCACCCTCCATGCTCGGCTCGAAGACCCGGATCGAGTAGTCCCCGGCGCTGAGCTTGCCGAGGTCGATGGAGTAGGTGCCCTGCATCGGGGCTCCGATGGAGGCCGTGGTGTGCCCGGCCTTGACCTTGGTGCTGCCGCGCCTGAGCTCGTAGGTGACGTTGGCCTCGAACACGATCGCCAGGCCCTCCACGACCACCGGCTTGGCTGCCGAAAGCACCTGGTCGCGGCCGGGCGTGGTGACCCAGATGGGAGCGACGTCCTCATAGAGCCGGTCGGACGGCGGCCTGGTGAAGGTCTGGGCGGTGGAGATCGACCCGAACAGCGTGGTCGAACCGTCGGCGACCTCGAACCGCACGGGGAAGGTCTGCTGGATCGCGGCCTGCGCGGTCCACACGAGCTCCTGAACGGCGAGCCGCTTGTTCTCGTCACCGACGACGGCGTCCTTGGAGCCGCCGTTGGCCAGGTGGACCGTGATCAGCCTGTCGGTGACGGTCACGTCGCCGATGGTCTGGCCCGACCACGGCTGGAGGTAGCCGTCGGTGTTGCTGTAGGGCTGGGCGTTGATGGCCAGCACGAGCGCGGCCTTGGCCCGCTCCGCCGGGGTCGCACTCGTCGGGAGCTCGCTGCGGATGAAGTCCCGGAACAGCCGGTAGGTGGGCTTGTCGTCCCCGATCGGCCCGACGAAGTAGACGGGCAGTGACACCGACTGCGTCGCGGCCGGGCCACTGGTCGACGGCGACGAGGAGGGCGACGTCGTGGGACTCGTGCTGGCGGACCCGGTCGCGGACTGCGACGGCCCGGAGGTCTGCGGGGGCGTGATCGTGGGCCCGTCGTCCTGGGCGGACCACCACACGCCGCCGATGATCGCCGCCACGGCCGCAGCGGCCGCCAGCGGCATCATCCAGCGCCGGGTGCCCGTGCCACCGGCACCGGTCAGCGGGCCCGCCTCGTGGGCCTCGTGCAGGATCGTGTCCAGGCGGTTCGACGGGTGCACCTGCTGGACGTCCTGGGCCAGGGCCTGGCGCAGTCGCCGCTCGACCTGGTCGAACTCTCCCGGCTCGTAGTCGGGGTGCAGGAAGTCGATGCGATCGCTCATGACGCTGCCTCCATCCGGTCGCGCAGCGTGGCGAGCCCGCGGTGGGCATGGGCCTTGACCGAGCCCGCGGAGATGCCGAGGGCGTCGGCGATCTCGGCCTCGCTCAGGTCGAGGTAGTAGCGCATCGTCAGGACCTCTCTCTGGCGCTGGGGCAGTCGCCCCAGCGCGCTGATCATCGAACTGGTGCTCTCGGACTGGAGGGCGCGGTCTTCGGCGCTCGCCTCGGTGTGCCGTGTGTAGGCCGTGGGCTCACCCTGCTCGCGCGCGACGTAGCGCTCCTCGACCCCGCGGTGTCGCAGGCCCGAGCGCGCTCCGTTGACGACGGACCGACGCAGGTAGGCAGACGCCGCCTGGTGGTCGCGGATCGTGTCCCACCGTCGGTGCACGGCGATGAACGCGTCCTGGACGACCTCCTCGGCCGCGAGGTCGTCGCGCAGCAAGAGCCACGCCAGCCGGACCAGCCCGGTCCAGTGCGCGGCATACAGCTCGGCGATGGCCTCGTCGGCCGCCGGCCGGACCTCGCCACGGTGGTCATGCTCTGCCACGCTCAACAGTCTCACGACCTGATGACGCGCAGCCCTGTCAACCGGTTGACGCGCCGGGCGCAGGTTTCTCACCCAGGTGGAGCGACCTTCACGCGGGCGCCTGCAGGTTTGCTTCCGATTGGAGGGATACCTGCATGGGTAGGCTCGATTCATGGAGACTTCGGCGACGCGGCACACCGACCCCGACTGCCTGTTCTGCAAGCTGGTGGCGGGGGACATCCCGGCCACCGTGGTCTACGAGGACCACGCGACCTTCGCGTTCCGCGACCTCGAACCCCAGGCTCCGACCCATGTCCTGGTGGTTCCGCGCCACCACGTGCCCGATGTCGCAGCGCTCGCGCAGGAGGCCCCCGACGACGTCACGGCCCTGATCCGCGCCGTGGCTGCCGTCGCCGCGCAGGAGGGCATCGCCGACCGTGGCTACCGCTCGGTCTTCAACACGGGCGCGGAGGCACATCAGACCGTGTTCCACGCCCACGTCCACGTGCTCGGCGGCCGGTCCATGACGTGGCCACCCGGCTGAGCGGCACCGTAGACTGGTCGGACCATGCCAGATCCTGATCATCCGACCACGCTGGGGGGCGCGCCCGAGGGTGCCCTTCCGATGCCCACCCACACCGTCGAGATTCCTGCCCAGGTGCAGATGGTGACCCTCCTCGGTCCGCGCGACGAGCTGCTCCGCACCATGGAGCGGGCCTTTCCGCAGCTGCAGATCCACGTCAGGGGCAACGAGTTCCACCTGTCCGGACCGAGTGCCGAGGTCGCGCTCGCCGAGCGCACCATCGACGAGCTGCTCCTGGTCATCGACGGCGGTCAGCCGCTCAACCGCGACGCCGTCGAACGCTCCATCAGCATGCTGCGTGCCCAGACGACGGAGCGGCCCGCCGACGTGCTGACGATGAACATCGTGAGCAACCGCGGCCGCACCATCCGGCCCAAGACGCTGAACCAGAAGCACTACGTCGACGCGATCGACGAGCACACCATCGTCTTCGGCATCGGCCCGGCGGGCACGGGCAAGACCTACCTCGCGATGGCCAAGGCTGTCGCCGCGCTCCAGGCCAAGCAGGTCAACCGGATCATCCTGACCCGGCCAGCAGTGGAGGCGGGCGAGCGGCTGGGCTTCCTGCCCGGCACGCTCAACGACAAGATCGACCCCTACCTGCGGCCGCTCTACGACGCGCTCCACGACATGGTCGACCCCGAGTCGATCCCGCGGCTGATGGCTGCCGGCACCATCGAGGTCGCGCCGCTGGCCTACATGCGTGGGCGTTCCCTCAACGACGCGTTCATCATCCTGGACGAGGCCCAGAACACCTCACCCGAGCAGATGAAGATGTTCCTGACGCGCCTCGGCTTCGGGTCCAAGATGGTCGTGACCGGTGACGTGACCCAGATCGACCTCCCCGAGGGCACCCGGTCGGGGCTGCGGGTGGTCCGGGACATCCTCGGTGACGTCGAGGACATCCACTTCTCCCTGCTCACCGCCCAGGACGTCGTCCGGCACCGCCTGGTGGGCGCCATCGTCGACGCCTACGGCCGCTGGGACGATCAGGGCCAGCCCGTGCAGGGCGAGCGCCTCCGAGGACAGAACGGGCAGGGCGAGCAGCACGGTCAGGGAGGGCGAGGGCGTGAGCGTCGACGTTCTCAATGAGACCGACTTCGAGCTCGACGAGCTCGAGCTGGTGGCGCTGAGCCGCTACGTCATGGGGGAGATGCGGGTCCATCCGGGCGCCGACCTGTGCCTGCGACTGGTGGACGAGGCCGCGATGGAGGTGCTCCACGTCCAGTGGATGGACCTGCCCGGCCCGACTGACGTGATGAGCTTCCCGATGGACGAGCTGCGGCCGGCCCGGGAGGGCGACGAGCCCGAGGAAGGCGTCCTCGGCGACATCGTCCTCTGCCCGTCGGTCGCGGCCAAGCAGGCCGCCGACGCGGGACATGCGACCGAGGAGGAGCTCCTGCTGCTGACCACGCACGGGATCCTGCACCTGCTCGGGTACGACCACGCGGAACCCGAGGAGGAGCGCGAGATGTTCGAGCTCCAGCGGCAGCTGCTGCTCACCTTCCTCGCGGGCCGCGGGCGGCCCGCCACCTGATGGGGCGCCGATGACCGCCCTCGTCTTCGCGGCCCTGCTCAGCATCGCTGCAGCCTTCCTCCTCTCAGCGGCCGAGGCGGCCCTGTGGCGGATGTCCCGGGTGCGGGCCCAGGAGTTGCTCGAGGAGAAGCGCACCGGCGCGGTGGCCCTGTCGCGCATCGTCGCCGACAGCGCGGCATACCTGTCCGTGACCGCGTTCCTGCGCATCGTGGCGGAGTCGACCACCGCCGTCCTGATCACGCTCGGGACCATCGACCTGGTCGACGGGTTCTGGCGCAGGCTGCTCATCGCCATCGGGATGATGGCCCTCGTGTCCTTCGTCGTGGTGGGGGTCTCACCGCGCACCCTCGGGCGTCAACACTCGGATTCCGTTGCCCTGCTTGCCTCCCCGATCATCGTGGGGCTGCGCACCTTCCTCGGGCCGGTGGCGAGGGTGCTGGTCGCCCTCGGCAACGCCGTGACACCGGGGCGCGGCTACCGCGACGGCCCGTTCCAGAGCGAGTCCGAGCTGCGCGACCTCGTCGACCTGGCGGGTGAGAGCTCGGTCATCGAAGCCGGAGAGCGCGAGATGATCCACTCCGTCTTCGAGCTCGGTGACACCGTGGCGCGCGAGGTGATGGTGCCTCGCACCGACATGGTGACCATCGACGGCGAGAAGACGCTGCGCTCGGCGATGTCGCTGTTCCTGAGGTCCGGGTTCTCCCGCATCCCCGTGGTGGGCGACGGTTCCGACGACGTCCTCGGGCTGCTCTACTTCAAGGACGTCGTCCGCCGGGTCAACGCCGACCACGAGTCGGGCACCCTGCCGGTCACCGCGCAGATGCGACCCATGCACTACGTCCCCGAGAGCAAGCCGGTCGACGACCTCCTGCGCGAGATGCAGCGCGACCAGAGCCACTTCGCGCTCGTCGTCGACGAGTACGGCGGCACGGCCGGCCTCGTGACGATCGAGGACATCATCGAGGAGATCGTGGGCGAGATCGCCGACGAGTACGACCGCGAGGCACCCGGGGTCGAGGACCTCGGCGACGGCACCTTCCGCGTCCCCGCCACCATGGACATCGACGACCTCGCGGACCTCTTCGGCGTCGACATCGAGGAGGACGAGGTCGACACCGTCGGAGGCCTCATCGGCAAGTCCATCGGACGGGTCCCGATCGTCGGCTCCCGCTGCGAGGTGGGCGGGCTCGCCCTCACCGCCGAGCGGATGGCCGGTCGTCGGCACCGCATCGCCAGCGTCATCGTGCAGCCCCTGGTCGTCGACGACGAGGCGGACGCCGACGGTGGGCGCGAGCGCACTACGGTGGAACCCGAGCGCGAGGGAGTGTCATGACTGCGAGTGGTTCCGGACCGACCGAGGGTGCTTCACCTTCGATCGCCACGCCATCGAACGCCACGCCATCGGAATACACCGCCGGCTTCGCCTGCCTGGTCGGGCGGCCCAATGCCGGGAAGTCGACGCTGACCAACGCCCTCGTGGGGGAGAAGGTGGCGATCACCTCCTCGAAGCCCCAGACCACCCGGCACACGATCCGAGGGATCGTCTCGACGCCGGCGTCGCAGCTCGTCCTGGTCGACACCCCGGGGCTGCACAAGCCGCGGACCCTGCTGGGGGAGCGGCTCAACGACGTCGTGCGCGAGACCCTGCTCGAGGTCGACGTCATCGGGTTCTGCCTCCCGGCCGACCAGAAGATCGGTCCTGGCGACGGGTTCATCGCCCGCGAGCTCAAGGAGATCCAGCAGGACCGGCGCCGGCCCGTCGTCGCGATCGCGACCAAGATCGACGCGGTCGACCGACAGCGGCTGGCCGAGCACCTCATCGCGATCGACCAGCTGGGGGACTGGGCGGCGATCGTGCCCTGCTCCGCCGTCGACGGTCGCCAGGTCGAGGACGTGGCGCAGGTGCTGTCGAGCTACCTGCCGCCGTCGCCGGGCCCCCTCTACCCCGTGGGACAGCTGACCGACGAACCGGACGTCGTCATGATCGCCGAGCTGGTCCGCGAGGCCGCCCTCGAGGGAGTCCGCGACGAGCTGCCGCACTCGCTGGCCGTGGTCGTCGAGGAGATGTTGCTGCGCCCCGACCGCCCGGAGGACAAGCCGTTGCTCGACATCCGCGTCAACGTCTTCGTCGAACGGTCGTCCCAGAAGGCCATCATCATCGGCCGCGGTGGGTCGCGACTGCGTGAGGTCGGCACCACTGCCCGGATCGGCATCGAGAAGCTGCTGGGCCAGCGGGTCTACCTCGACCTGCACGTCAAGATCGCCAAGGACTGGCAGCGCGACCCCAAGCAGCTCCAGCGCCTCGGCTTCTAGTCGCTCCCGGTTCTGGACCATCCCCTCGACCGCGTGTGGTGAGGCTCACGGCATACCTGGGAACCGTTGCAGGGCAACGGATCTGGCTCAGGCACTTGCCCCGTGTGGTGTCGGCGACTTGAGATCGTTGGTCGTTCTCGACAGGGTTGGCGGTCGGCCGCAATGGTTTTGAACCGCAACTGATACGTCACCGACGAGAACCGAAGGAGCGGCGCCCTCCCCAACGAGGGCGCCTACGCCACGTGGACACGACACTGACCAAGACGGGCCCCGTTGCCCCGGCAGAAGCTGCCGGCGAGCACAACGCCCTCGAGCACCTGCCGGACAACCAGCACCCCGCCCTCGACCCCGTCGTGGTGGAGCACCAGGCCGACGAACCACAGAAGGTCGACACCATCGTCTTCGGTGTCACCGCCGCCATCGCGGTCGCCTTCGTCCTGTGGGGCTTCCTCAGCACCGACACCCTCAGCTCGGCCTCAGGCGCTGGTCTCGGCTGGGTCGTGCACAACATGGGCTGGCTCTTCTCGCTGGTGGCGTCGGGCTTCGTGCTCTTCGTCATCTGGATCGCGGCCAGCAAGTACGGGCGCATCACCCTCGGCCGTGACGACGAGGAGCCCGAGTTCAAGACGGTCTCCTGGATCGCGATGATGTTCTCCGCGGGCATGGGGATCGGCCTGATGTTCTACGGCGTATCCGAGCCGCTCTCGCACTTCGTGACGCCGCCGCCCGGCACCGGGGCGGCCGGCAACCCCGAGGCCGTGCAGAACGCCATGGCCACCACGCTGTTCCACTGGACCCTGCACCCGTGGGCCATCTACGCGGTCGTCGGACTGGCCATCGCCTACGGCGTGTTCCGCAAGGGGCGCTCGCTGCTCATCAGCTCGGCATTCGCACCGCTGCTGGGGGAGAAGCACACCAACGGTCCTGCCGGTCGCGTCATCGACATGCTCGCGATCTTCGCGACGCTGTTCGGCTCGGCCGCCTCGCTCGGCCTCGGCGCGCTCCAGATCGGTTCGGGCTTCCAGATCGTCGCGGGCATCGGCAAGGCGGGCAACATGCTCCTCGTCGCCATCATCGCGGTCCTCACCGTCTGCTTCATCCTGTCGGCCGTCTCCGGCGTCGCGAAGGGCATCCAGTGGCTGTCCAACATCAACATGGTGCTGGCCCTCGGGCTCGCGGTCTTCGTCTTCGTCGTCGGCCCGACCGTCTTCATCCTGGACCTCGTGCCCACGGCCGTGGGCTCCTACTTCCAGGACCTCGCGATGATGTCGGCGCGCACCGACGCCGCCGGCGGTTCCGCCATGAAGGAGTGGCTGTCGGGCTGGACGATCTTCTACTGGGCCTGGTGGGTCAGCTGGACCCCGTTCGTGGGCATGTTCATCGCGCGCATCTCGCGGGGTCGCACCATCCGCCAGTTCGTGACCGGCGTCCTGCTGGTCCCGAGCCTGGTGTCCCTGGTGTGGTTCGCCATCTTCGGTGGCGCCGGCATCGACATGCAGCGTGGTGGCACCGACCTGGCGGGTGCAGGGTCCTCCGAGGGGACGCTGTTCGCGATGCTCTCGCACATGCCCTTGTCGACGATCACCTCGATCGTCGTCATGGCGCTCGTCGCGATCTTCTTCGTCTCCGGTGCGGATGCCGCGTCCATCGTCATGGGCACGCTGTCCGAGCGAGGCACCCTCGCACCCAGCCGCAAGACGGTCATCTTCTGGGGCGCCGCCACTGGTGCGGTCGCCGCGGTCATGCTGCTGGTCGGCGGTGAGGACGCGTTGTCAGGGCTGCAGAACATCACCATCGTGGCAGCGCTGCCGTTCCTCGTCGTGATGATCGGGCTGGCCATCGCGCTGGTCAAGGACCTCAGCAGCGACCCGCTCATCGTCCGCCGCGCGTATGCCGTGGCTGCGATCGAGCAGGCTGTCGTGGCGGGCGTGACCGAGCACGGTGACGACTTCACCCTGACGTTCGAGGAGTCCGCTCCGGGCGAAGGTGTCGGCGATCTCGTGACCGTGGGGTCGACTTCCGACAACGAGCACACAGGTTCTGCCACATCGTGAGCCGCTGAACCGCTGCACGACCGAGCCGACCTATCCTTGGTCCCATGAGAATTGGTGTCTTCGGGGCCACCGGGCAGGTCGGCTCGGTCATGCGCGCACTCCTCGCCGAGCGGGGCTTCCCGGTCGACGAGATCCGCTACTTCGCGTCGGCGCGGTCTGCCGGCACCACGCTGCCGTGGGCCGGCGGCGAGGTCACCGTCGAGGACTCGGCCACGGCCGACTTCTCCGGGATCGACATCGCGCTCTTCTCCAACGGGGGAGCGGCCTCCAAGGAGCTCGCCCCCAAGGTCGCCGCAGCGGGGGCGATCGTGGTCGACAACTCGTCGGCCTGGCGCAAGGACCCGGAGGTCCCGCTGGTCGTGAGCGAGGTCAACGCCGACGACCTCGACACCATCCCCAAGGGCATCGTCGCCAACCCCAACTGCACGACGATGGCCGCGATGCCGGTGCTCAAGCCGCTGCACGACGAGGCAGGTCTGGTTCGCCTCACCGTGGCGTCCTACCAGGCCGTGTCCGGATCCGGTGGCAAGGGCGTCCAGGAGCTCGACGGCCAGCTGCGCGGTGGGTATGCCGCGGGCGCACCTGCCGACCTCGCCCTCGACGGGCGCGCGGTGGAGGTGCCGGCACCGAACGTCTACGCCGTGCCGGTGGGCTTCAACGTCATCCCGCTCGCCGGGTCGATCGTGGACGACGGCTCGCTGGAGACCGACGAGGAGCAGAAGCTCCGCAACGAGTCCCGCAAGATCCTGCACATCCCCGACCTCCTTGTCTCCGGCACCTGCGTGCGCGTGCCGGTCTTCACGGGTCACTCGCTGGCCATCCACGCCGAGTTCGCCGACGACATCACGCCGGAGCGCGCTCTCGAGCTGCTGGCCAAGGCGCCGGGTGTCGTCGTGACGGACGTGCCCAACCCGCTCGAGGCCGCCGGGCGTGACGAGGTCTACGTCGGGCGCGTGCGCGTCGACCAGGCCGCCCCCGCCGGCAAGGGACTGGTGCTGTTCGTCGTCGGCGACAACCTGCGCAAGGGTGCGGCCCTGAACGCCGTCCAGATCGCCGAGGAGCTGCTCAAGCGCCGCTGACCCGCTGTCGAGAGCGCACGACACGCTGACGGACTGCGGGTAAGCCCAGCGTGTCCTGCACTTTCGACGCTGTCAGCGGACGCCGCGCCAGACCGACTCGGTCTCGCTGGCACCCGGTGACCAGGGCGCGATCCACGGCCCAGTGCCCTCGCTCTGGTCGAGTACACCTTCCTCCAGCCAGGTGTAGTCGCCCGCCAGCACGCCCTTGGCCAGACGCGTGTCGGCGTCGTCGGAGTTGGACCACAGGTCCGTGAACAGAGCCTCCACCCGGTGTCGGCTCTGCTGGCAGAACACGTCGGCCAGCTGGTAGGCCGAGCGTCCTCGGGCCTCGTCGTCCACGCGCAACATCTCTGCCCGGCTGCAGGCCGCGGCGATGGCGAACAGCTCGGCGCCGATGTCGACGACCCGGCCCAGGAACACCTGCCGGTACTCCATCCTCGCCTGCCACCGCGACATGCCGTAGAAGGTCTGCCGGGCGAGCTTGCGACTGGACCGCTCGACGAACCGCAGGTGGGTCGCCAACGGTCCGAACTCGGCATACGAGGTGGGGGTTGCGCCCTTGCCGATCACGAGCTGCGGCAGCCACTTCGCGTAGAAGCCGCTGGCGCCCGCGGCTGCACGGGCCTTGTCCTCGAGCGAGGCGTCCTTGTCGGCGAGGGCGCCCGCGGCCTTGAGGTGGGCGTCGACGGCCTCGCGGGCGACGATGAGGTGCATGATCTCGGTCGACCCCTCGAAGATCCGGTTGATCCGCAGGTCGCGCATCATCTGCTCCGCCGGGACGGCGCGTTCGCCACGGGCCCTCAGCGACTCGGCCGTCTCGTAGCCGCGACCGCCTCGCACCTGGACGAGCTCGTCGGCGATCTGCCAAGCCATCTCGCTCGACCACAGCTTGGCCAGCGCCGCCTCGATCCGGATGTCCTTGCTGCCGGCATCGGCGAGCTGGGCCGACAGCTCCAGGACCGACTCGAGGCCGTAGGTGGTCGCGGCGATGAAGGCGATCTTCTCCGCCACGGCCCCGTGCTCGCCGACCGGACGGCCCCACTGGACCCGCTCGGCCGACCACTCGCGCGCGATCTTCAGCGCCCACTTGCCCGCGGCGGCGCACATCGCCGGGATCGACAGGCGTCCGGCATTGAGGGTGGTGAGCGCGATCTTGAGCCCCTCGCCCTCCTTGCCGAGCCGGTTCTCCGCCGGCACGCGCACCTGGTGGAAACGCGTGAGGCCGTTCTCGATGCCCTTGAGCCCCATGAAGGAGTTGCGTCGCTCGACGGTGATCCCTTCGGCGCTGCCCTCGACCACGAAGGCGGTGATGCCGCCCTTCTGTTGGTCGTCACCGTGACCCTCGTGGGCCGGCACCCGGGCCATGACGACGAGCAGCTCAGCGACGACGCCGTTGGTGGTCCACAGCTTCACCCCGTCGAGCAGGTATGCCGTGCCGTCCTCGGTCGGGGTGGCGGTGCTGCCCATCCGGGCCGGGTCCGAGCCGACGTCCGGCTCGGTCAGCAGGAACGCGGAGATGGCGCCTGCGGCGCACCGGGGCAGGAACGCCTGCTTCTGCTCGGGCGTGCCGACCAGCTTGACCGGCTCGGGGACGCCGATGGACTGGTGGGCGGACAGGAGGGCGCCAAGGCTCGGGTGCGCCGAGCCGACCAGCATCAAGGCCTTGCCGTAGGACGACATGGTCAGGCCGAGCCCGCCGTACTCGCGGGGGATCTTCATGCCGAAGGCACCGATGGCGGCGAGCCGGGCGAGGTCGTCGTCGGGGATCTTCGCCTCGCGCTCGATCCGGGCCCTGTCGATGTCGGCGCAGACCTCCCGCAGCCTGATCAGGAACTCCTCGCCGCGTTCCTCGTCCTCGGGGGTGGCACGCGGGTGCGGATGGACGAGGTCGAGGTCGAAGTGGCCGAGGTAGAGGCCCTTGGCGAAGCTGGGGCGGTCCCAGTCCGACTCCCTGGCCGCCTCGGCGACCGCTCGCGACTCCCGCTCGGTGGCCTGCACCACTGGTTGCTGGCTGCTGCCGGCGCCGCTCGTGGTCGGCCGCTCCTGCTCGACGTCACTGCTCATGGCTCGCCTCCTGGGGGCCTCTCACGCTACCCGCGGGTAGCCCTCCGCGCGAGTGCTGAGGCAGGCCCGCGCCAGTCAGCCTGACCGCACGCTGTGACGTGAACCCTCGGCTTCACTCCAGTCCGCACACCGGTGTCGGGCTCACGCGAACATCGACCGCGCTGCGTCCAGGCCGGTGACGTGCACGGGGACTCGGTTGGTGACCGCGGCCCAGCGGTCGCTGGTCAGCCGGAGCCGATCGGACACCACCACCTCGTCGCCGCGGCGGTCGCGCGAGATGCCATCGGGTTGGTAGCCGAGCTTGCGAGACACCCCCTGGGAGGCGTGGTTGTCCTGGAAGACCTCCGTTGTCGCGTCGGTGGCCCCCAGGTGGTCGAAAGCCAGGGTCAAGAGGGCTGTGCGAGCCTCCGTGCCGAAACCCTGCCCGTGAAATCGCAGGCCGAGCCAGGACGACGTGGTGACCTCGCGGTTGACGCGGAAGTCGCGCGCCCTCAACGTCGCGATGCCCATGGTTGTCCCGGCTCGGTCGATGATCGCCATGCCAAGGCTCCAGCTGTCCTGCTCCCAGCAGGACAACCTGTACCAGTGCCCGCTCAGAACGGCTCTCGCTCGTTCTTCAGTGGTGCCTTCCGTCCAGGGCGTGAGGAAGGGGCGTTCGTCCGGACGGTGCACTCCCTCGCCAGCGAGCTCAGCCAAGGCGGTGAGCTCGTCCTCGGACGGGAGGTGCAGGGTGAGCCGGGGAGTGGTCAGGGTCAGGCCGAACGTGGGCCACAGGTCAGCAAGCACGGCACTCAGAGGTCAGTCATCCAGTGGCGCCAGGTCTGGGTGACTTGCATGCCCACGTGCTCGTACAGGCCGAGGGCGCCGGTACGCGAATCGGTGGACAGCTCGCTCACCGTGGCGCCGTGGTCCCTCGCGTGTCCGAAAGCATCCACGAGCAGCGCCCTCGCCAGACCCAGGCCGCGCTGGTCGCGCCGCACCGCGATCGCGTCGACGTAGCCAGTGCTGCCCGCGAGGATCGTGTAGCAGACCCCGACCTCGCTGCCCTGCGGGTTGACGACGAACCGGATCTGCCACGGCTCGAACCCGGGGCGGAGCGGGCCACGGGGCGCCCAGTCCTCGAACGTCGACGGGTCGCGGTCGGGCCACTCGTTGAAGGCGTCCTCGATGAGCTGGAAGGCGACGCGGCCGTCGGCCGGCCCCGCGAACTCCCGAAGGGCGTAGCCCTCGGGCAGTGGCTGTGGCTCGATGGTCCGCTCCGCAGGCACCTGGAGCACCCACGAGGTCCACCCCAGTCGGTAGTCGCGGGCCTTGAGGAACGCCTCAGGGTTGGTGTCGCCGGGCACCGTCTGCCCGACGAGCTTCGAGCCACGAGCTCGGGCACAGTCCTCGAGCCAGTCGGCGAGCCAGGTGCCGATGCCGCGACCCCGGAACTCGGGGTGCACCGAGGCGTCGGCCCGACGCCCCTTGAACACCTCGCCCGAGGCCACGAGCCGGTCACCGTCCCAGATGCCGATGGCTTCCGTGGCGAGGTCGAAGCTGCCGCGGGCCCAGTCGCCCTCGATGTCCTCCACCTCGATGGCGGCCTCACCGACGTCATGGGTCTCCGCGGCGGTGACGATCTCGAAGACGGCGTGCGCGTCCGCAGGGGAGAGGGGGCGGGCCACCAGCCCGACGGGAAGCTCCATGGCGGAATCGTGCCGGGCTGAGGGGACCTGGTGCACCTGTATTTCGGGACGACAGGGCAGGAAGATTGTGAGAGAGTTCTCTCGAAACAACTCTCTCACAATCTCTGGTCAGGGGGCCACGGTGTCCACCAACCCGTACGGCGACGTCGAGCTGACGCCTCGGGGGATGCGCGCGCTCGCCCACCCTGTTCGGCTGGCGATCCTCAGCCGCCTCCAGGTGGACGGCCCGAGCACGGCCACCGCGCTTGCCCCTCAGGTCGGTGCGACCCCGTCGGTGACGAGCTGGCACCTTCGACACCTCGCCGAGCACGGCCTGGTGAAGGATGCGGCAGTCGACTCCGACGGCCGCCAGCGGTGGTGGGAGGCCGTGGGTCGAGGCTTCCGCTTCACTCCCACAAAGGACGACGCCGGGCGCGACGCGGCGACCCTGCTGTCCCGAGTCATGTTCGAGCAGGCCGAGGACCTCCCCGGCCGGTGGGCGAGGGACGTCGAGCCCCTCCTCGAGGACGACTGGCGCCAGTCGGCCGGCCTGTCCAACACGACCTTCGTGGTGACGGTGCAGGAGCTGGCTGACGTGGAGGCCGCGATCGAGCAGCTGCTCGCTCCCTTCGTCCTGCGCAAGGCCGACCGGGAGCCGGTGCCGGACGGGCGCAACGTGCGGATGCTGCGCTACCTGCTTCCCGAAGCGGACCTTCCCGAAGCTGGCCGCACCGAAGCGGAGCGGACCTCGTGAAGGAGACGACGGCAGGCCCAGCGGTCAAGGCCCCACTGTGGCGGGACCGACGGTTCGCCACCTACTGGGCGGGTCAGGGCATCTCGCAGTTCGGCGACCGGATCACCGAGCTGGCGCTGCCACTCATCGCGGTCACGGCCCTGCACGCCACCGCCCCCACGGTCGGCCTGCTGACGGCGGCGGTGTGGACGCCCAACCTGCTGTCGCTGTTCGTCGGCACGTGGGTCGACCACCAGGCGCGCAAGCGCCGGTTACTCATCGTCGCCGACCTCCTGCGCTGTGTCGTGCTGCTGACCCTGCCCGTCGCGCACTTCCTCGGGGTGATCACGATGGGTCAGCTCTTCGCCGTGGCGCTGCTCGCAGGAGCCGGGCAGGTGCTCTACCAGACCTCCTATCCGAGCTTCTTCGTCGGACTGGTGCGGCGTGACCAGTTCGTCGAGGCCAACAGCCTGCTCAGCGGCACCCGGTCGGCGTCGTTCGTGGCGGGTCCAGCGGTGGCTGGTGGCCTCATCCAAGCGGTGACGGCGCCGGTGGCCATGCTGGTCGACGCGGTCACCTTCGCCGTATCGGCGTTGCTGATCGGGAGGGTTCGCGTGCCCGACCTGCCGGTCGACACCTCCAACGAGGCCCGCCTGTTGCGTCGATCCCGCGACGGCATGGGCCTGGTCCTCAAAGATCCGTACCTGCGGGCGTCCCTGGCGTGCGCCACGACCATCAACCTGTTCAACCTGATGGCCGGCGCGCTGCTGATCCTCTTCGCCAGCCGCGAGCTCGGACTCTCGGCCGGGGTGATCGGCCTCGCGCTCGGCACCGGGGCGACGGGAGGACTGCTCGGCACGGTGCTCGCCGGACCGATGGCCCGGCGGATCGGGCTCGGGCGCACGATCGCGTTCGGCGCGGTCGTGTTCTCCGCGCCTTTCGCACTGCTGCCTCTGGCCCACGGTCCGACGTGGTCGAGGGCTGGCGTCCTGGCGCTCGTCGAGTTCATCTCGGCTCTGGGGGTGATGTGCCTCGACATCCCACTCAACGCCCTGATGACGGCGGTGACCCCGGACGGCGTCCGCAGTCGCGTCAGCGGTGCGTTCTCCACGGTGAACTACGGCATCCGCCCGCTCGGCGCAGTCCTCGGCGGGCTGGTCGGGGAGTGGATCGGGCTGGCGCCCACCATGGTGGTCGCAGCGGTCGGTGGCTCCCTGTCGGTGCTGTTCCTGCTGTGGTCTCCGGTCTTCTCGACCGCCTCCATCGAAGAGCTGGACGCGGTCCACGAGGTGAGTGGGGCTTGACGCGAACCACCTCTTGATATGCAATATATCGGGTGCCGATACCGTCCTCCCAGACCCCCGTGTCCCGTGCCCTGCTCCGCGACGACGTCTACCGGCGGGTGAGGGACGCGATCGTCGACGGCACCCTCGCCCCCGGCGAGCAGCTCCGCGACCAGGAGCTGGCGGTCTGGCTCGGCGTGAGCCGGACACCGGTGCGGGAGGCCCTGCTCCGCCTCCAGCAGGCCGGGCTCGTCGCCTCCCTCCCCGGCCGCTCGACCACGGTGGCTTCGCTCGACCACCGCGCGGCCCGTGACGCCCAGGCAGTCGTTGCCCAGATGCATCGGTTGGCCGTCCACGACGCCGTCGGACAGCTGACCGCCGACGACCTCGACCGCATGCGCGACGCCAACGCGCGCTTCCGTGCGGCTCTGGAGGCTGGTGACGCCGAGGCGGCGCTCGCCGCCGATGACGAGCTCCACGGCATACCGGTCTCGGCAGCGGGCAATGCGGCGCTGGCGGCCGTCCTCGACCAGTTCACCCCTGTCCTTCGGCGGGTCGAGCGACTGCGCTTCAGTTCGCTCTCAGGCCGCGGGTCGGTCGCCCTGCACGCCCGGCTCATCGACCTGTGCGAGGCGGGGGACCGCGAGGCCGCCGCCGAGGTCTCCCACGAGACGTGGCAGACCCTCGCACCCCTGCTCGACACCTGACCGCTTCAGCCCAGCCAGCCCTCTCAGCCCAGGAGACGCCATGTCGATCCACGACTTCGAGCGCTACCCGCTCACCTTCGGCCCGAGCCCGGTGCACCGCCTCGCGCGCCTCACCGAGCACCTCGGTGGCGCCCAGGTGTGGGCCAAGCGCGAGGACTGCAACAGCGGACTGGCCTTTGGTGGCAACAAGACCCGCAAGCTCGAGTACATCGTGCCGGACGCGCTCGCCCAGGGTGCAGACACGCTCGTGTCCATCGGTGGGTACCAGTCGAACCACACGCGTCAGGTGGCGGCGGTCGCGGCGCACCTCGGTCTCAGGTGCCGCCTCGTGCAGGAGAAGTGGGTGGACTGGGACGACCCGGTCAACGACAAGGTGGGCAACATCCTGCTGTCACGGATCATGGGCGCCGACGCCCGCCTGGACCCGCACGGCTTCGACATCGGCATCCGCTCGTCCTGGGAGGACGCCCTCCGCGAGGTCGAGGAGGCGGGCGGCAAGCCCTACGGCATCCCGGCCGGCGCGTCGGAGCACCGGCTCGGCGGGCTCGGCTTCGCCAACTGGGCCTACGAGGTGGTCGAGCAGGAGAAGGAGCTCGGGGTCTTCTTCGACACGATCGTCGTCTGCACGGTGACCGGGTCGACCCACGCCGGCATGATCGCCGGGTTCGCGGCGCTCGAGGATGGGGGCGGTCGGCCTCGCCGGGTGCTGGGGATCGATGCCTCGGCGACGATCGACAAGACGCGCGACCAAGTGCAGCGCATAGCGCAGCACACCGCAGACCTCATCGGGGTCGGCCGGCCGCTCCGTGACGACGAGGTGACGGTGCTCGAAGGCTGGGCCGGCGACCTCTACGGCATCCCGGTGGAGTCAACGGTCGACGCCATCAGGCTGAGTGGCCGGCTGGAAGGCATGATCATCGACCCCGTCTACGAGGGAAAGTCGATGGCCGGCCTCGTCGACCTCGTGACGTCCCGCGAGATCCCCGAGGACTCGACGGTGCTCTACGCACATCTCGGCGGGCAGCCCGCCCTCAACGCCTACTCAGGGATCTTCGACTGACCGGCGAAGGTCCAGCCGCGTTCGGCCAGCGCCTCTCGCAGGAAGCGCAGGGCGATCGGCCCCACGCCGTGGAGCGCCGCCAGCCCTTCCTCGCTGCGGTCCCTGACCTGCTCCAGGGTCCAGATCCCCTCGGCCCGCAGAGCCCGCGTCGCCGGGGCGCCGATGCGAGGCAGGGGAGTGCCGTCGGGGGCTGTGGCCCGGTCCAACCGAGGAGCACCCGACTCGGCGTCGACCACGGCCGCGCCGCGGGGTGAGAGCCGGTAGCCGATGTCGAGCGACTCCGTGAGGCCGAGCTCCTTGAGCTTGCGGACGTCACGCTTGAAGCTGGGGGTGTCCCGGCCCAGCTCGGCGGCAAGCTCCGGCGCGCGGACCGTGGGGAAGCGGTCGATGATCGCCAGCGTCGCCCTCGTCCAGGGGCCGATCCCCGAGGCGCGGTCGAGCCGGTCGAGTCGCTCGCGGATCGTGGCCACCTCGTCGGCCTCAGGCAGGGTGGCGCGCAGCTGCTCCCTCGGGTCGGCTCCCGCGTGGCGCAGCCCGACCCGCCACACCGGGCGGTCGGCCTTGGCCTCCAGCATCCGGCGCAGCTCGAGGAGGGACTTCGCGCCGGCCCGCCGGGCCTCCTCTGCAGTGATGCGCGAGGGGGCCACCTTGTCGACGGAGGTCACCTCCAGCAGGCCCACGCGGGTGCGCAGCCGGGTGCCCACGACGACCCGCGGACGGTCCCAGCGCCGGAACGCCAGATCGACGTCGCCCGCCTTGATGGCCGCGAGGGTGTCCGGTCGGATCATCATGGCGGCAACCTACCGGGCCAACGTCCGGATGGTGGGCGACGTGGTTCGGACGTTGGACGTGGGCCGGGCACGCGGCATACCCTCGTCCCGTGCGTTCCTTGCGCCTCCTCCTTCGCCGCCGCGGCGGGGCCTGACCGATCAGCCGCCCCTCGTCGCGGAGTTCGCGTTGCCGGCTGAGACCCTGAGTACAGCCACCTGCAGCGAATCGTGAGGCGAGAGAACATGATCCACCCCCAGCAGCCGTCGGGTATGCCGGTCGCGAAGTACGTGCCGTTCAAGGACCAGATCCCCTTCGAGCTGCCGGACCGCACCTGGCCGACGCGCGTCATCGAGCGTGCCCCGCGCTGGTGCGCGGTCGACCTGCGCGACGGCAACCAGGCGCTCATCGACCCGATGAGCCCGGACCGCAAGAAGCGGATGTTCGAGCTCCTCGTGCGGATGGGCTACAAGGAGATCGAGGTCGGCTTCCCCTCGGCGAGCCAGACCGACTTCGACTTCGTGCGGATGCTCATCGAGGACGACATGATCCCCGACGACGTGACGATCCAGGTCCTGACCCAGTGCCGCGACCACCTGGTCGAGCGGACCTTCGACTCCATCCGCGGGGCCAAGCAGGCGATCGTGCACTTCTACAACTCGACGTCGATCCTGCAGCGTCGCGTGGTCTTCGGGCTCGACCAGGACGGCATCGTCGACATCGCCCTCCAGGCAGCGCGACTGTGCCGCAAGCTCGAGGAGACCATCCCCGACACGATCGTCTACTACGAGTACAGCCCGGAGTCCTACACCGGCACCGAGCTCGAGTTCGCGGTGCGCATCTGCAACGAGGTGGCCGACGTCATCGACCCCACGCCGGACCACAAGATGATCATCAACCTCCCGGCCACGGTCGAGATGGCCACGCCCAACGTCTACGCCGACTCGATCGAGTGGATGATCCGCCACCTCGAGCGGCGCGAGTCGATCGTCGTGAGCCTGCACCCCCACAACGACCGGGGGACCGGCGTGGCCGCGGCCGAGCTGGCCTACCTCGCCGGCGCCGACCGCATCGAGGGCTGCCTGTTCGGCAACGGGGAGCGCACCGGCAACGTCGACCTGGTCACCCTCGGTATGAACCTCTTCAGCCAGGGCATCGACCCGCAGATCGACTTCTCCAACCTCGACGACATCCGTCGCACCGTCGAGCACTGCAACCAGCTGCCCGTCGGCGAACGCCATCCCTGGGGCGGGGACCTCGTCTTCACCGCATTCTCCGGGTCTCACCAGGATGCGATCAAGAAGGGCTTCGAGGACATGGACCGCCAGGTCAAGGCGTCCGGCAAGTCCATCAACGAGCTCGTGTGGGGCGTGCCCTACCTGCCGATCGACCCGCACGACGTGGGCCGTTCCTACGAGGCCGTGGTCCGCGTCAACAGCCAGTCGGGCAAGGGCGGGGTTGCCTACCTGCTCAAGACCGAGCACCAGCTCGACCTGCCGCGTCGTCTCCAGATCGAGTTCAGCGGGGTCGTCCAGGCCAAGACCGACAGCGAGGGTGGCGAGGTCAGCGCGGCCCAGCTGTGGGAGATCTTCCAGGACGAGTACCTGCCCGCGGTCGACGGCGCCGTCAACACGTGGGGCCGCTTCACGCCGGTCAGCCACTCGCTCATCAGCGAGCAGGGCGGCGTCGACCGGATCAGCGCGACCATGCTCGACCGCGGCGTGGAGGTCACGATCGAGGGCACCGGCAACGGACCGATCGCCGCGTTCATCGACGCGTTGTCGACCCTCGGGGTCGACGTCCGCGTCCTCGACTACGCGGAGCACGCGCTGTCCGCAGGTGGCGACGCGAAGGCTGCCGCCTACGTCGAGTGCGCCGTCGGCGACCGCGTGCTCTGGGGCGTCGGCCTGCACTCCTCGATCGTCAAGGCGTCACTCACCGCGGTGCTGTCCGCCGTCAACCGTGCGGAGCGGATGGCCCCGGGCGAGTGACCTGAGGTATGCCGCGTGGCTGGGCCACGCGGCATACCGTCGCCGTCTCCGTCAGCGGATGCGGGTCGTGTAGGTGGCGCTCGTCGGCGCCGACTCGTTACCCACGGGGTCGGTGGCCGTCGCCCGCACAGTGACGGAGCCGGCCTTGCCGGTGAGGACACCGGCTCGGGCGAAGTAGTCCTCTCCCAGGACGACCGACCACGTGCCGGAGGAGCTCGACGTGGTGGTCGTGTAGGGCGCCCCGTCGGAGTGCAGGACGCCGATGGTGAGCCCGCCTTCGACGGTCGTGCCCGAGAGGGTGACCGTGCGGGTCTTGATCGTCGAGCCCGGTGTGGGCGAGACGATGGTGGGCGGTGCCGGGGCGAGCGTGTCGACGGTGAAGGTGCGGGTCTTCGTCGCGATGACCTGCTGCGAGGCGACCATGCTCACGGTCAGGGTGCGCTCGCCGTCGGCGACGTAGGCCAGGCCGCCGCTGTAGGTGCCGGAGTAGCAGTTCTGCTCGGCGACCCACGGGTCGGAGTCGACGCTGATGCGCACGGTCGTGCCCTCGGCACACTGGCCGGAGAAGTCGACGAACGCGTTGTGGAGGCTGCCCTCCTGCGGGGCGTCGATGGTGAGGCGGGACGGGTCGATCGCGAAGCGGACGGCGGCGCAACCCTCACCGGTGAATCCCTCGCCGTCGGTGAGGCGAGCGCAGATCGTGTTGTCCCCGTAGGTCAGGTAGGCGTAGGCGTTCCAGTTGCCGTCGCCGTCGGAGAACGCCTCACGGACGTCGTGGCCGTTGATGGACACGATGACGGTCTGGCCCGGACGGTTGCTCGTGCCCCGGATGTAGACCGCCTCGGTGTCGACGGTCGACCCGTCGGCGGGGGAGGTGACCTCCACGACGACCGGTGGGGGCGCCACGACGGTGAACGAACGGTCGGCCGAGGCGAAGCTCGTCCCCGCATACCGAGCCTCCACCCTCAGCGAGTGCGACCCGGCGGCCACCCCGTAGTACTCCTGGTAGAAGAAGTCGTTGCTGCAGTCGACCGTGGCCGTGGAGCCGCCGTCCAGTGCGAGGGAGACCTGGGTGCCGTTCTGGCATGGACCGCTCACGGAGAAGCGGGTCGCCACCGACGCACCCTGCTCGGGCCAGGCGACGGCGAACGCGTTCGGGTCAGGTCGGACGGTGCGGTTCACGCACGCGGTGGCGGGCGTCACGTCGTCGACCCGGACCAGCGCGCAGATGCTGTGGTCGCCGACCTGGAGGGAACCCACGGTGGTCGACCAGGCGCCGCGGCTGTCGACGGTGGGCGTCTGACCGGTCTCGACGCCGTCGACGACCATGGTCACGGTGCCGTTCGGCGAGCTCGCCTTGCCCGAGACCGGCACGAGGACCGCCGTGCCCGACGTCCCGTCCGCCGGACTCGTGATCGAGACGCTGGCGCGTACGGGTTTGGCCGCACCGGCCGGCACGGCGCCGCCGACGAAGGCGACCAGGGCGGCCACCAGGGCAGCGAGGACGCAGAGCGGGCGACGGGTGAGGTGCAGGCGCATGTGGAATCCCCCCATAGCGGACAAGTCGACACTGACTCGTGCCCGGAAGGATGACCCATCCCCACCAAGTTTGGCAACCCCCAATCTGCCCTGACCTGCACAAACGCCGAGGGGCGGCCGCTTGGCGCCGGCGGACCGGCTCGGTCGTCGCGTGCCGTGGGATCGGCGGGTCAGCGGACGCCGCGGGGGCGGAACTGGATCGAGATGCGCGGACCGACCGCCTTGGTGGTCTTGGGGATCGCGTGGTCCCACGTGCGCTGGCACGAGCCACCCATGACCACCAGGTCGCCGTGGCCGAGGGAGAAGCCCCTCGACTCCCCGCCACCCCGTGGCCGCAGGGCCAGGGTGCGGGCCGAGCCGATGGACAGGATCGCGACCATGGTGTCCAGGTCCTTGGCGCGGCCTATCCGGTCGCCGTGCCACGCGACGGAGTCGCGGCCGTCGCGATAGAGACACATCCCGGCGGTCACGAAGGGCTCGCCGAGCTCCGCGGCATACCACCGGGACAGGGCGTCGCGGGCCTGCGTGAGGACCGGGTGGGGGAGAGCCTCGTCCTCGTCGTAGAACTTCAGCAGTCGGGGAACATCCACCATCCGCTCGTACATCTCGCGGCGCTCCGCGTGCCACGGCACCTCGCCGTGCAGGGACTCGAACAGCGTGTCGGCGCCGGCGAGCCAGCCCGGTCGGTAGTCGACCCACGCACCGCGCGACAGCTCCGTGCGCGTCAGGCCCCCCGACAACGGGTGCAGCTCGATCTCGTCAGCGGTGTCGAGGAGCGAGCCCTGGAAGGCCATGGACATGCCCCCACGATAACCCATCTTCGAACAGGTGTTCTAGCCTTTCAGCGTCTGTCGGGCTCGGCAGCTCCAAGCGGTTCTCCAAGTGGTGCTGCCGGGTGGCGCTACCGTCGTCCCATGGCGCAGAGGGACACTGGCGACGACAAGCTGGCCAGCGGACTGGCGTGTGGTTTGTGGGTGGGGCTGGTCGCAGTGGTGCTGCTGGTCCTCATCGTGGTCGTGGCGGTCTACGGCTTCGGTCTCTGAGCCGCGCGGCACGGCAGACGAGCTTCGGGCCCGGGACTTGCGACAATGGAGGCATGCCGCTCTACCGCGACGAAGGGATCGTCCTGCGCACCCAGAAGCTGGGTGAGGCCGACCGCATCGTCACCCTGCTCACGCGCACCCTGGGCAAGGTCCGCGTCGTCGGCAAGGGTGTCCGTCGCACCAAGAGCCGCTTCGGGGCGCGGCTCGAACCGGCGATGATGGTGGACGTCCAGTGCTATGAGGGCCGCAACCTCGACACCGTGACCCAGGCCGAGACGCTGGCCTCCTGGGGTGACGTGCTGGCGCGGGACTACACGACCTACACCGCCGCGGCCGCGATGCTCGAGACCGCCGATCGGCTCACCGAGGAGCGCGAACCCAACCTCCAGCAGTACCTCCTGCTCCAGGGCGCGCTGCGCTCGATGGCCGAGGGACTGCACGACCCCGGCCTGGTCCTCGACGCCTACCTGCTTCGCGCGCTCGCCGTGGCCGGCTGGGCGCCGAGCTTCCACGACTGTGCACGCTGCGGCGCCGAGGGGCCGCACCGCGCGTTCAACCTCGCCTCGGGTGGCACTGTCTGCCCCGTATGCCGTCCGGTCGGGTCTGCTGCGCCCGCGCCCGAGACGCTCGCCCTCTTGGCCGCCCTGCTGGCCGGGGACTGGGTCATCGCCGACGCGTCGCAGGGGCGACACCGCCGAGAGGGCAGCACCCTGGCCAGCGCCTTCCTCCAGTGGCACCTCGAGCGGGGTGTGCGATCGTTGCGCCTCGTGGACCGACGTGACCCCGACCAGCCCCGGCTCGACTCCCGCGTGACGTGGTCGCCCGCACCGCTCAGCGTGGTGGAGAAGGTCGAGGCGGCACACGCCGCCGCCCAGGTGGCCAAGGCGTGAGCACGGCATACCCCCGGCCGTTCGCCCACCCGAGCGGCGCCCAGCCACCGTCGCTGCCCGCCGAGCTCGTGCCACGCCACGTCGCGATCGTCATGGACGGCAACGGACGCTGGGCCAACCAGCGAGGCCTGCCCCGCACCAAGGGCCACGAAGCCGGAGAGGCGGCCCTGCTCGACGTGACGGCCGGCGCGGTCGAGGCCGGTGTGACCCACCTGTCGGCCTACGCCTTCTCCACCGAGAACTGGAAGCGCAGCCCCGACGAGGTGCGTTTCCTCATGGGCTTCAACCGCGACGTGATCCGGCGCCGTCGCGACCAGCTGCACGAGTGGGGCGTCCGCATGCGGTGGGTCGGTCGGCGGCCGCGCCTGTGGGGCTCGGTCATCAAGGAGCTCGAGATCGCCCAGGAGCTGACCAAGCACAACACCGGGCTGACCCTGTACTTCTGCGTCAACTACGGCGGGCGTGCGGAGATCGCCGACGCGGTGCAGCGGATCGCCGAGCAGGTGCAGCGTGGCAAGCTCAAGCCGGGATCGATCGACGAGAAGACGATCGCGCGGCACCTGCCCGAGGCCGACATGCCGGACGTCGACCTGTTCGTGCGCAGCTCGGGGGAGCAGCGGACCAGCAACTTCCTGCTGTGGCAGAGCGCCTACGCCGAGATGGTCTTCCAGGACACGCTGTGGCCCGACTACGACCGGCGCCACCTGTGGGCGGCCATCCAGACCTACGCCGAGCGTGATCGACGCTACGGCGGGGCAGTCGACCTTTCCACGACCTGACGAGGGGCCCCCCACCGCGAGCAGCGGTCAGGACGAGGCGCAGGTGGCGCAGGTGCCGAAGATCTCCAGCGTGTGGCGCACCTCGGTGAACCCGTGCTCCGCACTGACCCGAGCCGCCCATGCCTCGACGGCGGCACCCTCGACCTCGACGGTCCGGCCGCACTCGCGGCAGACCAGGTGGTGGTGGTGGCCGGTCGAGCAGGCGCGGTAGACGGCTTCGCCCTCGTCGGTGCGCAACATGTCGATCTCGCCCTCGGCGGCCATCGCCTGGAGGTTGCGGTAGACGGTGGCGAGCCCGACCTTGTCCCCGCCCTCGCGCAGCAGGGCGTGCAGCTCCTGCGCAGAGCGGAACTCGCCGGTCTCGGCCAGGACGGCAGTGACAGCGGCTCGCTGGCGGGTGGGGCGCCGAGCGCCCTCGGTGGTGGGCCGTTCCTGGACTCCGGTCATTGTGGTGCCTTCTCCTTCTCGGCCTCATGACTGCCGTCGTGCGGACTGCCGTCGTGGTGGTGGCTGATCGCCTCGTGCCTGGCGGGGTCGTGCTCGTCGTAGTGACCCTCGTGCGGAGCGTGCCGGTGCCCGTCGTGGACGTAGTCGACGTGGTCGCCGTGGGCGACTGCGGGGTGGCCGCACTCGGGACCGTGCTCGTGGTCGTGGCGCTCGGCTCTTCGGTGCTGGTGGGCCCGCGCCCTGGCGACTGCCCCCGTGCCGGTGGCGGCCACCACGAAGAACCCGATGGCCAGCAGCACGATCGTTCCGCCGGAAGGGGTTTCGGCGTAGAACGACATGATCACCCCGCCGACACTGGACACGACGCCCACGAGCACCGCCCATCGCGTGGATGCGCGGAAGCTGCGCCCCAGCAGCTGGGCGGTCGCGTTGGGGATGATCATGAGGGCGCTGATGAGCAGCAGCCCGACCACGCGCATCGACACCACCACCGTCACGGCTGTGAGCACGGCCAGGGCGATGTTGAGGCCGGTGACGGGAAGCCCGCTGGCCCGGGCGTACTCCTCGTCGTTGGCGACGGCGAACAGCCACGGCCGGAGCAGCCAGGTCGCGAAGAGCACCACCAGGGCGAGTCCGGCGAACACCCACAGGTCGCGCTGGTCGGCCGTGGTGATCGCACCGAACAGGTAGGCCGTGAGGTTGGCAGGGCTGCTGCTCGGCGACTTCGCGATGATCACCACACCGGCGGCGATACCGCCGTAGAACATCACGGCGAGGGCGATGTCGCCACTGGTCCGGCCCCGCCCGCGGATCACCTCGATCGCGACCGCCGCGGCAACGGCAGCCACCAGGGCAGTGACGACCGGGGCCTGGCCGGTAAGCACGCCGACCGCGACACCGGCGAGGGCGACGTGACCCATGCCGTCACCGATGAGGGACAGCCGGCGCTGGACGAGGAAGACCCCGACGAGGGGCGCGGCGACACCGACCAGGACGGCGGCGATGAGGGCCTGCCGCATGAAGTCGAGGGACAGCAGCTCGCTCATGAACGCACACCTCCGCGCGGGTCGAGGGGGCCGGCTGATGGGGCGCCGGGCAGTCTCGAGGTGGTCATGCGGTCCTCGTCCTCATGGTGGTGGTTGTCGGCGGACGACGCGAACTCGCCTGTCCGGGCAGCGAACTCGTCACGCGACCCGTCGAAGGCGATCCGCCCGGCTTGCACGACCACGATCCGGGTGACGATGTCGGCGAGGGCGGCGAGCTCGTGGGTGACGATGACCATCGTGGTGCCGCGTCCGGCGAGCCGGGCCAGCACCGCCGACAGCACCTGCTGGTTGGCGGCGTCCACCCCGGCAGTCGGCTCGTCCATCAGCAGGACGTCGGGGTTGGACGCCAGCGCCCGGGCGATGAGGACGCGGCGCTGCTGGCCGCCCGACAGGGTTGCCACGTCGGCGTGCGCACGGTCGTTCAGCCCGACGACGTCGAGGGCGCGGTCGATGATGGCGGCGTCCTGCGCCGTCCTGATGACCGGTCGCCACCAGCGGTGGTGGGGCAGTCGTCCGACCGCGACGATCTCGGTGACGGTGGCCCGCACGGACGCCGAGAGGGTGTGCCGTTGGGGCACGTAACCGAGCCGGGCGAAGTCCGAGAAGGACTCACGCGGCTGGCCGAACAGCTCCACGTCGCCACCGAGGTGGTCGTTGAGGCCGAGCAGACCGCGGACCAGGGTCGACTTGCCGGACCCGTTCGGCCCTAGGACCGCCACCACCTCTCCGGGACGGACCGTCAGCGTGGCGCCGGTGACGACCGGCTGGTCCGCGTAGCCGAAGCTCGCGCGCCGCAGCTCGATGATCGGTGGCACGTCCGTGGTGGTCATGAACACTCCTGTCCCGCGCGCAGGATCCCCAGGTTGGCCCGCATCACCGCGGGGTAGTCGCGACCGGCCGAGGCGCTGGTGATGCCCTCGATCGGGTCGAGCACGGCCAGTCTCGCACCGGTCTCCTGGGCCAGTGTCTTGGCGACGTCCTCGCTCACGAGCGTCTCGGCATACACGGTGCTCGCGCCGGTCTCGCGGATGTGCCTGGTCAGCACCGCCATGGCAGCCGGGCTCGGTTCGGCGTCGGGGGTCAGGCCCGTGATGGACTCCTGGTGGAAGCCGTAGGACTCGGAGAGGTAGCCGAAGGCAGCGTGCGAGGTGACGAGCTCGTGGTTGGCGCAGCTCTTCAAGCCGGTCCGGAACTCGGCGTCCAGGGTGGTCATCGCCGCTCGGAACACCTTCGCATTCGCCTGGTATGCCGCGGCGTTCGCCTTGTCTCGCGTTGTCAGCTCGGCGGCGATCGCGTCGCCGACGTCGGCGTAGCGCATGGGGTCGAGCCAGAAGTGCGGGTCGCGAGTGCCTGACGCGTCGGCTGCGTGCCCGGCGTGTTCCTCCTGCGTCTCGCCACCGTGGTCGTGACCGTCCTCGACCGCGACCAGGTCGAGCCGCGCGGCAGGGGAGACGTCGAGAGCCGTGTCATGTGCCTGCCCGTCGACGGCGGCGTCGACAGCGGGCTGGAAGTGCTTCTCGTAGACCACGAGGTCCGCCTCCGCGACCTTCGCGACCTGCCGCGGGCTGAGCTCGAGGTCGTGCGGCTCGGCGCCGGGCTTGGTCAGGCCCGTGACGACCACGTGGCTGCCCCCGATCTGGGACACGGCGTACTCCAGGGGGTAGAAGGCGGCCACGACACCCAGTCGACGGTCGTCGGCGCCGCGCCCCCCGGCCCCGCCGCAGGCGGAGACCATGGCGATGGACAAGAGGCCTGCGACCAGACCGAGGGGGCGAAGCGTCATGACAATCATTCTCATCTGAAGTGAGAACGATTGTCAAAGTCGCCTGGCGACGCTCAGGTGCGCGGGATGGCTCGCGTGATGGTGATGGCCACGGCGATCAGCAGAACCGCGAACCTGCCCAGTCGTGCGGTCCGGTCCAGCGCCGGCCACGCCAGGTAGAGGGTCCAGCCGAGGAAGGCCACGACGACCACGAGGAACAGCCAGCCCCACGTCGGGACGAGGATGCCGGCGACCATCAGGCCCAGGACCAGGAGGAAGGGGACCGCACGAGGCATCCGGTTCAGGGCGTTGATGACGGGCAGGCTGACGTCGGCGACGCGTTCACGCAGGGAGGGCACGGGCGAAACCCTATGTCGTCAGGTGCCTCGGACCTGCGCCAGCGCCGTCGCGAACCGCGGCAGGCTCTGCTCCATCACCGGGAGGGTCTGGGTCAGGGAGATCCGGAAGAAGCCCGGCGTCTCGAAGATCCTGCCGGGCATCACGATCACGCCCAGGTCTGAGAGCAGTCGCACGAACGCCTCGTCGTCGGGCACCGGCGAGCGGGGGAAGAGGTAGAAGGTCGCCTCGGGCACCCTGAGGTCGTAGCCGATCCGGCGAAGCCCCTCGACCATGAAGTCACGCTTGACCTGCAAGTGAGCCACGTCGAGGCTGAGCTCCTCGAGGCGCGGGGTGGCGTACTGCATCACGTTGTTCGGGAAGAGCCACCCCGCAGCGATCTGGACGCTCTCCACGGCCTCGATGATGGCGTCCACCACGTCGGCGGGCATCGACGGGGGCAGCGCGAGGTAGCCCAGCCGCTGTCCGGGTGACACCAGGACCTTGCCGTAGGAGTAGCAGAGCAGGGTGTAGGGGTAGTGCTGGCCCGGGCTGACGAAGCGTGCCCCGTCGAAGACCAGCCGGTTGTACGCCTCGTCGGACACGAGGTAGATCCGCCGGCCGTTCCTGGCGGACGCCTCCTCGAGCAGCGCGCCCAGGGCCTGCAGGGTCGACGCAGGGTAGATCCGACCGGTGGGGTTGTTCGGGGTGTTCACGATGACCACCCGAGTCCTCGGGGTGATCGCGGCCTCGATGGCGGCCAGGTCGAGGTCGAAGGTCGCGGGGTCGATCCGCACCTTGATCGGCACCAGGCTGGCCTCGAGGACCAGGGACTCGTACAGGAACCACGGCGGGAGGCTGAAGATGACCTCGTCGCCGGGGTCCGCCACGGTCTTGAGCGCGGTGGCGATGGCACCGAAGCCGCCGGTGGTCATGCGGACGCGGTCGGCCGGCCACGCGATCCCGAGGTGCCGCGACAGCGAGGCGGCGGCCGCCTCCTGGGCCGGCTCCTGGCTGAACTTGTAGGCGAACCAGAGCTCGTCCTTGGGCAGGGCGGCCTCTCGCAGCGCCTCGACGTAGGCCGGCTGGGGCAGCTCGTGCGGGTCGCCGAAGGTGAAGTCGAGCACGCCGGGCTCGAGGCGGTGCTCCTGGTAGCCGGACTTGCGGGCGAAGTCGAAGAGCATCCGGAAGGACTCGGCCTGCTGGATCCGCACCGCCCGCGTGGAGACGGGGTGGTCACTCATGGCCACCAAGGCTAGGCGGGGCCCGTGGTGGTCGGGACCACCATTCGACGGAGGCGGCCACGCGGCATACCCGTCGAGAGCCGAGCCGACGCACGCACAGTAACCTTCTGCGCATGGCTGCACCTTCCACCGTCGACACCGTCGTCTCCCTCTGCAAGCGCCGAGGCTTCGTCTTTCCCTGCGGCGAGATCTACGGAGGTACGAGGTCGGCGTGGGACTACGGCCCGCTCGGCGTCGAGCTGAAGGAGAACATCAAGCGCCAGTGGTGGAAGAGCATGGTCACCAGCCGCGACGACGTCGTGGGCCTGGACTCCTCCGTGATCCTTCCGCTCCAGACCTGGGAGGCCTCCGGTCACGTCGCGACGTTCTCCGACCCGCTCGTCGAGTGCCTGTCCTGCCACAAGCGGTTCCGCGCCGACCACCTCCAGGAAGCGGTGTTCGAGAAGTCGGGGGCCAAGCACGGGCTGACTTCGCCCGACGAGGTCAAGCTCGCCGACGTCGCCTGCACCAACTGCGGCACCCGTGGCCAGTGGACCGAGCCGCGCCAGTTCTCCGGGCTGCTGAAGACCTACCTCGGTGTCGTCGAGGACGAGTCGGGCCTGCACTACCTGCGGCCCGAGACCGCGCAGGGCATCTTCCTCAACTTCCTCAACGTGATGAACACGGCCCGCAAGAAGCCGCCGTTCGGCATCGCCCAGACCGGCAAGAGCTTCCGCAACGAGATCACCCCGGGCAACTTCATCTTCCGCACGCGCGAGTTCGAGCAGATGGAGATGGAGTTCTTCGTCAAGCCCGGCGAGGACGAGGACTGGCACCAGTACTGGATCGACGAGCGCACCCGCTGGTACACCGACCTCGGGATCAACCCCGACAACCTGCGCCACTTCGAGCACGCCCAGGAGAAGCTCAGCCACTACTCCAAGCGCACCGTCGACATCGAGTACCGCTTCGGCTTCACCGGCAGCGAGTGGGGCGAGCTCGAGGGCATCGCCAACCGCACCGACTTCGACCTCACCACGCACAGCAAGCACTCGGGCACCGACCTCGTCTACTTCGACCAGGCGAGCGGCGAGAAGTACACGCCCTACGTCATCGAGCCCGCGGCGGGCCTGTCGCGAAGCCTGATGACCTTCCTCGTCGACGCCTACACCGAGGACGAGGCCCCCAACACCAAGGGCGGCGTCGACAAGCGCGTGGTGCTCAAGCTCGACAAGCGCCTCGCGCCGGTCAAGGCGGCGGTGCTGCCGCTGTCGCGCAACGCCGACCTGTCGCCGAAGGCCCGCGACCTCGCGGCCACCCTGCGCAAGCACTGGAACATCGACTTCGACGACGCGGGGGCGATCGGTCGTCGCTACCGTCGTCAGGACGAGATCGGCACGCCGTTCTGCATCACCGTGGACTTCGACACCCTCGAGGACCAGGCGGTCACCATCCGTGAGCGCGACACCATGGCGCAGGAGCGCGTCTCGCTCGACAAGGTGGAGGAGTACCTCGGAGCGCGCCTGCTCGGCTGCTGACGCCAACCTTTTGCGTGCTCTCGTGCGTTACTGAGGTGAGATGACTCGCCGAGGTGGGAGGTGGCATGCGGCACGAGATGGACGAGGAGTTCGCTCGCTACGTGCGGGCGCGCCAGCACCGGTTGCTTCGCGCGGCGTACCTCGTCTGCGGTGACGCCCACCTGGCCGAGGACCTCCTCCAGGCAGCTCTGACCAAGGTCGCAGCCCGTTGGGACAGGCTCCGGCACGAGAACCCTGACGCCTACGTGCGGCGGATCCTCTACCGCGACGCCGTGTCCTCGTGGCGCAGGACTCGGCGCGAGTCGCTGTCGTCCCTGCCGCTCATCGAGGTCCCGGTCCACGATCGATCGGAACAGACCGGGCAGCGGGTCGACCTCGAACGAGCCCTGGCAGAGCTCACGCCCAAGCAGCGCGCGATGGTCGTGCTGCGCTTCTTCGAGGACCGCAGCGAAGGCGAGGCCGCGGAGGTTCTCGGCGTCTCGGTCGGCACGGTGAAGAGCCAGACGCACGCGGCGCTGGGTCGGCTGCGCACGCTGCTGCCGGACTTCGCGCCACACCTGTCCGGAAAGGACCAGCCATGACCGAACGGGATCTCGGCAGCCTCCTCGAGCGGGCCAGCGAGCAGCTGCCGGAGGTGGACTTCGCCCAGGGTGCGTGGGCGGCTGCCCTGGCCGAGCGAGCACGTCGCCGCCGGTTGGCGGTGGGCGCCGTCGGTGTCGTCGCGGCGGTGGGGCTGGCTGTCGCCGCCGTCCAGCTGGGGGGCTCCACCAAGCCCCGGCCGACGCCCGCCATCACCTCCACGACGCCGGCCCGCACCGGCACCCTGTCGGACGGAACGGCATACGCGGTCATGCCCCTGGAGGGCGCCGAGGCGCAGCTGCCCGACTTCGATGCCGGGCTGCCCTCGGTCATCGACGTCCGCGCCAGGAACGCCGCCCACCCGTTTGCCGGCCCGCCCGCGTCAGTGGTCGCGGTCTACCTGCGCGCGGACGGGGACGTCTTCCATCCCGTGCTCGTGGCGAGGGACGGGACGCAGACCGTCGTCGACAAGGTCGACCTGGTGAGCACGGACGAGGCCAACGGGAACGCCGCGACGCCGCTGGGTCCCCGTGCCTTCGGCGGGGGAGGGCGGTACGTCGTCTTCCCCCAACGGGACCACGTGGTCCGCCTCGACACCCAGACCGGTGAAACGGTCTCCTATCCGGTGCCGTCCCTGGTCGTGGAGTGGGCCGGATGGAATGCCTCGGGCAGTGCGATCGTGGCTCGGGATGCCGATCATCAGGCCTGGGTCATCGACCCCGGGAAAGCGGGCGCGAAGGCCGTGCGGGTCGATGCTGGGTACGACGGAACTTTCCGGGTCACGTCTGTCGACATGAACTCGGACGGGCTGATGGTCACGAGGTTCGACGAGCTGGGGCACCCAGGGGCTGAGTCCCCCGTGCGGGCCCCGGTGGCCTCAGTGTTTAAGGACACGGTCAGCACGGGTGTGTTGGCGGCGACGGGTGTGTTCTTCGACCAGAACGTGACGGCAGAGGTGATTCGGCGCGGCAACGGCCCGATCTACCAGGGACTGTTGGTCGTCGACGCGGGGTCTGCCTCGGCCCGTGTCCTGCTGGCACCGGAGAACCCGGACGGACAGACCGGCCGGTTCAAGGGGTGCTGCACGGTGCTCGGCTGGGCCGACGCCACGACCGTCCTGTACGAGTCGGTCGGCAGCCACGGCCGGTGGATCTTGGCCTGGAACGTCGACACCGGAGCGGTCTACGACGTGTCCCGTCTGACCACTGGCGCTGCCGACGACCCGCCGACCGCCATCGCGCTCAACGTTGGCGTGCGCAACTGACCCGGCACCTGTCCGATGGGGGCCCACCTGACAGACGTCATGGGGACGTCGTGACGACTGTCCGAGACCAGGGGCGGTCCCTCGCGGCATCGTGGCGCCATGCCACAGATGCAGACCCCCGCGAAGACGCTCGGGGTGCCACGAGCCGCGGAGGAGCTGCCTGCCATCGAGCTCCGCGGGCTCACCAAGAGCTTCGGCAGCGTGCGCGCCGTCCGGGGGATCGACCTGACGGTGCGACCCGGCGAGATCGTCGCGTTCCTCGGTCCCAACGGGGCAGGCAAGACCACCACCATCGACCTGGTGCTCGGGCTGTCCCGCCCGGACCAGGGGAGCGCGCAGGTCTACGGCATGGAGCCCTCGGCGGCAGTCCGACGTGGGCTGGTCTCGGCCGTGATGCAGACCGGCGGACTCCTCAAGGACCTCACGGTCGAGGAGACCCTGCGGCTCACCGCGAGCCTGTTCAGCAACACGCGACCGGTGGCCGAGGTGCTGGGTCGCGCCGGCATCTCGGACATCGCCGGACGGCGGGTCGTGAAGTGCTCCGGCGGCCAGCAGCAGCGGCTGCGGTTCGCCATGGCGTTGCTGCCGGACCCTGAGCTCCTCGTCCTCGACGAGCCCACGACCGGCATGGACGTCACGGGGCGTCGCGACTTCTGGGGGGCGATCCGTGAGGACGCCGAGCAGGGGCGCACGGTGCTGTTCGCCACGCACTACCTCGAGGAGGCCGATGCCTACGCGGACCGGATCGTCCTGGTCAGCCACGGCCAGGTGGTCGCCGACGGCACGGCGGCGCAGGTCAAGGCACTGGTGTCAGGCAGGACGGTCCGCGCGACGTGGCCAGGCGCGGATGTCGTTGCGCTGCAAGAACTTCCCGGGGTCGAAACCGTGGAGGTGAGGGGTGACTCCATCCTCATCGCGTCCACCGACAGCGATGCCGTCGCCCGTCACCTGCTCGTGTCCACCGACGCTCGCGACCTCGAGATCACCTCGCGCGGGCTGGAGGACGCCTTCATCTCGCTCACCACCGACGAAGGACAGCCATGAGCACCACCACGTCCACCACCGCGTCCGCGGTCCCGCAGCGGGACGTCCCACCTCTCGGCGGTTTCAACAGCACCCTGCTGCGGCTCGAGCTGCGCCGCATGCTCCGCAACCGGAGGACCGTGATCTTCTCGGTTGTGCTCCCCGTCGTCTTCTTCCTCCTGTTCGGGACCGGGAAGGACTACTCGCTGAAGAGCGCCGGGGCGCACGGCAACTGGGCGGCCTCGATCATGATCTCGATGGCGTTGTACGGCGCGATGCTCTCCACGACGGCGGGTGGCGCCATGGTCGCCACGGAACGCAGCCAGGGATGGAGCCGCCAGCTGCGGCTCACCCCGCTCACGCCCGCGGCATACATCGTCGTGAAGGTGCTCGTCGCAATGCTCCTCGGTGCGGTCTCGGTTGCTGTGACGTATGCCGCGGGGGGCTTCACCCAGGCGCAGCTGGACGGCCCCCTGTGGGTCGAGACAGCCCTGATCGCGTGGGTGGGGTCGCTCGTCTTCGCGGCGTTCGGGGTGTTCATGGGCTACCTGCTGCCGAGCGAGAACGTCATGCAGATCCTCGGTCCGGGCCTGGCCCTGTTGGCCTTCCTGGGTGGCTTGTTCACGCCGCTCGACCAGATGGGGTCGACGTTCCAGACGATCGCGAAGCTCACCCCGATGTACGGCCTCAGCGAGCTGGCCCATGCGCCGCTGAAGGGGACAAGTCCTGGGTGGGCGGCGGTCGTCAACGTGGCGCTGTGGCTCGTGGTCTTTGCGGGAGGGGCGGCATGGCGCTTCCGACGCGACACGGCGCGCGTCTGAGCCTGCTGCGGGCGTTGCGCCCATTCACCACCGACCCCGTCTCTGCGAGGCTGGGGCCTGTGAGCGAGCACAGCACCGAGGACGTGGTCCCGGGAACCCCCGGGCGCGTGGGGGCTCCCGAGCCGCGCCCGCAGTTCTTCGCGGGCACGGGCGAGAACACCTGGGGCGAACGAGTCCTCGGCTTCTTCTTCGCCAGCATCTGGCTGGTGTTCCTCTGGGACGCTGTCGGTGCGGCCTGGGAGCAGCGAGAGACCCTGCGCGCCGATGGTGGTCTGGTGGTGCTCGCGCTGTTCGTCGTGCTCTACCTCGTGCACTTCTCCCACCTGCGAGCGGCGGTCTGGGGGACCCGCGGGTCGATCGCCTCGCGTTGGTACGTCACGTCGGTGGGGCTCCTCTACTGGGCCGCCCTGGCGGTCCTGGCTGCCCTCGCCCCCCTCACCATCGGCCAGGAAGGTGCAGCCACGTGGGTGTTCCTCGCGGTGTCGGGGTTGTGGACCTTCCAGGTCCGCATCGGGTTGGCCATCGGTGGGGCGCTGGTGGCGCTCTACGAGTTCCTCACCTTCCACGTCGACGGCTGGCGTCACGACGCGAGCATCAGCATGTCGATGGTGCTCGCCATGGCCGCCGTCACCGGAGGGATGATCGCGTCGCAGCGGCAGCGTGCCCTGGCCGAGGCGCGTGAGGAGAACGCACGCCTGGCCATCCAGGACGAGCGCAACCGGATGGCCCGCGACGTCCACGACATCCTCGGCCACAGCCTCACGGTCATCACCGTCAAGGCCGAGCTGGCCGCGCGGTTGATGGACGTCAGCCCCGAGCGGGCCAAGGTGGAGGTCGGGGACCTCGAGCGGCTCGCCCGGGACGCCCTCGCCGACGTGCGCCAGGCGGTCGCGGGTTTCCGCGAGACGTCGTTGCCGGCCGAGCTGGCCCGTGCCCGGTCCTCGCTGGCATCCGCCGGGATCGAGGCAGACCTGCCCACCGCGGCCGACGCCGTGCCCAGCCACCTGCGCGAGCTGTGCGCCTGGACGCTGCGCGAAGGCGTCACGAACGTCATCCGGCACAGCGGTGCCACCAGCTGTCGAGTGACTCTCGACGAGCGGGGGATCACCGTCGTCGACAACGGTGCCGGCGCCCGGCCGGGCACGCCCGGCACCGGACTGCTCGGACTCAAGGAACGCGCTGAGGGCGCCGGCGCCCGGCTCGTCACGGGGCCCGTCTCACCACACGGCTTCGAGCTGTCGGTCACCTCCTCGCCGCCCCCGCGCTCCGTGGATCCGGACTGGCACGAGAGGGTTCAGGCATGACGATCCGCCTGCTGCTGGCCGACGACCAGGCCATGGTCCGCGGTGCCATCGCCACCCTCCTCGGGCTCGAACCCGACATGGAGGTCGTGGCGGAGGTCGGCAGCGGTGATGCCGTGGTCGCCGCGGCTCGCAGCAGCAAGCCGGACGTTGCGCTGATCGACGTCGAGATGCCGGGGCTGGACGGGATCGCTGCCACCGCGGCACTCCACGAGGCAATGCCCGGCGTGCGGGTGCTGATCGTCACGACGTTCGGCCGCCCCGGCTTCCTGCGTCGCGCGCTGCAGGCCGGCGCCAGTGGCTTCGTCGTCAAGGACACTCCCGCCCGCCAGCTCGCCGAAGCCGTGCGCCGCGTGCACTCGGGGCTGAGGGTGGTCGACCCGGCCCTGGCCGCAGACTCGCTGGCCGGTGGTGAGTCGCCGCTCACGGCGCGCGAGACCGAGGTGCTGATCGCTGCCCGCGAGGGCGGGTCGGTGGCGGACATCGCCCGGCACGTGAGCCTCTCCGAGGGCACCGTGCGCAACCACCTCTCGTCAGCGATCGGCAAGACCATGGCACGCAACCGCGCGGACGCCGTGCGGATCGCCGACGAGTACGGCTGGCTCTGAGCGGTGGTTGTGTAGCGCAGCGGGCTCAGTCGCCCGTCGCGACCGGACGGCTCGGGTCGGTGATCCACTCGCTCCACGACCCTGCGTAGAGAGCCGCCTCGATGCCCACTTCGTGGAGGGCGAGCACGGTGTGCGCGGCGGTGACCCCCGACCCGCAGTAGGCCACCACCGGTCCCGACGTCGGAAGTCCCTTGCGTGAGAACAGCTCTCGCAGGTCGTCGGCACCCAGGAACCGTCCGTCCGGGCCGACGCTGTCGGTCGCGGGGGCGTTGACGGCACCCGGCACCCGACCTGCCACGGGGTCGATCGGCTCGGTCTCGCCACGGAAGCGCTCGGGCGTCCGGACGTCGAGGAGCACGCCGTCCCTGGCTGCCGTGGCTGCTCCGACCGCATCGATCACGGGCATGCCGCCGGCGTGTGCCTCGAACGCGCCCGCGCCGGGTGCGGGCAGCTCCGACGTCACCGGACCACCTGCGGACCGCCAGGCCGCGAGACCGCCGTCGAGAACCCGCACGTCGCGAGCCCCGAAGTGGCGCAGCACCCACCACGCCCGGGCCGCGGCATACGACGGGCCCTGGTCGTAGACGACGATGCGCGAGTCGTTCGCGGCACCGCACCGCTGCGCCGCCGCGGCGACGGCGTGTGCCTGGGGGAGCGGGTGACGACCTCCGCGCCCGGGCGGCCCGGCGAGCTCGGCGTCCAGGTCGACGTGGTGGGCACCCGGGAGGTGCTCGGCCGCATACAGCTCTCGCCCGGGCGGGCCGGCTGCACTGGTGAGGTTCCACTGGACGTCCACGAGGACGACTGCACCCGGATCCCGGGTGAGGTCTGCGAGGAGCTCGGCGGCGCTGATCAGGGCACGCATTCGGCCAGTCAAGCACCAGATGGGACACTGGTGCCGCCATGACCACGACCTCAACGCGCTCCGCCCCGCAGCAGCAGGCGTCGACCGCCGTCCTGCCTCCGCTGCAGATCGGCCGGCACACCATCGAGTCCCCGGTCGTGCTCGCCCCGATGGCCGGCATCACCAACCGGGCATTCCGCAAGCTGTGCCGCGAGTACGGCGACCAGGGGCTCGACCAGGGCGGCGCCAGTGGCGCGACCTCGCTCTACGTCAGCGAGATGATCACCTCGCGCGCCCTTGTCGAGCGGACGCCCGAGTCGATGCGGCTCATCGAGCACGACCCCCAGGAGAACCCGCGGTCGATCCAGCTCTACGGCGTCGACCCAGCCACCGTCGCCGCGGCGGTGCGGATGCTCGTCACCGAGGACCGCGCCGACCACATCGACCTCAACTTCGGCTGCCCCGTCCCCAAGGTGACCCGCAAGGGCGGCGGCGCCGCCCTGCCCTGGAAGCGCGACCTCTTCCAGGCCATCGTCACCGGCGCGGTCCGGGAGGCCAGCCCGTATGCCGTGCCCGTCACCGTGAAGATGCGCAAGGGCATCGACGACGAGCACCTGACCTACCTGGAGGCCGGGCTCATCGCCGAGCGCGCCGGGGTCGCAGCCGTGGCCCTGCACGGTCGCACCGCCTCGCAGGCCTACTCGGGCGAAGCCGACTGGAGCGCCATCGCGCGACTCAAGGAGACCGTGCGGAGCATCCCGGTCCTCGGCAACGGCGACATCTGGTCGGCCGAGGACGCCGTCCGGATGGCCCACGAGACGGGCTGCGACGGCGTGGTCGTCGGGCGCGGCTGCCTGGGTCGTCCCTGGCTGTTCACCGACCTGGCGGCGGCCTTCGCCGGGACGCCGGCTCGTGTCGAGCCCACCCTCGGCGAGGTGACGGCCACCATGCGCCGTCACACCGAGTACCTCATCGACTTCTACGGCGACGAGTACAAGGCCTGTCGAGACATCCGCAAGCACATCGCCTGGTACCTCAAGGGATTCCCGGCAGGTTCCACAGTGCGCCACCAGCTGGCGCTCGTCGACTCGCTGGCCGCGCTGGACCGGCTGATCGCCACGATGGACGCCTCGGCCCCCTGGCCCGGTGATCCTGCCGAGGGGCAGCGCGGGCGCGCTGGATCACCCCGACACGTCGCCCTGCCCGAGGGCTGGCTCGACAGCCAGGAGCTCAGCGAGGCCCATCGCCTGGCGGTGTCCGAGGCCGAGCTGTCCGTCTCCGGCGGCTGAGGGGCTACAGCGGGAGGACGGTCGCGAGACGGCGGATGGCTTCCGGGACCTGCTCGACCGTGACTCGACGGAACCCCATCGCGAGGCCCGGCCTCGGCGGGGTGTCGAGGAACCGTACGGACACCGGCTCGAGCGACACACCGGCCTCCCACGCGGCCGATGCCACCGCCACGTCGTCCACGGTCCGGTCGACGAAGTAGGCGCACAGGTGCAGCCCAGCTGCCGACGGGAGCAGCTCGAGGACACCCGCCGGAAGGCTCTGCAGACCGTTCACGAGGGCGGCGCGGCGCTCGGTGTAGATCCGGGTGACCCGGCGGACGTGCGCGGCGAGCAGACCTTCGGCCATGAACCGCGCGAGGGCGCCCTGGGTGACGGCATCTCCCTGCCAGTCCGTCAGCAGCTTGGCCTGTCGCAGGGTGTGCTGGAGGGACTGGGGTGCGATGAGGTAGCCCACCCGCAGCGACGGCATCAGGGTCTTGGAGAACGACCCGACATAGACGACACGCCCGTCCCGGTCGAGGCTCTGCAGTGGCGCGAGCGGCCTGTCCTCGAACCTGAACTCGGAGTCGTAGTCGTCCTCGACGATCACCGCGTTCCGTCGAGAGGCCCACTCCAACAACGCGATCCGCCGCCGCAGTGACATCACCGCCCCGGTCGGGAACTGGTGGGACGGGGTGACGTAGACCATCCGGGCCGTGCGCGGGAGCTCGTCGACGACGAGACCCTCGGCATCCACGCGCACCCCCTGGACCCGGGCGCCGTGCGAGACGAACAGCCGCGTCGCGGCGGTGTACCCCGGGTCCTCGACGACGACGACGTCACCGGGGTCGAGCACTGACCGCGCGACGACGTCCAGCCCCTGTTGGGCGCCGTTGGTGAGCAGCACGTCCTCCGGGCCGGCGACGACGGAACGGGACAGGCCGGCATACCGTGCGATCTCCCGCCGCAGTGCGGCGTCCCCTTGGCCCTCGTACGCAGAGGCGGCCAGCAGGGAAGGACGGAGGGTGGCCGAGACGAGCCGCCGCCAGACCGCGAGGGGGAACAACGAGGTGTCGGGACCGCCGACGGACAGGTCGAACTCGGCCGCCGGCGAGTCGAGCACCGGGGGAGGCAGGGTCGACCAGACGGCGCGTGGACACACGTCGCCCACCGGTGCGCTACGGGTGCGGTGCGGTCGGGCCTCCCTGCTCACGAAGGTGCCCGAGCCCACTCGTGTCGCCAGGAAGCCCTCGGCGGTGAGGCGGTCGTAGACCGTGGTGACCGTGCCGCGCGACAGGCCCAGCTCGGCAGCGAGCTCGCGAGTGGGCGGCACCCTCGAACCCGCGACCAGCCGTCCGTCGACAATGGCCTCGAGCAGGTGCTGGTAGAGGGTCGAGGCCCGGTCGCCGACGACCACGCCGTCGAGCGACAGGCCCAGCTGCGGGCGCAGGTGCGGGTTCACTCCGCCAGCCTAGATTGGTCCAATCAGGATGGCCAGAACTGGCTCTTCGCACGGGTCCAATCGACCGGCACGCTGGAGGCATGGCCAAGACCAGCACGACCCCCGACGCCACCCCCGACTCCGCCGCGACCAAGGGCAGGGGCACCCGGCCGTTCGGGCTGTCCGTGCCACAGGGGGCGGCCCTGTCGATCGGCGCGGTGCTCGGCACGGGCGTCATCACGCTTCCGGCCCTCGCTGCGGGCATTGCCGGACCGGCCTCGCTCGTCGCCTGGGCGGCCCTGGTGCTGCTCAGCGTCCCGCTCGCGTCGACCTTCGCCGCGATGGGTGCGCGGTTCCCCGACAGCGGTGGGGTCTCGACCTATGTGCGGGGTGCCTTCGGGCCCAAGGCCTCCGCAGCCGTCGGCTGGTGCTTCTACTTCGCGGTGCCGGTCGGGGCGCCGCCGGCGTCGCTGATGGCAGGTGGCTACGTTTCCGATGCGGTGGGCGGTGGGCGCGCGGTGGCGGTCGCTGTCGCGGCTGGCCTCATCGTCGGCGTCGGGCTGATGAACGCCGCCGGGCTGCGCCTGTCGGGGCGCATCCAGCTGGGCCTCACCGCAGTCCTCGCCACGCTGATGGTGGTCACGATCGCCGCCGCCCTGCCGCATGCGCGAGTGGACCACCTCCAGCCCTTCGCCCCCCACGGCTGGGCCGCCGTGGGGTCGGCAGCTGCACTGCTGGTCTGGGGGTTCGCAGGCTGGGAGGCTGTTGCGTCCCTCGCCGGGGACTACCGGCGCCCGTCCCGCGACGTGCCCAGGGCCACCGCTGTTGCCGTGGTGGTCGTGGGCACTCTCTACCTCGCCCTCGCTGCCACCAGCCTGATGGTGCTCGGGCCTGCCACCGGTTCCAGCGAGGCGCCGCTGTCCGACCTCCTCGCGGCGGGCGTCGGTGGACGGGTGCGCGTCGTCACCGCCGTGGTGGCCGTCCTCCTCACGGTCGGTGCCATGAACGCGTACTACGCCGGCGGGTCCCGGCTGGGGGCCGCGCTGGCCCGCGATGGTGCGCTTCCCGCATACCTCGCCGTGGGCGCCGGCGCCGGTGAGGTGCCACGACGGAGCCTGGCCCTCATCGCGGGGCAGTCGGTGCTCTGGCTGACCGCCGGCGAGGTGCTGCACCTGGGCATGACGCCGTTGATGCTGCTGGCCACCGGCTGCTTCACGCTCGTGTACGTGCTCGGCACGGCAGCGGCGGTGCGCCTGCTCCCGCGGGGCACCAAGGTGTGGTGGACCGCACTGGCCGCACTGACGTCAGTGCTCGGGCTGCTGGTCATGAACGGCTGGCACGTGCTGTGGGCACTCGGCATCGCCGCGGCAGCGGTGGGGTACCAGACCTGGCGCGGGCGTCGGACCGTCGTGGCAGGCTTCGCCCATGACGAGGAAAGGCACGCCCAGCCAGATCGGCACACCGGGCGGGACACCGGAGAGGCCTGCGACGTTCTTCTCGGGGCCTGAGGAGTTCGCGGCCTGGCTGGCGGCCAACCACGACACCGCCACGGAGCTCTGGATGGGCCTGTACAAGAGGCACGTCCCAGACCGCGGGCTCACCTGGGAACAGGCCGTCATCGAGGCGCTGTGCTGGGGTTGGATCGACTCGGTCGCGCAGCGCGTCGACGAGGACACGACGCGGCAGCGCTGGACCCCGCGCAAGCGCACGAGCAACTGGAGCTCGATCAACATCGCCTCGGTCGAGCGGCTCAAGGCGGAGGGGCGGATGCAGCCGCCCGGGTTGGCCGCCTACGAGCGGCGCCGCGACGACCGCTCCAGCATCTACTCCTACGAGAACCGAGGCGACCTCGAGCTGCCGCCGGAGTATGCCGCGCAGCTGGCCGGCGACGCGGCCGCCAGCGCCTTCTGGGAGGTCGCCACGGAGACCTACCGGAAGCACGTCGTGTACTGGGTGCTGACGGCCAAGCAGGCGGCCACCCGCGACAAGCGGATGGTCCAGCTGGTGGAGGACTGCGCGGCCGGCCGGCTGATTCCGAGCCAGCGCTACGGCACCCAGCCGAAGTGGGTGGAGCGAGCCGCCGAGGCCGCGCGGGCCGCCCAGCCGTAGGCTCGCGGCGTGGCATACAGCTCGGTCGACCGTGAGCGCTGGGTGCGGGAGGACCCTGCCACCAAGCGGGCCGACCGCGACGACTTCGCCCGTGACCGGGCCCGGCTCGTTCACTCCGCGTCGCTGCGCAGGCTCTCGGCCAAGACCCAGGTGGTGCAGCCCGGCGACGACGACTTCGTCCGCAACCGGCTCACGCACAGTCTCGAGGTCGCCCAGATCGGCCGCGAGTTCGGCCAGGCGCTGGGGTGCAGTGCCGACGTCGTCGACTCGGCCTGCCTCGCCCACGACCTCGGCCACCCACCCTTCGGTCACAACGGCGAGCGCGCCCTGGATGACGTCGCCCGCGACATCGGGGGCTTCGAGGGCAACGCACAGACGCTGCGCCTGTTGACCCGTCTGGAGCCCAAGCGAGTCCATCCCGACGGCCGTCCTGCAGGTCTCAACCTCACCCGCGCCACCTTGGATGCGGCCACCAAGTACCCCTGGGTGCGTGGCGAGAGCACCACTCCCACAACGAAGTTCGGCGTCTATGCCGATGACGTGCCGGTGTTCGACTGGTTCCGCGATGGCAGGGCCCCTGGGGAGCGCTGCATCGAGGCCGACGTCATGGACTGGTCCGACGACGTCGCCTACTCGGTGCACGACGTGGAGGACGCGATCGCCTCGGGCCGCCTGGACGTGCGACGGCTGCGTGACACGACCGACGTGGACTCGGTGCTGGCCGTGGCCACCGGGCTCTACGCCGCCGACCTGGGCGTCGACGCCCTCGGTGCGGCGCTGGAACGCGTGCTGGCCAGCGGCGCCGTCCCCACGGCATACGACGGCTCGCGGGTGGACCGGGCGGCGCTCAAGGACATGACCTCACGGCTCATCGGGCGGTTCGTCCACGGGGTCGAGGTGGCCACGCGCGAGCGGCACGGCGACGGGCCCCTCACCCGGTATGCCGCCGACCTGGTGGTGCCCGACCAGACCCGTGCGGAGTGCGCCGTCCTGAAGGCCGTGGCCGCCCACTTCGTCATGAACGCCCTGGAGCGGGTCGACGTGCTCACGAGGCAGCGGGAGGTCGTGGCCGACCTCGTGGCGGCCTACCAGCAGGACCCGGTCTCGCGTCTGGACCCCGACCTGCTCGGTGACTGGAAGAACGCCGAGTCCGATGCTGCTGCGCTGCGCGTCGTCGTCGACCAGGTGGCCTCACTCACCGACGTGCGTGCGGAGTACCTGCACCGCGCCTGGAGCTGACCCGAGCCGTCCCCCCCCGGGATGGCGCCGCGACGACCCGTCAGGGTGCCTCGAAGGCCCGCGCCTCGCCGACCACCGAGAGCCCGACGATCGAACCGGTGTGGGGTACGTCCGAGCCGTTGACGCGGGCTGTTACCACCGTGTGGTCGGCCTGCAGCCGCAGCGCCACGAGGGCGTCGTGCCCGAAGTAGGTCGTCGACAGGACCTCGGCGCAGGGGATGCCGGGCGCCATGTCGCGCAGCACGATCTGCTCGGGACGGATGAGCACGTCGACCGTGCCCGCGGGAGCCGGCTGGTGGACAGCGAGCCGCCCGAGCGCGGTGCTGACATCTGTGCCGTCCGCGCTACCGCGAAGGAACACCGCGTCTCCGAGGAAGGCGGCCGCGTGTCGGTCCGCAGGGGTGCCGTAGACCTCAGCAGGTGTCCCGACCTGGGAGAACCGGCCGTCGTGCATGATCGCGACCTGGTCGGCGAAGGACAGCGCCTCGGCCTGGTCGTGGGTGACGAGCACGACCGTGACGTCCTCGTGGGCCAGCGCCTGCGCGACGGCCTCGCGGGTCGAGGACCGCAGCCCGGCATCGAGGGAGGAGAACGGCTCGTCGAGCAGCACGACCGTGGGGCGCCTGGCGAGGGCCCGCGCCAGCGCCACCCGCTGCTGCTGGCCACCCGAGAGCTGGTCGGGGCGGCGGGTCGCCAGGTCGGGGGAGAGACCCACGAGCTCGAGCAGCTCACCGACGCGCTCGCCCGCCCGCCGAGCGTGTCGGGGGAGTCCGTAGGAGACGTTGGCCCCGACGCTCAGGTGGGGGAACAGGTTGCCCTCCTGGGCGACGTAGCCGATGCCTCGCCTCTCCGGCGCCACCCACACGCCCGGGCCGGCCACCGTCCGGTCGCCGAGCTGAACCACTCCTTCGTCGGCAGGCTGGAACCCGGCCACCACGCGGAGCAGCGTCGTCTTGCCGCAGCCCGAGGCGCCGAGGATCGCTGACGTGGTGCCGGACGGCACGACGAGGTCGAGCCCGTGCAGGACGGGTCGTCCGTCGTAGGACGCGGCGACGCCCGAGATGCGCAGCGTGGTCACAGTGCGGGCTCCTCGTCGGGTCGGCGTAGCAGGAGGTAGGTCAGGGGGGCGGACACCAGCACGAGCGCAGCGGCGTAGGGCGCCGCACCCGCGTAGTCGATGCTCTCACTCGCGCTCCAGAACGCCGTCGCCAGTGTTTGCGTGCCGGTCGGGGCGAGCAGCAGCGTGGCGGTCAGCTCGGTCGACGTCGCGATGAACACCATGGCGAAGCCGGCCAGCGCCCCGGGCGCCGTGAGGGGCACCAGGACGCGCACGAAGGCCCGGAACGGTCCGTCACCCAGGGCCCGTGCGGCTTCCGTGAGCTCCTCGGGCGCGTGGGCCATGGCCGCCCGGATGCTCACCATGGCGCGGGGGATGAACAGGATGGCGTATGCCGCGACGAGGACGACGCTGGTCTGGTAGACCGGGCGGGCGTAGCGGACCGACAGGGTGACCAGTGCGAGGGCGATCACCACCCCGGGCAGGGACGAGGCCACGTAGGTGGCGCGCTCGACCAGGACGGACAGCCACGTGCGACGCCGGGCGATGAGCCAGGCCACGGGGAAGGCGGCGACCACCGTGACCACGCCCGCGAGGAGGGCCAGGCGCAGCGTGCCCCACAGGGTCGTCACGAGCTCTGCCGGGTCGAAGGCGCTCTCCGTGAGGCCCCCACTCCCGGCGCGGAACCAGTAGACGAGGCTCCCGAGCGGCACCCCGAGGGCCAGCACCGTCAGGGCGCCCATGCCCAGCAGGGCCGGAGCCGTCCACCTGCCGAGCCTCGCGGGGAGGGCTCGACGGGCGGCGCCGCGGCCAAGTCGCGCATGCCGCACCGTGCCGCGCAGCAACAGCTCGACCGTCAGCAGCCCGAGGCACAGGGCGATCAGCACCACGGCGAGCAGGCTGCCGGCACTGTTGCTGAAAGCCACCTGGAACTGTTCGAGGATCGCCGTCGTGAACGTGGGGAACCGCAGCATCGCGAGCACGCCGAACTCGGACAGCAGGTGGAGCGAGACGAGGAGCATGCCGCCGAGGGCGGCGGGCCGCAGCTGGGGCAGGACGGCGCGGAAGAAGGACCGCCAGGGACCCAGACCCAGCGACCGGGCAGAGTCCTCGAGGCTCTGGTCGAGCCCCCGCAACACCGCCGCCACGGGCAGGAAGACGAACGGGAAGTACGACAACGTCGTCACCAGCACGGCCCCACTCAGGCCCTGCAGCTCGGGACGCACCGTCACCCACGCATAGGAGTTCACGAACGCCGGCACGGCCAGTGGGCAGACCATCAGCACCCGCCAGAACCTCGCACCGGGCAGCGAGGTCCGCTCCACCAGCCAGGCGGCAGCGATGCCGATCGCTGTCGTCAGCGAGACCGTGAGCACCACCAGCGACCCGGTGTTGCGCAGCAGCTCACCGACCCGCGGCCGCCACAGGAGGTCCCAGGCCGGTCCCCAGCCGATGTCGAACGCCTTCACGGCCACGACCACGAGCGGCAGTACGCACACAGCCGCGACGAGCAGGCTGGCCGCGACGACCGCTGCGGGGGTGGGGTTCGAACGACCCCGTCGTGGTGTGTGCAGTGGACTCATCGGGAGTACGGCACCTAGAGGATGCCGGCGGTCGTCATCAGCTCGATGACCTTGGGGCCGTTGAGCTTGAACGGGTCCACGCGCGGCGCCTCGAGGGTGTCAAGGGGCTCCAAGGCCTTGTCGGAGGCCACTGCGTTGCCCACGGCATACTCCTTGGCGTCGCTCGTGGCGAGGATGCCCTGGCCCTCCTTGGACGTCACGAAGGCAAGGAACTTCTGCGCGTTCGCGGCCTGCTTGGTGGACTTGAGCACCGCGCCGCCGGAGATGCTGACGAACGCACCCGGGTCCTGGTGGCGGAAGTAGAGCAGCTTGGTGTTCTTGCTGCCGGCCTTGGTGAGCGCCTGGTCGCGGTACCAGTAGTAGTGGTACATGATCCCGACCGGCACCTGTCCGGCGTTGACGGCCTTCATGACGGCGATGTTGTTCTGGTAGATCTGCGCACCGTCCTTGAGGCCCTTGAGCCAGGCGGCGGTCTTGGCCTCGCCCTGGGTCTCGAGGATCGCCGAGACGATGGCCTGGAAGTCGGCACCCCCGGCGGCCGCGCCCCACTTGCCCTTCCACTTCGGGTCCTGCAGATCCATGATCGACGTCGGCAGCTCGGCCTCGGTGATCTTGCTGGGGTTGTAGACCAGCACCGTGGAGCGGGCGGCGATGCCGACCCACTCGTGCGTCGACGGCGCGTACTCGGCGCCGACCTGGCTGATGGTGGCGTCGTCGACCTTCGCGAGGAGCCCGGCGTTCTGCACCGTCGTCATGGCGGGGGAGTTCTCGGTGAGGAACACGTCGGCGGGGCTCTTGGCGCCCTCCTGGACGATCTGCGCCCCCATCGAGGAGTCCGACCCGTAGCGGATCTGCACCTTGACCCCGGTGTCTTCCTGGAACTTCTTCGCCCACGCCTGGGTGAGGTTCTCGTGCTGTGCGCTGTAGATCGTCAGCTTGTCCGGATCGAGGTTCTTGCCTGCCTCGAGGCTGCCGTCGCCGCCGCAGGCCGCCAGGGCCAGGGTGGCTGTGGTCGCCAGGGCGAGCAGGGCGGTCCGTCGACGGATCACGGTGGTGGTTCTCCTGAACAACATGGGGGACGAGAAGGCAAGGCTTACCTTACCTTTGACGTCGTGGACCGCCCAAGTCCGGGTATGCCGCGTGGCTGGCTGCCGTCTGGCTGCCGTTCTGGCCGGGGGCCATGGACCCGGCCACGCGGCATACCTGACCTGTGGAGGTGGGCCACGCGGGGCGGGCCGCACAGCCTAGACTCGGCCCCGACAAGGAGGGCCAGTGCCGGGTCGGATCAAGGCCGACGACGTCGCGCTCGTGAAGGAGCGCTCGTCGATCGAGGACGTCGTGCGCGAGCACGTGACCCTTCGACCTGCCGGACCGGGCTCGATGAAGGGGCTGTGCCCGTTCCACGACGAGAAGTCCCCGTCGTTCAACGTCCGTCCGACCGTGGGTGCCTGGCACTGTTTCGGCTGCGGCGAGGGCGGCGACGTCATCTCGTTCGTGCAGAAGGTCGAGCACCTGACCTTCACCGAGGCGATCGAGCGGCTCGCGCAGAAGCTCGGCATGGAGCTGCACTACGAGGAAGGCGGCAAGCCGGGCGGCGGGGAGTCCCTCGGACGGCGCTCGCGGCTGGTCGAGGCGCACCGCGTGGCGCAGGAGTTCTACCACCACGCGTTGCTCAACGCCCCCGAGGCCAGGGCCGGCCGCGACTTCCTGCGTGAGCGCGGGTTCGACAGCGAGGCCGCGAAACGGTTCGGCGTCGGGTTTGCCCCACGCGGCGGCGAGGACCTGTCGCGCCACCTGCGGTCCAAGGGTTTCACCGACGAGGAGCTCGTCCTGGGCGGGTTGTCCGGGCGCGGGAGTCGCGGGCTCTACGACCGGTTCCGAGGGCGGCTGGTCTGGCCGATCCGCGACATCACCGGTGACACGGTCGGGTTCGGCGCGCGGCGGCTCTATGACGACGACCGGATAGCGGCCAAGTACCTCAACACGTCCGAGACCCCGATCTACAAGAAGTCGACCGTGCTCTACGGTCTGGACCTTGCGAAGAAATCCATTGCAGGAGAACGCAAAGCGGTCATCGTCGAGGGCTACACCGACGTCATGGCCTGCCAGCTGGCCGGCATCGAGGGTGCCGTGGCGACGTGTGGCACGGCCTTCGGCGTCGACCACATCAAGATGCTGCGCCGCATCATGCGCGACGAGGTCGACCTCGCGCCGGCCCGGGTCGTGTTCACCTTCGACGGAGATGCGGCGGGGCAGAAGGCCGCGATGCGGTCGTTCGCCGAGGACCAGCGCTGGGCGTCCCAGTCGTTCGTCGCAGTGGCCGACGGGGGCATGGACCCCTGCGAGCTGCGGATCGCCAAGGGTGACGATGCCGTGCGCCACCTCATCGACGACGCGGTGCCGATGTTCGAGTTCGCGGTGCGCACGACGATCGACCGGTTCGACATGGTGACGGCCGAGGGGCGGGTGCAGGCCATGCGCGCGGCCGCGCCGATCGTCAACTCGATCCGCGACAGCTCGATGCGTCCCGAGTACATCCGTACGGTCGCGGGCTGGATCGGGGTCGAGGTCGAGCAGGTGCAGGCCGAGGTCTCCCGCGCCCAGCGGATGGCTGCACGGGACGCCAAGGAGGCTGCTGACGCGCCCGCCGGCCGCGAGCGACGTCCCGACGCCGACACCGTGCCTGAGCCCTCGATCGAGGAGGCCCGGGCGGCCCTGCCGACGCCGGACCTGCGTGACCCGATCGTCTTCGCCGAGCGCCAGCTGCTCCAGACGCTGCTGCAGTACCCCGACAGCTTCACCACCGACGACGTCGACAAGGTGTCGGCCGACGCGTTCACCGCCCCGGCTCACCGAGCGGTCTTCGACGGGGTGCGCGGTGCGGGTGGGCCACAGCGCGGGCTCTCGGTGCAGGCGTGGGCCAACCGGGTCATCGAGGCCGCGCCCCTGGCGGTTCACGGCCTCGTCGCCGAGCTCGCCGTGGCGCCCTTGCCCACCCGCATGGACAGGGCGACCGGCCTGCCCGAGCGTCGCTACATCGACGCCCTCCTCACCCGCGTCCAGGAGGTCTCGCTGACCCGCCGGATCGCCGACGCGATGTCGGCGATGCGGCGCATGGCGACCGACTCGCACTCCGACCCCGCCGCCGCGCGCACGCTCAGCAGCGAGCTCCAGGACCTCCAGCGCGAGCTCGCGACGCTGCGCGACAGGGCCTCCTGATGGCGCTCTCGCTGAGACGCCCCGAAAAGCTGCCCGCCCCGGTCAGCGAGGCGGTCGGGCTGTCCGGGGGCGAACGCGTGCTCAGCTGGGGTCGGGAGGTGGCCACCGGCGCCATCGTGGTGGCCACCAACCGTGCCCTGTATGCCGTGGACGCAGCGGGCGCGCGCACGCTCGCCCGCCCGTGGCACGAGGTGGACGGGGGCACCTGGTCGCCCGAGCTCACCCAGCTGACCGTGACCTGGGTGGATGGTTTGAAGCCGTCGCAGTGGGTCCTCGGAGCCACCAGCCTTCTCCCTGAGACGCTGCGCGAGCGCGTCCAGGCGAGCGTCGTCCTGGCTCAGCGGATCGAGCTCGGCCCGCAGCGGTGGGCCAAGGCGGTCCTGCGTCAGGACCTGGCCACGGGCGACCTTGTCGAGCAGGTGGTGCTGGGCCGCGGGGTGCGCGCCGACGACGCCGAGATGACTGCCCGCACCGAGGCCGCGCTGGCCTACCTGCGCGAGCAAGTCGGACGCTGACAGCACGGGCCCGGCCGTTTTCAGAACTGCGCGCATCCTTTGCTATGGTTGCGCAGCGCCGAACGCGGGGGACCGCAGACGGACATTCCCCTGTAGCTCAATTGGCAGAGCAGCCGACTGTTAATCGGCAGGTTGTTGGTTCGAGTCCAACCGGGGGAGCCCGCCACACCACGAGGCCCCAGACCATCAGGTCCGGGGCCTTCGTCGTGCACTCTCGAGTCAGGGAGGTCGCGCGTGGTCAGGTGGCAGCGCCCTGGCCGGCGTCAGCCGGCGCGGGGACGGCTGTCGCCTCGTGGAGGGTCGTGCGGCCACGCTTGGACAGGCGCTTCTCGATGCGGCCCGCCACCACCGTCAGCGCGTAGTTGATGAGGATGAACAGCACCGCCGCCACGAGGTAGGCCTGCAGCACGTTGGCGAAGGCCGAACCCAGGGTCTTGGACCAGTTGAGCAGCTCGAGGTAGGTGATCGCGTAGCCCAGCGCCGAGTCCTTGAGGATCACGACGAACTGGCCGATCAGGGCGGGCAGCATGGCGGTGAGCGCCTGCGGTAGCTGGATCGACCGGAGGGTCTGCGACGCGGTCAGCCCGATCGACAGGCCCGCCTCCGACTGGCCTTTGGGCAGCGAGAAGACACCAGAACGAACCAGCTCGGCAATGACCGACCCGTTGTAGAGCGTGAGGCCCGTGACGACACCCGCCAGGGGAGCGGTCTCTGGCGGGAACAGCCCGCTCCGGGAGTAGAGCCCGTAGCTCGCGATCATCATGATCAGGACGGGGACAGCGCGGAAGAACTCGACGACGATGCTGCTGACCCAGCGGACGGGGGCGATCTGCGACAGCCGGCCGATCCCGAAGAGGAGCCCGAAGGCGCCGGCGAGCAGGATCGAGATGAAGGCCGCCTTGAAGGTGCCCCAGAGCCCCTTCAGCAGGTAGTCGCGCCACACCGAGCGGTCTGTCAGGAACGGCTTCCACTGGTCGGCCTCGAGCTGACCCGCGTCCTTGAGCTTGCGGACGACTAGGAAGGCGATCGCGATGACGAGGAGGACGCCGAACACCGAGAGGATGGCGTGGCGTCTGCGGGCCCGGGGACCCGGCGCGTCGAACAGGACGTTGGCGCTCATCGCTTCACCGCCAGCCGACGGGACATCGTCGTGAAGAGCAGGCCGAGGGGGAGGGTCAGGATGACGAACCCGATGGCGAAGATGAGGAACACGATGAGGCCACCGGTCTCGTTCTCGATGATGACCGCCATCAGGTTGGCCGCCTCGGCGACCCCGACGACAGCGGCCACGGTGGTGTTCTTGATGAGGGCGATGAGGGTGGACCCCAAAGGAGCGATCGATCCGCGGAAGGCCTGTGGCAGCAACACTTCTCGCATGCTCTGGCCAAAGGTCAGGCCGATGGCGCGGGCAGCCTCGGCCTGACCTGCGGGGATGGTGTTGACGCCCGACCGCAGCGCTTCGCACACGAAGGACGCGTGGTAGATCGAGAGCATCACGATGGCCCAACGACTCGCGTTGCCGGTGATCGACGACGGGTCGAGGTTGAGCCCCAGGATGTAGGTCAGGCCCAGGACGCTGAGGACCACGAGCAGCGTCAGTGGTGTGTTGCGGAAGATGTTCACGTACCCCGTGCCAAGCAGTCGCAGGACGCGCACGGGAGACAACCGCATGATGCCGACGATGGTGCCGAGCACGAGTGACCCGATCGCCGAGAAGAAGGCGAGATAGACCGTCATGCCGAAGGCACCGAGAACGTCGTACTTGCTCAGGATGTCACCCATGCAGGAAACCTTCCGTTGCTGTGGGGGTGCAGTCCGAACGCTTCGGTATGCCGCCCGCTCGGGCGAGCGGGCGGCATACCGACAGCGGTGTGGAACCGGTCAGGAGCAGGCGTCCTGCTTGGGCGGGTTGGTGGCCGCGTCGACCTTGAACCCGGCCGGGCCGAGGTTCTTGTCGACGGCTGCCTGCCACGCGTTGGAGCTGATCATCTTGCCGATGGCCGTGTTGATCTTCTCGCAGGTGGCCTTGTCACCCTTCTTGAGGCCGATGCCGTAGCGCTCCTCGGAGAAGGTCTTGCCGACGACCTTGAGCTTGCCCTTGTACTGCGCCTGCGAGGCGTAGCCGGCCAGGATCGTGTTGTCGGTCGTGAGGGCGTCGACCCCCTTGGACACGAGGGCGGTGACGCACTCGGAATAGGTCCCGAACTCCTGGAGCTGGACGCCGGGGTACTTGTCCTTCACCTTCTGGGCGGACGTCGACCCGGTCACCGAGCAGAGCTTCTTGCCGGTGAGTGCTTCCGGTCCGGTGATGGTGGAGTCGTCGGCGCGGACGAGGAGGTCCTGACCGGCGATGAAGTACGGGCCGGCGAAGGAGATCTTCTCCTTGCGCGCGTCGGTGATCGAGTAGGTCGCGACCACCATGTCCACCTGGCCGGTGGAGATCAGCGTCTCGCGCTGGGCCGAAGGTGCCTGGACGAACTGGATGTCGGCCGCGTCGTGGCCGAGCTCCTTGGCGACGTAGGTCGCGACATCGACGTCGAGGCCGGTGTACTTCGAGCCCTCCTTGAGCCCGAGTCCGGGCTGGTCGAACTTGATGCCGACCTTGAACTTGCTGCCGCCACCACCGCCACCCGAGCCGGTGTCCTTGGCGCTGTCGCCGCAGGCGGTCAGGCCGAGCGCGAGGACCGATACGGCGGTCACTGCGCCAATCCGACGAATCTTCATTCCGTTTCCTCCTGATGTGTTGCCGCTGCGCTGGTGCGCCCCGGTGTGCAGTGCAGTGCGGGTCTGGATTGTCAGTGGGTCCTTGTTGTCAGTGGGTCAAATGGTCAGTGCGTCAGGATCTTCCCGAGGAAGTCCTTGGCGCGATCCGACTTGGGCGTGGTGAAGAAGCCCTCTGGGGTGTTCTCCTCGACGATCTGCCCGTCGGCCATGAAGACCACCCGGTTCGCTGCCTTGCGGGCGAAGCCCATCTCGTGGGTGACGACGACCATGGTCATCCCGTCCTTGGCCAGGGCCACCATGACGTCGAGGACCTCGGTGATCATCTCGGGATCCAGGGCCGAGGTGGGCTCGTCGAAGAGCATCACCTTGGGGTCCATGGCGAGCGACCGTGCGATGGCCACCCGCTGCTGCTGGCCGCCGGAGAGCTGGGCCGGGAACTTCTGCGCCTGGTGGGCGACGCCCACCCGCTCGAGCAGCTCCATCGCGCGCTTCTCGGCCTCCGCCTTCGGGACCTTGCGCGCCTTGATCGGCCCCAGCGTGACGTTGTCGAGGATCGTCTTGTGAGCGAAGAGGTTGAACGACTGGAACACCATCCCGACGTCGGCACGCAGCTTGGCCAGCTCCTTGCCCTCCTCGGGCAGGGGAACTCCGTCGATGGTGATCGAACCGGTCTCGAAGGTCTCGAGCCGGTTGATGGTGCGGCACAGCGTCGACTTGCCCGACCCCGAGGGGCCGATCACGACGACGACCTCGCCCTTGCCGATGGACAGGTTGATGTCCTGGAGGACGTGCAGCTCGCCGAAGTGCTTGTTGACGCCCTTGAGAACGACCAGTGGCTCCGTCATGTCCGGCAACCTACCGGTTTGTCGCGATCAACGGATCCCTCAGGCAGCCACCGTCATGCAATAGCAACCCGACGTGAACTGGCCCTCAGGCGGGAAATGCTGGCGGGTAGCCGCCGGTGGCGCGACGGTAGTCACGCAGCGTGATGCCGAGGAACGTTGCGGCACAAGCCACGAGGTGACGTAGCCACTTCGCCGGTGTGACGGACATCGAGGCCCAGCAGCCCAAGTCGGGCCGTTCGTCATGGGGTCCGCCTCATCCGTTCGGTGAGACCTCCCGTCGGCGCGCTCGATGTGGCGCGCAAAGGCGGAACGGGTTTGTAGCCTTTCCGCATGAGTGAGTCGAGTCCCCCCGTCAGCGACGCCAGGACACTGTCCGCCGAGGAGCGTGCCGACCTGGTGCGCTTGCTCCGCCACGGTGCCTGGCGTCCGTTCGGCGGCCCGCAGGGCGAGTAGGCCCGTTGCACGCGACCAGGACAACCGGGAGCGTCAAGGATCAGCCGAAACAACTGTCAAGCATCAGCCGAAGTCATTTCGACACTGGTGGGGCAGGTCGGGCTTGAACCGACGACCGACGGATTATGAGGGTGTCGTGACCTGCAGTTATGCGCTCTCGGCACGCGTTGCGGACGCCCGAGCGGCACCTACCGGGGCAGGCTGGTGCGCCGAACCATCCGTCCATTGTGCTCGATGACCCCGCCGACGCGGCCGTCCAGAGTTGCCATCCATCTGCGGCCAGCTGCTGGCACCAGGTCTCGAGGTCGCCTTCGGAGCCGTCGAGCGGGTAGTCGAAGAGCCGGTAGCGCCACATGCTGCTGAGGGTATGCGGCGATGGTGTCGCCCGAACTCCTGCGAACCGGTACATACCCATCTAGGTTGGCACCCATGTCTCTGAAAGCAGCCCTGCTCCACCGTGTCGCCGACTGGGTCCCCGACGACACCATGCGCTCCAAGGTCTACCGGGCATCCGGGCTCACGATGGGCACCGACGTGTTCATCGGCGAAGGGGTCCTCTTCGACAAGCTCTACCCCGCGAACGTCGTCATCGGTGACCGGGTCGCGATCGGCGCCAGGTGCATCATCACTGCGCACCAGACGACCGTCACCGCCCGCGACCTGTCCGTGCTGTACCCGGACAAGCAGTTCACCACGACCATCGAGCACGACTGCTGGCTGATGCCCGGCGTCACGATCACACCCGGCGTCACGATCGGGCACCACTCCGTCATCGCCACCGGGGTCGTGGTCCACAAGGACGTGCCGCCCTACTCGGTCGTCGTCGGCTCCGGGTTCCGGATCGCGAAGACCATGGACCCCAAGGACTTCGCGTGAACAGCCTCGCCTACCAGCAGTGGACCCCAGACCCGGCCGAGCGTGACCTGGTGAAGTCGCTCATCGTGACCTACGAGGGTGACGAGCGACGGTTCTGGGTTGAGGGCGGCCGCGTGCACGTCGCCTGCGACTGGTGGGCATACGAGCGGTGGGCACTGCTCGAGGAGGCGCTGCCGGCGCAGCAGCCGACCTACTCCAAGTCCTCGCTGATCCCCTACACCAAGATCCCCTTCGAGCTGCGGGTTCACCTAAACCGGGTGAGGATCGCGCTCCTGCGAGCGCGCGCCGAAGACGACGGCTTCCCAGCCGACCCTGTCGAGACCAGCGTCGACCTGTTCCGCCGCGACCTGTGGGCCGCCGCGGCCGAGCTCGCCGGCGCCACGGTCCACGAGGCCCCGCAGCGGCAGCTCGTGCTGACCCACGACCTCGACGAGGAGTACGGGTGGCCAGGGGTTGGCCAGATCCGCCAGGTCGAGCGTGACCTGGGGGTCGTGTCGGCCACCGGGGTCCTGTCGCAGCGCTACACCCTGCCCGAGTCGGCACTGCAGGGGCTCGTCGACGACGGGTGTGAGGTCTTCTCCCACGGCTACCTGCACGACGGAACGCTGGCCTTCCTCCCGGCTGACGAGCTGCGGCGGCGCCTCGGTCACTTCTTCGAGGCGTACCCGTCGATGCGTGGGGTCGTGCGGGGCTTCCGCGCCGGCCAGCTCGTCCGCAGCCAGCACATGTTCAAGCACGTGGGCGAGTTCTTCGACTACGACATGACGCCACCGACGACCGAGGTTGGCGGCGCCCACGGGTGGCGCACCGGATGCGCCACGACCGTGCCGTTCGTCGACGACCACGGGCTGCCACACCTGCCCCTGTCGATCGTCCAGGACTACTTCCTCCAGTTCATCGACCGGATGACGCCGGCGCAGATCACCGCGCTCTGGGTCGAGTCGACGCAGGCCGTCTGGGACGCTGGCGGTGTGGCCGTTCACCTGGTCCACCCGGACAACGTGCGTCGGCGCCCGCAGCTGCTGGCGGCATACCGGGACTACCTCGAGGTCGTGCTCGACCGTGGAGCCGAGGTGCGCCTTCCCGGGGACGTCATGACCAGCCTCGGCGTCAGAAGGTAGTTGCTGAAGAACAACGTGACGACGGCGATGATCTTCGCGACCCGGTAGTCGAGGCCTGTGCTGGTGAGGCCGAGGACGATCGCGAGGGTGGCTGCGATGTTCACGCAGCCGAGGAGTAGGTAGCGAACGACACGGCCTGTCTCGCCGGCGTTGTCGTCCTGGGGGAACACCCAGACGCGGGTGAGGGTGTAGTGGACGACGCCCCCGATGATGTACGCCGCCGCGGTGGCTGCCCCGAGCGGTATGCCAGCCGTCTTGAGGAGGATGAGGATGCCGAAGTCGACGGCGAAGCCGGCGCAGCCTGTCAGGCCGAAGCGGATGAGTCGAGGACCGTGCTGGGCGATGGTGCGACGCACAGGCTGAGTGTGCCAGCCTCGGCAGTCCGGGCATGACGAAACCGCTCCTCCCACCCGAAGGTGAGAGGAGCCGGTTTTGTCCCGCGTCGGCGTCGTGCGCCCGGGTCGATCAGATCGGCGCGGTGCAGCGCCTGGTACACCCCGGACTCGCTGGGGACCGCGACGATTCCGGCCCGGGCCAGCTCGTACACGATCCGCCGCGGGCCCCACTGAGGGTGGGCACGCCGCATCTCAAGCAGCAGCACTTCCACCGCCGGGTCTATCTGATGCGAACAGCTTCCAGGCCGGTGGGAGCGGTCGGCCAGCTCCTCCAAACCGCCCAACTCGTACTTGGCCAACCACTCGTGAAGGGTTTGCCACGAGACCGACCAGGCGGCCCCGACCTCCTTCACCGGGCGGCCGTCACTGATGACGCCAGAACAGCCTGTACCGCTGCTCAGCCACGCTCATCTCCCTCATCAAGGGAGTGTCAAGGATCAGCCGAAGTAGGTGTCAACCATCAACCGAAACACTGTCAGGCATCAACCGAAGCCACAACGGTCAAGCATCAGCCGAAGTCATTTCGACACTGGTGGGGCAGGTCGGGCTTGAACCGACGACCGACGGATTATGAGTCCGCTGCTCTGACCGACTGAGCTACTGCCCCGGCACCAGCTCGGCGTTCACCGGCTGGGCGCCGTGAGCCTACCGCCCGGCGCACAGGCAACCCACGGTCTGGGGAGGTCCCTGTCACAGAGCGCGGTTGCACGGTGGAGCTCCACCACCGAAGGAGCACCTCATGAAGATCCGAATCGTCCCCGTGGCCGCCGGTCTCGCTGCCGCCGCCGGCATCGCCCTCACCGGAGCGTCCCTGGCCAGTGCCGACGCGACCTCACCGACGTCGACCGTTGCCGCCTACGGCCAGGTAGCGCCAGGGGAGGCGCCCCAGGGCAACGGCAACACCGACCCCAGCAAGCCGATGCGCTCCGACGAGACGTTGCTCACCGGCGACGTGGCGGCCAAGGTCACGGCCGCGGCCAAGGCCAAGGAGCCCACCGCAACGATCGAGCGCGTCGAGACCGACTCCGACGGGGTCTACGAGGCACACATGGTCCGCACCGACGGCACCCACATCATCGTGCAGATCGACAAGAGCTACGCGGTGACCAACGTCCAGGTCGGCGGCGCCGGGGGACCGGGTGGCGGTGGAACGGCGCCGACCGCACAGTCCGCGGAGTCCAGCTCGACCACCTGAGTGGGAACGCCCCTGGTCACTCCAACCAGGGACCAACCACCAGAGGTGGCCGGGGACACTGAGGTTGGTGTGGGTGCTGGTGCCTGAGTGCTTCGTGGTGCACAATGGGCGAGCACAGCCAACTGAAGAAGCGACAAGCAGCCAGGCCAGCAGGTGACGAGGTTCGTGGGGAAGACGTCCCTCGCACACCAAAGGAGGCCCGGATGTCTGTCGCGATGCCGCGTGTCATGACTCGCGGGGTGGTGTTCATTCACTCCACCCCCAAAGCGCTGTGCCCGCACATCACCTGGGCTCTGGAGGCCGCGCTCGACGGCCGGGTGGCCATCGACTGGACGCCCCAACCTGCCGGTGCCGCACTCGTCCGCGCGGAGCTCGCGTGGGCAGGGGTGCAAGGCACCGGCGCCAAGCTCGCCTCGACCCTGCGTGGCTGGGACAACCTGCGCTACGAGGTGACCGAAGAGCCCAGCGCCGGGTCGGACGGCTCACGCTGGTCCCACACCCCCGCCCTCGGGATCCACCACACGTGGACCTCGGCCTCCGGCGACGCGGTGATCAACGAGGACCGGCTGCGCGAGGTCCTGCGGCTGTCCCAGGGCTCCCCCGAGGCGATGGCCGAGATGGTGGAGGAGCTGCTCGGCACCGACTGGGACGCCGAGCTCGAGCCGTTCCGGTATGCCGGGGACGGGGCTCCGGTGCGCTGGTTGCACAAGGTGGGCTGAGCTCGTCCGACGGGCCGCGCTGACCTGCACGTTTCGAGGATTCGTTCCCACCTTCGGTAACCTGTCGCGCTGACCGACGACTCTGGAGGAACGTGTGACCCGCCCCAACCTGCTCCTGGGGGCGCTGGCCGCAGTCTGTGGGGGGACGCTGCTGTGGTGCGCCCAGCTCATCCTGGCCGCCGACCTACCCCGCGGGGCGCACATCGCATCGTGGGGCCTGTGGGTGGTGGCAGCGGTGGCTGTCCTGACGCTCATCGCCTATGTTCGCGAGTTCCTGCGACACCGGCAGCAGGCCGGGCGTGAGGCCAGCTGGAAGCCCCTGCCGTCGTTGGTGCTGCTCTGGATCGGCGGGCTCACGGCCCTGCTGTCCTTCGCCTTCATCCTGCCCCACAAGGACTCGTCGGATGGCGCCTCAGCACCGGCCAAGGCGGGCACCTCCTTGTCCGCCCAGACCATGACGCCACCCTCGTCGACCCCTACCGCGGCATCGGACGTGACTCGGCCGGTGACGTCCTCGACCTCGTCGCGGTCCAAGTCGTCCCGGACCGTCCCGCCTGCCCCCGCCGCGACGACGGCGCAGCGCAGCTCCACGGGTGTCGCGCCGGCTCCGCGGTCCACGACCACGACCCCGACACCGTCCTCCACCACGTCACCCCTGATCGACATCCACATCTTCCCGACACAGTCCCAGCGGACGAAGCCGCCGCGTCACTAGCTGGCGGTCGGCGAGGGGACACGCCTCGCCGTGCGGCCTGAGACGACAGGCGCCCGCCCCGGATGGGGGCGGGCGCCAGTTGTTGGCTCGCGGCCGTGTGATCGCCTCGGCTGGAGCAGTGCCTAGACGCTGGTGAAGACCACCGCGACGTTGTGGCCACCGAAGCCGAACGAGTTGTTGAGCGCGGCGATGTCGCCGTCCGGCAGCGTGCGCGCCTCGCCGTGCACGACGTCGAGCTTGATCGCTGGATCGAAGTCGTCCAGGTTGATCGTCGCGGGTGCGAGCCGGTGGTGCAGGGCCAGGATCGTGAGGACGCCCTCGAGGGCCCCGGCAGCACCCAGAAGGTGACCGGTCATCGACTTGGTGGCGCTGACCGGCATACCGTCGGCGTCGTCACCGAAGGCGCGCCGGATGGCGTTGGACTCCGCCACGTCACCCACCGGGGTCGAGGTGGCGTGGGCGTTGACGTGGACGATGTCCTTGGGGGACAAGCCGGCCCGCTGGACGGCCTCGACCATGGCACGCGAAGCGCCGGCGCCCTCGGGCTCCGGGGCGGCGATGTGGTGGGAGTCGGCGGACATGCCCACGCCACCGATCTCGGCATAGATCTTGGCGCCACGAGCCTTGGCCGCTTCGTACTCCTCGAGCACGATCACGGCCGCGCCCTCGCCGAGGACGAAGCCGTCACGGCCGGTGTCGTAGGGGCGTGAGGCGCGCTCGGGGTCGTCGTTGCGGGTCGAGAGCGCCTGCATGGCGGCGAAGCCGGCGATCGGGAGCGCGTGGACAGCGCCCTCGGTGCCACCGGCGACGGCGATGTCGGCACGGCCGTTGCGGATCATCTCGTAGGCATACCCCATCGCCTCGAGCCCGGAGGCGCAGGCGGAGACGGGCGTGTGGGCGCCGGCTCGCGCGCCGATCTCCAGTGAGACGGCTGCCGACGAGGCGTTGGGCATGAGCATGGGCACGGCCAGGGGGAAGACCCGGCGTGGTCCCTTCTCCCGCAGGTTGTCCCACTGGTCGAGGAGCGTCCAGACGCCGCCGATCCCCGTGCCGATGCACGCGGCGAGACGTTCGGGGTCGACCTCCGGGGAGCCGGCGTCCGCCCAGGCCTCGCGGGAGGCGATGAGGGCGTACTGGGCGCTGGGGTCGAGCCGGCGCACCTCGACCTTGGTCAGCACGTCCAGTGGCTGGGTGTGGATCGTGGCGGCGAACTTCACCGGGAGCTCGTACTTCTCGACCCAGTCGAAGGGCATGGTCTTCGCGCCTGACCGTCCGGCCAGGATGGCGTCCCACGTGTCGGGGACGTTGCCGCCCACCGGGGTGGTGGCTCCGAGGCCTGTGACGACGACGCGTCGTTCGGCGGTCATGGCTGGGTCTGCTCCTTCGTCGAGGTGGTGCGGTGGCGGGGCGCCGGTTGCGGGGTGGCGGCCGAGCGACATCGGGATGCCGCGTGGCCGCCACCCACGCTGGGTTCAGACCGGCTCAGCCCTGGTTCTTGGCGATGAAACTGACGGCGTCGCCGACAGTCTTGAGGTTCTTGACCTCGTCGTCCGGGATCCGCACGCCGAACTTCTCCTCGGCGTTGACGACGATGGTCATCATCGACAGCGAGTCGATGTCGAGGTCGTCGGTGAAGGACTTCTCGGACTGCACCGACTCGGTGTCCAGCCCGGTCTCCTCGTTGACGATCTCGGCCAGACCCTCGAGGATCTCCTGCTCGCTCTGCGCCATCCGGCTCAGCTCCTTCATTTCTGTTGGTGTGACAGGTGGTCGTCACGTGTGGTCACTGCGGTGGCCCGGATCACCCGCGGGCCGGCGGGAGTCTGGTCAGGGGAGGACAACGACCTGCGCGGCATACACGAGCCCGGCACCGAACCCGATCTGCAGGGCCAGCCCGCCATGGGCCACCTCGCCCTCGCGGAGCATCCGCTCGGTGGCGAGGGGGATCGAGGCGGCGGACGTGTTGGCGGTCTCGGCGATGTCGCGGGCGACGGGGATGTCGGAGGGCAGCTTGAGCTGCTTGATCATCGCGTCGATGATCCGCATGTTGGCCTGGTGCGGGATGAAGGCGTCGAGGTCCTCGGCGCGCACCCCGGCGGCGTCGAGAGCCTTCTGGGCGACAGGTGCCATGCCCCAGACCGCCCAGCGGAAGACCGACTGGCCGGCCATGCCGATGGCGGGCCACCCCAGGTCGCCGTCGCGGACCTCGACCCACGAGTCGCGCTGCGAGATGGTCTTCCACTGCGACCCGTCCGAGCCCCACACGGTCGGGCCGATGGCGGGGATGTCCGACGGGCCGACGATCGCGGCTCCCGCGCCGTCGCCGAAGATGAAGGCGGATCCGCGGTCCGACATGTCGGTGAAGTCGGAGAGCTTCTCGACCCCGACGACGAGGACGTGGCGTGCGCTGCCGCCGCGAACCATGTCGCTGGCCAGGCTCACGGCGTGGCAGTAGCCCGCACAGGCGGCGGAGATGTCGAAGGCTGCGCCACGGATGCCGAGGCGGTCGGCAAGGATCGGTGCGGCTGCGGGCGTCTGGTAGGGGTGGGTGACCGTGGCCACGACCACCGCATCGACGTCGGACGCCTCGAGCCCGGCGGCGGTGAGCGCCTCACGGGTGGCTGCCTCGGACATGTCGACGACACTCTCGTCCTTGGCCGCGAACCGGCGGCTCTTGATGCCGGAGCGCTCCTGGATCCACTCGTCGGAGGAGTTGATCGCCTCGACGAGCTCGGAGTTCATGACGACGCGTTCGGGTCGGTAGCCACCGACGCCCATGATGCGTGCGTACGTCGCTCCCTCCGCAGGGGTGATGAAGCCGGTGCCCTTGGGGGCTGGTGCGGTCATGTCAGGCCTCTTGCGAGTCGGTCGGGAGGGAACGGGTGGGGGCGGGGTCTCCGCCGTGGTCGCGAACCAGCTGCTGGGCCGCCTCGAGGTCGTCGGGCGTCTTGACTGCCAGTGTGGCAACTCCGGGCATCGCGCGCTTGGCGAGGCCCACGAGGGTGCCTGCTGGGGGGAGCTCGATCAGCGCCGTGACGCCGAGGTCGACGAGGGTCTGCATGCACTGGTCCCAACGCACCGGGCTGCTGACCTGTCGCACGAGCCGGGCCAGCGTGTCGGACCCGCCAGCCACCGGTCGGCCGTCGGCGTTGGACAGGAGGGTGACGCCGGGGTCGCTGACGTCGAAGTCGGCGGAGAGCTGCTCGAGGGCGTCGACGGCAGGCGACATGTGGGCGGTGTGGAACGCGCCGGCCACCTGGAGCGCGATGACTCGCGTCTTGGCGGGGGGATCGGCGGCCAGGGCCGCGAGCTGGTCGAGGGTGCCTGCGGCGACGGTCTGGCCGGCGCCGTTGGCGTTGGCGGCGGTGAGGCCGTAGCGGCTGAGCGCCTCGGCGACCTCGACGGGGTCTCCCCCCAGGACGGCGCTCATGCCGGTCGGGGCGAGGGCGCTGGCGGCGGCCATCCCGGCCCCGCGCTCGCGGACGAACACCATGGCGTCGTGGTCGGACAGCGCGCCCGCGAAGGCGGCGGCCGTGATCTCGCCGACCGAGTGCCCGGCGGTGACCGCGACCACGGGCTGGGGGCCGTCGGGGAACAGGACGGCGGCGGCGGCCAGGCCCGCGGCGACGATGAGCGGCTGGGCGACTGCGGTGTCCTTGATGGTCTCGGCGTCCGAGGTGGTGCCGTGCGCCACCAGGTCGAGCCCCGCGACGTCGGAGAGCGACTCGAGCCGCTCGCGGAACGCCGGCAGCTCGAGCCACGGGGCGAGGAAGCCGGGGGTCTGGGAGCCCTGTCCCGGGCAGACGATTGCTAGCACGCTCCCAGCCTTGCGGTCCGGTCGTGACCTCAGCGTGACCGTTTGGCACGAACATCCGGCACGACATTTGGAGGATGTCTACAAATGGCGTGGCGTGGGAGCGGGTCTGTGCAGTCCCCTCCGAGCGTGGGTGAAGCCCTCTCTAGGTGCCGTTGACGGGTCTGGACGCGGAGATGACGGGTCGACTCAGCCTTCCGAGGGCGAGGGCGATCCGCACCGTGTGCGCGTCATGCGGGTCGGTGAGCTGGTAGCCCGTCAGGTCGGCGATCTTGCCCAGGCGGTAGCGCACCGTGTTGGGGTGGACGAACAGCACCCGCGCCGTGCCCTCCAGGCCGCCACCGGTCTCGAGGTAGGCCGACGCGGTCTCCAGGAGACCACCGCGGCTGGACGACAACGGGTGCCAGATGCGGTCGAGGAGCAGTGCCCTGGCCGGAGCGTCGCCCACGAGGACGCGCTCGGCGAGCAGGTCGTCGGCGGTCACCGGCCGGGGTGCGCCCGGCCAGGCATGAGCGCAGGACTGGCCGGCCAGGGCAGCCCGCGCCGACCGGCCGGCCGCGAACAGGTGCGGCACCGTGGGGCCCACGACGAGCGGTCCGTCGCCGAAGTGGTCGGCGACGGCAAGGGCTGCGGTCATGGGGTCGTCGACGTTGCCGAGGATGCAGACGAGTCGGCGTCCCTGCACCGCGATGAGCGTGTCCACACCGACGCGTTCGGCCGCACGACGGAGCCCGTCCACGATGCCGGCTGAGCCTCCCGGAGGGGTGCTGCCGGCGATGACCGCGACCCGGGTCGTGGACCCCCAGCCCAGGGCTGCGGCGCGAGACTGCATCGAGTCGTCGGCCTCACCGCGCAGGACCGCGTCGACCACGAGGCCCTCGAGCCGCGCATCCCAGGCGCCGCGCGCCTCTGCGGCGTGGGCGTAGACCTCGGCGGCGGCGAAGGCGATCTCGCGCGAGTAGCGCAACACCGACTCGCGCAGCGCCTGTTCCTCGCCGGGCTCGGCGAGGGCCGTAGCGTCCTGCTCGACGACGTCCACGACGGACCGCACGAGGTCCAGGGTCTGGCGCAGGGTGATCGACCTGGTCAGCTCGCGTGGCGCCGTGCCGAAGACGTCGGCGGTCACGGGGGTCTGGTCGCCGCCGGCCCGGAGCCACGCGATGAACGCGGCAATGCCGGCCTGGGCCACCAGCCCCACCCACGATCGGTCCTCGGCGGACAGCACCCGGTACCAGTCGTGGGCCGCCTCCATCCGCTTCGTCGCGGCCGACGAGAGCTCGCCTGCGGAACGCTCGACCCGTTGCAGGGTGGCGGTCGACGTGCTCACGCGAGTGGCCGGCATACCCCCAGTCTATTTGTATGCCGCCCACAACCATGGCACCGCGGCCTCCGACGGTTCGGCTCGGCTTCACCCGCTCGACACCGCGCGGTCGCCCGCTGCCGCCCGGCAGTTCCTAGCGTCGTGGCCATGACCAGAACCCTCCCTGTCCTCCTCGCCACCGGGGCCCTCGTCCTCGGCTCCACCGTGGCCGCCAGCGCCAGCGCCAGCACCACGGCCGCACGCGCCACCCCGGACACCGGACGTGCTGCGACCCTCCCGCTCGTGCTGGCCCATCGGGGCGCCTCCGGGTACCGACCCGAACACACCGTGGCCGCCTACGAGCTGGCTGCCGCCATGCATGCCGACTACATCGAGCCCGACCTCGTCATGACCAAGGACGGCGTGCTCGTCGACCGCCACGAGCCCGAGATCTCGGGGACCACGGACGTCGCCGACCACCCCGAGTTCGCCGCCCGCAAGACCACCAAGCTGCTCGACGGCGTCTCGACGACGGGGTGGTTCACGGAGGACTTCACGCTCGCGGAGCTGCGGACCCTGCGTGCCAAGGAGCGGCTGCCCCAGATCCGCCAGGAGAACACCCTCTACGACGGGCGCTACGCAGTCCCGACCTTCGAGGAGGTGCTCGAGCTGCGCGACAGGCTCTCCAAGGAGTACGGCCGCCAGGTCGGCATCATCCCCGAGATCAAGCACTCGACCTACTTCCACACCAAGGGCCTCAACCCCGAGGCCGCGCTCATGAAGCTCTTGGACAAGCACCACCTCAACCGCCCCAACGCACCGGTGTGGGTGCAGAGCTTCGAGCTCGGCAACCTGGTCGCGCTCCGCAGGACCTACGGCTACAAGGCGAACGAGGTCTTCCTCGCCAGCGGGACGGGCGCGCCCTACGACCTGGCCAGCAGCGGCGACCCCCGCACGTACGCGGACCTGCTCGCGCCCGCGAGCCTCAGGTCGCTGTCAGGCACGATCGACGGGATCGGCCCGGACAAGAACCTCGTGGTGCCCCGCAGGAGCGACGGCACCCTGGGCAGCCCCACCGGACTGGTTGCTGCCGCCCATGCGGCCGGCCTCAAGGTCACCCCCTACACGTTCCGTGCCGAGAACACCTTCCTGCCCACCGACTACCGGGTCGGCCCCAACCCTGCGGACTACGGCAGGGCGGTGGACGAGGTCGTGGCGTTCCTGCGGGCGGGTGTGGACGGGGTCTTCTGCGACCAGCCGGACATCTGCGTCACGGCTCGCAAGGAGCTGCTCGGGCGCTGACGTCGGGCTGACCTTGAGCTGACGTCGGCTGACGTCGGGCTGACTGCGCGCAGTCAGCCGGCGTGCTCCCGCCAGGAGTGCGCCGGCTCGTAGCCCAGCAGCCGTCGGGCCTTGTCGATGCCCAGCAGGGTCTCGTGCTCTCCGAGGTCCTTGCGCACCTCGACGCCGGGGAACACCTCGGCCACGAGGTCCGCGCTCGAGCGGCTCATCACCGTGTCCGCGTTGGCGATGACGAAGACCTCGCACCCTGGCTCGGTCCGCTCGAGGCCGAGCCGCACCGCCTGCGCGCCGTCGCGACCGTCGATGTAGCCCCAGAGGTTCCATCTGCGCAGGGACGGGTCGGCGTCGAACGACGGGAAGGCCGCGTAGTCCTCCGGGTCCATGACATTGGAGAACCGCAGCCCCACCATGGCCAGCTCGGGATCCCACCGGCAGAAGTGCCGGGCCATCTCCTCCTCGAGCGCCTTGTTCAGCGAGTAGGTCGACTCCGGCCGCGGGTCGTACTCCTCGTCGACAGGGACGTACGGCGGGGGAGTGTCGAAGGGCAGGCCGAGAACCGTCTCGCTCGACGCCCAGACGATGCTGCGGACCTTCAGGGCGCGGGCGGCGGCGAAGACGTTGTAGGTCGCGGCCGAGTTGTTCGCAAACGTCGCCGCATTGGTCGTCAGCCCGGACGCGGGGATGGCCGCGAGGTGCACGACCGCGTCCACGGGTGTCGAGTGCTCGTCCACCCCGCCGGAGAGCGCCTCGAGCACCTGGCCGTAGTCGGTGAGGTCGACGGTGATGAACGGCGTCGCCGGCGAGGGGGGTCGGGTCCGGTCGAGCGCGAGCACGTCGTACCCGTGCTCGGCAAGGTGGGCGACGACCGTGCGGCCGAGCTTGCCGGTGGAGCCGGTGACGGCGACGCGGCGCCGTGGGGTCAGTGCGGGCTGGGAGGTCACCCTGTCATCCTGCCCCAGGGACAGGTATGCCGCCCGCTCAGGTGAGCGGGCGGCATACCTTGTCGTGCAACAGGTTTCATCTCATGGGCATGGCGGGGCCAGGGTCAGCTGTCGCCACCTGCGTTGCCGGACGTGCCGGCGGTGACGTCGAGCAGGCGGTAGCGGGCCGCAGCCTCACGGGCCACCCCACCGTCGACCTCGCCGCGCTGGACGAGCATCTGCAACGCCCGCACGGCGACGGACGGGCCGTCGATGTGGAAGTACCGACGTGCCGCCGGCCGGGTGTCGGAGAACCCGAACCCGTCGGCGCCGAGCGAGGCGAAGTCTCCGGGCACCCACTGCTGGATCTGGTCCTGCACCTGGCGCATGTAGTCGGAGACGGCGACGACCGGACCGCGCGTGTCACGCAGCCGCTCGGTGACGTAGGGGGTCCGGGCCTCGCCCTCGGGGTGCAGGAAGCGCTGCTCGTCGCAGGCCATCCCGTCCCGGCGCAGCTCGCTCCATGACGTCACGGACCACACGTCGGCGACGACGCCCCAGTCGTTGCGCAGCAGGTCCTGCGCCTCGAGGGCCCACGGAACACCGACACCCGAGGCCAGGAGCTGCACACGCGGCGCGTCGTCGGGCAGCCCGTCGGGGATGCCGGGAGCGAACAGGTGCATGCCCCGCAGGATCCCCTCGTGGTCGACGTTCTCGGGCTCCTGCGGCTGGCTCATCGGCTCGTTGTAGACGGTGATGTAGTAGATGACGTTCTCCGGGTCGTCGCCGTACATCCGGCGCAGCCCGTCCTCCATGATGTGCCCGATCTCGAACCCGAACGCCGGGTCGTAGGACACCACGGCCGGGTTGGTCGCAGCCAGGATCGGGCTGTGGCCGTCGGCGTGCTGCAGGCCCTCACCGGTGAGGGTGGTGCGGCCGGCGGTGGCGCCGATCAGGAACCCGCGAGCCATCTGGTCGGCGGCCGCCCAGATCGAGTCAGCTGTGCGCTGGAAGCCGAACATCGAGTAGAAGACGTAGATCGGGACCATCGGCTCGCCGTGCGTGGCGTAGGACGTGCCGGCCGCGGTGAACGCTGCCATCGAGCCCGCCTCGTTGATGCCGAGGTGCAGGATCTGGCCGTCCTTGGCCTCCTTGTAGGCGAGCATCAGCTCCGCGTCGACCGAGGTGTACTTCTGGCCGTGCGGGTTGTAGATCTTGATCGTCGGGAAGAACGAGTCCATGCCGAAGGTGCGTGCCTCGTCCGGGATGATCGGCACCACGCGCTTGCCGAACTCCTTGTCGCGCATCAGCTCCTTGAGCAGTCGGACGAACGCCATCGTCGTGGCGATCTGCTGCTTGCCGGTGCCCTTCTTGACGACGTCGTAGGCCGAGTGGTCGGGCAGCTTGAGCGGCTCGTGCTGCACGCGACGCACGGGCAGCGGGCCTCCGAGCTTCTCGCGGCGCTCGAGCAGGTACTTGATGCTCGGGTCGTCGGGGCCGGGGTGGAAGTAGGGAGGGGAGTAGGGGTCCTTCTCCAGCACCTCGTCGGAGATCGGCAGCTTGAGGCTGTCGCGCAGGCCCTTGAGGTCGTCGAGGGTGAGCTTCTTCATCTGGTGCGTCGCGTTGCGGCCGGCGAAGTGGCTGCCGAGGCCGTAGCCCTTGATCGTCTTGGCCAGGATCACGGTCGGCTGTCCGGTGTGGTTCATCGCCGCCTGGTAGGCCGCGAAGACCTTGCGGTAGTCGTGGCCACCGCGCTTGAGCCGCCACCAGATGTCCTCGTCCGACCAGTCCTTGACCATCTCGCGGGTGCGGGGGTCGCGGGCGAAGAAGAAGTCCCGGACGTACTTGCCGTCGTTGGCGCGGAAGGTCTGGTAGTCGCCGTCGCTCGTCGTGTTCATGAGGTGCACGAGGGCGCCGTCGCGGTCCTGGGCCAGCAGCGGGTCCCAGCCGCGACCCCAGACCACCTTGATGACGTTCCAGCCGGCGCCACGGAAGAACGCCTCGAGCTCCTGGACGATCTTTCCGTTGCCACGGACGGGGCCGTCGAGGCGCTGCAGGTTGCAGTTGACGACGAAGGTGAGGTTGTCGAGCTCCTCGCCGGCTGCCAGCTGCAGCAGGCCGCGCGACTCGGGCTCGTCCATCTCGCCGTCGCCCAGGAACGCCCACACGTGCTGCTGGCTGGTGTCCTTGACGCCGCGGTTGTGGAGGTACTTGTTGAACTGCGCCTGGTAGATGGCGTTCATCGGGCCGATGCCCATCGACACCGTCGGGAACTGCCAGAAGTCAGGCATCAACCGCGGGTGGGGGTAGGACGGCAGCGCCACCGGCTGACCGCCGACGATGTGGCTCTTCTCCTGGCGGAACCCGTCGAGCTGGTCCTCGGTGAGCCGGCCCTCGAGGAAGGCGCGGGCGTACATGCCGGGGGAGGCGTGCCCCTGGAAGAAGACCTGGTCGCCACCGCCGGGGTGGTCGGGCCCGCGCCAGAAGTGGTTGAAGCCGACCTCGTAGAGGGTCGCGGCAGAGGCGTACGTGGAGATGTGCCCGCCGACCCCGATGCCGGGACGCTGCGCGCGGTGCACCATGACCGCGGCGTTCCAGCGCAGGTAGGCGCGGTAACGACGCTCCACCTCCTCGTCGCCGGGGAACCACGGCTCCTGCTCGGGCGAGATGGTGTTGATGTAGTCGGTCGCCGTCAGCGACGGGACCCCGACCTGCATCTCACGAGCGCGCTCGAGCAGCTTGAGCATGACGTAGCGAGCCCRCTGCCGACCGCCCTCCTCGATGACCCCGTCGAGGGAGTCGAGCCACTCCTTGGTCTCCTCGGGGTCGATGTCCGGGAGCTGGCTGGGGATGCCGTTGAGAATGGGTCCGGCTTCCTCGCGTGCGGCCACGGTCGTGAGTCCTTTCTCGCGCCAGAGTTGACGAGGGGTCGCGGGGTTGCCTGCGACCTCCTCGTCCATCTTCCACCCCAAAGAGGCGCAGGTCACAACCGGAGGTGGCTACTGGCCAGTATGCGAAGCGTGGACGAACTGCCTCGGCTCACAGACCGAGGCGGTGGCCGCCCGCATAGACCGTCAGGCGCGGCGGGCGGGCGAAACCCACGAGCGTCAGCCCGGACTCCGTGGCCAGCTCTGCGGCCAGCGACGAGGGTGCGGACACCGCTACCAGGGCGGGCAGCCCGGCCATCACGGCCTTCTGGACCAGCTCGAAGCTCGCCCGCCCGCTCACGACGAGGACGTGCCCGGTCAAGGGCAGCAGCCCCTCACGACCGGCCCAGCCGACCACCTTGTCGACGGCGTTGTGGCGCCCGACGTCCTCACGCACGACGAGGGGTTCGCCATCGGCGGTGAAGATCCCCGCCGCGTGCAGCCCGCCCGTCCTGTCGAAGACCTTCTGCCGGGTCCGCAGCGTTTCGGGGAGGCCAGCCACGACGACGGGTGACAGCCGCAGCGGGTCGTCGCCGACGGCATACGGGCTGCTCGCGGTGATGGCGTCGATGCTGGTCTTGCCGCACACGCCGCAGGCGCTGCTCTGGTAGCCCGAGCGGGCGACGCGTCCGAGGTCGGGCACGACGCCGGGTGCCAGCGTCACGTCGACCACGTTGTAGGTGGGGGAGCCGGACTCGTCCTCGTCGAGGCAGTGCATGAGGCGGAGGACCTGGTCGGCCCGGCGCAGCACCCCTTCGGTGAGCAGGTTGCCCAGTGCCAGGTCGAAGTCGTCACCCGGCGTGCGCATCGTGACGGTGACCGAGGTGCCGGCCACGCGGATCTCGAGGGGTTCCTCGACGGCGAGGGTGTCCGGTCGCGCCGTCGACCGGACCCCGTCCGAGGTCACCTCGACCCGGAGCGCCGGCGTCCGTCTCGTCACCCGTCCCACGCGAGCAATGTATGTCGCGGACCCGAGCCTCTCACCGGCGGATAGGTTGGGAACGTGAGCGACGCCCCCATCGAACAGTCCCCGTCCCCCGATGAGGTCCGCCTCTTCGGCGACACCGGTATGCCGTGGCGGCCCGTCTCGCCGAAGCTCGCCACCGCGCGGCTGCTCGTCCTGTCGGTGTTCCTCGTTCCGCCACTGCTGGCCCTGCTGGCGCTCGCGGTGTTCGTGTGGACGTGGTTCTGGGTGGGAGCCGTGGTCCTCGCAGTCGCCCTCGCCTTCGGTGCCTGGCTGATCAGTCGGCAGGTCCCTGCGATCACGTGGGCCGAAGGTGCGGAGGAGCTGGTGGTCCGCCGCGGTCGGATGTTCCGGACCCTGGTGAGCGTGCCCTACGGCCGGCTGCAGTTCGTCGACGTGCAGTCCGGTCCGCTGGGGCGGCGGTTCGGCATGGCCACCGTCGAGCTGCACACCGCCTCGCCCCAGAGCGGCGGCCAGATCCCGGGGCTGCCCACGGCCGAGGCCGAGGCCCTCAGGGAGCGGCTCGCGGCCCGGGGCGAGTCCCAGCGGGCTGGCCTGTGAGCGCTGTCGAGCCGACGCCGGTCCCGGCGTCGGAGCCGGCTCCCGAGACCGGATGGCGGCACCTGCACCCCCTCTCACCATTGCTCAAGGGCGGTATCGCGTTCGTCGCCGTGCTGGCCTACGTCGTGTCGCAGCAGGCGGACTCGTTCTTCGGCGCGCAGCGGGACGACCCCACGCAAGGCCACCTGGGCTGGGCCGCGATCGGCGTCCTCGTCGTCCTGCTCGGGATCATCGCGGGCGCCTGGGTGTCCTGGCGGTTCTCCCGATTCCGGGTCGCCGACACCCTCATCGAGCTGCGGACCGGCGTGGTCTACCGCCAGCACCGGCAGGTGCGGTTCGACCGGATCCAGGCCGTCGACCTGGGGCGGCCGTTACTGGCTCGCCTGACGGGACTGTCCGAGGTCGTGGTCCAGTCCGCGGGTGGCAAGGACTCGCACCTCAAGCTGTCCTTCCTCACCGACGCCCAGGCCCAACAGGTGCGAGAGCAGCTGATGGCCCTCGCGGGACGCAGCGACGAGGTCGGCGCACCCTCGGTCGCACCGCCGAGCGGAACGCGCGAGTGGGGCGGAGCCCACCTGTCTGACGAGGACTACGCCGACCTGCCGGCGCCGGCGCCCGTCGGCCAGCGCATCCTCGCGATCCCGAACTCCCGCATCCTGCAGTCCATCCTCTACACCGGCCCCGGGGCGGTCATCCTGCTCGCGGTACCCGCGCTCGTGGTCTCGGTGGCGCTCGGCGTGCCGGAGATGGTGGCCTGGCTCGGCCCGATGACCTTTGCGGTGGGCACGTCCCACCTCAAGCGACTCATCCAGGAGTGCAACTTCGAGCTGCTCCAGCAGGGCGACCGGCTCCGGATCCGGCACGGCCTCACCGACCTGCGGACCACCACGGTGCCGCTGCACCGCATCCAGGCGGTCGAGGTGAGCCAGTCGCTGCCATGGCGGCTGACCGGCTGGTGGCGGATCAAGGTCAACGTCGCCGGGGCGGGCACCGGCGACGACGTCACCCAGACGGTGCTGATGCCGGTCGGCAACCGACAGGAAGCCCTCCACGTCCTCGCTCTCGTGCACCCCGGCATACCTCCGGCTGCGGCCCTCGCCGCGCTGGAAGGGGAGGGCACGGCAGAGGGGTTCGTCACCGCGAGCAGGCGAGCGATGCCACTCGATCCCCTGAGCTGGCGACGCCAGGGGTATGCCGTGGTGCCCGGAGGCCTCCTCACCCGCCGCGGCGCGTGGTACCGCGCGGCCCAGTTCGTGCCGCACGCGCGCATCCAGTCGCTGAAGGTGGAGCAGGGGCCGGTGCAACGCCGTCGCGGCGTGGCGACGGTCAAGCTGCTCTCGACCGTGGGCCCGGTCTCACCGGTCGTCGCCCACCTCGACGAGGTGGAGGCGGTCCGTCTGCTTGCCGAGCAGGTGGTCCGCTCGGGCCGAGCCCGCCAGCGGGCCCAGCAGGTCTAGCCGGTCTAGCCGGTCCTAACCGGTCGCGTGGGGGAGTGCTGATCGGCCATATGCCCGACCCCAACCTTGTCCACGCGGTGGGAATGTGTGCGTTTTCCGCCGACTCGGTTGAAAATCCCGGCTCAACCCGATGGACTTACCCGCAACTGACCGCCTCGAGGGATGGAGAAGGGTGTGACCACGCCAGCGCGCTCCGCGCTGCAAGCATCGGTGGGCCGACTCGGCCTCACCGCAGGACAGGTGATCCAGGAGTTCGGCTACGACTCCGACGTCGATGACGACTTCCGCTTCGCCATCGAGGATCACACCGGCACCGAGCTCGAGGACGAGGAGTACCAGGACGTCGCCGACGCCTCGCTCATCTGGTGGCGGCAGGACGACGGAGACCTCGTCGATGCCGTCGTCGACGCCCTGACCAACCTGGGAGAGGGCGGCTCGGTCGTCGTCCTCACGCTGAAGTCGGGTCGTCCCGGCCACGTCGAGGCGAGCGACATCGAGGAAGCCGCGACCACCGCGGGTCTGCACACCTCGGGCACCGTCAACGCCTGCGACGACTGGACGGCCACCAGGCTGGTCGCCCCCAAGACCGGTCGGCGTTGACGTCGCTGGCAGACTGCCGGGCATGACCTCACCCTTGGCTGTCGGGGCTGCGGCCCCGGACTTCACCCTCAGGGACCAGAACGGCCAGGAGTTCTCCCTCGCGCAGTTCCGCGGCGCCAAGAACGTCGTCCTGGTGTTCTACCCCTTCGCGTTCTCCGGCATCTGCACCGGTGAGCTGTGCGAGATCCGTGACGACCTCGGCGGCTTCGTCGCCGACGACGTGCAGGTGCTCGCCGTCTCCTGCGACCACATGTTCAGCCAGCGCGCCTGGGCCGACAAGGAGGGCTACTTCTTCCCCCTCCTGTCGGACTTCTGGCCGCACGGCGGCGTGGCGCAGAGCTACGGCGTCTTCAACGAGCAGGCCGGTGCGGCGGTGCGCGGCACGTTCCTGGTCGACACCGGTGGGGTGGTCCGGTGGTCGCTGGTCAACGAGATCGGCCAGGCCCGCGACTTCACCGGTTACCACTCGGCGCTGGCCGAGCTGCGCGGCTGACCATCCCCTCCCGGGCGGCGGGTGGCTGTTTCGCCCCCCTGCGCTAGTCCCAACGGATGAAGAGGGCGGACATACCGGGCGATAGCGGTTGGACGAGCCCCCTTTGCGGTTACCCTGCGTCGGTGCTGGGGAGTCACGACAGTCAGTCAGGGGTGAGCAGTCGGTGGTCTTGACCACGACCGGGATGCAGGCGTTGCGGGGCCTGTCGGAGCTGATGAACCGCGCCAGCGGCCAGGAGAGCCTTCAGGACGTGCTCGACCTGATCGTCGAGGGCGCGGCCGACGTCGTGGGCTTTCGTGTGGCCGCCGTCAGTCTGGTGCAGCCCGACGGCGACCTCGAGGTCGTTGCCGTGGGCGGTGACCCGGGTGCGCGCCGCGAGCTGATGGGCCGACGCACCCCCCGCGGCCTGGTGGAGGCCGAGTTCGAGATCGCCGAGAAGTGGGGCACCCTGCGGTTCGTACCGGCGGACCGTTTGCCGACGACCTCGCAGCCCGGCTGGGTGGCAGAGGGGTGGGATGTCTCCGCGATCGGGGAGCCGGACTCCTGGGACCCCCTCGACACGCTGCTCGCGCCCTTCTACGACGTCGCCGGCACGTGGCTGGGCATGATCACCGTCGACCTTCCGCTCAGTGGCAAGCGCCCCGACGAGGTGCAGCAGGCGCTGCTCGAGGTCTTCGCCAACCAGGCAGGCATCGCCATCAACGGAGCTCGACAGCGACTCGCGCTGACCGAGCAGGCGCGCCTCGCCGCCGCGGTGCACACCGTCGCCCGGATCTCCCAGGAAGTCCTGGACCCGGCTCGCGCCGTGGAAGCCGTCGTCGAACCCGTGTTGGAGGGTCTGAAGGGGTCCGCGATCTGGGTGCGCACGTTCGGCCGCGAGAACGACCCGGCCGACGGCAGCGTCGTCGCCCACTTCGGACACGGCTCCGACAGCGCCCCCGCGGAGGTCCTCAACCTGGTGCGGAGGGTGGCCCAGCAGTGCTGGCGACGGCGGACTGCCGCGCTGGTGCGTGCGGGTTCGACTCACCCCCAGGGACTGCTGACCGAGGAGGAAGTTGCCACGATGCTCGCCTTCACGGCGCCCTTCGGCGGCGGGGCCTGGATGCTCGCACCCATCGGGGCGGGCCGTGAGTGCCTGGGCCACCTCGTCATCACCCGCTCGGCCCAGGAACCGACCTGGAGCGACGCGGAGGCCGCCTCGGCGCTGGAGATGGGCCGCGACATCGGACGGGCCATCGTCAACGCGCGGCTGCTCGAGCTGGAGCGCCGCCTGGTTGACCGGTTGCGCCAGTCCGACCGCGCGAAGACGGACCTGTTCGCCACGGTGGCGCACGAGCTGAAGAACCCCCTCACCTCCATCGTCGGCCACCTGGAGCTGCTGCATGACGACCCGACGACGGACAGCGACTGGTCGCTGGGGGTCATGGAGCGCAACACCCACCGGCTGCAGGCCCTGGTCAACGACCTGCTCACCCTGTCGAAAGTCAGTGACCCGGATCGCCCTCTCGTCAGCAGCCAGGTGGACCTGGCCGGGCTGACCCGCGATGCGATGGACATGTTCCTGCCGGGCGCCGAACAGCGCGGCATCCGCCTGACCAGCGACCTGTCCGACGGGGTCGCGGTGGTCACCGGCAGCGCCGACGAGCTGGCGCGGGTGGTCGACAACCTCGTGAGCAACGCGGTGAAGTTCAGCCCTGACCACGGAGAGGTGCGGCTGAGCACCCGGCGAGACAGCGACAATGTCGTCCTGCTCTGCACCGACGACGGGCTGGGCATCTCCACCGAGGACCAGCAGTCCCTGTTCACCGAGTTCTTCCGGAGCACCAACCCCGTCGCCCTCCAGGTCCCCGGCACCGGTCTGGGCCTGAGCATCGTCGCCCGGATCATCGCGCGCCACGGCGGCTCCATCAGCGTGGAGTCCGAACTGGGCAGCGGCACGACCTTCGAGGTGGCCCTCCCGGCCGCGTGACACCCCTTGGGGAAGAAGCACCGGCATGATTTCTCGGTTCCGGCAGGTAAATTCTTCGTCTGACCCCCTCCGAACAGGACGTTGTGTTGCGGTGGCGTGGGGTGGCGCCACAACCTGACAGAATGTCGACCGCAGTCCGAACGCGGCGCCCTGCGCCGGCCGTGACGACGCGGGCCTGTAGCTCAGTTGGTAGAGCGCCACGTTTACACCGTGGATGTCGTCGGTTCGAGCCCGGCCGGGCCCACATGCACACCACCCTGGCTGACGTCGTCCGTGTGCTTGATGACCTCTACCCGCCGTCGACGGCGCAGTCGTGGGACCAGGTCGGGCTGGTGGCCGGCGACCTCACCCAGCCGGTGCGGCGGATCCACTTCGCCGTCGACCCCACGCTGGCCGTCATCGAGGAGGCGCGCGCCCTCGGCGCGGACCTCCTGGTGACGCACCACCCGCTGCTGCTGCGCGGCATACACAGTGTGGCCACGTCGGGCGCCAAGGGCGCCAGTGTCACGGCGCTCGTGGTCCACGACATCGCGTTGTACGTCGCACACACCAACGCCGACGTCGCCTCGCCGGGCGTCAACGACGCCCTCGCCCAGGCGTGCGGCCTCAGCGACGTCGAGCCGCTCGCCGTCGTCGAGGGACAGCCACTGGGGCGGGTCGGACGGCTCACCGCGCCGGTGTCGCTGGCCGAGTTCACCAGGTCCCTGTATGCCGCCCTGCCGCCCGCCGCGGGCGGGCTTCGGGTGGCCGGCCCGGCCGATGCCACGGTCCAGCGGGTCGCCGTGATGGGCGGCGCCGGCGACGACCTGTTCGACCACGTGAGGGCCAGCGGTGCCGACGTCTACGTCACGGCCGACCTGCGCCACCACCCGGTCCTCGAGGCCCGCGAGGAGTCCAGGGGAGGTCCGCCCTACCTCGTCGACGCAGGTCACTGGGCCACCGAGTCGCTCTGGCTCGCGCGTGCTGCCGAGCGCGTCCGGACGGCGGTTGCGGAGGCCGGCCCGGAGGCCCCTAAGGTGGAGACCCACATCTCAACACTGCGCACCGACCCGTGGGACTTCGTGGTCGGAGCCGAATCGCCCGCTGGGCCTGGAGGTACGTCCTGAAAGCCGACCCGTCCCGTCAATGGCGACTGCTCGACCTGCAGGCGATCGACACCCGTCTCGACCAGATCGCGCACGCCCGCAAGAGCCTGCCCGAGCACGCGGTGCTGGCCGACCTCCAGACCAAGGCCGCGGGCCTCGACTCGCTGCTGGTGCGGGCTCGGACCGAGCTCGGCGACATCCAGCGCGAGATCGCCAAGGCGGAAGCCGACGTGCAGCTCGTCCGAGACCGGGCGGCCCGCGACCGAGCCCGGCTGGACTCCGGCACCGGCTCGGCCAAGGACCTGCAGGCGATCCAGCACGAGCTCGAGTCCCTGGTTCGTCGACAGTCCGAGCTCGAGGATGTCGAGATCGAGGTCATGGAGCGCGCCGAGGACGCCGAGTCCGCCGTCTCGCAGCTCGACGTCGAGCACGCCACGCTGGCCGCGCAGATCACCGCGGCCACCGAGGCGAGGGATGCCGCTCTGGCCGACCTCGAGCACGAGGCCATCAAGGTGGCCGCCCCACGCGCCGACATCGTGGCCGGCGTGGGCGACGACCTCGTCGCGCTGTACGAGAAGATCCGCGTCCAGAGCGGCGGCCTCGCGGCGGCGCCGCTGCGGCAGCGTCGGTGCGGCGGGTGCCAGCTCGAGCTCAACAACGTGGACATGAACCGCATCAAGGCGGCGCCCGCGGACGAGCTGCTGCGCTGCGAGGAGTGCCGGCGCATCCTCGTGCGCACGGCCGAGTCCGGCATCTGAACCGTGCCGTCGACCCGACGTGCGCTCGTCATCGAGGCTGACGGTGGCTCCAGGGGCAACCCCGGGGTCGCCGGGTACGGCGCCCTCGTGCGCGACCCTGTCACAGGGCGGGTGCTGTGGGAGGGCGCCGCGCCACTGGGCAAGGAGTCCAACAACGTCGCGGAGTACTCCGGCCTCATCGCCGGCTTGAAGGCGGTCCTGCGGATCGACGCGGGCGCCGACGTCGAGGCGCGGATGGACTCCAAGCTCGTCGTCGAGCAGATGGCCGGACGCTGGAAGATCAAGCACCCGGACATGCGCATGCTCGCGCTCGAGGCCCGTGACCTGGCCGCCCAGATCAGCGCGGCGGGTGGGTCGGTGTCGTTCACGTGGATCCCACGCGAGCAGAACAAGGACGCGGACGCCCTGTCCAACGACGGCATGGACGGGCGGACCATCGACCGCATGCTGGGGGAGGGCGGTGCCGGCGGCGAGACCGGGGGCGACCCTGTCGACGAGGTGGTCGACGAGGTGGTCGACGAGCTGATCGACCCCGAACCCAGTCCGGCAGCCACCGGGCCCTGGCAGGGCACCCCGACCCGGATCGTGCTGGTGCGCCACGGCGTCACCGAGTTCACGGTCGCCTCACGCCTCGACGGCCGGGGCGGAGCCGATCCCTCGCTCAACACCGTCGGCCAGGCCCAGGCGGCAGCCGCAGGACGGGCCACCGCACACCTCCTTGGCGGCGCACCGGCACGCCTGGTCACGTCATCGCTGGCGCGGGCGCGCGAGACGGGTGCCGCCGTGGCCGAGGCGATCGGGGTCACGACGCTGGTCGACGCGGACTGGGACGAGCAGGACTTCGGTGACTGGGACGGCGCCGGCATCCCCGACCTGGTCCGCGACCACCCGGGTGAGCTGGCTGCCATGCGCGAGGACCCGGCATACGCCCGTCCGGGCGGGGAGTCGCACGACCAGCTGGCCGCGCGAGTCGTCGCCGCCTTCGACCGGGTGGTCGCCGCGGGCGGCACCACGGTGGTGGTCTGCCACCGCAAGCCGATCATGTGCGTGCTCGCCCACGTCCTGGGCATCCCGCACGACAAGGTGTGGCGTCTCGCTGCCGCCCCGGGGTCGCTGACCGCGCTGGAGGTCTGGCCCGACGGCAACGTCTCGGTCGCGTTCACCAACCGCACCTGAGGACATCCCCGCCCCGGGGCGGTCCACGACGTGGGCCGCCCGTCTCGCCATGTGGCGTGAGTTCTAGGCTGGCGCCATGAGCGCTGAGTCCATCACCTACGCCGGTGACGTCGCCCCCGAGGATGCGTATGCCGCGTTGGCGGCGGAGGAGGACGCCGTCCTCGTCGACGTGCGAACCACCGCGGAGTGGAGCTATGTCGGGCTGCCGGACCTTTCGCCGATCGGCAAACGGGTGGTCTGCGTCGAGTGGCAGCGCTATCCCGACGGTGCCCTCAACGGTGACTTCGTCGAGCAGCTGCAGGACGCAGGTCTGCCCGACGGGGCGCCGATCTACTTCATCTGCCGCTCCGGCGTGCGATCCATCGCCGCGGCGGAGGCCGCGACCAAGGCTGGCCTCAGGCCGGCGTACAACGTGCTCGAGGGCTTTGAGGGACCGCACGACGAGCACGGCCACCGCGTGGTTGCGGGCTGGAAGAATGCTGGTCTGCCGTGGCGGCAGGGGTGAGCAACGTGACGCCGAACCCGTTGTCGCAGAGCGGATTCCGCCCTGACACCATCGCGGTGCGCGGCGGTCTCAACCGGAGCAACTTCGACGAGACCGCCGAGGCGCTCTACCTGACGTCCGGCTTCGTCTACGAGAGCGCGGAGCAGGCCGAGGCGGCCTTCAAGGACGAGGTCGACCACTTCATCTACTCGCGCTACGGCAATCCCACGGTCACGATGTTCGAGCAGCGGCTGCGCGAGCTCGAGGGGGCGGAGGCGTGTTTCGCCACGGCGTCCGGGATGTCGGCAGTGTTCGTGGCGCTGGCCGCCCTGCTCGGCAGTGGCGACCGGGTCGTGTCGTCGCGCGGGCTGTTCGGGTCGTGCTTCGTCATCCTCGACGAGATCCTGCCGCGCTGGGGCGTCGAGACCGTCTTCGTCGACGGACCGGACCTCGACCAGTGGCGTGCGGCCCTGTCCGAGCCGACGCAGGCCGTCTTCTTCGAGACCCCCAGCAACCCGATGCAGGAGCTGGTGGACATGCGAGCGGTGTCGGACCTCGCTCACGCAGCCGGCGCCCAGGTCGTCGTCGACAACGTCTTCGGCACCCCGGTGTTCTCCAAGCCGCTCGAGCACGGTGCCGACATCGTCGTCTACTCGGCCACCAAGCACATCGACGGCCAGGGCCGCACGCTCGGTGGGGCAGTGCTCGGGACCGCCGAGTTCGTCGACGGTCCCGTCAAGAACCTGATGCGGCACACGGGTCCCTCGATGTCGCCGTTCAACGCCTGGGTCCTCGTCAAGGGGCTGGAGACACTGTCCCTGCGGGTCGAGAAGCAGGCTGCCAACGCCCTGGCCGTCGCGGAGGCGCTCGAGACCCACCCCAGGGTGTCGAAGGTGCTCTATCCGTGGCTGCCGTCGTTCCCGCAGCACGAGCTGGCCCGTCGGCAGATGCTCGGTGGAGGGACCGTGGTGACCTTCGAGCTCGATGGGGGCAAGGCCGAGGCGTTCGCCCTGCTCAACGCACTGCGGGTGGTCGACATCAGCAACAACCTGGGTGACGCCAAGTCGATGGTCACGCATCCGGCCACCACCACCCACCGCCGGCTCACGCCCGAGGCGCGCGCCGCCGTCGGGATCACCGACGGCACGGTGCGCATCTCGGTCGGGCTCGAGGACGTGCAGGACGTCATCGAGGACCTCATCCGCGGACTGGGCTGAGCGACCACTGACCGGAGCCGGTCCGGGCTCGGTGGTCAGTGACGGCGGCGGAAGTGTGGTTCGAGCTGCGGCCAGGTCGCGGCGAACCTCGCCAGCGCTCGGTCCCGCGCAGAGTTCTCCACGTCGAACAGCAGCACGTAGGCCGCGATCCTGCCCGGGTCGCGCTCGTCGGCAGCCAGCCCGCGGAGCAGCCCGATGCTGACCACCGCGTCGTGGTGCTCGCCCAGGACCTCCTGCACCGTCTTGGCTTCTGCGGCGCCCGCCACGATGCGCGACCCGCACGAGGTGCCGAGCGCGTCGCAGGCGTAGCGCAGCCGGCGGAGCGACTTGCGCACCTCGTGCAGTGCCTCGTCGCGCAGGTGCTCATCCCGAGCGGCCAGGTATGCCGCGTGGCGCCGTTGCGTGCGGTGCCACACCTGCCGGACGGCCCGGCGCAGCTCCCGCCGCCGGGGTCGCGGGGTGGCTATCGCGCCGGCCGCCGCGAGGGCCGGCGAGAGGGCGGCGAACCGAGGTGAGTCCAGGGCCGTGCGCAGGTCGGTCGTCGCCCGCGCCAGCGCCTCGGTCAGCGCCTGCTCGACGGGAGCGGGCACCTCGTGCTCTGCCGGCAACCTCGTCGCGAGGACCTCGGCGTCCCGGAACGCCCCGAGCTCGGCGCTGAGCCAGGACAGCTCACGCCCCATGCCGACGCCATCGGGGATGGCCAGTGCGTCGCCGAAGGACGTCAGGCAGGCCGAGGCCCGGCGGGCGGTGGTCCGCATCTGGTGCGCGGCGTCAGGCGTCCCGGCGACGACCGTCGGGGCCAGCTCGTCCAACCGAGCCGCCAGGTCGCGCAGGTACCGTCCGACGTCGCGACCTGCATGCGGGTTCATGCGCCAGTTCTACCGGACGAGCCGCTGGACTCCGGTTGACCCCCGTGACAGGCCACCCGCGACTGCTGGGTCAGGCCGCGATCACGAGCGCAGCGAAGGCCAGTCCGGCGGAGACGACGGCGCAGAGCAGGCCTTGGGCCGCAAGTGACTTCATCGAGGGGTGCACGCCGCGCGCCCGGCACCGCTGCGCCCACAGCAGCGTCGCGAGAGAGGCCCAGGGGGTGACCAGCGGTGCGACGTTGACGCCGATCAGGAGCGCCATCAAGCGTGCCCGCGCGTCGGAGGTCACCGACTCGAGCGCGATGTAGGCGGGCAGGTTGTTGACCGCGTTGGCGGCCAGAGCGCCCACACCCGCCACCCGTGCTAGGTCGCCGGCGGACGTGCCCTCGCCCGCCAGGGCCGCCAGTGCGGGCTGGAGCCCGAGCTGGAGGGCTGCGTCGATGACGACGAACAGTGCCGCGACGGCCAGGGCCATCCGCCACGGGACCGCGAGCCGGCGAACGAGGTCGCGGTTGCGACCCCAGGCGGCGACCACGAGCACCAGCGCGGCGGTCGACGCCACCCAGGCCGGGGACAGGCCGACGGCGAAGAGGGGACCGACCGCCACACAGACGGCGGCCGCGACGCGCAGCAGCACCTGGTCGTGCGGATCGGGAGGGGCATCGGGCAGGTAGCGCCCGCTCAGCTCGCGGCGATGAAGGGCGTAGAGCACCGCGACGGTGCCCAGCACGGCCGCTACGGCGGGCAGGGCCGCCAGTCGCACATATCCCACGTGGCCTACCCCCAGCAGTGCGAAGTGGTGCAGGGCCAACAGGTTGGTGAGGTTGGAGACGGGCAGCAGCAGGCTGGCGGTGTTGGCGATCCACAACGTCGTCAGCGCGAACGGGACCGGGGAGATCTTCAGCTGCGCGGCAATGGCCAGGCCCACGGGGGTGAGCAGCACCGCTGTCGTGTCGAGGCTCAGCACGACGGTGCACCCGACCGCGACGAGCACGAACAGCAGCCACAGCACCGGCGTCCGATGGCGTCCGGCACGCGAGGCCCAGTGACCAGCAACATCGAAAACCCCTGCTGCATCAGCTATCTCGGCCACCACCGTGATCGCGACGAAGAAGATGAGCACGGGCAGCACCCGCGCGAGGACGTCGCCGAGCTCGGCGACGTTCACTGGCGGTGCACCGCGGTCACGTGCGCGCGGTGGCGTCGATGACCCAGGGGCGCCCTGGCTTCGTCGGCTCCTCGACGGTCACGGCGAAGGCGTCGCCGAGCACGTCGGCGAGCTGAGGCACCCGACGGACGTCACGACCGACGCGGCACAGCTCGCGAGCCACCAGCCCGCGAGTGTGCTTGGCCATGTGGGTGGCGCCGGGCACCCGTACCTGCACCCAGCGCTCGGCGAGGTCGCCCTGGGGAGTCCACGCCGCGGCATACGTGCTGGAGCGGCAGTCGACCACGACGCCACGGCCGGCTGCCTCCGGGAGCACGCGGCCCAGCTCCGGCTTCCACGCGCTGGCGAGGGGACCCACACCGGGCAGGTTCACGGCCATCGAAAGCCGGTAGGGGGCGATCGCGTCGGTGGGGCGCACTGCGCCGTAGAGCGCCGAGACGACCACGAGCCAGCGGTTGGCCCGGCGTTTCGCGGCGCCGTCGAGGGAGGCGTAGTCGAGCGCGTCGTAGAGCACCCCGGAGTAGACCCGCGAGGCCGGCATCGCCGGTGCCGTGTGCAGCACGAGGTTGCGGGCGATCTCGGTCGTGAGGTTGGGGCTGACGCCGAGCGTGGCGGCCGCGTCGGCGTGTGCGCTGACCTTGGCGACGGCCTCGGCGACGGACTGGCGGGTGGCGGCGAGCTCGGGGAACGACAGGTGCTCGGCGACGACCGACCGTCCGCGGGCGCGGCCCGTCTTCGACTCCGACGGAGGCAGCAGGATCAGCACGGGCCCAGCCTAGGTGTCGACGTGCGTCGGTCCGGTGAGGGTCACCCGCGCAGGCGTCTGGATAGGTTGGCTCCATGCCCATGCGCCGCATTCACGTTCAGCAGCCCCACGCCGACAAGGCCGTCGCACAGTCCGCGGAGCTGGTCGCCCGGTTCACCGCGATCCGGGCCGAGCTCGACGTGCCCGAGGCGTTCCCGCCGGAGGTGGAGGCCGAGGCGGCCGCAGCCGCGGCTTCGCCGGAGCTGCCGCCGCGGGACGAGACGGCGGTCGCCTTCCTCACCATCGACCCGCCCGGGTCGATGGACCTCGACCAGGCGTTGCACATCGAGCGCGACGGTGACGGCTACCGCGTGAGGTATGCCATCGCCGACGTGCCGGCCTTCGTGAGGTCGGGGGGTGCCGTCGATGCGGAGACCCGTAGGCGTGGCCAGACGGTCTATGCGCCGGACAAGCGAACTCCGTTGCACCCCACCGTGTTGAGCGAGGGCGCAGCCAGCCTGCTGGCAGGGCAGACGCGTCCGGCCTTCGTCTGGGACATGCGGCTCGATGCCGCTGCCGAGGGTGTCGCCGTCGAGGTCTACCGGGCCATGGTGAGGAGCACCGACCGGCTCGACTACGAAGGAGTTCAGAAGGCCATCGACGACGGCTCGGCCGACGAGCGCCTGGTGCTCCTCAAGGAGGTCGGAGGCAAGCGCATCGAGCTCGAGCGTCGTCGTGGGGGCGCGAGCCTGCCCATGCCCGAGCAGGAGGTCGAGGAGGACGACCAGGGGCACTACCGGATCGGCTTCCGTCCGCCACTGGAGGTCGAGGACTGGAACGCCCAGATCTCGCTGATGACCGGCATGGCGGCCGCGGAGCTGATGACGAAGGCGAAGGTCGGCATCCTGCGCACCATGCCCGCGCCGGACCAGAACGCCGTGGGTCGGTTCCGTCACGCGAGCCGGGCCCTGGGCGTCGAGTGGCAGGAGGGGACGGCCTACGGCGAGTTCCTGCGCACCCTCGACCGCACCAACCCCAAGCACCTGGCGCTGATCCACGAGGCGACCTCCCTGTTCCGCGGGGCCGGCTACACGCCGTTCGACGGCGACGTGCCGGAGCAGTCCGGGCACGCCGCAGTCGCCGCCCCCTATGCGCACGTCACGGCTCCGCTTCGTCGTCTGGTGGACCGGTTCGGACTGGCCATCTGCGAGGCGCTGAGCGCCGGTGAGGAGGTGCCCCAGTGGGCACGCGAGGCGCTGCCGTCGCTGCCCGAGGTCATGGCCGCCTCGGACAAGGTCGCCCACGGTGTCGAGCGGGCGTGTGCCGACGCGGTCGAGGCCGCCGCCCTGGAGGACCGCGTGGGTGAGGTGTTCGACGCGATGGTGGTCGACAAGCGCGAGAAGGGTGGCGCGGTCGTGCAGGTCCAGGACCCCGCTGTGCTCGCGAACGCAGACGGTCAGAACCAGCTCGGCACGTGGGTGAAGGTCAAGCTGGCCGAGGCCACCGTCGCGACCGGCACCGTCCGGTTCGAGATCGTCCGCTAGGACCCGCCCCGGCCCCCCSACCCCACCCGCCCGTCACCCGACGACCACGGTCCGGCGGCGTGAGTGGTGTGTTGTCCAGTTCGAGCAGGACGGGTCAGGTGCTGCTCGCTGCAGTGCAAACCGTGGTCGTCCGCCGACGACCCATCCGGGCGAGGGACGTTCGAGGTATGCCGCGTGGCGGGCCACGCCGCATACCTGCCCTATCCTTAGCGACGGATGAGTCGGTCAGGCGGTCGCGTCGGTGAGCAATCACCGCCGAGGAACGTCCGGGCTCCACAGGGCAAGGTGGTGGCTAACGGCCACCCGGGGTGACCCGCGGGACAGTGCCACAGAGAACAGACCGCCACGGTGAACCATCCGGCTCCGGCCGGACAGGCACCGCGGTAAGGGTGAAACGGTGGTGTAAGAGACCACCAGCGGGCCAGGTGACTGGTTCGGCTAGGTAAACCCCACCTGGAGCAAGCTCAGACAGTGCGCGTTCGAGGGCGGCCCGTCCGAGTGCACGGGTAGGGCGCTGGAGGCAGTCGGCAACGGCTGTCCTAGATGGATGACCGTCTCCTGCTGGCCGGTAACGGCCAGCGGTGACAGAACCCGGCGTATCGACCGACTCATCCACCCCATCTGCTCACGAGAGGGTCCGAGGCGTCACGTCCTACCGTGGGAGCCATGCGGATCACCCACCTCGGCCACGCCAGCCTGCTCGTCGAGATCGCCGACGCGCGCATCCTGCTCGACCCCGGGGGCTGGTCGCCCGGCGCCCACGAGCAGCGCGACGTAGACGCCGTGCTCGTGACCCACCAGCACCCGGACCACCTCGACCAAGAGCGCTTCCCCGAGCTCCTGAAGGCCAATCCTCGCGCCCAGGTCCTTGCCGACCCGGACACCGCGAAGCTGTTGCAGGACAGCGGCTTCGACGTCGTCGCCTTCGGTCCCGGCGACCGTGCTGGAGTCGGTTCGGCCACCGTGGCGGGCGTGGGGGAGCTGCACGCCCTGATCCACGAGGACATCCCTCGGATCCACAACACCGGCATGCGGATCAGCGCCGACGGTGAGCCGACGTTCTTCCACCCCGGCGACGCGCTCGACGCGGAGCCGGCTGGCGTCGAGGTCCTCGCCTTCCCCCTCAACGCCCCCTGGCAGCGCAGCCGGGAGATGACGGCCTTCCTGCGGCGGATGGCGGCTCCCCACGCGATCCCGATCCACGACGCCCTGCTCAGCCGTGTCGGACGGGCCCTCTACCTCGGCCAGGCGGGGAACCTCGGGTCGAAGGACACCAGGATCCACGACCTCGCCGGGGGAGAGCCCCGGGAGTTCGACGCCGGGTGAGGTTCCAGCCTGCGAGTCCGATTTGGATGTTAGGTTAGCCTCACCTACTCTCCTTCCGTGCCCAAGAACTCCAAGGCCGCCAAGGGGACGAAGGTCGCCAAGGCGAAGAAGAAGTGCTGCAAGGACAAGCCGCGCTGTGCGGAGTGTCCGGTGGTGCTCATGCGCCTGGAGAAGATGGGCTACGCCGAGCGCGACGCCGACAAACCGCGCCGCTACATGGTCGACAAATCGGTCCCAAAGAAGGCAATGCTCGTCGCGCGACAGCGGTGAAAGGTTAGCGTCGACACCATGTCGGACCCGCAGACCACCCCCGAGCCCGCCGTGGGGTCCTCCACGGTGACGACCCGTGCGCCCGAGGTCGCTCTGGCCCTGCGTGGCCTGACCAAGCGCTTCGGCGCGACCACCGCCGTCGACGGTCTGGACCTCGACGTGCCGCGCGGGTCCTTCTACGGGCTGGTCGGTCCCAACGGCGCCGGCAAGACCACGACGCTGTCGATGGCCACCGGGCTGTTGCGTCCCGATGCGGGGAGTGCGCACGTCCTCGGCACCGACGTGTGGGCCGATCCCGTCGGCGCCAAGTCCCAGATCGGCATCCTCCCGGACGGCCTTCGCCTTTTCGACCGCCTGACCGGCCTTCAGCTCGTGACGTATGCCGGCCTGTTGCGCGGCATGGACCGTGACCTCGTCGTCGAGCGGACCGGGGAGCTGCTGGCCGCGCTGGGGCTGACCGAGGCGGCCGGGAAGCTGGTCATCGACTACTCCGCGGGCATGACCAAGAAGATCACCCTCGCCTGCGCGCTGGTCCACGCTCCCCGGCTGCTCGTCCTGGACGAGCCCTTCGAGGCCGTGGACCCGGTGTCCGCTCGCACGATCCGTCGCATCCTCGAAGACTTCGCCGCCAACGGCGGCACGGTCGTCCTGTCGAGCCACGTGATGGACCTCGTCGAGCGGATCTGCACCGACGTGGCGATAATCGCCGTCGGTGTCGTCCGCGCCTCGGGCACCCTCGACGAGGTGCGAGGCGATGCGAGCCTGGAGGACCGCTTCCTCGACCTGGTCGGCGGCAACACCGACGTGGAGGGACTGGCGTGGTTGCGCACCTCCTCCGACTGAAGCTCGACCTCCTTCGCAACGGGCTGCGCCGAAGCACGGCCGCCATCGTGGGGATGGTCGTCGGAGTGCTCTACGGCGGCGGCCTCGTGGTGGCCGGGCTCGGCGGGACGGTCACGCTGCGTGCCCAAGGAGACGTCGACCTGGCGCGCACGGCGGTGGTGGTTGCCGGATCGGCAGTGGTGGCCGGCTGGGCCCTCCTCCCGGTCCTGCTGTTCGGGATCGACCCCACGCTGGACCCCACTCGTTTCGCCACCTTCGCCGTGCGCGAACGCACCCTGGCCCTCGGTCTCGCGCTCACCGCACTGGCCGGGCTGCCGGGCATCGCCACCACCGTCCTGGTGCTGGGCAGCGTGGTGGCGGGTTCTTGGTCGGTCGCGGCCACCCTGGCGGCGCTCATCGGAGGTGTCCTCGGTCTGGCCACTTGCGTCCTGCTCAGCCGGATCGTCACTGCTGCCTCGTCAGCGGTGCTCGGCACACGGCGCGGCCGGGATATGGCCGGCGTGGCCGGCCTGCTCTTCCTGCTCAGCGTCGGCCCGATCGTTGGTGGGCTCAGCGACGGTGGCCTCGACCGAGCCACCGTCGACAGACTCGCCGACGTGCTCGCCTGGACGCCGCTGGGCTGGGCGTGGGCGCCCGCTGGTGACCTCGCCCTCGGGCTCTGGGGTACTGGGTTGACCCGCCTCGCGCTGGCGGCCGTCCTGTGCCTCGGGCTGCTGGTGGTGTGGGAACGGCTGCTCATCTCGGTCCTGCGCAACCCCCGGGCGACCTCCGGCGACGGCGGCGCGGTGTCCGGAGGACTGGGGTTGTTCGCTCGACTGCCCGGCACGCCGATGGGTGCCATCGCGGCGCGAGCCGGCACCTACTGGCTCCGCGACCCGCGCTTCAACATGCCGGCCGTCATGACGATCCTGCTCCCTGCGGGGTTGCTCATCCCCGGCATCGGGTCGGGTTCCAAACTGGCCCTGCTCGCCATGCCGCTCGCCTCGGCCTACCTCATCGGCTGGGGACAGCACAACGACGTGGGCTACGACTCCACGGCCTTCTGGATGCACGTCGCCTCCGGCGTCGATGGGGTCAGCGACCGGCTGGGACGGCTGCTTCCGTCAGGGTTGATGGCGGTCGTCTGCGTCCCCACGTATGCCGTGCTGGGACCGGTGTTCGGCGCGCCCTGGAGGTTGTTGCCCGCCACCTTCGGCGTGGGATGTGCCTTGGCGCTCAACGGCTTTGCGGTGGCCTGCGTGACCAGCGCGGTGAAGCAGTACGGCGTACCTGCGCCCGGGGAGAACCCGTTCACGAGCCGTCCGGGGTCGACGGGCGTCACCCTCGGGGTGCAGGCGGTCTGCGGCGCCGCCGTGTTCGCGCTCTCCATCCCCGCGCTGGTCCTGGGTGTGCTGGCCCTGGTCGGCTGGCAGTGGGCGGCATGGACGGTGCTGGTGGTCGGACCGGCGCTGGGGGTGGTGGCGCTGGCCGTGGGGACCCGGATGGGTGCGGACCTGTTCCGCCGACGTCAGGCCATCCTGCTCCAGGACCTCATCTCGATGCGCTGACCGGCGGCCGGCGAGACGTGGGCCCGGCCCGGGCGGCCGCGCACCTTGTGGGCTGCGTGGGGTCGGCGCTACTTGTGGGCTGCGAGGGGTCGGCGCTACTTGTGGGCTGCGAGGGGTCTGCGCTATTTGTTGGCCGCGAGGTGGGCCGCCCCGATGATGCCGGCCTTGTTCTCGAGCGTGGCGGGCACGATCGGGGTCTTCAGCGTGAGCAGGGGAAGGAACTGCGCGGCGTCCTTGGACACGCCGCCCCCTACGACGATGAGGTCCGGCCACAGGAGCGCCTCGAGGTGGCTGTAGTAGCGCTGCAGCCGCTTGGCCCACTCCGGATAGCTCAGCCCTTCCCGGTCCTTGATCGAGGAGGCGGCGCGCGTCTCCGCGTCGTAGCCGTCGATCTCGAGGTGGCCCAGCTCGGAGTTGGGGATGAGGACCCCGTCGTGGATCAGTGCGGTTCCGATGCCGGTGCCCAGGGTCGTCATCACGACGAGGCCCTTCTGGCCCTTGGCGGCGCCGTAGTGGAGCTCGGCGACCCCGGCTGCGTCCGCGTCGTTCACCAGGATGATGTCGTGGCCGAGCACCTTCTCGAGCATCGGCTCCGCGTCGAAGTCGAGCCACCCCTTGTCGATGTTGGCGGCCGAACGGACCACGCCATGGGTCACGACACCGGGGATGGTGACTCCGATGGGGGAGTCGCCGCGGACGGCGTCGAAGTGGTCGACGATCTGGTCGATGACCAGGGCCACCGCCTCCGGTGTCGACGCCAGGGGAGTGTCGATCCGCATCCGCTTGGCCGCGAAGGCCCCCTTGGACAGGTCGACGGGCGCCCCCTTGATGCCGCTGCCGCCCACGTCGATCCCCAACGGGAGCCCGTGCTTGGCCTGCTTGGCTTCCTTCGCCATCGGTCCGCCTCCTTGCGGTTGCCCTGCCCTGGGTTGCCCACCATCAGGCCAGCGTCAGGATCTCGTTGCCCGTGTCGGTGATGAGGATGGTGTGCTCGAACTGCGCCGACCGGCGCCGGTCTTCGGTGACGACGGTCCACTTGTCGTCCCACATCTCCCATTCCGGCGTGCCCAGGTTGAGCATGGGCTCGATCGTGAAGGTCATGCCCGGCTCGATGATCGTGTTGTAGGAGGGTGCGGCGTCGTAGTGGGGGACGATCAGACCGCTGTGGAACGACCGCCCGATGCCGTGCCCGGTGAAGTCGCGGACGACGCCGTACCCGAAACGGCGCGCATAGCTTTGGATCACTCGGCCGATGACGTTGATCTCGCGGCCCGGGATGGCGGCCTTGATGCCCCGCATCATGGCTTCGTGAGTGCGCTCGACGAGCAGCCGTGACTCCTCGTCGACGTCTCCGCACAGATAGGTCGCGTCGGTGTCGCCGTGGACGCCTCCGATGAAGGCGGTGATGTCGATGTTGACGATGTCGCCGTCCTCGAGGGGGCGGTCGTCGGGGATGCCGTGGCAGATCACCTCGTTGACGGAGGTGCACAGCGACTTGGGAAATCCCTTGTAGCCCAACGTCGAAGGATAGGCGCCGTGGTCCATCAGGAACTCGTGGCCGACCCGGTCGATCTCGTCGGTGGTGACACCCGGCGCGATGATGGCCGCCGCCGCTGCCATGGCTTGGGCGGCGATGCGCCCGGCGACCCGCATCAGCTCGATCGTCTCGGCGTCCTTGACCTCGGGGGCGTTGTCGAGGGTGGGGGCCGGTCGGTCGACGTACTCCGGCCGCTCGATCGACGCGGGCACCGGGAGACGTGGCGACACCACGCCCGGGGCCACGCTTGCGTAGGTCAACGGCATACGGTGGAGTCTAGGGACGTACGCAGATCCGTCGAGTTGGAGGGCACCCCATGGCTTACTGGTACAACGTGAGCAGCGGTCAGGTCGAGAGCGACGACAACAAGAGCCAGGGCGAGGACCTCATGGGCCCGTACGGCACCGAGGCGGAGGCTGCGAACGCGCTCCAGACCGCCCGTGAGCGCACGGAGCAGTGGGACGCCGAGGACAGGGCGTGGGAAGAGGGCGGCTCGGAGGACTGAGCCCACCCGCGACGAGCCCACCCGCGACGAGCCCACCCCGGCGACGAGCCCACCCGGGAAACGAGCCCAGCTGCGGCGGTGGACCTCAGCCGCCGAAGCGGTGCACCGAGACCGCGTACCCGGACTCCGGCCGCCAGGTCTCGCGACCCCACGTGCTGAACCGGCGCGTCAGCGTCAGGCCGGCGACCTCGCAGGCCCGGTCGTAGTCCTCCAGTGGAGTCGCCGGGCACCCCTGCGGAAGGTGCGAGGAGTCCAGGCCGAAGCCCGCGACGAGCAGTCCGCCGGGTTGCAGGTGCGCTGCCAACCGCTGGAGGGCGACGAGCAGGGTGCCGGGTGCGAGGAGCGGGATCACGTTGCCGGCGAGCACGGCGAGCTCGAACGCCTGGGACCGCAGCTGGAGTCGGCTCAGGTCCTGGCGCACCCAGGTCGTGGCTGGGTCACGCTGCTCGGCCACCTCGATCATCGCGGCGTCCGCGTCGACGCCCACGCAGTGGTAGCCCAGGGCGGTCAGCTGGGTCGCGACGCGGCCGGTGCCGCAGCCTGCGTCCAGGACGCGAGCCGGTGGAGACAAGAGGGAGGCGACCAGGGCGGCTTCACCGTGGATGTCCATCCCCTGGGCGGCGAGGTCGTCGAAGCGCTGTTGGTAGGCGGTTGCCGCGCCCGGTCCACCCGAGACCTCGGACCACCGTGTGCGGGGCTCCATCTCGGTCATGCTCACTCACCCTCGTCCATGGTCGTGCGGTGCACTCCAGCCTAGGTTCGGTGGGGTCGCAGGGGAAAGAGTCAGGGGCGCCGACGAGTCGGTCGACGCGGGTCAGCCGAGGTTGCGAAGGCCGGGCAGGACGCGATCGGCGAACGTGCGCAGGAACCGCGCCTGGTCGTGACCGGGACCGTGGAAGACCAGGTGGTTGAAGCCCCAGTCGACGTAGGGCTGCACCGCGGCCACGACCTCTTCGGGGTCGTCCGAGACGATCCACCGCGAGGCGACCTGCTCGTCGGGGAGGGCGTCGCCCAGCCGCTGCATCTCCAGGGGGTCGCTCGTGCCGTGCTTCTGCTCCGCCGTCAGCGACAACGGCGCCCAGAAGCGGCAGTTGGTCACCGCCTGTGCGCGGTCGGGGTCCCACGACAGCTTGATCTCGATCATCCGGTCGATGTCCGCGCGGGTGCGGCCGGACTTGCCCAGGCCCTCGTCCACGGCCGGCAGCAGCTTGTCGCGGTAGAGCTCCTCGCCCTTGCCGGAGGTGCAGATGAACCCGTCACCGGACCGGCCGGCATACCGAGCGACGAGCGGGCCGCCGGCGGCCACGTAGACGGGGACCGGCTGCTCCGGCCGGTCGTAGACGGTCGCGTCGACGGCGCGGTAGTAGTCACCCTCGAAGCTGACGCGCTCCTCGCTCCACAGCCGGCGCATCAGGGTGACGGCCTCGCGCAGGCGCGCGAACCGCTCCTTGAACTCCGGCCACTCCTGCACCGACCCGACGACGACCTCGTTCAGCGCCTCGCCGGTCCCGATGCCGAGCATGACCCGACCGGGGTAGAGGGCGCCCAGTGTGCCGAACGCCTGCGCCACCACGGCCGGGTTGTAGCGGAACGTCGGCGTCATGACCGAGGTGCCGATCTGCACCCGCTCGGTCCGCTCGCCCAGCGCCGCCAGCCAGGCGAGCGAGAAGGGGGCGTGGCCACCGTCGTGGCGCCACGGCTGGAAGTGGTCGGAGATCAGCACGCTGTCCAGCCCGACCTGCTCGGCCAGCACGCCGAACTCCAACAGCTCCCGGGGAGCGAACTGCTCGGCGGAGGCCTTGTACCCGATGCGCAGCGTCATGCGCCCACCGTATGCCGTGCTCGCGCCGCGGCGGCGCTGGGTCACCGCCGCGGCAGGGCGGTCAGAAGCTGATGCCCCGGGCCTCGAACCGGTCCTTGACGAGGGCTGCAGCGGCGGCGCCGTCGCGGGCCAGCGCGGTGTCGTAGGTCGCCTTGGCGGCTGCCGAGAACGAGGTGTCCGGGGCGAACCGGAACTGTGCGTCGATCAGGGTCGTGTCCCAGGCCTCCGTGGTCGAGCCCATCTTGACGTAGCCGAGGCGGATCTCCCACAGGGCCTGGCTCCAGATCTGGCCGTCGGCGTGGACCTCTCCCTTGCGGGTCGCCACGGTCATGCCGGTGTCGAAGCGCCGGATGCAGTGGGGCGCATCGGTGTAGGAGGTGGCGTCCCAGTCCATGGGGCAGGCCTGCTCGGCCTTCACCGGCCAGTGGTACTGCTTGGCGGCGGCCAGGCCGACCGAGACCGCGAGGTAGTCGCCGAACGACTCACCGATCGAGCCCGAGTCCAGGGTGGAGCCGAAGCCCGGGACCTGGGACTGGTGCACGGCGTGGCCGTACTCGTGGACGATGACCTCGGCGTCCTCCGCGTCGTCGACGCCGCCCTTGCCCAGCCGGATCCGGAAGGGCTTGCTGGTCTCGTAGGAGTTGTCCCCGCCGTACTGGTCGATCTTGACCGGGAACTGCTGCTTGAGGATCCCGCGCAGCGTCGAACCGAAGCCGAGGGACTGGAGGTACTCCTGCGCCTGGTTGACCCAGAAGTACCCCATCACCTGCTCGAACTGGTCTTGGTGGCGCGTGTAGACGAAGGTGTTCGAGGGACTGAATGCCGGTGTGCCCGTGGAGGACTGGACAGTGGCCCACGATCCGCGCAGGTAGCCCGAGCCGTCGAGGTTGCGCAGCGGGACGTTGGCGTAGGCGCTGGAGGGAACGGCAGCGTCGGAGTCCTTCTGGTCGGTCAGGCCCTGGTTGCCCGAGGACTGCACCGGGTTGACCATGAACACTGCGCCAGTGCCGGTCGACGTGCCCGGAGTCGGCTTCGTGGCCTGGGCCGGAGCTGCGGCGAACAGCAGGCCGCAGGCCGCCGCGGTGGCGACGAATGGCAGGAGCGCGGGACGGTGGTGGCGCTGGGGCACGGAAGGTCCTCCGATCACGACGGGCGACCACGATCTGTGGTCCACCGGTGCACGGTAGTCGTGATCCGCAACCGTTGGGGTCCTACAGGTGGATGAGCTTGCACGCCGTACCGGGAAAGTGTCGTGCCGGGGAAGGGGGAGCCCCCCGTGGGCTATTCGAGGAAGGAGTTCTCGGCCGCGGGGAACGAGCCCGAGGCGACGTCGGCGGCATACGCGGCAGCCGCCTGACCCAGCTCCGTGCGGAGGTCGGCGTACTTCTTGACGAAGCGGGGTGCCTTGCCACCGCGCAGGCCGGCCATGTCCTGCCAGACGAGCACCTGGGCGTCGCAGTCCGGGCCGGCGCCGATGCCGATGGTCGGGATCGACAGCACCTCGGTGACCCGCGCGGCCAGGGGAGCAGGGACCATCTCCATGACGACGGCGAAGCAGCCTGCCTTCTCCAGAGCCACCGCGTCCTCGACGAGCCGGTCGCCGGAGTCGCCGCGGCCCTGGACCCGGTAGCCGCCGAGGACGTGCTCGCTCTGGGGGGTGAAGCCGATGTGTCCCATGACGGGGATGCCCGCCCGGACCAGCAGCTCGACCTCGGGGACCATCAGCTTGCCGCCCTCGAGCTTGACGGCGTGGGCCAGGCCCTCCTTCATCATCCGGGTGGCGGTCGCCAGGGCCTGCTGCGGGCTGGCCTGGTAGGAACCGAACGGCAGGTCGGCGACGACCATGGCGTGCTTGGCCGCCGAGGTGACCGCCCGGACCAGCGGCACGAGGTGGTCGACCGTCACCGGGACGGTCGTCTCGAAGCCGTAGACGTTGTTGCCGGCGGAGTCCCCGACGAGCAGCACGGGAATGCCCGCCTCGTCGAAGATCTCGGCGGAGTACATGTCGTAGGCGGTGAGCATGGCCCACTTCTCGCCCTTCTCCTTCATCGCCTGCAGGTGCGGGATGCGTACCCGGCGCTGCGGCGCGGCCTGGGCGCCCGTGCCATAGGGGGCCGCGACCTCGGCGGTGGTGGGAGGCGTCGTTGGCTGATCGCTCATGGCGCCATCCTAGGAGGGGGCGGCGGCAGGGCTTCCGGGTGACCGCCCAGGGCTGCTGAAGTGCTCACTGGGGCCAGTGGGACTCAGGGGCGCCGGGCCGGCTCCGTCGCCAAAACGGACGAATGGGATAGCGACCGATCGGTCAGAAATTTACGAAGTCCATACCCGGCGAAGTCTTGGTATGCCGTCTGCCGCGTGTTTGGCTCGCCCTTGCGTGTGCCGAGAGGGGTCGCGCACAGACACTGGAGGATTCGTGAACAGACGTCATCTGAGCCTGGTCTCGGGAGTAGCGGTTACCGCCGTCGCCCTGAGCCTGGCTTCCGCTCCTGCGCAGGCAACCCCTGTGCAGGGCGACAAGGAGCCCACGGCGAACAACCGTGAGCACGACCTGCCGAACCCGCTCGGCGACGCCGCCCGCGCCCTGCGCAAGGAGGCCGTCGACAAGCTCGTGAAGGGCGAGGCGACCACCGAGATGCGGGGCGGCCAGCGCGTCATCAAGCTCGCGGGCAACGCCAAGGCACCCAAGGGGAGCAAGGCTGCCCAGGACCGATACGTGTCCTACCCGGTGGAGCGCGAGGAGGACATCTTCACCATCCTCACCGACTTCGGGACCAAGACCGAGACCGGCTTCGACGCCACCCCGGGACCGGTGCACAACCAGATCCCGGCACCGGACCGCGTCTGGGACGGCAACGCAACCGACGACAACTCGACCGCCTGGACCGCGGACTTCAACCGCGCCCACTACCAGGACATGATGTTCGGCGGGGGCGAGTCGTTCAAGGACTTCTACCTGAAGCAGTCGAACGGTCGTTTCGTGGCCAAGGGTGACGTCTCCGACTGGGTCACCGTGCCGTACAACGAAGCCCGCTATGGCCGGAGCAACAACGCCGACGGCTACTGGAACTACGTCAAGGACACCGCCACGTCCTGGTACAACGCCCAGAAGGCGGCCGGGAAGAGCGACGCCGAGATCACGACCTACCTCAAGCAGTTCGACAAGGTCGACCGCTACGACGCCGACCACGACGGCAACTTCAACGAGCCGGACGGCTACATCGACCACTTCCAGGCCATCCACGCCGGTGAGGGCGAAGAGGCCGGCGGCGGCGCCCAGGGCACCAACGCCATCTGGTCGCACCGTTGGTACGCCTACTCCACCGACGCCGGCAAGACCGGCCCCGAGGGCGCGAAGCTCGGCGGAGTGCCGCTGGGCAACTCCGGGATCTGGATCGGTGACTACACCACCGAGCCCGAGAACGGTGGCCTGGGTGTCTTCACCCACGAGTTCGGCCACGACCTCGGTCTCCCGGACTACTACGACACCGCAGGCGGCGACAACGGCACCGGCTTCTGGACGCTGATGTCCGGTGGCTCGTGGCTGAACCACGGGGGCGACTCGATCGGCACCACGCCCGGCTACATGGGTCCGCTCGAGAAGCTCCAGCTCGGCTGGCTCGACTACAAGGCGGTGCCCTACGGCCAGGCCATGACGGTCAAGCTCAACCCGGCCGACCAGCCCAAGACCACGTCGTCCTACCAGGCGCTGGCAGTGACCCTGCCCGACAAGACGGTCAAGAACGACTACAACACCCCCCGTTCGGGGTCCTACGAGTGGTGGGGCGGCGCGAACGACAGCCTCAACAACACCCTGACCCGCACGGTGGACCTCACCGGGGCGACCAGCGGTTCGGTCTCGGCCTGGCTGCAGTACAACATCGAGCAGGACTACGACTACCTGTACGCCGAGGTCAGCACCGACGGTGGCGCGACCTGGAAGGACGCGGCGGCGCCGATCTCCGGCCCGTCCGACAACGCCGGTCTGACCCCCTGGGCCCAGAAGACCTGGGACCTCACGCCATACGCCGGCAAGAGCGTCCAGTTCCGCTTCCGCTACGCCACCGACGGCGGGCTGCACTTCGAGGGCCCGTTCCTCGACGACCTGGCCGTCACCATCGGCGGCACCACGGTGTCCGACGACGTCGAGGGCGGCACCAACGGCTGGACCGCCAACGGGTTCACCCGCATGACGGGCAAGACCTCCGAGGTCGTCAGCCACTACTACCTGGCCGAGAACCGCACCTACACCGGTTACGACCAGACCCTCAAGACGGGTCCGTACAACTTCGGCTGGGCGAAGACCAAGCCCGACTGGGTGGAGCGGTTCCCCTACCAGAACGGCCTGCTCGTCTGGTACGTCGACGGTGAGTTCACCGACAACAACACCTCGGGCCACCCGGGTGGCGGCCAGTCTCTGCCGGTCGACGCGCGTCCGGCACCTGTGACCTTCGCCGACGGCGTCAAGCTGGGCAACCGGCGCCAGCCGTGGGACGCGACGTTCGGGCTGGAGCGGACCGACGCGGTGACGTTCCACCGCAACGGCACCGCGCTCGACGTCGCCTCGCAGCCGGCCATGCCGGTCTTCGACGACAGCGACCCGATGCGCTACTGGAGCGCGAAGAACCCCTGGTCCTCGGTCCAGGTCGCGGGCTCCGGCACGGTCATGAAGGTCAACAAGTCCGAGGACGGCGGCAACCTGCTGCAGGTCCAGGTCAGCTTCAAGTGACCTGCGCCCGGCTGGCAGGGGTACGCCGGGTGTAAGACGGGGCGGGGCTCCGGGAGCAATCCCGGGGCCCCGTTTCGTGTGCCCGACCTCGGCTCGAGTGGTGCGTCCAGCGCCCCGGCGACAGACTCGGGAGAGGTCGCCGACCAGCGGTGACACCGGTGATGGAGGACTGATGTCAGACAACTTCGAGGTCGCCACGAGCAACTCCGAGGGCGAGCTGTCCGAGGAGAAGCGGCACGAGGTCGTGGCGGCGCAGCTGCGCGGTGAGGCCAAGGCGGCGGGACAGGGTCCGGAGGCGGTGGTGGCAGCGGTGAGCGCCGAGCTGGAGTCGCTCGGCCTGGAACCGAACCCCGAAGAGCTGCACCGGCGGTACGAGGAGATCGACCCCGACCTGCCCGTCCTGGCGGACGCGGACGAGGCATCGGAGAGCGACGACGCGGCACCGCAGTAGCGACCCGGCCACCGAGGTCAGAACGGCTCGACACGGCACCGTAGGCTCTGCGCCGTGGACTACGACGACGTCGTCATCGGTGCCGGTCACAACGGGCTGACCGCCGCGGCATACCTTGCCCGGGCGGGGCGCCGGGTGCTGGTTCTGGAGGCCGGCGATCACGTGGGTGGTGCGGCTGTCTCGGCCCAGGCGTTCGCTGGCGTCGACGCGCGCCTGTCGCGCTACTCCTACCTGGTGTCGCTGATGCCCCGTCAGGTGATCAGCGACCTCGACCTCGACGTCCAGCTCATCCGGCGGCGCTACTCCTCCTTCACGCCCGTCCCCGACCGACCGGAGCGCGGGCTGCTCGTGGACCACGGTGACGCCGCCTCGACCGCGGCCGGCTTCGCTGCCCTCACCGGAGGGGCGAAGGAGTATGCCGCGTGGCAGGACTTCTACGGGCGCGTCCACCACCTTGCACAGCAGGTCTTCCCGACGGTGCTCGAACCGCTGCGCACCGAGGCGCAGGTGGCTGCCCTCGTCGGGGACGACCCGCTCTGGGAAGCCCTGGTCCGACGACCGTTGGGTGAGGTGCTCGAGGCCGAGTTCGGCGACGACACCGTGCGGGGCATCGTCGCGACCGACGCGCTCATCGGCACCTTCGCCGAGATGGGCTCGACCGACCTGCGGCAGAACGTCTGCTTCCTCTACCACCTCATCGGAGGGGGGACCGGCGACTGGGACGTGCCGGTCGGTGGCATGGGTGCCGTGACCGACGGACTCGCTCGTGCCGCGGTCAAGGCAGGGGCCGAGATCCGCACGGGGACGAGGGTGCTCGCGGTCGACCCCGACGGTCTGGTCAGCTGGGACGGTGGCGAGGCGCGGGGCTCGACGATCCATGCGGCCTGCGCGCCCACCGTCCTCAACACCCTGCTCGCCGAGACCGGCGCCGACCCCGTCCCGACGGAGGAGGCGCCCGAGGGCGCCCAGCTCAAGGTCAACATGCTCCTGTCGCGCCTGCCGCGGCTGCGCGACCAGGACGTCGACCCGACGGCCGCGTTCGCGGGCACCTTCCACGTCAACGAGGGCTACGACCAGCTGCAGGAGGCGTATGCCGCCGCTGCCGCCGGCCGGGTGCCGCAGGTGCCGCCGTGCGAGATCTACTGCCACAGCCTGTCGGATCGTTCGATCCTGGGGCCTTCGCTGGCGGAGACGGGTGCCCAGACGCTCACGTTGTTCGGACTGCACCTGCCGGCCCGACTCTTCGAGGGGACGACCGCCGAGCACGACCTGGTCAAGGACCTGGCCCTCGCGCGGACCCTCGAGTCACTGAACTCGGTGTTGGCCGAGCCCATCCAGGACGTCCTGCTGCGGGACCCCGACGGAGCCCTGTGCATCGAGGCGCGGACCCCGGTCGAGCTCGAGGCCGACCTCGGCCTCCCGGGCGGCAACATCTTCCACCGCTCCCTCCAGTGGCCGTGGGCCGAGAGGGAGGACGAGGTCGGCACCTGGGGCGTCGAGACACCGCACGAGAAGGTGCGCATCGCGGGAGCCGGCGCCCGACGCGGTGGGGGAGTCAGCGGCATACCGGGTCACAACGCCGCCATGTCGGTGCTCAAGGGCTGAGGCTGCCCGCGTAGACAGCCGTCCCCACGAACGCGGGGAACAGGTGCTCAATCCCATTCCATCCCAACGGTTTTCCCGAGCTGCTCACCTTGGACTGTCAGTGGTGGTCGCTAGTGTGGGAAACATGCTCGACAGTGTGGAAGCAGTGCAGGCGACCGACCCGGCCGCCCTCGCAGGTGCGCTCTTCACCATGACGGACGAGCAGATCGCCGACCTGTCGGTCGAGGAGGCCGAGGCCCTCGTCCTCGCCTCCCAGCGGGTGGTCAGCGCGGCGACTGCGCGGCAGCGCTCGGCCATGGAGACGGTGGCCAGGCGGTGCGATGAGCGCACCGATCTCGACGCGGCTGACGTGGCCCGGGCCGGCGGACGTCGCCAGCACCTGTCCGGCCACGCCATCGCGGCGGGTTCGCTCGCGGCTCTGTTGCACGTGTCACCCCGCACCATGTCGACCCGCATCGACCACGCCCGCCGCGTCGTCTGCGCGCTGCCCCAGGTGCAGGCGCTGGCCTGGTCCGGGGACCTCGAGCCCTACCGTGTCGACGCGGTCGTCGCCGAGTCGGCGGCCGCACCTTGGGCACGGTTGCACGAGTTCGAGGCTCGCGTGCTGGAGGGCGGCGTCACCCAGATGTCCTGCGCGGCCCTACGCCGCCGGGCACGGCGTGCGGCCGACCGTTGCGCCCCTGACGACGCCGATCGTCTGGCTGTGCTGGCGCGGAGCCGCAGCGACGTGCGAGTTCGCCCGGGTGAGTGCAAGGGCATGACCCGGCTCGTGGCCGACCTGCCGACGCCCGTGGCCATGCAGGTCTGGAGTGCGGTAGACGGTCTCGCGGCCGAGTACGCCCGTGCCCAGCCGGGCCTGCCGATGGGCGCCGCGCGGGTCGATGCCCTGGCCGACCTCATCGCGGCCAACGCGACGATCAGCACCACCATCGAGCTCGTCGCTCCGATCGACAGCGGCCTCGCCAGCCGGCCAGACCTCGGCGTCTCCGCCGAATGCCTCGACGAGCCGTCCGACCTCGAGTCGCCCGAGCCGAACGGCGGCTACGTCGACCTCGGTGGTTGCGAGGAGCTCGATGACGGAGTGCTGCACGACCACGAGACCCTGTGGTTCGTCTCCGCGCACACCGAGGTGCCGTTGCTCGGGTCGTTGCTCCCGGCGGACGTGGTCGCCCTGCTCAACGACCCGGACGTCACCATCCGGATCGCCCGCAGCGACTCCGTCACCGGCGCGATCCGGTGGCAGGACCCACAGACCTACCGGCCCGGCGCAAGGACTGCGCGAGCCGTGCGGTCACGCGACGGCACCTGCCGTTTCCCCGGCTGTGCCAGCGCCGCCAGACGGTGCCAGCTCGACCACGTGGTCCGACATCCCGACGGTCCGACCACCGTCACCAACCTCCAGACGTTGTGCTCGACCCACCACGGGTTCAAGCACCATGCCGGCTGGCAGGTCGAGATGGACGAGCTGGGCATCTGCACCTGGATCGCGCCCGACGGCCGCACGCACATCACCCACCCCATGGATCGCCACGGTCACCAAGCAGCCTGATCGCCGACCCAACTTCCGCTCATGCCGATGAGCGTGCATTGGCTGCGGACCGAACTCCGGTGCGGCAGGCTGGCCACATGGCTGGCTTCACGGTGACCGCGTGGGATGAGATTGAGGCGTTCTATGAGGACCTGATCGACAACCATGCCTTCACGTTCGTGAATCCGATGCTGGAACTGGTTCGGAGCGTCATGGCTGAGGGCGCAACCCACACGCTCGCGGCGCACACATCTCACGAGGATCTAGTGGTGACGACCGCGCCGGTGTCTGCTAGCCCGGACTGGCTTCGTGTCACGCTCGTGCGAGCTGACCGAGTCCGCATTGGTCACGAGACCGCGACTGGCCCGGGCGACTCGATTGAGCGGCCCGTGTCAGATCTGTTGCCGCTCTTCTGGCGGTTCACGATTGAGAAGTGGGGCGTCAGCCCCGTGCGTGACTTGCGGTAGGTATGTGCACGCTCATGCCGCTGACCGCGCCGTCATGTCGAAGCGCGGCCACATGAGGGCACCAGCGAGCACCGCCGCGCGCCAGTTGATGGACCGGCTGTCGGATAGTGGGTATGCCGCGCCGGTGGGACGCGGCATACCCAACCGCTGTGTGAGAGCGCCTACTTGCGACTGCCCTTGAGCTGGATCGTCTGCTCCGCGAAGTACTCGGAGCACAGGAACGAGCAGGCCGCCGAGAAGGTCAGCTGGGCCGCCTTACCGCCCTTGAAGAGCCCGTTGTCGCCGATGATCTCCAAGGTGTACGGACGGGTGGTCCCGTCGCAGGTGACCTCGGTGCCGCCGAAGCCACGGATGAGCACGCGGCCGACCCTCTGGGTGAGCTGGGCCTCGAGGAAGGCGAAGTCCGCATCGGCGCCGCACATGATGGTGCCCGAGACGATTGCGCTACCGGTACGGCTGACGAAGTTGGCGGTCGGGTTGACCGTCACCTCAAGGTCCGGCGGCGGCGGTGCCACGTCGATGACCAGGTCGAGTGTTCCGCCGTTGCCGACACCGTCGATCTGGTCGTCGAAGACCAGGAGGGTGTAGGTGGTCCCGGCCTCCGCGTCCCACACCGCACCGCCCGGGCCGCAGGACAGAACCGTGAAGGAGCCAGGCGAGCCGACGGCCACAGCGACACCAGCGGAGTAGCTCGACCCACGCACGTCTCCGATCAGGGTCGCCGCCGTCGGTGTCGAGAACTGGTACCAGACGCTCGCATCGGTCGCAGGCGCCCCGCACTGGTTGCGGATGGGGGTGTCGTCGGCATCGGTGGTGGCCTGCGTGGTGTCGACCTGGGTGGTGTACGGGACACCGCTGACGACGATTCGCCCGCCATAGGTGTCATTGCCGGGGGGTGCCGCGAACGCCGGCGCGGCCCACGCGCCGACGACCAACGCGGCCGTTGCCCCCGCACCCGCGATACGCAAGGAAAGACTCATGGTTGTCCCCTTCTGCGGCGAGGCACGTTGGTGCGCCTCGGGTGCAACCGAAGGTAGTCCCGGGCAACCGAGCGGAAATCATTCAATCGGGTGAGGCGGCGGCGGCGGAGCGCTTCTAGGGTCGGGACGCGGGCACCTGCCTGCTTCGACGAGGACGGGGGTCGGTCATGGCGCTTCGATCGATGGGCGTTGCGGTGGTCGTGGCCGCCTGCACACTGGGGTCAGCCTTCCCGGCGAGGGGCGCGGCCGGGGTCGCTCCAGACGACACCCGGGCCTCGTACATCGTCAGCCTCCGCAGCGGGGACCCGGACAGGGCGGCGTCTGCAGCTCATGGGCGAGGTGCGGAGGTCACCCATGTCTACCGGCACGCGCTGCACGGGTATGCCGCGAAGCTGTCGGCTCGCGACGTCGCACGCCTGTCGGCAGACCCGGCGGTCGCCGCAGTGGTGGCCGACCGTGAGGTGAGCATCACCGCGCAGACGGTCCCAGCCGGCATCAACCGGATCGGCGCCCCGCAGAGCTCGACCGCCGCAGGCAACGGACGCGGCGCGGTCGACGTCGATATCGCGGTCATCGACACGGGCATCGACCCCAGGCACCGAGACCTCAACGTCGTCGGCGGTGTCAACTGCGTGGCGGGCGGCACGTCGTTCGCGGATCTCAACGGCCACGGCACCCACGTGTCGGGAACCGCTGCCGCCAAGGACGACAAGGTCGGCGTCGTGGGTGTGGCTCCAGGTGCACGGCTGTGGGCGGTGCGCGTGCTGAACTCGCAGGGCGGCGGCACCTGGTCCAGCATCATGTGCGGTATCGACTGGGTCACCGCCCACAGCGACACGATCGACGTCGCCAACATGAGCCTCGGGGGAAGCGGCGGCCCCGGGTCCTGCACCGATGGGGGCCTGCGGCAGGCAATCTGCGCCTCCGTGGCCGCCGGAGTCACCTACGTCGTGTCCGCCGGCAACTCCGCCGCGGACGCATCCTTCTTCGTGCCGGCCAGCTTCCCGGAAGTGATCACCGTCTCCGCCATCACCGACTTCGACGGCGCCCCGGGAGGCACCGGCACCCCGACCTGCGCCTACGGCGTGGATGACCGGTTCGCCGGCTTCTCGAACTTCGGTCCCGCCGTCGACCTCGCCGCACCCGGTGTGTGCGTGCTCTCGACCTGGCGGGGCGGCGGCTACAACACCATCTCCGGCACCTCGATGGCGAGCCCGCACGTCACGGGTGCCGCAGCCCTCTACAAGTCCACGCATCCCAGCGCCACCCCGGCTCAGGTGAAGGCGGCACTCCAGGCGGCGGGAACCTTCGATTGGACCGGCGATCCGGACGCTAGCCAGGAGCCGCTACTCAACGTTTCCGGACTCTGACCACAGGCGCGCGTTCTTCTGGTGCGCGACCTCAGCGCCGCATCGTGGTTTGGTCACGTCCGGACGAGACGCACGCCGGTTGCGAGCAGCCATACGAGCCAGGCGGCGAAACCCAGGAGCCCGACGAAGATCAGCGCCGAGCCGTCGGCGATCGCCAGGTTGCCGACCCCCGCGACGAGCAGCAGGCCCCCGCCCCCCAGGCCCAGCGACCGCTGCCACGCCGGAGTCAGCCTGCTCGCGTGCGCAGCGAGGGCCGTTCCGACGAGGGTGGCGCCGAGCATGGGCATCGCCAGCGCGAAGGCCGCCGCGTGAACCTGCCACACGAGCTCGAACAGGGGCGTCGGCTCCGCGACGCCGCCGGCGGACAGTGCGAGCCCGACCTGCAGCACATTGACCAGCACGAAGGTGGCCGACAGCGTTGCACCAGCGGCGACGGCGAGGCGCGACCAGTCGGAGCCCGCTCCGCCGCCCCGTTCCACGAGCCCGTGCAGGCCCGTCACGAACACGAGTAGCAGCGGCAGGTAAACGGCCACCAGCCCGGACGCGATCGCCACCGAGGCGCGGTTGGCCGCGTAGTAGTCGAGCACCTCGCCGATCGGAGCGCCGTAGGACGGCGCGCCCGTTGCCGCCAGCACGGCGTTCTCCACGACCACCATCACCGCCAGCGCCATCGCCGCGAGGCCGACGAGCCGCCCTCGACCGAATCCACTGTGGCCATGCGTGGTGCCGGTGTCCTGCTGCGATCTAGTTCTCATGCTCCTTGGCTCCAGTCGGTTGGCGGTGGGTGTGCAGCGGGTTCGACGTCGTCCGGATGGCCGGTGGCCTCTCACCGATTCACCTGTCGTACACCGTACGTCGTACACCGTACTATCCTCGTACGACGTACTGTTGTCAATCCGTCGAGAGGAGCAAGAACCCGTGGCCCCAGGGAAGCAACGCCAAGTGGCGTCAGAGGCGGGGCTGAGCAAGCAGCGGGTGGTGGACGAGGCAGTCCGGCTCGCCGACGGCGAGGGGGTCGAGGGCCTGAGCATGCGCCGCCTGGCTGGCGAGCTCGGCGCCGGCGCCATGTCGCTCTACCACTACGTGGCGGGCAAGGAAGAGCTGCTCGACGCCATGATCGACGTCGTGTTCGGGGAGATCGAGCTCGCGCCGGAGGGGACCGACTGGCAGGCGGCGATGCGGAAGAGGTCGGTGTCCGCCCGAGAGGTCCTGGCACGCCACCCTTGGGCGATCGGCCTGATGGAGTCGCGGACCTCGCCGGGGCTCGCCCACCTCCGCCACCGCGAAGCGGTCACCGCCTGCTTGCGCAAGGCCGGCTTCTCGGTGTCGATGGCGACGCACGCCCACTGGTTGCTCGACGGCTACGTCTACGGCTTCGCCCTGCAGGCGGTCAACCTGCCGTTCGACACAGCCGACGAGTTCGCGGACATGGCCGAGGACGTGTTCCTGCCCCAGCTTCCTCCCGACGAGTTCCCCTACCTCAACGAGAGTGCCGCCGCGCTCGTCGCCGCCGGCTATGACCCGGCAGACGAGTTCGCCTTCGGCCTCGACCTCGTCCTGGCCGGCCTCGAGCGCCTGAGAACCTCGGCGTAGCAACGCCCAAGCACCGTCCCACCGCCCTTGACGCAGCCGACCCGCGTGGCACGTAACGCTGGGGAAACACAACTAGGGCAGGATTCGACACATGGATCGTCAGCAGGAGTTCGTCCTCCGCACCATCGAGGAACGCGACATCCGCTTCGTGCGGCTGTGGTTCACCGATGTGCTCGGGACCCTCAAGTCCGTGGCCGTCGCCCCCGCCGAGCTGGAGGGGGCGTTCGCCGAGGGCATCGGTTTCGACGGCTCGGCCATCGAGGGCTTCGCGCGCGTCTACGAGGCCGACATGCTCGCCAAGCCGGACCCGGCGACCTTCCAGGTGCTTCCGTGGCGTGGCGACAACCCGGGGACCGCCCGCATGTTCTGCGACATCACCCTGCCCGACGGCTCCCCGAGCCACGCCGACCCGCGCCACGTCCTGCAGCGCGCCCTCGCCCGGGCCGCCGACCTCGGCTTCACCTTCTACACCCACCCCGAGATCGAGTTCTACCTGCTCAAGGCCGGCTTCAAGCCGGGCGACAACCCGGAGCCGATCGACCAGGCGGGCTACTTCGACCACGTCCCGCACGGCACCGGCCACGACTTCCGGCGCGCGGCGATCACCATGCTCGAGTCGATGGGGATCTCGGTCGAGTTCAGCCACCACGAGGGCGGGCCCGGCCAGAACGAGATCGACCTGCGCTACGCCGACGCGCTGTCCACCGCCGACAACATCATGACCTTCCGCACCGTCATCAAGGAGGTCGCGCTCGAGCAGGGCATCTTCGCCTCCTTCATGCCCAAGCCCTTCTCCGAGCACCCGGGGTCCGGCATGCACACCCACATGTCGCTCTTCGACGGCGACAGCAACGCGTTCTACGAGGCGGGCGCGCCCTACCAGCTGAGCAAGGTCGGGCGGCAGTTCATCGCGGGCCTCCTGCGCCACGGCGCCGAGATCACCGCCGTGACCAACCAGTGGGTCAACTCCTACAAGCGGCTCTGGGGCGGGGGCGAGGCCCCGGCCCACCTGACCTGGGGCCACAACAACCGGTCCGCGATGGTTCGCGTGCCGATGTACAAGCCGACCAAGGGCCAGAGCAGCCGGGTCGAGGTCCGTACCCTCGACGCCGCCTGCAACCCCTACCTCGCCTTCGCCCTGATGCTGTCCGCGGGCCTCAAGGGCATCGAGGAGGACTACGAGCTCCCCGCCGAGACCGAGGACGACGTGTGGGGCCTGACCTCCGCCGAGCGCCAGGCGATGGGGATCGAGCCGCTGCCCACCTCGCTCTACGAGGCCATCCGCGTGATGGAGAGGAGCGAGCTGGTCGCAGACACCCTCGGCGAGCACGTCTTCGACTTCTTCCTGCGCAACAAGCGGGCCGAGTGGGACGACTACCGCGGCGAGATCACCCGGTTCGAACTCGAGCGCTACCTGCCCGGTCTGTGACCGGCCCCGGCAACCCGCTCCGGTATGCCGCCTGCTGACCGGAGCGGGCGGGTGCCACCCACCAGTGCGTAGGCTGTCGCGGTGACCTCAGGCCGCGTTGTCTCCCAGACTGCGACCCTGGCCCGACTCGGTTTTGCCGATCCACCCCGCGCGGAGCACCTACTCGCGGACCCGGCGCTCGCCGGGCTCATCGACCCCCTCGACGACCTGTTCAGTGACGGACTGCCCGACGCCCTCGGCGCGGTCGCCGACCCCGACCTCGCCCTGCTCAGCCTGGTGCGGCTCATGGAGTCGCTGCGTGCCTCTGCGCCACGGCGCCGCGACATCGAGTCCGGGGCGGAGGCGCAGGTGTCCGGCCTCGTGGCTGCGCTCCGCCACCGCGGGCCCGCGCGCGACCGGTTGCTGGCCGTCCTCGGCGCCTCCACGGCCCTCGGCGACCACCTGGTGGCCCACCCCGAACACTGGCGCAGCGTGGCGGAGGCTCGGCCTCGGACGCCGCACGAACGCATCCACGAGCTCGTCGAGGCGGTTCGCGCGGCCGGTGAGCACACGGCATACGACGCTCTGCGGATCGGGTACCGGCGCCAGCTGCTGGGGATCGCGGCGCTCGACCTCACCTCGGGCGACCCCGAGCTTGCCCTGCCCGAGGCGGCGGCGGCGCTGGCCGACCTGGCCGAGGCAGCCCTCGAGGCGGCCCTGGTCATCGCGCGGGCCGAGATGGGGGAACAGGCCGAGCTGTGCGACTTCGCTGTCATCGGCATGGGCAAGACGGGCGGGCGCGAGCTCAACTACGTCAGCGACGTCGACGTCATCTTCGTGGCCGAGCCGCGCGAGGGAGTGGAGGAGGCCAGCGCCATCGCGGCTGCCACCGGGCTGGCCACCCACCTCATGCGGGCCTGCTCCACCTCCACGGGGCAGGGGACGCTGTGGCCGGTCGACGCGGCGCTGCGTCCGGAAGGCAAGAACGGACCGCTGGTGCGCACGATCGACAGCCACCGTGCGTACTACGAGCGGTGGGCCAAGACGTGGGAGTTCCAGGCCCTGCTCAAGGCGCGCCCCGTTGCCGGGGACCGGGCCCTCGGCGACGCGTACATCGCCGCCGTCAACCCCCTGGTGTGGGGTGCCGCCTCGCGCGACAACTTCGTCGAGGACGTGCAGGCGATGCGCAGGCGGGTCGAGCAGCACGTGCCGGCCGGGGAGGCCGAGCGCCAGCTGAAGCTCGGCCCTGGAGGGCTTCGCGACGTGGAGTTCAGCGTCCAGCTGCTGCAGCTCGTCCACGGCCGCTCCGACGACGCGCTGCGCTCGGGCACGACACTCGAAGCCCTCGACGCCCTGGCGCGCGGTGGCTATGTCGGCCGCGAGGACGCCGCGACCCTTGACGCGTCCTATCGCCTCCTGCGCACCCTCGAGCACCGCATCCAGCTGTTCCGGTTGCGTCGCACCCACCTCATGCCGACGACCGACACCGACCTGCGCCGCCTCGGCCGCGCCCTGGGACACCGCTCGGACGCCGCCAAGGCAGTGGTCGCCCAGTGGCAGCAGCAGGCGCGCGAGGTCCGCCGCATCCACGAACGACTCTTCTACCGGCCCCTGCTGGCTGCGGTGGCCCGGCTCAGCTCGACGGACGCCCGACTCGCACCCGAAGCCGCCAAGGAGCGACTGGCGGCGCTCGGGTTCCGCGACCCCGGCGGTGCGATGCGCCACCTCGAGGCGCTCACGGCCGGGGTGAGCCGACGGGCGGCCATCCAGCGCACCCTGCTTCCCGTGATGCTCGGCTGGTTCGCCGACGAGGCGGACCCTGACGGAGGTCTGCTCGCGTTCCGCAAGGTGAGCGAGGAGCTGGGCTCGACGCACTGGTACCTGCGGCTGCTGCGCGACGAGGGGTCCGCGGCCGAACGCCTCGCGCACACCCTCGCTCGGAGCCGCTACGCGGCAGACCTGCTGGTCGGCGCGCCCGACTCGGTCGCGATGCTCGGCGACTCGGGCGGGCTGACTCCGTCGTCGCGCGAGGACCTGGTTCGCCGGATGACGGCGGCGGCGGGTCGGCAGGACGACGCCGACAAGGCGGTGCGGGCGGCGCGGAGCATCAGGCGCCAGGAGCTGTTCCGGATCGCCGTGGCGGACCTCTCGGGAAGCCTCGACCTGGCCGGGGTGGGCGAGGCCCTCACCGACGTCACCGCTGCGCTGGTCGAGACGGCGCTCCAGGTGGCCCAACGCACCGTCGAGGAGCGGCACGCGCCGCTGTCGACCCGGCTGCTGGTCGTCGGGATGGGCCGGCTCGGAGGTGGCGAGGTCGCCTATGGCTCGGACGCGGACGTCCTGTTCGTCCACGACCCCGTCGACGGGGCGGATGAGGCAACGGCCCAGGAGCAGGCTCTCGAGACCGTGCAGGAGCTCCGTCGACTGTTGGCCGCTGCCGGTCCCGACCCACAGCTCGGCCTCGATGCCGACCTGCGTCCCGAGGGCAAGAGCGGGCCGCTCGTGCGCAGCCTGGCCAGCTATCGCGCCTACTACAGCCGGTGGTCGCTCACGTGGGAGTCCCAGGCCCTGCTGCGGGCCGCTCCCTTGGCCGGCGACCTCGAGCTGGGCGCGCGTTTCGTCGAGCTCATCGACCCGTTGCGGTGGCCCCAGGAGGGTCTCACCGACCAGCAGGTCCGGGAGATCCGGACCCTGAAGGCGCGGATGGAGGCAGAACGACTGCCTCGCGGTGCCGACCCGAAGAGCCACTTCAAGCTGGGCCGAGGTGGGCTGTCCGACGTGGAGTGGACCGTGCAGCTGGTTCAGATGCGCCACGCCCATGCCGTGCCGACGTTGCGGACCACCAGCACGCTGCCTGCCCTCGACGCTGCAGAGACGGCCGGCCTGATCGCCGCCGACCACGCCGCCGCCCTCAGGGACGCCTGGTCCTTCGCCTCCCGCTTGCGCAACGCCTCCGTCCTCTACCGCGGCAGGGCGGTCGACAGCGTGCCCTCCGACCTGCGGGTTGCCGACGGGGTCAGCAGAATCCTCGGCCGCGAGCCGGGAAGTGGTGCACATCTTGCGGAGGACTACCTCCGAATCGCCCGACATGCGCGTAGCGTGACGGAGTTCAACTTTTACGGTTCAACCTAGGAAGGTACGGTCGGCGCATGGCCACGGGCAGGGACGACTCCGTCACGGTCCCCTCGTTCTCCGAGGTCCTCCGCACCCCGGTGTTCCTGCCTGTCTTCCTGGTCGCGACGCTCTCGACGTGGGGCGACTACATCGCCCGCATCACCGTGGCTGCAGTGGTCTACTCGTGGACGGGTTCGGCGTTGGCGACGGCCGCGACGTTCGCGGTCTCCCTGGTGCCGAGCATCCTGGGCCGGGCGCTCCTCTCGCCCCTGTGCGACCGGATGCCGCCGCGCGTCTGCCTCGTCGGGACCCACCTGATCCGAGCGGCCCTGGTCGGCGTGCTCATCGTGGCGGTGTCGGTCACCGAGTCCCTGTGGCTCGTGCTCGTGCTCGTCGCCGTCCTGGAGTTCGTCGGCGGCCCTGCCGTGACCGCCAGCCAGATGCTGCTGACCGACATCTTCCCGGACCGTCGGCTCTATGCGCGGGCATTCGGGCTGACCACCCTCGCCGCCCAGGTCAACCAGGCGATCGGCCTGGCCATCGGCGGCGCCATCGTGGGCCTCGTGGGCGACACCAAGACGTTGGTGCTGGATCTGGCCACGTTCCTCGTCGGCGCTGTCATCCTGATGGCGGTCCGGCCGCCGAAGTCGATCGTGAAGGTCGATGACGCACCACTCTCCGGCCTGGTCGGCGACGTCGGCCAGGCCTGGCGCCAGATCCGATCCAGCCGGGTGCTGACCTACATGCTCATGCTGTCGCTCGCGAGCGCACTGGCCATTGCGGCGCCCGAAGCGGTGGCGTTGCCCTACGCCGCCCAGCACAGCCCGTCGCCGAACTGGGGCGGCCTGCTGATGGCTGCGCCGATCCTCGGGGCCGTCGTCGGCCTCCTGATCATCGGGCGGCTGCCCGCCGAGCGCCAGTCTGCGCTGGTCATGCGCCTTGCTCTGCTCACTCCACTGCCGCTGCTCGCGACGATCTTCGAGCCGCCGCTCGTCGTGGTGGGCGCCGCGTGGTTCCTCTGCGGCGCCCTGCAGTGCTACATGCTGCCGTTGCAGGCTGCCTTCACCCTGCTGGTCCCGACCGCCATGCGAGGTCGGGTGTTCGGGCTCGCAGGGGCGCTCTCCGTGGGCGTCACCGGCGCCTGCTTCCTTGCCGCCGGCTGGGTCTCCGAGCGCACCTCACCCGCGGCGTCGGTCGGCATCTGTGCCGTCGTGACGCTGGGGGTGCTCGTGCTGCTCGCGGCCCGCTGGCCCAAGGAGGAGCTCGCAGGCAGCGTCGAGGCCACCTTCACCGTCCGGCAGGGCGGGGCTGCCCAGGCGGTGGCCCGACTGGCCGCAGCCCGCCAGGCCGGGGTGGGCCAAGCCGGGGTGGGCCAGGACGCACTGGGCCACGCCGCCGCGAGCCACGGCGCAGTGAGTCAGGGCGCAGGGAGTCGGGCCGTCGCGAGTCAGGGCGCTGTAGGCCCTGGTGATGCAGGCGAGGAGGAGACCGGGGACGCTGGGGAGGCCGGGGAGGCCTCCGCAGTCGAACGGTCCTCCGCACAGACCGGGGGCTGAGACCGCACCGGGTCGCCCAGTGGGCCCGACCTAGACTTGACCCATGCTCTCCACGATCGACCTGCGCGGCCGGCCGCTCGGCGTCCGCGAGCTGCGTCACCTGCTGCCGAGGGCGGAGTTCGACGTCGCCGCCGCGGTCGAGACGGTCCGGCCGATCTGCGAGGACGTTCGTCACCGTGGTGCTGCTGCGCTCTATGAGCTGGGCGAGCGGTTCGACGGCGTCCGCCCGACGACCTTGCGCGTCCCCGTGGCCGTGCTCGAGGCGGCTCTGGAGTCCCTCGACCCACAGGTGCGGGCCGCCCTCGACGAGGCCATCCGCAGGGTTCGGATCGTCCACGAGGACCAGCGCCGCACCACCACCACGACCACCGTCGTCCCTGGCGGCGAGGTCAGCGAGCGGTGGATCCCGGTCGACCGGGTCGGTCTCTATGTCCCGGGTGGACGCGCCGTGTACCCCTCCAGCGTCGTCATGAACGTCGTCCCGGCCCAGATCGCCGGTGTCGGCTCGCTGGCCGTCGCCAGCCCACCGCAGCGCGACAACTCCGGCGCCTTCACCGGCTACCCCCACCCGACGGTGCTCGCCGCGTGCGCGCTGCTCGGCGTCGACGAGGTGTATGCCGTGGGCGGCGCCCAGGCGGTGGCGGCGTTCGCCTTCGGCTTCGAGGACACCACCGGCGCCGAGGGGGCGACGGTGGTCTGCGACCCGGTCAGCCTCGTCACCGGACCGGGCAACATCTACGTCGCGGCTGCCAAGCGCTACCTCAAGGGCGTCATCGGCATCGACTCCGAGGCGGGCCCGACCGAGATCGCGATCCTCGCCGACGACACCGCACTGCCTGCCCACGTCAGCGCCGACCTGGTCTCGCAGGCCGAGCACGACCCGCAGGCTGCCTCCGTCCTGGTGACTGCCTCGGTGGCCCTGGTCGAGGCGGTGCAGGCCGACCTCGAGGACCGCGTCGCCACCACCAAGCACTCAGAGCGCGTCCGCGAGGCGCTCACCGGACCCCAGTCGGGAGTGGTCCTCGTGGACGACCTCGACGCCGGTCTGGCCGTCGTCAACGCCTACGCCGCCGAGCACCTCGAGCTGCAGGTCGCCGATGCCGCCGCGGTCAGCGAGCGCGTGCGCAACGCCGGCGCGATCTTCGTCGGGCCACACTCACCGGTGAGCCTGGGTGACTACGTCGCCGGGTCCAACCACGTCCTTCCGACCGGTGGATGCGCGTGTCACAGCAGCGGGCTCTCGGTGCAGTCGTTCCTGCGCGGCGTGCACGTGGTCAGCTACACCGAGGCCGCCCTCCAGGAGGTCGCCCACCACGTTGTCGCCCTCGCTCAGGCCGAGGACCTGCCCGCCCACGGCGAGGCGGTCCAGGTCCGCTTCGACGGGTCGTGACCGGACGATGACCGACTTCGGCGGCTCCCGCATCGAGGGCCTGCTGCGCGAGGACCTGCGCGGTGGGACCCCCTACGGCGCACCCCAGCTCGACGTGCCCGTGCGCCTCAACACCAACGAGAGCTCCTACCCCGTCCCGCCGTCGGTGGTGGCCGAGATCACGGCCGCCGTTGCCGAGGTCGCGGCTGGCCTGAACAGGTACCCCGACCGGGAGTTCACCGACCTCCGGACTGCGCTCGCGGCATACCTGTCGTCGTCGGGGACTGCCGTGGACCCGGCCCAGGTGTGGGCGGGCAACGGCTCCAACGAGGTGCTCCAGCACGTCGTCCTGGCATTCGGCGGGCCGGGGCGCACGGCCCTGGGTTTCACGCCGGCCTACTCGATGCACCCGATCATCAGCACCTCGGTGGGCACCGCCTGGGTGGACGGCCTGCGCGGAGAGGGCGGCACCCCCTTCGACCTGACAGTCGAGTCCGCGGTCGCGCAGGTGCGCGAGCACGATCCCCACGTCGTCTTCCTCTGCTCACCCAACAACCCGACGGGCACCGCGCTCGGCCTCGACGTGGTGGAGGCCGTGTATGCCGCGGCCGAGCGTGCCGTGGTCGTGGTGGACGAGGCCTACGCCGAGTTCGCCCGCCCCGGCACCCCCAGCGCCCTGACGCTGCTGGACGGGCGCCCCCGGCTCGTGGTCACCCGCACGATGAGCAAGGCGTTCGCGTTCGCGGGGGGCCGGCTGGGCTATCTCGCCGCGGACCCTGCGCTCATCGACGCCCTTCGGTTGGTGCGGTTGCCCTACCACCTGTCGGCGCCGACGCAGGCGATCGCCCTGGCGGCCCTGCGGCACGCGCCGGAGATGCTCGGCACCGTCGAGGCGATCAAGGAGCAGCGTGACCGGATGGTCGCCGGACTCACCGAGCTCGGTCTGGCGCCCGTGCCCAGTGACGCCAACTTCGTGCTGTTCGGCGGCCTCGCGGACGCCGCCCAGACCTGGCGTGCGCTGCTGGACCGGGGCGTCCTCGTCCGCGACGTCGGCATTCCCCACTATCTTCGTGTCACGGCCGGGACCCCGGACGAGACAGGTGCGTTCCTCGCCGCCGTGGCGCAGATCGCCCGACCTGAGCAGGACAGGAGCGCACCGTGACGCAGGAGACCGTGACGCAGGGGAACCAGCCCGGTGACCGCACGGCATCGCTGAGCCGCTCGACGTCGGAGTCCAGCGTCGAGGTCGAGCTCAACCTCGACGGCTCCGGCCAGTCCGAGATCTCGACTGGGGTGCGCTTCTACGACCACATGCTCGCGTCCCTGGCCAAGCACTCGCTGATCGACCTCCGCGTCAAGGCCACCGGCGACGTCGACGTCGACGCGCACCACACCGTCGAGGATGTCGCGATCGTGCTCGGCGACGCGCTGCGCGAGGCACTCGGCGACAAGCGCGGCATATCGCGCTTCGGCGACGCGACGGTCCCGCTCGACGAGGCGCTCGTCCAGGCCGTCGTCGACGTGGCGGGACGCCCCTATGTCGTGCACACCGGTGAGCCCGAGGGCCAGGCCTACGTCGTCATCGGCGGCACCTACGTCGGCTCGCTGACCCGCCACGTGTGGGAGTCCTTCGCCGGACGCGCCGGGATCGCGCTGCACGTGCGCGTGCTGTCGGGCCGCGACCCGCACCACATCGTCGAGGCCCAGTTCAAGGCGGTCGCCCGCGCCCTGCGTGCCGCGGTCGCCCGCGACCCCCGGGTCAGCGGCATACCCAGCGCGAAGGGCAGCCTCTCCACGTGAGCGTGCCGTGGCAGCCCGCGCAGGAGGCGCGCGGACTGCTCCTGGTGAGCGGCGGCCCCGCGCCGGTGTCGTCCTGGCTGCGCCGGGGCCTGGTGGCCTGCCAGGTGGTCCCCCTCGGGGACTGGACCGCGGTGCTGCCCACCGAGCGCCGGTCACGCGCCGAACCGCCGTATGACGACGCCCTCGCCGTCCTCGCCGCGCGCCCGGTCCCACGCCGGCTGCGAGGCGCCCTCGGGTTCTTCACCGTTGACGGCCGGGCCGTGGTGACCTCCCACGCGCCCGGGTGGCGCGACGTCGCCCGGTGGCTGGTGTGGGAGCCCGGCGCCGGAGTGGTGCGCGCCCCCCAGCTCGAGCTGGCCCGGCCGGCGGACCTCCTGGCTGCGGCTGATCGGACAGGGGACCCGCGTGCGGTGATGCGGGTCGTGGCCGAGCGCAACGGCACCGCAGACCGCGTCATCACCGACCTGTTGTCCGTCCTGGGCCTGCCGGGCTCGGACCTGGTCGGACCGGGGGTGGGTCTGCGCGGCCAGGTGGTGGCACCGACGGCACAGGCGGTGGCCCGTTTCGACGCGCGGATGGCCGAGCAGGCACGGCACCGCACCGAACTCGAGGAGAACTCATGAGCCGGGTGGTCGTGTTCGACTACGGCAGTGGCAACGTCCGTTCGGCGGTGCGCGCCCTGGAACACGTGGGTGCGGAAGTGGAGCTGACCGGTGACCGCGCGGCAGCGCTCGCGGCGGACGGGCTGTTCGTGCCCGGGGTGGGAAACTTCCACGCCTGCATGGCGGGCCTGCGTGCCGCCGACGGTCCGGTCGTCATCGACCTGCGCCTGGCTGGAGGACGGCCGGTGCTCGGCGTCTGCGTGGGCATGCAGGTGCTGTTCGACGGGTCCGACGAACCCAGCGGTGCACCCCAGGACGGCCTGGGGGAGTGGCCCGGATCGGTGTCCCGCCTCCAGGCAGAAGTGGTGCCGCACATGGGCTGGTCCGACGTGGAGGTCGCCACCGGGAGCCGGCTCTTCGCCGGCGTCGAGTCCGAGCGGTTCTACTTCGTCCACTCGTATGCCGTGCAGTCCTGGACGCTGGAGGAGCCCAGCGGCGCCTTCGCCGCCGTCGCCCCCAAGGTCACCTGGGCCGACCACGGTGGACGGTTCGTCGCGGCCGTGGAGAACGGACCGCTGGCCGCGACCCAGTTCCACCCGGAGAAGTCCGGCGACGCAGGTCTGTCCCTCCTCGAGAACTGGGTGAAGTCACTGTGAGCGCAACCAAGAAGACGGCCAAGTCGGCCAGGTCGGCGGGCAGCACGGCTCGCAAGGCCACCACCCGCAAGAGGACGAGCACGGCCGGCACCTCCCGTCGCAGCACGACCCGGCGTCGGACGACGCGGCGCACCACCACGCGACGGCGGGCCCAGCCCAAGGTCGCCACGACGATCGGCGCGGGCCTGGCGACGCTGGCGGTGGCGGCCTTTGCCGGCGCGTCCTGGCCGGTGCGGATCGGGCTGGTGATGGCGGCCCTCGTGATCGTCGGCGGCTACCTGCTGGTGCAGGGCCGGCGACACGACGCCGCCACAGCCGCGGACGACACCCCGCCGCCACCAGAAACCACGCCGTCGAACCAGACGGCACCGTTGACCGACACCACGCCGCCGACCGAACCCCGACCCGAGGATCCCGCATGAACGACGCACCCCGACTCGAGCTGCTGCCCGCCGTCGACGTCCAGGGCGGCCGTGCCGTCCAGCTCGTCCAGGGGGTGGCCGGCAGCGGGGGAGAGTTCGGTGATCCCTGGGAGGCCGCGCTGGCGTGGCAGGAGCAGGGCGCCGAGTGGCTGCACCTCGTCGACCTCGACGCCGCCTTCGGGCGCGGTTCCAACCGCGAGCTGCTCGCGGGCATCGTCGGCCGGCTGGACCTCAAGGTCGAGATGAGCGGCGGGATCCGCGACGCCGAGTCACTCGAGGCGGCACTCGCCACGGGGTGTCGCCGGGTCAACCTCGGGACAGCGGCGCTGGAGGATCCCGAGTGGACAGCGCGGGCGATCGCCGAGCATGGCGACCGCGTCGCCGTCGGCCTCGACGTGCGTGGCACCACCCTGGCTGCGCGTGGCTGGACGAAGGACGGTGGCGACCTCTGGGAGACCCTGGCCCGACTCGACGCCGAGGGGTGCGCCCGCTACGTCGTCACCGACGTCAACAAGGACGGCATGCTCAAGGGCCCGAACCTCGACCTGCTCCGCGACGTCTGCGCGCGCACCGACCGCCCCGTCGTGGCGTCGGGCGGCGTGTCGACGCTGGAGGACATCGAGGCGATCCGGGGCCTGGTGCCCGTTGGCGTGGAGGGCGCCATCGTCGGGTCGGCGCTCTACCGTGGCGCGTTCACCCTGCCCGACGCGCTCGACGTTGCGGGTCGCCCGTGACCTCCCACGACTCCGCGGGGGTCCCGTTCGGCGGTCGTGAGCTCACCGGCACCGGTTTCGACGGCGACACGGGCGAGGCCGATGCGGCCCTGGTGAGGGCACTCGCGGAGCCGCTCGACGAGGTGGCCCTGATGACCGCCGTCGCAGCCGCGCGTCTGCTCGTGCCCATCGTCGCCGAACCCGTCTCCGTCGACACGTCGGGCGAGCACGCCGTCGAGAAGCAGACCGACATGGCGGCGGTGACCCTCGTCGCGCCCGACGGCACGCGGGCCCTCCCGGTGTTCTCGTCGATGGCAGCCATCGCGGCCTGGGACGCCGGAGCCAGGCCGGTTCCGGTGACTGCAGCCAGGGCCGCGCAGGCCGCGGTCAGCGAGCGGTGCGATGTGATGGTGGTCGACCTGGCAGGCCCTCTCACGGTTGCCCTGCGACCCAGCATGGTCTGGGCGCTGGCCCAGCAGCGCGAGTGGCTGCCGGCCCACGAGGACGAGACGGTGCGGCGAGCGGTGGCCAACGCGGTCCGGGAGCAGGACGCCGTGCTCGCCCACGAGATCGGCCCGGGGGCACCGGGCGAAGGCGTGCTCCGAGTGACGCTGCAGCTGGTGCCGGGTCTGGACGCGGACGCCGTGCAGGCGGTCGCCACGGCGGTCGGCGAACGGCTCGCCACCGACGGTGAGATCCGCGCCCGGATCGACGGGCTCTCGTTCTCGATCTCCTGAGGGCGCCCGCAGTTCAGGCGTGCGGCGGCGCGAGCTCGGTGACGGCCACGACGGCGTCGGCCGGCAGGGCGGCATAGAGGTGGGGGAAGGTCTCGCCCGTGTCTGGGTCGCCGATCTCCTCGATCGGGGGCTCGGTGAGTCGGGACGGGTCGATCTCGAGCAGCAGCAGCGTCCCCGGGTAGTCCGCATAGAACGAGCGGCGCACGACGGGCCACTGCTGCTCGGAGGAGCAGTGGATGAAGCCTTCTTGCGCCAGGGTCCGAGCTCGCGTCGACTCGGTGTAGCTCCCCGACCTGCGGGCCTGCTCCCACTTCTCCGGCTCGGCAAGGTGGTAGATCGTCATGGTCGGCAACCTAGTCGTCGGCAGTGGCCCGGGGGAGCGCTGCGCGGGTCTGCCGCCTGCGGACTCCCGCCGCTGGGCGACAGGTTCATGACAGGAGCAAAAAGGGTTTGGCCACTGTCAGTGCGGGCTGGCACAGTGGGTGGGTGCAGCTCGCCAACGCCCGTTACCGCCGCGTCCTCGCCAGTGCCGCCCTGCGGCGGGCGCTGGTGCTGGGCTTCCTGGTGCGCATGCCCATCTTCGCCGGCGGAGTGGTGCTGACCCTGCACGTCGTCTCCCACCTCGGGCGGTCCTACGCAGCAGCCGGTCTGGTGTCGGCCGCGGCGACCATCGCCATCGCCATCAGCGGGCCGTGGCGTGGCCGCCTCCTCGACCGCAGAGGCCTGCGCCGCGTGGTCCTGCCCTCCATCGTCGTCGCGGCCGTCTGCTGGTCCATCGCGCCCTTCGTCTCGTACTGGTGGCTCCTGGGGCTCGCGGCACTGGCCGGGCTCTTCGTCATCCCCTCGTTCTCGATCATCCGCCAGGCGGTGATCGCCGCCGTGCCCGAGGACGACCGGCGCACGGCCATCTCCCTGGACTCCGTGGCCGTCGAGCTGTCCTTCATGGTCGGCCCGGCTGCCGGGGTCTGGGCCGCCACGCTCTGGCCGACCCAGTGGGTGCTCTTCGCCATCGAGATGCTCGGGGTGCTGGCCGGTGTGCTGCTCTGGTTCGCCAACCCCGTCATGCACGACGAGGCGGCCGAGCCGATCGACGAGGGACTGGTGGACGCCCGGCTGGTGGACGCTGGGCTCGTGGACGACGAGGGCGTCGGCGCTGCGGTGCCGCGCGTGGCGCGATCGGACTGGTTCCGTGCACCCTTCATCGTCATCTGCCTGGCCGCCGCGGCCACGACCGTCGTGCTCGGCGGTACCGACATCGCCATCGTTGCCGCGCTGCGAGACTTCGACGCCCAGTCCTCGATCGGCTGGGTGCTGGCCGTCTGGGGCTTCGGCTCCCTCCTGGGCGGCCTGGTCTACGGCGGGCTGCAGAAGTCGGTCTCAGCCTTCTGGCTGCTCGGCGGGCTCGCGCTGGTCAGCGCACCGATGGCGCTGGCCCACGGCGTGCCCTCGCTGGCAGTCCTGTCCTTCGTGGCCGGGTTGTTCTGCGCCCCGACCATCACGGCGACCGTGGACCAGGTCAGCCGGGTGGTCCCGGGGGCCGCGCGCGGCGAGGCGATGGGGTGGCACGGCTCGTTCATGACCGGAGGCATGGCGCTGGGCGCACCGATGGCGGGCGTCGCCATCGACCACCAGGGCTGGCAGGCGGGCTTCCTCGTCGTCGCGGTGATCGGGCTGCTGGTCGCCCTCGTCGGCGCCGTGGCCACGTCAGGGCGAGCCTCGCAGCGCCGCGCCGCTCAGCGGCTGAGCGCCACCGCCGACGCCTGAGCGCTCGGGCTGGCGGTCCCGGCCCTTCGTCGGGGAGGGCCGGCCCGGGTCACACGACCGAACCGGTGAGCTTCTCGCCCGGCCCCTGGCCCGGCGGGTCCTGGATCACCGAGGCCTCGCGGAAAGCCAGCTGCAGCGACTTCAGCCCGTCCCGCAGCGGGGCGGCGTGCTGGCTGCCCAGGTCGGGGGCTGCCGCGGTGATGAGCCCGGCCAGGGCGCTGATCAGTCGCCGCGCCTCGTCCAGGTCGAGGTGCTCGCCCGCGTCCGGCCCCTCGGCCAGCCCGCACTTGACCGCAGCTGCGCTCATCAAGTGGATGGCCGCGGTGGTGATGACCTCGACAGCCGGCACCTCGGCGATGTCGCGGGTGGCCTGCTCGTGACTGGTGGCGGCGAGGTCGGGGCCTTCGGGGGAATTGGGAGATTCGGTGCTCACGCTGGTAGCCTTGCAGATCGACCGGCCGTGTCCATCGTCGGGTGACCTGAGAGGGTGACCCAGCACCGGGCCCGGTGTGCAAGTGAAGCAGCACCTGCTTCCACCCGCGTCAACCTCACGGTTGCCGGGTCAACGAGGTCACGCAGGGCGTATGCCGTGGGCGCGAGCCACGCGGCATACCTGCCCTTGGTGAACTCGTGAACCGGATCAGGTGAGGCTTCCCGCGCAACGGCGACGGGGAGCCTTTCTTCGTTGCAGCGGCCGGACAGTGAACTTTCACGGGCAGTGAACTTCCAACAGAGGAGCACCAACATCAGCGAACCTCGCATCAACGACCGCATTCGGGTTCCCGAAGTGCGGTTGGTTGGCCCCAACGGAGAACAGGTCGGCATCGTGCGCGTCGAAGACGCGCTGCGTCTGGCCGCCGAGGCTGACCTCGACCTCGTCGAGGTTGCCCCGATGGCCAAGCCTCCGGTCGCCAAGCTCATGGACTTCGGCAAGTTCAAGTACGAAGCGGCACTGAAGGCTCGCGAAGCGCGCAAGAACCAGGTCAACACGGTCATCAAGGAGATCAAGCTCCGCCCGAAGATCGACCCGCACGACTACGGCACCAAGAAGGGCCACGTCGAGCGGTTCCTCAAGGGCGGCGACAAGGTCAAGGTGACGATCATGTTCCGCGGACGCGAGCAGTCGCGCCCGGAGCTCGGTTTCCGGCTGCTGCAGCGCCTCGCTGAGGACGTCATCGAGCTGGGCACGGTCGAGTCGGCCCCCAAGCAGGACGGCCGCAACATGATCATGGTGCTCGGCCCGACCAAGAAGAAGTCCGAGGCGATGGCCGAGCAGCGCCGCGCCCGGTCGGCCACCCCCGCTCACGCGGACGACGCCGCCCAGGTGCACGACGCCCCGCCGGTCGACCAGGTACAGGACGTCTCGGTCGAGACAGCCGCGGAGCCCGCCGCCCCTGAGGCTGAGGTCCCCGCCCCCGAGGCAGAGGCCCCCGCCGCCCCCGAGGCAGAGGCCCCCGCCGCCCCCGAGGCTGAGGTCCCGGCCCCTGAGGCAAAGCCCGCTGCGAAGCCGGCCGCCACGGCGAAGCCCGCTGCGAAGCCGGCCGCCACGGCCAAGCCCGCGGCCAAGCCAAAGGCCACCGAGCCGACCAGCTGAGGCCCGTTCCACCCCTGATCCACAACGCACGAACGACACACGGCTACACACCAACACAAGGAGATCGGCCCCATGCCGAAGATGAAGACGCACTCTGGCGCGAAGAAGCGCTTCCGCCTCACCGGCACCGGCAAGGTCATGCGTGAGCAGGCCAATGGCCGTCACCTGCTCGAGCACAAGTCCTCGCGGTACACCCGCTCGATCGCGAACGACGTCGAGGTGTCCAAGCCGGACGCCAAGAAGGTCAAGAAGCTCCTCGGCAAGTAGCCGAGCCCACCCATCCCATTGTTTGGCCGGGCTCAGCAAGCAGCCTCGCAAGCAGTTAGACAGCAAGGAGAACTCACGTGGCACGCGTGAAGCGGGCAGTCAACGCCCAGAAGAAGCGCCGGGTCGTCCTCGAGCGCGCCAGCGGTTACCGCGGACAGCGCTCGCGGCTCTACCGCAAGGCCAAGGAACAGGTCACCCACTCCCTCGGGTACGCCTACCGTGACCGTCGCGCCCGCAAGGGTGACTTCCGTCGCCTGTGGATCCAGCGCATCAACGCCGGCGCCCGCGCGAACGGCATGACCTACAACCGGTTCATCCAGGGCCTCAAGGCCGCGGAGATCGAGGTCGACCGTCGCATGCTGGCCGAGCTCGCCGTCAACGACGAGGCGGCGTTCACCGCCCTTGTCGAGATCGCCCGGGCCAACGTGCCGGCGACCACGGAGACCGCGGCCGCGTCGGCCTGATCGACCAAGCACCCTCCGAGCGCCGGGACATGCCCCCGCCGACCCACCGTGAACCTCCCGTGATGACCAATCCGGGAGCCGACCGGGTGAAGTCGGTGCGGGCACTGTCCCGGCGCTCCGTGCGTGACAAGACCGGCCGGTTCCTCGTCGAGGGGCCGCAGTCGGTCCGCGAGGTGGTCGTCCACCACCCCGAGCGGGTGGTGGACCTGTACCTCACCGCCGAGGCCCGCGCGCGACACGCCGACATCGTGGCCGGAGCCGAGGAGGCGGACCTCTACCTCCACGAGGTGACCGAGGACGTCCTCGCAGCGATGTGCGACACCCCTGCCCCCCAGGGGATTGCCGCGGTATGCCGCGTGGTCACCGCCAGCCTTGACGAGGTCCTCGCTCGGAGGCCCCGACTACTCGTCCTGCTGACGAATGTCCGGGATCCGGGCAACGCGGGGACGGTGATCCGCGGCGCGGACGCGGCTGGTGCCGACGCCGTCCTCGTGAGTGACGCGTCGGTCGACGTGCACGCGCCCAAGGTGGTGCGGTCGACCGCCGGCTCACTGTTCCACCTGCCCCTGGTGACCGGGCTGCCGGTGGAGGAGACGCTGGCCAGGCTTCGCGCGGCCGGCATCCGTGTGCTGGCAGCCGACGGCGTCGGCACGACGATGCTGCCGGACGTCGACCTCCTGCCTGCCCACGCCTGGGTGATGGGCAACGAGGCCTGGGGGCTCGAACCCGAGATCCGCGACCTGTGTGACGAGGTCGTGCGCGTGCCGATCTACGGCAAGGCCGAGTCGCTCAACCTCGCGATGGCCGCCACGGTCTGTCTCTACGCGTCCGCGGGCGCCCAGAACCACTAGGGTCGGCGGCATGGACTTCCGGCCCGGTTCCATCCTGCCGCCCGAGCAGGCTGCATTGGCCAGTGAGCTCCTGCCTGACGGCATGGTCGCGGCCGAGGCGGATGCGAAGGTGAGCTTCGTCAACCGTCGAGCCGTCCAGATCCTCGGCATCGCCCGCAGCGAGCTCGTGGGCCGCGACATCCGCACCGCGCTGGTGCTGCGCGACAACGACGGCACCGACTGGTGGGACGTCACCGACCCCTGGAACGGCCTGGACATCCGGACCGGCCATCGCGAGAAGTACCTCATGGTCGACGGTGGCGCCGAGGTGCTCGTCACCGCGAAGTACCTCAGGCCGGGGCGCAACAAGCCGGTCAACCGCGTCATCCTCATGCTGCGTGATGCGGAGGCACGCCGACGGCTCGAGGCCGACCACGCAGCGCTCATCTCCACCGTCGCCCACGAGCTGCGCTCGCCGCTCACCTCGGTCAAGGGATTCTCCTCGACGCTGCTGCGTCGGTGGGACCGCTTCACCGACGACCAGAAGCGACTCATGCTCGAGACCATCGAGGCCGATGCCGACCGGGTGACCCGCCTGATCACCGAGCTGCTCGACGTGTCCCGCATCGACTCGGGACGACTGCAGATCCGGCCCCTGCCGATCGACGTCGCCGCTGTCTACGGCCGCCACGTGGAGCGAGCCGTGGCCAGCGGCCAGGAACGGGACCGCTTCTCCATCGAGGTACCCGAGACCCTGCCCGAGGTGTGGGCGGACCCAGACCGGCTCGACCAGATCCTCTCCAACCTGATCGAGAACGCGTTCCGACACGGCGACGGCATGGTGACCCTCGGGGCGCAGCCCACGACCGGAAACGGCCAGGAGGCGCTGGAGTCCAAGGGGCACAGTGCCACCGGTGTCGACCTGGTCGTCAGCGACGAGGGAAAGGGCATCGCGGCCGACCACCGGGACCTGGTGTTCAGCAGGTTCTGGCACGGTTCGGGCAGGGGGAGCACGGGGCTCGGCCTCTATGTCGTCAAGGGTCTGGTCGAGGCGCACGGCGGGCGGGTCCAGGTGGAGTCGGCGCCGAGTGGTGGCGCGCAGTTCCGTCTCAGCCTGCCATCCGAGCCGCCCGACTACCTCGCCTGAGGGTGTTCCGAGAACCAGCCTGGGCCGCGACCGTCAGCAGTGCTCGGTCGCCGAAACCAGGTTGCGCGGACCGTGTGCCGCAGGTCAGGCTGGACCCGTGAGCCACCTCGTGCAGCGATTTACCGTGCCTTCGGGCGCGGTCGCACCGCTGCACTGAGGGCCACCGACGCAGCCGTCCCGGTGCGTCACCACGCCGGCCGACCGGCATACCTCATCGCAGTTGCCGCTCCGTCCCGAAGGCCGAACCCAGCCCCGAGGGCGCAGCCATGCGGCCCCTAGACTTCGGTGCGCCGCCTCCGGTGCGCCGTGCTGACCAGCCGATGAGCAGAGTGGAAGACATGTCAGGACCGAACAAGCAGTACGACCCCGTCGAGGTCGCAGCGCTCGATCCCGCCGTGGTGGAGCAGGCCGTCGCCGATGCCCGGCAGGCCATCGCCGCCGCCGCGGACCTCGACGAGCTGAAGGCCGCTCGACTGGCGCACCAGGGCGAGAAGAGTGCCCTGGCGCTGGCCAACCGCGAGATCGGTGCGCTGCCACCCAGTGCCAAGGCCGAGGCCGGCAAGCGCGTTGGCCAGGCCCGCGGCCAGGTGGCCCAGGCGCTCGCCGCACGGCAGGCGGAGCTCGAGGCCGAGCGCGACGAGCGCATCCTGGTGGACGAGACCGTCGACGTGACGGTGCGGGTGCCGCGCAGGCCGATGGGGGCCCGCCACCCGATCAGCCTCGTCTCCGAGCGCGTCGAGGACATCTTCGTCTCCATGGGCTGGGAGATCGCCGAGGGACCCGAGGTCGAGTCCGAGTGGCTGACCTTCGACGCCTTGAACATCCCGGCCGACCACCCTGCCCGTCAGGAGCAGGACACCTTCTTCGTCGAGCCGGCCGGCTCCGGGCTCGTCCTGCGCACCCACACCTCGCCGGTGCAGGTCCGCACGATGCTCGACCGCGAGCCGCCCATCTACGTCCTGTGTCCCGGCAAGGTGTTCCGCACCGACGACCTCGACGCGACCCACACGCCGGTGTTCCACCAGTTCGAGGGACTGGTGGTCGACGAAGGCATCACGATGGCCCACCTCAAGGGCACCCTGGACGCGTTCGTCCAGCGGCTGTTCGGCGAGGGCATCGTGACCCGGCTGCGTCCCAACTACTTCCCGTTCACCGAGCCGAGCGCCGAGATCGACTGCCGTTGCTGGATCTGCGGCGGGTCGGGCTCGCTGGACGGCGACAAGTGCCGCACCTGTGGTGGCACCGGCTGGATCGAGCTCGGCGGATCGGGGATGGTCAACCAGCGCGTGCTGCGGGCGGCGGGGGTCGACACCGACCGCTACACCGGCTTCGCGTTCGGGCTCGGCATCGAGCGCTCGCTCATGCAGCGCCACAACGTCGCCGACATGCACGACATCGTCGAGGGAGACGTCCGCTTCTCCCAGCAGTTCGGAATGGAGATCTGATGCACGCGCCCGTGTCCTGGCTGCGCGAGCTCGCCGACGTCCCCGCGGACGCCACCGGTGAGGACATCGCTGCTGCGCTCGTGCGCGTCGGCCTCGAGGAGGAGGGCCTGCACGGTGGCGACATCGCCGGTCCCCTCGTCGTCGGCCGGGTGCTGTCGGTCGAGCCCGAGCCGCAGAAGAACGGCAAGACGATCAACTGGTGCACCGTCGACGTCGGCGAGCACGGCCAGCGCGTCTCCGAGGGCAAGGCCCAGGAGATCGTCTGCGGGGCGCACAACTTCACCGTCGGTGACCTCGTCGTCTGCGTGCTCCCCGGGGGGGTGCTGCCGGGCGGGTTCGAGATCTCCGCACGGAAGACCTACGGCCACGTGTCCAACGGCATGATCTGCTCGGCCCGCGAGCTCGGGCTCGGTGAGGACCACGACGGCATCATCGTGCTGTCGGAGCTGTTGGGTGCCGAGGCTGCCGCCACCCTCACCCCTGGTGACGACGCCATCGCGTTGCTCGGCCTGGCCGACGAGGTCGTGGAGGTCAACGTCACCCCCGACCGCGGCTACTGCTTCTCGATGCGTGGCATCGCGCGCGAGTACGCGTTGTCGACCGGCGCGACGTTCCGCGACCCCGCCGAGATCACGTCCCCGGAGCCCACCGACGCYGGGTATGCCGTGGAGCTCGCCGATGCCTCGCCGCTCGAAGGCGTGCCGGGCTGCGACCGCTACGTCGCTCGCGTCGTGCGCGGCGTCGACGTCACGGCGTCGAGCCCCCGCTGGATGCAGAAGCGGCTCACGCAGGTCGGGATGCGACCGATCTCGCTGGCGGTCGACGTCACCAACTACGTGATGATGCTGCTGGGCCAGCCGCTGCACGCCTTCGACCTCGACACCCTGTCGGGTTCGATCGGGACCCGTCGCGCCCGGCCGGGGGAGAAGCTCACCACGCTCGACGACGTCGCGCGCGCGCTCGACCCCGAGGACCTCCTCATCGTCGACGGGGCCGACACCCCGCTGGCCATCGCGGGGGTCATGGGTGGCGCTGCCTCGGAGGTCACCGAGAGGACCACCAACGTCCTGATCGAGGCGGCCCACTTCGACCCGATCACCGTGGCCCGGTCCTCGCGTCGGCACCGCCTCACCACCGAGGCGTCCAAGCGGTTCGAGCGCGGCGTCGACCACGCCGTCGCCGCAGCTGCCGCGCAGCTGGCGGTCGACCTGCTGGTCGAGCACGGAGGTGGCACGGCTGACGCCGGCGTCACCGACGTCGACCACCGCGCGCCGGCCCAGCCGTTCGACTTCGACACCACCCTGCCGACCCGCTACATCGGGCTCGACTACCCCCGTGAGGAGGTGCTCGCGACGCTTCGCGCCATCGGCTGCGTGGTGACGGCAACCGAATCCGGCGCCGGCGCCGGCGCAGACCTCGTCAGCGTGCTGCCGCCCTCCTGGCGGCCCGACCTCACCAACGGACCCGAGCTGGTCGAGGAGGTCGCGCGGGTGCGTGGCTACGACCAGATCCCGTCGGTCCTGCCCCAGCCCAAGGCAGCCGGCCGCGGCCTCACCCATGGCCAGCGAATCCGTCGGGTCGTCGCCACGACCTTGGCCCACCAGGGACTCACCGAGGTGCTGAGCTATCCGTTCGTCTCCCGGTCGCTGTTCGACCGGCTCGGCCTGCCCGCTGACGACGAGCGCAGGCACGTGGTCTCGCTGGTCAACCCGCTGTCCGACGAGGCGCCCGTCATGCGCACGTCGGTGCTCGACACCCTGCTCGAGACCCTGCGCCGCAACGTCGCTCGTGGTGCGCGAGACATCGCCGTCTACGAGATCGGCCTCGTCACCCGCGCCCAGCAGGACCCCACGAGCGCGCCGGTCCCCGGCATTGAGTCGCGTCCCGACGACGAGACGCTCGCCGCCATCCTCGGTGCCGTGCCGGCGCAGCCCCGCCACGCGGCATACGCGGCTGCTGGTGAGGTCGAGCACGGAGGGCCTTGGGGGCCGGGTCGCAAGGCCGACACCTCGGACGCCGTGGCGTGGGCGCTGGCGGTGGGCCGGTCCGTGGGCCTGGACCTCGTGGTCGCGTCCGTCGTCCGTGCCCCGTGGCACCCCGGGCGCTGCGCCGAGCTGGCCCTGGCCGACGGCACAGTGGTGGGCTACGCGGGTGAGCTGCACCCCAAGGTGACGGCCGCCCTCGAGCTGCCCGCGCGCACCGTCGCCGGCGAGCTCGACGTCGACGTGCTCGTCGCGGCGACGGGCACGCCCCTGCAGGCGAGTGCCCTGTCGACCTATCCGTTGGCCCACACGGACGTCGCCCTCGTGGTCGACGAGACCGTGCCGGCAGCCGCCGTGGAGGCAGCCCTGCGCGAGGGCGCGGGGGAGAGCCTCGAGTCCGTGGCGTTGTTCGACGTCTACCGCGGCGAGCAGGTCGAGTCGGGCAAGAAGTCGCTGGCCTACCGCCTGACCTTCCGTGCCACCGACCGGACGCTGACCACCGACGAGGTGAGTGCGCTGCGCGACAGGGCCGTCGCCGCGGCCGCGGCCCGCACCGGCGCGATCCAGCGGTGAGCGCTGCTCCCGTCGCCGTGGTGACCGGCGCCTCCCGCGGCATCGGTCAGCACCTCGCCACCGCCCTCGAGCAGGCCGGGTATGCCGTGGAGCGCGGTTCGCGTTCGGTCGCGCCGGTCACCGACCGGTCGGCCGTCGAGCGTTGGGTGGCTGAGATCATCGCTCGCCGTGGGCGGATCGACCTGCTGGTCAACAATGCGGGTGTGATCGACGCCGAGGTGTCGCTGGCCGACAGCGACCCGGACGAGTGGTGGCAGACCGTCGAGGTGAACCTGCGCGGTCCCTACCTCATGACCCACGCGGTGCTCCCGCACATGGTGGCGGCGGGGTCGGGCCGGATCGTCAACATCAACTCGGGGGCGGCCTACCGCAACGGCGACAGCGCCACCGCCTACAACGTCGGCAAGGGGGCCCTCGCCCGCCTTACCGCCGCGACGGGCCTGAGCTCCGTCCACGGCGTGCGCGCCTTCGACCTGGCCCCCGGCGTGGTTCGCACCGACATGACCGAGGCGATGGACGCCCATCGCGACCGCACCGACTGGACCGAGCCGGCTGTCGTGGCGGAGCTGCTGCTCGCCATCGCTGCTGGCGAGCTCGACGACTGGAACGGTCGCATGGTCCGCGCCGGCGTCGACACCCCTGAGTCCCTGCGCGCCCGAGCCGGTCGTGGGCTCGGCGAGGCCGACCGCACCTTGGGCCTGCTGCGCTGGGGCGAGGACGATCCGCTGACCTGAACGAGCCGGGGTCGTCCATGCTTCGCGGTAGACCCGAGCCCCTAGCCGGGAGGGCCGCACGTGCAGAGTGACACCCTCGGCGTCAGGGTGAGAGTGCCGGACTGCTCGCTATCTCGGAGCGCGAGGGTCGCAGTCGGAACCTTGACGGGTTCGTCACCGGTCACCGCAAACCGCCCGACGACCTGGACCGTGCTGCCAGCAGCGACGCGGAACGGCTCGAACGGGGGCAAGGCCCGAGGCGACGAGGCCACGGCGGCGAATACCTGATCGGGACGAAGGGCGACAGACGCCCCCTGTCCCGCAACTCCCATCGCTGCGCCGAGCTCCACCCCCACGACGTCGATGGCGTGGGCGCAGGGGTTCTGGAGCATCCCCAGGGTGACGTCCCAGAACCGGGCCTTCCTGACGCTGTACTGCACGAACGCAGCGGAGTCGGAAACGTCGACGAATCCGCGGCATGGTGTTGCCTGCGGAGGTCTGGTATCGGCGCCGCGCCCGCCCGCCATGAGGACCGCCAGGAGTGCGAGCCCCGCTACGTGATGCCGCACGTTGACCCCCAGCCGCTGAACGCGGGCGAGTCATCGCGGGCAACGCAGTAGGTGCTGTTGGCAGTGGGCACTCATGCGCACCCCTCCGTTCGTCAGCCTCCCCCCTTGGGCGACTCGAGACAGCACCGTACGAGAAGGTGGCTAGACAAGCCAGAAGACTGGTCAGACCTTTACCCGTCATTCGCCGCCCACGAGTTGTGCATGAGTGTGCACGCTCGTGTATGTTTATGCACATGGTGAGAGCGGCAGTGGCAGGGGCGAGCGGGTATGCCGGAGGCGAGATCCTCCGGTTGCTGCTCGGGCACCCCGAGGTCGAGATCGGCGCGCTGACGGCGGGTTCCAGTGCCGGTCAGCGTCTGGGGGACGTCCACCCCCACCTCACCCCGCTCGCCGACCGGGTCATCGAGGACACCACGCTCGAGGTGCTCGCCGGGCATGACGTGGTGTTCCTCGCCCTGCCTCACGGCCACTCGGCCGCGCTCGCCGCGCAGCTGCCCGACTCGGTCACGGTGATCGACTGCGGCGCGGACTTCCGGTTGCGCGACGAGTCGGCGTGGACGACCTTCTACGACACCCCCTATGCCGGGTCGTGGGCCTACGGCCTGCCCGAGCTGCCCGTGGGCGGTGGCAGCCAGCGCGAGGCGCTCGTGGGGACCAGCCACATCGCAGTACCAGGCTGCTACCCGACTGCCGTCTCGCTGGCCCTCGCCCCCGGGTATGCCGCCGGGTTGCTGTCGGGGGAGGACGTGGTCGTCGTGGCGGCATCCGGCACCTCGGGCGCCGGCAAGTCCCTGAAGCCACACCTGCTCGGCGCCGAGGTGATGGGGGCGATGTCCCCCTACGGCGTTGGTGGGGTCCACCGGCACACCCCCGAGATCGAGCAGAACCTCACGGCGGCCGGGGGAGTGGACAGCACCGACGTCCGCGTGTCCTTCACGCCAACGCTCGCGCCGATGCCACGGGGGATCCTCGCGACCTGCACCGCCCGCCTGGCCGACGGCGTGAGCGACACCGACGCACGCCGCATACGGGAGGCGTGGGCGAAGGCCTATGCCGACGAGCCGTTCGTCCACCTCCTGCCCGAAGGGCAGTGGCCGTCCACCGCGAGCGTCCTGGGCAGCAACTGCGTGCACATCCAGGTCACGTTCGACGACAGGACCGGGCGGGTCATCGCCGTCGCGGCGGTGGACAACCTCACCAAGGGAACGGCAGGTGCCGCTGTGCAGTGCATGAACCTCGCCCTCGGGCTGCCCGAGACAACCGGCCTGCCGATCGCAGGGGTGTCGCCATGAGCCTGCCGTTGCACCTGATGCGGCACGCCGAGCCGGTCGCCTTCGTCCGGCTGCCGGCCGGCCAGGAGCCCGCGTGGGACTGGCGGACCGGCCCGCTGGCCTCGATCACCTACACCGACAGCGAGACCTCGGTGGTCTGCGCGTTCGACTCGGTGCCCAAGGACGCTCGGGTGCAAGGACCGCTGACCGCGTTCGAGATCGCCGGGCCGCTGGACTTCTCGACGGTCGGTGTCCTGTCGGGCCTGCTCGAGCCGCTGGCCAAGCAGGGCATCAGCATCCTCGCGCTCTCGACCTACGACACCGACTGGATCCTCATCGGTTCCGAGCACGCCGACGAGGCGATGGCCACCTGGAAGCGTGGGGGCAACACCGCGGCACCGGCCAGGCTCTCGGGAGGCACCTCATGAGCGTGACCGCAGCGCAAGGTTTCCGGGCGTCCGGCGTCGTCGCCGGCCTCAAGGCCAGCGGAAACCCTGACCTCGCACTCGTCGTCAACGACGGCCCGGACCACCACGGCGCGGCAGTGTTCACCAGCAACAGGGTCGAGGCCGCCCCGGTCACCTGGTCGCGCCAGGTCGTCGGTGACGGCCGGGTCGATGCGGTGGTGCTCAACTCCGGTGGTGCCAACGCGTGCACGGGTGCCCAGGGCTTCGCCGACACCCACGCCACGGCCGAGAAGGTCGCCGAGGTCCTCGGCGTCTCCGCTGGTGACGTCGTCGTCTGCTCGACCGGTCTGATCGGCGAGCTGCTGCCCATGCCGTCACTGCTCGAAGGAGTCGAGCGGGCAGGTGGCGCGCTCGCACCAGAAGGTGGGGTGGACGCCGCGATCGCCATCAAGACCACGGACACGGTCCACAAGGTGGCGCAGGCACAGCGCGACGGCTGGGTCGTGGGCGGGATGGCCAAGGGCGCCGGCATGCTCGCTCCGGCGCTCGCCACGATGCTCGTCGTCGTGACGACCGATGCCGTCGTCGCGCCCGCGGAGCTGGATGGCGTCCTGCGCGCCGCCACGGCCGTGACCCTTGACCGCATCGACTCCGACGGCTGCCAGTCCACCAACGACACGGTCCTGCTGCTGGCGTCGGGCGCCTCCGGCGTCACCGTCGATGCAGCCGAGCTCAGTGCGGCCGTCACCGAGGTCTGCGCGAGCCTCGCCAGGCAGCTCATCGCCGACGCCGAGGGCGCCCGCCACGACATCGCCATCGAGGTGCGGACCGCTGCCTCTGTGGACGACGCGCTCGAGGTGGCTCGCTCGATCGCCCGCAACAACCTGTTCAAGTGTGCGGTCTTCGGCAACGACCCCAACTGGGGGCGCGTGCTCGCCGCCGTGGGCACCACCAAGGCTGCCTTCGCCCCCCACCAGCTCGACGTGTCGATCAACGGCGTCGAGGTATGCCGCGCGGGCGGCGTGGGCGAGGACCGCACCCTCGTGGACCTCACCCCCCGCGAGGTCCACGTGGTCGTCGACCTCCACGCCGGAGACCGCTCGGTCACGGTCTGGACCAACGACCTCACCCACGACTACGTCCACGAGAACTCGGCCTACTCCTCATGACCCCACCGCCCAGCCGTGCGACCAACACCGTTCGCGGCCACATCGGGGCCGCCGCCCTGCGCGTCGCCCAGGGCAAGGCCCAGACGCTCGTCGAAGCGCTGCCCTGGCTCGAGCAGTTCCGAGGCGCCCTCGTCGTCGTCAAGTACGGCGGCAACGCGATGGTGGACGACAAGCTCAAGGCCGCGTTCGCGCAGGACGTGGCCTTCCTGCGGTACGCCGGACTGCGCCCCGTGGTCGTCCACGGCGGCGGTCCCCAGATCGCGACCATGCTCGACCGGCTGGGTCTGCAGAGCGAGTTCCGGGGCGGCCTGCGCGTCACGACGCCCGAGGTGATGGACGTCGTGCGGATGGTCCTCACGGGTCAGGTCGGTCGCGAGCTCGTCGGGCTGCTCAACCAGCACGGTCCCGTGGCCGTGGGGCTGTCCGGCGAGGACGCCGCCCTCTTCGGCGCCCGCCGCCGCGGCACCCGCGTCGACGGTGAAGAGGTCGACCTCGGACTGGTCGGGGACGTCGAGACGGTCAACCCCGGGGCGGTGCAGGACATCCTGGACGCCGGGCGCATCCCCGTCGTGTCCACCGTGGCTCCCGACCTCGACGTCGAAGGCCAGGTCCTCAACATCAACGCCGACACGGCCGCCGCAGCACTGGCCGTCGCGCTCAAGGCCCACAAGCTCGTCATGCTGACTGACGTGGAGGGCGTGTACGCCGACTGGCCGGACCGCGACTCGCTGCTGTCGTCGCTGACCGTGAGAGGGGCGCAGGAGCTGCTCGCCAACGTGGACGCGGGCATGATCCCCAAGCTCGAGGCGTGCATCCGGGCGGTTGAGGGTGGCGTCCCCCAGGCGCACGTCATCGACGGACGCCAACCCCATTCCCTCCTCCTGGAGGTCTTCACCTCCGAGGGGATCGGCACGATGATCGTCCCGGACGAGGAGTCCTGATGGGGGCGCGCAACGACGAGCTGTTGGCCCGCTACCAGCGCTCGGTCATGGGTGTCTTCGGACTTCCGCCTCTGGTGCTGTCGCACGGCAGCGGGTGCCACGTCTGGGACGTCGACGGCAACCGCTACCTCGACCTCGTCGGCGGCATCGCCGTAAACGCGCTGGGCCACGGCCACCCGGCGCTGGTGAGTGCGATCAGCAAGCAGGCTGGCGAGGCGATCCACGTCTCCAACCTCTTCACCTCCGAGGGGCAGATCGCCCTGGCGGAGCGGCTGATCGAGCTCGCCGGCGCCCCAGAGGGCTCCGCCGTCTTCTTCGCGAACTCGGGGGCCGAGGCGATCGAGGCCGCGATCAAGCTGAGTCGCCGCACCGGCCGGTCGGGCATCGTCGCCGCCGAGGGAGCCTTCCACGGACGCACGACGGGTGCCCTGGCGCTGACCCACAAGCCCGCGTACCGCGAGCCCTTCGAGCCACTCATCGCCGGCGTCAGCCACGTCCCGTTCGGCGATGAAGCCGCCCTCCGTGCCGCCGTCACGTCCGAGACCGCCGCCGTCGTCCTCGAGCCGGTGCAAGGTGAGGCCGGCGTGCTGAGCCCCGGCACGGCATACCTCCAGCTGGCCCGTGAGCTGACCCGGGAGCATGGCGCCCTGCTCGTCCTGGACGAGATCCAGACGGGCATCGGCCGCACCGGGACGTGGTTCGCCTTCCAGCAGGCGGGCATCGTCCCCGACGCCATCACCCTCGCCAAGGGGCTCGGCGGGGGAGTCCCCATCGGCGCGCTCGTCGCCTTCGGTCCCGAGGTGGCGGGGCTGCTCACGGCCGGTCAGCACGGCAGCACCTTCGGCGGGAACCCGCTCGCGGCGGCCGCCGGGCTGGCGGTCCTGGAGACCATCGAGGACCAGGGGCTGCTCGCCCACGCCGCGCAAGCCGGACAGCACCTCGCGGATTCCGTTCTCGCGCTTGGTCATCCGCTCATCACGGAGGTGCGCGGGGCCGGACTCCTGCGCGCCATCGTGCTCTCCCGGCCGGTGGCCGCGCAGGTGGCGTCCCTAGCACGCGACGCGGGGTTCATCGTCAATCCCGTTGCGCCGCAGGCGATCCGGCTTGCGCCACCCTTGGTCATCAGCACCGAGGAGCTGGACTCCTTCGTCAACGCCCTGCCCGCGCTGCTCGACGCAGCCACCAACTCCGAGGACACCGCATGAGCCTTCGTCACTTCCTGCGCGACGACGACCTGACCGCCGAGGAACAGGCGCTGGTCCTCCAGCGGGCGCTCGAGCTGAAGGGAGCGCCGTTCTCCCGACGTCCGCTCGAGGGCCCGCGCACCGTGGCCGTGGTGTTCGACAAGCCGACGCTGCGCACCCAGGTGTCCTTCGCCGGCGCCATCACCGGGTTGGGCGGCTACCCCCTCGTGGTGGACGGCAACCTCGCGCAGATCGGGGTCCGCGAGTCCATCGCCGACACGGCGAAGGTACTGGGCCGTCAGTCCGCAGCCATCGTGTGGCGCACCTTCGGCCAGGACCGCATCGAGGAGCTCGCTGCCCACGCCGGTGTCCCGGTCGTCAACGCGCTCACCGACGAGTTCCACCCGTGCCAGATCCTCGCCGACCTCGTCACCGTCCTCGAGCACAAGGGCGCCCTGCCGGGCCTCACGCTCGGTTATGTCGGGGACGGCGCCAACAACATGGCCCACTCCTACCTCCTCGGCTGCGCCCTGGCCGGCATGCACGTCCGCATCGGGACGCCCACCAGTCACCAGCCCGACCCAGCCATCCTCGCGCGGGCGACCGAGATCGCCGCCGCGCAGGGTGGCTCGGTGCTGGTCACCGACGACGCTGCGGCAGCGGTCAAGGGTGTCGACGTCGTGGTCACCGACACCTGGGTCTCGATGGGGATGGAGGGGGAGAAGGGCGAGCGTCAGGGGGCGGCCAGCCCGTTCACGCCGTACGCCGTGACCCAGGAGCTCATGGCCCAGGCGGCGGCCGACGCCATCTTCCTCCACTGCCTGCCGGCCTACCGGGGCTTCGAAGTCGAAGCGGCGGTCATCGACGGACCCCAGTCCGTGGTCTGGGACGAGGCCGAGAACCGCCTCCACGCACAGAAGGCCCTCCTGTCGTTCCTCCTCGAGGGCGCCGAAGGCACAGAGGAGGCCTGAGCCGATGAGCCTCGCTGCCACCCGGACCGGTCGCCAGCAACGGATCGTGACCATCCTCGGGCGCACCGAGGTCCGGTCGCAGAACGAGCTGCTCGACCTGCTCGCCGACGACGGGATCGACGTCACCCAGGCCACCTTGTCGCGTGACCTCCTGGAGCTCGGGGCCGTCAAGGTCCGCTCCGGACGCACGCTCGTCTATGCCGTGCCGGGGGAGGGTGGCGACCGCACCGCTCGTCCGGCGCCCGACCGCACCCAGCTCACCGCCCGACTACGGCGCGTGTGCGAGGAGCTGCTCGTGACGGCCGAGCCGTCGCACAACCTCGTCGTGCTGCGCACTCCTCCGGGGGCGGCGAACTACCTCGCCTCGGCCATCGACCACGCGGCACTGGCGGGGGTGCTGGGCACCATCGCGGGCGACGACACCATCATGGTCATCACCACCGGGACCGCGGCCAGCCGCAAGGTTGCCACCGACCTGCTCGGCCAGGCCACCCCCCACACGGAGGAGAACGAGTGAGCGAGCAGAAGGTCAGCCTCTGGGGCGGACGCTTTGCGGGAGGGCCGGCCGATGCGCTGGCCGCGCTCAGCAAGTCCACCCACTTCGACTGGCGGCTCGCGCAGTACGACATCGCCGGGTCACGAGCCCACGCCCGGGTGCTGCACTCCGCGGGCCTGCTCGACGATGACGGCCTCGACGCCATGCTCGCGGGGCTGGCCCAGCTGGCCGACGACGTGCGCTCCGGGGCGTTCCGGCCGGCCGAGGACGACGAGGACGTGCACACCGCCCTCGAACGCGGCCTGCTCGACCGGGCGGGAGCCGACATCGGTGGGCGGCTGCGCGCCGGCCGGTCCCGCAACGACCAGGTGGCCACCCTGTTCCGGATGTACCTGCGCGACCACGCCCGGTCGGTGGCGGCGTTGGTGCTCGACGTCGTCGACGCGCTCGTCGGCCAGTCCACCAGGAACGCCGACGTGCCGATGCCGGGGCGCACCCACCTGCAGCACGCCCAGCCGGTGCTGCTCGCACACCACCTGCTCGCCCACGCCTGGGCCCTGTTGCGCGATGTCCAGCGGCTCCAGGACTGGGACGCGCGGGCTGCGGTCTCGCCATACGGCTCCGGCGCCCTCGCTGGCTCCTCGCTCGGCCTCGACCCCGAGGCGGTCGCCGCAGACCTGGGGTTCACCACATCGGTCGAGAACTCCATCGACGGCACCGCCTCCAGGGACTTCGTCGCCGAGTTCGCCTTCGTCGCCGCCATGACCGCGGTCGACATCTCACGGCTCGCCGAGGAGGTGGTGATCTGGGCGACCAAGGAGTTCTCCTTCGTCAGGCTCGACGACGCCTACTCGACCGGGTCGAGCATCATGCCGCAGAAGAAGAACCCCGATGTCGCCGAGCTGGCGCGCGGCAAGGCTGGTCGCCTCGTCGGCGACCTGACCGGCCTGATGACCACCCTCAAGGCGTTGCCGCTGGCCTACAACCGCGACCTCCAGGAGGACAAGGAGCCGGTGTTCGACGCCGTCGACACCCTCGAGGTCCTCCTGCCGGCGTTCAGCGGGATGGTGGCGACGATGGTGTTCGACACCGACCGGCTCGCCTCGCTGGCGCCGCAGGGCTTCTCGCTGGCCACCGACATCGCCGAGTGGCTGGTCCGTGAGGGAGTGCCGTTCCGGGTGGCCCACGAGGTCGCCGGCGCGTGCGTCAGGGTCTGCGAGGACCGGGGGATCGAGCTGTGGGACCTGACCGACGCCGACCTGGCGGAGGTCTCGGAGCACCTGACGCCGGGAGTTCGCAGCGTCCTGTCCGTCGAAGGCTCGCTGGCCTCGCGGAACGCCAAGGGAGGCACCGCACCGGAGCGGGTCGCGGAGCAGCGGAACCGGGTCGTGGAGGCAGTCAACGCTGCCCGTGCGTGGGCCAGTGAGCCCATCGTGGTGCGCTGACGGCATACCCATCGGCCGGCTTCCGAGAAATCTCGGGAGCCACGCGATAGGTTCGTGACGCGGGTCACAGGCGATCCGCATCCTCCTTGCGAAGGGAAGGTGTCATGGGCGTCAGCGACGACCTCACGGCGGCTGCGGGACACGTGGCCGGGCTCCGACGGGCGGTGACCGCGCTCTCCAAGGAGCTCGGCAACACCATCGACATCCAGCGGCTGCGCGACGACGTCGTGCGCCTTGCCGACGACGTCGACCTCGTGGCCCGAGGTGCCGGAGTGGGCTCCCAGGACCGCGCCGGAGGCCCGGGCGAGATCGTCTTCATCACGGACGAGGAGTACGACCCTTCGCTGTGGTCCGACGCCGAGGACGAGGGCGTCGGCCCCTCCAGGGACCACTGAGGTGGCCTACGTCCCCTTCAGCGGAGGCGTTCATGCACCAGGCCGGGCCCGCATCGCGGCTCGCACGCTGCGCGAGGACCGCTGGTGGCTCCAGCCGTTCGTCACCTTCGTCTGCTTCACGGCCTGGCTCCTCTATGGCCTGGTTCGCGCGAGCCTCCAGAAGGACTACTTCGTCGCCGACTACGGCTACCTCACGCCGTTCTACTCGCCCTGCCTGTCCACCTCGTGCGTCCCCGGGTCGACGCACTTCGGCACGCCCTTCGGCGAGTGGCCCGCGCTCATCCCGTTCGCTGCGCTGACACTGCCGTTCCTGCTGCTCTTCCGGCTGACCTGCTACTACTACCGCAAGGCCTACTACCGCTCGTTCTGGGTCAGCCCGCCCGCGTGTGCGGTTCCCGAGGCGCACCAGGCCTACTCCGGGGAGACCCGGTTCCCGCTCATCATGCAGAACCTGCACCGCTACTTCTTCTACGCCGCCGTGGTTATCTCGCTCATCAACACCTACGACGTGCTGCACGCGTTCCGGGGCAGGGACGGCGGCTTCGGGCTGGGTCTGGGCACCTTGATCCTGCTGGCCAACGTCGTGCTGCTGTGGTGCTACACCCTTGGCTGCCACTCGTGCCGCAACATCGTCGGAGGGCGGCTCAACCACTTCAGCAAGCACCCGCTCCGCTACAAGGCCTGGGGCCTCGTGGGCAAGCTCAACGCCCGCCACATGACCTTCGCCTGGGTGACCCTCGGCAGCCTCGTGGTGACCGACGCCTACATCGCGCTGGTGGCTTCCGGCTCGATCTCCGACCTCCGCCTCATCAACTAAGGGACCGCCTGTGACCGACCTCGAACGCCACGAGTACGACGTCATCGTCATCGGAGCCGGCGGTGCCGGGCTGCGGGCGGCGATCGAGGCTCGCGAGCAGGGGCTGCGGACCGCTGTGATCTGCAAGAGCCTGTTCGGCAAGGCGCACACGGTCATGGCCGAGGGCGGCATCGCGGCGTCGATGGGCAACGCCAACGCGAAGGACAACTGGGAGACCCACTTCCGCGACACGATGCGTGGCGGCAAGTTCCTCAACAACCCGCGGATGGCCGAGCTCCACGCCAAGGAAGCCCCCATGAGGGTGTGGGAGCTCGAGACCTACGGCGCGCTCTTCGACCGCACTCCCGACGGCAAGATCAGCCAGCGCAACTTCGGGGGCCACGAGTACCCCCGGCTCGCGCACGTCGGCGACCGCACCGGCCTGGAGCTGATCCGCACCCTCCAGCAGAAGATCGTCAGCCTCCAGCAGGAGGACCACCGCCAGACCGGCGACTACGAGAGCCGGCTCCGGGTCTTTGCCGAGCTCACCATCAGCGACATCCTCAAGGGCGAGGACGGCGCCGTCTCGGGTGCGTTCGGCTACTGGCGCGAGTCAGGCCGCTTCGTGCTGTTCTCTGCGCCGGCCGTCATCCTCGCCACGGGGGGTATCGGCAAGTCCTTCAAGGTCACCAGCAACTCGTGGGAGTACACCGGCGACGGCCACGCGCTGGCCCTGCGCGCCGGCGCCTCGCTCGTCAACATGGAGTTCATCCAGTTCCACCCCACGGGCATGGTCTGGCCGCCTTCGGTCAAGGGCATCCTCGTCACCGAGTCGGTGCGCGGCGACGGCGGAGTGCTGCGCAACTCCGAGGGGAAGCGCTTCATGTTCGACTACGTCCCCGACGTCTTCCGTGGCCAGTACGCCGACACGGAGGAGGAGGCGGACCGCTGGTACAAGGACCCCGAGAACAACAAGCGACCCCCAGAGCTGCTGCCGCGTGACGAGGTGGCCCGCGCCATCAACAACGAGGTCAAGGAGGGGCGCAGCTCACCCCATGGTGGCGTCTTCCTGGACGTGTCCACGCGCCTGCCCGCCGAGGAGATCCGCCGCCGGCTCCCGTCGATGCACCACCAGTTCAAGGAGCTGGCCGACGTCGACATCACGGCCGAGCCCATGGAGGTCGGCCCCACGTGCCACTACGTCATGGGCGGCGTCGAGGTCGACGCCGACACCGCGGCCACCAGCGTGCCCGGACTGTATGCCGCGGGCGAGGTTGCCGGGGGCATRCACGGTTCCAACCGCCTCGGCGGAAACAGCCTGTCGGACCTGCTCGTCTTCGGCCGCCGGGCGGGTGTTGGCGCGGCGGAATACGTTGGTGCACTGGGGAACTCACGTCCCGCCATCAGCGACGCCGACGTCGACCAGGCCGCCGAGACGGCACTGGCGCCGTTCCGGGAGGCCTCGGAGAATCCCTACACGCTCCACCAGGAGCTCCAGCAGAAGATGAACGACCTCGTCGGGATCATCCGGCGTGAGGGTGAGGTGCGCGAGGCCCTCGACATGCTTGACGACCTTGACGAGCGCGCCAAATCCGTTGGGGTGGAAGGCCATCGGCAGTTCAACCCCGGATGGCACCTCGCACTCGACCTCCGCAACATGCTCGCGGTGTGCCGCTGCGTCGCCCTCGCGGCACTGGAGCGCACCGAGTCCCGCGGTGGACACACCCGCGAGGACTTCCCGGCCATGGACCCGCAGTGGCGAGGGGTCAACCTGATCTGCACGCTCGACGAGTCCGGCGGCGTGCAGCTCAAGCGGCAGCCGGTGCCCGAGATCCGCCAGGACCTGCTCGAGCTCTTCGAGCGCACCGAGCTGTCCAAGTACCTCACCGAACCCGAACTGTCCCGCCTCGACGCGGGCGGAGCCGACAGCGCGCAGGGGAGTGATCAGTCATGAGCTACGAGGCGAAGTTCAAGGTGTGGCGCGGCGACGCCACAGGCGGTGGTCTGGAGGACTACGCGGTCGAGGTCAACGAGGGTGAGGTCGTCCTCGACATCATCCACCGGCTCCAGGCGACCCAGACGCCCGACCTCGCGGTGCGCTGGAACTGCAAGGCCGGCAAGTGCGGGTCGTGCAGCGCCGAGATCAACGGCATGCCGCGGCTGCTCTGCATGACCCGGATGAGCACGTTCACGGAGGACCAGACCATCACGGTGACGCCGCTGCGGACCTTCCCGGTGATGCGCGACCTGGTGACCGACGTGTCCTTCAACTACCAGAAGGCGCGTGAGGTGCAGGCGTTCTCCCCACCCGCGGACCTGCAGCCCGGCGAGTACCGCATGCAGCAGGTCGACGTGGAGCGCAGCCAGGAGTTCCGCAAGTGCATCGAGTGCTTCCTCTGCCAGGACGTCTGCCACGTGGTGCGCGACCACGAGGACAACAAGACGAACTTCGCGGGCCCGCGCTTCCTGATGCGGGTCGCGGAGCTCGACATGCACCCGCTCGACACGGCAGACCGCCGTCCGGCGGCCAAGGAGGAGCACGGGCTCGGCTACTGCAACATCACCAAGTGCTGCACCGAGGTCTGCCCCGAACACATCAAGATCACCGACAACGCGCTCATCCCGCTCAAGGAGCGCGTCGTCGACCGTCACTACGATCCCGTCGTGTGGCTCGGCAACAAGATCCGTCGACGCGGCGCCTGACGAGGTCCTTCTTCGCCGGCGACGTGCTCGACGTCGCCCCGGCGCTGCTCGGGGCCACCATCACGCACGCGGGCGTCACCGTGCGGCTTACCGAGGTGGAGGCGTATGCCGGGACGGCCGACCCCGGGTCGCACGCCTTTCGTGGGCCGACGCCGCGCACGGAGGTGATGTTCGGCCCGGCCGGCCACCTGTACGTCTACTTCACCTACGGCATGCACTGGTGCGCGAACATCGTGTGCGGCCCGCGCGGTGAGGCCAGCGCAGTCCTCCTGCGCGCCGGTGAGGTGGTGGCAGGCGAGGACCTCGCGGCTTCCCGACGCGTCGGGGTGGCGCGTCGCGACTGGGCGAGGGGTCCGGCCCGCCTCGCGACGACCCTCGCGCTGCGCGGCGAGCAGTCCGGCCTCGACGCCTGTATGCCGCGTGGCCCCGTCACGCTGGAGGGTCCGGCCCGCGGCGAGTGTGACTACCCCGTCCGGTCCGGTCCCCGCGTCGGGGTGTCGGGTGCAGGGGGTGACGACGCGGCATACCCCTGGCGGTTCTGGCTGGACGGTGACCCCACCGTCTCGGCGTACCGACCGGCACGGGATCGACCAACCACGTCCCGTGCACGCCGGCCACCGGCATAGGGCAGGCTGTGCGACGTGCCGCGACAGCGCGGCACGTCGTGCGACGCGAAGGAGCGACCCACCGTGAGCAACATCCTCGACGAGCTGCAGTGGCGGGGACTGGTGGCCCAGACCACCGACGAGTCCGCGCTGCGCGACGCCCTCGCCGACGGGCCGATCACGGCGTACTGCGGCTTCGACCCCACCGCACCGTCACTGCACTTCGGGAACCTCGTCCAGCTGGTGGTGATGCGACACCTGCAGCGAGCAGGCCACCGGGTCATCTGTCTCGTCGGTGGGTCGACCGGGCTGATCGGGGACCCCCGACCCTCGTCCGAACGTGTCCTCAAGACGAAGGAGCAGACCGCCGAGTGGGTGGCGAACATCGAGCGGCAGGTGCGTCCCTTCCTGTCCGTCGAGGGCGACAACCCCGCGATCTTCGTCAACAACCTCGACTGGACCGCCCCGATGTCGGCCCTGGACTTCCTGCGTGACATCGGGAAGCACTTCCGGGTCAACCAGATGGTGAAGAAGGACGCGGTGGCGGCCCGGCTGAACTCCGAGGAGGGGATCTCCTACACCGAGTTCAGCTACCAGCTGCTGCAGGGCCTGGACTACCTCCAGCTGTTCCGCGACTACGGCTGCACGCTGCAGACCGGTGGGCAGGACCAGTGGGGCAACCTCACCGCGGGGTCCGACCTCATCCACCGGGTGGAGGGCGAGTCGGTGCACCTGCTGACGACGCCCCTGCTCACGGATGCCGCCGGCAACAAGTTCGGCAAGAGCGAGGGCAACGCCATCTGGCTGTCCCCCGATTTGACCAGCCCCTACGCCTTCTACCAGTACTGGATCAACACCGAGGACGCCTCGGTGGTCACGCTGCTCAAGGTCTTCACCGACAGGTCGGCCCCTCAGATCGCGGGGCTCGAGAAGTCGCTGGCGGAGAAGCCGTTCCTTCGTGAGGCGCAGAAGGCCCTGGCGRCCGATGTGACGACGCTCGTCCACGGAGCGGCGGCGACGGCCGCTGTGCAGGCTGCCTCCGAGGCGCTGTTCGGCAAGGGGGACGTGTCGGCGCTCGATGAGCAGACCCTCGTCGACGCGACCGGCGAGCTGCCCGGGGGAGAGGTGGCCGTGGGGATGTCGGTCACCGAGGCCCTCGTGGCGGTGGGACTGGTGGACTCCCGCAACGCAGCCCGCCGGGCGATCGGTGACGGCGGCGCCTCGCTCAACAACGTCAAGCTGGCTGACCCGGAGCAGGTGCTGCAGGAGTCCGACTTCCTGCACGGGCGGGTGGCGCTGCTCCGCCGGGGCCGCAAGTCCCTGGCCGCAGGGCGACGGCGTTCCTGAGGCCCACAGGCCGCTGACCAGCGGATTTGTGTTTTGCAGCAGGCGCCGTCTACTGTTCTCGACGTCAGCCCGACAGGGAGGAACGGACACCACCGCGGTGAACGAAAGTTCACGCGAAGTAGGCCGGTCCCGGGGCAGACCCCACCGAACAGCAACTGGGAAACCAGGACGCTTCGGAGCGCCCGCAAGGGTGGTCAGGAGCGGGTCGAGAGACTGCTACAGTGGGCGCCCCGCCGCAAAGCAAGCGCTTCGCCGGAGGGCATCCGCACCGCCTGAAAGGGCAGTCGGACGCCGGACAGCGAGTTTCTGGAAACAGAGACAGCCTGCTAGAGTGGGACACCTCGCGGAGAGCCAAGCGCGCTCGATCCACCGCTTCCTGCTGGAAGCGCAAGGATTTGACGCCCAAGAGCGATGCGAGTAACTTTGAAGGGTTGCCCCGGAGACGGACCGAAAGGTCAGTCGATGGTGCGCGTCCGAACCTTGAGAACTCAACAGCGTGTCAAAAATCGATGCCAATTACCTCGTCTCGAGGTGGCAGCGAACCAGGCCTACGGCTTGGGGATGCAGTCACGTCGAACGAAAATCCTTTGGTTGACAATGAATTTCTAGCAATAGCTAGTTGTTCTTGCTCAGTCAGTGAAACAACCCTTCTTGGGTAGCAGTTTCGTGGTCTTCGGACCACGAGCTAAACATCAATGGAGAGTTTGATCCTGGCTCAGGACGAACGCTGGCGGCGTGCTTAACACATGCAAGTCGAACGGTGACGGTGGGAGCTTGCTCCTACCTGATCAGTGGCGAACGGGTGAGTAACACGTGAGTAACCTGCCCCAGACTCTGGAATAACCCCGGGAAACCGGAGCTAATACCGGATACGAGACGAAGCTGCATGGCTATCGTCTGGAAAGTTTTTCGGTCTGGGATGGACTCGCGGCCTATCAGCTTGTTGGTGAGGTAATGGCTCACCAAGGCGACGACGGGTAGCCGGCCTGAGAGGGCGACCGGCCACACTGGGACTGAGACACGGCCCAGACTCCTACGGGAGGCAGCAGTGGGGAATATTGCACAATGGGCGAAAGCCTGATGCAGCGACGCCGCGTGAGGGATGACGGCCTTCGGGTTGTAAACCTCTTTCAGCAGGGAAGAAGCGAAAGTGACGGTACCTGCAGAAGAAGCACCGGCTAACTACGTGCCAGCAGCCGCGGTAATACGTAGGGTGCGAGCGTTGTCCGGAATTATTGGGCGTAAAGAGCTTGTAGGCGGTTTGTCGCGTCTGCTGTGAAAATCCGGGGCTCAACCCCGGACTTGCAGTGGGTACGGGCAGACTAGAGTGTGGTAGGGGAGACTGGAATTCCTGGTGTAGCGGTGAAATGCGCAGATATCAGGAGGAACACCGATGGCGAAGGCAGGTCTCTGGGCCACTACTGACGCTGAGAAGCGAAAGCATGGGGAGCGAACAGGATTAGATACCCTGGTAGTCCATGCCGTAAACGTTGGGAACTAGGTGTGGGTCTCATTCCACGAGATCCGTGCCGCAGCTAACGCATTAAGTTCCCCGCCTGGGGAGTACGGCCGCAAGGCTAAAACTCAAAGGAATTGACGGGGGCCCGCACAAGCGGCGGAGCATGCGGATTAATTCGATGCAACGCGAAGAACCTTACCAAGGCTTGACATATGCGAGAACGCTGCAGAGATGCAGAACTCTTTGGACACTCGCATACAGGTGGTGCATGGTTGTCGTCAGCTCGTGTCGTGAGATGTTGGGTTAAGTCCCGCAACGAGCGCAACCCTCGTTCTATGTTGCCAGCACGTAATGGTGGGGACTCATAGGAGACTGCCGGGGTCAACTCGGAGGAAGGTGGGGATGACGTCAAATCATCATGCCCCTTATGTCTTGGGCTTCACGCATGCTACAATGGCCGGTACAAAGGGCTGCGAAACCGCGAGGTGGAGCGAATCCCAAAAAACCGGTCTCAGTTCGGATTGGGGTCTGCAACTCGACCCCATGAAGTCGGAGTCGCTAGTAATCGCAGATCAGCAACGCTGCGGTGAATACGTTCCCGGGCCTTGTACACACCGCCCGTCAAGTCACGAAAGTCGGTAACACCCGAAGCCGGTGGCCCAACTCTTTGAGGGGGAGCCGTCGAAGGTGGGACTGGCGATTGGGACTAAGTCGTAACAAGGTAGCCGTACCGGAAGGTGCGGCTGGATCACCTCCTTTCTAAGGAGCACTGGTCGCGAAAGCGATCCAGAGCCTGGTCTGTAGGCGTACGTCCTACACCAGGAGCTCAAGGGTGGAACATCGATTATTTGGCGCTGACATCAACTCGCAAGCAAGTACAGGTCTTCGGACTGGGAACGCGACCGAGAGGGTGCCGGCGCCTGACACGTTGTTGGGTCCTGAGGGCTTCGGGCGAAAGCTTGAACCTCAGGCCGGTAGATCGGCCAGGACCCTTCCCACGGATGAACCACCGCACGGTGCTGTTGAACAGACACACTGCGGTAGGCACCGACACGGGGAAGGGGCCGCCCGTACCTTGAGAACTACACAGTGGACGCGAGCATCTTTGTAAACTCAAGTTTATAAGGGCAAACGGTGGATGCCTTGGCACCAGGAACCGAAGAAGGACGTAGGAATCTGCGATAAGCCTCGGGGAGTCGATAACCAGACTGTGATCCGAGGATTTCCGAATGGGGAAACCCGGCTGGAGGCAAGTCCAGTCACTCCCGCCTGAACACATAGGGCGGGTAGAGGGAACGTGGGGAAGTGAAACATCTCAGTACCCACAGGAAGAGAAAGCAACCGCGATTCCGTGAGTAGTGGCGAGCGAAAGCGGAACAGGCTAAACCGATCATGTGTGATAGCTGTCAGGCGTTGCATGGTCGGGGTCGTGGGACTTTTCAGTCAGTACTGACATTCTGACATGGAGTCAAAAATGCGCGTTATAGTCGAAGGGCATTGAAAGGCCCGGCACAGAGGGTGCGACCCCCGTAGACGAAATGATGTGCACTCCAGAGAAGTATCCCAAGTAGCACGGGGCCCGAGAAATCCCGTGTGAATCTGGCGGGACCACCCGCTAAGCCTAAATATTCCCTGGTGACCGATAGCGGACAAGTACCGTGAGGGAAAGGTGAAAAGTACCCCGGGAGGGGAGTGAAATAGATCCTGAAACCGTTTGCCTACAATCCGTTGGAGCCTCCTTGTGGGGTGACAGCGTGCCTTTTGAAGAATGAGCCTGCGAGTTAGTGCTCAGTGGCGAGGTTAACCCGTGTGGGGAAGCCGTAGCGAAAGCGAGTCCGAATAGGGCGATTTAGTCGCTGGGTCTAGACCCGAAGCGGAGTGATCTACCCATGGCCAGGTTGAAGCGACGGTAAGACGTCGTGGAGGACCGAACCCACTTAGGTTGAAAACTGAGGGGATGAGCTGTGGGTAGGGGTGAAAGGCCAATCAAACTCCGTGATAGCTGGTTCTCCCCGAAATGCATTTAGGTGCAGCGTCACGTGTTTCTTACCGGAGGTAGAGCTACTGGATAGCTAATGGGCCTCACCAGGTTACTGACGTTAGCCAAACTCCGAATGCCGGTAAGTGAGAGCGTGGCAGTGAGACTGCGGGGGATAAGCTCCGTAGTCGAGAGGGAAACAGCCCAGACCACCATCTAAGGTCCCTAAGCGTGTGCTAAGTGGGAAAGGATGTGGAGTTGCATTGACAACCAGGAGGTTGGCTTAGAAGCAGCCACCCTTTAAAGAGTGCGTAATAGCTCACTGGTCAAGTGATTCCGCGCCGACAATGTAGCGGGGCTCAAGCACACCACCGAAGCTGTGGCATTGACACTTTGCCCGGCCGTGACATCTGAGGATCCACGGTCCAAGCGTGTTGATGGGTAGGGGAGCGTCGTGTGGCCAGGGAAGCGGCGGAGTGATCCAGCCGTGGAGGCCACACGAGTGAGAATGCAGGCATGAGTAGCGAATGACGGGCGAGAAACCCGTCCGCCGAATATCCAAGGGTTCCAGGGTCAAGCTAATCTGCCCTGGGTAAGTCGGGACCTAAGGCGAGGCCGACAGGCGTAGTCGATGGACATCCGGTTGATATTCCGGAACCGGCGAAGAACCGCCCATGACGAACCTAGTGATGCTAAGCGCCTGAAGCTCGATGACGTCTTCGGACTGATTCGAGTGGAGCGCGCGACCCGATCTAGTACTAGTCAAGCGATGGAGAGACGCAGGAAGGTAGCTGAGCGTGGCGATGGTAGTCCACGTCTAAGGGTGTAGGGAGTGAGATAGGCAAATCCGTCTCACACATATCCTGAGACCTGATGGGTAACCCGTATGGGTGAAATCAGTGATCCTATGCTGCCAAGAAAATCTTCTAGCGAGGTTCGAGCCGCCCGTACCCCAAACCGACTCAGGTGGATAGGTAGAGAATACCAAGGCGATCGAGTGAATCGTGGTTAAGGAACTCGGCAAAATACCCCCGTAACTTCGGGAGAAGGGGGGCCCTGATCGTGACGGCACTTGCTGCCCGAGCGTGATCGGCCGCAGAGACCAGGGAGAAGCGACTGTTTACTAAAAACACAGGTCCGTGCGAAGTCGCAAGACGATGTATACGGACTGACGCCTGCCCGGTGCTGGAAGGTTAAGAGGACGGGTTAGTTCTTCGGGACGAAGCTCAGAATTTAAGCCCCAGTAAACGGCGGTGGTAACTATAACCATCCTAAGGTAGCGAAATTCCTTGTCGGGTAAGTTCCGACCTGCACGAATGGCGTAACGACTTCTCCACTGTCTCAACCACGAACTCGGCGAAATTGCACTACGAGTAAAGATGCTCGTTACGCGCAGCAGGACGGAAAGACCCCGGGACCTTTACTACAGCTTGGTATTGGTGTTCGGTACGGCTTGTGTAGGATAGGTGGGAGACTTTGAAGCCGGCACGCCAGTGTCGGTGGAGTCAACGTTGAAATACCACTCTGGTCGTTCTGGATATCTAACCTCGGTCCGTGATCCGGATCAGGGACAGTGCCTGGTGGGTAGTTTAACTGGGGCGGTTGCCTCCTAAAAGGTAACGGAGGCGCCCAAAGGTTCCCTCAGCCTGGTTGGCAATCAGGTTTTGAGTGTAAGTGCACAAGGGAGCTTGACTGTGAGACAGGCATGTCGAGCAGGGACGAAAGTCGGGACTAGTGATCCGGCGGTGGCTTGTGGAAGCGCCGTCGCTCAACGGATAAAAGGTACCCCGGGGATAACAGGCTGATCTTGCCCAAGAGTCCATATCGACGGCATGGTTTGGCACCTCGATGTCGGCTCGTCGCATCCTGGGGCTGGAGTAGGTCCCAAGGGTTGGGCTGTTCGCCCATTAAAGCGGTACGCGAGCTGGGTTTAGAACGTCGTGAGACAGTTCGGTCCCTATCCGCTGTGCGCGTAGGAAACTTGAGAAGGGCTATCCCTAGTACGAGAGGACCGGGATGGACGAACCTCTGGTGTGTCAGTTGTTCTGCCAAGAGCACGGCTGATTAGCTACGTTCGGAAACGATAACCGCTGAAAGCATCTAAGCGGGAAGCGTGCTTCAAGATGAGGTTTCCATGGACTTAGGTCCGAGAGGCTCCCAGCTAGACTACTGGGTTGATAGGCCAGACGTGGAAGTGCAGTAATGCATGTAGCTGACTGGTACTAATAAGCCGATAACTTGATTACAAAGATGCTACGCGTCCACTGTGTGGTTCCCGAGATACGGTCGGGAAACTGAACCACTGATTGATATCTCCATAGAGTTTCGGCTGTCATAGCGAAGGGGAAACGCCCGGCTCCATTCCGAACCCGGAAGCTAAGCCCTTCAGCGCCGATGGTACTGCACTGGTTACGGTGTGGGAGAGTAGGACGCAGCCGGACATACTTTCAAAAGGGCCATCCCCATCGGGGATGGCCCTTTTGCATTCCCTTTTGCCTTTGATTCCCGGGGCATGAGCCCCGGCCCAGGGCCCGCAGCCCGTGGGCGGTGGTGCCCCGGGATGACCGCAGTCCGTAGACTGCGACCGATTACGTGCATAGCGAGGAGCAGATCGTGCCCGAGAACCAGCCAGGCCGAGGTGGCCAGGACCGTCGTCCCTCATCGGGTGGTGGTCGTCCCACCGGTGGTGGCCCCTCCAACGGACGCCCTGGCAGCGACCGCGGTGGTCGAGGTGGATCGAGCCCGCGTGGCGCGTCCGCGTCCCGCGGCGGTTCGGCACCTCGCGGTGGGTCACGGGATGCCAGTGCGTTCGACAATGGCGAGCGCGGCGGTCCACGTCTGGCCCCGAAGAAGCCCAAGCTGCCGGAACCTCGCATCGCCGATGGTGTGACGGGCAAGGAGCTGGATCGTTCGGTGCACCAGCAGCTGCGCACCCTGAGCAAGGAGAATGCCGAGGGGGTCGCGCAACACCTGGTGATGGCCGCGGCCCTGCTCGAGGTGGACGACCTCGAGAGCGCTGAGGCCCACGCCGAGACAGCGGTTCGTCGGGCTGGACGAGTCCCGGCCGCCCGCGAGGCGCTCGGCCTGGTGGCGTACCGCAAGGGGGAGTGGGCACGGGCCCTCAGCGAGTTCCGCACCGCGCGCCGACTCAGCGGCTCCTCGCACCTGCTCGCGCTCATGGTCGACTGCGAACGCGGTCTCGGCCGGCAGGAGCGCGCCCTCGAGCTCGCCATGTCTCCGGAGGCGAAGACCCTGGCCGTGGAGGACCGGGTCGAGCTGGCCATCGTGATCTCCGGCATCCGTCGCGACCTCGGTCAGCTGGAGGCTGCCCAGCTGGCGCTGGAGATTCCCCAGCTCAAGGCGGGGCGCAAGCCCTGGACGGCGCGGTTGTCCTATGCCTACGCCGAGACACTCCTGGCCCTCGGCCGTGAGGACGACGCCCGAGAGTGGTTCGCGCGGGCGGCCGACGCTGACGACGACCTGGAGACCGACGCCGCCGAGCGTCTCGCCGAGCTGGACGGCGTCATCCTGACCGACCTGCTCGAGGGTGAAGAGGACGACGCGGACGAGGGCGAGAGCGCCGCAGACACCCCGTCCGCTGGCGGAAGGGCTCCCCGCGAGGACGCCCGCTAGCGTGCCCGGGTTGGTGGAGCGGTATGCCGCGGTGGTCTGTGACCTCGACGGGGTGGTCTACCGCGGACCCGAGGCGGTGGACCACGCTGTCACCGCGTTGACCGCGTTGACCGTGCCCATCGTGTACGCCACCAACAACGCCTCGCGCCCGCCCGAGGAGGTCGCGGCGCACCTCACCGACCTCGGCCTCCACGTGACCGGACGCGATGTCGCGACCAGTTCGCAGGCCGGTGCCGTCGCCTTGTCAGGGCTGCTGCCCGCAGGATCGAGAGTCCTGGCGATCGGCGGTGTGGGTGTCCGCGAAGCACTCCAGAACCAAGGCTTCACGGTGGCGACGCCCCAGCAGACGCGCGACGAGCCGGACCTCGCGGTGGCCGGCGTGCTCCAGGGCTACGGGCCGTCCGTCACCGCGGCGGACCTCGCGGAGGCTGCCTATGCCGTGTCTGCGGGCGCTGTCTGGGTGGCGACCAACACCGACGGCACCCTGCCAACCCACCGCGGGACTGCTCCGGGGAACGGCACCCTCGTCTCGGCGGTGCAACGTGCTACGGGCCGCGACCCGCTCGTGGTCGGCAAGCCGCATGCGCCGTTGTACCAGCTCTGCGCGCAACGCCTCGACCGGTCGCCGGCCCAGGTGCTGGCCGTCGGTGATCGCCTGGACACGGATGTCGCCGGGGCCGTGGAGGCAGGAATGGACTCGGCACTGGTGCTGACCGGGGTCGACACGGTGTCCAGCCTGGCCGTGGCGCCGGCCGCGTTGCGTCCCACGTATCTTCTCGAGGACCTGCGCGCACTCACGGAGCCCTACCAGTCGGCGGAGACCGACTACGTCTGGTGGGTGTGTGGCGCGGACCGCCGTCGCATCATCGACGGTGCGTGGGACGTTGCCAGCGTCGGGAGTCCCATCGAGTCCGCTCGAGCGGGAACGGCCTGCCTGCACGAGGCGCTCGACCACGAGGAGCTCGATCTCGACGCGGTGCGCAGACTCGTTCCCGAGATCGACGCGTGGCAGTAGCGTGAGGGGCGCGAGCGGCATCCCGCCGCTCCGTCGAGGAGGACCATCGTGGCTTTCGAATCAGTGCGCAACTATGTGCAGCTCGCCAGTGGGCTGGGCGAGATGACCAAGGCCAGGGCGATGGAGGCAGCCCAGGGGCTGCTGGCGCTCCCCGGAGCCGACGAGGTCACCCGCCGGGCAGTCCAGGCCTCGACACTCGCCGACCAGCTGCTCGAGGCTGCGCGCGCCAACCGGGCGAACCTGCTCACCCTCGTGCAGGGTGAGGTGGAATCTGCCCTGAAGAGGGCAGACGTAGCCCGCGTTGCCGACGTGGATGCTGCCAGGGCGGCGTTGACGCTGGTCACCAAGGAGCTGGCCGAGCTGCGGGCGATGCTCACCGCCACCGGTGCGGCTGCGGTCGCCGGAGCCTCGCGCAGTCCGCTCGCTCGCTCGGTCGGCGTGTCGGGAGCGGTGACGACGGCCCACCGGGCACCGGCACCCGCCGCTGAGCCGGCATCTGTGTCGACGTCCGCCGCGCCCGCACCTCCCGCTACTCCCGCCCCCAGGAAGTCCGCAGCCAAGAAGACCGCCGCCACGGGGGCTGCGCGCAGCGCCAGTGCGCGGACCGTGAAGAAGGCTGCGGCGAAGAAGACCACCGCGACCACGACTGCGCCGGCCGTGAAGAAGGCCACCGCGAAGAAGGCCACAGCCACGAAGGCCACGGCGAGGAAGGCGACCGCGAAGAAGGCCACCGCCACGAAGAGCACGGCCACGAAGAGCACGGCGACGAAGGCCGCCACCAAGAAGTCCACGACCGCGAAGACTTCCACGACTGCCAAGAAGGCCTCAGAGTGACCGACCAGAACCCTGACGAGACCGTCGCGGCCGTCGAGCCCGATGCACCGAGTGACGTCCAGGCTGAAGCACCGGACACCAGCCATCGTGCCGAGGTTGCCCGCGCCTCCCGGCACGAGAACCCGACCGACCGCGCCGAGTCACTCGGCACCGGTTTGGGCGACCAGGCCACCGGCGACATCGTGATCGACGCGTCCTTGCAGGACCTCAAGGACGCACCCAGCGACGACCTCGACGCCCAGATCGAGGCAGGCCAGCGGGTGCAGCAGACCCTCCAGTCGCGGCTGTCCGACCTCGGCGGCGAGTGAGCGACCCGGCCCGGCTCGACCTCGAGCTCGTCCGGCGTGGACTGGCGCGGTCCAGGGGGCACGCCCGTGCCCTGATCGACGCTGGTGACGTGAGCATCGGGGGCAAGCCCGCTGCCAAACCTGCCACCCCGGTCGGCGCCGACCAGCACATCGAGGTGCGCGAGGAGGGACCGCGGTGGGTGAGTCGCGCGGCATACAAGCTCGTGGGTGCGTTGGAGGCCTTCGGACCCGCAGGGCTCACGGTGGCAGGCAAGCGATGCCTCGACGTGGGCGCGTCGACCGGCGGGTTCACCCAGGTGCTGTTGCACCACGGCGCCGCCCATGTGACGGCGCTCGATGTCGGGCACGGTCAGCTGGTGCCCGAGCTGGCCGCCGACGCGAGGGTCACCGACCGGTCGCGCACGACCGTCCGCGGCCTCTCCGCTGACGAGGTCGGGGGAGCGGTCGAGCTGCTCGTCGCCGACCTGAGCTTCATCTCGCTCACCCTGGTCCTCGACACTTTTCGCGGGCTGCTCCTCGACACCGGCGACGCGATGGTGCTGGTCAAGCCCCAGTTCGAGGTGGGTCGCACCCGGCTCGGCAAGGGTGGCATCGTCCGCACCCAGGGTGATCGGGCCTGGGCCGTCACCGAAGTCGCCCGCGCAGCCGTGGCGGCCGGGCTGCATCCGCGAGCCCTGGCCAGGAGCCCGATCGAGGGCAGCGAGGGCAACGCGGAGTACCTGTTGTGGCTGACCCCCCGCGACGCCGAGTCGATGGGGTGGGAGGCTCTGGTGAGCAGAGCCGACGAGGTGACCGCACCGTGACCGACGACATCGTGGGGAGAGCACCGTGAGCCCAGGGAGTACCACGCAGCGCCGCAAGGTCCTGCTCGTGGCCCACCCGCGTCGCCAGGAGGCCCAGGACGTCGCGGCGGAGGTCGTCAAGCGCCTCTACGCCGCCGGCATCGAGGTGGTCGTCCAACGTGACGAAGCCACCGCCGTGAAGCTGTCCCAGCACCCGGGCGTCACCCTGGTCGACGACGGCAACGCCGCGGCAGTGGGGTGCGAGCTGGTCTGCGTGCTCGGTGGGGACGGCACCATCCTGCGCGGGGCCGAGGTGTCGCGGGGGACCGGGGCGCCGCTGCTCGGCGTCAACCTCGGCCACGTGGGCTTCCTCGCCGAGGCCGAGCGCGAGGACATCGACGCCACGGTGGAGCACATCGTCGCCAGGACGTACTCCGTCGAGGAACGCATGACCCTCGAGGTGACGGCGCACGTCAACGGCGATCCCGTCTACACGAGCTGGGCGCTCAACGAGGTCACCGTCGAGAAGGCCAACCGCGAACGCATGTTGGAGGTCGTCGCCGAGATCGACGGTCGTCCCCTCACCACCTGGGGGTGCGACGGTGTGGTCGTCGCGACGCCCACCGGGTCGACGGCCTACGCGTTCTCCGCCGGAGGGCCGGTGGTCTGGCCCGACGTCGAAGCCCTCCTGCTGGTCCCGATCAGCGCGCACGCCCTGTTTGCCCGGCCCATGGTGCTCGGACCCAACTCGCACCTCGCCCTCGAGGTCGTCCCCGACACCCTCGGCACCGGGGCGCTCTGGTGCGACGGCCGACGCGCCGTCGACCTGCCACCGGGCGCCCGCATCGAGGTGGTGCGGTCGCAGACACCTGTCCGGCTGGCCCGGCTCACCACCTCACCGTTCACCGACCGGTTGGTGGCCAAGTTCGACCTGTCCATCCACGGCTGGCGCGGCGAGGCACGGCGCGAGGATGCCGCCCGAGCAGGCCACCTTCCCCAGCAGGGGTGAAGCCCCACCGCCAGCCTGACCGTCGGCGTCGGTCGTGCGTGAGAGGCTGTGCACCGTGCTGTCCGAACTGAGGATCCAGGGACTCGGCGTCATCGACGACGCCGTCCTCGAGCTGCACCCCGGGCTCAACGTCGTCACGGGTGAGACCGGCGCCGGCAAGACCATGGTGGTGACCGGTCTGGGACTGCTCCTCGGCGCCCGCGCGGACGCCGGGCTCGTGCGCGCCGGTGCAGGCACCGCCGTGGTCGAGGGTGTCGTGGACGTGGCGTCCGACCATCCCGCGGCGGTGCGGGCTGCCGAGGCAGGAGCCGACGTGACAGACGGCCTGGTGCTGGTGCGTTCGGTGTCAGCTGAGGGCCGGTCGAGGGCCCACGTCGGTGGGCGGACGGCTCCCGTGGGTGTGCTCAGCGAGATCGGCGAGCACCTCGTGGCCGTCCATGGCCAGGCCGACCAGTGGCGGCTCCGGCAGAGCGACCAGCACCGCGCCGTCCTCGACCAGTTCGGGGGAGCGCCCCTGCACAAGGTCCTGCAGCGCTACACCGACGTCTATGACGCGCATCAGGCGGCGGCGGCCGAGCTAGCCGGACTGCGCGAGCAGGCCCGCGACCGGGCTCGCGAGATCGAGGTGCTTCAACACGGGCTCGAGCAGCTCGAGCAGGTCGACCCGCAGTCTGGCGAGGATGGCGATCTGCGCGTCGAGGACGAGCGCCTCGGCCACGCCGAGGGCCTTCGCCGGGCCGCGTCCCTCGCCCACGACCACCTCGCGGGCGAGGAGTATGCCGCGGAGCCGGCCCCCAGCGCGGTCGAGAGGATCGCCGCGGCGCGTCAGGCCCTCACGGGCGAGGTCGAGCACGACCCAGCCCTGCGTGAGCTGGACCGTCGGCTGGCCGATCTGGGCTACCTGGCGGCCGATTTGGCGGCCGACCTGAGCGCGTACCTCACCGACGTGGAGGTCGACCCCGCCCGGATGGCGTGGGTGCAGCAGCGCCGCGCCGACCTCACGGCGCTGACCCGCAAGTACGGCGAGACGATCGACGACGTCCTGGAGTGGGGCCGCCTCTCGGCGCAGCGGCTGGACACCCTCATGGGCTCGGACAGCCGGATCGAGGCCCTGGAGCCCGAGGTGGTCCGGCTGACCCAGGAGCGCGCAGACGCGGCACGAGCTCTGACCAAGGCACGGGGTGCCGCGGCCAAGCGCCTCGCTGGCGCAGTGACCGGAGAGCTCGCCCACCTGGCGATGGGTCAGGCGACGGTCGACGTCGCCGTGCGCCCCCGGTCCGCCGGCCTGGCCGGCCACGGCGGCGACGACGTCGAGATCCTGCTGGCGGCCAACCCCGGCAGTCCCGCCCGGACTGTGGCCAAGGCGGCCTCCGGCGGTGAGCTGTCGCGGGTGATGCTGGCCCTCGAGGTGGTCACCGGCGCTGCCGGGGGGACCGACGTCCCCACCTTCGTGTTCGACGAGGTCGATGCCGGGGTCGGAGGGGCTGCCGCGCTCGACGTCGGCGCGCGGCTGGCCGCGCTCGCCCAGCACGCCCAGGTCGTGGTGGTGACCCACCTGCCACAGGTGGCTGCCTACGCCGACCGGCACCTCGTGGTCCGCAAGTCCAGCGACGGGCACATCACGTCCAGTGGCGTGCACGCGCTCGACGGCGACGAGCGGCTCCGCGAGCTGGCGCGGATGATGGCCGGGGTCGACACCGGCACGGCTCTCGACCACGCCCGCGAGCTCGTCGAGGAGACCGCCTCCCGGCGGGCGGCTGCCGCCCCCACCTCCACTGTCCGCGTCTGACCACCGGGCCCGCGCAGCAGCGGGCTGACCGTCGGCGTGATCGAAGTCGCCCTCGGGCTCCCGCGTGGGGGCTCGCGGCAGACGCAAGGGCCCATGGGAGGATGGAACACCATGCCTTTGAAGTTCCCCCGCCAACGCGCCCGCGACCCCGAGACCCCGGGGGTACGCGGGCTGGTCCGCGTGGACGCCCGCACCAAGAACCTCACCAAGCGCCTGCGACCTGGTGAGATCGCGGTGATCGACCACCAGGACATCGACAAGGTCAGTGCCGAGGCGTTGCTCGCCTGTCGGCCGGCCGCGGTGATCAACGCGGCACCGTCGATCTCCGGGCGCTACCCCAACCTGGGGCCCGAGATTCTCGTGGACGCGGGCGTCCCGCTGATCGACAACGTCGGCAAGGACGTCATGCACGACCTGCACGAAGGTCAGCAGGTCCGCATCGAGGGCGACCAGATCTGGGTGGGCGACGAGGTCGTCGCCAAGGGCCAGGCCTTCGACCACGAGCTGGTCGCGTCGTCCATGGTCGAGGCCAGGGCTGGGCTGGCCGTCCAGCTCGAGGCGTTCGCAGCCAACACGATGGAGTACCTCCGCCGGGAGCGCGACCTCCTGCTCGACGGTGTCGGTGTCCCCGACATCACGACCAAGATCGACGGTCGGCACGCGTTGATCGTCGTGCGCGGCTACCACTACAAGGAAGACCTGCGCATGTTGCGCAGCTACATCCGCGAGTACCGTCCGGTCCTCATCGGCGTGGACGGGGGTGCCGACGCGCTCCTCGAGGTCGGGCTCAAGCCGGACCTGGTCGTCGGCGACATGGACTCGGTGTCCGACTCGACATTGCGCTGCGGCGCCGAGATCGTCGTCCACGCCTACCGCGACGGCAATGCCCCCGGGCTGGAGAGGGTTCGGCGGCTGGGCGTCGAACCTGTCGTCTTCCCCGCCACCGGGACCAGCGAGGACGTCGCCATGCTGCTCGCCGATGACAAGGGTGCCGAGCTGATCGTGGCCGTCGGCACCCACGCCACCCTGGTCGAGTTCCTCGACAAGGGTCGCAGCGGGATGGCCAGCACCTTCCTCACCAGGCTGCGCGTGGGTGGCAAGCTCATCGACGCCAAGGGGGTCAGCCGACTCTACCGCTCGCGCATCTCCAATCTTGCCCTCACGCTCATGTTGCTCGTGGGTCTCAGCGCCCTGCTCGCCGCGCTGTGGTCCACGACGGGTGGGCGCGCGTTCCTCCAGGTGCTCGGCGCCCGCTGGGACGACTTCTGGTCCTTCGTCGTAGGAATCCTCACGTGATCGACTTTCGCTACCACCTCGTCTCGATCGTCTCGATCTTCATGGCCCTGGCTGTGGGCATCGTGCTCGGCGCCGGCCCGCTCAAGGAGGACATCGGCAACACGCTCACCTCAGAGGTGAAGAACCTGCGAGCCGACAAGGCTGCGCTGCGGGGTGAGCTCGACGTGGCCGAGAAGGGCACCAAGGCCCGTGACGAGTTCACTTCCGCGAGCAACCGCAGCCTGCTCGCGGAGCGGCTCAAGGGCACGACGGTGACTGTCGTCGTGCTGCCCGGTGCGGACGCGAACCTCGTCAAGACGACGCAGGGCACGCTGGCCATTGCAGGTGCCGTGGTCGGCTCGACGATCTCGGTGCAGGACAACTGGATCGACCCCGACAAGGCCGCGTTCCGGGCGACCCTCGGCCAGCAGCTGGCCAGCCAGGTCGGGGTGCCTGTGGACCAGTCCGGCGGGGACGTCGTCAACGACGTGCTCGCGCGGTCGGTGCTGGCCAAGGCGGGCTCGACGTCGGCGGGCGCCGCCGCAGCCCTCGAGGGTCTGCGCACGGGCGACCTCATCCGCTACACCCCCGACCAGGTGGGGGTGTCCTCCATCGCCGTCATCGTGGCGGGACCGGTGACCGGTTCCGACGCCACGGCCCGCGAACAGCGCGCGACGGGCCTGAGCCGACTGGCGGGTGCGCTCGACGGGGCGGGGGCCGGAGCGGTCCTCATCGCCCAGAGCGCAGCGTCGGGAGGGACCAACGCCACCTCCGTGATCAGCACCGCCCGTGAGGACGGCGACCAGGCCAAGGTGCTGTCCACCGTCGACAACGCCGAGCTCCCCATGGGTCAGGCCAGCCTTGTCTTCGGACTGCTCGAGCAGGAGGCCGGCAAGTCGGGACAGTACGGCCTCGCGTCCGACGCCGCGGCCGCGTTCCCCCAGCTGGCGACCAAGTAGCCGCCGTGCGTGCACTGGTGTCCGGCGCCGTGGCAGGCGCCCTCGCGGCCGCCGCCCTGCGTCTGCTGCGCGAGCGCCCGCCGGGCGGGTCAGTCACCTGGGACCGCACCAACCACGCAGGGCGCACGGTCACCCTCCTCGAGGGTCCTGCGTATGCCGTCGGAGCCGCGGGCGCGTCAGCCCTGCTGGGTGCCGGCCCAGGCCCCGTGGTGGCCGCCGTGGCCTCGGCTGGACTCGGCGGCCTCGACGACCTGGCCGGCGACTCCAGCAGCAAGGGTCTCAAGGGTCACTTGAGCGCCCTGGCCCGCGGTGAGGTCACCACCGGCGCAGTGAAGATCGTGGGCCTCGGCATCACCGGCCTGGTGTCGGCCGCGCTCATCGACCGGGCCTCGCGCGCTGCCGACGCCAACGGGGCACGCGGCATACCCGGGGCTGTCGACACGCTCGTGGGCGGCGCCGTGATCGCGGGCACGGCGAACCTGCTCAACCTGCTCGACCTGCGCCCCGGCCGCGCCCTCAAGGCCACGATCCTGCTCGGCGCGCTCACCGCGACGTCACGGCTTTCAGGGGCTGCCGCGGGCGCCGCGGCCGGCGCCGCCGTGGGGCTTCTGGGTCCCGATCTCTCCGGTGAGGCGATGCTGGGTGACACCGGGGCCAACAGCGCCGGAGCACTGCTCGGCACCGCACTCGTCCAGCGCACCGGCAGGCGGGGGCGATGGGTCGCACTCGGCGCCCTGACCGCCCTGACCCTGGCCTCCGAGAAGGTGTCCTTCACCCAGGTCATCGAGTCCACCCCGGTGCTGCGCCAGCTGGACGCCCTGGGTCGTCGATGATGCGGTGCCGCCGATGACGGCGAGGTCGGTCGGCACCTCGGTCGCCAGGGCCGCGGCAGTGATCGCGGTCGTGACGCTGCTCGCCCGGCTGGCTGGTTTCGGGCGCACCATCGTGTTCTCGCGCACCGTCGGCGCCGGTGGGGTGGGCGACACCTACCAGACCGTCAACATGCTCCCGAACGTCGTCTACGAGGTCGCCGCCGGTGGGGCCCTGGCGGCCGTCGCCGTGCCCCTCATCGCCGGACAGCTCGCCTCCGGTCGCAGCGAGGACGCCGACCGCACCGCGTCGGCCCTCCTGACCTGGGCGGTCTCCGTGCTGGTGCCCCTGTCGGCCCTGCTGGCGCTGTCGGCACCGTGGATCAGCGACCTCCTGTTCCGCAAGAGCAGGGTGGCCGGCGCCGCCGAGCTCGGCACCACGATGCTCGTGGTGTTCGCGCCTCAGGTGGCGCTCTACGGTGTCGGCGTCGTGCTGGCGGGGGTGCTGCAGGCCCACCGCAGGTTCCTCGCCGCAGCACTGGCGCCCCTGCTGTCCAGCCTCGTGGTCATCAGCGCCTACGTCGCCTACCGGTTCGCGGCCGCGCCCGGGACCACCCCCGCGGACCTGTCCACCGGTGCGATGTGGGTGCTGGCGGGTGGCACCACGCTCGGCGTAGTCGTGCTGAGCCTGCCGCTGCTCGTGCCCGCCGTGCGGGCCGGGGTACGCCTCAGACCCACGTTCACCTTTCCCGCCGGCGTGGCCCGCCGCGCCGGCTCGCTCGCCGCTGCGGGCGTCCTCGCCCTCGTCGCACAGCAGACCGCGGTCGCGGCGACGTTGTGGCTCACCCACGCGCCGCGCACCATCGACACCGGTGTCGTCAACGTCTACACCTACGTCCAGGCGGTCTACCTGCTCCCGTATGCCGTGCTGGCCGTCCCGATCGCGACGTCTGCCTTTCCCGCGCTGGCCCACACCAGCGCCGCCGAGGAGCTGCAGGAGCAGGTCGGGACCTCCGCGCGCGACACCCTGGCAGGCGCCCTCAGGGGGATCCTGCTGCTCACGGCCGGCGCGGTCACCGTGCTGATGGCCGTCGCCCGCCCGGTCGGGGTGTTCTTCGGTTCGTTCGACAGCGCGGCCAACGCCGGTGGGGCCGCCGCCCTGGCAGCGTTGCCCGGTGCCCTGTCGGCCTACGCACCCGGACTCGTGGGCTTCTCGGTGGCCGCGCTGCTGACCCGCGCTCTCTATGTCCGAGGCCGCCCGCTCCATGCGGCCCTGGCCGTGGCGGCCGGGTGGGCCCTGGCCGCACTCATCCCCATCGCGCTCATCCCTGAGAGCTCGGGTGCCGGCACCACGTTGGGCCTGCTCGGCGTCGGCTCGACCCTCGGCATGACCGTCTCGGCCGTCCTGCTGGCCCTGCTGGTCCGCAGGGCCTGGGGCGCCGAGGCCGTCCAGGGCTCGGGCCGGACGCTCGGGGCTGCCGTCGTGGCGGTGGCGGTCGGCCTCGCAGTGGGCGACACCGTGGCGAGAGGCCTGTCGCCGGACTCCCTGTGGTCGGCCCTGGGCAGCGGTCTGCTGACCGGGCTGGTGACGCTGGTGGCCTACCTGGGCGTGATGATGGTGGCCGACCGCAAGGCCATGCAGGCACTGCGCGAGCGTGGCCGCAGTCGGCGCCGAGGGAGCGAGCTGTGAAGGTCGTGATGCTCATCGGGCGCAGCACCGGCGGCATCGGGACCCATGCTGTCGACCTTGCGCAGGGGCTGCGCCAGCTGGGCGACGATGTCAGCCTCGTCACCGACCAGCTGACCGCCGACAGGTTCGGCATCGCGCAGGCACGGCTGTGGTGGCCTGGCCGGGCAGCCGGGGTGATCGGCTCACTGCGCCACCTGTGGCGGCTGCGCCGCCTCATCCGGGGTGCCGAGGTCGTGCACGCCCACGGGCACCAGGCTGGTCTGGTGGCGACCCTGGTCGCCGTCGGGACGCGCACCCCGGTGGTGGTGAGCCAGCACAACGCCGTCCTGACCACGGGCGGTCTGCGTGGTCGCGTCTCGACGACGGTCCAGCGCTTCGTCGCTCGTCGTGCCACCCTGGTCACCGGCGCCAGCGGCGACCTCGTCGACGAGGCTCGACGCCATGGCGCGCACCAGCCACGCCTCGCGCCGGTGCCGTCGCCGCGGGTGCCCGGGCTGCTCACCCACGAGCCGCCGGGCGATGACGAACGCGGAGCGTTGGCGGTGGATCTGCTGCGGGACAACGGAATCGAGACCGCGGCTGGCGTCCCGCTGATGGTGACCATCGCCAGGATCGCCCCGCAGAAGGACCTCGAGACCCTGGTCGACGCCGCGGCCTCGGTATCGGTCCGAATGGGTGAGAAACCTGCGCCACCTGCGGTGTGGGTGGTCGTGGGTGATGGTGAGGACGGCCTGCTCCGCGGGCTGCGGCTGAGGGCCGAAGCCGTCGGTGCGCCGGTCCACTTCGTCGGGTCGCAGGCCGAGCCCGAGCGCTGGCTGCGTGCGGCTGAGGTCTTCGTGCTCCCGAGCCGCTGGGAGGCACGCGCCCTGGTCGTGCAGGAGGCCATGGCGGCGGGCGTGCCGGTCGTGGCCACCGACACCGGCGGCCTCAGGGACCTCGTGGCGGGCGTGGGCACCCTCGTGCCCGTGGGCGACCCCTCGGCCCTCGCAGGCGCCGTGGAGCGCTATCTCACGGACCCAGCCGCACGGCATACCGCCTCCAGGGCCGGCCGGGAGCGCGCCACATCGTGGGACGACGGCAAAGCCACGGCGAGTCGCTGGCACGACTGGTACTCAGCCCTGCCCGGGATGACGTAGGCTTGAACCCCGTGGTGGAACAGACGAAACACATCTTCGTAACCGGCGGCGTTGCCTCTTCTCTGGGCAAGGGACTGACCGCCTCCAGCCTCGGACATCTGCTCCGTGCTCGCGGTCTGCGGGTGACGATGCAGAAGCTCGATCCCTATCTCAACGTGGATCCGGGCACGATGAACCCGTTCCAGCACGGTGAGGTCTTCGTGACCGACGACGGCGCCGAGACGGACCTCGACATCGGTCACTACGAGCGCTTCCTCGACAGCAACCTCGTGGGCAGGGCGAACGTCACGACGGGGCAGATCTACAACCAGGTGATCGCCAAGGAGCGGCGCGGGGAGTACCTCGGCGACACCGTCCAGGTGATCCCGCACATCACCAACGAGATCAAGGAGCGCATGCGGGCCCAGGCGGCCGGCAGCCCCGGGGTCTCGCGGTCCGAGGCTCCCGACATCATCATCACCGAGATCGGCGGCACGGTCGGCGACATCGAGTCGCTGCCCTTCCTCGAGGCCGCTCGCCAGGTCCGCCATGACGTGGGCCGCGACAACGTCTTCTTCCTGCACGTCTCGCTGGTGCCCTACCTCGCCCCGAGCGGCGAGCTCAAGACCAAGCCCACCCAGCACTCCGTTGCCGCGCTGCGGCAGGTCGGCATCCAGCCTGACGGGCTCGTGCTGCGTGCGGACCGCGAGATCCCGGACGGCATCAAGCGCAAGATCTCGCTGATGTGCGACGTCGACACCGAGGCCTGCGCCGCGGCCGTCGACGCCCCGAGCATCTACGACATCCCGAAGGTCCTGCACAAGGAGGGGCTCGACGCCTACGTCATCCGTCGCCTCGGCCTGAACTTCCGTGACGTCGACTGGCACGACTGGGACGAGCTGCTGCGGCGGGTGCACAGCCCCGAGCACACCGTCGAGATCGCCCTCGTCGGCAAGTACATCGACCTGCCGGACGCCTACCTGTCGGTCACCGAGGCCATGCGGGCCGGCGGGTTCCACCACGACGCCAAGGTCTCGATCCGCTGGGTCGCCAGCGACGAGTGCCAGACCGAGTCCGGCGCCCAGAAGGCCCTCGGCGGGGTCGACGCCGTCCTCGTGCCGGGCGGCTTCGGAGTTCGCGGCATCGAGGGCAAGCTCGGTGCCCTCCGGTGGGCCCGCGAGCGCCAGGTCCCGACGCTGGGCATCTGCCTCGGGCTGCAGTGCATGGTCATCGAGTACGCCCGGAACGTCGCCGGCATCGCCGGCGCCAGCTCGACCGAGTTCGACCCCCAGACGCCTGCTCCGGTCATTGCGACGATGGAGGAGCAGAAGGCTTTCGTCGAGGGCGCGGGAGACCTCGGCGGCACCATGCGCCTCGGTTCCTACCCGGCCAAGCTCGCCGAGGGATCAGTCATCGCGGAGGCCTACGGCGCCGTGGCGGTCGACGAGCGGCACCGGCACCGCTACGAGGTCAACAACGGCTACCGAGCTCAGCTCGAAGAGGCCGGGCTGGTCTTCTCCGGCCTGTCGCCGGACGACAACCTCGTCGAGTTCGTGGAGCTGCCCCGCGAGGTGCACCCCTACTACGTCTCCACGCAGGCGCACCCCGAGTTCAAGTCCCGACCGCACCGGGCCCATCCGTTGTTCGCGGGACTGGTCGAGGCCGCCATCAACGCCCAGCGTGCGGCGCGGCTGGTCGAGGTCGAGCGACCGCGCAGCACGGTCGACGCCTCCGCGTGAGCGAGGGACACGGGGGGTCCGGCGCCCCGGGAGAGCTCGCCGACCGCCACGAGGCCCTGCCGGTGCGCCACTCCGAGGTGGTCATGCACGGGCTGGTCTGGGACGTCGTGCGCGACCGCGTCGACCTCGGTGAGGCCGGCGAGGTGACCCGCGAGTACGTCCGTCACCCCGGCGCAGTGGCCGTGGCCGCCCTCGACGACGAGGGTCGGCTCTGCCTCATCCAGCAGTACCGGCACCCGGTGCGGTCCTTCGAATGGGAGATCCCGGCCGGGCTCCTCGACGTCGCGGGGGAACCGCCCCACGTGGGTGCCGCTCGCGAGCTGCACGAGGAAGCCGACCTGACCGCCGCGACCTGGCACGTGCTCGCCGACTACGTCAGCTCACCAGGCGGCCTCGACGAGGCCCTGCGGATCTACCTCGCGCGCGACCTCACCCGCGTTCCCGAGTCCGAGCGCCATGCCAGAGATGGCGAGGAGCTCGGTATGCCGGTGCGCTGGGCCCCGCTCGAAGAGGTGCGCGACGCGGTCCTCGCCGGCCGCGTCACCAACGCCACGATCGCGATCGCGGTCCTCGCTGCCCTCGCGGCACGGGACCTGGACTGGGCCACGCTCCGGGCGCACGACGCCCCGTGGCCGAGCCACCCGGCATTCCGGGGGTAGTCGGATCGGCCGGGTGTGGTGAGCGGTCCGGTGCAGGGCCTCGTGACGTGGCCCGGCGGCAAGAGGCCAGCGGGATCGCGCTGCGTTAGCGTGACCCCATGACCCACCCGATCCCGGCTCCCTGCCGCAAGCGACCGTTCGCGACCAGCCGCGCCTGCGCACAGCCGGTGGCCTGAGTGGGCGTCTTCGGGACGGGCGCCACGACCGGGTGCCCCTGCGGGAGCGGCCGGCCGTATGCCGGCTGCTGCGGGCCACTGCACGACGGCCAGCGGGCGGCCACGACCGCGGTCGAGCTCATGCGCAGCCGCTACTGTGCCTTCGTGGTGCGGGACGAGGCCTACCTCACGCGCACCTGGCACCCCCGAACGCGTCCTGCGGCCCTCGAGCTCGACCGGGGACCGCAGTGGCTCGGGCTGACCGTGCTGGCAACTGCCGACGGCCGCGAAGGGGATCAGAGCGGCGAGGTGGAGTTCGAGGCGGCCCACTCCGAGGGGGTGCTGCGCGAACGCAGCCACTTCGTGCGGCGGGCTGGCCGCTGGGTCTATGTCGACGGGGACATCGTGGGAGACGTCGAGAGGGACGTCGAGAGGGACGTCGCGGGCTGAGCTGCCGACGCAGCAAACCGATTCGTATGCCGCGTGGCCCGGTCCGTAGGATGGCCGGGTTCACCACCCGCTCGAATCGAAGGATCTCTCGTGCTCCGCACCCATGAGGCCGGCACCCTGCGTGCCGACCACTCCGGCCAGACCGTCACGCTCACGGGCTGGGTTGCCCGTCGGCGCGATCACGGTGGAGTGGCGTTCCTCGATCTGCGCGACGCCAGCGGCGTGGCCCAGGTGGTCGTCCGCGACGAGGTTCTCGACGAGGGGGGAGCCCACGACCTGCGCAACGAGTACTGCGTGCGCGTCGTGGGTGAGGTCAAGGCACGCCCGGAGGGCAACGCCAACCCCGACCTGCCGACAGGTGAGATCGAGGTCATCGCCGGTGAGATCGAGGTGCTCAACGCCTCGGCCCCTCTGCCGTTCCAGATCGACGAGCGCGTCACGGTGGGCGAAGAGGCCCGCCTCAAGCACCGCTACCTCGACCTGCGTCGCCCCGGTGCCTCCTCGGCCGGCAGCGCCATCCGGCTGCGGTCGCGCGTCAACGCCGCCGCCCGCTCCGTGCTCGGCGCTCGCGACTTCATCGAGATCGAGACGCCGACCCTGACGCGCTCCACGCCCGAGGGCGCCCGCGACTTCCTGGTCCCCGCGCGCCTCGCACCGGGGTCCTGGTACGCCCTGCCGCAGAGCCCCCAGCTGTTCAAGCAGCTGCTCATGGTCGCGGGGATGGAGCGGTACTACCAGATCGCGCGCTGCTACCGCGACGAGGACTTCCGCGCCGACCGCCAGCCCGAGTTCACCCAGCTCGACATCGAGATGTCGTTCGTCGAGCAGGCGGACGTGCTCGAGCTCGGCGAGGAGGTCGTCCGCGAGGTCTGGAAGCTCATCGGGGTGGAGCTCCAGACGCCGTTCCTTCAGATGACCTACGGCGAGGCGATGCGTCGGTTCGGATCCGACAAGCCCGACCTGCGGTTCGGCACCGAGCTCGTCGAGTGCACCGACTACTTCAAGGACACCCCCTTCCGGGTGTTCCAGTCGGAGTACGTCGGCGCCGTCGTCATGCCCGGCGGAGCCTCCCAGCCGCGCAAGCAGCTCGACGCCTGGCAGGACTGGGCCAAGAGCCGCGGCGCCAAGGGTCTGGCCTACGTCCTCGTCCAGGAGGACGGGGAGCTCGGCGGGCCGGTCGCCAAGAACCTGTCCGACTCCGAGCGTGCCGGCCTCGCCGCCCACGTGGGTGCCCAGCCCGGCGACTGCATCTTCTTCGCCGCGGGTGCGACCAAGTCCTCCCGCGCCCTGCTCGGTGCCGCGCGCCTCGAGATCGGCCGGCGCTGCGACCTCATCGACGAGGACGCCTGGTCGTTCCTGTGGGTGCTCGACGCCCCGCTGTTCGAGCCGTCGTCCGAGGCGGTCGCCGCCGGCGACGTCGCAGTGGGCGCCGGCGCCTGGACCGCGGTGCACCACGCGTTCACCTCGCCCAAGGCCGAGTTCCTCGACACCTTCGACACCGACCCCGGCCCCGCGCTGGCGTACGCCTACGACATGGTCTGCAACGGCAACGAGATCGGCGGCGGGTCCATCCGTATCCACCGCCGCGACGTGCAGGAGCGGGTGTTCAAGGTCATGGGTCTGTCGCAGGAGGAGGCGCAGGAGAAGTTCGGCTTCCTGCTCGACGCGTTCGCCTTCGGCGCCCCGCCGCACGGTGGCATCGCCTTCGGCTGGGACCGCATCGTCTCGCTGCTGGCCGGCACCGACTCGATCCGCGACGTCATCGCCTTCCCCAAGTCCGGTGGCGGCTACGACCCGCTGACGGCGGCTCCCGCGCCGATCACGCCCGAACAGCGCAAGGAGGCCGGGGTCGACGCCTCGCCCGAGGCCAAGGCGGTCGACGCGAAGGTCGACACGGACAAGGTCGGCACGGGGTCCTGAGGTCTCACCACGCACTATCCGGATGCCGCCCGCTCACCTCGAGCGGGCGGCATACCAGCACAATGGCCGCGTGGGCGACAAGGCACTGCGGGCCCCCGGCGACGTGCTCGTGCACCTGCGCCGGGCGCGGGACCACGCGGACCGCTGCTACGCCGACCCGGTCGATGTCGAGTCCCTTGCCGCCGTGGCGGGGCTGAGCAAGTACCACTTCCTGAGGCTGTTCAAGGCGACCTACGGGCTCACGCCGGGGGAGTACGTCTCCCAGCGTCGTATCGAGCGCGCCCAGGACCTGCTGCGGGCGACCGGCCTGTCGGTGACCGAGGTCTGCTTCGCGGTCGGGTTTGCGTCCCTCGGCTCGTTCTCGAGCCGGTTCAAGGCGGTTGTGGGGGAGACGCCGTCGCAGTTCCAGGCGCGGTATGCCGTCGCCGGCGCGCCGCACATCCCGGGCTGCTACGTCTTCATGTGGGGCCTCGCGGAGCGGTCGACCGTCACGGTGGCAGAGCAGTCCGCAATCGAGGAGAAGCACCCCGACCCGACGGCTCCTAGGCTCCGAGCATGATCAACAACATCGCCATCGTCAGTGTCTTCGTCAAGAACCAGGACGACGCAAAGAAGTTCTACACCGATGTCCTCGGATTCGAGGAGAAGGACGACATCACCCTCGGCGACGGCTACCGCTGGTGCACAGTCATCCACCCGTCGCAGCCCGAGCTGCTCGTCAACCTCGCCATCCCCGGCCCGCCGATGGATGCCGACCTGGTCGAGGCGATGAAGCGGGCCCAGGACGCCGGTGGCCTCAACGGCCTCGGGCTCAACGTCGACGACTGCCGCAAGACCCACGAGGAGCTGGTCGCCAAGGGGGTCGAGTTCATCCAGCCGCCGACCGACCGCCCCTACGGTGTCGAGGCCGTGTGCCGCGACAACTCTGGCAACTGGATGGTCCTGGTCGAGCAGAAGATGTACGACCCCGCCAACGTCACCTGACCTGGACGCGAGTGGTGGTGGGCTACTTCGCGAGGAAGGCGACGACGGCCGCGTTGAACTCCTGCGTGTGGCTGGCGAAGATCCCGTGGGGCCCACCCTCGAGGACGACGAGCTCGCTGCCCGTCACGGCCTCGTGGGTGCGGTGACCCGAGACCTCGAACGGCACGATGGCGTCGCTGTCGCCGTGGAGGACGAGGGTGGGGACGCTGACCCTGGACAGGTCGGGCGAGAAGTCGGTGACCCATGAGCGGATGCACTCGGCCGCGGCATGGACGTCGGCCTGGGCGGCGAGGGCGAGCGCCTCCTGGCGCTGTTCCTCGGTGACCTTGAGGTCGCCGTCGGCGCTGAAGAAGTTCGTCAGGAACCCGTCGAGGAACCCGCTGGGGTCTTCGCGGAGCTGGCCCTGCATGCCGCTGACCGTGTCGAGGTCGAGGGCGCCGTCAGGGTGGTCGTCGTCCTTCAGCAGGCACGGGGGGATGGCCGCCGCGAACACGACGCTGTGGACGCGGTCCTCGCCGTTGGTCCCGACGTACCGCGCCACCTCGCCGCCGCCCATCGAGAACCCCACGAGGCTGGCGTCCTGCAGGTCGAGCTCGGTCATCAGGACGTCGAGGTCGCCGGTGAGGGTGTCGTAGTCGTAGGAGGAGGCGGGTCCTGGCTTGCCGGACTGGCCGAAACCGCGGCGGTCGTAGGTGATCACGCGGTAGCCCTCGTCACTGAGAGCCGGCGTCAGCGTGGACCACGAGGCACCGCTGAGTGGCCAACCGTGGATCAGGACGACCGGACGGCCGGAGCCGCCGCTGTCCTCGTAGTGGATCTCGACGTCGCCGTTGGACACGGTGGCCATGTCAGTCCTCTCGTCAGCGCTGCTGGGTCAGGACGAATGTAGGCACATCAGCAGCGTTCGCGCAGGTCGAGGCCCGGTGTGGTCAGTCGGCCAGCCGGCGGCTCGACCACTCGTGCACGTCGCCGTAGCCGAGCCCGGTGTAGAGCCGGCGCGCCACGGCGTTGTCGGAGTACATCCCGAGGGTGCAGACTCCGCGCTCGCGGACCGCCTCCCGGGTGAGGTATGCCGTGACGGCTAGTCCCAGCCCGGTCCCGCGGTGGTCGGGGTGGACGGTGATGCCGGAGAGGACGGGCCAGCCCGCGACGTTGGGTTCGCTGACGCCGCACGCGACGAGGCGACCCGACCCGTTGCGGGCCCCGACCCAGTGCTGGTCGGGGAACTCGAAGGGCCGCGCGTCGGTGCCCGGGTTGGCCACGTCGAGGAGGTCGCGGATCTCGCCGAGGTCTGTGTCCTCCAGGGTGACCAGACCGGACTCGGCGGGGACCTCCAGCGGTGCGCTTGCGGCACACAGCCACTCCCACTCGTTGCCCTCGGTGAGCCGCAGGTGTGCGGCAACGGCCGCCAGGGACCCCCTCTGGACCGTGACGGACCGCAGCTCTGGGGGAAGGACGCCCTCGGTGAGCATCTCGCCGACGAGTCGCCCGACGTGCGAGGTGGGTCCCAGGACCAGCATCCCGAGCCGGCGGGTGTGGGTGCGCCGGGGGAGGGCCACGGCGTCACCGAGCGAGTAGCCGGTCCCTTCCAACGGCGACGGGATGTCGTAGCGGATGAACGCGCTGCCACCGGTGGCGTCGAGGAGGGCATCGTGGGACGTGATCTGCCGCAACGTCATTCGGTGATCCCGAAGCGGGCGTGCCAGCGCCGCAGCCCCCGGGGCGCCCACCAGTTCCAGTCTCCGAGCAGCGCCATCGTGGCGGGCACGAGCAGCATCCGGACGAGGGTCGCGTCGAGCAGCACCGCCACGGCGAGGCCGACGCCGGTCTCCTTGATGACGAGCAGCTGCCCGGCGACGAACCCGGAGAAGACAATGACGACGAGCACCGCCGCGGACGTGATGATCCGTCCCGACCGCTGCAGACCCGCGATGACGGCCTGGTCGTTGCCGACGCCTCGCTCGTGCAGCTCGACGATGCGGGACAGCAGGAAGACCTCGTAGTCCATCGACAGCCCGAATCCGAAGGCCAGCACGAGCATCGGGATCGTCGACTCGATCGCCCCGACCGAGTCGAAGTGCAAGAGCCCCTCGAGGTGAGCCTGCTGGAAGATCCACACGACGACACCCAGGCTGGCGCCGAGTGACACGACGTTCATGAGCAGGGCCTTGATCGGGATGACGACCGACCCGGTCATGAGGAACAGCAGGACGAGGGTGGCGAGGGCCACCAGCGCGAAGGCGATGGGCGCGCGTTCGCGCAGTGAGTCGGTGAAGTCCCGCAGGCCCGAGGCCTCACCGATCACCGTGGTGGGGAAGTCCGGGCGGTCGGCCCGCAGCGCGGTCACGGCGTCACGCGCGCCGTCGTCGAGCGCGCCGCCCGGGGTGTCGATCTCGACGACGGTCAGACCGGCGTTGACGCTCTCGACCCGGCCGGTGAGGCGCTGCCCGTCGACGACGGGGAGCGAGGCGGCATACGACTGGGTCTGCTGGAGCCCCGCCTGGGCGACCACCTCGACGTCGGGACCGGACAGCTGGGGGTAGTGGCGTTCGAGCGCCGTGAAGAACTCACGCTGCGGTGCGCTGACCGGCAGCAGCTCCTTGCCGGAGGAGGTCAGGCGGAGGTGGAGGGCGGGGGCGGCAAGGGTTCCGAGGACGGCGAGCACGGCGACGATGACGAGCAGCGGATGACGGAACACGCGGGTGGCGAGGCGGGAGAAGACGCCCTCGTCGGGGGCCTGCTCGGTGCCGCGCCTCAGCAGTCGTCGCGCCCCGACGACGCAGAGCGCAGGGACCAGGGTGAGGGCCACGAGCATGGCCACGAGGACCACCGAGAGGCCGGCGGAGCCGATGGCCTTGAGGATCGACGCCTCGAACACGAGCAGGCCGCCGAGGGAGATCGCGACGGTCAGGCCGGAGAAGACGACGGTCCGGCCGGCCGAGTCCACGGTGCGGGCCACCGACGCGAGAACCTCGTCGCGCGTGATCTCGGCCGCAGGGCGACCCTGCACCCGGCTGCGCAGCTCCTCGCGGAAGCGGCTGACCGTGAGGAGCCCGTAGTCGATGCACAGGCCCAGCCCGAGGACCGTGACGACGTTGACGACGGTGGCGTCGAGGTCGATGACGTGCGAGAACCCGAGCAGCGACCCGAGCGCGCCGGCGATGGAGGCGATCGCGCCGATGATCGGCATCCCGGCTGCCACGAAACCACCGAAGACGAGCACCATCACCAGGAAGCTGATCGGTAGCGCGATCCCCTCGCCGGCCCGCAGGTCGACCTCCACCTGGGACGTGATCGCCTCGATGAGGTCGGACAGCCCACCCGTCGTGCCCTTGGCGCCGGGCACGGAGGCGACGAGGGAGTGGAACTGCTTGTCGACCTGGGTCTGAGTCCGGTCGCGCTCCTCGCCCGTGAGCCCGCGCTCGAAACTCACCACCACTGCGAACCCGTCCCCGGAGGTCGGCAGCAGCGCCTTGGAGGCGGGGCTGTCCAGCCCTGTGGGCACGAGCTGCGGCGCGGCGACCGAGGCCACCCCGTCGATGCGACCGATCGCCTCGGCTGCGGAGCGGACGGCCGCGACTGCCGAGGGCGCGGCGGCATCGGCCCCGGTCACCTGGAGGATGTAGGTCGACGTGGCCGACCGGCCCGCGGCCACGAGCTGGTCGCGACCCTGGAGGTTCTCCCCGGCGACGGACGGCTCGCCGGACTGCAGGCGGTCGAACAACGACTGGTTCCCGAAAGCACCGGTGGCCCCCGCGAAGGCCGCGACGACGGCCACCAGCCAGACCACGATGACGGTCTTCGGGTGGCGCCCCACGAGGCCGCCGAGGTGGGAGAGGGCGGACGCGGATCGGTCGGGGTGACTGGTGGCCGGGTTGGCGTGGTCGGGCGCGTCGGTCACGGGGGATAGCCTGCCACCCGTGGGAACTGGTGCCGACGACGACCTGTTCGGTGTGGCCGCGTCCGTTCGGGACGGCGACGGCATGCCGTCGGGTGCCTCCCTGCCACCCCTGGCCGTCCGCATGCGGCCGCGATCGCTGGATGAGGTCCGCGGTCAGTCCGACGTGCTTCGGCCCGGGAGCCCGTTGCGTCGGCTGATCGAGGGGTCCGGCGGATCGGCGGGGGCGCTCAGCGCGATCATCTGGGGCCCGCCCGGCACGGGCAAGACGACCCTCGCGCACCTCGTCGCGACGGCCGCAGACCGCCGGTTCGTCGAGCTGTCGGCCGTGACCGCCGGCGTCAAGGACGTCCGTGCCGTCATGGACCAGGCCGCGCGGGAGCGCGACCTGTACGACCGCCAGACGGTGCTCTTCCTCGACGAGATCCACCGGTTCACCAAGGCCCAGCAGGACGCCTTGCTGCCCGGCGTCGAGACCAGGCAGGTCATCCTCGTCGCGGCCACCACGGAGAACCCGTCCTTCTCGATCATCGCGCCGCTGCTGTCCCGCTCGATGCTCATCACCCTGACGTCCCTGTCCGACGAGGAGGTGGCCGACGTCCTCGCGGCCGCGATCGCCGACGAGCGTGGGTTGGCGGGGGAGTACGCCCTGGCCGACGACGCGACGGCTCACCTCGTGCGGATCTCCGGCGGTGACGCCCGACGAGCCCTCACGGCGCTGGAGGCGGCTGCGGGAGTGGCGCAGGACGGCATACCCGCTGGCGCCGAGGTGGACGGCCCTGTCGAGATCACGCTCGCGCACACCGAGCAGGCGGTGGCGTTCGCGAGCGTGCGGTACGACCGCACCGGCGACCAGCACTACGACGTCGCCTCGGCCCTGATCAAGTCCATGCGGGGCTCAGACGTGGATGCCGCGCTGCACTACCTCGCCCGCATGCTCGAAGCAGGGGAGGACCCGCGGTTCATCGCGCGCCGCATCGTCATCGCAGCGTCGGAGGACGTCGGGATGGCCGACCCCACCGCGCTGCAGACCGCCGTTGCCGCCATGCACGCTGTCGCGCAGATCGGGATGCCGGAGGCGCGGATCATCCTCGCCCAGGCCGTGGTCCACAACGCCCTCGCACCCAAGAGCAACGCGGCGTACACCGGCATCAACGAGGCCATCGCCGACATCCGCGCCGGCCGAGGTGGGGCGGTGCCGCCCTCGCTGCGCGGCAGCGGGTATGCCGGTGCGACCCGGTTGGGGCACGGCGACGGCTACGTCTACGCCCACACCGAGCCCGACGGGGTCGCGCGTCAGGACTACCTGCCCGACGACCTGCAGGGCGGGACCGACTACTACCGGCCGACCGACCGCGGTTTCGAGGAGCGCCTCGGCCCCCGGTGGGAGTGGCTGAAGTCCCGCATCCGCCGCTCGTGACGCCGTCGGGTGCGGGGTAGGGTGCCCGCATGGATTCAGTGAGTTTGGGCGACATCGCGGGCACCATCGCGGCGCTGGCCTTTGCGTTCCTCGTCTTCCGACTGGGCAGCGTCATCGGCAAGGCCGGCAAGATCCTCGACGAGACGAGGGTCAGCCTGCGCAGCACCACGGAGAACGTCCAGCCGACCCTGCTCAAGCTCACCGACACCGTCAGCCTGACCAACGAGCAGCTGGCCCGGGTCGACGGCATCACGACCAACGTCTCGGCGATCACCACGAACGCCAGCGCGCTCACCGCCCTGTTCGCGGCCACGCTCGGCTCGCCGGTCGTGAAGGTCGCAGCCTTCACGTACGGGGTCCGATCGGCCTTGGGTGCCAAGAACACCCGCAGCGCTGGCGGCCGTCGCCGCCGCAGGGGCTGATCACCGTGGCACGTCTGTTCTGGGTGGCGCTGGGCGCCGCAGCCGGTGTGTATGCCGTGCGCAAGGTCAGCAAGGCCGCCGAGGCCTACACGCCGACCGGGGTCGCGCACGGGCTGGCCGACTTCGGCGACGGCCTGCGCGAGCTCGCAGCCGCCGTCCGCGAGGGCATGGCCGAGCGCGAGGGCGAGCTGCGTCTGGCGCTGGGCATCGATGCCGGCACCGCCGACGACCCCGAGGCGAGCGCGGCACGCCTCGACGCTGCCTCGGCGCGGGCCCTGCTGGACGACCCCACGGGCCCCCGGGGCGGACGAGCTTCATAGGGGCGTTGGCGCACCCGCGCCGTCGCCCCGGCACACCCCTGTTGTTTGCCCGTACGATTCGTCATGCCGGCCCGTCGGTGGCCCCGCATGCGCCTAAGGACTGAGTACTTTCATGGAAACCGCCGAGATCAGGCGCCGCTTTCTCTCGTTCTACGAGAGCAAGGGCCACACGATCGTCCCCTCGTCGCCGCTCGTCTATGACGACCCCAACCTGTTGTTCGTCAACGCCGGCATGGTGCCGTTCAAGCCGTACTTCCTGGGACAGCAGGCTCCGCAGTGGGACCGCGCCACGTCGGTGCAGAAGTGTGTCCGCACGGGGGACATCGAAGAGGTCGGCAAGACCTCCCGCCACGGCACGTTCTTCCAGATGAACGGCAACTTCTCGTTCGGCGACTACTTCAAGGAAGGCGCCATCCAGTTCGCGTGGGACCTCATCACGACGCCCCAGGGGCAGGGTGGCTACGGCCTGGACCCCGACAAGATCTGGCCCACCGTCTACGAGGACGACGACGAGGCCTACGACCTGTGGCACCGGATGATCGGCATCCCCGCGGAGCGGATCACCCGGCGCGGCAAGCTCGACAACTACTGGCACATGGGTGTGCCCGGCCCTGGTGGCCCGTGCAGTGAGCTCTACCTCGACCGCGGGCCGGAGTACGGGCGCGAGGGTGGCCCGGCCGTCGACGAGGACCGCTACCTCGAGTTCTGGAACCTCGTCTTCATGCAGTACGAGCTGTCCGCGGTCCGCGCCAAGGACGACTTCGACATCTCCGGTGAGCTGCCGAAGAAGAACATCGACACCGGCATGGGTCTCGAGCGGATGGCGACCCTGCTCCAGGGGGTCGACAACCTCTACGAGATCGACGAGGTCTACCCCGTCCTCGACCGCGCGGCCGAGCTCACCGGCAAGAAGTACGGCGCGCACTCCGGCCACGCGGCCAGCGAGTCGCACCCCGACGACGTCCGGCTGCGGGTCGTCGCCGACCACGTGCGGTCGTCGCTGATGCTCATCGGTGACGGCGTGACCCCCGGCAACGAGGGCCGCGGCTACGTGCTGCGCCGCATGCTGCGCCGAGCGGTGCGTTCGATGCGCCTGCTCGGGTATGACGAGCCCAGCCTGCCGCTGCTGCTGCCGGTCTCCGTCGAGCGGATGAAGAACTCCTACCCCGAGCTCGAGGCGGGCTTCGACCGCATCTCCCAGATCGCGTATGCCGAGGAGGAGGCCTTCCGTCGCACCCTCGCCTCCGGCACGACCATCCTCGACACCGCGATCGCGAAGATCAAGGCCGGCGACACCGGCACCCTCTCCGTCGAAGAGACCGCCTCGATTGTGAAGACGGACGAGCTGCCCGCGGACCAGGCGTTCCGACTTCACGACACCTACGGCTTCCCCATCGACCTGACTCTGGAGATGGCCTCCGAGCAGGGCCTCACGGTGGACCGTGCGGGCTTCACCCGGCTGATGGAGGAGCAGCGCAACCGAGCCAAGGACGACGCCAAGGCCAAGAAGGGCGGCCACGCCAACACCGAGGTCTGGAAGGACCTGCGAGCGCTCGGCGCGACCGACTGGCGTGCCTACCAGGAGCTGACCAGCGACGCGAGGGTGCTCGGGATCGTCGTGGACGGCGAGCGCGTCGAGGAGCTCGAGCCGGGCCAGCGGGGCCAGGTCGTGCTCGACCGCACCCCGTTCTATGCCGAGTCCGGTGGCCAGATCGCGGACGAGGGTGTCATCACCGCCGACGGCGCGCACCTCAAGGTCGTCGACGTCCAGCGCCCCGTCAAGGGCCTGGTGGCGCACACCGTCGAGGTGCTCACCGGTCCGCTGCGGACCGGTCAGGACGTGTCTGCCGAGGTGGACGCCGACTGGCGCATCTCGGCCTGCCAGGCCCACTCGGGCACCCACGTCGTGCACGCGGCCCTGCGTCAGGTGCTCGGCCCCACGGCCCTCCAGTCCGGCTCCTACAACAAGCCCGGCTACCTGCGGCTCGACTTCGCGTGGGGGCAGGGCCTGTCGCCCGAGACCCGCAGCGAGATCGAGGAGGTCGCGAACCTCGCCGTCCGCCAGGACCTCCCCGTCTCCGCCCAGTACATGACCCTGCCGGAGGCGCGGAAGTTCGGCGCGCTCGCGTTGTTCGGCGAGACGTACGACGAGCAGGTCCGTGTGATCGAGATCGGCGGCCCCTGGTCGCGCGAGCTCTGCGGTGGCACGCATGTCGGGCACTCGAGCCAGATCGGCGCGCTGACAGTCACCGGCGAGTCGTCGGTGGGATCGGGTGTGCGACGTCTCGAGGCCTTCGTCGGCATGGACGCGCTGCACTACCTCGCCAAGGAGCGAGCCCTGGTCGCCGAGCTCACGGACATCGTCAAGGTGCAGCCGGGCGAGCTCAAGGAGCGGGTTGCCGCGCTCGTGGCGCGCGTCCGCGACGCCGAGCGCGAGCTGGAGAAGCTGCGCCGGGAACAGGTCCAGGCGGCGACCGGCAAGCTGGTCGGGTACGCCCACGACGTCGACGGCGTCCGGGTGCTGACGCACGATGCCGGCGACGGGACGACCGCCGACGACCTGCGCACGATGGTGCTGGACCTGCGGGGCCGCCTCGGCGACGCAGCCCCGGCAGTCGTGGCCCTGACGGGAGTGGCCAGTGGTCGCCCGGCCATCGTGGTGGCCACCAACGCAGGCGCTCGCGACCGGGGAGTCAAGGCGGGAGCGCTCGTGCGCCTGGCGGCCCAGACCCTCGGCGGCGGCGGAGGCGGCAAGGACGACCTGGCGCAGGGCGGTGGCACCGACCCCAGCCGCACCGGCGAGGCGCTCGGGCAGATCGACCGTGCCGTGCAGGCGGCGACCCAGGGACCTGGGTGAACCAGTCCACCTCGACCTCGATGCCCACCCGCCCCGGCCGGCGGGTGGGCATCGACGTCGGCAGCGTGCGTGTCGGCGTCGCGGCGAGTGACCCGTCCGCCCTGCTGGCGACGCCGGTGCGGACCGTGGCGCGCGATCCCGACGACACCGCTGACGCACCGACCGACCTCGAGGAAGTGGCCGGCATCGTGACCGAGCTGGAGGCCGTCGAGGTCGTGGTCGGGCTGCCCCGCACCCTCGCAGGCGGGGAAGGGGCCGCCGCAGAGACCGCCCGCACGTATGCTGGGCGGCTGTCGGTGCGCATCGCCCCCGTGCCCGTCCGTCTGGTCGACGAGCGACTCACGACGGTCGATGCCCACCGCAACCTCCGCGAGAGTGGGGTCGACGGTCGGCGGCAGCGCTCGGTCGTCGACCAGGCTGCTGCAGTCCTCATCCTGCAGGCCGCCCTCGACACGGAGCGCAACTCCGGGCGACCGCCCGGGGAGCTGGTCAGGACAGGTGGGCGCAAGCCCAGGACGAAGGACAGGCGGCGATGACCGACCCCCACTTGGAGCACTCGATCTTCGGGGGGCACGAGGACGCGCACGGCAGCCAGCCCGAGGTCCGCAGCCGAGCGGACCGTCGTCGCGCCACGCGCCGACCGCGCCGCAGGGGGCGTCGCACCGGATGCCTGTTCGTGGCGCTGGTGATCGTCGCGGTGGCCGCGTTCGCGGCATACACGGTGTTGCGTCCGATGGTCGAGGGGTTCCTCGAGAGCAACGACTACCCGGGGCCGGGCACCGGCGAGGTGCAGATCGTCGTCAACGACGGCGACACGGGGCGCGCCATCGGCGCGACCCTGCAGAAGGCCGACGTGGTCAAGACGGCCAAGGCGTACCTCGACGCCGCTGCGGCCGACACACGGGCGGCCGCGATCCAGCCGGGCAGCTACACGATGAAGAAGCAGATGTCCGCCAAGGCGGCGCTCGCGATCCTCGTGGACTCCAAGAACCGCAGCGTCCCCCGGGTCACGGTGCGTGAGGGACTGTGGAAGAGCGAGGTGTTCGCGGCCTTGTCCAAGGGCACGGGCGTACCCGTCGCGGAGTACACGGCGGCGGCGAAGAACCCCCAGGCCCTTGGGCTCCCGGCGGGCGCCAAGGGCAACGTCGAGGGCTACCTGTACCCCGCGACGTACGAGTTCCCCGTCAAGGCGACGGCCACGCAGCAGCTCAAGATCATGGTGGCCCAGGCGGTCGCCCAGCTCGAGAAGGCCGGGGTCAGCGAAGCCGACTTCCAGAAGACCCTCATCGTGGCCTCGATCGTCGAGGGCGAGGCCGGGGTCGCCGACCGCGGCAAGGTCGCCCGCGTCGTCGAGAACCGCCTCGACAACCCGAACGGCCCGACGGTCGGGCTGCTGCAGATGGACTCGACGGTCAACTTCGCCCTGCAGAAGCGGGGCAACCTGACCAAGACCGAGTACGACTCCGCGAAGTCCAGCCGCTACGACACCTACGCCTTCAAGGGCCTGCCCCCGGGCCCGATCAGCAGCCCGGGCGCCAAGGCCATCGAAGCAGCCGCCCACCCCACCCCGGGGCCGTGGTTCTACTTCGTGACCGTCAACTACGACACCGGCGAGACGCTCTTCGCCGTGACCCAGGCCGAGCACGACCGCAACAACGCCCAGCGCCAGGAGTGGTGCGACGCCAACAAGCCGAAGTGCGAGGGCGGTGGCTGACCCGCGCCGCGCGGCGGTCCTCGGATCACCGGTGGCGCACTCCCTGTCACCGGTGTTGCACCGTGCCGGCTACCGCACGTTGGGCCTCGCCGACTGGACGTATGCCGCGCACGAGGTCCGCGAGCTTGAGCTCTCCGAGTGGGTGGCTGGTCTCGACGACTCGTGGCGGGGGCTCAGCCTCACCATGCCGCTCAAGGAGGTCGCCTTCACCGTGGCCACGACCGTGACCGAGACCGCTCGCGTCACTGGTGCGGTCAACACGCTGGTGCGCCGCCAGGACGGCGGGTGGGACGCCCACAACACCGACGTCCGGGGGATCGAGGCGTCGCTGGCGGACATCGACCACGGTGGTGTGGCGACCATGCTCGGCGGGGGCGCCACCGCGCGCTCGGCCGTCATCGCCCTCGGTGCGCTGGGGGTGGAGCGGATGAGGCTCGCTGTGCGCGCTGAACCCCGGCCCGAGACCCTGAGGCTCGCGGTGCATGCCGGGATCGCGGTGGAGGTCGTCCCACTGGCGTCGTGGGGCAGGGGCCACCGCGGCGGACTCGTGATCAGCACCCTTCCGCCGGCAGCGGGTGAGGTGGCTGCCCAGGCACTGGGCGTCGGCAGACGACATGGCACCCTCATGGACGTCGTGTACGCCGACTGGCCGACCCCGTTGGCCCGCGCCGCCGCCGCCGTGGGCATGGACGTGGTGTCCGGCCTCGACATGCTGGTCTACCAGGCTGCCGAGCAGTTCCGCCTGTTCACCGGTGAGCAGGCGCCCGTCCAGGCGATGTACGCCGCCGGGCGACAGGCGCTCGGCCGATGATCGAGCTCGCCAACGGCTCGGGCGTCGCGGCCTGGGTGGTCGTCCTGCTGGCCGTGGCGGGGGCAGGCCTCGGAGCGGTGACGGGACGGTCGCTGGCCGAGGCGGGCTACCGCATCGAGTCCGACGAGGCCGGAGCCCCGCCACGGCACTGGTGGTGGCCCGCGGTCGCGCTGGCCCTGCTCTGGGCACTGGTGGGCTGGCGGATCGGTGACCTCGCGGGCTGGGCCGCCGCCCCGGCATACCTGCTGTTCGCGTGGTTGGCCGTCGGGCTGGTGTGGATCGACGCGGACGTGCACCGCCTGCCGGACGGACTGGTCCTGCCCGCCTACCCGGCCCTGCTGGTGCTGGTGGTCGTCGCCACCGCCGGCCTGGGCGACTGGCGGGCCCTGGTGCGGGCGCTCGTGTGCATGGCCGCCCTGTACGTCCTGTACTTCGTCCTCGCGTTCGTCTCCCCGAGCTCGCTGGGTTTCGGCGACGTCAAGCTGTCCGGGCTCATCGGGCTCCTGCTGGGGTGGCTCGGGGTGGGGCACGCCGTCGTGGCGCTGCTGGCGGGCTTCATCGTGGGCGGGGTGGTCGCGCTCGTCATGCTCGTCGGGCAACGGGTCGGGCTGCGCTCGCACATCGCGTTCGGGCCGTCGATGCTCGCCGGCGCCTTCGTGGCGCTGGCGGTCGAGTACCACGTGCTGGCCTAGCCGAACCGGCCCGTGCCCTGCATGGGAGGATCGGGACATGCTTCGCTGGTTGACCGCAGGTGAGTCCCACGGCCCGGCCCTCCTCGCGACGATCGAGGGTCTCCCGGCCGGGGTCGAGGTGACGACCAAGGACGTTGCCGCCGCACTGGCCCGCCGCCGACTCGGCTTCGGCCGTGGCGCTCGGATGAAGTTCGAGCAGGACGACGTCGAGTTCCTCGGAGGTCTGCGCCACGGCGTGACCATGGGGTCCCCCGTCGCCATCCGGATCGGCAACACCGAGTGGCCGAAGTGGGAGACGGTGATGTCTCCCGACCCCGTGTCCGAAGAGGCCTACGCCGCGTCCGACGACGTGAACGCCGAGAAGGAGGTCGCCCGCAACCGACCCCTGACCCGACCGCGCCCGGGCCACGCCGACCTCGTCGGCATGCAGAAGTACGGCTTCGACGACGCGCGGCCGGTGCTCGAGCGGGCCTCCGCCCGCGAGACGGCCGCCCGGGTCGCCCTGGGTGAGGTGGCGTCCCGCTTCCTCGACCAGGCCTATGGCATCCGGCTCGTCTCGCACACGGTCGCCATCGGCGCTGCGGGCGTGTCCGAGGACGCACCGCTGCCGACCCCCGACCAGGTCGAGCAGATCGACGCCGACCCCGTGCGCACCCTCGACCCTGCTGGCTCCGCGGCGATGGTGGCCGAGGTCGAGGCGGCCAAGAAGGACGGCGACACCCTCGGCGGCGTCGTGGAGGTCGTGGCCTACGGGCTGCCGCCGGGCCTGGGTTCGCACGTCCACTGGGACCGGCGGCTCGATGCCCAGCTCGCCGCGGCCCTCATGGGCATCCAGGCCATCAAGGGTGTGGAGGTCGGCGACGGCTTCCGCACCGCAGCCCGTCGTGGGTCTGCTGCCCACGACGAGATGGAGCGCGACGCATCCGGAGTCATCCAGCGGCGCACCGGACGCGCCGGGGGCACCGAGGGTGGCATGTCGACCGGTGACGTCCTGCGCGTGCGTGCCGCGATGAAGCCCATCTCGACAGTGCCCCGCGCCCTCGACACCGTCGACACCACGGGCGCCGAGGCGGCCAAGGCGATCCACCAGCGCTCAGACGTGTGCGCGGTGCCGGCGGCCGGAGTGGTGGCCGAGGCGATGGTGGCCCTCGTGCTCGCGCAGGCCTGCCTCGAGAAGTTCGGTGGGGACTCGGTGACCGAGACGGCTCGCAACCACGCGGCATACCTCGCCTCCATCCCCGAGGCGATGCGCACGTGGTGAGCGGCACAGCCGGACCCCGCGTGGTCCTGATCGGGCCGCCCGGGGTGGGCAAGAGCACGATCGGCCGCCGTCTCGGCAAAGCTCTCGACCTTGCCTGGCACGACACCGACCGCGCCGTCGAGGCAGCCGCGGGGCAGTCGATCGCAGACGTGTTCGTCGACCACGGCGAAGCCCACTTCCGCGAGCTCGAGCGCGCCGAGGTGCTGCGCTCCCTGGCGCAGGAGCCCGGGATCCTGTCGGTCGGAGGCGGAGCGCCGATGGACCCCGAGGTGCAGGCCGCCCTGGCCGGGCACACCGTGGTCTTCCTCGACGTGGGCATCGCGGACGCCGCGCGACGGATCGGGTTCGACGCCAGTCGCCCGCTGCTCATGGTCAACCCCCGGGCGAGCTGGACCAAGATGATGAACGAGCGCCGACCGACCTACCAGCGGCTGGCCACCCTGAGGGTCGACACGGCGGGCCGCAAGCCCGCCGCCGTGGTCGAGGAGATCCTGGCGTTCCTCGGCGCACCCACTGGAGGGCAGGCATGAGCACCACCCGCATCAGCGTCGGAGGGGACTACGACGTCGTCATCGGCACCGGCCTCCTCGACGAGCTGCCCGGACTGGTCGGCGAGGGAGTCCAGCGAGTGCTCGTGGTGCACCCGCGGGCACTCGCGGCCACGGGCGAGGGCGTGCGCGAAGCGTTGGTGGCCAAGGGTTTCGAGGCGTATGCCGCGGAAGTGCCTGACGCCGAGGAAGCCAAGACCGCGCAGGTCGCCGCCTTCCTGTGGGGTGTCCTGGGACAAGCCGGGTTCACCCGCTCCGACGCCATCGTGAGCGTCGGGGGAGGGGCGACCACCGATCTCGCGGGGTTCGTCGCGGCGACCTGGCTGCGCGGCATCAAGGTCGTGCACGTCCCCACGACCCTGCTCGCCATGGTCGATGCGGCCGTGGGCGGCAAGACCGGGATCAACACACCCGAGGGCAAGAACCTCGTCGGGTCGTTCCACCCCCCGGCCGGGGTGCTGTGCGACCTCGCGACGCTGGAGACCTTGCCGACCCATGACTTCGTGGCCGGGCTGGCAGAGGTCGTCAAGTGCGGTTTCATCGCCGACCCCGTCATCCTCGACCTGGTCGAGGCCGACCCCGACGCAGTGAAGCGGGCCGACGGTCCGCACGTCCGCGACCTCATCGAGCGCGCCGTCCAGGTCAAGGCGGACGTGGTCTCGCAGGATCTCAAGGAGGCCGACCTGCGAGAGATCCTGAACTACGGCCACACCTTCGGGCACGCGGTCGAGCAGGTCGAGCGCTATGCGTTCCGGCACGGGGCCGCGGTGTCGATCGGCATGGTCTACGTCGCCGAGCTCGCCCGCCTCGCGGGGAAGATGGACGACGCCCTGGTGGAGCGGCACCGGTCGATCCTGGGCTCGCTGGGTCTGCCGGTGTCCTACCGGGGCGACAAGTGGCCGCAGTTGCTGGACGCGATGAGGCGCGACAAGAAGTCGCGCGGGTCGCTGCTCCGGTTCGTCATCCTGTCCGGGCTGGCCAGACCGGTCCGGCTGGAGGGGCCGGATCCTGCCCTGCTCCAGGCTGCGTACGCCGAGATAAGCCGCGACTGACCAGCAGCCCAACCTCGGGGCTCACAGACAGCGCACAGCAGCCACACAAGAGGTGGATGGCCGGATCGCCCACAGTGGGGGCATGAGCGCGAACCAGAATTCAGAGGATCACGGCGTCGACCACTTCGGCAACGCCCACGACGACCGACACGACCGTGGCCTGGAGTTCGACGTGGCTACGCTGCTGGGCCGTCGGCGAGTCCTGGGCCTGCTCGGCGGGCTCGGCGCCGGAGCGGCGCTGGCCGCGTGTGGGACGTCCGCCGGCTCGGGCACCTCCGGCTCCCCCACGAGCAGCGCTTCGGGTTCCAGCGCCTCAGGCGCGACGCCGAAGGCCGAGGTGCCCGACGAGACCGGAGGGCCCTACCCGGGCGACGGCTCGAACGGCCCCAATGTCCTCGACGACTCCGGCATCGTGCGCTCCGACATCACCACCAGCTTCGGTTCGTCGACGACCAGGGCCGAGGGCATCCCGCTCACGATCAACCTCACGGTGACCGACGGCGGCAACGGCTACGCAGCCATGCAGGGCGCGGCGGTCTACCTGTGGCACTGCAACCGCGACGGTCAGTACTCGCTGTACTCCCAGGGCGTCGAGGATGAGAACTACCTGCGCGGCGTACAGGCGACGAACGCGGCGGGGATGGCGACGTACACCAGCATCTTCCCCGCGGCCTACGACGGGCGTTGGCCCCACATCCACTTCGAGGTCTACTCGTCGGTGGACGACGCGACGAGCAGCGGCCAGATCGTCAAGACCTCGCAGATCGCCCTTCCGGAGGCGGCCTGCAAGGAGGTCTACGCGACCACGGGCTACGAGGCCAGCGTCCAGAACCTCGCCCGGACCTCCGTGACCCAGGACATGGTGTTCGGCAACGACGGCGGGATCTACCAGCTCGCCACCGTCACCGGAAACATCACCGACGGCTACGTGGCCAACCTGACGATCGGTGTCTGACCCCGCCGTCGCACCTCAGCACGCCGGGGGTATGCCGTGTCGTCACCCGGTGCACCTCGCTGAGGCGTCGCCGCTCAGAGCTCGTCGAGCGCGACGAGGTCAGCGGCGGTGGGCTGCCAGCCCGCGGCGCGGGCGTTGCGGGTCACCTGCTCCGCGGTCGTCGCCCCGGCGATGACCGACGTGACGGCCGGCTGCGCGGCGAGACCGCCGATGGCGACGTCCAGCAGCTCGACGTCGCGCTCGGCGGCAAAGCCCTGCAGCGCCTCGACCCGGTCCCAGTCCGCTTCCGCGAGCCACCCGGCCCGGTCTGACTCCAGCGCCGCGCGCGAACCCTCAGGCGCGACTGCACCTCGCCGGTACTTTCCCGTGAGCAGGCCACGGGCCAGGGGGAAGAACGGCAGGATGCCGAGCCCGAAGCGTTCGCAGGCAGGCGTCACCTCGTCCTCGACCGAGCGGTCGAGGAGCGAGTACTCGTTCTGGACGGACACGAAGGAGGCCAGACCCGCCGTCGACGACGTCCACGAGGCGTCGGCGACCTGCCAACCGTCGAAGTTCGAGCACCCGAGGTAGAGCACCTTGCCCTCGCGGACCAGGTCGGTGAGCGCTTCTAGGGTCTCCTCGAGCGGAGTCAGCGGGTCGGGCCGGTGCAGCTGGTACAGGTCGATGTGGTCGGTCTGCAGCCGGCGCAGGCTGGCCTCGACCGCGCGACGGACGTAGCGGCGCGAACCCAGCGCTCCGAAGTCCTCGCCGTTGGCCCCCTGCATGTCCATCCCGAACTTGGTCGCCAGCACGAACTCGTCCCGCTGACCCCGCAGTGCCTCGCCCAGCATCGACTCGCTCTGCCCGGGCTCGCCTCCGTAGATGTCGGCGGTGTCGAGCAGCGTCACGCCGGCGTCGCGGGCGGCGGCCAGGATCGAGCCCACCCCGACCTGGTCCACTCTGCGGCCGAAGGCGTTGCAGCCCACGCCGAGGGCACTGACCATGAGGCCGCTCGACCCGAGCGCGCGGTAGCTCATGTCCTGGGCGGTGTCGGTGGCTGTCATCCACCCAGCCTAGGCGTGCGGTCCAGCCGACCTCGGGCGGTTACCGACCCGGGCTGGCTGCGTGGGGTGGGCTGTGGGGTCGGGTGGGGCTGCGCAGCGATTCGGGGGAGCGTGCGGCCGACGGCTAGACTGTCCGGCGATTCCCACCCCGAACCTTTCCGGGACTGCCGCGCGCGCTCAGCCATGCGGCATACCGGCTCGTGGACTGAGTCCTGACCAGTCTGCGCACCCAAACAGAGAGTGACACCCGCATGGCATCGACCAACGACCTCAAGAACGGCATGGTCCTCAACCTCGAGGGCCAGCTGTGGGCCGTCGTGGAGTTCCAGCACGTCAAGCCCGGCAAGGGCCCGGCCTTCGTGCGCACCAAGCTCAAGCACGTCCTGTCCGGCAAGGTCGTCGACAAGACGTTCAACGCGGGGCTGAAGGTCGAGACCGCCAACGTCGACCGGCGTGACATGCAGTACCTCTACAAGGACGGTACCGACTACGTCTTCATGGACGGGTCGACCTACGACCAGATCCACATCCCGGAGAGCGTCGTCGGCGACGTCGCCAACTACCTCCTGGAGAACCAGAGCGCCCAGGTCGCGACGCACGAGGGCACCGTCCTCTACGTCGAGCTGCCCACCTCGGTCGTCCTCGAGATCACGTACACCGAGCCGGGCCTGCAGGGCGACCGCTCCACCGGTGGCACCAAGCCCGCCACCCTCGAGACCGGCGCGACGATCAACGTCCCGCTGTTCCTCGAGCAGGGCGCCAAGGTCAAGGTCGACACCCGCGACGGCTCCTATCTGGGGCGCGTCAACTAAGTGGGCGCACGGACGAAGGCACGCAAGCGCGCGATCGACCTCCTGTTCGAGGCCGAGAACCGAGGGCTGAACGCCCGCGACCTGCTCGCCGAACGACTCGCGAAGCCGGTCACCGAGGCACCGCTCAGCCAGTACACCTCCGACCTGGTCGAGGGCGTGGTCGCCCACTGGACCGACATCAACGAGCTGCTCTCGACCTACTCGCAGGGCTGGACCCTCGAGCGGATGCCCAGCGTCGACCGCGCGATCCTGCGCCTCGGGGCGTACGAGGTGCTGTACGCAACCGAGGTCCCCGAGAACGTCGCGATCGCCGAAGCCGTCGAGCTGGCCAAGAGCCTGTCCACCGACGACTCGCCGAAGTTCGTCAACGGCCTGCTCGGTCGCCTCGCCGAGGTCAAACCCACCCTCGCCTGAGCTCTGCGCACCGAACGCGTGGTGCGCCTCGGCGGGCCGGTATGCCGCGTGGTCCCGGCACCGGGTAGAGTCACCCGCGAAAGACATCCTTTAACGACCTGTCCTGTGAGGCAGGGAAGGAGGTCCTGACGCTGATGCGTCCTGACTTTGCTGCACCTGCGGCGGTTGAACCCACCGTTCCCGCCTCCCTCTCCGTCGACGCTTCCGGCAGCGCCGGCAATGACTCGGACAGCGACTCCCGTACGGTCATGACCGAGGCCGACGTGGCCCGTGTGCTGCGGCGGATCGCGCACGAGATCCTCGAGCACAACAAGGGCGCCGCCGACCTGGTCGTGCTGGGCATCCCGACCCGGGGGGTCGCGCTGGCGCGCCGGCTGGCCGCCCTTATCGAGGAGGTCGAGGGAGTCCCGGTGGCGGTCGGTGCCCTCGACGTCACGATGCACCGTGACGACCTGCGCAGGCAGCCGACCCGCAGCCCGATGCACACCGACATCCCCGCGAGCGGGATCGACGACAAGGTCGTGGTGCTCGTCGACGACGTGCTCTACTCCGGGCGCACGGTCCGCGCCGCACTGGACGCGCTGTCCGACCTCGGTCGTCCGCGCATCGTGCGCCTCGCCGTTCTCGTCGACCGGGGTCACCGTGAGCTGCCGATCCGCGCCGACCACGTGGGCAAGAACCTGCCCACCTCGAGCACCGAGAAGGTGCGAGTCCGCCTGAGCGAACCCGACCACGTCCAGGACCAGGTCACCATCGCCGGAGGGGACGCCCGATGACCGCCACCACCTCCACCGCCAGCGCCACCCCCACGACGCGCGAGCAGCAGGTGGGCCCCCGGCACACCAAGCGGCACCTCCTGTCGTCCGCTGACCTGTCCCGCGAGCAGGTCCGGGCCATCCTCGACACCGCGTCCGAGATGCACGGCGTCCAGCAGCGTGAGGTCAAGAAGCTCCCGACGCTGCGCGGACGCACGGTCGTGAACCTGTTCTTCGAGGACTCGACCCGCACGCGCAGCTCCTTCGAGATCGCCGGAAAGTGGCTGTCGGCCGACGTCATCAACATCAGTGGCAAGGGTTCGTCGACGTCCAAGGGGGAGTCGCTGCGCGACACCGTCCTGACGGTGGCGGCGATGGGAGTCGATGCCCTCGTGATCCGCCACCACGCGAGCGGCGCCGCCCACCAGGTCAGCCAGTGGGTCGACGCGCACGTCATCAACGCCGGGGACGGGATGCACGAGCACCCGACCCAGGCCCTGCTCGACGCCTACACGATGGAGCGCCGCCTCGGTGACCTCGAGGGCCGACACGTCGTCATCGTCGGCGACCTGACCCACTCACGGGTGGTGCGCTCCAACCTGATCACGCTCAAGACGCTCGGCGCACGGGTCACGCTCGTCGCCCCGCCGACCCTGATGCCCAGCGGCATCACGACGTGGGCGCAGGCTGACGGCTTCGCGCTGTCGCACGACTTCGACGCGGTCCTGCCCACCGCCGACGCGGTGATGATGCTGCGGGTCCAGCGCGAACGGATGAGCGGCGGGTTCTTCCCGACGGCCCGCGAGTACACCGTCGGCTACGGCCTCACGCGCGCGCGGCTCGATGCCCTCATGGCGGCCAACCCCGACGCGGTCATCTGCCACCCGGGCCCGATGAACCGCGGCCTCGAGATCGCGGCCGACGCCGCCGACGGGGCCCAGTCGCTGATCCTCGACCAGGTCAGCGCGGGCGTCGCGGTGCGGATGTCGGTGCTGTACCACTTGCTTGCCGGCAACGAGGGAGAGGACAGCTGATGGCCACGCTGCTCGTCACGGGGGCGGACCTTCTCGGGTCGGGCGCCCAGGACCTGCTGATCGAGGACGGGCTCATCACCGAGGTGGGGTCGATCCGCTCGGCCAAGGGCGCCGATGTCCTGGACGCCGACGGACTGGTCGCGCTCCCGGGTCTGGTCGACCTGCACACCCACCTGCGCGAGCCCGGCCGCGAGGACGCCGAGACGATCGGCTCGGGTTCGGCCGCGGCGGCTGTCGGCGGCTTCACGGCGATCCTCGCGATGGCCAACACCAGTCCCGTGACCGACACTGCCGAGGCGGCCGAGCGCATCCTCGACCTGGGGCGCGCGGCCGGGCTGGTCGACGTCGTGCCCGTCGGCGCCGTCACCAAGGGGCTCGACGGCGAGGAGCTCGCCGAGCTCGGGCTCATGCACCGCTCCCGTGCACGGGTGACGGTCTTCTCCGACGACGGCCACTGCGTCCATGACGCTCGAGTCATGCGCCGCGCCCTGGAGTACGTCCGCGCCTTCGGTGGCGTCGTCTCCCAGCACGCCCAGGACCCCCACCTCGCCGGTCCGCACGCCTGCGCGCACGAGGGCGAGCTCTCGGGCCGCCTCGGTCTGCCCGGGTGGCCCGGCATCGCCGAGGAGTCGATCGTGGCCCGCGACGTCATGCTGGCCCGGCACACGGGTTCGCGGGTGCACGTCGCGCACGTGTCGACTGCCGGCACCGTGGAGGTCATCCGGTGGGCCAAAGCCCAGGGGATCGCCGTCACCGCGGAGGTCACGCCCCACCACCTGGTCCTCACCACCGACCTGCTCGCGGGCTACGACCCCACCTACAAGGTGAACCCGCCACTGCGCCCGCAGGAGGACGTCGACGCCCTGCGCGCCGCGCTCGCCGACGGCACCATCGACGCGGTGGCCACCGACCACGCACCACATGCCCGGCACGACAAGGAGCACGCTTTCGTCGACGCGGCGTTCGGCATGCTCGGGCTCGAGACGGCGCTGTCGGTGGTGAGCGACGTGATGGTGGGCGGTGGCCTGCTCGACTGGGCGGGTGTGGCGCGCGTGATGTCGCAGGCGCCGGCCCGCATCGCAGGGCTGACCTCCCACGGCCAGGCGCTCGTCGAGGGCTCGCCGGCGCACCTGACGCTGGTCGACCCGACGGCCACCGTGACGGTCGACCGCAGCTCGTCGCTGTCGTTGTCCCGCAACAACCCCTGGCACGGGCGCACCCTGCGGGGTGCTGTGCACGCCACGGTCTTCGCCGGTCGAGTGACGGCCCAGAAGGGAGCCATCGCGTGACCCGACTGCAAGCCGTGGGCGTGATGCTCGTGGCCCTCGGCCTGATCTATGCCCTGCTGTATGCCGCGTGGTTGCGCAAGCGGCGCGAGCACGAGTCCGCGGCCATCGCGCTGGAGCGCAACCGCACCACGCGCGACCACGCCCTGGAGGCTCCCGCCCTCAAGGAGAAGCCCCCGCAGGTCATCGCGGAGGGAACCTACGTGAGCACCACGACGGCCGAGAGCAGGCTCGAGCGGGTGACGGTGGATGGCCTCGGCAACCGTGCCAAGGCGACCCTCATCGTCAGTCGCGGAGACGTCGACGAGCTGGTCCGCATCGACAGGCAGGGCGAGGCCACCATCATCATCCCGGCCGCCCGACTCATCTCCGCCCGCCGGGAGCGCGGCATGGTCGGCAAGTTCGTCGGCGCCAACCGCCTCGTGGCGCTGCAGTGGCGGGCCGAGAACGGGGACGTCTACGAGACCGGCTTCCTGCCCCGTTTCAAGGCGGACGTCGAACGGGTCGAGTCGGCCCTGTGGTGGCACACGGGTGACTCGCCAGACGGCCCCGACAGTACCGAGAGCACCGAGAGTGCCGTGAGTGCCGGCGGCGCCGAGACGACCCAGGCCGACGAGGCGCCCACCGATCCCGAGACCGAACGAAAGACGACACCATGAGCGCCGCTGCACACGGGTTCGACCTGGCCACTGCTCTTGACAGGGCCCCCGCCCTCCTCGTCCTCGAGGACGGTCGCACCTTCCGGGGGGACACCTACGGCGCCACGGGCCAGACGGTCGGCGAGGCGGTCTTCTCCACGGGGATGACCGGCTACCAGGAGACCCTGACCGACCCGAGCTACCACCGGCAGGTGGTCGTCATGACGGCCCCCCACGTCGGTAACACCGGCGTCAACGACGAGGACAACGAGTCGGGCAGGTTCTGGGTGGCGGGCTACGTCGTGCGCGACCCCGCGCTGCGCCCGTCCAGCTGGCGCTCCCAGCGGTCGCTCGAGGACGCACTGGTCGAGCAGGGAGTGGTGGGCATCAGCGGGATCGACACCCGTGCCCTGACCCGGCACCTGCGCGAGCGGGGTGCGATGCGGGTCGGCATCTTCTCGGGGGAGCGGGCAGGGCTGCCGGTGACCGAGCTGGTCAACGCCGTCCAGCGGGCTCCGCTGATGAAGGGGGCCGCGCTGGCGGCCGAGGTGAGCACCAAGGAGACCTACGTCGTGCCGGCCGTCGGGGAACGACGGTTCACCGTGGCCGCACTCGACCTCGGGATCAAGGCGATGACCCCGACCCTGATGGCGCAGCAGGGCATCGAGGTCCACGTCCTGCCCGCCTCCTCGACGATCGAGGACATCCGTGCGGTGGGGGAGGACGGCCCCGACGGGGTGTTCTTCTCCAACGGGCCCGGTGACCCGGCGACCGCCGATGCCGAGGTGGCTGTGCTTCGCCAGGTGCTCGACTCGCGCATCCCGTTCTTCGGCATCTGCTTCGGCAACCAGCTGCTCGGGCGGGCCCTGGGTTTCGGCACGTACAAGCTGAAGTACGGCCACCGGGGCATCAACCAACCGGTGCTGGACCGCAGCACCGGCAAGGTCGAGGTCACGGCCCACAACCACGGCTTCGCCGTCGACGCCCCGACCGACCGTGAGGTGCCCGCGCCCGCCGACGAAGCCGACGGCACGGCATACGGACGGGTCCGGGTGTCGCACGTGTGCCTCAACGACGACGTCGTCGAGGGGCTGGAATGCCTCGACGTGCCTGCCTACTCGGTCCAGTACCACCCGGAGGCGGCCGCGGGGCCGCACGACGCCGGCTACCTCTTCGACCGTTTCGTGACACTGATGGAAAGCAGGAGTATGAGCTCGCCAGACATTCGGGGCCCCCGTGAAGTATCGGAGCGAGGCACGAGCGCAGAACTTCGTGGGGTGAATTGATGCCCAAGCGCGACGACATCAAGAGCGTTCTCGTCATCGGCTCCGGCCCGATCGTCATCGGCCAGGCCTGCGAGTTCGACTACTCCGGCACGCAGGCCTGTCGGGTCCTGCGCGAGGAGGGCATCAGGGTGATCCTGGTCAACTCCAACCCGGCCACCATCATGACCGACCCGGAGTTCGCGGACGCGACCTACGTCGAGCCGATCACCCCTGACATCGTCGAGGCGATCATCGCCCGCGAGCGCCCGGACGCGGTGCTCGCGACCCTCGGTGGGCAGACCGCCCTCAACTGCGCGATCGCCCTGCACGAGTCCGGCGTCCTGGAGAAGTACGACTGCCCCCTCATCGGCGCCAACGTCGAGGCGATCCAGCTCGGCGAGGACCGCGAGAAGTTCAAGGGGGTCGTAGAGCGCTGCGGCGCGGAGTCGGCAAAGTCTCTGATCTGCCACACGATGGACGAATGCCTCACTGCCGCAACCGAACTCGGCTATCCGGTCGTTGTCCGCCCGTCGTTCACCATGGGTGGCCTCGGCTCAGGCTTCGCCTACGACGAGAAGGATCTTCGCCGCATCGCCGGAGACGGCCTGCAGTACTCACCGGTCACCGAGGTGCTCCTCGAGGAGTCGATCACCGGCTGGAAGGAGTACGAGCTCGAGGTGATGCGCGACCACGTCGACAACGTCGTGGTGGTCTGCTCGATCGAGAACCTCGACCCGATGGGTGTGCACACCGGTGACTCGATCACCGTGGCGCCTGCGCTGACCCTGACCGACCGCGAGTACCAGCGGCTGCGCGACATCGGCATCGCGATCATCCGCGAGGTCGGTGTCGACACCGGTGGCTGCAACATCCAGTTCGCGGTCAACCCGGTCGACGGCCGGATCATCGTCATCGAGATGAACCCGCGGGTGTCACGGTCGTCCGCGCTGGCCTCCAAGGCGACCGGGTTCCCGATCGCCAAGATCGCCGCGAAGATGGCCATCGGCTACACCCTCGACGAGGTGCCCAACGACATCACCCGCGAGACGCCGGCGTCGTTCGAGCCCAGCCTCGACTACGTCGTCGTCAAGGTGCCGCGGTTCGCGTTCGAGAAGTTCCCGGCCGCCGATCCGACCCTGACCACCACGATGAAGTCGGTGGGTGAGGCGATGTCGATCGGCCGCAACTTCACCGAGGCGCTGCAGAAGGCGCTGCGGTCGATGGAGCGCAAGGACAGCACCTTCCACTGGGACGGCCCGACCCCCAGCGAGGAGCAGGCCCGCACCTTCCTGCACTCCGCCAGGACGCCCACGGACGGGCGCATCGTCACCGTCCAGCAGGCGATGCGCGGCGGCCTGTCCGTCGAGGAGGTCCACGAGGCCACCGGCATCGACCCGTGGTTCCTCGACCAGATGGCGCTGGTCAACGCCATCGCCGACCGGGTCGTCGCCGCGCCCGAGCTCACGCCGACCCTCCTGCGGCTGGCCAAGCGGCACGGCTTCAGCGACGTGCAGCTCGCCTCGTTGCGGGGTATGCCGGAGGCGGTCGTCCGCGGCGTGCGGCACGCCCTCGGCGTGCGCCCGGTCTACAAGACCGTCGACACGTGTGCGGCGGAGTTCGCTGCCACGACGCCGTACCACTACAGCACCTACGACGAGGAGACCGAGGTGGCGCCGCGGGAGAAGCCCGCTGTCCTCATCCTCGGCAGTGGTCCCAACCGGATCGGGCAGGGCGTCGAGTTCGACTACTCGTGTGTCCACGCCAGCTTCGCCCTGCGCGAGGCGGGCTACGACACCGTGATGGTCAACTGCAACCCCGAGACCGTTTCCACGGACTACGACACGAGCAGCCGGCTCTACTTCGAACCGCTGACCCTCGAGGACGTCCTCGAGGTCGTGCACGCCGAGCAGCAGGCCGGCCCGGTCGCCGGGGTCATCGTCCAGCTCGGCGGCCAGACGCCGCTGGGTCTGGCCAAGGCTCTCAAGGAGGCCGGCGTCCCCATCGTCGGCACCAGCCCGGAGGCCATCGACCTCGCCGAGGACCGCGGTGCCTTCGGCCGCGTCCTGGCCGAGGCGCAGCTGCCGGCACCCAAGCACGGCACTGCCTACAGTGCCGCCGAGGCGGTGGAGGTCGCCCGCGAGATCGGCTACCCCGTCCTCGTGCGCCCCTCCTACGTCCTCGGCGGACGCGGCATGGAGATCGTCTACGACGACGAGACCCTGGCCACCTACGTCACCCGGGCCACCGTTGCGAGCCCCGAGCACCCCGTCCTCGTGGACCGGTTCCTCGACGACGCGATCGAGATCGACGTGGACGCGCTCTACGACGGCACGGAGATGTACCTCGGCGGGATCATGGAGCACATCGAGGAGGCCGGCATCCACTCCGGCGACTCGGCCTGCACCCTGCCGCCGGTGACGCTCGGTGTGGCCGAGCTGGAACGCGTCCGCGAGGCGACCCTCAAGCTCGCCGAGGGCATCGGCGTGCGCGGCCTGATGAACGTCCAGTTCGCGCTGGCCCAGGACATCCTCTACGTCCTGGAGGCCAATCCCCGCGCGTCGCGCACCGTCCCGTTCGTGGCGAAGGCGACCGGGGTCCCCGTCGCCAAGGCAGCGGCCAGGGTCATGCTCGGGGCCACCATCAAGGAGCTCCGCGCGGAGGGGCTGCTGCCGCCGCACGGCGACGGGGGCTCGATGCCCGCCCACGCCCCGGTGGCTGTCAAGGAGGCCGTGCTGCCCTTCAAACGGTTCCGCACGCGCGACGGCCAGGTCGTCGACAGCCTGCTCGGCCCCGAGATGCGCTCGACCGGTGAGGTCATGGGCATCGACCAGGACTTCGGGACGGCGTTCGCCAAGGGAATGCTCGCGGCCGGCTCCGGGCTGCCGCGCGAAGGCAGGATCTTCGTCTCGGTCGCCAACCGCGACAAGCGCGCGATGATCTTCCCGGTCAAGCGGCTCGCCGATCTCGGTTTCACGATCGTGGCCACGACGGGCACCGCGGATGTCCTGCGGCGCAACGGGATCCCGTCCCAGGTCGTCCACAAGCACAGCGAGCGATCGGAGGGCGACGAGAGCATCGTCGACCTGATCCTTGCCGGCGAGATCGCCATGGTGGTCAACACCCCCAGCGGCCCCAACGCGCGCGCAGACGGTTACGCCATCCGCGCTGCCACGACGTCGATGGACAAGCCGATCGTCACCACGGTCCAGGAGCTGGCGGCGGCGGTGCAGGGCATCGAGGCGCAGATGCACGGCGTGTTCACCGTGAAGCCGTTGCAGGAGCACGCCCGCGACCTCGACCTCTACGGCACCGGCACCGGCAAGGGAGCGGTCCGGCCGGGCAGCTCGGCTTCCGCGTCCGGCGTCGGGGCGGGCGGGGTCGCGTGAGCGCGGCGACCACGCGGCATACCTCGCAGGGCTCTGGCGTGGTGCAGGTGACCGGCGAGCTGATCGCGACCCGACGGGTCGGCGCCTACCACCACCTCACCTTCGTGGCCCCCGGGCTGGCCGAGCTGGCCCATCCGGGTCAGTTCGTGGCCCTCGCCGTGGGTGGTGACACGAGCGCCACCCTGTTGCGCCGGTGCTTCTCCATCCACAAGGTGAGCCCGTCGGGCACCTACGGCGGCACCGTCGACGTCGTGATCTCGGCCGTGGGGCCGGGCACCCGATGGCTCAGCACGCTGCGCGCCCACGACGAGGTCGACATCGTCGGGCCGCTCGGGCGCCCCTTCCCGCTGCCCAAGGAGCCGGTGGCCTGCGTGCTCGTCGGCGGCGGCTACGGCAGCGCCCCGCTGTTCTGGCTGGCCGAGGCGCTGCGCGCTCGGGGCTGCCACGTCGAGATGGTCCTGGGGGCCGCCACCGAGTCCAAGCTGTTCGGCGTCGTCGAGGCACGGCGCTACGCCGACGGTGTCTCGGTCACGACCGACGACGGTTCGGCCGGGACCAAGGGCTGGGTCTCCGACGTGCTGCCGGAGGTCATCCGGCGCACCGGTGCCTCGGTCGTCTACGGCTGCGGACCCATGGGCATGCTCAAGTCGATCACGGACGTCGCTGCCGCCGAGGGCGCGGTCGCCCAGGTGGCCGTCGAGGAGTCGATGGCGTGCGGCGTGGGTGTGTGCATGACCTGCGTCATGCCCGTCACGGGGAACGACGGGGCCACGCGGATGGTGAGGTCCTGCGTCGAGGGGCCGGTGTTCCGCGGGGACCGCGTGCGGTGGGACGCCTTCGCCGACGGGGTATGCCGGGTGCCCGCCGACACGGTCGGCGCGCCCCGGGTGGGCGGTCACTGATGGCGGTCGACATGTCGGTGCGGCTCGGGTCGGTGACGCTGCCGAGCCCGATGATGACGGCCTCGGGCTGCGCGGCGAACGGTCGCGAGCTGGCGCGGTTCTTCGACATCCGCGAGCTGGGCGCCTTCGTCACCAAGTCGGTGATGGCCGACCCGCGGTCGGGACGTGGCACACCGCGGATGGCCGAGACCCCCGCCGGCATGCTCAACTCGATCGGCCTCCAGGGGCCCGGCATCTCCGCGTTCGTCGACAAGGACCTCGCCTGGCTCAAGCAGGCCGGGGCCCGCACCCTGGTCTCCATCGCCGGCAACACCAGCGGCGAGTTCGCCGACGTTGCCGCGACCCTGCGCGCGAGTGACGCCTTCGACGCGGTCGTGGGCGTGGAGGTCAACATCTCCTGTCCCAACGTCGCCAACCGCGGCCTCGTCTTCGCCTGCGACCCGATGGCCAGTGCCAAGGTCGTCGCACTGGTGCGCGAGCAGCTGCCGCGGGACATCCCCATCTTCGCCAAGCTCACTCCCGACGTGACAGACATCGTCGGTGTGGCCCAGGCCTGTGTGAAGGCGGGTGCCGACGGGCTGACCATGATCAACACGTTGCTGGGCATGGTCATCGACACCGACCGGCTGCGGCCGCAGGTGGCAGGGGTGACAGGCGGCCTGTCTGGGCCGGCGATCCGGCCGGTGGCGGTCCGCGCCATCTGGCAGACACGGGCCGCGATGCTCGAGGGGCGACTGCCGACAGTGCCGATCATCGGGGTCGGCGGGGTGCGCACCGGACGGGACGCGCTGGAGCTGGTGGCGGCAGGCGCGAGCGCGGTGCAGGTGGGCACAGCGACGTTCAACGACCCCAGCGCACCGGTGCGAGTGGGTCGCGAGCTGGCAGAACTGTTGCAGGACAAGGGATTCGAGCGACTCACCGATGCAGTCGGTGTCGCCCACGGGAGGTTGGCGTGACCATGACGGAGCTGACGTTCGGACAAAGGCTGCGCGGGGCGATGGACTCCCGTGGCCCCCTGTGTGCCGGGATCGATCCCCACCGCGCCCTGGTCGAGTCGTGGGGGCTCGGATACGACGTCGACGGACTGGCCGCCTTCACGGACACGTGCGTCGAGGCCTTTGCCGGACACGTCGGGGTGGTGAAGCCGCAGTCGGCCTTCTTCGAGGTGTTCGGGTCGCGAGGGGTCGCCATCCTGGAGCGCGCCATCCTCGCGCTGCGTGAGGCGGGCACCCTCGTGATCCTCGACGCCAAGCGAGGCGACATCGGCTCGACCATGGCGGCCTACGCCGAGGCCTATCTCGGCAAGGACGCCGTCGCGCCCGCCGATGCCGTCACGGTGAGCCCCTACCTGGGGTTCGAGTCCCTGCGGCCCGCCCTGGACCTGGCGGCCCAGACCGGCAGGGGCGTCTTCGTCCTGGGCCTGACGTCCAACCCCGAGGGTCGCTCCGTGCAGCACGCCCGGCTGCGGGACGTCAGCGTCGCCGAGTCGATGGTGGCTGGTGCGGCCGGTGAGAACGCCGCCGCCCGCGAGCGCGGCGAGCTGGGCAGTGTGGGGCTCGTGGTCGGGGCGACGGTCGGCTCTGCCGTCCAGGAGCTCGGTCTCGACCTAGCCGGGGCCACGGCACCGCTCCTCGCGCCCGGGGTCGGCGCCCAGGGCGGCACGAGCGAGGACCTGCGGCGCGTGTTCGGGGACGCCCTGCCCAACGTGCTGCCCGCCAGCAGCCGCGACGTCCTCAACGCCGGACCGGACGTGGCAGCCCTGCGTGACCGCGCCATGGGCACGAACGACTCCTTGGCCGCCCTCCTGCAGTGAGCTTTCCCGCGAGCACCGCTCCGAGCTTTTCCGCACTGCGTCCCGCACCGAGTCCCGCACTGAGCTGCCCGCGCTGAGCACGGCGCTGGACGCACCGAGCTTCGCCGAGAACGCTGAGGTCAGGCCCTGTGACCGGCGCCATGGAGCCTCGAGGGGAAACCCGGCCTCGCGGTTGCTAGAGTCGGAAGACATCACCCAGACACGAACCCGTGCCGACCCGCTTGCGCAAGGAGTACCACCGTGGCCCTTCCCCCGTTGACCCCGGAGCAGCGTGCGGCGGCCCTCGAGAAGGCTGCCGTGGCCCGCCGCGAGCGAGCTGCGGTGAAGAACCGGCTGAAGTACGCCCAGGGTTCGCTCAAGGAGGTCATCGCCGACGGCAAGGCCAACGAGGTCGTCGGCAAGATGAAGGTCTCCGCGCTGCTCGAGTCGATGCCCGGGGTGGGCCGGGTCCGTGCGCGCCAGATCATGGAGGAGGTCGGCATCTCCGAGAGCCGCCGCGTCCGTGGCCTGGGTGCCAACCAGATCTCCGCGCTGCTCACCCGCTTCGACGAGGCGTGAGCCGACGCGCTTCCGTCGGCGAGGACCGCCCCCGGCGGCTCGTCGTCCTCGCGGGTCCCACCGCCGTGGGCAAGGGCACCCTGTCCGCCCACGTCCGCGACAACTTCCCCGAGGTCTGGCTCTCGGTCAGTGCCACTACCCGCAGCCCGCGCCCGGGGGAGGTCGAGGGCGTCCACTACCACTTCGTCGACGAGGCCGAGTTCTCGCGGATGGAGCAGGCCGGAGAGCTGCTGGAGTCGGCGGTCGTGCACGGTCGCAACCACTACGGGACGCCGCGCGCTCCGGTGGAGCGGGCGCTGCGCGAGCACAGGATGGCACTGCTCGAGATCGACCTCCAGGGCGCCCGCCAGGTCCRGGACACCATGCCCGAGGCCTTGTTCGTCTTCCTCGCCCCACCCAGCTGGGACGAGCTCGTGCGCCGGCTGGTCGGTCGCGGCACCGAGGACGCGGAGGAGCGGGGCCGTCGGCTGGACACCGCGAAGGTCGAAATGGCCGCCGAGGACGAGTTCGACGTGACCATCGTCAACGACGACGTTCGTCGTGCGGCGGAAGAACTCGTATCATTGATGCGATCGCACTGACGCCCGGCGTCAGAAGCTGAGCCAACCGTCCAGAAGCTGAGTCAGTCCAATAGAATTGAGTACCCCCGTGTCTGGAACCGTCGCCAACCCGATCGGCATCACCAACCCGCCGATCGACGACCTGCTCACCAAGGCCGACTCCAAGTACGCCCTGGTGATCTACTCGGCCAAGCGCGCCCGCCAGATCAACGCGTACTACAGCCAGCTGCAGGAGGGCCTGCTCGAGAACGTCGGCCCGCTCGTCGACAGCCAGGTCCACGAGAAGCCGATGTCGATCGCCCTGCGCGAGATCAACGAGGGCCTGGTCATCTCCACGCCGATCGAGAGCTGAGCCCGGACGCGGGCCGGACGAGAGCAGGGGACAGGGGCGCCATGGCGCGCATCGTCCTGGGGGTCAGCGGCGGGATAGCGGCCTACAAGGCCTGCTCGCTGCTGCGCCTGTTCACGGAGGCGGGGCACGACGTCACCGTCGTGCCGACCGAGTCGGCCCTGCAGTTCGTCGGAGCCCCCACGTGGGAGGCCCTGTCGGGCAAACCCGTGCACACCGGGGTGTGGGACTCGGTGCACGAGGTGCCCCACGTCCGCCTGGGGCAGACGGCCGACCTGGTCGTCGTCGCGCCCGCCACCGCCGACCTGCTCGCGAAGGCCGCGCACGGTCTGGCCGGCGACCTGCTCACGAACGTCCTGCTGACCGCGCGCTGTCCCGTGGTCATGGCGCCGGCGATGCACACCGAGATGTGGGACCACGCAGCCACCCAGGCCAACGTCTCCACCTTGGCCGAACGCGGCATACACATCATCCCGCCCGCGTCGGGGCGCCTCACCGGCGCCGACACGGGCCCGGGCCGCCTCCCCGAACCCGAGACCTTGTATGCCGTGTGCGAGCGGATCCTCGCCCACCCCGAACCCCACACCCATCGTGGGACTCCCGCTACGACCTCCGAGCTCGCCGGTCGCAGGGTCGTCATCACGGCCGGAGGCACGCGAGAGCCGATCGACCCGGTGCGGTTCCTCGGGAACCGCAGCTCGGGCAAGCAGGGCTACGCCCTCGCCGCCGTGGCGGCCCGCCGCGGAGCCACGGTGACCCTGCTCGCCGCGAACACGTCCTTGCCGGCACCGTCGGGAGTGACCATCGTGCCGGTGTCCACCGCGCTCGAGCTCCAGGCGGCGGTGGAGGTGGCTGCCAAGGACGCCGACGTCGTGGTGATGGCCGCAGCGGTGGCCGACTTCCGACCGGCGCACTACGTGGACGCCAAGATCAAGAAGACGTTCGGTGCGCCGGGCGCTCCCGAGCCGGAGTCGGCGCCGACCATCGAGCTGGTTCGCAACCCCGACATCCTCGCCGGTCTGGTGGAGTCGCGAGGCGAGGAGGCCAGCCCTGTCATCGTCGGGTTCGCCGCCGAGACCGGCGACGACCAGGCCGGGGTCCTCGAGCACGGCCGCGACAAGCTGGCCCGCAAGGGGTGCGACCTGCTCGTCGTGAACGAGGTGGGCGCCGACAAGACCTTCGGCCAGGACGACAACACCGTCCACATCCTGAGGCAAGGCTCCAGCCACGTCACCGAGGCGGGACCGGCCTCCAAGGAGCTGGTCGCCGCCGTAGTGTGGGACGCCGTCCAGGAGATCCTCTGACCTAGGTAGACTCTCGGGGTCGCGCGGCCAGTTGCCGCCGCGCCCAGCATCGTCAGCATTCGCTGCTCCAAAGGAGAAATGAGTGTCCGCTCGCCTGTTCACGTCCGAGTCCGTCACCGAGGGCCACCCGGACAAGATCTGTGACCAGATCTCCGACGCGATCCTCGACGCCATGCTCGACCAGGACCCGGGCAGCCGAGTCGCGGTCGAGACGATGGTGACCACCGGGCTGGTCCACGTCGCCGGCGAGGTCACCACCGAGGCCTACGTCGAGATCCCCAAGATCGTGCGCGACACGGTGCTCGGCATCGGCTACGACTCCTCCACCAAGGGTTTCGACGGCGCTTCCTGCGGTGTCGAGGTCTCGATCGGCCAGCAGAGCCCCGACATCGCCCAGGGCGTCGACACGGCGTACGAGAACCGCACCGGTGGCGTCGACCCCCTCGACAAGCAGGGCGCGGGCGACCAGGGCCTGATGTTCGGCTACGCCTGCGAGGACACCGCCGAGCTGATGCCGCTGCCCATCCACCTCGCGCACCGGCTGGCCGAGCGCCTCACCACCGTGCGCAAGAGCGGCGAGGTCGCCTACCTGCGCCCGGACGGCAAGACCCAGGTCACCATTGGGTACGACGGCGACAAGGCCGTCCGGCTCGACACCGTCGTCCTGTCCACGCAGCACGCCGAGGACATCTCGCTCGACGGACTGCTCCAGCCCGACATCATCGAGCACGTCATCAAGCCCGTCCTGGCCGAGCTGGCCGACGAGGGCACCGAGCTCGACCTCTCCGACTACCGCACCTTGATCAACCCGACCGGCAACTTCGTCATCGGCGGCCCGATGGGTGACGCCGGCCTCACCGGTCGCAAGATCATCGTCGACACCTATGGCGGCATGTCCCGCCACGGTGGCGGCGCGTTCTCCGGCAAGGACCCGTCGAAGGTCGACCGCTCAGCCGCCTACGCCATGCGCTGGGTCGCCAAGAACGTCGTCGCCGCAGGGCTGGCCCGTCGCTGCGAGGTTCAGGTCGCCTACGCCATCGGCAAGGCCCAGCCTGTCGGCCTCTACGTCGAGACGTTCGGCACCGAGAGCGTGCCGGTCGACACGATCCAGGCCGCGATCTCCAAGGTCTTCGACCTGCGCCCGGCCGCGATCGTCCAGGACCTCGACCTGCTGCGCCCGATCTACAAGCCGACGGCTGCCTACGGCCACTTCGGCCGCACGCAGGCAGGGCACGTGGAGAACCCCTTCACGTGGGAGCGCACCGACCGCATCGACGCCCTGCAGAAGGCCGTCAAGGACTGACGGCACCCTCCGCTAGGTTCGCTCCCGTGAGCGGACAGGAGGGCGAGACCGAGCAGCTGGAGCTGATCCGCTCCGCGCTGCCACGGACCCGCACGCCTCGCACCGAAGCCACCGCGTCCACCGACCCGGTGGCTTCGGTCGTCGTCGACACGGGTCTGGCCCACCTCGACCGGCCCTTCGAGTACCTCGTGCCCGAGGCGATGGCCGACACGGCACTGCCCGGCACCCGCGTCAAGGTGCGCTTCGCCGGTCAGGACCTCGACGGTTTCGTCGTCGCGCGGGCGGCTGCCGCCGAGCACGAGGGCCGGCTCGCGCCCATCCGGCGCGTCGTGTCGCCGGAGCCCGTGCTACGCCCCACCCAGCTCCGAGTCGCCACTGCCGTCGCGACACGCTGTGCGGGCTCGCTCGGTGACGTGCTCCGGCTCGCGGTGCCCCCACGGCACGCAGCAGCCGAGAAGGCCCTTGCGCTGGAGCCCCCCACCCCTGACCCCCTTCCCCACGTGAGCGGTCCGGGAGGCGCGTGGGGCAGGTATGCCGCGGGGCCGGCATACCTGTCGCGGCTGGCCGCGGGGGAGTCGCCGGCGGCGTCGTGGCTGGCAGTGCCCACCACCGACCCGACGCAGGACTGGCCGTCCGCCCTGGCGGCCGCTGCGGCGGCGACGCTGGCGGGCGGGCGGGGAAGTGTCCTCGTGGTGCCGGACCACCGCGATGTCGGGCGCGTGGACGCCGCCCTCACCCAGGCGCTCGGCCCGGGGCGACACGTGCGGCTGACGGCCGACCAGGGACCACAGGCGCGCTACACCGCGTGGCTCAAGGTGCTGCGTGGGCACGTGTCCGTGGTCGTGGGCACCCGGGCCGCCGCCTTCGCGCCGGTGCGCGACCTCGGGCTCGTCGCGTGGTGGGACGACGGCGACGACCTGTTGGACGAGCCCAGGTCGCCCTACCCCCACGTCCGTGACGTGCTCCTCACGCGCGCCGACGTCGAGGGAGCCGCGGTCCTCTCGGGAGGGTTCACGCGCACCGTGGCCGTCCAGCGACTCGTCGACACCGGCGAGCTGCGGACCATCACGGGAGGTGGCCTCCGCGGAGCTGCCCCCCGCGTGCAGGTGGCCGGCGAAGGCGTCGAGATCGAGCGGGACGCCGCGGCGGCTTCGGCACACCTGCCTTCCATCGCCTGGCGAACCGCCAAGGCTGCCCTCGAGTCCGGCCCGGTCCTCGTGCAGGTGCCCCGCCGCGGCTACGTCCCCTCGCTGTCCTGCCAGACCTGTCGCACTGCCGTCCGTTGCGCCCACTGCGCCGGCCCCGTCGCCCTGCGCTCCAGGCAGGCCGAGCCGGCCTGCCGCTGGTGTGGGCGAGGAGTGGGACGGTTCGAGTGTCGGCACTGCGGCGGCCGCGAGCTGCGCTCGTCGGTGGTCGGAGCACGGCGGACGGCCGAGGAGCTGGGCAGAGCCTTCCCCGGCGTGCCCGTGCACACCTCTGGAGCCGGTGCCGTGCTCGACCGCGTCGCTGCGGTCCCTGCCCTCGTCATCGCCACACCGGGTGCCGAACCCGTGGCCGAGGGGGGGTATGCCGCGTGCCTGCTCCTCGACGCGTGGGCCAGTCTCGACCGCCCCACCCTGGACGCGGGGGAGGAGGCGTTGCGTCGCTGGGTGGCCGCTGGTGCCCTCACACGCGGTGCGGCGGCAGGAGGCCAGGTCGTGCTCTGTGGGGCACCCACCCACACGACGCTGCCCGTCGTCGAGGCCCTGGTGCGTTGGGACCCCGCCTGGTTCGCAGCCCGTGAGCTCGCCGAACGCCAGGAGCTCTCCCTGCCCCCCACGGTGGCGATGGCGGCCCTGACCGGGGACCGTCGCGCTCTCGAGGCCGCCCTGCGGCTTGCTCACCTGCCGGCCGAGGTGGACCAGCTCGGTCCGCTGCCGGTGGCTGACGACGCGGTGCGGATCCTGCTGCGAGCCCCGCTCGAGCAGCGCCCCGCCCTGGCCGCAGCTCTGGTGGCGATGAAGGCGGTGCGCAGCGCCCGCAAGGAGAAGGCCAGCATCCAGGTCCGGATGGACCCGCGCGACCCCGCCACCTGATCCGCGTTCCAACGGCCCTGCGGACGCGGCATACACTGACAGCCCCTTTTCGCCCGCCCAGCCATGCTCGTCCAACCACAGGAACAGCGTTGTCGATCCAGAACATCCGCCTCTTCGGTGACCCCGTCCTGCGCACGCCGGCCGAGCCCGTCGTCGACTTCGACCGCGAGCTGCGTCAGCTGGTCAAGGACCTGACCGAGACGATGATCGACGCCCCCGGAGCGGGACTCGCCGCACCCCAGATCGGGGTGGGGCTGCGCGTGTTCACGTACTGGGTCGACGGCGAGCTGGGCCACCTGGTCAACCCTGACCTCGACCTCTCGAGCGAGCTCCAGGAGGGCGAAGAGGGCTGCCTGTCGTTCCCCGGCCTGAGGTTCGAGACACCGCGGGCGCTGCGGACCGTCGCCAAGGGCTTCAACCAGTTCGGTGAGCCCGTGGTGATCGACGGCTCTGAGCTGCTGGCTCGGTGTCTGCAGCACGAGACCGACCACCTCGACGGGATCCTGTTCATCGACCGGATGGACCGCGAGCAGCGCAAGGCGGCCATGAAGGCGATCCGTGAGGCGGAGTGGGCCGGTGGCGACACCCCCGTCGTCAAGGTCAGTCCGCATGCCACCTTCGGCCGGGGGATGTGATGCGGCTGGTCTTCGCCGGCACGCCCGAGCCCGCGGTGCCGTCGCTCGACGCCCTGATCGCCTCCCCCCACGAGGTCGTCGCCGTGGTGACCCGGCCCGACGCCCGAGCCGGCCGCGGCCGAGGTGTGGTGAGGTCGCCGGTGCGCCAGCGAGCCGAGGAGCTCGGCATCGAGGTGCTGACCCCGCACCGTCCGCGCGACCCAGACTTCCTCGAGCGACTGCGCGCACTGGCGCCGGATGCGTGCCCGGTGGTGGCCTACGGCGCCCTGATCCCGCAAGCGGCCCTGGAGATCCCGCTGCACGGCTGGGTCAACCTGCACTTCTCCCTGCTGCCCGCGTGGCGGGGGGCCGCACCAGTGCAGCACGCCGTGATGGCCGGCGACGAGGTGACCGGGGCCTCGACCTTCCTCATCGAGACCGGCCTCGACACCGGGCCGGTCTTCGGGCTGATGACGGAGCGGATCCGCCCGCGTGACACCGCCGGGGACCTGCTCGGCAGGCTTGCGGAGGGGGGTGCGGGCCTGCTCGTCGCGACGTTGGACGGCATCGCCGACGGTGCCCTGACTCCCGTGCCGCAGGCGGTCGACGGGGTCTCGCTCGCGCCCAAGATCGAGGTCGAGGACGCACGGGTGCGCTGGGACCGACCGGCCGTCGCGGTGGATCGCCAGGTGCGTGGGTGCACCCCCGCGCCGGGCGCGTGGTCCACCTTCCGTGGCGAACGGGTCAGGCTGCTGCCCGTCCACCCCGACGAGGGTCATGTCGGGCCACAGCTTGCCCCGGGAGAAGTCGCCGCCGGGAAGCGCGAGGTCCACGTGGGCACCGCCAGCGGGCCGGTCTGCCTCGGTGAGGTGCGACCGCACGGCAAGAAGCAGATGGCCGCGGCCGACTGGGCGCGAGGGGTCCGCATCGACGCAGGAGAACGGTTCGACCATGAGTGACCAAGCACCACGCGGACCTCGTCGGGACGACGATGGTGGTCGCCGCAACGCGAAGGGTCGTCAACGCCCCGAGCGGACGCACGGCGACAGCCAGCGATCGGCGCAGCGGCCCAGCGAGCGCAACCGCAGCAGCGACCCCCAACGCCTCGCGGCCTACACAGTCCTGCGAGCCGTCGCCGAGGGCGCCTACGCCAACCTCGAGCTCCCGAAGGTGTTGCGCGACAGGGGGATCAACGGCCGGGATGCCGCGTTCACGACCGAGCTCGTCTATGGCGCGGTGCGGATGCACGGGCTCTACGACCCCATCATCAGCGTTGCGGCAGGACGACCCGTGACCAAGATCGACCCCAATGTCCTGGACACCCTCCGGCTCGGCGCCCACCAGCTGCTGGGCATGCGGGTGCCGACCCACGCGGCGGTCGACGAGACGGTGGCGCTGGCGCGCAAGGTCAACGGCGCCGGAGCGGCAGGTTTCGTCAACGCAGTCATGCGCAGGATCAGCGAACGTGACCTCGAGGCCTGGCTCGCGGAGGTGGTGCCGGCCGACGACCTGACTGCCCGGTTGGCCGTCGAGCAGTCGCATCCGGAGTGGATCGTCAAGGCGCTGCGTGCCGCCCTGCTCGGTCATGGCGCCGCGACCGCCGACACCGTGGACGCGGAGCTGACCGCCTTGGTGACGGCGGACAACGCTGCCGCGAAGGTGTCTCTCGTGGCCCGACCGGGACTGGCCACCGTGGCCGAGCTCGTGGGCGCCGGCGCCTCTGCCTCGCGGCTCTCACCCTGCGGTGCGGTCCTCGACGGAGGTGACCCGGGCGGCATACCCGCGGTGCGTGAGGGGCGTGCAGCGGTCCAGGACGAAGGTTCGCAGCTCGTCGCCCTGGCACTGGCGGCGGTGCCCGTCGAGACCGAGGGGACCGAGCAGTGGCTCGACCTGTGCGCCGGCCCCGGGGGCAAGGCGGGGCTGCTCGCGGGTCTGGCCATCGAGGCGGGCGCCGACCTCACCGCCAACGAGGTCAGCGAGCACCGCACCGAGCTGGTGCGCCAGACGCTGCGTCCCGCGATCGCGCGCGCGACGGAGGCGGGCCGCACCGTCACGGTGCGGACGGGAGATGGTCGGACGATCGGCGAGGACGAGCCGGACCACTACGACCGCGTGCTGGTCGACGCTCCGTGCACCGGTCTGGGTGCCCTGCGTCGACGCCCCGAGGCGCGGTGGCGGCGCACCACGGCCGACCTCGCCGACCTCGGCAAGCTCCAGCGCGAGCTGCTTGCCTCCGCCATCGACGCGACGGCGCCCGGGGGAGTCATCGCGTACGCCACGTGCAGCCCCCACCTGGCCGAGACGTCGTTCGTCGTGGGAGACGTGACCAAGCGCCGGTCGGATGTCGAGCTGCTCGACACGCGTGACTTCGTCCGCGACAGCGACGGCGCCGTCGTGGACATCCCAGGCACGGGTGCCACGGTGCAGCTGTGGCCACACCTGCACGGCACGGACGGCATGTTCCTGGCGCTGTTGCGCAAGAAGGGGTGAGCCGGGTGACCGGTCCCGCGGACCGCGGCGGCAGAGCCACGGTCGCCCATGTGCCGGTGACGCTGCGCCCGATGCTCGTCGAGGACGCGCCGGGTGTGGGGGCCATGCACCACCAGGCATGGGTCGACACCTATGCCGCCGTTCTGCCGGAGGACTACTTCTCCACGTGGACCGTCGACGCCGCCGTCGAACGCTGGCGCGGCCTCTTGGCTGCCCCGACGCCGACCGGCACCAGACGCCTCGTGGCGGTCGAGCAACACGCCAAGGGCGAGGCGATCTGCGGGCTGGTCGCAGCCGGGCCCTCCCGAGACCCGGCCGGGCGACCCGACCACGTCCGTCCGGCGGAGCTGTGGGCGCTCTATGTCAAGGCTTCGCGACACGGCACCGGTTTGGGCCAGCGGCTCCTCGACGCGGTGCTCGAGCGGCAGGATCCCGCGGAGCTCTGGGTCTTCCGCGACAACCCGCGAGCGCGCGCCTTCTACGTCCGGAACGGCTTCGCGCCGGACGGTGCGACGTTCGTCGACGACCGCTTCCCCGACCTCCCCGAGATCAGGATGGTCCGCTGACCCCACCGGAATAGCGCACGGTGGCAGCCGGTTGGCCCACAGGTGAGCACACCTGCGCTGTCCGTCCTCGACCTCGTCCCCGTCCGCAGCGACCAGACCACGGGGGACGCGCTGGCCGCGACCCGGTCGCTGGCGCGGGTTGCGGACAGCCACGGCTACCGCCGCTACTGGCTGGCCGAGCACCACAACATGCCCGCGGTGGCGGCGACGAACCCGCCGGTCCTCATCGCGATGGTGGCCGCCGCCACGGAGCGGATTCGCGTCGGCTCGGGCGGCGTCATGCTGCCCAACCACGCACCACTGGTCGTGGCCGAGCAGTTCGCCCTGCTGGAAGCAGCGCACCCGGGGCGCATCGACCTCGGGATCGGACGTGCCCCCGGCACCGACCCGGTGACCAGCTACGCCTTGCGACACGGCGCAGGCGGGGTCGACCAGGACGCGGTCCAGCGGTTCCCTCAGTACGTCGACGACGTCATGGCCCTGATGTCCCCCGAGGGCGTCGGCATCAGGGTCGGCGGCGACGTCCACCCCTTGCACGCCACTCCCCGGGCCGCCTCGGCACCCGACGTCTGGCTGCTCGGGTCTTCCGACTACTCGGCGCGCCTGGCGGCGGAGCGCGGCCTGCCGTACGTCTTCGCCCACCACTTCTCGGGGCGCGGCACGGCAGCAGCCCTCGACCTCTACCGCGGGGGCTTCAGGCCCTCCGCCGCGCATCCGGAGCCACGCACCTTCCTCACGGTCAACGTCGTGGTGGCGCCCAGCCAGGTCGAGGCCGAGCGACTCACGCTGCCGAACCTGGCGTCGATGGTGGCGCTGCGGACCGGCGGTCGACTTGCCCCGCAACTGCTCGTCGAACAGGCGGAGGAGGCCGGGATCGCGGACGGGCACCGCGATCTCGCCACCGAGATGCGTGGGCGTTGGGTCGTCGGCACTCCCGACGTCGTCGCCGAGCAGCTCACCGCCCTCGCTGCCGAGTACGACGTCGACGAGGTGATGGTCCACCCTGTCGCCGGAGCCATGAGCGGCACCCCCGCGGCCCTCGCACCGGCTCGCGAGGCGACGTTGGCGCTGCTGGCAGACGCGTTCGGCCAGTAGGTCGCATCCGCGTCCCCCACCTCCGCCGCCCCCGACGACGCCCGCCCCGTCGCCGCGTTCGCGGGCGGATACAGTGTCGGCCGTGCAGATCTCGCCGAGCATCCTTTCCGCCGACTTCGCGAACCTCGAGAGCGAACTGGGCCGCATCGCCAACGCCGACTGGGCGCACGTCGACGTGATGGACGGCCACTTCGTGCCGAACCTCACCCTGGGGCTCCCTGTCGTCGAGGCCCTCGCGAAGGTGAGCCCGATCCCGCTGGACTGCCACCTGATGATCGACGACCCCGACCGCTGGGCCCCCATGTATGCCGAGGCGGGCGGCGCGTCCGTCACGTTCCACATCGAGGCCGCTCGCGACCCGCGCGCCCTGGCGAAGAACCTCCGCGCCCTGGATGTCAGGGCGGGCATGGCCATCAAGCCGGGCACCCCCTTCGCGCCCTACGAGGACCTCCTGCCCGACCTGGACATGGTGCTCGTCATGACGGTGGAGCCCGGTTTCGGCGGGCAGTCGTTCATGGCCGACCAGATGCCGAAGGTGGCCCAGGTGCGCGAGGCGGTGCGGCGCCTCGGTGGCGAGGTCTGGGTGCAGGTCGACGGGGGAGTGTCGGCCAAGACCATCGAGCAGTGTGCCGAGGCAGGTGCCGACGTGTTCGTCGCGGGATCGGCCGTCTACGGCGCCGAGGACGCAGCTGCCGCGGTGGACGAGCTGCGCGCCCTGGCGGCGACGCACGCCCACTGAGCAGACCGGCATACTCGTCGGTCCCGGCCGTGTCCTGGGGCCGTCAGCCGGACTCGTCCCAGCGGCGGATCGCGTCGAAGGGGTCGCGCTCGATCACTGCTGGCCCGGCGGGGGACCTCTCGGCTGCGCCTGAGACAACACGCAGTCGCGGCGTGAAGGTGTCCTCGAGCTCGCGATCGGAGGGAATCTCGATCTCAGCCCAGCGAGCTCGTTCCCCCGACGGTGGTCGGTAGGTCGTGACCCTGTCGTCGCACTCGCGCGAACCCTCGTCCGGTGGGGCGAGCTCGTCAGGCCCTGGCGGTCGCAACTGTGGCCCGTAGCGATTCACTACGACGAGCCCATCGTGGCGAGTCGGGTCTCCTGTGACGCTGAAGTCCCCGCGATCGATGGCGTCGTGGTGGAACGGACAGAGGCTGATCTGGTTGTCGTCGTCTGTGGCGCCACCGTGGGCCCAGTCGTCGAGGTGGTGGATCTCGACGAACCGGGTTGCGGTGCATCCTGGAAACCGGCATCCGCGGTCGCGGTCCTCGATCAGCCTGCGTGAGCGCCGGGGGAGGATGCGCATCGTGCGGCCGACGCTGATCGGTCGCCCCTGCGTCTCCCACACTGGCTGGAGCGCGCCGTCCGTGAGGAACCGCTTGACGAGCCGCGTCGGGATGGCGCCCCCGCCGTTGATCCAGGCGCCGTCCGTGTCCAGGTGGAGGTAGACCCTGTAGTGGCTGGCGCGGCTCGTGGAGGCAACGCCGGCCAAGGACCGCTGCGCGACCTCCGCGAGGCCATCCGCGTAGGTGGGTTGAGGGGCTGCAGGCGGGTCGCCGTCCCGCTGCTGGAGGAACAAGGCGTCCTTGGCCTCCTTGACGGCCTGTTCGACGAGCGCCCCGATCGTCGCGGGCGCGCTGTAGCGGAGCTGGAACCGGCCATCTCGGTCGTAGTGCATGGACAGCTCTGGCTTGGCACACGCACGACGCTCAGACTCGCCTTGCGGGCCGCTCGGATGGTCGAGCGCGACAGGATCCGCAGACACCCCGGGGGACGCGGACTCCACCTCGGTCGCAGGGTCGCGGAACGCGTGTCGGCTCACGGCGCGGCGCAGCTGCGGCACCGTGGCGTGCCGAGCCAGGTGGGTCATCGACGCCTGGTGGCTGGCGGGCACGTGGTGAGCCACGACGGCAGCCGCATCGAGCGACAGCTCACCAGCGCTCACCGCCGCGGCTGCATCCGGCAGCTCCGCGCGGCGTCGGGCCACCGCGACGACGTCGCGGGCGTGCGCGGGGGACAGGCCGGCTCGGACGATCAGGTAGTGCTCGGGGGAGCGGAAACCGCCGTCGCCCCAGTGCCCACCCTCAATCAGCTTCGCGACGATGTCGACCAGCTCGGCGTGGGCCCGGTTGAGCCGCCCAGCCACCATTGCCGTGCGGGTCCAGAGGTCCTGCTGGACCTCCTCCCGCTGCGTGGCGATAGCGCTGACCGACATGGCTCAATCGTACACCTGTTCGAATGGCAACGACAAGACCATCCACAACCAATTCTGTTGTGGCGCAATCCATTTCGCGGCCCTACCCATGTCAGAGGTAAGTGGTAGAGGCTCAGGCAGAGCTGGCAAGTGTTCTCCTGGCTGCCCCCTTCGTGAGGACCGTCACGCGGACGGGACGGCGCGCACCCACCCGTGCTGAGGCATACTGGACAGTGACGTGCTCCGGGGTCGGTGTAATTCCGAACCGGCGGTGACAGTCCGCGACCCGACCGCAGCCAGCGGCCGGTTGACTGGGTGGAACTCCCAGACCGACGGTGAAAGTCCGGATGGTAGGCAGCACGCGACAGCGGGACCAGTGGGTTCGCAGTGCGGCAGTTGCCGACCCTGCGTTCCGACCCTCGCCAGCAGGCCCGCCTGCACACCCCCGGAGCTCAGCCGACACGGTTTCGAGCAAGGGCAGGACAGTGGCAGAGCACTCCGCGACAGACACGGCGATGATGCGTCGTGCCCTGGGGCTGGCTGCCCATGGCCCCCGGGCCAACCCCAACCCACGCGTCGGGTGCGTCCTCGCGGACGCCGCCGGCGACGTCGTGGCCGCCGGCTGGCACCGCGGCGCGGGGACGCCCCACGCCGAGGCCGACGCCCTGAGCGCCGCGGGGGACCGCGCGGCGGGGTGCACGGCCTACGTCACCCTGGAGCCGTGCAACCACAGCGGGCGGACCCAACCCTGCGCGGCGGCCCTGCATGCCGCGGGCGTGGCTCGGGTGGTCTATGCCCAGACCGACCCCAACCCGGCCGCCGCGGGTGGGGCCAAGTGGCTGCGCAGGAGGGGTGTCAAGGTCGAAGGCGGCCTGCTGGCCGACGAGGCACAGGCCCTGAACGCGACGTGGACCCATCTGGTCACCACCGGGCGCCCGTGGGTGACCTGGAAGCTCGCGACCACGCTCGACGGTCGCAGTGCGGCGGCTGACGGGACCAGCCAGTGGATCACCGGCGAGGCCGCCCGGGCCGACGTCCACGAGCAGCGCTCCCGCAGTGGGGCGATCCTCGTGGGGACCGGCACGGCGCTGCTCGACAACCCACAGTTGACCGCGCGACGTCTCGACGGCTCGCTCTACCCCGAGCAGCCGATCCGGGTGGTCATGGGCGAGCGTGACCTCCCGCCGGACGCCCGTGTGCTCGACGACGCGGCTCCCACCTGGCAGCTGCGGACGCGCGACCCCAAGGACGTCCTGTCGGCGCTCGCCGAGGCCGAGGTGCACCACCTCTGGCTCGAGGGGGGTCCCACCGTCGCGGCTGCGTTCATGGCGGCCGACCTGGTCGACGAGCTCGTGGCCTACGTCGCGCCCGTCCTGTTGGGGCGCGGCCGCCCGTCGGTCAGCGACCTGGGGATCACGTCGATCGACCATGCGCTCCGCCTGCAGCCGACCGACATCACCCTGATCGGCGACGACGTGCGGATCACGGCATCACTGAAGGGGGCTCGCTGATGTTCACGGGAATTGTCGAGGAGCTCGGCCGGGTCGTTGCCCTCGACGCGGGTGCCGACTCGGCCCGACTGACGGTGGCCGGACCACTCGTCACGTCCGACGCCGAGCACGGCGCCTCCATCGCCGTCAACGGCGTCTGCCTGACCGTCGTGGAGCACGACTCCGAGCAGTTCACCGTCGACGTCATGGCCGAGACCCTCGACCGCAGCAGCCTCGGCACCCTCAGCGCCGGCGACCCCGTCAACCTCGAGCGCGCCATGGCAGCCTCGAGCAGGTTCGGCGGCCACATCGTCCAGGGCCACGTCGATGGCACGACCCGGATCCTCGCGCGAACGCCGGGGGAGCGGTGGGAGGTCGTGCAGTTCGGCCTGCCGAACGCCCTGGCCCGCTACGTCGTCCAAAAGGGGTCGATCACCGTCGACGGCGTCAGTCTCACGGTCTCCTCCGTCGACGACGCGACGTTCAGCGTCTCGCTGATCCCCACCACCCTCACCCTCACCACGTTGGGACACAAGGAAGTTGGCGACACCGTCAACCTCGAGGTCGATGTCCTCGCCAAGTACGTCGAACGCCTGCTCACCTCCAAGGAGACCTCCGCATGAACATCTTCAGTCGGCTCTACGAGGCGCACCTGACGATCGCCGGCCACCCCATCACGTGGCGCGAGATCGTCGGCAACGCCTTCGGCTTCGCCTCCGCCATCGGCGGGTTGCGACGACGAGTCTGGGCCTGGCCGATCGGCATCGTCGGCAACGTGCTCCTGTTCACCGTCTTCATCGGTGCGACCTTCGACGCACAGGCGCAGCAGCCGTTGTTCGGCCAGGCCGGCAGGCAGGTCTTCTTCATCCTGACCAGCGTCTACGGGTGGTGGCGGTGGACCGAGCAGCGCAAGGCACGTCATGACCTCTCCGCCGCCGCGATCACGCCGCGCTGGGCCACGCTCCAGGAGCGGGTGGCATACCTGGTCGCGGCCGCCGCGGGCGTGCTGGTCTTCCAGTGGGTCTTCTCCGTGATCGGAGCCGGCTGGCCGGCGCCACGCTGGTACTTCTGGTGCGACGCCTGGATCTTCGTCGGTTCGATGGTCGCGACCTACGCGATGGCCCGCGGCTGGAACGACTTCTGGCTGGCGTGGATCGCCGTCGACCTCGTCGGTGTGCCCCTGCTCTGGCACTCGAGGTACTACCCGACAGCCATCCTGTTCGTCGTCTACGGAGGCTTGGTCGTCTACGGCTTCTTCGTCTGGCTCAAGGCTTCCCGTGAGGAGCGCGACCCCGCTCCCGAGCTGAGTGAGGTGTCGGCATGATCGGTCTGGCCACCGTCGAGGCGGCCCTCGCGGCGCTGCGCGAAGGGCGTCCGGTGCTGGTCACCGACAGCGAGGACCGCGAGAACGAGGGCGACGTCATCCTCGCCGCCCAGACCCTGACGGACGAGTGGCTGGCCTGGACGATCCGCCACACCAGTGGCTACGTCTGCGCCCCGATCACCAGCGAGGCAGCGGACCGGCTCGGGCTTCCGCTGATGGTCGCCGACAACCGTGACCCGCTGCGGACTGCGTACACCGTGACCATCGACGCCGCGGCGGGCGTGACCACGGGCATCAGTGCCGCCGATCGGGCGCAGACCATCCGGCTGCTGGCAGACCCGTCGTCGACGACCGAGTCGTTCGTGCGTCCCGGTCACGTGATCCCGTTGCGTGCCAAGCCTGGCGGGGTGCTGGAGCGGCCCGGTCACACCGAGGCAGCCGTCGACCTCTGCCGGCTCGCTGGGCTCGCGCCCGTCGGCGCGATCGGCGAGCTCGTCAACGACGACGGCACGATGATGCGCCTGCCCGAGGTGCTGGCGACCGGGGCGGTCACCAACCTCCCCGTCATCACCATCGAGCAGCTGATCGCGTGGCGGCAGCTGCACGACCGCGTCGAGACCCTCGCTGAGACGACCCTGCCCACCCGGCACGGCGACTTCTCGGCGATCGGGTTCCGCGACAAGCTCACCGGTGACGAGCACGTGGCGCTGATCAGCCCGCGCGGTGCCACCGGGCCGAACCCGCTGGTGCGACTGCACTCCGAATGCCTCACCGGTGACGCCTTCGGCTCCCTGAGGTGCGACTGCGGGCCACAGCTCGAGCGATCCATGGAGCGGATCGCCGCCGAGGGCGGTGTGCTCGTCTACCTGCGTGGACACGAGGGCCGTGGTGTGGGGCTCGTCTCGAAGCTTCAGGCCTACGCCCTGCAGGACGCCGGCCTCGACACCGTCGACGCCCAGCTCGAGCTCGACCTGCCGATCGACGGCAGGGAGTATGCCGCCGGCGCGGCCATCCTCAGCGCGCTCGGTCTCGGTGCGGTCCGGTTGCTGACCAACAACCCGGCCAAGGTCGCGGCGTTGCAGGGATACGGGATCGAGGTCGCGGCCGTCGAGCGCCTCTCGATCGCGCCCAACCCCGCCAACCGTGCGTACCTGCGGACCAAGCGCGATCGGATGGGGCACGACCTCGTCGTTGACGCGAGCGACCAGGGAGCCAGCGCGTGAGCGGTCACGGCGCGCCTGCCCTCACCGCCGACGGGTCAGGCCTGCGAGTCGCCATCGTGGCGGCCTCGTGGCACACCGAGGTCATGGACGGCTTGGTCGCAGGCGCCCAGCGTGCCCTCGCCGAGGCGGGGGTCGAGGACGTCCTGCTCGTCCGGGTGCCGGGCACGGTCGAGCTGACCGTGGCCTGCGCGCGTCTCGCGCCCGCACACGACGCACTCGTGGCCCTCGGCGTCGTGATCCGCGGCGGCACACCGCACTTCGACTACGTCTGCTCGGGGGTCACGCACGGGCTGGCGCAGGTCAGTGTCCGCACCGGGGTCCCCGTCGGGTTCGGGGTGCTCACGTGCGATGACGACGCCCAGGCACTCGACCGTGCCGGGCTGTCCGGATCCAGTGAGGACAAGGGGCACGAGGCGGCGATGGCCGCGGTGGCGACCGCGGTCACCCTCGGCACCCTTGCTCCCCGTACCCTTGGCCCGTGAAGACTTTCGACGATCTGTATGCCGAGCTGGCCGAGAAGGCGGTGAGCCGACCCGAGGGCTCGGGCACCGTGCGCGCGCTGGACGCCGGCGTGCACGAGATCGGCAAGAAGATCGTGGAGGAAGCCGCCGAGGTCTGGATGGCTGCCGAGCACGAGGGCAAGGACCGCGCGGCGGAGGAGATCAGCCAGCTGCTCTACCACCTCCAGGTGCTCATGGTCGCTTCCGACATCACCCTCGACGACGTCTACGCACACCTCTAAAGGACTTCACGGACATGCTGCGAATTGCTGTGCCCAACAAGGGTTCCCTGTCCGAGCCCGCGGTCGAGATGCTGCGCGAGGCGGGTTACCGCACCCGTCGTGACACCAAGGAGCTCGTCCTCACCGACGCGGACAACGAGGTCGAGTTCTTCTACCTGCGTCCCCGTGACATCGCTGTCTACGTCGGGTCCGGCACCGTGGACTGCGGTGTCACCGGCCGCGACCTGCTGCTCGACGCCGGCAGTGCGGCGATCGAGGTCATGACGCTCGGCTTCGGGGGTTCGACCTTCCGGTATGCCGCGAAGCCCGGCACCTGCGCGAGCGTCGCCGAGATCTCCGGTCACCGGGTCGCGACGAGCTATCCGGGGCTCGTGGGGAAGCACCTCGCCGACCAGGGAGTCAGCGCTGAGGTGGTCCGTCTCGACGGCGCGGTCGAGACCGCCATCACCCTGGGCGTCGCCGACGTGATCGCGGATGTCGTCGAGACCGGCACGACGTTGCGGCAGCAGGGGCTCGAGGTCTTCGGTGAGGAGATCCTGCGCAGCGAGGCCGTCCTCATCCGTCGCGAGGGCTCTCACGAGACAGCCGCGGTGGACGTGCTGCGTCGTCGCCTCACCGGGGTGGTCACGGCGCGTCACTACGTGATGCTCGACTACGACGTCCCCGTCGACCTCGTCGAGGCAGCCTGTGCCATCACCCCCGGACTGGAGTCGCCCACCGTCTCAGCCCTCCAGAACAAGGAGTGGGCCGCCGTGCGGGCGATGGTCCCGCGAGTGCGGACCAACGCCATCATGGACGAGCTCTACGACCTCGGGGCGCGGGCGATCCTGGTGACCGACATCGCTGCCTGCCGGTTGTGACCACCGTGACCCCGTCGGGTCGGGCCGCCAGCGCGGACGAGCAGGCAGCCTTTGCGGTCTTCCGGGCGCGACGGGGACGGTCCGTCGCCTATGCGTTCGCCGCTGCCACCCTCGTGGTCTTCGGCGTGATCGCGCTGCTGCTGCCCGGGCCGGCGCAGGGTGGGACGTGGCGCACCGGTGACAGGATCTTCTTCGCCGCGGTCGGGGTCGCGATCGCAGTGCTGCTGTGGCGGTTCGCCTCGATCAGGGCGGTCCCGACGCGCGACTCCCTGACCGTCCGCAACCTCTTCACCACCCGCACCGTGGCCTGGCGCGAGATCGTCGACGTGAGGTTCTCGGGTGGCGACCCGTGGGTGACCATCGCCCTGTCCGACACCGACACGGTGGCCGTCATGGCGATCCAGAAGGCGGACTCGGGCTTCGGGCGCGCCGAGGCCGGCCGCCTCGCCGCCCTCGTCCAGGCCCTCGGCCCCTCGGCCACCAGTCCCGACGTGACCCTGGACTGACTCGGTCAGTCGACCTTGCGCAGCCCTGGCCGGAGCAGCGAGGAGAACGCGACCTGGCCGAGCATGAGGACGGTCAGCGCACCCCAGACGGCCGTGAAGGACCCCGACACGTCCCGGACCGTTCCCATCATCGCCGGCCCGAACGAGGCGACCGTGTAGCTGACGAAGAAGGCCATCCCCGCCAGCCGCCCGCTGGCAGCAGGAGTGCCTGCGTAGTCGACCATGAGCACCAGCCCGAGCGCGAAGGACGCGCCTTGGCCGAATCCCAACACCGTGGCCCAGACCCACGGGGCTGCCGTAGGTGCGAGCCACAGCCCGGACTGTCCCAGGAGCCCGAGCACGGCCGCCGACAAGAGCAGCACCCGGCGGTCGGTGATCTTGTCGGTCAGCGCCGGTGCCGCGAGCCCGGACACGAGCTGGGCGGCTGTGAAGACCGAGAGAAGATAGCCCGCGTGGGTCGGGTCCCAGCCGCGCGCGGTGTACGACGGGGCGAGCCAGGCCAGCGTGGAGTAGAACTCGACGGACTGCACCGCGAGGTAGCCCGCCACGAGCCAAGCGGTGACGTGTCGCCAGGGCAGCCCGACGGGGGCCAGCACCGACGGGTTCGCCGCACGGTGCCGGGCGTGCCCCGTCAGGACCGGCACCCACGCCAGGACCCCCACGAGGGCGAGGACTGACCACGATCCCAGCGCGGCCTGCCACGATCCCACCCACCCCTCGAGCGGCACCGACAACGCGGAGGACGCACCGGCGCCACCCATCATCGCCAGCATGTAGAGACCAGTGACGAGCCCGGCCCGCTCAGGGGGGAACAGCTCCTTGACCAGGCCCGGGAGGAGGGTGCCGCCGATGGCGATGCCTACGCCCGCGAGGAAGGTCCCGGCATACAGTGGCCACGTGGCGCCGCCTGCGAAGCGCAGCGCCAGCCCCACGGCCACGGATGCGATGGACAGCTCGATGGAGGCCGCTGCGCCGAGGCGGGCGGCGATCCGTTGCGCGAAGGGCGCGAACAGCCCCATGCACAGGACCGGCAGGGTGGTGAGCGCGCCGAGGGCTGTGTTGGACAGGCCGAGGTCGCCCGCGATGGACTCGGTGAGTGGCGGGACGCTGGCCATGGCGGTGCGCAGGTTGGCAGCCACCGCGACCAGGGCCAGGGCCATCAGCCAGACGGGGGGCAGGTGGGGGCTGGGACGGGAAGACATCGCCGTCAGTCTCGCAGCCCCGCTCAGTCCTCCTGCCGTCCGGTCGACATCGACTCGGGCACCAGGTCACGAGCCTGCGTGAGCGGCATGCCGGTGAGCATCAGCAGGTCGACCACCATCGACCGGATCTGAGCGCGCATCACCTCGCCGGACAGCCCCGCCGACGCGTCGATGACGGCGCTGGCCTCACCGATCCGTTGCAGCCCGACCCGCGCGTTGGTGGGGAGTCGACGTTCGCCGAGCTCATGGGCGATGTCCTCGCTCGTCTCGGCGAGGGCATCCAACAGCCGCAGGTATGCCGTGGGGACCTCTTCCCCACGCCAGGTCGCGATCGCGGCCCGGCGGACCAGGACTCGCAGGTTGCGGATGGCGCGGTCGAGGGGTTCGAGCAGGTCGGCGATGGCCTGCACGCCGGGGAGGTGGCGCCGCCTGAACGGTGAGAGCCGGACGACCGCCACCCCCTCGGCGGACAACGTCCTGGCCTCGTCGAGCATCGACTCTGAGTCGCGGGCGCGGGCGAGCGTGGCCGAGGCGAGGTCGGCGTCGTGCTCCCTCAGCGAACGCGCCGTGTCGGCGAGGATCTCGCCGATCTCGTGGACCACCAGCGCGGCCTGCTGTCGCGGTTTGCGCAGCGGGGCAGCCGGGGCGACCAGGGTGAAGAGCAGGGCCACGACCCCTCCGACGACGGCGTCGAGCCAGCGGGTGAACGCCTGCCCGGACCCGGCCACCAAGGTGGTGACGATGACGGACTGCACCCCGGCCTGGGTGATGAGCAGCATCCCGGCGCCGAGGAGGGCGGCGACACTCATCGCGAGCACGACGACGACCACGATCTGCCAGAACCCGGACCCGAAGAAGTGGACGAAGACGTCGCCGACGAAGACGCCGACCGCCACGCCGATCATCACCTCGGTCACTCGGCGCAGTCGCTGGCCGAACGACATCCCCAGGGAGATCATTGCCGTCACCGGGGCGAAGAAAGGCCGGGTGTGGTGCAGGACCGAGCTGGCCACCCACCAGGCGGTGGCCGCGCCGAGGCCGCACTGGACGATGAAGAACATCCGGCTGAGCAGCCGGTCGGTGCGGGCGCGCGCCTCCCTTCGGGAGCGGGCGGCGGCGCGGGCGAGGTCGGCGCTGGGCACGTCAGCCGTTCTGGCGGTAGGCCGCCTCGAGCAGGGGCTCCAGCGAGCGGAGGTCGTCCTCGTCGGCATCGGCGGCCAGGTGGAGCCAGTGGGTTGCCTGCGCGAAACCCCTCGCGGGAGACAGGCGTTCGTCCTCAGGGGGGCTCCCGCGGAAGCGGAACCCCACACGCACGGTCCCGCGCGGACCTGGGGCGACGGCGACGAACTGGGTCTTGCGGATGACCGGGATGTAGGTGCCTCGCCCCTCGCGCCTGGCGTCCTCGCCGAGGGCTTCGGCCAAGGTCATGACAGCGTCGTGGATCGCACGCAGGTGCGCCTTCGACCCGCTGTAGAGCGCATCCGTGTAGGCGTCGACGTCCGGACGCTGCCAGCCCGCACCGGTGGCAGCGGCATCCGCGATGGCCCACTGCGAGTTCTGCGGGACGCCGTGCACCTCCTTGAGCCAGGCGCGGACGGCCCGCTGGTCCAGGGGGTCGGGGCCGGACTCACGCACCAACGCCACCCACTCGTCCAGCGAACGACCAGTGCGTTCCTCCATGGAGGTCGTGACGGCCGCCATCATGTCTGCCGGTTCCATGCCCCGATTATGTATGCCGCGTGCTCACCGCGGCGTCGAGGACGGTCGACGGAGCTGGGACGGTCAGCGACTGAGCTGCTGCCGCCGGTCCAGGGTCGTGTCGAGATAGAGGTCGGCCCGCTCCCAGGTGCGGTCCGCCTCGTAGAGGCGGCGTTCCTGGACGGCCCAGCCGTCCCAGAACTGGGCGAAGACGGCGTCGCGGGCGATGCCTCTCGCCTTGCGCACGGACTCCTCGGCCTCGACCCACACCAGGACGGATGCCGCCTTCCCGGCCGGGAGGGCGCCCGCCCCGCACCCCTCGAGGACCACCACCTCCGACGACGGCAGCTGCACCCACTCGGCATACCGGTCGGTGGCCCAGTCCCACCGCCGGTAACGGGCCGGGTGGCCGAGCGTGAGCGGCCCGACGATCCACTCCTGGACCCGCTGCGTGCCGGCACGCAGCCCGCCCCAGCCGGGGTAGAGGTCGTCCATGTGCAGGGTGGGCGCTGCGAGGGCGGCCGCCACAGCGCTCGCCAGGGTCGTCTTGCCGGCGCCGCTGGGTCCGTCGATGCAGATGAGGTGTGTTGTGCCACAGAGTGCTTCGCTGGCATCGACCAGCGTGACGATGACCGCGACTGCTTCCGTTATCTGGTCGCTGGGCATGTGTTCCAGACTAGATCGCTAGGCTCGCGTAGTGAGTGTTGCGACGCGTGTCATCCCGTGCCTCGACGTGGACGCCGGCAGGGTGGTGAAGGGAGTCAACTTCGCCAACCTGCGGGATGCGGGCGACCCCGTCGAGCTCGCCAAGGCCTACGGCGAGCAGGGCGCCGACGAGCTCACCTTCCTCGACGTGACCGCCAGCAGTGCCAACCGCGAGACGACCTACGACATCGTGCGTCGCACCGCGGAGCAGGTCTTCATCCCGCTGACCGTCGGAGGGGGAGTGCGCACCGTCGACGACGTCGACCGGCTGCTGCGGGCCGGTGCGGACAAGGTGGGCGTGAACACGGCCGCGATTGCCCGCCCCGAGCTCATCTCCGAGGTGGCCGACAGGTTCGGCTCGCAGGTGCTGGTGCTGTCTGCCGACGTCCGGCGTCGCCGCGACGACTCCGGCTCGCCGACCACGGGGTTCGAGGTCACGACGCATGGTGGTCGCCAGAGTGCGGGGCTGGACGCGATCGAGTGGTGCGCCCGCGCGGCCGAGCTCGGCGCCGGTGAGATCCTGCTCAACTCGATGGATGCCGACGGTACCAAGGACGGTTTCGACCTCGAGCTCATCGAGCAGGTCCGCCGAGCGGTGCGGATCCCCCTGATCGCCAGTGGGGGAGCCGGACGAGTCGACCACTTCGCCCCTGCCGTGCGTGCTGGGGCGGACGCCGTGCTGGCCGCCAGTGTCTTCCACTTCGGCGAGCTCACCATCGGTGAGGTCAAGGAGGCCCTGCGGGAGGGCGGCATACCAGTGCGTTGACCGCGGTCGTTTCCGCAGCGGGTCAGGTCAGGCCGAGCGGGGCGTCCCACAGCGCTTCGATGGCGGCGTCGCTGCCCGTCACCTCGAGCGCGGCCACGCGGCGGCGGCCGTAGGCAGCCAGGAGCAGCTCGGACGGGTGGCCCTCGATCACGACCGTGCCGAGGTCGGTCGTGTCCTTGGCATGGAGGGTCTTGCCCTCCGGGGTGCTGAGGACGACACCCACCGGACTGCGGCGGAAGAAGAGCTTGCCCATGCGGGACAACGTCTTCCAGAGGGCGCGGCTCTCTCGCTCGGTCAGCTCCCTGCGAGGTCCCACCTGCTCGTCACCACGCAGGACGTCCTCGTGGTGGACGAAGAACTCCACGAGGTTGACCGCGTTGTCGACCCGGCTGTTCTGGGTCGGGGACCAGGCCGGCGGCCCCGAACGCACGAGGTCGACGAGCTCGTCCCACGGCTTGGCGGCGTACTCGGCCATGCCGTCCTCGAGCCGTGAGGCCAGGGCGGGGACCCAGATGCCCGGCGCCAGGTCCGGTCGGCGCTCACGCACCACCAGGTGGGCCGCGAGGTCGGCCGTCGTCCACGGGGAGCACAGGGTGGGCGCGTCCGGCCCGGTTGTCAGAAAGGTGTCACACAGGGCGTCGCGCTCGAGCCGGGCGAGGTGGGTCATGGAGGCCATCATGCCCGGCACATGAGAAGGTTGCTCTTCCCACCCCTGTGCCTGATCCGGAGGTTCGTTGTGTCCGTCGACGCCGCGCCGTCGCTGCGCCGCAGCCTCGGCATCGTGGGCGTCGGGATCCGGCGCGAGCCACGCTGGTTCGCGCTGGCGGTGGCCGGGAGCACGCTCTACGGCGTGATGACCGTGCTGACGGCCTGGGCCATCGGCAAGGTGACGCGTGAGCAGGTCCAGCCGGCTGTCGCCGCAGGGCACGCCACCGCGACCCAGCTGTGGACCATCTTCGGATGGATCGCCGGGGTCGTGGTCATCAACGTGGTGGGGGTCGTGATCCGACGGATCGCCGCCGGCTACACGATGTACAACGTCGCTGCCGGGTTCCGCCGCGAGGTGACGCGGCAGTACCTCCGGCTCCCGCTCGCCTGGCACCACCGGCACCCCTCCGGGCAGCTCTTGTCCAACGCCAACGCCGATGTCGAGGCGACGTGGAACGTCTTCGCCCCACTGCCGATGGCGATCGGCGTGATCGTCATGCTGGTGGCCGGCATCGTGCAGATGGTGCTCGTCGACCCGGTGATGGCCATCATCGGCCTGACCGTCTTCCCGTTGCTGTTCCTGGCGAACATCGTGTTCCAGCGGGCCATGTCACCGCGGGTCTCCCGGGCGCAGCAGCTCCGCGCCGAGGTCAGCGAAGTCGCCCACGAGAGCTTCGAGGCAGCGCTCATCGTCAAGTCGATGGGGCGCGAGCAGCAGGAGTCCGACCGGTTCGAGGAGGTCACCCGACGGCTGCAGCGGGCCAACGTCGAGGTCGGCCGCACCCGGGGGACCTTCGACCCGGTCATCGAGTCCATCCCGACGCTCGGCACGCTCGCCGTCCTCGCCGTGGGCGCCCACCAGGTCGCCTCCGGTGCCCTCACTCCCGCGGCGGTCGTCCAGGTGGCCTACCTCATCTCGGTGCTCGCCTTCCCCGTGCGCGCCCTCGGCTGGGTGCTCGGAGAGCTCCCGCGCACGGTCGTCGGCTGGGACCGGGTCGATGCGGTCCTCAAGGCCCGTGGTGAGCTGGCCTTCGGTGAGACGCAGCTGCCGCGTCGAGGCTCCTCGCACGCCGAGCTGAGGGGGGTCGACTACTCCTATGACATCGTCGACGAGGCAGGCGAGGAGGGCACCTTCCAGGCCATCCACGGTGTCTCGCTCGACGTCCCCGCGGGGTCGACGGTCGCCCTGGTCGGGCCCACCGGCTCGGGCAAGACCACGCTGACCAACCTCACGCTGCGCCTGGTCGACCCGCATCGCGGGCACGTGACCATTGACGGTTTCGACCTTCGGGAGATCGCCCGCGGAGGGGTCTCCGCGGCGGCGGCGCTGGTGCCACAGCAGACGTTCATGTTCGACGACACGGTCAGCGGCAACGTCGCGCTGGGCGGCGACTACGCCGACGCCGAGGTGTGGGAGGCGCTGGAGATCGCGCAGGCGACCGGGTTCGTGAAGGACCTACCCCTCGGCATCGAGACCCGGGTGGGCGAGCGTGGCACCTCCCTGTCGGGCGGTCAGCGCCAGCGGATCGCGTTGGCCCGGGCCGTGATCCGCCGGCCTCAGCTGCTCGTCCTCGACGACGCCACCAGTGCCGTGGACCCGGCGGTCGAACAGGCGATCCTGGCCGGCCTGCGACGGTCCAGTGCCGGCACCTCGGTGCTCGTCGTCGCCTACCGGATGTCGACGATCACGCTCGCCGACCAGATCGTCTACGTCGAAGGTGGGCGGGTGGTCGACCACGGCACGCATCGCGAGCTCGAGGAGCGGTGCGTCGGCTACCAGCGGCTCGTCACGGCCTACGCTCGCGAGGCTGCCGAGCGCGCTGCCCTCGCCGCCGACGAGGAGGGGGCGTCCGCGTGAGCACCTCCATCGACACGACCTCGTCCTTGGGGACCATGGCGACCCTGCGTCGCGGGCTCGACCTCTCGCCCGAGCTCCGGCGCGGGCTCGGGGTGACTCTCGGGCTCGCCGCGATCACGACCGTCGGGCGGATCGTCGTGCCGTTCGTGGTCCAGCAGACGACCGACCACGGGCTGCTCGGCAAGGACGGTCCCGACCCGGGGCTGGTCACCCGTTACGTGCTGCTCGCCCTGATCGCCGTCGCGGCCACCGCCCTGAGCGCGTATGCCGTGAACGTGCGCCTCTTCAAGGCCTCCGAGGCCGGGCTGGCGTCGTTGCGGCTCAAGGCTTTCCGCCACATCCACGACCTGTCGATGCTCACGCAGAACACCGAGCGCCGGGGGTCGATGGTCAGCCGCGTGACCTCCGACGTCGACACCATCAGCCAGTTCGTCCAGTTCGGCGGCATCATCCTCGTGCTCAGCCTGGGACAGATCGCCGTCGCGACCGGGTTGATGTTCTTCTACAGCCCCCTCCTGACGGGGGTCGTGTGGCTGTGCTTCGTGCCGCTGCTGTTCGTCATCCGACGGTTCCAGAAGATCGTGGGGCGGGCCTACACGGTCGTGCGCGAGCGGGTCGGCGACCTGCTCGCTGCGGTCTCGGAGTCCGTCGTCGGGGCGGCGACCATCCGGGCCTACGGCGTCGAGGAGCGCACGGCGCACCGCATCGACGGCGCCATCGAGGCGCACCGCAGCGCGTCGATCCGGGCCCAGGTGCGTTCGGTCGTGGCCTTCTCCTCGGGGCAGCTCGTCGCTGGCCTGACCCTTGCCGTCGTGCTCGTCGTCGGCACCATCCAGGCTGTCGGCGGCCACCTCACGCTCGGACAGCTGCTCGCCTTCCTCTTCCTCGTCAACCTGTTCACCCAGCCGGTGCAGCAGGCCACCGAGATCCTCAACGAGCTCCAGAACGCTGTGGCCGGGTGGCGCCGCGTCATCGGCGTGATCGACACCCCCGCCGACGTCGCCGATCCCGGTGACGACGGGCAGGTGCTGCCGCGGGGACCGATCGCGGTCGACTTCGACGCCGTGTCCTTCGCCTATCCCGGGGCCGACACCGTCCTGCACGACGTCAACCTCGCCATCGGGCCGCGCAGCCGCGTGGCCATCGTGGGGGAGACCGGCTCGGGGAAGTCGACCCTCGCCAAGCTGCTCACCCGCCTGATGGACCCCACCGAGGGCACCGTCCGCATCGACGGCGTCGACCTGCGAGACGTGCGCTTCTCCTCGCTGCGCGAGCGCGTCGTGCTGGTGCCGCAGGAAGGCTTCCTCTTCGACGCCACGCTGCGTGAGAACGTCCGGTTCGGGCGACCCGACGCGACCGACGAGGACGTGAAGCTGGCCCTCACCGAGCTCGGCCTCGACGCCTGGCTGGCCGGCCTGCCGCAGGGCCTGGCCACCGAGGTGGGGCAGCGGGGCGAGTCGCTGTCCGCCGGCGAGCGGCAGCTCGTGGCCCTGGCCCGTGCCTACCTCGCCGACCCCGACCTGCTCGTGCTCGACGAGGCGACCTCCGCCGTCGATCCCTCCACGGAGGTGCGCCTCCAGCGGGCGCTCGAGGGCCTCACCCGCGGCCGCACCTCGATCGCCATCGCCCACCGGCTCTCGACGGCCGAGGCCGCCGACGAGGTCATCGTCGTCGACCGTGGGCGCATCGTCGAGCGCGGCCCGCACCGAGACCTGGTCGAGCAGGACGGCGTGTATGCCGCGCTGCACGCCTCGTGGGCGGCCCAACAACGCGGCTAGCCCCGCTGAAGGCGCTTCGGCAGGGTCAACGTGTGGGCCGGTCGAAGCTGAGCCGCTGCACCATCTGGCATCGCTCACCGATGATGCGCGGCGTCACTTGCCTCCAGTGCTGGTTGGCGGGTTGGTCCAACCACGCCGACAGCCGGACCCGTTCGGCATCCTCGGTGCCCAGCGCCATGAGAGCGAGGTCCAACGGCTCGTTCTCCTTGGATTCCTTGAAGAACTCACGCGCAACGCTTGGCGTGCCCTCATGAATGGCGGCGAACAGAGCGGCGGCCAGTCGAGGTGAGTGGGGGCCGTCGCCGACGAGGGGCGGCCGCACCGAGAGCACGAACTGGACGGTGTTGACGAACCGCTTGATGCGCCGCGGTGTCTCACCGACGAGGGGGCCGAGACTCGCGACGAACTCCAGCTCGGTAGGAGTCAGGGCCAACGAGCTGGTCTCGAGCCTGAGCCCGCTTCCGCTCTGGCCGAGCATCGCGTCAAGGGCTTCAGAGCGTGACTCGTCCATGCTCAGCGCTCCGGGTGCCACGTTTCCGGCTTCGGCGGTGTCCCCGCGCACGGTTGGCCCGAGGAGGCCGGACACGATGTTTCGGCGGTCATCCCCTGACAGGGGCTGCACCCAGAACGGGAGCTGGAAGATCTTCTCCAGGTAGTCGCGGGCCGTGGGGAGTCCATCCGCAGAGGTCTTGTCGTCGTCCTGAGCCCGCAGGGCATGAAGTTGCTGGAGCAGCGCCGAGGTGAGCCATCGCGAGTCGACCGCAACGAAGACGACGAACAACGGGAAGGCGAGCAACAAGTGCACGGCCTCAAGGACTTGGACGACCTTCGCGGGTGGGCATCGGTCGAGATCGTCGATATACAGCACGATCCGGTTGGGGATCTGCACATTGTGCGACGGCTGCCCATCGGACTCCGGGGCAACGGCCATCTGGTTGTTCTTGGTGACCTCGGCCTCGATCGTCCTCAGATCAGCCCGAACAGTCCCGAGGAAGCCGAGCTGCGCCCGGTAGTCGGTGCTTCGTTTGTCTGCGAACTCGGTGAACACCCGCCCGGCGGTGAGGGTCTTGAGCTCTGCCTCGAGCTCGAGTGCTCGCTGCTTCTCCTGTGCCACGGTGGCGCTCTGGTCCGACAGCGCCTTCAGCATCTCGGCATGTCGGGCCTGCGCCCGGTCCAGGTCGCGCTGCGCCTGGGCGACAGGTGCCTGATGAGTCGCCCGCACCTGCTGCTGGGCCATGGCGATCGAGTGTCGCTGCTTCTGGCTCCAGCTCGTGAAGAGCCGCAGCCAGGCGATGAGCACGGGCACCCCCGCGGCCAGACCGGCGAGCGCCGAGCCGACGTCTCCCACACCCGTCAGCCACCCGACCAGCCAGGTCACCAACGGGACCACGGCGACCGCTGCGCACAGCACGGCGAACCGGCGCCAGTCCTTCCAGTACGGGCCCAGGAGTGCCTTGCCCTGACGCATCTCCTCCCAGGCCTCCTCGAGAGCAGTGAGCAGCCCGTCCGCGTCGGCTCCGAGCGCCTTGACCCGCTCCTCGGACCAGACTTCGCTGAGCACCTTTCTGGCGGCGATCCTCGTGGCCTCCGGAACGGTCCCCTCCAGCTGGCCCGCCTCGTGCTTTCGCTGAGTGAGAGCGGCACTGGCGTTGGTCACGTCGTTCGCCGCGGCCTCAACCCGAACTCCGAGCTCCTCCTTGGCGAGCTCGGCGCTCTCGACCACGACGAGCTGCTCGGTCCATCGCGTCCGGACGGGGGCCTGCCTTTCCTCGACGAGGGTGCGCGTCTTGATGGCCGTGCCCAGCTTCTGGAAGATCTTCTCGAGCAACCCAGCCCAGAGGTCGCCCTGCACGTACTCCCAGGCGTTGAACTCGATGTGCTGGATGTTCTGCCAGATGGCGGATTCGTGCTGTGGTTGTCCGTCGCTCAAGGCCACCAGACCGCGGACGCGATTGCGCACGTCTCGCATCAAGAAGCTCTTTCCGCTTCCCCAGTCCCCGAACAGGCCAACGGCGAGCGGTGGCGCGAGGTCACGCGAGGCGACGAGATAGGCCAGGGCATTCGCCTCCGGCGAGATTCCCACCAGGTCCTGTTGTGGCAGGTCCGGGCTCGAGATGTCATCGGTCGAGAACCCCGCGACGTTGACCGGAGCACGCGGGTTGTTTCTCTGCAGCCATTCCCGCAGGGACGCCCCGGCGGTGCGCGGCTCGTCCTGAGGTCGAGTGGAGAGCCACGACTCGTACGACGAGGCGACGGCCTGTCGGCTCTCCCCGATGTACGTGAAAGCCGACTCGAAGCTGGTCATCAGCTCTGTCTGGATGGCCAGCATCGCACCGAGGAGATGGAGCAGCTGGACGTCACCGCCGCTCTGCCGCTGTGCCCAGTCGACGATGCCGTCGATCGGACCGCTCGGCACCGGCCGACCCACGCTCACCGACGGAGCCACGGCGGCGAGGTTCACCGGGGTCACGCGCGCGTACTGCTCGCCGACGATGTCGCGCGCCGTCAGACCGAAATGTGTCAGCAGTACCCGGACCTCTCCGTCACTGTCCGCGTGAGCCAGCATCGTGCCGACGAACAGGTCGCTCGGCGTCGGGAGCGGATCGGGGTCGGCCGCAGGAGTCCGTTCCCGGACCCGGGCAACAGCGCTTGCCCAGTCCAGCGCTCTCTGGACGGATGGCGACAAGCCGGCGGCCGGAGCCTCACTCATCTGTGCCCCGCTTCATGTGCTCGGCACCCTGTGCTGCCGGTCCTGGACGGGTCCACCTCGGCCTTGACCGTGCGAGCTCGAGGAGCGCCGAGGCGGGAGCCTGACAACAACTGGACCCATAGGGATGTTCTCACTCACAGACAGGGCATATCTCATGCAAGTGCCGTAGTTCGCGCTGCAACGCAAGGACCTGAGCCTGCATGGGCAACGCGAACAGAGGCAGGTCGGCGCTGTTGCGCTGCTACCTGCGAGCTCGGGCGGTCACCTCGCATCTCCGGGCGGCAGCACAGGCAGGCCCGACGGTGCTCCTTCGTTGATCAGCGTGTCGATCGCGTCCATGTCGAGGCACTCCTCAACCAGGTCGGCCAGGAGATCGAGCCTGGCCTGCCGAGCCGCCTCGAAGCTGACCCCACTGGCGGTGTGGGGGCGTCCCACCCACGCGGCGACCTCGCGCAGGAGCGAGTGCCGGAACTCGTCGGACTCCAGGCTCCCGTGCACCATGGTCCCGAGCACGTGCCGCCGGCGGGCTCCGCCGAAGAACTCCTCCTCCGCGCCGGTGGTGGTCACCCCGTGGTGGATCTCGTAGCCGGACACCGGAGCGCCCAACGCCGTTCCTTGCGCGAGGCGCAGGACCTTCCGGGGGGCGAACGTGGTCGTGGTGTCGAGCAGTCCCAGCCCCTCGGTCACCATCCCGGCCGGGCCCTCGACTCCCTCCGGGTCGGTGATGGTGCGTCCGAGCATCTGGAACCCGCCGCAGATGCCGAGCACGGGGCGTCCGGCGGCGGCATGGGTGACGACAGCTCGGTCCAGGCCGCGATGCCGCAGCCAGGAAAGGTCCGCGATGGTCGATCGGGTCCCGGGGAGCACGACGAGGTCGGCGTCGGCGAGGTCCTGGGGACGGGAGGCGAACCTCACGTCGACGTCGGGCTCCAGCCCGAGGGCGTCCAGGTCGGTGAAGTTGCTGATCCGCGGGAACCTCACCACCGCGACGACCAACGGGTGCTCGGCCTCGGCCGCTCGTCCGGCGAGGTCGAGGCCGTCCTCAGAGTCCAGCCACACGGCTGGGCTCCAGGGGATCACCCCCAGTACCGCTCGACCGGTGATGCGCTCGATCTCGCGGTTGGCCGGTTCGAGGAGGGTCTGGTCCCCCCGGAACTTGTTCGCCACGAACCCGGCCACAAGTCGCTGGTCGGCTGGCTGCAGCAGCGCCACGGTGCCATGGAGGGCGGCATACAGCCCGCCGCGGTCGATGTCCCCGACGACGATCACAGGTATGTCGGCGTGCCGTGCCAGCCCGAGGTTGATGTAGTCGTGCTCGCGCAGGTTGATCTCGGTGGGGCTTCCGGCGCCTTCGCAGATGACCACGTCGAAACGGCTGACCAAGTCGTCGTATGCCGCGAAGGCCGCCTTCGCGAGCGCTCCTCGCGACCCTGCGAACTCGGCCGAGGAGATGGAGCCCGCAGGGAGTCCGTTGAGGATGACATGGCTGCGCCGATCGCTCCCCGGTTTGAGCAGGACGGGGTTCATCGCCACTTCGGGTGCGGCTCCGGCAGCAACGGCCTGGATCCACTGGGCGCGCCCGATCTCGGCGCCCTGGCCGTCGGGGCCGGCCACGACCATCGAGTTGTTCGACATGTTCTGGGCCTTGAACGGGGCAACGCGAACCCCGCGGCGGGCCAACAGCCTGCAGAGCCCAGTGGTCACGACGCTCTTGCCAGCATCCGAAGTCGTCCCGGCGACCAGCAGTGACCCCTTCACACTGCGTAGCCTACGAAGGATCGGTGAGGCTCATCCCGGCGCCCAGCACCCGCAACGGGCCGGGAGCAGCAGGGCTACGCGGATCCCGGTCGCACGACGGGCGCGAACAGGCTTGCGGTCACTGGGGCCTCTTGCGTCACCTGTGGGGACATCGCGGTCAACCGCGGCGAGCGGCGCCGGCGCCACGCAAGGCGAGGACGACGATGCCGCGCAATGTAGCTGCTCATGTGGGGGACTCCTGTCGATCAACACCCTGCGAGTTGATTGCCCTCACCTTGGCATTCCGACGCGGGCTCCGGCCCAGCCCTCGGTGGGTGGTGCGCTTCATCCAACTGACGGAGTTGCGCTCTTCGTGGCCCGGTGCCGACGATGGAGGATGCGCTACATAGAGCTCCGTCGACACACGGACAGCGACGGCGACGAGCTGACTGCACAGGGGGTGGCCGACGCGCAGGCGATCGGCCGCGACGGACTGCAGCCACCGTATGCCGCGTTCGTCTCCTCGGGCGCGGCCCGCGCCACCCAGATGGTCACCATCCTGCGTCACGCCGCCGGGCAGGACGACCTGGCCGTCTCCGAGGTGACTGGGCTGCGCTCGACAGTCGAGGATCGCTGGCGGGCCGCGTCGAAGGCGGCGGGCAAGGGCGCAACGCTCGAACAGATCCGAGGGGTCGACCCAGAGCTGGTCGACCACGAGGAGCGGCTCCTCGGCGAAGCGCTGCGGGGGATCGTCGAGTCACTTCCCGAGGGCGGCCGCGCCCTGGTCGTCGGTCACAGTCCCACGAACGAGGCCGCCGTGGCCGGCCTGGCCGGCCAGCTCGTCGGGCCGCTCGCCAGGGGGGCCGGGGTGCTGCTCGTGGAGGACGGCGGCGGCTTCACGGTCAGCCCGCTGTAGCGAGACTCCCGGCCCCGCGGCATACCTGACGGATGGTGGGCGAGCCGACCGCTTCGGGACGCACACGGCAGAATGGCCGGGTGACTTCGTCTGCAGTGCTCGACCCCGCCATCGCCGCGCGTCTCAAGCGGGACGCGCAAGGGCTCGTGGCGGCCATCGTCCAGCAGCACGACACCGGTGAGGTGCTCATGCTCGGCTGGATGGACGACGAGGCGCTGCGCCGAACCCTGGGCGAGGGTCGCGTGACGTTCTGGTCCCGGAGCCGGGGTGAGTACTGGCGCAAGGGCGACACGAGCGGGCACGTGCAGCACGTCCGCTCCGTGGCGCTCGACTGTGACGGCGACGCGCTGCTGGTGCGGGTCGACCAGGTGGGCGCCGCCTGCCACACGGGCGACCGGACCTGTTTCGACGCCGGCGACCTCGATGCCCGGGTGGGGGAACGGTGAGCGACGTCAGCCCCGACCTGTCATTCGGCACGACCTGGCCTCGCCTCGAGACGTTCCAGATCCTGGCGAAGGACCGCCGCGTCATCCCGGTCGTGCGCCGGTTGATGGCCGATGCCGAGACGCCCGTGGGCCTGTACCGCAAGCTCGCCAAGGACGCCCCCGGCACCTTCCTGCTCGAGTCCGCCGAGCACGGCGGCGTCTGGTCGCGCTACTCCATCGTCGGGGCGGCGAGCCGGGCGACGTTGACGGAGCAGGACGGTCAGGCCCACTGGGTGGGGGAGCCGCCGGTCGGCGTGCCCACCGACGGCAACCCGCTGGACGCCTTGCGTGACACGGTCGCCGCCTTGGCGACAGAGCCCATCGAGGGCCTGCCGCCGCTCACGGGAGGGATGGTCGGTGCCATCACGTATGACGCGGTGCGGCGCTGGGAGCGGGTGCCGGACAGCCTTCCCGACGAGCTGGGCCTGCCCGAGATCTCGATGATGCTGGCGACCGACCTCGCGGTGCTCGACCACGCCGACGGCTCCGTGCTGCTCGTGGCCAACGCCGTCAACTACGACGCGACCGACGAGCGGGTCGAGGACGCCTGGGCTGACGCCGTGGCACGGCTCGACGTGATGACCGCAGATCTCGCTGCTCCCGCGCCGAGCACGGTGGCGACGGTCGACCGCGAGGCCTTCCAGCGGGCACGGGGCGAGGTGCGCAGCAACCTCACCCAGGCGGCCTTCGAGGAGATGGTCGAGCAGGCCAAGGAGGACATCCGGGCAGGCGAGGTCTTCCAGGTCGTGTTGTCGCAACGGTTCTCGACACCGTGTCGCGCTGACGCCCTCGACGTCTACCGGTCGTTGCGCTCGTCCAACCCGAGTCCCTACATGTACCTCCTGCGGCTGCCCGCCGGCGACGGCACGGCCTACGACGTCGTCGGCTCCTCACCCGAGGCGCTGGTCAAGGTTTCCGGCCGCCGGGCCATCACCCACCCGATCGCCGGCTCGAGGCCGCGGGGCAAGACTCCCGAGGACGACCACCAGCTCGCCGAGGACCTGCTCGCCGACCCCAAGGAGCGGTCCGAGCACGTCATGCTCGTGGACCTCGGGCGCAACGACCTCCAACGCGTCTGCGAGGCGGGCTCCGTGGACGTCGTGGAGTTCATGAACATCCGTCGCTACTCCCACGTCACCCACCTCGAGTCCACCGTCGTGGGCGAGATCCGTCCGGACCAGTCGGCCTATGACGTGCTCGTCGCCACGTTCCCTGCGGGCACCTTGTCGGGTGCGCCCAAGCCACGCGCGCTCAGCCTGATCGAGCACTACGAACCCAGTCGGCGAGGGGTCTATGGCGGGGTGGTCGGCTACCTCGACTTCCACGGCGACCTCGACATGGCGATCGCGATCCGCACTGCTGTCATCAAGGATGGTGTGGCGCACGTGCAGGCGGGCGCGGGCATCGTCGCCGACTCGGTGCCCACGGCCGAGTTCGAAGAGACGGTCAACAAGGCGGCGGCTGCCCTCCGTGCCGTGGCGACCGCCGCGGCCCTGAGGACCGTTCAGTGAGCACTCGCCTCACCTCGAAGCTGTCCGTGGTGCTCCTGGCCCTCCTGGGCTCGGGCGTCCTGCTGTCCAGCGGGGGCCGGGTCTGGGTGGAAGGCACCGTCAACGATGCGGTCCTCGGAGCCAGCCGCATCACCGGCACCGGTAGCGAGGTCGCCTCCGGCGTCGTGGCGCTGGCGCTCGTGGGTGCGGCGGCTGCCCTGGCGAGTGCCACCAGCGGGCCGGTCGTGCGACGGGTCACGCTCGTCGTGCTCGCCCTGGCAGGTGCTGCCGAGGGCTTCGTGGCAGCCCGCGTCGGACTCGTGCCCGAGAACTCCCTCGGATCCGTCGCCGCCAAGGCGGCCGGGCGCACCGGATCCATCGAGACCCACGCCATGGCGACCGCCTGGCCGTGGATCTGCGTCGTGGCATCGGTGCTGCTGGTCGTGGCAGCCGTGGCGGGATGGGTCGGAGCGGGCAGCTGGCGCGGACTCGGAGCGCGGTACGAGGCTCCGTCCACGTCGGCGGGGGCTCGGGGACAACGGGTGGCGACCGACTGGGACCGGCTCGACGCCGGCGACGACCCGACGGTGCGCGACGAGTCCGCAAGCACCTGACAGAATGGGCGTCGAGCCCACGCCAGACCAGACCAGACCACGACGACCAGCAGGAGCCACCCCCATGGCAGAGCACGAGATCCACGAAGAAGACCACGGCCACAGCGTCGCCGCCTGGACGGCCGTCGTCATCATCCTCGTCGGGTCTGCCGTGGCGTCCCTGGCCGTGGTGCTGACCAACACGACCTTGTTCGTCATCGGACTGGTCGTCTGCGCCCTGGGCGCGGTGGCAGGCAAGGTCCTGTCGATGGCGGGCTACGGCGCCGTCACGGTCGACGGGCCCGACGCCCCCGACAGCACCAAGCCCGAGGTCGGCATCAACTGACCGGCGCGGGCGCCGCGGCCAACCCGGTCGACCGGGACCACCCGGCCGCCCCGGCCCATTCGGCCCACCAGTCCACCGGCTGACCCGGGCGGGGACCACCCAGTTCTGCTGGATAGCCTGTCGACATGCCCACCGTGCTCGACGACATCGTTGCCGGCGTCCGCGAAGACCTCGCGGCCGCGCAGGCCGTCGTCCCGCGCTCACGGATCGAGGAGCTGGCGGCTGACGCCGCCCCTGCGCTCGACGCGGAGGCCGCGCTGCGCCGTCCCGGACTGGCGCTGATTGCCGAGGTCAAGCGATCCAGCCCGAGCAAGGGAGCGCTGGCGACCATTGCCGACCCGGCGGGCCTTGCGGCGGATTATGAGTCCGGTGGTGCGACGGCCGTGAGCGTGCTCACCGAACGCCGCCGGTTCAACGGGTCGCTCGAGGACCTGGACGCAGTGCGCAAAGCCGTGCGGATCCCGGTGCTGCGCAAGGACTTCATGGTCGAGGACTACCAGCTGTTCGAGGCACGGGCCCATGGGGCCGACCTCATCCTCCTCATCGTGGCCGCTCTCGCCCAGGACGACCTGGTCCGCATGCAGGGCCTCGCCCACGATCTGGGGATGACGGCGCTGGTGGAGGTCCACGACGAGGAGGAGACGCGACGCGCCGTCGACGCCGGGGCCGCGGTGGTGGGCGTCAACGCCCGCAACCTCAAGACCCTGGCTGTCGACCCCGACACCTTCGCGCGACTGGCCTCGTTGATCCCCGACACCTGCGTCAAGGTGGCGGAGTCCGGCATCGGCGGCCCCGCCGACGCGGCCCGGTTCGCGGGTCAGGGCGCCGACGCCGTCCTCGTCGGCGAGGCACTGGTGCGGGGCAGCGACCCCCGCCGCGCGGCATACGAACTCATTGCGGCGGGAGCCACACCATGACCGACCTGACGCCTGAACCCCTGGCCCGCCCGGGCCGCTTCGGCGAGTTCGGGGGCCGCTATGTCCCGGAGGCGCTGATCCCGGCGCTGGAGGAGCTCGACGAGGCCCGCCGCAAGGCCATGGTCGACCCCGAGTTCATGGGCGAGCTGGAGCGGCTGCACCGGACCTACACCGGACGTCCGAGCATCATCACCGAGGTGCCGCGGTTCGCCGCGCACGCCGGGAACGCACGGATCATCCTCAAGCGCGAGGACCTCAACCACACTGGCTCCCACAAGATCAACAACGTGCTGGCGCAGGCGCTGCTGACGAAGCGGATGGGCAAGACCCGTGTGATCGCCGAGACCGGCGCCGGCCAGCACGGGGTCGCCACGGCAACAGCGGCCGCCCTGATGGGCCTCGAGTGCGTGATCTACATGGGCAAGGTCGACACCGAGCGGCAGGCCCTCAACGTAGCCCGCATGCGGATGCTCGGCGCCGAGGTGGTCGCCGTCCCCACGGGCAGCGCCACCCTCAAGGACGCCATCAACGACGCGTTGCGCGACTGGGTCACGAACGTCGGCAACACCCACTACATCCTCGGCACCGTCACCGGACCGCACCCGTTCCCGGAGATGGTCCGCGACTTCCACCGGGTCATCGGGGTCGAGGCCCGCGCCCAGGTGCTCGACCTCACCGGACGCCTCCCCGACGCCGTGATCGCCTGTGTCGGTGGCGGATCCAACGCCATGGGCATCTTCCACCGGTTCATCGACGACGCGGACGTCCGGCTCATCGGGATCGAGGCCGGGGGAGCGGGCATCGAGTCCGGGAGGCACGCGGCGCGGTTCGCGGCGAGCTCGCCGGGGGTGCTGCACGGCACCTTCAGCTACCTCATGCAGGACGACGACGGCCAGACCCTCGAGTCGCACTCGATCTCTGCGGGCCTGGACTACCCGAGCGTGGGGCCGGAGCACGCCCACCTGCGCGACACCGGTCGGGCCGAGTACCGCTACGCGACTGACGACCAGACCATGAAGGCGTTCGAGCTGCTCTGCCGCACCGAGGGCATCATCCCCGCGCTCGAGTCCGCCCACGCCCTCGCGGGTGCGCTCGAGGTCGGGCGGGAGCTCGGCCCCGAGGCGCTGCTGCTGGTCAACCTGTCGGGTCGCGGTGACAAGGACATGCACACCGCTGCGGAGTACTTCGGCCTCCTGGACGGCGAGGCGACCCCGAGCGGCACGGCCGACGAGCCGCGGGCCGAGGGTGACGGAAGGGCCCAGCTGTGACCCCCACGACCACGGGCATCGGGGTCGCCCAGGTCCTCGAGCAGTGTCGTGCCGAGAACCGTGCCGCCCTCGTCGGCTACCTGCCCGTCGGCTTCCCGTCGGTGCAGGGCTCCATCGAGGCGATGGTCGCGATGGTCGAGGCAGGCGTCGACATCGTCGAGGTCGGCATCCCCTACAGCGACCCGCTCATGGACGGCCCCGTCATCGCCTACGCGGCAGACCAGGCTCTCAAGCACGGGGTCCGGGTGAGCGACGCGTTCACCGCCACCCGCGCGGTGCGAGACGCTGGGGCGCCGCCGCTGGTGATGTCCTACTGGAACCTCATCCTGCGGCACGGCCCGACCGCCTTCGCCCGAGACCTCGCGGCCGCCGGCGGTGCCGGCATCATCACCCCCGACCTCATCCCCGACGAGGGCGCCGAGTGGATCGCAGCGAGTGACGAGACCGGCCTCGACCGCGTCTTCCTCGTCGCCCCGAGCTCCACGGAGCAGCGCATCGCCGCCGTGACCGCGCAGTGCCGCGGTTTCGTGTATGCCGTGTCGCACATGGGCGTGACCGGCGCGAGGACGTCCATGGGAGACGCTGCGGCGGTGATCGTGGGCCGCACCAAGGCGGTCACCGACAAGCCCGTGTGCGTGGGTCTCGGAGTCTCCGGTGGTTCCCAGGCGGCCGAGGTGGCGGCCTATGCCGACGGCGTCATCGTGGGTTCGGCCCTGGTGCGGTGCCTTACCGAGGCGGACGACCTCGAGGCTGGGATCGCCAGCCTGCGGGCGCTCGTCGGCGAGCTGGCCGAGGGCGTCCGGAGCGGGCGCTGACGTTGAGCCTGCTGTCCAACCCGCGGTTGCGCGACGTCGTGGGGCTGCTGGCCCGGCTGGTCCTGGGCGGTGTCGTCCTCGTGGCGGGGCTGCTCAAGGTCGGCCACCTCGAGACGTCAGCGCGTTCTGTGCGCGCGTACCAGCTGCTGCCCTACGACGTCGCCGGCTACCTCGGTTACGGCCTGCCGATCCTCGAGGTTGCCGTCGGGGTGCTGCTGGTCCTGGGGCTGTTCACCCGGTTCAGTGCGGTCGTGGGTGGAGTCCTGATGGTGGTGTTCATCGCCGGGATCGCCTCGGCCTGGGCGCGTGGGCTGTCCATCGACTGCGGGTGTTTCGGCCACGGGGGAACCATTGCGGCCTCCCAGACGCAGTACCCCCAGGAGATCGCTCGCGACCTCGGGCTGCTCGTGTGCGCCGCCTGGCTCGCCGTGCGGCCTCGAACGGCTTTCGGCCTCGAGCCGGTCCTGTTCCCCGACCAGTACGAGCCCGACCAGCACGAGCCCGACCAGTACGAGCCCGACCAGCACGAGCCCGACCAGTACGAGCCCGACCAGCACGAGCCCGACCAGCACGACGAGAGGCCCCACGCATGACCAGCAGCAGCGCCAGCCGCAAGGCGAAGATCCAGGCGGCAGCGCCCAAGGGCCCGATCCGCAGCGGTGGCAACGGCGGTGGCCAGGGAGCGAACCGCATCGTCGTGGCCACGGTCGTGGTCGTCGTGGTGCTGGCGGCGGTCATCACGGCTGTCATCCTCGGCAGCCAGGACAAGAAGGCAGCCACGACCGCCGGCGGCGCGACCCTGCCCAAGAACGTGGCCGCCATGGGCGCCGGCATCGTCGTCAACCCCGGCGCCCCGGCGAACGTGCCCACCCTCGACCTCTACGAGGACTTCCAGTGCCCGATCTGCGCACGGTTCGAGGAGATCTTCGGGCTGCAGATGGTGGACATGGTCAAGGCGAACCAGATCAAGCTGGTCGCCCACCCGCTGTCGTTCCTCGACGACAACCTGGGCAACGACTCATCCAACCGTGCGGCCAACGCGGCCGCGTGTGCCTCTGACGCCGACAAGTTCCTCCAGTACCACGCGGCCACGTTCCAGGGTCAGCCCGCGAAGGAGGGGGCCGGCTACACCGATGCCCAGCTCAAGCAGTTCGCCGTGCAGGCGGGGCTGAACAGCACGGCCCTGGCCACCTGGGACCAGTGCTACGCCGCCAAGTCGCACAACCAGTGGGTCGAGTCCGTGCAGACCCAGTCCGAGAAGGACCATGTCAATGGCACCCCGACGGTCAAGCTCAACGGCAAGGCCCTCGAGCTGACGGGTCTGACTCGCGACAAGCTTGCCGCCGAGATCAAGGCCGCCACGAAGTAGCGGCACCCCACCACGTCGAACGACGCCGTAGTGACCAGAACTATCCAGAAACCTATGCATAGCTAGCCAGTTGCTGTATATGGTTGCTCCATGACCATGAACATGGGGAACCCAGGCATCAGCAGATCTCGACTCGCGCTCCTTGCTGCGACGCTCGCAGTTCTGTTCGTATGCGGCCACGCATCGCCGGCCGAGGCGCTGGGGTCGGGAAAGTTCCCGTGGCGCGGCGACGACGCCAAGCGCACGACGTACTACTACTACGGCAGCGGTGGCACCAACGGGGTCTACGCGTACGCCACGACGAACGTCCCCGGGACGGGCTGCCTGCTGTACGTCAAGCGGGCCAAGACCACGATCAGCCTGCCCAACGGCAGCTTCGCGACCCACTCGTCACTCCTCGGTCAGTGCGCCTCGGGGGTGGACATCGCGCGCGGCGGGTACTCGGTGTTCCAGATCAAGTCCACTCACACGCTGCAGAAGTGGAGCGGCTCCGAGTACAACTACGTCCTCTAGATGGCGCGCGGACATCGTCATGCGAGGGTGGCTGGCGTTTCGTGGCCTTGGGCCGCGGTCAGTGTGCTGTCCGTAGGGCTGGCGGGCGGGTGTGGACCCGAGGCGGACCAGCCGCCGCCGAGGCAGGCGCGTGCCGTCGCGACCTACAGCGACCCCAGCGTGTACCGCGTGGGTCCCACCCAGCTCCGACGGCTCGTCGACGCGCTGGATCCGGACTCGTCCCAGCGGGTCATCCTGGCTGATGGCCGGGTCACGCGGGCCGAGGTCGAGGGTGCCTGGGAGGACTATGCCCAGTGCCTGCGGGCCGCCGGATTCGGGGTGACGACGCCGGTCTGGGACCCGGTCACCACCACGACTCGGATCTTCACGTACGCGCGGACCGGCGCCGCGGCGACCGCCACAGGGACGACCACAGCGACCTCGGCGCCGACGACCGGCGTGCTGAGCAAAGGGGAGGCCGAGAGGGTCGACGCCTGCGAGGAGAGCCACTGGTTCCCGGCATCGGCAGTCTATGCAGCCGATACGCCGCCCCACATGGACCCGCCTCTGGCGTCCGCTGTCCAGACGTGCATGGTCGGGCGCGGATACGACGTGCGTGGCATCACCGACTTCGGTGGCATCGTCGGGGCAGTGCGGGGGCAGGCTCGAGGGGAGCGGGTGGAAGCTGGCCGGGACTGCCTCGCGACGGCGTTGGCTCATCTGTACCCCGACCTGCCGTACTTCCCGCGTCCCTGACTGGATAGCCTCCAGTGGTGCCCTACTACCTGCCCAGCCCGACCTCGGGAGTGTGGCACCTCGGCCCGTTCCCGATCCGGGCCTATGCCCTGTGCATCCTCGCGGGGATCGTCGTGGCCGTCTGGATCACGGGTCGGCGGCTCGTCGACCGCGGTCACGCCACGGAGAAAGCCGTCGACATCTCCGCCTGGGCGGTCCCCTTCGGCATCATCGGTGGCCGGCTCTACCACGTCATCACGACCCCGGACCCGTACTTCGGCGAGGGCGGCCACCCGCTCAAGGCGCTCTACATCTGGGAGGGTGGGCTCGGCATCTGGGGCGCCATCGCCCTCGGAGCACTGGGGGGCTGGATAGGGGCACGTCGCCACGGCGTCCCGTTCCTCGACTACATCGACGCCGCTGCCCCCGGGGTGGCCGTGGCCCAGGCCCTCGGCCGGTGGGGCAACTGGTTCAACAACGAGCTCTACGGCCGCGCGACCGACGTCCCGTGGGGCCTGACCATCCACGAGTGGGACCAGTCCGCCGGTCACGCGGTGCGGGACGCGAGCGGCAAGGCCGTGGTGCTCGGCACCTACCAGCCCACGTTCCTCTACGAGTCGCTGTGGTGCCTCCTGCTCGCCCTGGTGCTGGTGTTCGCAGACCGCCGCTGGGCGCTGCGCAAGGGACAGCTGTTCGGCCTCTACGTGGTGGGGTACCCGTTGGGCCGGATCGTCTTCGAGCTGATGCGCAGCGACCCCGCGCACACAATCCTCGGCGCGCGCGTCAACGTGTGGACGAGCATCCTGGTCTTCCTGATAGGCGTGGCCATCGTGTGGTTCGGGAGGCGCCGCGAGGTGGCCGTTCCGCGTGAGGCGACGTCTCAGCATACGGAATGAGGCGGCTCACATGGCGGGACAAACGGCACTCGGGCTATCCTTCCTGCAGCCGTGGCCAAGGCCGTCCACGCGCGTGACCTGGTGTGCCCAACTTGGGTTCCACAACGCACTTCTCCCCCCAAGGACGGTGACCCGAACGTGACCTCTGCGCGCTTCTCCGCCCAGCCCGCCGACACGGGCCTCTACCGCCGCGAGTTCGAGCACGACGCCTGCGGGGTCGCCCTCGTGGCGACGATGCGGGGGAGCGCAGGGCACGACATCGTCGACCACGCCCTCACCGCGCTGCGCAACCTCGACCACCGCGGCGCCACCGGCGCCGACCCGCTCGTGGGCGACGGCGCCGGCATCCTCACGCAGGTCCCGGACGCCTTCCTGCGTGCGGTGGTGGACTTCGACCTCCCCGTCCAGGGTGCGTATGCCGTGGGCATCGCGTTCCTGCCCGGCGACGAGGCCGAGCGTGCCCGGGTCGAGGCCCGGATCGAGGAGCTGGCCGTTGAGGAGGGGCTGACCGTCCTCGGCTGGCGCGACGTGCCGGTGGCCGCGGAGCTGGTCGGCCAGGCAGCGCGCGACTGCATGCCGTTCTTCCGCCAGCTGTTCGTCTCGGCGGCCGTGGGTCGGATGGTCGGCCTCGGCCTGGACCGCCTGGCGTTCTGCCTGCGCAAGAGGGCCGAGCGTGAGACCGACGTCTACTTCCCGTCCCTGTCGTGTCGCACGCTGGTCTACAAGGGCATGCTCACCACCGGCCAGCTCGAGCCGTTCTTCCCCGACCTGTCCGACCGGCGGTTCGAGACCCAGCTCGCGCTGGTCCACTCGCGCTTCTCGACCAACACGTTCCCCAGCTGGCCGCTGGCGCACCCCTACCGGCTGATCGCGCACAACGGTGAGATCAACACCGTTAAGGGCAATCGCAACTGGATGAGCGCGCGGGAAAGCCAGCTGGTCTCCGACGTCATCCCCGGGGACCTCGAGCGGCTGTTCCCCATCTGCACCCCGGAGGCGTCCGACTCGGCGTCCTTCGATGAGGCGCTCGAGCTGCTGCACCTCGGTGGCCGCCCCCTGCCCCACGCCGTCCTCATGATGATCCCGGAGGCGTGGGAGAACAACGAGGAGATGGACCCCGCCCGCCGGGCCTTCTACGAGTTCCACTCGACCTTCATGGAGCCGTGGGACGGTCCCGCCTGCGTGACGTTCACGGACGGCTCGCTCATCGGCGCAGTGCTCGACCGCAACGGACTGCGCCCGGGCCGCTACTCGGTGACCGACGACGGGCTCGTCGTGCTGGCTTCGGAGTCCGGGGTCCTGGACCTCGACCCGACCCGGGTGGTCCGCAAGGGCCGCCTCCAGCCCGGACGTATGTTCCTGGTCGACACCGAGCACGGCCGCATCGTCTCCGACGACGAGGTGAAGTCCCAGCTCGCCGCCCAGCACCCCTATGACGAGTGGCTGCACGCGGGCCTGATCCACCTCGACGACCTCCCCGAGCGCGAGCACATCGTGCACACGGCGGCGTCGGTCGCCCGCCGCCAGCAGACCTTCGGCTACACGCAGGAGGAGCTCAAGATCCTGCTCACCCCGATGGCCCGCACCGGGGGAGAGGCCCTCGGTTCGATGGGCACCGACACCCCGATCGCGGTGCTGTCGGACCGCCCCCGCCTGGTCTTCGACTACTTCACCCAGCTCTTCGCCCAGGTCACCAACCCGCCGCTGGACGCCATCCGCGAGGAGCTGGTCACCTCGCTCGGCACCGTCATCGGGCCCGAGGGCAACGCCCTGGCGGCCGGGCCGGCCCACTCCCGCCAGGTCGTTCTGCCGTTCCCCGTGATCGACAACGACCAGCTGGCCAAGATCGTCCACGTCAACGCCGACGGCGACCTGCCCGGCTACGCCACCCACGTGGTGCGCGGGCTCTACGACGTCACCGGTGGCGCGGCCGCGATGACGGCGCGCCTCGAGGAGATCTTCGGTGAGGTGTCCGCGGCGATCGCCGAGGGTGCCCGGTTCGTCGTGCTCTCCGACCGCGACTCAGGGCGCGACTACGCCCCCATCCCGTCGCTGCTGCTGACCTCCGCAGTCCACCACCACCTCATCCGCGAGAAGACCCGCACCCTCGTGGGCCTGGTCGTCGAGGCGGGAGACGTCCGCGAGGTCCACCACGTCGCACTCCTCGTCGGGTACGGCGCGGCGGCCGTCAACCCCTACCTCGCCATGGAGTCGGTGGAGGACCTCGTCCGCTCCGGCGCAATCGACGGCGTCACCTCTGAGCAAGCCGTCAAGAACCTCATCAAGGCCCTCGGCAAGGGCGTGCTCAAGGTGATGTCCAAGATGGGCATCTCGACCGTCGCGTCCTACCGCGGCGCCCAGGTCTTCGAGGCCCTCGGCCTGTCCCAGGAGCTCGTCGACCGCTACTTCACGGGCACCGTGAGCCAGCTGGGCGGAGTCGGCCTCGACGTCCTCGCCGCGGAGACCGCGGCCCGGCACGCCGCGGCATACCCGCCGGACGGGGTGCGACTGCCGCACCGCAAGCTCGGCGTCGGCGGCGAGTACCAGTGGCGGCGCGAAGGTGAGCCGCACCTCTTCGACCCCGACACCGTGTTCCGGCTGCAGCACTCGACGCGGCAGCGGCGCTACGACATCTTCAAGCAGTACACCGAGCGCATCGACGAGCAGTCCGAGCGGCTGATGACGCTGCGCGGCCTGTTCACGCTCGGAGGGGCGTCGCCGCGCCCCGCCATCTCGATCGACGAGGTCGAGCCGGTCAGCGAGATCGTCAAGCGGTTCAACACCGGGGCGATGTCCTACGGCTCGATCAGCCAGGAAGCCCACGAGACGCTGGCGATCGCCATGAACCGGCTCGGTGGTCGTTCCAACACGGGCGAGGGCGGCGAGGACGTCGACCGGTTGATGGACCCGGAGCGTCGGTCGACGATCAAGCAGGTGGCCTCCGGCCGCTTCGGGGTCACGTCGCTCTACCTCACGAAGTCCGGCGACATCCAGATCAAGATGGCCCAGGGCGCCAAGCCCGGCGAGGGCGGGCAGCTGCCCGGTCACAAGGTCTACCCGTGGATCGCCACGACGCGGCACTCGACGCCGGGTGTCGGCCTGATCAGTCCGCCGCCGCACCACGACATCTACTCGATCGAGGACCTTGCCCAGCTGATCCACGATCTCAAGAACGCCAACCCCGAGGCCCGGATCCACGTCAAGCTCGTGTCGGAGATCGGTGTCGGCACCGTCGCGGCCGGCGTCTCCAAGGCGCACTCCGACGTCGTGCTCATCTCCGGTCACGACGGCGGGACGGGCGCCTCGCCGCTCACCTCCCTCAAGCACGCCGGTGGGCCCTGGGAGATCGGGCTCGCCGAGACGCAGCAGACGCTGGTGCTCAACGGGTTGCGCGACCGCATCGTCGTCCAGTGCGACGGTCAGCTCAAGACCGGTCGTGACGTCATCATCGCCGCACTCCTCGGCGCAGAGGAGTTCGGCTTCGCCACGGCACCGCTGGTCGTGAGCGGCTGCATCATGATGCGGGTCTGCCACCTGGACACGTGTCCGGTCGGCATCGCGACCCAGAACCCCGAGCTGCGGTCCCGGTTCTCGGGCAAGCCCGAGTTCGTCGAGACCTTCTTCGAGTACGTCGCCGAGGAGGTCCGCGAGCACCTGGCGGCCCTCGGCTTCAAGAGCATCGAGGAGGCGATCGGCCAGGTCTCGGCGATCGACGCGACTCGCGCGGTCAACCACTGGAAGGCAGCCGGCCTCGACCTCTCGCCGATCTTCACCGACGTCGAAAGTCCTGACGGCTCGGCCCGGCGCAACACCACGACCCAGGACCACGGGCTCGAGAAGGCGCTCGACCACCACCTCATCACCATCGCCCGCGAGGCCCTCAACGACGGCACCCGGGTCACGGGTGACGTCGCGGTCCGCAACGTCAACCGGACGATCGGCACGCTGCTCGGTCACGAGGTCACGAAGGCCTACCCGGAGGGTCTGCCCGACGACACGATCAACCTCACCCTCAGGGGTTCGGCCGGTCAGTCGCTCGGTGCGTTCGTCCCGCGCGGGGTCACCCTGCGCCTGGTCGGGGACGCCAACGACTACGTCGGCAAGGGCCTCTCCGGTGGCCGGATCGTGGTCCGTCCCGACCGCGCGGCCCCGCTCCAGGCCGAGGCAAACGTCATTGCCGGCAACGTGATCGGCTACGGCGCCACCACCGGTGAGCTCTACCTGCGCGGCCTCGTGGGCGAGCGCTTCTGCGTGCGCAACTCCGGAGCCACCGCTGTCGTCGAAGGTGTCGGCGACCACGGCTGCGAGTACATGACGGGCGGCACGGTCCTCGTGCTCGGGCCCACCGGTCGCAACTTCGCCGCCGGAATGTCCGGGGGAGTTGCCTACGTGCTGGACCTCGACCCCGGGCGGGTCAACACCGAGCTCGTCGACCTGTCCGCCCTGCGGCCCGACGACGAGACGGTCGTGCGCGAGCTGCTGGGCAAGCACGTCGAGTGGACCGAATCGCCCGTCGCCGCAAGGCTGCTGGAGGAGTGGGACAGCGCAAGGACGCGCTTCACCCTGGTCCTTCCGCGCGACTACCAGCGCGTCCTGGACGTGCGCGCCGCCGCTGAGGCGGAGGGACTCGACGTCAACGGCTCCGAGGTCTGGGAGCGGATCATGGAGGCTTCCCGTGGCTGACCCCCAGGGCTTTCTCAAGACACGTGAGCGCGAGCTGCCGGCCCGCCGACCCGTGCCCGTGCGCATCCGGGACTGGAAAGAGGTCTACGAGGAGCAGGAGCTCGGACAGCTGCAGCGCCAGGCCGGTCGCTGCATGGACTGCGGGATCCCGTTCTGCCACAGCGGATGTCCGCTGGGCAACCTCATCCCCGAGTGGAACGACCTGGCCTGGAAGGGCGACTGGCGCGAGGCCATCGAACGGCTGCACGCCACCAACAACTTCCCCGAGTTCACCGGTCGGCTCTGCCCGGCTCCGTGTGAGACGGCCTGTGTCCTCGGCATCAACCAGCCTGCCGTGACCATCAAGCAGATCGAGGTCACGACGATCGACCGCGCCTTCGACGCCGGCTACGTCCAGCCCCAGGCCCCCGAACGCCTCTCGGGCAAGACGGTCGCCGTGGTCGGCTCGGGTCCAGCCGGTCTGGCCGCTGCCCAGCAGCTCACCCGCGCCGGCCACACGGTCGCGGTCTACGAGCGCGCCGACAAGCCTGGTGGGCTGCTGCGCTACGGCATCCCCGAGTTCAAGATGGAGAAGTCCGTCCTCGACCGCCGGATCGCCCAGATGGAGGCCGAGGGCACCCGCTTCCGCAGCGGGGTCGACGTCGGCGGCRACGTCACCGGCAAGCAGCTGCGCGACCGCTACGACGCCGTGGTCCTCGCCATCGGTGCGACGGTGCCGCGTGACCTGCCGGTCCCCGGCCGCGAGCTCGACGGCGTGATGCAGGCGATGGACTTCCTGCCGCCCGCCAACCGGGTGGCGCTCGGTGAAACCGTCGAGGGACAGGTCACCGCCGAGGGCAAGGACGTCATCGTCATCGGCGGCGGCGACACCGGGGCCGACTGCATCGGCACCTCCCACCGCCAGGGTGCTCGCTCGGTCACCAGCCTCGAGATCTTGCCGCAGCCGGGGGAGGAGCGCGTGGCGGGCCAGCCGTGGCCTACCTACCCGATGATCTTCCGCGTCGCCTCCGCGCACGAGGAGGGCGGCGACCGCGTGTATGCCGCGTCCACCAAGGAGGTCCTCGGCGAGGACGGCAAGGTGTCCGGCATCCGGGTCGTCGACGTGCGCATGGGCGACAAGGGTTTCGAGGAGGTCGAGGGCACGGAGCGAGTCCTTCCTGCCCAGCTGATCCTGCTGGCCATGGGCTTCCTCGGACCAGAGGGCCCCGGTGTCGTCGAGCAGCTCGAGGTCGAGCTCGACGAGCGCTCGAACGTCAAGCGCGACAAGGACTTCATGTCTTCGGTGCCCGGTGTCTTCGTCGCCGGTGACGCCGGTCGTGGACAGTCACTCATCGTGTGGGCCATCGCCGAAGGTCGGTCGGCCGCAGCAGGAGTCGACCGATTCCTCACGGGTGGCACCGCCTTGCCACGTCCCATCAACCCGAGCGACCGCCCCCTGGTCGTCTGAGGCTCGGTCGCAACGCGGCATACCTCCGCTGTGGGGTGTCCGCAGGGTGACCGGGGTCACGTTCGGGGGTTGCTGACCGATAGGGTCGTTGCCATGCGTCGCGCCAAAATTGTCTGCACCCTCGGCCCCGCAGTTTCCTCTCCCGAGCGCATCCGCGCGCTCGTCGAGGCGGGCATGGACGTGGCCCGGCTCAACCTCTCCCACGGCGAGTACGCCGACCACGAGAAGATCTACGAGGAGATCCGCAAGGCCAGCGACGAGACTGGTCACGCGGTCGGCATCCTGGTCGACCTCCAGGGTCCCAAGATCCGCACCACGCGGTTCAAGGATGGTCCGGTCGAGCTGGTCAACGGCGCCGAGTTCACCATCACGACGCGTGAGGTCGACGGGTCGCAGGCAGAGGTCGGCACGACCTACAAGGGTCTTCCGGGTGACGTGAGTCCTGGCGACGCGCTGCTGATCGACGACGGCAAGGTCGCCCTGCAGGCCGTTGAGGTCACCGACACCGACGTCCGCTGCATGGTGACCGTGGGCGGCATGGTGTCCAACAACAAGGGCATCAACCTGCCTGGCGTCGCGGTCTCGGTGCCGGCGATGTCCGAGAAGGACAAGGAAGACCTGCGCTGGGCCCTCGGGCTGCGCGCCGACATGATCGCGCTGTCCTTCGTGCGCTCGGCTGCCGACCTCGACGACGTCCACGCCGTGATGGACGAGGTCGGCGTCCGGTTGCCGGTCATCGCCAAGATCGAGAAGCCGCAGGCCGTCGACAACCTCGTCGAGATCATCGAGGCCTTCGACGGTGTGATGGTGGCCCGTGGCGACCTCGGCGTCGAGCTGCCGCTCGAAGAGGTGCCGATCGTCCAGAAGGAAGCCATCGAGATCGCGAGGCGCAATGCCAAGCCGGTCATCGTCGCCACCCAGGTCCTCGAGTCGATGATCGAGAACCCGCGCCCCACCCGCGCCGAGGCCTCCGACGCCGCCAACGCCGTCCTCGACGGCGCGGACGCCCTGATGCTGTCGGGGGAGACCAGCGTCGGCGCCTACCCGATCATCGCCGTGCAGACCATGGCCCGGATCATCGAGAGCACCGAGGAGCACGGCCTCGAGCGGATCCGACCGCTCGGCACCAAGCCGCACACGATGGGCGGCGCTGTGGCTGCGGCTGCCGTCGAGATCGGTGAGCTGCTCGGCGCCAAGTTCCTCATCACCTTCAGCCAGTCCGGCGACACGGCCAAGCGGATGTCCCGCATCCGCCCGCGGATCCCCATGCTCGCCTTCACCCCGGAGCCACACACCCGCTCTCGACTCGCGCTGGCCTGGGGCATCGAGACCTACCTCGTCCCGATGGCCAGGCACACCGACCAGATGGCCCAGCAGGTCGACAAGTCGCTGCTCGCGTCCGGTCGCGCCAAGGAGGGGGACCTCGTCGTCATCGTCGCGGGATCGCCTCCCGGCATCCCTGGGTCCACCAACGCGTTGCGCGTGCACAAGATGGGTGACGCCATCAACAAGGTGGCACCGGCCTACGAGGACCTCGCCGACTGACGTGGTGCGGGGGCACGGCCTGCCGACCCACGACAGGCCACGGCCACGTTCGGTATGCCGCGTGCTCACCGCTATCCTTTCGGAGGCCGCTGACGTGGCCGCGCCGAAGTGGTGGAATGGCAGACACGGAGCACTCAAAATGCTCTGCTCGAAAGGGCGTGCGGGTTCAAGTCCCGCCTTCGGCACCCCTTGACCTGCACAACAGCGCACCCTTGAGGGCTGCGCCGACAACCCCGCCCGGGATCTCGGAAAACGGGTTGACGCAGGAGTGACGCCTCCGTGACGGCCCGTCTCGTTGACTGACAGTCGACCGACGTACCCGTGTGAGGTGGGACATGGCGAAGAACGAACCAACTGTTAGTCAGATTCAGGCCGCGATCAAAGCAGATGGTCTCTCCTGGCAGGCTGAGGAGAACTTCCTGACAGAGATGTCCACGGAGGAGCGGCGCGGTTACCTTGGGGTCATCGTCACTCCCGAGGAGATGGCCGCCTTGGAGGCGGAAACCCAGGGCTACGCGGCGCAGGAGATGTCGGCTTTCGGGGCAGGAGTCGGTGCTCCGACCGCGGTCGACTGGCGAACCGGGGGGTACGTGACCTCGGTGAAGAACCAGGGCGGCTGTGGTTCCTGCGTCTCGTTCTGCACCTGTGCCGTGATCGAGTCCGGAGTCCGCATCAAGCTGAACAACCCGGCCTACGCGATCGACCTGTCCGAGGCGTTCCTGCAGTTCTGCGGCGGTGGTAGCTGTAACGGCTGGGGTCTGACCTCAGGTTTGTCGTTCGCGCAGAGCACCGGGGTCACCGACGAGGCATGCATGCCCTACCAACCGCAGAACATGAACTGCGGGGCCAGCCGGTGCAGCGACTGGCAGAACCGCCTGACCAAGATCTCCGGTTTCACCGGCTACGGAACCATGGCGGCGCGCAAGGAGGCCGTAGCCAAAGGTCCGGTCCTCGCGGGGCTGGAGGTGTGGAGCGACTTCTTCGCCTACAACGGGACGTCGGTGTACGTGAAGTCCTCCGCCGCCACGAGGCTGAACCCTCCTGGCTACCACTGCATCTGCGTGGTGGGTTACGACGACAACCAGCAGTGCTGGATCGTCAAGAACAGCTGGGGCACCACGTGGGGAGCCCAGGGCTTCGGCCGGATTGGATACGGGCAAACCGATCTCCTCATCGACTCGAGCTGGTCCTTCTACTCCGCTGACGTGAGCGTCGGCCCGGTGTACCAGAGCACCAAGGTGACCCAGGTGTACGCCAGCCGGGACGCACAGAACGCGTGGGCACACTTCCCGGGGCTCGGGTGGCGTCGTATCCAGCCCGGTGCGGCCGACGGGGTCACGAACGTGCACGCAGTCCTGACCGAGGCGGCCGCCAAGAACCTGACGGTGACCGTGCTCGTGGACGGCTCACAGATCTACCAGGTGTACCTGTAGGCCGCGAAAGGCTTACGAGACTGAGGAGGAATGGGTTTCATGTGGACGAACATCAATCAGGTCTATGCCAGCCGAGACGCACAGAACGCGTGGGCGCATCTTGCCGGGACCAACGCCTGGCACCGTATCCTCACGGGTAGCGCCGACGGCGTGACCAACGTGTTCCTCATCCTGACGGCTGCCAAGGCGAACAACCGACAGGCATACGTCGTCCGAGACGGTAGCGGCAACATCGTGCAGGCGTACCTGTGAGGTATGCCCTGACGCATCGGAAGGATTCGTCGTGAGCTCCGAAGTCACCATCACGATCAGCGTCGGCGCCGGGCAGGTCGAGTCGACCTCGATGGCCACGGCCGACACGGGTGCAGGACCAGCCCCCGCCGCGCTCGAGGATCTCCAAGCGGCCGGGACCGGCGAGACCCCGTCCCCGCTCGAACCGGCGGAGTTGGCCGGGGCTCGTGGCGAGGTCACGTCCTCCGGCGACGCCCTGCCCACGCCGATGCCCGTCGAACAGCTGAGCGCGGGCAGCGCGGCTGCCGCCCCGCCACCTTCCGACGACCCGTCCCTGGCGGGAGTCGGCGGCGGCGGCGCACCGGGCGGCGCTCCCGCACCGCTGTCGGTGGACGACCTGCAAGCCGCGGTGTCGGCGGCCACGGAGGCCGATGACGAGACGGCACCCAGGTCCCGGGCCAAGCCGAGAGCGTCCAAGCGATAGGGCAGATGGCGCAGATCGAGCTGGGGGCGGTTGACGACGGGCGCAGCATCGTCGTCGAGCTCGGCGACGAGCTCGTCGTGGTGCTGGAGGAGAACCCGACGACCGGGTACCGCTGGACGGTTACTGGGGTGGGCGGCGTCGTCGGGATGGTCGACGACGGGTACGCACGGACTCTGTCGGAGCCGTTGCCCGCCGAGCCCGTCTTCGGACGAGGTGGAGCGCGGGAGTTCCGTCTGGCGGCCTTGTCGACGGGCGTCGCCACGCTCAGGTTCGTCCTCCGACACGAATGGGAAGAGGACGAGGACGACACCGGGGCAATTGCCCGCTACAGCGTGACCGTCGAAGTCGTTGAACGGCGGACTTGACCGCGCGGCAGCCCGATTCGCAGGGCGGGGGACGGCTCAACCCCCAGCTCACGCTGCAGACGTCCTCGAAACGACTCGTACTGGTTCACGGCGTCGATGACGTTGCCCTCCAACAGGTACACCTCGATCAGGGCAGCGTTCGCGGTCTCACGCAACGGTTCTGCACGCACGGCTTCGAGGGCGAGCTGGAGCGCCGTCGCCCGGCGGTGGCTTCGCGCCATCACCACGGCCGTGTGCTCCAGGGCGCGCAGGCGGAGCTGGCTGAGCCGTTCCCTCTCGAGCACGATCCAGTCGTCGTACCACCCGGGCAGGAGCTCGCCGGGCCACAGGATCTCGAGTCGCTCTGAGATCCACTGCTCGTCGATGACCTGCTCGCGCAGCAGCCGAGTCACGAACCATTCCTGTTGTCGACTGTCGACCGTCATGGTCTGTGCGGTCGTGAGGGACATCCCCTCCTGGGCGATCGACCCTGGCAGGATGCGGTTCATCCGCCAGATGCTCGTGCGCAGGCTGGCCAGCGCCTGGCATTCGGGAACCTCGGGCCACAGGGTGCCGGCTACCACGCAACGATGTGCCGGACCCTTGAGCGCGAGGAACGCCACGAGCCGCTGCATGCCCTGAGGCAGGCCGATGCGAGCGTCGGCATCGTGCAGGACGAACCCCTGCAGCAGCTGAAGGCGCATCCCGGCCATCGGAACCCCCTCATGCCGGTCCGGAAGTCCAGTGAACGTCAACATCCACGTTCGCTGGCAAATGCATGATATTCCGCCAGAGCGGTCTCGTACTCGCTCAAATGACGTAACGGACCTGACCGGGCCGGACCACGGCATCCTGGATCGGGGCAACCAGGCGCATCAGTGCGACTTCCGCGTCAGCCCGGTGGCTCAGGCTGAGGTGAGCTCGCCCCGGGCCTGACGTGCTCGCGCAGGGGACGAGGAGCCGGACGTCAGGGCGCGAAGGCGATCCATACTCGCCCGCTCGACGAGGAGCGGCACGTAATCTCGAACGGGGCCATCGAGCGAGGCATGGACCTCGATGACAACGGACTTCACTGTCATCGGGTCCACCGTGGGAAACCGAGAGGCGAGCGTTTCACGTACGTGCTCGAGGGCTTGTGCCTCGTCAACCCCGGACATGAAGCGTAGGTTCCTCCGGTCTCGTCCCGCGCGCAAGAGCCAGTCCATCGGAGCCCTCAGCTCTGGCCCGAAGACGGCTCGCGAACCTGATCGCCGGGCTCAGGAGCAGGCCGTCACCCGGTAGAGCGTCAGTCTTCCCCCGGAGGCAACCGGCACAAAACCTGGGTGGCCCTCGACCTCCAGCCCTGGATAGCGGGTCTGCCGGCGGTCGCCCTTCCAGAACTCGATCGGTCCGTCGATCACGTAGCTGACGTCGAGTCGATGCACCGCAGCGCACACGGCCGGGCTCTCGGCCGCCTCGTTCAGGCTCTTGGCCAGCAGCAGCCGGTCTGGGTCCCACGCCCCGCCCACGTGTGGAAACACGGTCGCGCGGTTGCCGAGAGGGGCCGCCAGGGGCGAACCGTTCCACGGGTTGCCCGCTATCCGCACGTCTGACGGCACCAGCTGCGGCAGGCGCACGAGCATCGACCTCTCCGCTGGTCCCGCCAGGGACTGTCCGTGGTACCAGTTGCCGACAACACGGCCGTTCGCACCGGCATACATCCCCATGGTGAGCGCGGCCAGGACCAGGGCCATCGGACCGACGACGGCCTGCGGCGTCAAGCGGCGCGCGCGCGGCGTGGCCCGGCCGACCGCAATGACGCCGGCGGTCGCGCACCACTCGAGGCCGACTGCCGCGAGTGGCACAGCGGTGATGCCGAGAAGCCCTGCGAAGCGGAACGAGTCGTCGTACCAGGGGCCGCTGAGGGCGCGGGCGAGCCTGCCGTCGCTGCCGGACACGAGGACGAACGCCGCTCCGGCCGCGGCATGGGCGAGGACCAGCCAGCGCAGGCGTGGCTTTCGCGAGGCGACGGCACAGCCCAGGAGGACCAGGGTGGCGGCGAGCCACGGGACCGGACTCCTCATCGGAGCTGCGAGGGCCCACTCGCCTGCCGCCTGGGCGAGCGTCTGCCGCGCTGGCCAGCTGGTGCCGCGCGTCGCCGCGAAGACGGGTGAGAACGCCACGAACCAGAGGTCCGCCCCGACCAGGGCCGAGGCCGCACCCGCGGCCGTCAGCCGTCTCCGAGGACCGGCCCCGTCGCCGAGGCCCCATCTGCCCAGAGCCGCCAGGGCCATCACGGTGAGGTAGAGCATCGCACTGGGCACCGCGTTGGGATGCGCGAGCGCGACGCCCGGGAGCGTTGCTGCTCCCAGGGCCAGGGCGCGCATGCCGTCGAGCCCGTCAAGGTCCCGCGGTGACCTGGGGAGCAGGACAGCCACCCCGCAGGCGAGTACCGAGGGCAACAGGGCGTTCGCGAGGGCGTTGGGCCACAACGTGCCGTAGGACAGAAGAAGGTACGGCGAGGCACCGAAGGCGGCGGACAGCACCCCAGCGGCGAACAGCACGCCGGGACGATCCCCGACGAGCTGACGTGCGAGGAACACGCATCCGAGCGGCCAGACGACGGTTGCGATCGCGATCGAGACGCAGTTCACCGCCACCACCACGTGGGCTCCCGAGACCTGGGCCACCAGGGCCACGACGTCATGCCACGCGGCTGGGTAGAAGGCGGCCGAATGCCCTGGCGCCGACACGCTGCCCAACGTCAACGACGATGCGTCCCCGGTGTGCAGCACCCGCCAGACCGCGCTCAGGTGAAAGAGGGCGTCGAAGGTCTGCGGGAAGACCTCAGGTCGGCCGATCCCACGAACGACGGCAACCGCGGCGCACGTCCCCCCGATCGCTGCCCCGGCGATGCCTGACGCCGTCGCGAAGCGCTCGCTCCCGAGGTGCCTGGTCCCGAGGTGCCCGGTCCCGAGGTGCCCGGTCTGGAGCCGCGCGGTCGCGCGCGTCCTACCCGCGGGGAGCAGGCGCGCTGCGAGGAGAACCGCGGCGGCCGCGGCCGTCGTCGCAACGGCTACCGCCGGCACGCCAAAGGGGACGCCCACGAGTTCGCACACGACTGCCGTGAGCGCCACAGTCGTCACCGACAGGGGCGACGCCATCCCGAGAGCCGCGTTCCCGCGCAACCCTGCCGCGAGGGCGACCAGGAGGCCGGGAAGGACGAGGACGCAGGCGGCCGCGAGCACTGCTGGCGCTGCGTCGGCCCAGCCGGTCAACCGCGGACCCGCATGGTCTCGACCGCGGCGCTCACCGGGCCATCGGCCAGGACGCGACCACTGTCGAGGACCACGCCCCTGGTGCACAGCCGTTCGACCAGCGGCAGGTCGTGGCTGACCACGACGAGGGTGCGACCCTCGGCGCTCAGTCGGGCAATGCGATCGAGGCACTTGGCCCGGAATGCCTCGTCACCCACGGCGAGGATCTCGTCGACCAGGAAGACGTCGGGTTCGGTGTGCACAGCCACCGCAAAAGCGAGCCGGAGGAACATCCCCGACGAGTAGAAGCGGACCTGGGTGTCGAGGAAGGGGCCGATGTCGGCGAAGTCCACGATGTCGTCGAACCGGGCCGCGATCTGCGCGCGCTCCACCCCCAGGATGGAGGCGTTGAGGTACACGTTCTCCCGACCAGTGAGGTCAGGGTGGAAGCCGGCTCCGACCTCGAGCAGACCGGCCAGCCGACCCCGCACGCGGACCTGTCCGCTGTCGGGAGCCATGACACCAGCCATGAGCTTCAGCAGGGTCGACTTGCCGGACCCGTTGCGGCCCAGGAGGGCCACCGTCTCCCCCTGGTTGATGGTGAGGTCGAGGTGGTGCAGGGCCGTGAAGTCATCACGTCGGGCCCGACCCTGCAGGGCCCACACCACGCTCTCCTTCAGTGAGTGGGTGTGCCGGAGCCGGAAGTGCTTCGAGATCCCGTCGACCTCGACGGCGCTGGTCGTCACGGTCACAGCTCCTGGGCGAAGCGGCCGGCCAGCCGCCGGAACACCCACGCCCCCAGCACCACGAGCGATGCCGATAGAGCAAACGCGAGGAGGGTCCGGGAGGCCAGGTCGGGCGGCAACGTCGCGCCGTTGCCCGGAGATGCGTTGGCCCAGGTGCCCCGGTGCACGAGCTCGACCGCCACGGTGAGCGGGTTCGCCTGGTAGATGCCGAACCACACGGAGTCGGAGCCGAGCAAGTCGGCGACGCGCTGCCAGGGGTAGAGAACCGGACTCATCCAGACCAACACCATGAGCACCATGTCGACGACGTTCTCCACGTCACGAAAGAGCACGTTGACCGCCCCGAGCAGCAGCCCCAGGCCGAGCGCCAGCAGGGCGGCGAGGGCGAGTCCCGCCCCGAGTGCGACCACCCCGACAAGGTCGGGGGACCAGCCTGCCACGAAGGCTCCGACGACCAGCACCAGCAGCTGGGGCCCCAGGTGAACCCCGGCCACGCAGAGGCTCGAGACCGGGAAGAGCTCGCGGGGCAGGTAGATCTTGCGGACGAGGTCGGCGTTGACGACGACCGACCGGGTCGCGTTCCCCACGGCCTCGCCGAACGCAGTGATCACGACCAGGCCGCCGAAGAGGTAGACCGCGTAGTCACCGATCGTGGTCTGGCGCAGCAGCAGTCCCAGGCCCACGAAGTACACGCCGAACTGCACGGCGGGCTTGACGTAGGACCAGCCCAGACCGAGCACAGACGCCCGGTAGCGCACCCGGAGCTCCTTGCGAACCAGGAGGCCGAGCAGGAATCGTCGCCCCGCCACCTCGCGCAGGCCACCTCCGCGACCCTGGACGACCAGCGGGGTGTCGGCGGCGATGGCGACCGCGGTCACCGGTCGGCCTCGTGATCGGGCAGAGGCAGGTCGAGGGTCTTGCGCCAGGCGTCCTGGCCCACGAGGTCCGGGAGGGCAGCGCGGTACTCGGCCGCGAGCCGCGGCCACTCACGCAGGAGCTGCTGGTGCACCTGAGTCGCCCTGCGGGCCGCAGCCAGAGACCGGGCGCGGTCACGCCGATGCCACGAGACGCCGGTCCCGTCGGTCGTCGAGACGAGCGCGGAGTCCAGCCGGGAGAGCGTCCACCAGCCGGCATCGGCGGCGGGGACCTCGCGTTCGGGCTGCTGCCGTGCGCCCGCCGGCACTGCTGTGAGCTGCCGGGCCAGGCCGACGAGAGCGGTGGTCAGGGTCGCAAGCTGGCTGGTGGGCTTCTCGGTCCGGGGGTCGCGCTTGCGCGGCTTGGCCGCGCGGACCTGCGCGAAGGCCTTGGCATCCGGCGCCACCCGCGCGTCGTCGAAGCCCGAGCGGGCTTCTCGGACCTCACCGAGCCGTGACGGCAGGCTCGGGTGGAGGTCCTCGGGGCCTGCCAGCACGTCGAGGAGGGCTTGCTCGCGCAGGTGCGCTGCCGAGTACTGCATGGCCATGAGGTGCTTGAGCTGGATGGCAAGGCTTTCACGCACCATCCGGCCACCATGGTCGAACGGCGAGTGGAGCAGCGCTGCGATGAAGCGATTCCGCGCGTGGAAGTAGGCCTGCCAGTCGACCGAGTCGTCCTTGTCGGTCCAGGGGACGTGCCACACCGCTGTCCCGGGAAGCGAGACGGTCGGGTAGCCGGCTTCCGCGGCGCGCAGGCCGAACTCCGCGTCGTCCCACTTGATGAAGACGGGCACGGACAACCCCACGTCGCGAAGTACCGCGGTCGGGATGAGGCACATCCACCAGCCGTTGTAGTCCGCCGCGGCACGACGGTGGAGCCACGGCGTGGAGCGCAGGTTGGAGTGCGAGAGGTCGTGGTCATGCTCGGTCGCGGGGGCTGGAGTCCATCGGAACTGCCAGGGGGAGACCCGCTCTGCGAACGCGTGCAGGACCGACCGTTCGTACATCGAGAACATGTGGCCGCCGACCACCGTGGGCGCACGCGCGAAGTCCGCGAAGACGGCGGCACGGGCGATGCCTTCGGGCTCACAGACGACGTCGTCGTCGAGGAGGAGCACGTAGTCGCTGCGACCCACGTCGAGGGTCTCGAGCATCGCGCGCGCAAAGCCACCGGACCCGCCGAGGTTCTGCTGCTCGAGCACCCGCAGTCGGCCGCCCAGGGACGCCGCTGCCGCCGGAAAGCCCCGGTCGTGGCGCACCTGCTCCGAGCCCTGGTCCACCACGATGACTTCGTCCACCACGTCGGTGAGCTGGTGGTCGGCGGCGAGCTGGGCGAGGAGCGCGCTGCAGTAGGCGGGGCGGTTGAAGGTGGTGATTCCAACCGTGACCGTGCCACGGGGCGCTTGGCGGGAGCCAGGCTCGGTTTGGCCGGCAAGCCACTCCGCAGCGTCGAGCACGAGGTCCTCGCGGCCGGCCACGAGGTCGAACCAGTACCAGCCACCGTCGCCGAACGCATTCAGTGGCAGCGGGATCGACAGCGTCGACTGTCCTGTCAGCGTGTGCGCGCTGACGCGGGCGACGCTGCCTCGCGCCGATGACCGGTAGACGATCAGAGTCCCGTTGCCGGTGGTGCGCACGTCGAGCCGCACCGACTGCAGGACGCTCCACCGCCGCCAGTACCCCGCCGGGAAGGCGTTGAAGTAGGTGGCGAAAGAGGTCCGCGTACCGTGGCCGAGGCGATAGGACCGTCGGCCCAGCACCTGGTCCGGGCTCTGGTCAAAGGGGACAGGCAGCACTGTCTCGCCGTCCTCGACCGCGACCGGCACCTGCTGACCGTCCACGTACAGCGGCAGGACGTCGAGGTCCCCGTCGGTGGGAAACACCACCCTGGCGAGCACCCGGTCGCCGGCGGGAGGCCCCGCGGTCATACCGACACCTCGACGACGGAGCGGCGAGGCGACCGGCCGCGCCCGTGCACCAGCTCGTCGAGGTCGTCGACGAGGCGCAACGCCGAGGCGATCGCCATGTGCATGTCGAGGTACTGATAGGTCCCCAGCCGACCGCCGAACCACACCGAGCTGCGCCGTTCCTGCTCTGCGAGCTCTCGGTAGGCCAACAGCCGGTCACGGTCCTCAGGGGTGTTCACCGGGTAGTAGGGCTCGTCGCCGGGCCCGGCCCCGCGCGACCGTTCGCGGACGATGACGGTGCGGTCCGTGCGGTAGTCGCGCTCCGGATGGAAGTGACGGAACTCCAGGATTCGGGTGAAGTCGACGTCCGCATCGGCGTAGTTGACCACCGGTGCTCCTTGGAAGTCGCCGACGGGAAGCACCTCCCTCTCGAAGTCCAGAGTGCGCCAGCCCAGCGCCCCGTGGACGTCACCGAAGTAGCGGTCGACCGGTCCCGTGTAGACGACGGGCACGTGGCCCCGAACGGCGTTGCGGGACAACGGATGCCCCTCGGCCAGGAAGTCCGTCTCGAGGTGCACGGAGATGCGCGGGTGGTCGGCCATCCGACTCAGCCACGCGGCATACCCGTCGAGGGGTAGTCCCTCGTAGCGGTCGTTGAAGTAGCGGTTGTCGTAGGTGTAGCGGACGGGGAGGCGGCTGATCACCTCGGCGGGCAGGTCCCGCGGATCGGTCTGCCACTGCTTCGCGGTGTAGTCGCGGATGAACGCCTCGTAGAGGGGGCGGCCGATGAGGGACACCGCCTTCTCCTCGAGGTTCGCGGGCTGCCCGGTCACCTCGGCCGCCTGCCGTGCGACGAGGGCGCGAGCCGACTGCGGCCCGTGGTTGGCGCGGAAGAACTGGTTGAGGGTTCCGAGGTTGATGGGCAGCGGGTACACCTCCCCGCGGTGCACGGTCCAGACCCTGTGCTGGTATGCCGTGAAGGCGGTGAACCTGTTGACGTACTCCCACACCCGCTCGTTGGACGTGTGGAAGAGGTGGGCACCGTAGCGGTGCACCTCGATCCCCGTGTCCGGGTCGGTCTCGCTCCAGGCGTTGCCGCCGGGGTGGTCGCGCCGGTCCACGATCGCGACGTCGAGGCCACGCTCTGCGGCCTGTTCGGCGACGGTGAGACCGAACAGACCCGCCCCGACGACGACGAGGTCGGCCCTCACGCGTGCTCCCGTGTCGCGCGGGGACGGAGAACCGTCGACGTCACCTCGCCGAGCAGGAGCTCCGGCGAGCTCCCCGCCTCGGTCGTGAACCGGTTGCGGTACAACGACTTGCGAAGTCCTACGGGGATCACCCGGTAACCGCCCCGGATCGCGACGTTGCGCAGCATCTCGGCCCGGGTTGTGAAGCCCTCACGTCGCAGCCGCCGCTGCAGCCCCAGCTCAGAGCGCAGCAGCCGCATCCCCCCACGACGTCGGTAGGACCCGGCGTCCACTCTGTAGAGGACCAGCGGCTCCGGCACGTTCGCCACCACCGAACCCGACTCGATCATCCGGGTGAACAACCAGTAGTCCTCCAGCAACGGCAGCTCGCGGTAGCCCCCTGCCTGGAGCACCGCCGACCGCCGGTAGACCACCGTGGGGTGGTTGAACGGGCTGCGCAGTCGCGCCTCGGTGGCGATCTGCGCCGGGTCGGTCGGGGGGATCCTGAGCAAGCCGTCCGTCGGTGTCGCCTCGCCGAACTCGCGCATCCCGCTACCGACCAGGTCTGCGCCCGCCTCGATGACGGGGATCTGGACGGCAAACCGGTGCGGCAGGCTGATGTCGTCGGCGTCCATCCGGGCCACCACCTCGTGGGTGCAGGCCGAGAGGCCGCACTGGAGGGCCTGGGACAGTCCCACGTTGTGCTTGAGGCGCAGCCGGCGCACCGGCACCGGGCTGGTTGACTCGAGCCGTTCCAGCGCAGAGGCCAGCTCGGGGCCGACGTGCCCGTCCTGGACCACCACGACCTCCGAGGGTCGCAGCAGCTGTTCCTGCACGGTGCTCTGGAAGGCTCTCGCCAGGTGGTCAGCGCGGTCACCACGGTAGACGGGCAGGAGCAGGGAGAAGGGGATGCTCACGACGACGACGGTAGGCAGCCAGACCAACGAGATGGTGAACTCGACGCGTCGCGCGGATGGACCCCGGGCCAAGGCCCCTACCGCGCGGCCGAGTCGACACCGCGGGTGCATCCGGCGTTCACCCGCGAGCCGCCAGCCGGGCCGTCGCGACTTCTAGCGTTGGGTGGGTGAGGACCGAGGTACCTGCCCGCCAGCCATGGGTGGCCTGCGTCATCGTGACGCGCGACAGGGCAGCCCTCCTGCGAGCGTGCCTCGAGGCCGTTGCCTCGCAGCAACGACGACCCGACCACCTCATCGTCGTGGACAACGGCACGGAGCCCGGTGCCGCCGATGCCCTTGCTGCGACTGGGATCCCGCACACCCTGCTCCAGTCCGAGACGAACCTCGGTGGGGCCGGCGGCTACGCGTACGGCGTGTTGACCGCACGCGCTCTGGGCGCCGACTGGGTGTGGCTCGCCGACGACGACGGACGACCGGGGTCCAGGTGGACGTTGGGTCGACTGCTGGCCTGCGCTGCCGATCATCGTCTCGACGTGGTTTCCCCCCTGGTCGTCGACCAGGACGACCCGGACCGACTCGCGTTCCCCCTGCGGAGGGGTCTCCGGTGGATCCGGCAGCGCGGGGAGCTGGGAGACGATGTCCTCGTGCCCAACGTCGCCAACTTGTTCAACGGCGCCCTGTTCTCGGCCCGAGCCGTTGACGCGGTGGGTGTGCCTGACCCGCGGCTGTTCGTCCGCGGTGACGAGGTCGAGATCCACCGGCGGCTGAGGCGTAGTCAGCTCCGTTTCGGCACCTGCCCACCCGCGACCTACCTCCATCCCCAGGGCCACGATGACTGGGCGCCCATCCTGGGTGGACGGCTCACTGTCCTGGTTCCCCGTGACCCGGTCAGGCGGGCAGGCACGTTCCGCAACCTCGGGTACCTCACGGCGCAGCCCGGTCTGCGTTGGCGGCGCTGGCCTGATGAAATGCGGTACCTCTGGTACTTCCTGGTGCAACAGCACGACCCGACCGGTTGGCGCGCCTGGCGCCGGTCGAGCCGGGCAGGGCGGCGGGAGCTCTTTGCCTCGCCATCCGGCTCCGGCTCGCGACACACCGCCTTCGTGTAGTCCGGACGCAGCTGGTGCGTCGAGCTAGGGGGCGCCGTCAGGCCCCGATCGCCCTGTTGAGCGACGACGACAACGCAGTGCGCAGCGAACGGTGCGGACCGGCCCGGTTCGGACGCCCGTGTGCAGCGCGGTGGAGGACCTCGGCGCGGACGTTGTGCTCGATCTCCCGGTTGAGGATCCCGAGCATGGCGTCGCTGAGAGTCCCGTTCAGCCTCACCTCAGTGGGGTCCAGGCCGAGGAAGCCGTAGTCCTCCGCGTAGAGGTCATGGATTCGTTGCACGGTCCGCGGGTCGACCATCGAGAGGTCGACGTCGATGGGGGAGTCGTTGTCGTGGCCGACGTCGCAGAGCTCGGCGCCCTCGGTGGCAAGGCGACCGCGAAGCCACTCGATGGTCTCGCCCAACCGGTCGGTGCGTCCGACGTGGTCGAAGCGGGTCAGGTCGCGGCGCAGCAGCTCGTACTGCGACACGAGGTGCACATCACGGTGGACGAGCGCGGGGTTCGCATGGAGGTGCGCCACGAGCTCGTCGAGGTCTGCGAGTACGTCGTCCACGCGCTCGAACCGTCGCAGGCCGGGGTCCGGCAACCCGAGCCTGGCGCGATAGTAGGGAGCCCGGACGAGGTACTTGCTGGACCAGGTGGTCAGGAGGCGTTCGACGGGGTGGCGTACCACCGTGAAGACGTGGCGGAGGCCGGTGCCCATCAGGCGTTCGTATGCCGCGTCGTCCAGTGAGTCGACCATCGGTCGGCCGCCCGCGTCCCCGTCCCAGATGGTCTGGCTCACGAGCGACTCCTCGCCGAGCGAGTCGACGAAGGCGCCCGGGAAGGGGACGCCCGCGGAACGGGTGAGAGCCACGTTCAACGAGGTCCCGGCGGCCTTGGGTACGGAGATGTACAGGAGCCGCCACCCAGGGTGCAGGAAGGCCAGGCCGTTGTACTTCCTCACCCACTCGGTGAAGGTCGGGCTTTCCCTGGTCGCACCTGTCGCGTGGGTCACGGTGACACGATCGCGGGCGAAGGTGTGGGCCAGGTGACTCTCGGCGCCGAGTGAGGTTGCGAGAGGGAGAACGCTGAGAGTCCAGGGCCCGGCAGCAGGTGGCGATGACCGGACCAGGGCCAGTTCCACAGCGGCAACGCCGACGCAGGACGCAGAGGACCCGATCGGGCGACTCGATGCTCGTCCCTTCAGTCAACGCAAACGACCTGATCTGCCGTGTAGTGCGCTGTTCCGGCTTCCACCGGGGGCAGGACGCACCACGATGGGGCGAACGTCCCATCCAGAGTGGAAGAGACCCTTCCACGTCCACGCAGGGAGCACCATGGGGAACGAGCTCGGCATCGTCATCGAAGAGCGGCTGCGAGAGAAGGGATGGTCCCTTTCTCAGTTCACGCTCGAGAGCGGACTGAGCCCGGAGGTCGTCGCAGACCTCGTGGGGGCGGAGCAGCTGGCTGCCATGCCCGACGAGTCGACGCTCTCGATGCTCGCCAAGACCCTTGACCTGACCTACCGTCAGCTCGTCGTTGCTGCCGGCGTTGCGTGTGGTCTGCCGAAGAACCAGGAGGGTGAGCCCACGTTCGTCCTGCGGTTCGTGTCGAACCAGGAGCTGGTCAACGAGCTGCGTCGCCGACTCGTGCGAGGTCGGAACACCGGCGACGGGCGTCAGCGGCGGCTGAGCCACCTCGCGCTGATGCAGACCGCCCTGGTCAGCGAAGCGAGCTGACCCCGCTGGACATCCACCGCGAGTCGCCCCCTGTCGGCGCCCCAGCGAGGGGATGACGTCCGACGGCTATCTCCAGCCGGTCGTGTGGACGGCGCACCGGCGGGGGTCGGGGTCGCTGCCTCGCCTGACGACCGTCCGGACCGCCCAGCGGATGCGACGGCGAGTCAGGAGCAGGAGGACCCCGACCCAGAGAGCGATGGCCCAGCCCTGGGGTCCTCGCGGCGGGACGGGCGGTGGGGGATACGCGCCGTCGAACAGACCCGCAGCCTGTTCGAAGTGGTTCTCCGAGCCCGGGTACAGGGTCTCGTCGACGAGGTAGAGCACCGGCAGCAGGCTGATCCCGCCGACGATGGTGCACACGGCCCACTGGTCGACGTGACGTGACTCGTGTTCGGCGACGCCGCGGGCCCGCACGGCGTTGATGCGCGGCACCGGGGAGGCCAGGAACACCTCGCCGACCATGCTTCCCATGTGCTCCCCTGCCTGCGGCACGAACGCCAGCGTGATGGGCGGGTCACCGACGCTGCACAGGCCTTGCCCACGGACTTCCGCGAACCCCAGTGCAAGCCCGCTCACGGGAGCCGTCATGGCGGAGCGGACCGTCGACCACAGTGGCGGCGGCCTCGGAGCGCGCGGGTCGATGACCCGACGCCCCTCCGCGATCGAGGTGTCGGCGGCGCAGGCGGGGAGCTCACGCGCCCGCTGGGAGACCCGCAGCCCGAACCCAGCGACCGCGAGGAGCGCCAGGACCATGGTCACGCCGAGCAGCCGTCGATGCCGGGCCTGGCACAGGTCACAGGCGAGGACGCGGCGCGGGCGCAGCGAACGGGTGCGAGGGAGCACGAGGAAGAGCCCCAGGAGGCCGCCGCCCAGGAATGCCACGAGCATCCACACCACGCGCATCGACGCAGAGGTCGGTCGGCGCCGGGGATGGGGAGGGCGCCGGGGATGGGGAGGGCGCCGGGCACGGCGACGTGGACGGGCTGTCTCAGCCACTCCGTCCTCCAACTGCCATGCCTCCGGCAGCCGGACCGCAGCGGACGGGGACACCCGGGCACCGCCGGGGTCGTCTCCATCATCGCCCCTCGCCGCGTCTCAAACCAGAGCGGGTAGCGTCCGGGCGAGGACCGCATCGCGCAGGCCGGCACGCGGCATACCAAGCCTCGACGAACGGCGGCGGCGCCTCCCGCAACGTGCCGTTAACGCGAGTCCCCTAGGCTTTCTCCGTGAGCCAGACCGAAACCGCGAGCCCCCCGCCTTCCGCACCCACCCGCATCCTGGTGGCGGAGGACGAAGCCCTCATCCGCCTCGACCTGGCCGAGATGCTCGTCGAGGCCGGCTACGAGGTGGTCGGGCAGGCCAGCAACGGTGAGCAGGCCGTCGAGATGGCCACCGAGCTGACCCCTGACCTGGTCATCATGGACGTCAAGATGCCGGTCATGGACGGCATCACGGCAGCCGAGCAGATCGGGGCCGCTCGCATCTGTCCGGTCGTCATGCTCACCGCATTCAGCCAGACCGAGCTCGTCGAACGGGCCCGTGATGCGGGCGTGATGGCCTACATCGTGAAGCCGTTCACCGCCTCCGACCTCTCGCCTGCCATCGACATCGCGCGGCACCGCTGGACCGAGGTCAAGGCGCTCGAACAGGAGATCTCCGACCTGGGCGAGCGGCTGGAGACCCGCAAGTCGGTCGACCGCGCCAAGGGTGTGCTCATGAAGAAGCTCAAGATCACCGAGGCCGAGGCGTTCCGCTGGATCCAGAAGACGGCGATGGACCGGCGCCTCGGCATGCGCGAGGTCGCCGAGGCCGTCGTTGCCGGGATGGACAAGGCCTGACCGTGGGCGTGGAGGTACGCCGGGCGGATCCGGCCGACTCCGGGGTGCTGGCCGAGGTGGCAGCAGCGACGTTTGCGCTGGCCTGTCCGCCGCACACGACGCAGCAGGCGATCGACACGTTCATCGCGAACGTGCTGTCGCAGGACTGTTTCGAGGGCTACCTCGCCGACCCGCACCGCGACCTGTTCGTCTCCGTCGACGGTGACAGGGTGACGGGGTACGCGATGGTGGTGAACGGTGAGCCCACGGATCCGGACGCGCGAGCCGCCCTCACGCTGCGACCGACGGCGGAGCTGAGCAAGATCTACGTCCTGCCCGACCACCACGGTGCCGGCACGAGCCGGCTGTTGATGCAGGCTGCCATGGACGCCGCGCGGGCACGGGGTGCGGTCGGGGTGTGGCTGGGGGTCAACCAGGAGAACGAGCGCGCCCAGAAGTTCTACGGCAAGAGCGGCTTCGCCAGGGTCGGGACCAAGCGGTTCCTCGTGGGGGACCGCTACGAGAACGACTACGTCTTCGAGCGTGCCCTGTGAGGACGCTGCACCCGGACCGGCGCGGAACACCGGCGTCGCACGGAGTTGACGCACGAAAGTTGTTGAACCCTTCACGAAGGCCCGCCAATGGGCCTAGAGTCCAGAGTCGGTCGCCTTTCGAGGGACCGCGGCCGTCGGGGGAGCCGTCTGCAGTGGTGAGCAGTGCCAGACCGACGATGGAGGAACCCCGGTGAGCCGTCCAGCGATCTCTGTCAGGCGTGTCTCCGCGGACGAGGAGCGCACGTTCACCGAGTTGTGGTTGTCGTCCCGCGTCGAGGCCGGCGTCGGCCCTGAGGTCGCCGCGCGCGCCGCCTCCGAGGGACGGGTGGCGACGGCCCTGCACCGTGAGGACGTCCGGGCCTACCTCGCCACGTCCGACGGTCGCGCGGTCGGTTTCGCCGTCGCCGCCACGAGCCCCTTCTCGTCGCTCACCGACACTCCGTGCGTCACCATCGACCAGCTCTATGTCGTGCCCGAGGCGCGCAAGCACGGTGTGGCTCGTCAGCTGATGACCGCCGTCACCCTGTATGCCGACTCGCGCGGCTGCGACCAGATCGGCTGCAACGTGCCGGCCCAACACCGCGAGGCCAACCGCTTCTTCGCCCGGCTTGGCTTCTCGTCCCAGGTGGTGCGCCGGGTCACGAGCGTCGCCGCACTGCGTCGCCGACTCGGCCAGGACGAGCCCAGGCACCACTCGATCGAGGCGTTGCTGCACCGTCGGCGGTCGCTGCGGGCGCGGGCCACCGCATCCGCCGGCTCCGACAGCCGCCTCGCGGGCTGAGACTCAGGAGTTCGGGCGTTCGGGCGCTCAGGCGCCCGGTGCGCCGTCGCGCAGCAGGCAGGTGATCCGGCAGGTGCAGATCCGCTTGTCCTGGTCGTCGGTGACGACCACCTCGTAGCACGCGAGGGTGCCGCCGAGCGACAGCGCCGTCGCCGTCCCCGTGACGAAACCTGATCGGGCGGCGCGGTGGTGGGTCGCGTTGATGTCGAGGCCCACGGCGATCCTGTCCGGGCCAGCATGCAGCGCGGCGCCGATCGAGCCCAGCGTCTCGGCGAGGACCACCGAGGCGCCACCGTGCAGCAGGCCGTAGGGCTGGGTGTTGCCCTCCACCGGCATTCGCGCGACGAGGCGCTGCGGTGTGGCCTCGAGGACCTCGATCTCCATGCGGTGCAGCAGGGAGTTCGGGTTGAGGGCCTGCATCGCCTCGAGCGCGGCGGTGAAGTCGTCGGTCGTGGCCCTGGAGTCGGCGACGGCGGTGCGGTCGGTCATGGGGGTGTCACTCATAACCAATAGGCTGCCATGCGTGAGTCGCCTCCTGCTCCTCGACGGTCATTCCCTCGCCTACCGGGCGTTCTTCGCCCTGCCGGCCGAGAACTTCTCGACGAGCACGGGCCAGCACACCAACGCTGTCTACGGGTTCACCTCGATGCTGATCAACGTCATGCGTGACGAGCAGCCGACTCACCTCGCGGTGGCGTTCGACGTGTCCCGGCAGACCTTCCGCACCGAGCAGTACGCCGACTACAAGGCCGGCCGCTCGGCGACCCCGAGCGAGTTCAAGGGTCAGGTCTCGCTGCTGCACGAGGTCCTCGACGCCCTGCGCATCCGCTACGTCGAGGTCGACGGCTACGAGGCCGACGACGTGCTCGCCACCCTCACCACCCAGGCGCTGGCCGAGGGGATGGAGGTGCTGATCTGCTCGGGCGACCGCGACTCGTTCCAGCTGGTCACGGACACCAGCACCGTGCTCTACCCCGTCAAGGGCGTCTCCGAGCTTGCCCGGATGACCCCGGCCGCGGTGGAGACCAAGTACGGCGTGCTGCCCGAGCGCTACTCCGACCTCGCGGCGCTCGTCGGTGAGTCCTCCGACAACCTGCCGGGCGTCCCGGGGGTCGGCCCCAAGACGGCGGCCAAGTGGATCAGCCAGTACGGCGACCTCACCGGGGTGGTCGCCCACGTCGACGAGATCAAGGGCAAGGCGGGTGAGTCCCTGCGCGAGCACCTTGACGGCGTGCTGCGCAACCGGCGCCTCAACCAGCTCGTCCGTGACCTCGACGTGCCCCTGACCATCGCCGACCTCGAGCGCCAGAACTGGGACCGCGAGCAGGTGCACGCGGTGTTCGACAGCCTGGAGTTCCGCGTCCTGCGCGACCGCCTCTTCGAGTACCTCGACGCTCCCCAGGAGGAGGCCGACCACGGGTTCGACCTCGACGGCGCGCTGCTCGCGCCCGACGAGGTGGCGGGGTGGCTGCAGGAGTATGCCGCGCCCGGCGCCACAGTGGGCGTGCACCTCGTCGGCCAGTGGGGTCGTGGCACCGGGGACGCGACCGCCCTGGCGCTGGCCACCGACGGCGACGCCGCGGCCTACGTCGACCTGACCGCGCTGGACTCGGCGGGGGAGGCGGCCGTCGGTGCCTGGCTCGCCGACGCGCAGCGTCCCAAGGTGCTGCACGACGCCAAGGGACCCCTGCTCGCGCTGGGGGCGCGGGGTTGGAGCGTCGAGGGGATCACGACCGACACCGCGCTGGCCGCCTACCTGGTGCGACCCGACCAGCGCTCCTACGACCTGGCCGACCTCGTGCTGCGCCATCTCGGCCGTGAGCTGCGGGCCGAGGCGGATACCTCCGGGCAGGGTCTGCTCGACTTCGGTGACGAGGGCGACGCCGGCGCGCAGGATGCCATGGTCCGTGCCCGCGCCGTGCTCGACCTCGCAGGGTCGCTGGCCGAGCAGCTCGAGGCCACCGGCGGCACCTCGCTCCAGCAGGACGTGGAGCTGCCCCTCGAGCAGGTGCTCGCTGGCATGGAGCGCACCGGCATCGCGGCCGACGTCGAGGTGATGACCGGGCTGGAGGCCGACTTCGCGGCGAAGGTGCGCGAGGCGCAGGGCGATGCCTACGACGCCATCGGTGGAGACCAGATCAACCTCGGTTCGCCCAAGCAGCTCCAGGTGGTGCTGTTCGAGACCCTGGGCCTGCCCAAGACACGGCGCACGAAGACCGGCTACACGACCGATGCCGATGCTCTGACCGACCTGTTCGCCAAGACCGAGCACCCTTTCCTCGAGGCGCTGCTGCGGCATCGTGACGCCTCGCGCCTGCGCGTCACGGTCGAGGGCCTGCTCAAGTCGGTGGCCGAGGACGGGCGCATCCACACGACCTACCAGCAGACGATCGCGGCGACCGGCCGCCTCTCGTCGACCGACCCCAACCTGCAGAACATCCCGATCCGCACCGACGAGGGACGCCGGATCCGCGAGGTCTTCATCGTGGGCGAGGGCTACGAGTCCCTCATGTCGGCCGACTACAGCCAGATCGAGATGCGGATCATGGCCCACCTCTCCGGTGACGAGGGCCTGATCGAGGCGTTCCGGTCGGGGGAGGACCTGCACCGGTTCGTCGGGTCGCGCGTGTTCTCCGTCGACCCTGAGGACGTCACCTCGGCGATGCGCTCCAAGGTCAAGGCGATGTCCTACGGCCTGGCCTACGGGTTGTCGGCGTTCGGCCTGTCCAAACAGCTCACCATCTCGACCGGCGAGGCGCAGGGTCTGATGGACGAGTACTTCGCCCGGTTCGGGGGGGTGAAGGACTACCTCGACTCGGTGGTCGCCGAGGCGCGCGGGACGGGTTACACCGAGACCATGCTGGGCCGCCGGCGATACCTGCCCGACCTGACCAGCGACAACAGGCAGCGCCGTGAGATGGCCGAGCGGATGGCGCTCAACGCGCCCATCCAGGGATCGGCCGCCGACATCATCAAGCTGGCGATGCTGCGCGTCGAGGCCGCGCTCAAGGAGTCCGGCGCGCAGTCGCGTCAGCTGCTCCAGGTGCACGACGAGCTGGTCCTCGAGATCGCGCCCGGTGAGGCGGCCGACGTGGAGGCGTTGGTCCGCCGCGAGATGGGCGGCGCCATCGACATGGACGTGCCGCTCGACGTCAGTGTCGGGGTCGGCCGCTCCTGGCACGACGCCGCCCACTGAGCGGCTCCGAGATGCCGGCTCCGGTCGCGGCTGCCCGCCGCGGGCTGCGCGACAGTGCAGCGGGCTCTCACAGCGGCGCGCGCGACCTAGCCGTGGCGGCGCTGGTATCACTGGTGGTCACGGCCGTGGTGTGCGGTCGGTCGCTTGGCCAGGGCCTCTACCTGTACCGCGACTTCGTGAGCGTGCCGCGACCCGTGTGGAGTCCCACGACGTGGGGCGGGGGTCAGGCACCCCGGGCGGTCCCGCTCGACGCGGTGATGACAGCCCTGTCCGGAGTGGTGCCGACGGGGGTGCAACAGCAGGCGATGCTGACGGGTGCGGTCTTCATGGCGGGGCTCGGGACGGCCCTCCTGCTGCGACGGTGGGGGCTGGCCGCGATGGTGACGGGCGCAGTCCTGGCGATGTGGAACCCCTACGTCGCCGAGCGCCTGCTCATCGGGCAGCCGCCGACCTTGCTCGCCTACTCGATGACGCCGTGGCTCGTCGCCGTGGTGCTCTCGAGGTCCGCGCCGTTGAAGTCGTTGCTGCTCGTCGCCCTGGCCGGACTGCCTGCGGCCCTGACGCCGTGGGGTGCGCTCGTGGCCGGTGCCACCGTGCTGGGCTCGTCGGCCGCGGTTGCCCACCGCCGCAGCGGGGCGTGGCTCGTCGGGTGCGTCCTGGTGGTCACCGCCTGGTGCCTGCCGTGGGTGGTCCCGGCACTCGCGCACGGCTCGGGTGGCGCCGATCCCGATGGCGCTCGCGCTTTCGCGCTCGCGGCAGACTCTCCACTGGGCGTCCTCGGCTCGGCCATGACCCTGGGCGGCGTCTGGGCATCAGGTGCCCAGCCGGCCTCGCGCACCGAGCTGACGTCCGTGGTCGCGTCCTGCCTCGTCCTGGTCGCCGCCGGGGCAGGCGTCCTCACCCTGCACCGTCGGGGTCGTCCTGGCTTGGCGCTCGGCCTCGCCCTCGGATGGCTGGTGCCACCGCTGACCGCGTGGCTGCTCTCGACAGGCCCGGGCCTGTCCCTGTTCACCTCCCTTCAGGCCGTCCCGGGCGTGGCCATCGGTCGCGACACTCATCGCTGGCTGGGGCTCAGCGCGCTGGCCGCAGCGGTGCTCCTCGCCATGGCGGTGGCTGAGCTGGGCCACCTGCTCCGGCGCCGTGGTCGTCAGGCACCGGGCCGGCTGGTCTCGGCCACGGCTGCCGTGGTGGTGGCGAGCCTCGCTGTGCTGTCGGCGCCGGACCTGCCCAAGGCCGTGCACACCGCATACCGGCCGGTCACGATGCCGGCAGACTGGCAGCCCATGGTGAGCGCGGCAGTTGCGGCCGCGGGCAGAGGAACGGTGGCCGTCCTGCCCTGGCAGCCGTTCAGGGCGGTGTCCTGGGCCGGCGGGCGGCCGTTCCTCGACCCGCTGCCGAGAGCCTTGCCCGGGCGGGTGCTGACGGCACACCAGCTCACCGTGGTGCGAGACGCCAGGCGGATCACGGTGGATGACGATCCCGCCGTGGTGGCCGGGTGGCAGGCTGGCCGGGTCGACGTCGCAGACCTCCGCGCGCAGGGAGTGGCAGCCGTGGTGATCTGGAAGGGAACGCCCGGTGGGGCACCCTCGCGGCCTACCGGAATGCGCGTCGTGCAGGACTCGGCGAACTTCGCAGTCTGGGCGTGGTGACACGCCCGCGAGGCGCGAATCTCGGAGGATTGCACGAAAAAGGCAACCAGCCGGTAACATTCGCGGGACACCACTAGCCGGGGAGGCCCTGGAGCATGAAGTTTTTCCGTCCAAACGAGCGTGGCGAGGTTTCGTCAGCCGTTGCCGTCACGCTGCTCAGCCTCGTGCTCGGTGGGGGCGCCGCCGCCGCCGCTGTGATCACCGTGGTGAACACGCAGGGTCCTGGCGACAGCGCCGCGGTCCAGTCGGGTCAGAAAGACATCGTCGACCCCGCCCAGATCATTCCCTACGGCGGCTGATCAGCCACCGCTGACCAGCCCTCTACTGCCTGGGAACGGGCGTCGGTCATCGCGATCGGCGCCCTTCTCTGTGCCACGTGGGTCAGGAGTCGCTCCCAGTACTCAGCCGTTCCCGTCCAGGTGAACTGCTGGGCGTAGTCGCGGGCGTGCTGCCCCATCTGCTCCCGGCGGACTCGATCGGCAAGCAGTTCCGACACCTCGTGCGTCATGGCGTCCAGGTCCTCGACCAGCACTCCGGTGCGGCCGTCGACGATGGACTCCGACAGGCCGCCGGCATCGTCGTAGGCGATGGTCGGGACGCCGTGGCTGGCCGCCTCCACGACACACAGCCCCCAGCCCTCCTTGACGCTGGGGGCGAGGGCGAGCCACGCCGCCGCCAGTTCGGCGTGCTTGGTCTCCTCGTCGACGAAGCCGAGCAAGGACACGTCGTCCTCGACGCCGGACTCGTGAGCGTGCTCGGCGATACGGTCGTGCCACCACCCGTGGCCGATGACGCGCAGCTGGAGCCCGGGATGCGTCGGTCGGAGGCGGGCGACCACGTCGATGGCATGCTCGACGCGCTTGTGCGGCACCAGCCGCCCGAGGACCACGATCGTCGGTCGGTCGGCGCGCGCGACACCGAGCGAACGTGGCGCATCGGTGCCGTTGTGGATGACGGCGATGCGCTCACGATCCACCCTCAGCTCGACGAGCTCGTCCCGCGTCTTGCCGGACACGGCGACGTACTGCCTCGTGCGATAGGCACGAGGGGCCACTCTCGACTCGATGAACCAGCCGATCCGGGCCGCGAGCGGACCGAAGACCACCGGCCACTGCTCCCGGTGCACGTGGTGGACCAGCACGACGAGCGGGCTGCGGGTGCCCCAGGCAGAGAAGAAGGGAATGCCGTTCTGGGTGTCCACCACCGCGTCGTACGGGCCGTCTGCCCGCTCGTCGCGGCGCAGCGCCCGCATGGCCGCGGCATACACACTCAGTCGGCCGCCCTGGCGGCGGTAGGTCACGCCGCGGATGGTCTCTCGCGGCGAAGCGTCTCCGTGGGCGGCGCAGTAGATGGTGACTTCGTGGCCGCGCGCGGCCAGGTGCTGCCCGACGGTTTCGAGGTAGTGCTCCGCGCCGCCGCCCTCAGGGTGCGTGAAGTCGCGCCAGCTGAGAAGGGCGATACGCACCTGTTGCGATCCTCACACGTCCGGAGATTGGCTAAGTTGACTCATGAGTAACCGTAGCGGCATTAGGGTTCACCCCGTGATCGAGATGGGAAATCCGGCTGCGCCTGAGCTGCCGAGGGGGTCCCTGCGGCGCTCGCTGGAGCTGTTCCGGGCCTTCCTGGTGGAGCAGACCGATCCCGACCGCTTCTACTCGACCCTCGCCGTCGACTCGGTCGCCGAGGTGCGCCGGTGGACGACGCTCGAGGGCGCCACCGTGGTCGACATCGGTGGGGGACCGGGCTACTTCGCCGACGCCTTCGTCGCGGCCGGTGCAGGGTATGCCGGTGTCGAACCGGACGTGGGCGAGCTGACGGCCCGGGGCCAGGTGGGGGCCAACGCGGTGCGGGGCTCGGGCCTTGCCCTGCCCTTCGCCGATGGCTCGGTGACGGTCGCGTACTCGAGCAACGTGCTCGAGCACGTGCCGGAACCGGAGGCGATGGCGGACGAGATGCTGCGGATCCTGCAACCGGGCGGCCTCATGGTGCTGTCGTGGACCCCGTGGCTGTCGCCCTGGGGCGGCCACGAGACGGCACCGTGGCACTACCTGGGGGGTCGGCGCGCCGCCGACCGGTATGCCGCGAAGCACGGCAAGCGCCCCAAGAACGACTTCGGTCGTTCCCTGTTCGCCTGCTCGGTCGGGCGGATGATGCGTTGGCTGAACGCGGTCGAGTCGACGGGGGCCGTGCGGGTGGTCGAAGTGCTGCCTCGGTACCACCCGTCCTGGGCGAAGTGGGTCATCCGTGTCCCCGGGCTGCGCGAGGTGGCGTGCTGGAACAGCGTCATCGTCGTGCAACGCGTGGGCGGATGATGGCCGACCGACATGCCGTCGAGCGGGGACGCGACACTCTCAACCTGATCGCCCAGTCGGCCGTTCTGGTCGCCTTCGCCTTCACCCAGGCGCCGCGGTGGACCGCGGGTGACACCAAGCTCGACCTCACCCAGGCTCCGGGAGCACTGCTGGCCCGAGCCTTCACCCTGTGGGACCCCCAGGCCGCCGCCGGACAGCTGCAGAACCAGGCGTACGGCTATCTGTTCCCCATGGGGCCGTTCTTCTGGTTGTGGCACCAGCTGGGAGCGCCACCGTGGGTGGTCCAGAGGCTGTGGTGGTGCCTGCTGCTGCTCGTGGCCTTCCACGGGATGCGCCTGCTGCTGGTGAGGCTGGCCATCGGGACCGGCACGTCCCGGATGCTCGCGGCCTTCGCCTACGCGTTGGCACCACGGATGCTGGAGGGTCTGGGCGCCATCAGCTCGGAGATCTGGCCGATGGCGGTGGCGCCGTGGGTGCTGCTGCCCCTCGTCGGTGCACGCCGGGGGGACGAACGCGTGGTTGCGGCTCGGTCGGCGGCGGCATTCCTCGCCGCGGGCGCGGTCAACGCGGTGGCGGCCCTGGCGCTGCTCCCGCTGCCAGCGCTGTGGATCCTCACCCGCGCCAAGGGGGCACGACTGCGACTGGCTGGGTGGTGGTCGCTGTTCGTCGTCCTGGTGTCCGCGTGGTGGATCGGGCCCCTGCTCCTGCTGGGGCGCTACAGCCCGCCCTTCCTCGACTGGATCGAGTCGAGCGCTGTGACTACGTCGGGGGCCTCGACCACCGAAGCACTGCGTGGCACGACGCAGTGGATCGCAGCCATCTCAGGTGCTCGTGGACCGCAGTGGCCGGCAGGATGGCAGATCCTGACCCAACAGCCCGTCGTCTGGCTCGGGCTCGTGCTGGTGGCGGTCGGACTCCTGGGTGTCTGGCGCGCCGGCGCCTCCTGGTCGCTCTTCGTCCGTTGTGGCCTCGTCGTCGGGCTGGTGCTCGTGACCTTGGGCCACGTGGGCCCGGGGGTCGGGCCGTTCGCCGGGTCCTTGTCCACCCTGCTGGACGGCGCCCTCGCCCCCTTTCGGAACACGCACAAGTTCGAACCGGTCATCCGGGTCGTCCTCTGCATCGGTATCGCGCACGCGCTCCCGCGTCTCGAGGGAATGCTGCGTCGGGCCGGAGGCCGGATCCCGCACGTCGTGACCGCGGTCGTTCTGGTGGCGGTGGCGGCGCAGGCTGCTGCCCCGGTCTTCCAGGGAGTGAGCCAGCGTGGGCAGTTCCTGGCCGTGCCGGGGTACTGGAAGCAGGCCGCCGACTGGCTGGGGGACCACCCGAGCGCGGGACGCACCCTGGTCCTCCCGGGAGCCAACGCGCCGGCCAGCTACTGGGGTGACCCCCGGGACGAGGCGCTGCAGCCACTCGCATCCAGCCCCTGGATCGTGCGCGACGCCGTGCCGCTCGGTTCCGCTGGGGCGACTCGCATGCTCAACGACATCGAGGCTCGGGTGGCGTCGGGTTTCGGCGGCGTGGAGCTGCGCAACGCCTTCGTCCGCATGGGCATCAGCAGGGTGCTGCTGCGTTCGGACCTGGCCTACCGGGTCACGGGGGCGCCGGCACCGATGGTGGTGCAGGCCGCCTTGGCGTCGGCGGGGGCGCGACCGGTGTCCTTCTTCGGCCCCGAGCTCGGAGGAAGCCTCAACCCGGAGGTGGCCTTCGACGGAGGCCAGGACCAGCCGATCCCGGCCATCGTCATCTATGACGTCGCCGACGACACCAGCATCGCGCCAACACGGACCCAGCCGGTCGAGTCCACCTCTGTCCTGGCCGGAGGCCCGGAAGGCACGGTGCTGCTTCCCGACGCGGAGCAGCCCGTGCTCCTGAGCTCGGACGGAGCGTCGCTGCGTACGGCGGGGCTCGAGAAGGCGCCTCAGATCCTCACCGACACGTTGCAGCGCCGCGAGGCCAACTTTGCCGCCGTGCGCAGGAACTACGGCCCGCCGCTTGCGGCGTCCGAGGCCTATCCGGCGCCACGGCTGGCGCACGACTGGTTGATGCCGTGGCTGTACCACGACGCTTCGCTCGTCGACCAGCAGACCGTCAAGGAGCTCGTGGGGGCGCGCTCGGTCACTGCCTCCGGATCGTTGGCCTATCCCGACCTGGGTCAGGTGCGCGACCTGACGCGGGTACCGGACAGCGCCTTCGACTCCAGCCTCGACACGATGTGGGAGAGCCGCGGCTACCAACCTGCGGGTCAGTACGTCGAGCTCCAGCTGCAGCAGGCGGTGACGCTGCCGGATCACCTCGACGCGGTCTTCGACATGCAGGACGGTGCAGACATCGCCGCAGTGACCGTGACCACCGACACGGGAACCGTCAGAACTCCGGTCAGCTCGCCCGAGCGTGGGTCGGCGGCGGCACGTACGGTGGTCCGGCTCTCGGTGCAGCCCGGTGCGACGACAAGGTTCCGGATGGCCGTGGTCGAGACCCGTCCTGGCAAGCCGACCGTTCGCGTGCGGGACATCGGCGTGGGAGTGCTGCCCAGGGTCGAGAGCTGGCTGCGCCTGCCCGAGCCGACGTCCGACACGATCGACGGAGTCCTCCTTCAGGCCTCGCCGGACCGGGTCCCCGCGTGCGTGCCGGGGTTCCACGACGTCCTGCACTGCCGCCCCGACAAGGCACGGGTGAGTGAGGGCGAGCTCGACCTGCGCCGCATCTTCAGTGTCCCCTCGGGCACGACCATGGAGGGCACGGGCTCGGTCGTGCCGCGTGCGGCCACGGCGACGGCCAGACTCCTGGACCGACCTGACGGCATCAGGGCCGCGGCCACGAGCACATGGGTGCCGGGTGCGTCGACCGCACCGCAGCTGGCCATCGATGGCGACCCCGCCACCTTCTGGGCCTCGTCGCCGTCACAGTTCGGCCCCAGCCTCACCCTGCGCTTCCCGCACAAGCGGGTGGTTCGTGGCCTAAGCTTCGAGACCGACCCCGCGGTGACCGGCCGGCGGATCACCGAGGTCGACGTGACGGCCGGCGGTCAGACCTATCGCCGCACCGTGGAGGGGGATGCCGCACGCGGCACGGTGGTCATTCCCGAGACCGAGGCGGCCAGCGTGGTGGTCAGGGTCATCAAGAGCACCAACCTCGCCCTTCGCTCGGATGGCCGCAACGCGCCGGCTCCGATCGTCCTCGGCGACGTCAACCTGGTCGGAGACTCCTGGCCACCCCTCGAGGGCACCGACGTCGCGATGCCCTGCGGCTTCGGACCACGACTGCAGGTCAACGGCACCGAGTACCCCACGGAGGTGACCGGGTCACGTGCTGCCCTGATCCAGGGCCTCCCGCTTCGGCTCCGGGTCTGCGAGCGGGTCCGCCTCGACCAGGGGGTTTCGCGGTTGAGGGTGCTGGCCTCCGCGGAGTTCGGAGTGCGCAACCTCTCGCTGTGGGCCTCGGAGACGTCGGCGACGCAGTCGCCCGTCACGGCCTCCCGGTGGTCGCCCGCCGACCGTGCCATCACGGTGACCGACCTGAGCCAGCCCTCCGTGGTCCGGGTGCGCGAGAACGCCAACCCCGGGTGGACAGCACGCTTCGGCACCAAGCAGGCGTCATCGGTGACGCTGGACGGCTGGTCCCAGGGGTGGATCGTCCCTGCGGCTGACCGTGGCGTCCTGCGGCTCGAGTTCAGCCCGCAGACTCCGTTCCGGGTCACGCTGGGCCTCGGCCTCCTGCTCGCTCTGGGAGTCCTGGTCGTGGCGGTCACGGGTCGGAGACGGTTCTCCCTCGCGCTCGGTCCCGAGCTCCGGCTGCCCGGTCTCGTCGGTGCGCTCGCTCTCGTCGCTGCCCTCGCGGTACTGGCTGGGCCTTGGGGGCTGGCGGGAGCCCTCGCCGGCTTCGCCGTTCGCCGGCTCGGCCCACGGCGTGGGGTCGTGGCGTTGGTCGGGGTCTTGGGAGTGTGGGCCACGTGGGGCGCCGCCGCACCCTGGCCCGAGCCCGCCGCGACCAACCGCGGACTCGTTGCAGCGGTTCTGACCGCCGTGGTGCTGGGTGTGGTGCTGCTGCCAGCGCGACGGCACCGGGGACCGGACCACCGCGCTGGCGACCACCGCGCCGGCGACCACCGCTCCCGCGTCTGAGCTGGCTCAGCCCGTCCGGTCGCGCACGAAACGCTGGGCCGGTTGCTCGACGAAGTGCCAGCTCGCCGCGGCCACGGGAACGGTGATCGCGAGGGTGCCGATCAGGGTGAACCAGAAGTGGCCCGCGAACAGCGTGAGGCCGCGGGCCTCCCGCAGGGCGAACATGATGGGCATGTGCCACAGGAAGATCGCGTAGCTGATCTGCCCGAGGTAGCGCATCACCCGACTGCCGAGGAACCCGCTCAACGGGTTTCCACCACCCACCGCGGACGGGGCGATCACGAGGAACGCGAAGAGGCCGTAGCCGAGGTGCTTGAAGGTCTGTTCCCACACCGTGGCCTGCGACAGGTCGTAGGGTCCGGCGAGCCTGGTCGTCAGGACCCACATCACGCAGGCCGCCAGCACCCAGAGAGCGACGGGCGAACGGCGGATCGTGGAGGTGGCCGACGACCAGCGCCCGGGACGAGCCGTCAGACAGGCCAGCAGCATGCCGTAGCCGAACCAGTCGAGCGTGGCAGGGAGCGTCTGCAACCAGGTGTACCCCGCGGGCAGGCCACCCCAGGCATCGACGGCGCGGAATGCCTCGGCGAACAGCATGATCCCGACGATGGCGGCCAGCTCGTGACCGGGGGAGCGTCGTCGGACGATCCGCGCGACCAGCCAGGCCAGGCCTGGCAGCGCGAGGTAGAACATCACCTCGGTCGACAGGCTCCAGAGCTGGGCGAGTCCGGGCATGACCCACGACTGCTTCACCCCCTGGAGCTGGGCGAGGTTGGCCAACCAGGTCGTGAGGCGGGCTTGCCGCGCCTCTGCCCAGAGCAGCGGAGTCGCCGCGAGGACGCACAGCCACGCGGGGACCAAGCGGGCCGTCCGGCGCAGCGCGAAGGTCCGCAGCGATGGCCAGACGCCCAGGCCGGCGTTGAACCGGGCGTACGGCCGGTACAGGAGGAAGCCGCTCAGCACGAAGAAGAGGGCGACCCCGATGTCCATGCGCGCAACGAAACCGGGCAGCACGTTCCGCCCGATGGTCCCCGCCATGAAGCCCGCGTGGGTGACGACCACCGCCAACGCAGCGAGGGCACGCAAACCCTCGAGCTCTCGGACGTGGTGCACTGCGTGCTCGGCGCCTCGTGTGCGCCTGCCATCAGCAGTGACGTCAGAGGGGGCTTCTGGGGGAGCGCCGGTGCCGGCGCCGGTGGGAACGTCGGTCGCGGTCACTGGGGCTCCGGAGGCTGGACGACCTGCAGGGTCGTGACGCACACGTCGGCGCTCGCACGGCTTCGGCTGATCTGGACGCTCTTCACGCGGACATCCGGCATGACCGGCAGGAGCAGCCGGTGGGGACCTCGCTGCATCTCGGGCGTGACCCCGGGCCGCGGAGCCGAGACCGAACCGTCCTCGGCGATGACGCGCACCGTGAGCGAGGTGGTGTCTGACACGAGAACGCCGAGCTCCAGCAGCGCCCCCCTGTAGTAGGGGACAGCCTCGGTGAAGTCGATCGTTGCGTTCTCCTGACCGGCGGGCAACGCGTGCCTGCAGAAGTCCGACCGTTCGTCCGGTGCCACCGCGATCCGTTTCAGCTGGCCGTCCGTGAGATGCCCGTCGGGGCCGACGAGGCGCGCTGCGGAGTCGAAGACGGCCGTGCGCGTGGTGGGGCGCAGGATGGCGATCAGGTCGGCCGTCGAGAAGTCGGGTTGGACCCAGTTGGGCACGATCGTGACAGGCACAGGGGAGGCGACCACGGGGGAAAGGTTCTTGGTGAGGTCGGTGCGAAGCGCCTCCACGTAGGAGGGGCTCGAGTTCTGGTGCCAACGGTGGGCGAAGCCGACCCAGGACAGGCCGCACGCCACCGTCGCAGCGATCGCGCCGGCCGCGAGGGCTCGGACTGTCGCGCGTCGGGGGCGACGGACGGCGACGTCGAGCAGCACTGCCACCGCAAGGGCAAGGAACACGCCCACGTCCGGGAACAGCCGGAGGTCGTCCACGGACGAGACCTCGGCGCGCGCGATGCGTCCGACGTAGAGCATGCAGTAGATCGGCACGACGTATGCCGCCACCACCAGGAGGGGTCGCCACACAGGTGTGCCGCCGTGTCCCTCGCGACGGCGGCGAACGGCGAGCACCACGAGGAGGGCGAGGGCGGCGCAGCCGACGATCGCGAGCCACAGGGGTGTCTGCGCATACGAGTAGCTCTCACCGCCGGGCCGCCAGCTGATCGGGCCGCCCACCAGGCTCGGGATCGAGTTGCGAAGGAGGGACCGTCCGATGGCGGCTGCGAACCCGGCAAGGCTCGGTGTCCCCACGCCAGCGTGGTCGAAGTCGCCGCTGCCGTAGAACGCGAGGAACGCGAGGTTCAGGACGATCATGGGCCCCACGGCCACGGCCTGCCGCGGCAGGGCGCGCCGGAACGTCGTGCTGGGGACCAGCAGGAGGCCGGCTGTCACGAGGACCACGGGGACGACCAGGGTTCGCTCGGAGAAGGCCAACCCTGCGGCGTGCGCCAGGCACGCGGCATACGCCCACGTGCGCGAGCCGCCGCGAAGGTAGCGCAGCCCCGCATCGATGGCCACGAGGATCAGGACGAGTGCGGTGAGGGTGGTGAGCGCCTGCCGGTACCACGCGATGGCCGGGATGATCGACGGAGCGAAGAGGGCCAGGCCGAGTCCCACGAGGGCCACCGAGCGGCGGGTGACGAGCTGGTTGACCAGCCGCCACACCGCCACGCCCAGCAGCGCGCACACCGTCAGGGTGAACAGGACGGCAGGCAGGCGTTCGAGCGGCCAGTAGTGGGCCTGGAGCCAGTCCATCGTCCGGGCACCGGGAGCAAGGTGGGTCGCGTTGCTCTCGACGATGAACGGCCACGGCCCTCGACCCGCGGCGTAGGCCTGTGCCCGGAAGTCGTCGATGTAGTAGCCGCTCGGGACGATCAGGTAGGCGCTGGCGACCACGAAGGCAGCGATCACGGCACCGGCGCCCCGGTCGAACGGTCGCCCCGGACGTGCTGCATGCCGCACCCGAGTGGCCTCGGACGGCGCAGTTTGCTGCACAACTCCCACCAAAATCAGCTCATTTCTCGCAGTGGCGCCAATATGCGCGTGACAAAGGCTACTCGCTGGTAGTGTCCAGCCACCTCATAACGCAAGGAGAAAGCCGGGATGCGCAAGGTGCTTGGCAGTGTTGCCACGCTTTTGGGAGTTTTGCTGTTGGTTGTAGGTGTTTCAGCGAAGCCGGTTCTGTACGACGGGCTTGCGACCGTCAAGCTGAACCAACGCTCAGTGTCTGTTTCAGAAGGCACTGGCATGTCTGCGCTGCACGTCTACAAGGGCGACGACGGCAAGTCACACTACGACAAGCTTGAGAACGCCCATCTCAAGAGCACACGGAACGTGATCGGGATCCCTGGCCGGGCCAAGGATGCCAAGAAGCAGGACACGGACGCCTTCTGGCAGACAACCGTGCAGTCACAGGCCGAGATCGACGGCAAGTGGACCGACCTCAGCTTCACCAACGAAGGTGTCTCCTTCAACCGGAAGACCGCTGAGGCCACGAACTGCTGTGGCGACTTCAAGTCCGCCGGTGACCTTGACGACCCGGCCAAGGTCACGCCGCTCGACCACAAGGGCCTGTTCTTCAAGTTCCCGTTCGACGTGCAGAAGAAGACCTACCAGTGGTGGGACGGCGACCTGGGCAAGGCCACCGACATCAGCTTCGTCCGCGAGGAGAAGCTGGAGGGAGTCAGCACCTACGTCTTCCGCCAGAACATCCCCAAGGCGGAGGTGACGCAGCGCGATGTCCCCAAGGCACTGTTCGGCGACACCGCCACCGGCAACGTCACTGCCACGGTGAACTACGGCAACATCCGCACGCTGTGGATCGAACCCAACACGGGCGTCCTGATCAAGGGCCAGGAAGAGGTCGAGAAGTCGCTCACGACCGACGCCTACCCCGAGCTCTTCACGACCAAGGGCACCATCGGCTACTCCGAGGCGACGGTGAAGAAGAACGCCGAGGACTGGGGCTCCAAGGGCTCTACGCTCGGCCTCATCAACGGTCCGTTGACCGCTATCGCGATCGTGCTCGGACTGGTGTTCCTCGCCCTCGGCCTGTTCCTCACCTTCGGGGGCAGGCGCCGGGGTTCTCGCGAAGCCACCTGACGCCACCCGCACCACACCACGAAGGGCCGCTCGGAATCCGGGCGGCCCTTCGCGGTGCCTGCCTTGCGTTTCGTGTGCCGGCCTGCGCGGGTCGTGTGCCCGCTCCTGCCTTCACATTCGTGTGCAGACGAAGATCGCCGTCCCCGGGAAGACGCGGCCACGCAACGGCGACCAGCCGCCCCAGGTCTGGTCATTGCGCTCCGGCCACTCCGGCTCGACGAGGTCGACGAGGACCAGACCGGCGGCCACCAGCTCGCGCACCCGGTCGCCCAGGGTCCGATGGTGCTCGACGTAGGTCGCCTCACCGTCGGGGTCGGCCTCCACGTACGGGGTTCGGTCGAAGTAGGACTGGGTCAGGGTGAGGCCCGGCGAACCGGGGTCGTCGGGAAAGGCCCACCGGAACGGATGGGTCGTGGAGAACACGAACCGACCGCCGGGGCGCAGCACCCGCGCCACCTCGCGCATCAGCCGCGCCGTGTCGGCGACGAAGGGCACCGCTCCGTAGGCCGTGAAGACGATGTCGAAGGTGGCCTCGCCGAACGGCAGGGCCACGGCGTCGCACTGAGCGAACGGCACCGGCTGCGCAGGCGGAGTCACCGTCCGGTTGAGGTCGAGCCCCTGTCGGACCATCCCCGCTGACAGGTCGGTGGCCACCACCCGGCCGCCGGCCGCGGCCACCCAGCGGGCGCACTGCCCCGCGCCGGCGCCGATCTCGAGCACCCGCCGACCCGCCACGTCGCCCAGCAGGCCCAGCTCGTCCTCGCGCCAGCCCTCGGGGCCCCACACGAAGTCCGCGTCGCCGAGGAACGTGCCGTGCTCGGCGTAGTACTCGCCGGCCTCGGCGTCCCACCACGACCGGTTGGCCGCGGCGGTTTCCTCGGCCCCCGCCTCCCGACGGCTCACCTGCGCATACTCACTCACCGGCATACCCCTCGCGTTTTGACCCTGCACGGACACCGTCGGTAAGGTGGAGGCGCACTTCCGTGTGCGCGCTTCGTCGTGCCGCCGTCCGGTGGCCCGCTGAGCGTGAGCACAACAACCACCTTCTATTCACTGTCCACCATCGGAGTTCCTACTACATGACTGCCAGCACGGTCGAAAAGACCGCCCCTCAGGTTGCCATCAACGACATCGGCACCGAGGAAGAACTGCTCGCCGCGATCGACGCGACGATCAAGGATTTCAATGACGGAGACATCGTCGAGGGTGTCATCGTCAAGGTCGACCGGGACGAGGTCCTGCTCGACATCGGCTACAAGACCGAGGGTGTCATCCCCTCCCGCGAGCTCTCGATCAAGCACGACGTCGACCCCTCTGAGGTCGTCAAGGTCGGCGACGAGGTCGAGGCCCTGGTTCTCCAGAAGGAGGACAAGGAGGGTCGGCTGATCCTGTCCAAGAAGCGTGCGCAGTACGAGCGCGCCTGGGGCACGATCGAGAAGATCAAGGAAGAGGACGGCGTCGTCACCGGCACCGTCATCGAGGTCGTCAAGGGTGGACTCATCCTCGACATCGGCCTGCGCGGCTTCCTGCCCGCGTCCCTCGTCGAGATGCGTCGCGTCCGCGACCTCCAGCCCTACGTGGGCAAGGAGATCGAGGCCAAGATCATCGAGCTCGACAAGAACCGCAACAACGTGGTCCTGTCGCGCCGTGCGTGGCTCGAGCAGACGCAGTCCGAGGTGCGCACCACGTTCCTCAAGGAGCTCCAGAAGGGGCAGGTCCGCTCCGGCGTCGTGTCCTCCATCGTCAACTTCGGTGCCTTCGTGGACCTCGGCGGCGTCGACGGTCTCGTCCACGTTTCCGAGCTGTCCTGGAAGCACATCGACCACCCGTCCGAGGTTGTCGAGGTCGGCCAGGAGGTCACCGTCGAGGTCCTCGACGTCGACATGGACCGCGAGCGTGTCTCCCTGTCGCTCAAGGCGACGCAGGAAGACCCGTGGCAGCACTTCGCCCGCACCCACGCGATCGGTCAGGTCGTCCCGGGCAAGGTCACCAAGCTGGTCCCGTTCGGTGCGTTCGTCCGCGTGGACGACGGCATCGAGGGCCTGGTCCACATCTCCGAGCTGGCCGAGCGCCACGTGGAGCTGCCGGAGCAGGTCGTCACGGTCGGTTCCGACATCTTCGTCAAGGTCATCGACATCGACCTCGAGCGTCGCCGGATCTCGTTGAGCCTCAAGCAGGCCAACGACGACAGCGCGCCCGTCGCCGAGTTCGACCCGACCCTCTACGGCATGGCCGCGGAGTACGACGAGGCGGGCAACTACAAGTACCCGGAGGGCTTCGACCCGGAGACGAACGAGTGGCTCGAGGGCTTCGACACCCAGCGTGAGAAGTGGGAGAAGCAGTACGCCGAGGCCCACACCCGCTGGGAGGCCCACAAGACCCAGGTCGAGGAGGCCACCAAGGCCGACGCCGAGGCTGCCGCCAACGCTGGCAGTGGGACGTCCTACTCGAGCGACTCGGGTTCGTCCTCGTCGTCCGACAGCGACACGGGCAGCGCCAGCAGCCGCCCGGCCGCCCCGGAGTCCGAGGGCACCCTGGCCTCTGACGAGGCCCTCGCCGCACTGCGCGAGAAGCTCACCGGCAACTGATCCGTTCCACGCGGCACACTTCGGTATGCCGCGTGGCCGGCACGGCCTGTTGGCTGAACGAGAGGCCCGGTCCCCTGAAGGGGGGCCGGGCCTCTCGGCGTTCCCGGTGTGCGGAGACCCCTCAGTGGAGGCGGACGCGGGGGTCCAGCACGGCATACGCGAGGTCGACCAGGATGTTGGCCACGACGACGGCCGCCGCTGCGAAGAGGACGATCCCGATGATGACCGGCAGGTCCTGCTGGTTGATGGCGTCGATCGCCGTCTTGCCGAGCCCGGGCAGGCTGAACACCGTCTCGGTGACCACCACGCCGCCAAGCAGGGAGCCGACGTCGATCCCGAACTGGGTGACGATGGGCGTGAGCGCGGCTCGCAGGCCGTGCCGCAGCACGACCCGGCGTTCGCGGATGCCCTTGGACCGCGCGGTCCGGATGTAGTCCTCGCCCAGCACGTCCAACATCGAGGCGCGGGTGAGCCGGGTGTAGGTGGCGGCGGAGACCAGCGCCAGCGTGAACCACGGCAGGACCAGGTGCTGGGCCCAGCCGCCGAGACCCAGGGCGAGCGGCGAGTAGCCACCGGCCGGGAAGGCCGTGTGCCCGGCCAGGGTGAGCCGGAAGTACAGGAGGTAGAGCAGCAGGATGCCGAGCAGGAACGTCGGGGTCGAGTAGAAGAACAGGCTCATGGCCGTCAGGGAGCGGTCGGTGAACGACCGCGGGTGGGTGGCGGAGATGACGCCGTTGAAGACGCCGAGGCCGAGCCAGATGAGGGCCGCCCCCAGCACCAGCGAGATCGTGATCGGCAGCGCGGCCCCGAGGATCGTGGTCACCGGGACCTGGTGGTAGTAGTCGTAGCCGAGGTCCCCCCGCACGGCGTTGCCCACGAAGTCCAGGTACTGCTTCCAGAGCGGTTGGTCCAGACCGAGCCGGTGGGAGATCGCGGCAACCGTCTCAGGCGTGGCCTGGCGACCGGCGAGGGTGCGCGCCACGTTGTTGGGCGCGACGAAGAAGAGGCCGAAGACTGCGACCGTGATCAGCCACAGGACGAGCACGCCGAGGACCAGCCGTCGGATCAGGAAGCGCAGCATGACCGTCTCCTCACTTCGCCATGAGCCGGGCAGCGCGCGGGTCGAAGGCGTCCCGGATCCCGTCGCCCAGCAGGTTGAAGGCGAGGGTGGTGACCAGCAGGGCGGCGCCCGGGAAGACCACGAACCACCATGAGGTCGTGTAGTAGTTCTGGGCCTCGCTGATCATCCCGCCCCAGTCGGCAGTCGGTGGCGCCAGCCCGAGACCCAGGAACGACAGCGTCGCCTCGACGACGATCACCACCGGGATCAGCAGAGAGGCGTAGACGATCACGGGGGCAAGGACGTTCGGAAGGATGTCGACGAACATGATCCGCGAGTTGGAGGCGCCGAGCGACCGGGCCGCCTCGACGAACTCGCGTTCGCGCATCGACAGCACCTGTCCCCGCACGATGCGGGCGACCGACGCCCAGCTGAAGAACCCGATGACCAGGACGGTGACGATCAGGCTGGGACCGGTGATGGACACCAGGGCGATGGCGACGAGCAGGAAGGGCACCGACAGGACGACGTCGATCAGTCGAGCCAGGACCGTGTCCACGATTCCCCCGAGGAACCCTGCCGCAAGCCCGATGACCACGCCGATGACCACGGTCAGCGCCGTCGATGCGACACCGACGAGCAGCGAAATGCGCGAGCCGTAGGCGATCCGCACGAGGATGTCCCTGCCGAGGTCGTCGGTGCCGAGCCAGAACTCGCTGGACGGCCCCCGCGGGAGGCCCTCCGGCGTGAGGCCGGTGGTGCGGTACTGCTCGTTGACGGGGTGCCCGGTGATCATCGCGGCCAGCGGCGCGAGGAACGCCATCAGCACGATGACCACGATGACGACCAACGAGATCATCGCCACCCGGTCTCTCCGCAGGCGCTGCCAGGCGAGCTGCCACGGAGTGCGGCCCTGGATGCTCCCGACGCCCCGGGCTTGGCCCGCGCCGGGGTCGCCTGCGCTGCCGTCGCCGGGCCCACGGGCGGGACGGCCGGAGCCGCTGCCGAGGGCGTCAGGATCGAAGGCGGCGGAACCCACGGCGGCAGGACCGGAGGCCTCAGGGGAGGGACGTCCGACCGCCGCCGTGCCCTTCATGTCGCTCATGCCGACTCAGCCTCCTGTGGATGGTGCGACCCGATGGTGCGACGACGTGTCGATCTCGGTGTCCTCGACGCGGGGGGTGGCGAGTGAGAGGTCCTCGCCGACCTCCAGCGGGTGCAGGCACGCCGTCTGGTGCGCGGTGCCGTCACCGAGCACCGGAACCAGCGGAGGGTCGGTGACGGCGCAGTCCTCGCGAGCCTTGGGGCAACGGGTGTGGAACCGACAGCCCGAGGGCGGGTTCGTCGGAGTGGGCAGGTCCCCGACCAGCACGATGCGTTCGCGACTGTCCGCCACGTCGGGGTCGGCGTGCGGCAGGGCCGACAGGAGCGAGCGGGTGTAGGGATGGCGGGTGCGGTTGAACAGCTGCTCCGCGGGGGCGAGCTCGGCGATCTTGCCCAAGTGCATCACGGCGATCCGGTCGCTCACGTGCCTGATCACGGACAGGTCGTGCGAGATGAAGACGTAGGTGAGGCCGAAGTCGTCCTGGAGGTCGATCAGCAGGTTGATGATCTGCGCCTGGATCGACACGTCGAGAGCCGACACCGGCTCGTCGCAGATCACCAGCTTGGGCCGCAGGGCAAGCGCCCTCGCCACTCCGATGCGCTGGCGTTGCCCACCGGAGAACTCGGCCGGGAACCGGTTGTAGTGCTCAGGGTTGAGCCCGACGCGCTCCATGAGCTCTTGCACGTTGCGCTTGCGCTCGTCGGCAGACCCGATCCCATGGATGACGAACGGGTCACCGATGATCGACCCGACGCGACGGCGAGGGTTCAACGAGCCGTAGGGGTCCTGGAAGATCATCTGGATGTCCTGGCGCAGCGGGCGCATCTCCCGTCCCGAGAGCGAGGTGATGTCGCGGTCCTCGAACAGGACGGAGCCCGAGGTCAGGTCGTAGAGCCGAGCCAGGCACCGGGCCAGCGTCGACTTGCCGCACCCGGTCTCACCGACGAGTCCGAGGGTCTCCCCGCGCCGCACGTCCAGGGTGACGCCCGCGACCGCCTGCACCACGTCGTGCTGCCGCCGCCAGCCCGCCGATCGGACCGGGAAGGACTTCGTCACGTCCTGGGCCCGAAGGAGCACCTCGGACCTCATGGCCGGGCCCCCGTCGGAGCGGGCGAGACACCACCGGTGTCGAGGGGTCGGCTGGTACGGCGCCCCTGGGCGTCGTCCGGCAGCCAGCACGCCGACTGGTGCAGGGGATCGTCGTGAACCGTGTCGAGCGGTGGGGTGGCGCCCCAGCACCGCTCGAACGCATAGCGGCAGCGGGGGGCGAAGGGGCACCCCGCAGGGAGTCCGATGAGCGAGGGAGGTGCCCCCGAGATGGGGGTGAGCCTGGCCCCGGGACCGCCCTGTGACGGCAGCGACGCGAGGAGGCCCTCGGTGTAGGGGTGGTGGTTCCGGTAGAACAACGTCCGCCGCGGCGCGCGCTCCATGACCGACCCGGCATACATCACCACGACCTCGTCGGCCATCTCGGCGACCACGCCGAGGTCGTGGGTGATCAGGATGATCGCCGTTCCAAAGCGCTCCTGGAGACTGCGCATCACGTCGAGCACCTGAGCCTGGACGGTCACGTCCAGGGCGGTGGTCGGCTCGTCGGCGATGAGCAGCGCAGGGTCGAGGGCCATCGCCATGGCGATCATGACGCGCTGGCGCATCCCGCCGGAGAACTGGTGTGGGTAGTCGTGGATCCGACTGGAGGCACGGGGGATTCCGACGAGGGTCAGCAGCTCGGCCGCGCGTTGCTGGGCCGCCGACTTGGAGACCTGACGATGCGCGCGGATCATCTCCACGATCTGCCATCCCACGGTGTAGTAGGGGTGCAGGCTCGAGAGCGGGTCCTGGAAGATCATGCCGATCTGGTCGCCGCGGACCCGGCGGAGCACCTCCGGGTCGGCGCCGATCAGGTCGATGCCGTCGAACCGCGCCGACCCGCTGACCTGGGCGCCGCGGGTCAGTCCGGCGATGGTCTGCGTCGCGACGCTCTTGCCCGAGCCGGACTCTCCGACGATGGCGAGCGTGCTGCCACGTTCGACGTCGAAGGAGAGTCCGCGCACGGCCTGGACGACACCGTCGGCGGTGGTGAAGGCGACCTTCAGGTCACGAACCTCCAACAGTGCCATGGTGTTTGCCTACCCGCCCTGCTTGCCTGCGGTCAGCCAGACGTTCGCAGGGTCGAAGTTCTGGAAGGCCGGGATGTAGACGGCGTTCTGCACCTGGCTCGCCCGGTAGTTGGGGTTCAGGGAGTTGGTGATGGGGAAGAACACCGCGTCCTCCATGACCTGGTGGTCGGCCTTGGCCCACAGCTCCTTGGCCTCCTGCTCGGTCTTGGCGTTGGACGCCTGCACGATGAGGGCGTTGGTCGCCGGGCTGTTGTAGAACCCGAAGTTGCTGCCGATCGGCGGGTAGGCGGCCTGACCGAAGTAGAGCGGCTTGAAGAACGACAGGGCCGCGTTGCCGTACCAGTCCGCGCCCCAACCAGAGGGGGCGATGTCCCACACGCCGCGTTGCGCGACCGTCGGCACCTGGAGGTACTTGGTGTAGAAGTCCGCGTTCGGCGAGGGGACGCCGACGACCTTCACGCCGATCTTGGACAGGTCCTGCTGCACGGTCTGGAACGACTTGCTCTGCCCCTCGGACGCGTTGCGGTAGAGCATCTTGATGGTGAGCCCGTTGGGGTAGCCGGCCTGGGCCAGCATCGACTTCGCCTTGGCCGGATCGGTGGGGTAGAGGTCGAAGTCCTGCTCACCTCCGACGATGTTGGACGGGAGCACGTGGGTCAGCGGAGGGGCGATCTTGGGCCCACCGAGCACCTGGATGATGTTGGCCCGGTTCAGCCCGTAGGACAGCGCCTGCCGGACCTCCTTCTTCTGGAGCGCCTTGTTGTTGTTCGGCGACACCGTGTTGAAGACCAGGTACGGGTTGCTGGACGAGCCCTCGCCGAGGTTGAGGTTCGGGTCCTTCTTGGCGATGAGAGCGGGCAGCTGGGACGGCGGGACGAACGCGTCGAACTCGAGGTCCGCGCTGGGGGTGCCGGTCTGCAGCTGCTGCTGGATCGAGTCCTGGCTGAYGGTCTCGTTGATCACGATCTTGTCGACGTATGCCTTGCGGATCGGGTCGGAGGCCGCGTCCCACGCCGTGTTGCGGCTGAACGTGATGTTCTTCGTGGCCGTGTAGGAGTCGATCTTGTACGGCCCGTCGGAGATCGTGTGGGCGGCCAGCTCCGGGCTCGCGGGCAGGTAGGCGTCCCACTCCTTGGGGGCCGGGGAGAACGCAGGAAGGGTCAGCATGTCGACGAAGTAGCTCGCCGGGTGGGTGAGGGTGAACACGACGGTCTCGTCGTCCTTCGCGGTCACGCCCGCCACCGGGGTCTTGTCGACGTATGCCGCGAGGGCAGCGGGCGTCTTGCCCACCTTCGCGAACCCGTCGCAGAACGACTGGAAGCCGACGATGAGGTCGGCGTAGTCGGGCAGGCCGCCGAAGGGCTGCACCGGGTTGCAGGTGCGCTTCACCCCGCGCACCATGTCCTGCGCCGTCACCTGACGGGCCGGGGTGGTGTTCCACTTGGCGCCCTGGCGGATGCTGATCGTGTAGGTCTTGCCGTCGGCACTGATGCCTTTGCCCTCGGTGGGGAGGGCGGTGGCCAGGTCGGGTGCCGCCTTGGTGACCTGACCCTCGATGGCCGGGTAGGTGAACAGCTGCCGGCTCCACAGCCTGAGCGCCATGTAGCCGGCCGAGTAGTAGCTGATGTTGGGATCCATGTAGTCGACGTCGCCGGCGCCGAGGATGTTGAGCGTCCCGCCCTTGGCGACGGCGCCGCTGGAGCTGGACGAGCCTGACGCGGTGCCGTTGTTGTTGGCGCAGGCCGCCAGTCCGAGACTCGCAGTGCAGACGGTTGCCACCGCTGCGAGCCGACGTGTCCTGGGGATCATCACATCCTCCTCGGATGGGTAGACGGATCCGGTTTGAAGGGGCATGGCCTGCCGGTCGCGCCGGACAGGTCGACTGCGAACCTAGGCACTCGGGAGGGTGCCCGGCGGGCCTTCGACTCGACCGTCACGGGACTGCAAGGGGCTCGTCATGGACCATGGCCCTTCATGACGATTACGTGACGGAACGCCATGTCCGAGAGGACTTCCGGACGGACCTCGTGAGCCGGTGTGATACTGGCGAGGTGACGCGACGCGTGTTGCTCGTGGAGGACGACGCCCGAGTTCGCCGCGTCCTGCGCCTCGCCCTGGAGGACGAGGGGTACCACGTCTCGGAGGCGGCGACGGGGGAGCAGGGTCTGGCCGACCTGCCGCGCGAGGAACCCGACGTCGTGCTCCTCGACGTGATGCTCCCGGACATGGATGGCTTCTCCGTGTGTCGCGAGATCCGGCACCGGAGCAACGTGCCGGTGATCATGGTGACCGCCCGCTCGGACAGCCACGACGTCGTGGCTGGGCTCGAGGCCGGTGCCGACGACTACGTCACGAAACCCCTTGTCGCCAAAGAGCTTTCAGCGAGGATCCGTGCCCTCCTCCGTCGGGTGGAGCCCGCGGTGGACCACCGCCCGCGCCGTCCAGTCCTGGGCGACCTGTCGATCGGGCTGGACGACGGCGTGGTGCTCCGCGACGGCGAGCCGGTCGCGTTGACCCGCACCGAGTTCCGCCTGCTCGCGGAGCTGGCCGTGGCCGAGGGCCGCATCCTCAGCCGCGAGGACCTGCTCGACAAGGTGTGGGGCTACGGCTACTTCGGCGACTCGCGGATCGTCGACGTCCACATTCGTCGGTTGAGGACGAAGGTCGAGCGCGACCCTGCGAGTCCCCGCCACGTGGTGACTGCCCGCGGCCTGGGCTACCGGCTGGCCGGTTAGGTGGGGCGCGGTCCGCGCACGTCGCGCCGGGTGCTTGCGACGCGACGGGTCGGGGTGCGTGGCCGCGTCACGCTCGGGTTCGGGGTGCTGGCCCTCGGTCTGTCTGCGCTCCTGTCCGGACTGGCCTGGACGCTGGTGACCCGCACCATGGTGTCGCAGACCGAGCAGACCGCACTGGTCGAGACGGCGCTGGATCGCGGCGAGGTGGAGAACGCGCTCTCGACCGGAGCCACCGGCCTCCCTGCCGTCCTGGAGGGAGTGCCGGGGACGGACTCCGCCGCGGTGCTCGCCCAGGTGGACGGGCGGTGGTACGCGACGTCCCCCAGCCTGGGCCCGGCGAGCCTGCCCGGCGGGCTCGTGACGATGGTGAGCGGCGGCCAGGGTGCGACCCAGCGCATCCGGGTGGACGGCACCCTGCACCTCGCGGTCGGGTTGCCGCTCTCGGGAGGGAGGGGTAGCTACTTCGAGGTCTACTCCCTCAGTGAGATGCAGCGCACGGCTCGCGTCCTGTCACTCGGCCTCGTGGCGGCGGCCATCGTCACCGTCCTCATGGGGCTGGGAGTGGGGCGGTTCGCCAGTCGGCTCGCGCTGCGCCCTCTCACCGAGCTGAACCGGGTGGCCGCGGACGTGGCAGCGGGCCGGCTCTCCACACGCCTGGATGCCGACGGCGACCCGGACCTCGAGGAGCTCGCCGGTTCGTTCAACCAGACCGTCGAGGACCTGCAGCGCCACGTCGTCGCCGATGCGCGGTTCGCCGTCGACGTGAGCCACGAGCTGCGCACGCCCATGACCACCATGCTCAACTCGATGCAGGTGATCCAGAACCGCCGGGACCAGCTTCCCGAGTCGGTCCGCGAGCCGGTCGAGCTGCTGGCGGACGAGCTGGAGCGGTTCCGCGCCCTGGTCGTCGACCTGCTCGAGATCTCGCGGCACGACGCGGGCGACCAGGTGGTCCGGGAGACCGTGCGGATGGGCGACCTCGTCCGCCGGGCCGCCGATGCGGCTGCAGGCCGGGAGGTCACGTCGGTCGACGAAGCCGTGGCCGGGCTGACGATGGACGTCGACAAGCGACGCCTCGAACGCGTCGTCGCCAACCTGGTCGGCAATGCGGAGACGCATGGAGGCGGGTGCACGGGGGTGCGCGTCGAGCGTGGGGCGCACGGGCTGCGTGTGGTCGTCGAGGATGCCGGGCCCGGAATCGCGCCCGAGCGGCGGTCGCGGGTGTTCGAGCGCTTCGCGCGCGGAGGCTCGAACGAGCGCACAGGAGTCGGGCTCGGGCTGGCGATCGTGCAACGGCACGTGGCGCTGCACGACGGTCAGGTGCTCGTCGAGGAGACCCCCGGGGGAGGTGCCCGCTTTGTCGTCGAGCTACCGACCGCCACCTCGTGACGGGGTATGCCGCGGTGTCATCCGCGGTGCCGCCGTCGCCTTCGCCGTCATGGTCACCTGCGGCCTTGGGCTGTCGGCGTGTTCGATCGGTACCCAGTCCGCCCCGGTGCCCGCTGTGGCCCCCACGGCCTCCGCATCCTCGTCCGGTCCGAGCCGTCAGGGTGTCCCACTGACCATCCAGGTCTACCTGGTGCAGGGGGACCGCCTGGCTCGGCTGACGCGAACCGTCCCCCCTGGCGCGGGGCTGGAGCCGTCCTTCGTGGGGTTGGCGACGCCCATCACCGCGACCATGTCGGCGGCGGGGATCCGCAGCGCGCTGCCCCTGGCCAGCACTCCGCTTCGCGGCACCGTGGAAGACGGGGTCGCACGGATCGAGCTGCCCACGGGGTTCGAGCGCATCTCCGTGCACGAGCAGTCGCTGGCCATGGCCCAGCTCGTGTTCACGGTGACGGCCAACAGCCTGGCGACAAGCGTCCAGCTGGTCCAGGGGGCCAGGGCCCTGCCCATGCCCGACCCGAGCGGACAGCTGGTCACGCGGCCCGTGACCCGAGTCGACTACGCCGCCTACAACCCGCCCGGCTGACGCCTGCCGACGACCGCGGACGCCTGCTGACGCCTGCCGACGACCGCGGACGACCGCCGCGATCTGACGAGGTGGGCTGGCCCGCGGCGGCGCGGCGGTGCAGTGGCCGGGGGGTTAGGGTTCCCCGCATGCCGTTCACGCTGAGCCACGTGGCGGCGGTGCTCCCCGTCGTCGGACGCAGGCACACCGCCCGGGTCGTCCCCGCCGCGTGGGTCATCGGGTCGATGGTGCCGGACATCCCGTGGTTCTTCACCGGCGGCAGAGGGGCTGCCTTCCTGCACTCGTGGCCGGGACTGGTCACGGCCGACCCCGTCCTCGGGCTGGCCCTCCTCACGCTGTGGCGGGGCGCGCTGTTCGCGCCGGTCCGAGACCTGCTTCCGCCGGTGGTCGGTCTTCGTCTCCCGACCCCCGAGCCGCTGAGGTCGACCCGATGGGGATGGGCGCTGCTCGGCATCGTCCTCGGAGCGACAACGCATCTGGTCTGGGACGACTTCACCCATGAAGGCCGGTGGGCGGTGGCCCGAATCGGCTGGCTGCACACCGAGCACGCCGGGCTCCTCGGGGCGCAGTGGGCGCAGCTGGCCAGCGGGCTGGTCGGGGGAGCCGTGCTCCTCGTGGTCTGCCTGAGGCTGCTCGTCGCTGCCACGCCGGGTGCCGACCGCGGCTGGGTGTCTCCGGCCCAGAGGCGGCAGGCAGCTGCGACCGTGGTGGCCGTGGCGGTGCTCGGGGCGGCCGGTGGCGCCTTCTCCGCGAGGGGCCTCGACGTCGAGGTCGCGCTGTTCCGGGCCGTCACGCGTGGTGGCGCCGCGGCGGCCGGTGTGTCGCTCCTGGTCTGCCTGGCCTGGTGGCTGCGGCGCCCGCGCCGTCCGGCGGGGGAACGGCTGGTGAGCTCGGCTGCGGCACGAAGGTGAGCACCCGGCATACCTGACTGGGGAGGCGCAACGTCTCACGGTGGGTAGCGTGCAGGTCATGGGACGCACCATTGCCACAAACACGACGGTCGACCGAGAGGGCCTGCTGGACTTCGTCCGGCCCCGACACCAGATGCTGGTCATCACCAGCCGGGCGGACGGGCGGCCCCAGGCCTCGCCCGTGACGGGTGGAGTCGACGACAGCGGACGCATCGTGATCTCCAGCTATCGCGATCGCGCCAAGACGGCCAACGCGCGCAAGCGCCCGGCCGTGAGTGTCGTCGTGCTGTCCGACGACTTCGGTGGGGCGTGGGTGCAGGTCGACGGCGACTGCGAGGTGCTCGACGCCCCCGACTCGGTCGAGCCCCTGGTGGAGTACTTCCGCAACATCTCCGGCGAGCACCCCGACTGGGCCGAGTACCGTCAGGCCATGGTCCACCAGGACAAGTCGATCCTGCGCATCACGCCGACTCGCTGGGGGCCCGTCGCGACCGGAGGCTTCCCCGCCCGCTTGGCCGACTGAGGGCCGCAGCTCGGACCGGAAGGTGCTCGGTCACGGTTGCGCGACGAAGCTCCCGAAAAGCCCGCGGAGCCTGACGAGGGGCCAGTACCGTTCTGGGCCATGGATGTGGGCAGGTTGCGGTCTGTGCTCGTGTGGTCAGGCAAGTTCGTCGTCGCGTTCGCCAGCGTGCCCAGCTGGGTGCTCAGTGCCTACTTCCTGCAGTGGTTCTGGCCGGGCGCCAAGCTGGGTCAGACCTGTGACCTGGTCCGTCAGCCCTGGTGCAGACCGGGCAACGGCATGCCTCAGTACATCATTGTGGCGGTCCTCGTCGGCGTGGCCAGCGTCCTCCTGCTGACCGCCGTCCTGAACGCCTTGACCGCACTCGGACCCCGCGGCAGCTGGTTCGCCGCCTGCGTCTGCGCCGTGCTGAGCGGCGCTGCTGTCACCGTCGTGCCGGCCCTGCTCGAGCCGCACGCTCCGCACTGGTGGTTCGCCGCCTGACGGCCCGGAGCCGTGCGGATAGGGTGGGTGACATGTTGCGCGTGGGCCTCACCGGAGGCATCGGGTCGGGGAAATCCACTGTGGCACAACGACTTTCGGAACTCGGCGCGGTCGTCATCGATGCTGACGTCCTCGCCCGCGAGGTGGTCGCGCCCGAGAGCTCGGGCCTCGAGGCCATTGTCGGCCGCTTCGGCGACGGTGTCCTCGATGACGCAGGTGCCCTCAACCGTCCCGCCCTCGGTGCCATCGTGTTCGCCGACGAGCAGGCACGACGCGACCTCGAGGGCATCACCCATCCCCTGATCGCGCGCCGGACGGCCGAGCTCGTGGCCGCCGCGCCGGAGGGTGCAGTGGTGGTCCATGACGTCCCGCTGCTCGTGGAGAAGGGCTACGGGCCCGGGTACCACCTCGTGGTGGTCACAGGGGCTGACATCCAGACCCGGGTCAAGCGGCTCATGCACACGCGAGGGATGACCGAGACCGAAGCCCGCAGCCGGATCGCGGCCCAGACCACCGACGAGGAGCGTCGCGCGGCGGCCGACGTCTGGCTCGACAACGACGGGCCCAGGGAGCACCTGATCACAGCGGTCGACGTGCTGTGGCACGAGCGCCTGGTGCCGTTCGAGGAGAACGTCCGCGGCGGCATACGCGCAGCGAGGGTCGAGAGGCTCGCGCTGGTAGCGAGCGATCCGACGTGGCCGACCCAGGCACGGCGGCTGCTCGCGCGGCTGCGGCTGGCGTTCGGTGATGCGCAGGTGACGATGGACCACATCGGCAGCACCGCCGTCCCGGGTCTCCTCGCCAAGGACGTCATCGACCTCCAGGTGGGCGTCCGGTCGCTCGACGACGCCGACGACCCGGACCTGGTGGACCGATTGACCAGGGCGGGATTCCCACGTCCTGACGGGGACTGGGCCGACAACGCCAAGGACGGCAGGAGCTGGCCCAAGCGGTTCCACGGCACTGCCGACCCGGGACGCATGGCCCACGTGCACGTGCGGGAGGTCGGGAGCCCGGGATGGCGGTGGGCACTGGTGTTCCGTGACTGGATGCGTGCCGTGCCCGAGGCGCGCGAGGAGTATGCCGCGGAGAAGCGCCGCCTCGCCGCCACCGGTCTGGGGACGAGCGAGTATGCCGCCGCGAAGGAGCCGTGGTTCGACTCCGTCCACGAGCGGGTCGAGGCCTGGGCGCGCGAGACCGGGTGGGAGCCCCCACGCGGCTGAGGGCGGGAGAGGGACCGCCGGACAGGGCACTGTCGGCGGGTCCGCCTACGCTGGACGCATGCGTCCCACGACTGACCTGCAGCGCACGGTCGCCCCGTTCGAGGTCGTCTCCGAGTTCTCGCCCGCGGGAGACCAGCCCACTGCCATTGCCGAGCTCACGACCCGGATCAGGGCGGGGGAGAAGAACACCGTCCTGCTCGGTGCCACCGGCACCGGCAAGTCGGCCACGACCGCCTGGCTGATCGAGCAGGTGCAGCGGCCGACCCTGGTGATGGCCCCCAACAAGACGCTGGCGGCGCAGCTCGCCAACGAGTTCCGCGAGCTGCTGCCCAACAACGCGGTCGAGTACTTCGTGTCCTACTACGACTACTACCAGCCCGAGGCCTACATCCCGCAGACGGACACCTACATCGAGAAGGACTCCTCGATCAACGACGAGGTCGAGCGGCTGCGGCACAGCGCGACGAACTCGCTCCTGACCCGTCGTGACGTCATCGTCGTCGCCTCGGTGTCCTGCATCTACGGCCTGGGCACACCACAGGAGTACGTCGACCGCATGGCCCGGCTGCGCGTCGGCCAGGAGGTCAACCGCGACGACCTGCTGCGACGCTTCGTCCAGATGCAGTACACCCGCAACGACCTGGCGTTCACCCGAGGGACCTTCCGGGTCCGTGGCGACACCGTCGAGATCATCCCCGTCTACGAGGAGCTCGCCGTCCGCATCGAGTTCTTCGGCGACGAGATCGAGCGCATCTACACGCTCCACCCGGTGAGCGGCGAGATCATGCGCGAGGAGCAGGAGATGTACGTCTTCCCGGCGACCCACTACGTCGCCGGGCCCGAGCGGATGGAGCGGGCGATCCGCGGCATCGAGCTCGAGCTCGCCGACCAGCTCGCGGCGTTCGAGAAGCAGGGCAAGCTGCTCGAGGCCCAGCGGCTGCGCATGCGGACCACCTATGACATCGAGATGATGCGCCAGGTCGGCTCGTGCTCGGGCATCGAGAACTACTCCATGCACATCGACGGTCGAGGTCGCGGGACGGCGCCCAACACCCTGCTCGACTACTTCCCCGAGGACTTCCTCCTCGTCATCGACGAGTCCCACGTCACCGTGCCTCAGATCGGTGCGATGTACGAAGGCGACATGTCGCGCAAGCGCCAGCTCGTCGACCACGGCTTCCGGCTCCCGTCCGCCATGGACAACCGTCCCTTGCGCTGGGAGGAGTTCCTCGGCCGGATCGACCAGACCGTCTACCTGTCCGCCACGCCGGGTCCCTACGAGCTGGCCCAGAGCGAGGGGATCGTCCAGCAGATCATCAGGCCGACCGGCCTGGTGGATCCCGAGGTCATCCTCAAGCCCACCAAGGGTCAGATCGACGACCTGCTCCACGAGATCGGCGAGCGCACCAAGGTCAACGAGCGCGTCCTCGTGACGACCCTGACCAAGAAGATGGCCGAGGACCTCACCGACTACCTCCTCGACAAGGGGGTTCGGGTCCGCTACCTGCACAGCGAGGTGGACACCCTGCGCCGCGTCGAGCTGCTCCGTGAGCTGCGGATGGGGGAGTACGACGTCCTCGTCGGGATCAACCTGCTGCGCGAGGGCCTTGACCTGCCGGAGGTGTCGTTGGTGAGCATCCTCGACGCCGACAAGGAGGGATTCCTGCGCTCGGCCAGGTCGCTCATCCAGACCATCGGGCGCGCCGCGCGCAACGTGTCCGGTCAGGTGCACATGTACGCCGACAAGATCACGCCGTCCATGCAGGAGGCCATCGAGGAGACGCAGCGCCGCCGCGAGATCCAGATCGCCTACAACCTCGAGGCCGGCGTCGACCCCCAGCCGCTGCGCAAGAAGATCGCCGACATCACCGACCTGCTCCAGCGCGAGGACGCCGACACCGAGGCCCTGATCGGCTCGGGACGCAGCCAGTCGCGGGGCAAGGGCGGCGGACGCGGAGGCCGCGGAGCGGTCCAGGCCGACGCGGGTGTGGCCACCGACCGGCTGCGCAACCTGCCCGCCAACGACCTGGCCAACCTCATCCAGGAGCTGTCCACCCAGATGCACCAAGCAGCGGCCGACCTGCACTTCGAGCTGGCCGCACGGCTGCGCGACGAGATCGGCGACCTGAAGAAGGAGCTGCGGCAGATGTCCGAGGCCACCAAGTGACGCCGGACCAGCTGCGCGAGCACTGCCTGGCCAAGCCCGGGGCGTGGGTGGACCAACCGTGGGAGGGCGACTTCGTCGCCAAGGTCGGCGACAAGATCTTCGCCTTCATGGGCGACGAGTCGGTCGGGCTCAAGTGCGGCGCGAACCGGACCGAGGCCGACGAGTGGGTCCTGCAGTACCCCGACGACGCCTCGGTGATGGCCTACATCGGCAGGTCCGGCTGGAACACGCTGCGCCTGGGTGGTGCGATCGCCGACGACGAGCTCCGTGAGGCCGTCGACGCGTCCTACGACACGATCGTCGCCAAGCTGCCCAAGTCACGACGGCCCCAGCAGGCCTGACCGCGCCCAGCCGATGGATGGGACGGCGGCGTCCCGAGTTGGGTTTGCGGGTCGGAGTCTGGGACACTGGCTCCAGATCATCGGAGGGGAGTATCCCCACGCGGTGTCCTCGTCATCACGGTCGCTCGTCGCACGGCTCACGCAGCCACGCGGCATACCGACCCGGGGAGCCGGTCCGCACCTGTCTGGGGCGGGAGAGACCTCCGGCCACCTCGTCGTGACCGGAAGGTTCCCACTGTGACCGCGTTCGTTGCCACCACTGCCACCCGGATGGAAGTCCCCACCTGGGTCTGGTACCTCACCGTCGGCCTGATGGCCGCCGTCCTCCTCTTCGACGTCTTCATCATCGCGCGGCGCCCGCACGTGCCGTCGACGAAGGAGGTCAGCGTCTCGCTGGTCTTCTACATCGGCGCAGCGGTGCTGTTCGGGCTGGGCGTGTGGTGGTTCACCCACGACCAGGCCGGCGCCAAGTTCATGACCGAGTACTACGCGGGCTGGCTGACCGAGTACTCGCTGTCCATCGACAACTTGTTCATCTTCCTGCTGATCATGGCCAGGTTCGGCGTCCCCGAGAAGCTCCAGCAGTCGGCCCTGCTCATCGGCATCATCATCGCCATCGTCCTGCGCGGGATCTTCATCGCCGCCGGTGCGGCCGCGATCGACCGGTTCTCCTGGGTCTTCTACATCTTCGGTGCCTTCCTCATCTACACCGCCGTCAAGCTCGCCAAGGAGGGCGAGACCGACGACGACGAGTACGAGGAGAACCGCTTCATGAAGTTCGTCGAGCGCCGCTTCCCGGCGACCGACCAGTACGCCGGCGCCAAGCTGTTCACCCGCATCGACGGCAGGAAGCTGGCCACCCCCATGTTCATCGTCATCATGGCGCTGGGCACCACGGACCTGCTGTTCGCACTCGACTCGATCCCGGCGATCTACGGCCTGACCAAGGAGCCCTACCTGGTCCTCACAGCCAACCTGTTCGCCCTGATGGGCCTGCGCCAGCTGTACTTCCTCATCGGTGGCCTGCTCAAGAAGCTCGTCTACCTCAGCCTGGGGCTCGCCGTCCTCCTGGCCTTCATCGGGCTCAAGCTCGTGCTGCACGCGCTGCACGAGAACGAGCTGCCCTTCATCAACGGAGGTGAGCACGTGACCGCCGCCCCGGACATCCCGATCTCGGTCTCGCTGGGTGCGATCGTCGTCATCCTCGGCGTCACGACCGTCGCGAGCCTGCGCAAGTCCCGCAAGGACGAGCGGGAGCGGCTCTCAGCCTCCTGACGCGGCAGGGTCCTTGCGCTGGCCGGCGCCCATGACCAGGGCGCTGGCCACGACCACGAGCGCCATTCCGGCCAGCTGCGGCTGGGTCAGCCGTTGTCCGAGGACGACCAGACCGGCAAGGGCGGCTGCGGCCGGCTCGAGGCTGAGCAGGATGCCGAAGACCCGCGGACTCAGGTGCCGCAGGGCGGCCAGCTCGAGCGAGTACGGCAGCACCGAGGACAGCACGGCGATGCCCAGCCCCTTGGCCACCGACTCGGGGGACCAGGAGGGCGCGCTCGCCACGCCGAACGGCAGCGTGACCACCAGTGCGACGGCCATGGCGAGGGCAAGCCCTTCGAGCTTGGGAAACTCCCGCCCCGCGCGACCACTGGCGAGGATGTATGCCGCCCAGCAGGCCCCCGCGAGGGCGGCCAGCCCCAGCCCGGTCCACTCCATGTCCGCGAGGGGGATGTCGAGGGCTTGGGAGATGAGCACCACGCCGACGGCGGCTGCGGCCACGGCGGCGAGGTCGCGCAGCCGTCGCGACAAGGCCGTCGCGAGGGCCAACGGGCCGAGGAACTCGACCGTCACCGCGACCCCGATGTGCAGGTGCGCGAGCGAGGAGTAGAACGCGAGGTTCATCAGGCCCAGGGCGAAGCCGAACGCCAGCACGGTCGACCACGCAGTGCGGCTGTGACCGCGGACGCGCGGACGCGCGATGGCCCAGAGGATGGCCGTGGCGAACAGGAGGCGGAGGGTGACCGAGCCTCCCGCACCGATCTCGGGGACCAGGGTGGCCGCCAGCGCGCCACCGAACTGCACCGAGACGATGGCGGCGAGGACGAGGAGCAACGGCCGAGCCGGGGTCCGTGTCGCCACCATGGTTGGCGACTCTAGTGAGGTGAGGAGGGGGCACCTCCACTCGACCGTCGCAGGGCACGGGACGCACTGCACGGCCAGAGCAGGCAACCGGCAAGTATTGGCGAGGTCACCTAGTCCCTAATGACTATTGCTGCCCGTCTTTTTGAACTCATACCGTTGACGAGTCGCGGAACCACAAGGAGACCTCACAGGGGGTGCTGGTCTCCGGTCTGCGGGGTTGTGAGGGACATACATGGCTGCTTTTCTTGAAGATCGCCAGCGCCCAGTCGCTGGCGGGGAGATCGACACCGTACGAGCGCTGCTGCACGACCTGCGTCAACCGTTGGCCGCGATCCTGCTCCTGGCAGGCACCGAGGGCGGGGACGTCGGTCGCAAGATGGACGGTATCGCCGGACAGGCGCGTTGGCTCGCCGAGCTGGTCGAGACGAGCCTCAGTGAGGCCGCGGCCGACGAGGTCACGAGCACCGACCTGGCGGCTGTCGCGACCCGGGCGGTGGCCCGGGCTCGCGCCACGGCGAGCTGCGAGATCACGATCGATGCGAGCGGAGCGCTCGAGGCGTGGGCTCGGCCGGTCGCCTTGAGCCGGGCGCTGGCCTGCGTGCTCGACAATGCAGTGCGTGCCGCTGGCGACGGGGGCCACGTTCACGTTGACGCCTACGCCGACCGCGATGGCGCTCACATCATGGTGACCGACGACGGCCCCGGCCTCGGCAAGGTGACCGCCCGCACGTCGCTGGGCCTGACCACCACCAGGGCGATGGTGGCCGCCTGTCACGGATCCTTCACGCTGCACGCGACGGACGGTGGTGGCACGGTGGGTGAGATCTGCCTCGCCCAGACCGAGCTCGGGCTGGTGGCGTCATGAGGATCGTCGTCTGTGACGACCACCTGCTGCTCCTTGAGGCGCTCGGTCTCGCACTGGGTGCCCGCGGACACGAGGTGGTCGCCCTGGCCGGCACGCCGGAGGAGGCGGTCAGCGCCGTGGCGATGCACCGTCCCGACGTGTGCCTGCTCGACGTCAACTTCCCCGGCGGGAGCTCGGTCTCCGCGATCCACGTGATCCGTGAGATCTCGCCCGAGACCAAGGTCGTGATGCTGTCGGCCGAGGCCGACCACTCGATCGTGGGCCGGGCCATCGCCGAAGGTGCGTCGGGCTACGTGGGCAAGGAGAAGCCCATCGTCGAGATCGTCGAGATGCTGGACCGCGCCGTCCGTGGCCAGCTCGCCGTCGAGCCGTCACTGCTGCAGCGGGCCCTGCGCCCGTCGAAGTCCACCGACGACCCGCTGTGGGCCCTGCAGTTCCTGACCGACCGCGAGTGGCAGGTCATGCGTTGCATCATGGACGGCCAGACCACCGAGGAGATGGCGACGTCCCTCGGCGTCCAGCGCAGCACGGCCCGCACCCACGTCCAGAACCTGCTCACCAAGCTGGGGGTCCACTCGAGGCTCCAGGCGGCGGCCCTGATGTCGGCGCACGGTTCCCAGGAGTCCTGGCCGGCCCACTTGCGCTGAGCGTCACCCGGGCCGTCGTCTCGACGGACGGCGTCGTGCGAACCGACGGCATCGTCCGGACGGACGGAATCGTGTGGACGGACGGCGTCGTCCGAACCGGCGACGTCGTCCGAACGGACGGCGTCGCATGGACGTAACGGACTAGTCCGGTCACCCTTTTGACGTAGGACGACCTCCGGCACGGGCCGGTTTTGTCCGCTCTGCCGGTGCGTCACCGTGGGGCCATGCCAGCCCCCGTGCGCGTGTTGCTCGTGGATGACCACCAGGTGTTCGTGGACGCCCTGGCCATCTGTCTGGGGGACTACCCGGACATCGTGGTGCAGGGTTCTGCGACCAGCGTCACCCAGGCCCTGCGGCGCCTGGAGGAGGTCGAGTGCGACGTGGTCGTGCTCGACCTCGACCTGGCGGGCGAGGATGGCCTCCTGGTCGCCCGGGAGGCGTTGGTGACCAGGC
>NZ_JBFUEM010000007.1:0-307307 GCF_056403955.1 Pedococcus sp. P2_E2
CCCGTCCGTTCCAGCAGGCGTGGGTATGCCGTGGAGCTAGCGCTTCGCCGGCTCCTCGACCGAGTCGGCAGCGTCGGCAGCGTCGGTGGCGTCGTCGACTGCCTTGCCGGGAGCGGTCTCGGCCTCGCCCGAGTCGGGCGCGGCTGCGTCGAACCTCGCGGCAGCCTCACCGTCTCCGTCGCCACCGATCGCCAGGTCGCGTGCCTTGGACACGGCGACCGCGGCGATGACGATGATGATCGCGGCGGCAGCGATGCCGTAGCGGACCACGTTGTTCTTGTCGTCGCCGATCGAGAGGGTGACGACCGCCGGGGCGATGAGCACCGAGACGAGGTTCATGACCTTGATCAGCGGGTTGATGGCCGGACCGGCGGTGTCCTTGAACGGGTCACCGACGGTGTCACCGATGACGGTGGCCGCGTGGGCGTCGCTGCCCTTGCCACCGTGGGTGCCGTCCTCGACGATCTTCTTCGCGTTGTCCCACGACCCACCGGAGTTGGCGAGGAACACGGCCATCAGGCAGCCGGTGCCGATCGCACCGGCGAGGAAGCCGGCCAGCGGCCCGATGCCGAGGCCGAAGCCGACGGCGACCGGGGTGAGGGCGGCGAGCAGACCCGGCGTCGCGAGCTCACGCAGCGAGTCCTTGGTGCAGATGTCGACCACGCGGCCGTACTCGGGCTTCTCGGTGTAGTCCATGATCCCGGGGTGCTCGCGGAACTGGCGGCGCACCTCGAAGACGATGGCGCCGGCGGCGCGGGTCACCGCGTTGATGGCCAGTCCGGAGAACAGGAACACGACGGCCGCGCCGAGCAGCAGCCCGACCAGCACGCTCGGGGTGACGATCTGCAGGTCGAACGGCGCGGCGGCCTTCTGGAGGGTCGAGGAGAACTGCGCCTGCGCGGCCTCCTGGGTCAGGGCGCCACTCTGGACCTTGGCCATCAGGTCGGTCTGGGTCTTCTGCTGAAGGGCCGTGAAGATGGGCTCGAACTTGGCCTTCCAGGCGTCGGAGTAGGAGCCGAAGAGCGCGGTGGCCGCCAGCACGGCGGTCGCGATCGCGATGCCCTTGGTGATCGCCTTGGTGGTGTTGCCCACTGCGTCGAGGTCCGTGAGGATCTGCGCGCCCTCGCCGTCGACGTCGCCGGACATCTCGGCGATGCCCTGGGCGTTGTCGGAGACCGGTCCGAAGGTGTCCATCGCCACGATGACGCCCACCGTGGTCAGCAGACCACAGCCGGCCAGCGCGATGAGGAACAGCGACAGGACGACCGAGCCACCGCCGAGCAGGAACGCTGCGTAGACGGCCGCGCCGATGATGACCGCGGTGTAGACGGCCGACTCCAGGCCGACGCCGATGCCCGACAGGACGACCGTGGCCGCGCCGGTGAGGGAGGTGCGGGCGACGTCCTTGGTGGGGCGCTTGTCGGTGCCCGTGAAGTAGCCCGTGAGCCACAGGATGACCGCGGCCAGCACGATGCCGATGATCACGGCGAGAACCGCCGAGCGGCGCGGGTCGCCGGTGAGAGCGGCAATCGTCTCGTCGGCGGAGCCGAGCCCCTTGAACGTGTCGGGCAGGTAGACGTAGGCGGCCACGCCGGAGAGCACGGCGGCGATGACAGCCGAGATGTAGAACCCGCGGTTGATCGCCGAGAGGGCGTTTTCGCCGGGCTTGACCCGCGTGATGAAGACGCCGATGAGGGCGGTGACCGCACCGATTGCGGGCACGATCAGCGGGAAGACCAGGCCGTAGGTGCCGAAGGCGGCGGAACCCAGGATGAGCGCGGCCACCAGCATCACGGCATACGACTCGAACAGGTCGGCGGCCATGCCGGCGCAGTCGCCGACGTTGTCGCCCACGTTGTCGGCGATCGTCGCGGCGTTGCGCGGGTCGTCCTCGGGGATGCCGGCCTCGACCTTGCCGACGAGGTCGGCGCCGACGTCGGCGGCCTTGGTGAAGATGCCACCGCCGACACGCATGAACATGGCGAGCAGGGCGGCGCCGAAGCCGAAGCCCTCGAGCACCTTGGGGGCGTCGCCCTGGTAGAGCAGGACCACGACGGAGGCGCCGAGCAGGCCGAGGCCCACGGTCGCCATGCCGACGGTGCCACCGGTACGGAAGGCGATCCGCATACCCGAGTCGCGGTCGCCGCCGCGGGCGGCGGACGCGACCCGGACGTTGGCCTTGACGGCCAGGCTCATGCCGAGGTAGCCGATGGCGGCGGAGAACAGTGCGCCGACGACGAAGAACGCGGACCGACCCCATCGAACCTCGGAGGTGTCGGCGGGAAGCAGGAGCAGCAGGCCGAAGACCAGGACGATGAAGACGCTCAGGGTCTTGAACTGGCGGGCGAGGTACGCCTGGGCGCCTTCTTCCACGGCAGCGCCGATTTCCTGCATCTTCTCGGTGCCGGGGTCGGCCGCCAGAACCTGCTGGCGGAAGAACACACCCATGACCAGCGCGATGATCGCAATGGCGAGCACGGCGAAGACCAGGGTGAGATTGGTGCCGTCAAGCTGCAGGTCAGCAGCGGTGGCGGCAGGCGCAAGGCGCGACATTCCATCCTCCTCGATGGGGAATCATTCAGGACCGCCCAAGGGCACGCCACGACGGCGCACCACAGAGGGGACGTTGCAGGCGAGGGTAATGCACGTCACAGGGTATGTGACGCCGCGTGAGCAGGGTCACAGAGAATTCATCACGCCGACTTCGTCAGACGTTCGACGCCTCGGAGGCCTCGTCGACCGTGGGGTAGATGTGGAAGACCTTGTCCAGACCGGTGATCTTGAAGACCTTGAGGATCCGCTCCTGGGCACTGACGATGCGCAGGGTGCCGTTCTGACCACGCACGAGCTTGAGCCTGCCGACGAGCACGCCGAGGCCCGTGGAGTCCATGAAGGTGACCTTCTCGAGGTCGACGACGAGGTCGGTGCGACCCGCAGCCACCTGCTTGTCGAGCACTTCGCGGAGCAGCGGAGCGGTGTATACGTCGATCTCGCCCGCCACGTGGACGATCGTCACGGCGCCCTGTTCGCTGCTGGAGACCGACAGGTCCACGCTCACCCCTTCTGTTGCCATCGCTGGTGCCATCACTGGTGAGCAGACGGGTGCACCGTCTGCCCTCGGGATTACGGTAGCGGCAATGTCCACCTCTGGTCCCACCGCACCCGATTCCGCCGGGACGAGCCGTGCTCCGTTCGACCCCCAGTCGGTGCTGGCCGGCCTCGCGTCGGGAGTGCGAGCCGAGCGGCTGCTGCACGTGCACGAGGTGCCCGCGCGGGCCGCATCGCTCGCTGACTGGCCCACATGGGTCGACCCCAGTGTGTATGCCGCGTGCGCCGACGCCGGGGTCACCTCCCTCTGGTCCCACCAGCGGGAGGCCGCCGACCTGGCCCACGACGGGTCGCACGTGGTCATGGCGACGGGCACGGCGTCGGGCAAGAGTCTCGGCTACCTCCTACCCGTGCTGTCCGCCGTGGTGGAAGGGGCGCTGGCGCCGTCGGGTCGCGGAGCGACAGCGCTCTACCTGTCCCCCACCAAGGCCCTCGCGGCCGACCAGCTCGCCCGGGTGCAGGCGATGGCCGTGCCAGGGGTGCGGGCCGCGACCTATGACGGTGACACCGCGACCGAGGAGCGTCGCTGGATCCGCGACCACGCCCACTTCGTGCTGACCAACCCCGACCTCGTGCACCACTCCCTGCTACCCCTGCACGAGCGGTGGGCGCCGTTCCTGCGGGCGCTGCGCTACGTCGTCATCGACGAGTGCCACACCTACCGGGGAGTCTTCGGCTCCCATCTCGCGGCGTTGCTGCGTCGTCTGCGCCGTGTGTGCGCACGCTACGGCTCCTATCCCACCTTCGTGCTCGCCTCGGCGACGGTGCGCGACCCGGCGGCCCACGCCTCGCGCCTCGTCGGTATGCCGGTCGCGCCCGTCACGGAGGACGGCTCACCTCGTGAGGCGATGACCTTCGCCCTGTGGGAACCGGGACTCCTCGGAGAGGGTGCGGGTCGCCGGTCGGCCACCTCCGAGGCGGCCGACCTGCTCGCGAGCCTGGTCTCCGGGCGGGTGCAGACGGTGGCCTTCGCCAAGTCCCGCGCCGGGGTGGAGGCCCTGGCGACCAGCGCCCGCCGGACGCTGATGGAGGTGGAGCCCGCGCTGGGAGGTGCCGTCGCGGCATACCGGGGCGGTTATCTGCCGGAGGAGCGCCGCGCGCTCGAGCGATCGCTGCGCTCGGGGGCGATCGTGGGACTCGCGGCGACCAACGCGTTGGAGCTGGGGATCGACATCAGCGGACTCGACGCCGTGCTGCTCGCCGGGTGGCCCGGCACGCGAGCGTCGTTGTGGCAGCAGGCCGGGCGCGCCGGGAGGGCCGGGACCCGGTCGCTGGCGATCTACGTCGCAGCCGACGACCCGCTCGACACCTATGTCGTGCACCATCCCGACGTGGTCTTCGGACAACCGGTGGAGGCCACTGTCCTCGACCCCGACAACCCGCACGTCCTCGGGCCGCACCTCGCCGCCGCGGCGGCCGAGCTGCCCTTGCGGGAGGCGGACCTCGCGATGTTCGGCGACCAGGCACGCGGGCTCGTGGACGCCCTGGTGGCGCGCGGGATCCTCCGTCGGCGACCGAGCGGCTGGTACTGGGCACGCACCGACCGGGCCTCCGACCACGTGTCGCTGCGGGGAGCCGGCGAGGTCGTGGGGATCGTCGACCAGCGCACCGGCCGGGTGCTGGGCACCATCGACGAGGCGTCGGCGCACACGCAGGTGCACACGGGGGCGGTGCACGTGCACCAGGGCGACAGCTATGTCGTGACCGACCTCGACCTCGACCACGGGACGGCGACCGTCGTGAGGGGCGACCCCGGCTGGAGCACGTTCGCGCAGTCGGTGAGCGCGTTCGACATCGTCAGTGCGCAGCGCAGCGTGGACTGGGGGCCGGTGCGGGTGTCGTTCGGGACGGTGCAGGTGCACACGCAGGTGACGTCCTTCCTGCGGCGGCTGGCCAGCGGCGAGGTGATCGGGACCCACCCCCTCGACCTGCCGCAGCGCACCCTCAGCACCCGCGCGGTGTGGTGGACCATGCCGGTCGAGTGGCTCGAGGCGGCCGGCGTGGGTGAGCCTGACATCCCTGGTGCCGCCCATGCTGCCGAGCACGCGGGGATCGGCATGCTGCCTCTGGTGGCGACCTGCGACCGGTGGGACATCGGGGGCGTGTCCACCGCCCTGCATCCTGATACCGGGCTGCCGACGATCATGGTCTATGACGGGCACCCCGGGGGTGCAGGCTTCGCCGAGCGCGCGTTCGACTCCTTCGAGCTCTGGCTCGACTCGACTCTCGAGACGGTCCGCTCTTGCCGCTGCGAGAGCGGCTGCCCCGCCTGCGTGCAGTCGCCGAAGTGTGGCAACGGCAACGAACCGCTCGACAAGGCCGGGGCCGTGGCACTGTTGCGGGCGGTGCTGGCCCACGCGCCACGGGGGTCCGATCGACGCCAGGTCCAGCTGCCGGCCGCGTCCGCCCTCGGCAAGGAACGGACGTGACGAAAGGGGCAAACCCGCAGGCCAGCGGCTAGGGTCGAAGCGAAGGGTGCCCCCGCACCCTTCGGACGGTGCACCACGCACCCTTGATGTGTCGGAGGTTTCGACCCGTGATCGTGTTCGGACTGATCCTTGTTCTGCTCGCCCTCGCCGCGGGTGTCGTGCTCTTCCTGGCGACCGACTCGCTCACCTCGCCGGTGGACATGGAGCTCTCCGGCTACCACTGGGGAATGACCCCGCTGGCCATGCTCGCCACCGGCGCCGTGGCGATGCTCCTCCTCGTCCTCGGCCTGGCGATGATCCGGGGAAGCATCAAGCGCAGGCGCCGTCCAATCCGTGAGGCCAAGGACGCCGAGCGTCAGGCCAAGCTCGAGGAAAGCATTCGCGCCGACGAGCGGGCCCGCGCCGAGGAGACCCACCAGAGCGCCCTCGCCGAGCGGGACCGCATCCGGGACGAGGAGTTCCAGACCCGCCTGGCCGACCATGACCGCGAGCGCGACAGCGAGCTGGCCTCGCGTGAAGAGGAGTTCGCCTCCCGCGAGAAGGCCAGCGAGGAGCGGGTGCGTGCAGACGAGCGCCGCAAGGTCGAGCAGGAGTTCGCCTCGCGGACGGCTGCTGCAGGTGCGGGCGCGGCGGGAGCTGCTGGTGTCGGGGCCGCCGCCACTGGGGCTGGTGGGCCGCGCGGTGCCCGCGACGCGGACGCTGCACCCACCGCGACCTACGCAGGCGCGGGGACGACCGACACCGACGCCACGACTGGCCGCCACTCGTCCGATGCCGAGCCGGACAGCGTGACTCCTGCCGGGCGGACCCAGTCCCATACCGGGACCGAGACCGAGACCGGGGCCGCCACCGGGACCAGTACCGGGACCAGGTCCGCCGACTCCACCCAGGTGCTCGAGCGGGACAGCGGCGACACGGTTGCCGGTGACTCACACGACGCGCACGTGTCCGATGCCCAGACCGCTGGCACTCCCGACACGGCCGGCGAGCGGACCGACGACCGGACCGAGCGGGCGGACGACGAGACCTCGAACGACAGGCCCGCCGCGGCGGACGACTCGGCGCACCCGGGCCACCGCACGGTGGCCGACAAGATCATGGGTCGCGACCCCGCGCCCCGCGACTGACCGCGACTGACCGCGAGCACCATCACGGCGACGGCCCAGCACGGGCCGTCGCCGTCGTGGTCCCGGCCACCAGTCCCGGCAGCGAGAAGCCCGCTGTCACCCTGGCCCTCACCGTGACCGAACCGTCCCCCGCCACGAAGCACCCCTGAGGCCGCGCGCCGTTCCTCGCCGTGACCGAGGCCCCGGCGGCGCAGGCCGCCCGTGGATCTGCCCCAGCCTGCAACGCCTGCGCCGCCGCCAAGGCGCCGAGGTCGGCGGCGGACCGCGCACGGTGGGTGGCGACGACCGCGCTCGACAGGGCCAGCGCGCCCACGATCAGGACGAAGGCCACCCCCACGGCCGCCACGATGACCACCGTCACCCCGCCGATCTCCCCGCGACCGTGCCGGCCGAACCCACGCCGGCCGAGCTCACCTCGGCCGAACCCACGCCAGCTCATGGCAGGGCCTCCGACCCGAGCAGGGCATCACTGGAGTCGACGTCCTCGCGCGCAGCCACCGCCTGACCCGTCGGGGACGCCCCTGACCCCAGCCACCGCAGTCCTGGGGACGGAGCTCCCCGAACCACGACCCAGACATCCCGGTCGGAGCGCGTCACGGAGAAGGCGGCCCGCGGAGGCGCGAGCCGGTGCCCCACCTCGAGGGCTACCGCATCATCGTCTCCGCGAGCGAGGGCTCGCGCCGTGGCGCGCGCGGCGTCAACACAGCGCACCTGGTCGGTCACGGTGGTGATCGCCGACAAGGCCACGACGAGCACGAGGACCAGGGCGGGGATGGCGCACTCCGCCGTGGTCATGCCTGCTTCGGTGTGCTGACGAAGCGTCGAAACTCGTTGAACCAGTTTGCATTTCACGCTGACTCCTTGGTGGTAGGTCGGGCACTGCGCCCTGTTCCAGCCGAGTTCAGCGCGTCTGCGCACCCCCCGCCAGCACTGCATCTCAGGCCTGTGCACGCGAAGCCAGGGCGGGATGCTCCCGACAGGACACCCGAGGCGAGGTTCAGGACGACGGGGACGACTGCCGTGCAGGCGAAGGCCGGCAGGAAACCCAGCCCCAGGGGCAGCACGAGCAGCACTCCGGCGCGAGCCGCCGCCCGCTCGCGCTCGCGTTCGCGCTCCTCGCGAAGCCGTGCAGCCGCCCTGTCGATGAGTGCTGCCGGGGCCGCCCCCGTCTGTTCGGACATGTGGGTCGCCAGCGCAGCCGGCCGCCAGCCCGGTCCCGCGTAGGACCACGCTTCGCGGGCAGGACGTCCCCAACGCAGTGCTGCGACGACCGCCGCCAGCTCGCCGCGCACCCGACCGGTCGACGCCGCCTGGACCTGGTGCAGGGCCTCGACCAGCGGGAGGCCAGCGCGAAGGGCCAGGCTGATGAGGACCAGCGCATCGGCCACTTCGTCCGACGACGCGAGGTGGCGCCGTCGGGTGGGTCTCCGGTCGCGGAAGAAGGCGACGGTCGGCCAAGCCACGATGCCCGTCGACGCATGGTGCCGATCCCCTCCCGGCCCTCCTTGCGGTCCAAGCCCTCCTTGCCGTCCAAGCCCTCCTTGCCGTCCAAGCCCTCCTTGCCCAGACCGGCTCGGCCACAAGGCCGTGGCCAGCCCGACCAGGAGCAGGGCGAGCAGCGTCATGTCGCCCGACGGAGGATCCGGCGACTCCACCACCAGGCCCCGGCGGCCAGGGACAGCCCGAGCACGAGACTGCCTGTCGCGGCGGGCGACGAGAAATAGAGTGCGCCAGGATCCACCCCGACCGCTGCACCGACGAGGGGACCGCTCGCGGGGAGCAGGCACAACACGGCCATCGAGGCTCGCGGGCCTGCGGCGGCGCTGGCGAGCCGCTGTCGTCCGCGCTCCCGCGCCCGCAGGACTCCCTCACACGAGTCGAGCGCCTCGGCCAGCGGCGCCCCGGTCCGTTCGCTGAGAGCCCAGGCTCGCCCCACGAACTGCAGATCGGCGCTGCCCTGGGATTGGGCGTGACGCAGCCACACCTCGGCCGCCGGCGCGCCCGCCCGCGTCGCCTCGACGAGGTCTCGCACCAGGCGGGCGAGCACGGGGTCGTCGGCGCAGCTCGGCTCGGCCGCAGCCAGAGCAACCGCTGGAACGACCCCGGCACGCAGAGGGGCAGCGACGGCCGCGACGAGCTCGGCGAGAGCCGCGTCGAAGGCCACTCGACGAGACCCACGGCGCCATCCGCGGCTGCGAGCGACGCCGGCGGGTCGGATCTCGTCGCCTCCCTGGCCGCCCTCCCGCATGGGCAGATGACTGCGGGAGACGGGCCACAAGGTCGCGGCGGCGACCAGCAGTCCGGCCATCAGGGCGATCCTCACACCCGTCCTCCGGTCAGGGTGGCCAGCCGGGCCCATCCGGGGCCCTGGCGTCCGGAAGCGACATCCAGCGCGAGGTCGCAGACCGTCTCGTCGCCGGTCCACCTGATCACCGACAGGGAGGCGACCCGCCGCCCTCTCACCCCGCGTTCGACGTGGACCACCGCTTGCACCGCGCTGGAGAGCTGGGTCTGCACGGCGTCCCTCGGCATCGCCGCGAGCGCACCGAGTGCATCGAAGCGGCGTGGCACGTCCGCAGGCGCGTTCGCGTGCAGGGTGCCGCAGCCGCCCTCGTGGCCGGTGTTGAGGGCCGCGAGCATCTCGCGCACCTCAGCCCCGCGCACCTCACCCACCACGAGCCGGTCGGGTCGCATGCGAAGGGCCTGCCGGACGAGGTCGACGAGCCCCACCGCGCCCTGACCCTCGATGTTGGGTCCACGACCCTGGAGCCGCACGACGTGAGGATGGGCCACGGCCAGCTCGCGGACGTCCTCCACGACGACGATCCGCTCCGCCTCGGGCACCTCGGCCAACATGGCCGCGAGCAGGGTGGTCTTGCCGCACCCGGTCCCACCGCTGACGACGAAGGAGCAGCGGCCGAGCACCAGGCCGCGCAGCAGCTCCTCGACCGCACCATCGAACATGCACCGAGCCCGCAGTGCCCCCAGCCCGACCCCGGAAGCACGAGGCACCCGCAGGCTCACGTGGGGGCCGCCGTCGACCAGCGGCGGGAGGATCGCGTGCAGCCGGATGCCGCTGGGCAACAGGCCGTCCACCCACGGCTGGCTCTCGTCCAGTCGTCGCCCGGCAAGCCCCGCGAGCCGCACGGCCAACCGTCGCGCTGCCGACGGTTCGAGGTCGACATCGGCCCGTTGCACGCCACCCCTCCCCCGATCGAGCCACACCGAGCCGTCACCGTTGACGAGGACGTCCGTGACGTCGGGGTCGGCGACACAGGCCTCCAGGGGGCCGAGTCCAAGGACCTCGGAGGCCAGCACGCTGCGCGCGGACTCCACGCCCCCGTCGCCGAGTCGGGCAACGTCGGCCGCGGCGACATCGGTCACCGCAGCCGAGTCTGGTCCTTGGCCACGGCGGATCCGGTCCACGATCAGAGCCTCCTGGCTCATCGGCCCACCGTCCTCACGCGCCCACCGGGTGCTCGGACCGGGCGTCCGGCGCCCCGGCTCCCAACAGTGAGTCGGCCAGGGCCGACAGCACCCCCGAGGAACGACTGCCCGGAGTACGACCGCGGTCCGCGTCGGCCGCGATCCGCGAGTCATCGCGAAGCGTCCCCACCAGGGGCAGGTCGAGGTGGACCGCCACCTCCTCGGGGCCGACCGGGTCGCCTCGACCCGTCCTCACGACGAGGACCGCAGGACGACCGAGCTCGTGGACCACCTCGGCCAAGGTCATCGCGTCCGCGAGGTGGCGCGAGGACGTACCCACCACAACCACCAGCTCCGTGCACCGGTTCGCCAGCCACAGGGAGCAGCCGAGGTCGACCACGGCCACACCACAGACCCGCGCCAGGGCCGCCACCGCGGCGCCCACCACGTCATCGCTCAGCCCTGGGTAACCACCGGAAAGGACTCTGGTCGTCGCCTCACTGGGCAGGGCCCGCAGCAGCGCTGCTCCGTCGAGTGCACCCTGCGCTGCCGCCAGGTCTGGCCAGCGCAGGCCGGGCAGGTGCTCGAGGCAGGCCGTCACATCCAGGGCACCGCCGTCGGGCGCTCCGTCGATGGCCACCGTGGCGCCCACGCGCGGACCGGCGCGCACCGCGAGCGCGACAGCCAGGGTCGACACCCCCAGCCCGCCTGACGCGCCGATCACGCCCATCACCCTGTGGTCCATGCCCGTCAGCCTGGGCCTGCGCATTCACCGGAGCCACCACCACGTGGCGTCCTGTGGACCCATCCGCCAGGCCTGTCGCCGCTGTGGACGAGCGCAGCCACCACGGCGCCGTTCCGGCGCACCTCAGAAGCCTTGCACGAGGCAGGGTTGGAAGAGGCTGCCTTGCAGCAGGCTTCATTGCAGGAGGCTGCATTGAAGGAGGAAAGGGGACGGCCCCGGTCGGGGGGACAACCGGGGCCGTCGACGCGCCAAGCTCCGGGGGGGAGGAGCCGGTGCGCCGATCCGCTCTACCCACAAGGGGGAGCGGACGTCTTCATGGTGGACCATTTACCCTTCAACCGCAACTCGATCCGGCGCGTTTCGGGGCGAGTTTTGGCGTCGCGTCGCAGCGACAGACGCCCATCGCGCGCAAACCGCCACGAACCGAAGGATGGCACCCCGCGCAGCGGGGTGCCATCGCACCGTGATCCGCCACGGGTTACCAGGCGTGCATTCTGTAGTTGTCGCACCGGGACAAGCCCGTCACGATCGGTCCACCAGTGGACTGCCCGCGCGTGGGTGCCCGATGGAGTCACGGTGGTCGTCGGCCTCACGACCGTCGACTTGCCTCCATGTGTACCCCCGCTCCGGGGCAAAGGAAAGCCTTGACTTCCGGGCGAAGCAGGAAATCCAATACGTCGGGCGAAGCAGGAAATCCAATACGTCCGGGCGACGCAGGAAATCCAATGCCTCACCTGTCCGTGGGTGCCGCGCGTGTCCCCACGAACGGGTCAGGTGAGCCGCCCCGCACGCACCGCGTCGCAGATCTGTTCGCCTTGCGCCGCGCCCGCCACGATGGCGTCGGCGCAGTGCCCGATCCACAGTCCCAGCCCCTCCGGACTGCCGGTTCCGTATGCCGCGAGCGCGCCGAGATAGGCCGGCCCGCCTTGGGTGGCGTGCCCAGCTTCGGTGACGACGACCCCGGTGGGGTCGAGCCCGGTGGCCTGCACCAGGGCGCGCTCGACGGCCCGCGCCACGACGCCGTTGCCGCGAACGAAGGGGCGCAGGGTCGCGATCTCCGCGTGGGCCAGCGCCGCGACGACCAGGGCCGGCACTGCGGAACCTGCCGTCATCACACCGACCAGGAGCTCGAGCCGGTCACGCAGCTCGCTCGCACCCGGGGCCGCCCCGAGGTCGAGGAGCTCCGCGCTGGACTCCCCCTCGATCCGGGGCCGACCCAGCTGGTGGTCCGGGAGGAGGCCCGAGGCTGCGGCGACGTGCAGCCTCGCAAGGGCCTGGAGGGGGGCGCTGGCGACCAGGCTCCGCACGTGCTCGCTCTCGGCGGTGGCGGTCACCGCTCCGCGGGCCACGCGTTCGACAGGGTCGGGCTCGAGCGGCCACTGGGCTGCGCCGCGCATGACGTCACGCACCAGGTCGAGCGGCACCGTCGCGCCCTCCAGCGCCGCGCTGGCCTGGGCACCTCGCACCCGCGACTCGGCCGCAGCCTCGGGGATGCGGCGTCGCAGCGCCTCGTGCCAGCGCAGCCGCTCACACGCCTCGCGGGCGGCTGCGATCTTCTCCGGGACCCCGGGCAGGTCGGCGAGGGGGCGAAGCGAAGCGATGACGTCGACCACGGGGAGCAGCCTAGGCGTTGGCCGATCCGCTCCGAGCCCGCGATCAGGCCCTGCGCTCGTGATGAGGCCCTGCGCTCGCGATGGCGCTCAGGCCCGCGATCCGGCTCGGAGGCCACGACTCCGCCTAGAGTGCGCGATGTGTCGGGCAGCTTCAACCTCCCCACCGCGATCTTTGTCGCGGGCGCCATGGTGCTGGTCTACGCCCTGGTGCGGCTGGTGCGTCATGGCCGCAACGCCGCCCGGGGTTTCGTCTCCGAGGTCGACCACGCCACGCACGCCACGCTCCACACCGCCTCGATGGCAGCCCGCCACCTGCAGGACGGCCTGACGGCCGAGGGCACGACCAAGGCCGCCAAGCACCTGCGCGAGCTCCTGGGGTCCCCGGGGGTGGCCGTCTGCGATGCGAGCGGGCTGCTGGCCTGGGACGGAGCGCCGGAGCACCACGCCGCCGACGCACCAGGACACGCGGAGGAGGTGCTCCGCACCGGGCGAACCATCGTCCTGCGGGCCGGCCAGGTGCAGTGCCCCGACCCCGACTGCCCCGCCAGGACGGCCGTGATCGCGCCCGTGGTCACCGGTGAACGCGTGGTCGCCGCCATCGCGGCATACGGTCCGCACGCCTCGGCCGGTCTCGCCCGGGCGACGGAGGAGGTCGCGGGGTGGATGGCCACGCAAGCCGAGCTCGCCGACCTCGGCCACCAGCGCACCCGCACGATGGAGGCCGAGCTGCGCGCGCTGCGCGCCCAGATCAGCCCCCACTTCATCTACAACTCACTGGCGGCCATCGCCTCCTTCGTACGGACCGACCCCGAGCGCGCCCGTGAGCTGTTGCTCGAGTTCGCCGACTTCACGCGGTACGCCCTGCGCCGGGGAGGTGCGTTCACCACGCTGGCCGAGGAGCTGCGCAACGTGGAGCGGTACCTCGTGCTCGAGCAGGCGAGGTTCGGCGACCGGCTGCGGATCTCGTTGTTGATCGCCCCGGAGGTGCTGCCCGTGACGGTGCCCTACCTGGCGATCCAGCCCCTCGTCGAGAACGCGGTCCGGCACGGGCTGGCCTCGAAGGAGGGCGGTGGCCACGTCAGCATCTCCGCGAGCGACGAGGGCGCCGAGGCCGTCATCACCATCGAGGACGACGGGGTGGGCTCGGACCCGCAGGCGATCAGGAGCGTGCTCGACGGCGGGGCGGAGGGCGACAACGTCGGGCTGGGCAACGTCGATGCGCGCCTGCGGCAGGTCTACGGCGACGACTTCGGCCTCGTGGTCGAGACCGCGCCCGGAGCCGGGACGAAGGTCACATTCCGGGTGCCCAAGTACGCCCCCGGGGTCCATCCCACGTCGTAGGCTCTCCCCCATGGCTGGCGCGCCCTCCGCCGACCCGGAGCCCCGCCGCCCGCAGGACGCCACCGTCGGCCCCGCGGGCGCAGCGCTGCGCGCGCTCGTCGTGGACGACGAAGCCCCTGCGCTCGAGGAGCTCAGCTGGCTGCTGCGCCAGGACCACCGCATCGCCGAGGTCATGACGGCCTCGAGCGGGGCCGACGCGCTGCGTTCGCTCGACGGCGGCAACATCGACGTCGTCTTCTCCGACATCTCCATGCCCGGGCTCGACGGCATGGAGCTCGCGCGGGTCATCGCGAGGTTCGTGGAGCGGCCCCAGGTCGTCTTCGTCACGGCCCACGACCAGCACGCCGTCGACGCGTTCGCCATCGACGCGACGGACTACGTCATGAAGCCGGTCCGGGCCGATCGCCTCGCGGAGGCAGTGCGTCGCGTCGTGGCGGCCGCCGACCCCGGGTCCGGGACCGCTACCGCGGCCGCCCCTGAGGACGAGACGATCGCCGTCGAGCTCGGCGGGGTCACCAGGTTCATCACCAGGAGCCAGATCCGCTACGCCCAGGCGCAGGGCGACTACGCCAGGCTGCACACCGAAGCCGGGTCCCACCTGGTGCGCATCCCACTCAGCACGCTCGAAGAGCGTTGGGCGGCAGCAGGATTCGTGCGCATTCACCGCAGCACCCTCGTGTCGCTGGCCCACATCAGGGAAGTTCGGATGGAGCACGGTCGCTGCAGCGTCGTCCTCGAGGGCGCGGAGCTCCAGGTCAGCCGACGACACACCCGCGAGCTGCGCGACCGCCTGCTCAGGGCCACCCCGCGCGTCACGTCGTGACCGGACCCGGCGACCAGGGACCGGACGCCGCGCCGGCGCAGCCCCACGGTCCGGCGCCCGTCCGGGTCCGGGTCACCAGCACCCGTCGCGACGCACCGACGCGGCGGGACCTGCGACCGCTCACCCGTGACATCGACGAACAGAGCACGCTGGGGGAGGTCTACATGGCCGGCCTGATGTCCGCCCAGCTGCGCCTAGCCCTGAGGGTGCTGGCGTTCGGGGCCGTCGGACTCGGCGGCCTGCCCCTGGTGTTCCTGCTGGTGCCGGCGACCCGCACGATGGCCCTGGGCCGCGTCCCACTGCCCTGGTTGGTCCTCGCGTTCGTCGTCTACCCGGTGGCGATCATCGTAGCGCGCTACTACGTGCGGGCGTCCGAACGGATCGAGGCGGAGTTCTCCCACGTCGTCCGGCGTCGCTGATGGACGCCGACCACCGGGCAGAGGAGGCGTCGTGAACCCGGCCTACGGGGTCGTCGCCATCGTCCTCATCTGCACCGTGACGCTGGCGATCGGCGCGTTCGGTCTGCGCCTGTCGAGAACGACGAGCGACTTCTACGTCGCCGGACGCACCGTGACCCCCTACCGCAACGCCAGTGCCATCGGTGGTGAATACCTTTCCGCGGCAAGCTTTCTCGGCATCGCCGGGTTGGTCTACACCAATGGCCTGGACATGCTGTGGTTCCCCGTCGGATACACCGTCGGCTACGTCGTCCTCCTCGTCCTCGTCGCCGCACCGTTGCGCCGCTCGGGCGCCTACACGCTGCCCGACTTCGCCGAGGCCCGGCTCGAGAGCACCGTGATCCGCAAGCTCTGCTCCGTGCTCGTCGTGGCGATCGGCTGGCTCTACCTCCTACCCCAGCTCCAGGGCGCGGGGCTGGCCCTGGCGACGGTCACCGGTGCCCCCACCTGGGTCGGCGGCCTGGTCGTCGCCGTCGTCGTGGTGGCCAACGTGGCGGCAGGGGGTATGCGGTCGATCACCCTCGTGCAGGCCGTCCAGTACTGGATCAAGCTGACCGCCATCGCCGTCCCGGCCTTCGTCCTGCTCGGTGTATGGCTGGGCGATGGCGCGCCCTCCCCCGCCATCGCCGAGAAGACCGCCTGGGCCGAGCCACTGAACGGCCTTGCAGGACAAGGCCATCCGGTCTACGCGACCTACAGCCTGCTGCTGGCACTCGCCCTCGGCACCATGGGTCTGCCGCACGTGCTGGTGCGGTTCTACACGAATCCCGACGGCAAGGCTGCACGACGCACCACCCTGACTGTGGTCGCCCTCCTCGGCGCCTTCTACCTCTTCCCGCCCCTCTACGGCATCCTCGGCCGCGTCTACATCCCCGAGCTGCCGGTGGGCACGGCCGCCGACACCCTCGTCCTGCGGCTGCCCGGGGCGATCGTCCCCGACGGGCTCGGTGAGGTGCTCTCGGCGGTGCTTGCAGGGGGCGCCTTCGCCGCGTTCCTGTCGACGGCGTCAGGTCTGACCATGTCGGTGGCCGGGGTGATCGACCAGGACCTGCTGCGCAGGCGGCTCGGTCGGATGACCGGCGACGACTTCACCGTGGCACAGGGCTTCCGGCTCGCGACGGTGCTGTCGGTCATCGTCCCGTATGCCGCGTCGAGACTGATCGAGCCGGTCGGCCTCGCGACCATGGTGAGCCTGGCGTTCGCGGTGGCCGCGTCCACGTTCTGCCCCCTCCTGGTGCTGGGATCCTGGTGGCGCGGCCTCAGCACCGTGGGAGCAGCAGCCGGCCTCGTGGTCGGCGGGACCCTGGCTGCCGTCGCGGTGGCCATCACGATCTTCGCCGGCCCGGTCCCGGGCTGGACCGGGGCGCTGCTCGGCCAGCCGGCAGCCTGGACGATCCCGATCTCCTTCGCCACCGCGGTCGTCGTGTCCCTCGCGACTCCGGGTCGCATCCCCCGGCACACCTCTCGCACCATGGTGCGGCTGCACACCCCCGAGGACCTGGCCCTCGACCGAGACTGAGCTAGCGGTCGCGAGACCAGGCCTCGGTGGCCTGCTCGAGTCGTTGGGCGATGTCGGAGATCTCGGCGTGCTCCCCCGTAGCCACCGCCATCACGAGGTCGTAGGCCGCGTCATTGGTGAGCCGGAGCTGCAGGCCGTTGGCGCCGTAGAAGGCCAGCATGGAGACGAAGCCCAGTCTCTTGTTGCCGTCGACGAGAGGATGGTTGTCGACCATCGACTGGAGCAGGGCCGCTGCCTTCTCGTGGAGCGTCGGGTAGGCATCCTCGCCGAAGACGGTCGTAGCCGGGCGGGCCACGGCACTCTGGAGGAGGCCGGCGTCACGCACCTGCACCTCACCCAGGACGCGCTCCGCGATGTGCAGGACGTCATCGAAGGTCAGCAGGATCACTGGCCGAGTCGCTCGATCGCGTCGGCGTAGCGGACCAGTTCGCGGTCGAGGACCGCGTCGACGATCTGTCGCCGGCCGGCCTGCTCGAGATAGCTCGACACGGCGTCGCGAGCAACCTCCTGCATCGAACGACCCTCCGCCTTGGCGCGTCGGCGCAGGGCCTCGGTCTCGTCCTCAGTCAGTCTCAGCGTCATGGCCATGATGTTATGGTATCACTCGTGACACCATCACAGATGGTCCACCAGCTGCGGCGAGACTCGCCGCTCGGCGCTCGACGGCGACCGTTCGGCGCAGCACCCCCTGCCACCCGGCGAGCGCAGACTCCGCACGGCGCGCGACCACGCGGCATACCTGCTGCTCAGGGGCTCGCAGCGGCACAGTGGCGACGATCGCGGGACCGGCCCGCGCCACCACAGGAGGTGTCCCGTGAGCAACGACGCTCGCACGGAGCACGACCCCTTTGTGGACCTGCAAGGGTCCGAGGAGTTCGCGGACCTGAGGTCCCGGTTCCGCAGGTTCGTCTTCCCCATGACCGCGCTGTTCCTGGCGTGGTACTTCCTCTACGTGCTGCTGTCGGTCTACGCGCCGGTGTTCATGGGCCACAAGGTGTTCGGCAACATCAACGTCGGCCTGATCCTCGGGCTCGGTCAGTTCGTGTCGACCTTCGTCATCACGATCCTCTACGTGCGCTGGGCCGACCGTGAGTTCGACCCGCGCGCCGCCGCACTCGCCACCACGATCGGGGAGGACCACCGATGAGCGCGCCCACCATTACCAGCCTCGCCCCCGCCGCCACGAACGTCGGCAGCCCGGCGCTCAACATCACGATCTTCGGCGTCTTCGTCCTGATCACTCTCGCGATCGTCATCCGGGCGTCGAAGAACAACCGCAGCGCGGCCGACTTCTACGCCGGTGGTCGTGCTTTCACCGGACGGCAGAACGGCATCGCGATCGCGGGCGACTACCTGTCGGCGGCCAGCTTCCTCGGCATCGCCGGGGCCATCGCCCTCAACGGCTACGACGGCTTCCTCTACTCGATCGGCTTCCTCGTCGCGTGGCTCGTCGCACTGCTCCTGGTCGCCGAGCTGCTGCGCAACGCGGGCAAGTACACGATGGCCGACGTCCTGTCGTTCCGCCTCAAGCAGCGGCCGGTCCGAATGGCTGCGGCGATCTCCACCCTCGCGGTCTGCTTCTTCTACCTGCTCGCGCAGATGGCCGGGGCGGGCGGTCTGGTGGCACTGCTGCTGGGCATCGACAAGAAGAGCGGCCAGTCCGTCGTCATCGCCGTCGTGGGGGTCATCATGATCGCCTACGTACTCATCGGCGGCATGAAGGGCACCACCTGGGTCCAGATCATCAAGGCCGTGCTGCTCATCATCGGCGCCGCCGTGATGTTCGTCTGGGTGCTGAGCAGGTTCGGGCTCAACCTCTCCCACCTGCTCGGTGAGGCCGTGACGAAGTCCGGAGGCAAGAAGGTCCTCGATCCCGGGCTGCAGTACGGGAAGAGCGGCCTGACCAAGCTCGACTTCATCTCGCTGTCGCTGGCCCTGGTGCTCGGCACCGCAGGCCTGCCGCACGTGCTGATGCGGTTCTACACCGTGCCCTCGTCGAAGGAGGCCCGCAAGTCGGTCGAGTGGGCGATCTGGCTGATCGGCATCTTCTACCTCTTTACCCTCGTCCTCGGGTACGGCGCCGCCGCACTCGTCGGGCCCAAGGCCATCGCGGCGGCTCCCGGCAAGGCCAACTCGGCCGCGCCACTGCTGGCCTACGAGCTCGGCGGTGAGCTGCTGCTCGGCCTCATCTCGGCCGTGGCGTTTGCGACCATCCTCGCGGTCGTCGCCGGTCTGACGATCACGGCGAGCGCGAGCCTGTCGCACGACATCTACAACTCGGTCATCAAGGAAGGCACCGCCTCTGCGGAGGACGAGGTCCGGGTCGCCCGCATCACCGCGGTCGTCATCGGCATCCTCGCGATCCTCGGCGGGATACTCGCCAACGGCCAGAACATCGCCTTCCTCGTCGCCCTCGCCTTCGCCATCGCGGCCTCGGCGAACCTGCCGACGATCCTGTACTCGTTGTTCTGGAAGCGGTTCAACACCCGAGGCGCGTTGTGGTCGATCTACGGTGGCCTCATCACCGCGCTGACGCTGATCGTCTTCAGCCCAGTGGTCTCGGGCAAACCGCCGGTCGCGCCGCTCACGACGAGCCCGTCGATGATCACGGACCCGACCGTGGACTTCCACTGGTTCCCGCTCGACAACCCCGGCATCGTCTCGATCCCGCTGGCCTTCATCCTGGGCTGGTTGGGCACCGTGACGAGCAAGGAGTACAACGCAGCCAAGTACGCCGAGATGGAGGTTCGCTCCCTCACCGGTCACGGCGCCGAGAAGGCGGTCGCGCACTAGGTCGACCACCCGGCACAGGGATCACCACGGTGCCGCGTCCCCGAACAGGGGGCGCGGCACCGTTGCCATTTGGTATGCCGGGTCAACCACCGGGCCGCGGACCGCGTCAGTGGTGTGTCCGAAGGGAGGACACCATGAACATCACGAAGCACAGCTCCACGCGACTGGCCATCCGGTCGCTCGTCATCGCCCTGGCGGCCGGCGTTGTCCCCGTCGTTGCCGCCACCACCTCCGCAGAGGCCGCACCCTACTGCGGGCTCACCTGGGGTTCGCTCGCCAAGAACTCCTCCACCATGGTCCCCGGCCCGCTCACGAACGTCAGGGCGGGACGGCACACCTGCTTCGACCGACTGGTGATCGACGTCAAGGGCAAGGCTCCCGGCTACACGGTGAAGTACGTGTCCAACGTCTTCACCGAGGGCCAGGGCGCGGTCGTGCCGCTGCGGGGTGGCGCCAAGCTCCTCGTCGTCACACGGGCACCGGCGTACACCTCGACGGGCACCGCGAGCTACCAGCCCGCCAACCAGCGCGAGCTGGTCAACGTCACCGGCTACACGACGTTCCGGCAGGTCGCGTGGGCCGGGACGTTCGAGGGTCAGACGTCGATGGGCCTGGGCGTCAGGGCACGGCTGCCGTTCCGGGCCTTCACGATCCACGACGCCACCGGCAGCAGGCTCGTCATCGACGTGGCCCACCGCTGGTAGGGGACGTCTCGTCGGTGTGGACATCCCGCGCGGGCGTTGTCCGGCGACGCAAGCCGCCGAGCAGCGCCCGCGTCGCTGCGACCAGCACCGCCAGCACGAGGGCTACGAGGAGCCAGCCGCTCGTGGACCGCACCAGGGACTCCGAGTAGCTCCACCACTGCGTTCGGAGGAAGTCCCATGACGACTCGGCGACCAGGCGCAGCTCCCCGCGCTTGGACCCGACGTTCATGCGCGGGTGGAGCACGTCCCAGCCATGGCTCAGCGACCGGGCCAGCAGAGAGAAGACCAGCCACGTCAACAGGATCCGGGCGACGCTGAGCAGGGTTGGCGCGACGCGCTGCAAGGTCGCCACCGCGAACGGCAGGGCCAGGGCCACCGCCAGCAGCAGCCCGTGCGGCCAGGTGGCCGGCGACAGCCCCGCCACGACGGCGAGCACCGTGGCCGCTCCCAGTGGCCCACTGTGCCCGCGGATGCCGAGCACGATGCCGCCGAGGGCCGCCGCCACCAGCAGGATCACCAGGACCTGGCGTTCGTCGGGGTACTCGTCAGTGGAGGGCGCGGAGAGGAGCCAGGCGAGCACGCTGAACAGCACGACGATGACGAAGCGTGGCCACGGGGAGCGCACGAGCAGCGAGACCGACGCAGCGGCCGCGGTCGCCCCCAGCAGGACGACGTCGCCGTTGATGGCCCTCAGCGGCAGGTGGAACCACGACGTCAGACCCCAGAAGCCGACCGGCCACCACAGGAGAGCTGCCAGCAGCATGGCCACCTCTGGCCAGACGCGGCCAGCCACAGCCCTGCCACGCTCGAGCGTGCTGGGCGTTGCGGTCTCGGAACCGGCGTCAGAGGTGGAGTTCCTCGCGGTGCTCACGCCACCAGAGGCTAGCCGCTTGCCGCTCCCAACGTCCGTCGATCGATCAACGCGACCACTCCCCTTGATGCGCGGCCCGGATGCGGGTTGGCTTGGGGTGTCACCGCGACTGCGACGCCGGATCTGCCGACGACGTCGCCTGCCAACGCCGCCAGGAGGAACCACCGTGTCCGACACCTTGTCCACGAGCCAGACCGAGGGTCGGGATCTGTCTCCCAGCCCCGAGTTCGCCGCCCAGGCCAACGGCCAGGCGGACCTCTACGACGCGGCGGACGAGGACTTCGAGGGCTTCTGGGCCGACCAGGCCCGGCAGCGTCTCACGTGGGCCAAGGACTTCGACCAGACCCTCGACTGGAGCGGTGCGCCGTTCGCCAAGTGGTACGTCGGCGGTGAGGTCAACGCGGCCTACAACTGTGTCGACCGGCACGTGGAGGCGGGCAACGGCGACCGCGTCGCCATCCACTTCGAGGGAGAGGGCGGGGACTCCCGCACCATCACGTATGCCGAGCTGCAGCGTGACGTGGCCAAGGCCGCCAATGCCCTTGAGTCCCTTGGGGTTTCGAAGGGCGATCGCGTGGCGATCTACCTGCCGATGATCCCCGAGGCAGTGGCGGCGATGCTCGCGTGCGCGCGCATCGGCGCCCCGCACTCGGTGGTGTTCGGCGGGTTCTCGGCCGACGCCCTGCGCACCCGCATCGCCGACGCCGAGGCCAAGCTGGTGATCACCGCTGACGGCCAGTTCCGCCGAGGCAAGTCCGCCCCGCTCAAGCCCGCCGTCGACGCCRCCGTCGAGGGCGAGACAACCGTCGAGAAGGTCCTGGTCGTGCAACGCACCAAGGACGAGGTCGAGTGGAACGACGACCGCGACGTCTGGTGGCACGACGTCGTCGACTCCGCGAGCGACCAGCACGAGGCGGTCGCCCACGACAGCGAGCACCCGCTCTTCATCCTCTACACGTCGGGGACCACGGGGAAGCCGAAGGGCATCTTCCACACCACGGGCGGCTACCTGACCCAGGCGGCATACACGAACTCGGTCGTGCACGACGTGCACCCGGAGACGGATGTCTACTGGTGCACGGCCGACATCGGCTGGGTGACCGGCCACTCCTACATCGTCTACGGACCGCTGGCCAACGGCGCGACCCAGGTGATCTACGAGGGCACGCCGGACACCCCGCACCAGGGCCGCTGGTGGGAGATCGTTCAGAAGTACGGCGTGACGATCCTCTACACCGCGCCCACCGCGATCCGGACCTTCATGAAGTGGGGCGACGACATCCCCGCGAAGTTCGACCTGTCGTCACTGCGGCTGCTCGGCTCGGTCGGTGAGCCGATCAACCCCGAGGCGTGGCTGTGGTACCGCAAGAACATCGGTGGCGGCCACTGCCCCATCGTCGACACGTGGTGGCAGACCGAGACCGGCGGCATCATGATCAGCCCGCTGCCGGGAGTCACGAGCCTCGAACCCGGTTCGGCGCAGCGACCGATCCCCGGCATCAGCGCCGAGATCCTCGACGACGAAGGCCAGCCGCTGCACGACCCCGAGGCGGTGGGCTACCTCGTGCTGACCAAGCCGTGGCCGGGCATGCTGCGGGGCATCTGGGGTGACCCGGAGCGCTACAAGGAGACCTACTGGTCGCGGTTCGGGCCGAAGTACTACTTCGCCGGGGACGGCGCGAAGTACGACGCCAACAACAACATCTGGCTGCTCGGCCGCGTCGACGACGTCATGAACGTGTCGGGCCACCGGCTGTCGACCGCCGAGATCGAGTCGGCTCTCGTGTCGCACCCGTCGGTGGCCGAGGCCGCCGTCGTGGGCGCGACCGACGAGACGACCGGTCAGGCCGTGGTGGCGTTCGTCATCCTGCGCGGCGGATCCGAGGACCACGGTGACGAGACGGTGCAGGAGCTGCGCAACCACGTGGCCAAGGAGATCGGCCCGATCGCCAAGCCCCGCTCGATCATGGTCGTGTCAGAGCTGCCCAAGACGAGGTCGGGCAAGATCATGCGACGGCTGCTGCGCGACGTCGCCGAGAACCGCGAGGTCGGCGACGTCACTACCCTGGCCGACTCGTCGGTCATGGGCCTGATCAAGGAAGGCATGAGCTCCGGCAAGGAGGACTGACGACTTCCCTACCGCACCACTGCATTTCGGTATGCCGCGGACCCACCTGGCGTCCGCGGCATACCTGTCTCTTGTGGTATCAGCTGGTGCAGAGGCAGAACGGGTGGCCGGCCGGGTCGAGGAAGACCCGGAAGGTCGTCCCCGGCTGGTGGTCGTGCTTGGTCGCACCGAGCGCGACCACGTCGGCCTCGCCGGTGTCGAGGTCCTCGACCACCACGTCGAGGTGCATCTGCTGGGGGACGTCCTGGCCGGGCCAGACGGGAGCCCGGTAGTCGTCGACCTGCTGGAAGCAGATGCACTGCCCGTAGTCGGCGCGGATCTCGAACCAGTCGCCCTCGTTCTTGACGGACCAGTCGAGCATGGTGCCGTAGAAGGTCGCCAGGGCTTCGGCATCGGGGCAGTCGAGGACGATGGTGGGAAAGCGCGCGATAGCCATGTCGCGCAGGCTATTGCGGGTTCCGGACGATCCGCGACCTGATGTCGCCCATGGGCAGCCACTGGTCGCGAGCCACCAGCACCTCGCGCAGCAGATCGGGTCGGTCGGTGATGATCCCGTCGACGCCGGCGTCGAGCAGCCGCACCATCGACGGCTGGTCGTTGACGGTCCACACCACGACCTTCACGCCGATCCCGTGCGCCCCCGTCACCAACCGTTCGACGAAGACCGGCACCCGCCCGAGCTTGAGCGGCACGTGCGCGAACTCGGCTGTCGCGAAGCGGCGAGCGGGCGGCATACCGGCATGGGCCGTGGTGACCACCGCGGCCAGGGAGCGCCAGCCCAGGGCGGTCCGCACTCCGGGCGCCTCGGCCCGGACGACATCGAGCCAACCGTCCCAGGCTCCGGCCACGCAGACCCTGTCTCGGAAGTCACTGTGCTGCAACAGCTTCCCCAAGGGACCGATCGCCGCCTGGTCCTTCAGGTCGACGGTGAAGTTGGCATCGGGGAAGGCTTCGAGCGCGTCGGCCAGGGTCGGGATCGGCTCTCGCCCAGCCACCCGCACCCCACGCAACGACGCGAGGGTATGCCGCGCGAGCGGCCCGCGTGCGTCCGTCACGCGGTCGAGGGTCGAGTCGTGGAAGCAGACCAGCGCGCCGTCGGCGGTCAGTCGCACGTCGGTCTCGAGGTATCGCACCCCCAGGGCCGACGCGAGGGCGAACGCGGCGACGGTGTTCTCCGGGGCGAGGGCGGCACCCCCGCGGTGGGCGAGGGCGAGCGGGATGGACTCCGTGCCGTAGGCCATGACTCCAGCGTGCCGAACGCTCGGGGGCCCCGAGCGCGGAAACCGGCGTCTGGCACCAATGTTCACATCACGGAGGGCAACCGTTCGCCCGATGCTGACGCGCTAGACGGTTGCGCCCCGCATCTCGGCCGAGATCGCTGCCGCGACAGCGTGCATCGGCGTCGTCGCACTCTCGATGAACGCGTCCGTCATGCGCGGCAGCGGGCCGGACACGGACAGCGCCAACGGCTGGGGTGAGCCGGGGATGGCGACGGCCACGCAGCGGACGCCGACCTCCTGCTCCCCCTCGTCGAGCGCGTAGCCGCGCTCACGGGTGCGACCCAGCTCGGCCGCGAACGCCTCGGGATCGGTGATGGTGTGCTCGGTGCGCGCCGGCATGCCCGTGCGCGCGAGGATGGCCCGCACGGCCTCGGGGTCCATGTCGGCCATGATCGCCTTGCCGACGCCGGTGGAGTGCGGCAGCACGCGACGACCGACCTCGGTGAACATCCGCATGGAGTTGCGGCTGGCCATCACCTGGCCGATGTAGACCACCTGGTCGCCGTCGAGCATCGCGAGGTTGACCGACTCGCCGAGCTCGTGGGCGAGTCGCTCCATGTGCGGCCGCGCCCACCGGCTCACCATCCGGGACGTCGTCTCCCCCAGCCGGATCAGGCGCGGGCCGAGGGAGTACTGGCGGGAGGCCTCCTGGCGCACGTACCCGAGGTCGACGAGGGTCCGCACGAGGCGGTGGATCGTGGGCAGTGGCAGCTGCGCGTCGTTCGCGAGCTGCGACAGGCTGATCACGCCGCCGGCGTCGGCCATCGTCTCGAGGATCGCGAACGCGCGCTCGAGCGACTGGACGCCACCGCCTGTCTTCGCGGGCGTCGCCGCGTCCTCGACGGTCGGTTGGGTGCTCATATATCTCTCCCCAGTCCTTCCCGAATGAGAAGAAGATTTCGTATCATGGAACAATCGTAGTCTGTGAGCCGCCACCGCGGCACGCGACACCACCGACTTCTCCCGAGGATGCGCATGTCCCAGCCCACCACGCCCACCATGCAGCCCGTGCCCACCGTCGTCGTCGACGCCCCCCACGACGTCGAGCGGAGCTCGGAGATCCTGAGCCCCGAGGCCTTGGCCTTCCTCGCGGAGCTGCAGTCGAGGTTCGGTGACCGTCGGGACGAGCTGCTCGAGGCACGACGCTCACGCCGGGCAGAGGTGTCGAGGACCGGACGACTGGACTTCCTCGACGAGACGCGCGAGGTGCGCGAGGGCGACTGGACGGTGGCGTCGGCCCCGGCCGACTTCGCCGACCGTCGCGTGGAGATCACCGGCCCGACCGAGCGCAAGATGGCGATCAACGCCCTCAACTCCGGCGCCAAGGTGTGGCTCGCCGACCTCGAGGACGCCAACACGCCCCACTGGGACAACGTGATCGGCGGCCAGGTCAGCCTCTACGACGCGGTCCGCCGCACCATTGAGCTCACCGCCCCCAACGGCAAGCACTACGAGCTCAAGGACCCGGGCGGCATACCCGTCATCGTGCCGCGCCCGCGCGGCTGGCACTTCGACGAGGAGCACCTCACCCTCGACGGACGGCCGCTGGTCGGCGCCCTGGTCGACTTCGGCCTCTACTTCTTCCACAACGCCGCCGAGCTCCTGGCGCGCGGAAGTGGCCCCTACTTCTATCTGCCCAAGATGGAGTCGCACCTCGAGGCACGGCTCTGGAACGACGTCTTCACCTTCGCGCAGGAGTCGCTCGGCATCCCCCACGGCACGGTGCGTGCGACGGTGCTCATCGAGACGATCCCCGCGGCCTTCGAGATGGACGAGATCCTCTACGAGCTGCGCGACCACGCCGCCGGGCTCAACGCCGGTCGGTGGGACTACCTGTTCTCGATCATCAAGTACTTCCGGGACTCGGGGCCGTCGTTCACCCTGCCCGACCGCAACGCCGTGACGATGAACGCGCCGATGATGAAGGCCTACAGCGACCTGCTCGTGCAGACCTGCCACAAGCGCGGGGCGTTCGCGATCGGTGGCATGGCGGCGTTCATCCCCAGCAAGGACCCGTCGGTCAACGAGGCGGCGTTTGCCAAGGTGCGAGCCGACAAGGAGCGTGAGGTCGGCGCGGGCTTCGACGGCTCGTGGGTCGCACACCCGGGCATGGTCGAGCTGTGCAAGGAGATCTTCACCGACGTCCTCGGCGACTCGTCCAACCAGCTCGACAAGCGGCGCGACGACGTCTCGGTCACCGGCGCGGACCTGCTGGATGCGTCCTCCACCCCGGGCGACCGGACGCTGGATGGCTTGCGGGGCAACGTCTCCGTCGGCATCCAGTACCTCCAGGCGTGGCTGCTCGGCAACGGCGCGGTCGCGATCCACAACCTGATGGAGGATGCCGCGACCGCCGAGATCTCACGCAGCCAGATCTGGCAGTGGCTCAACTCGGGCGCCACCCTCGCGTCCGGCGAGACCGTCACCCGAGAGCTCGTCGACGAGGTCGTGGAGAGCGAGTATGCCGCCCTGGTCGACGCCGTGGGCGACGACGAGACCGCGCGGGGTGCGTTGGAGACGGCGCGCAGGTTGTTCGTCGAGTGCGCGCTCGACCCCGACTTCCCCGACTTCCTGACGCTCCCGGCCTACGCCGAGGTCCTGAAGGCCGAGCGCGCCTCCTGACCGGTTCGATGTAGCCCTGTCAGGTGCGGCGGGGCATCCGCCAGCGACCGGCGGCGATCTGGTCACCTCCGACCCAGACACCGCCGATGTCGGACGTCGTGCCGAGCGCGAACACCTTCGAGAGCGCGTCGTCGGCCGACTTGGCGTTGCCGAGCCCGACGGCGAGCGGGTCGCCGGCCTCCGGCAGCAGCCAGATCGCGTCGAACTGCTTGCCCACCGACAGGTCTCCCACCTCGTGCTCGAGGCCCAGTGCACGGGCACCGGCGGCGGTGCACAGCCAGAGCAGGTGCGCCGACGTGAGGGGCAGGCCCGAGTCGCCGAGCAGGCGCTGCATGAAGTAGGCCTGCAGACCCTCCTTGAGCATCGAGAATCCCGTGCCGGCACCGACGTCCGAGCCCATCGCCACCCGTACGCCGGCCTCGACGTGCCGGCGCAGCGGGAACAGCCCGCTGCCGAGGGCTGAGTTGCTCGTCGGGCAGTGCGCGACCGAGGCTCCGCGCGCCGCCAGGGTCGCGAGCTCGGGATCGGTCGGGTGGACGTTGTGGGCCAGCACGGACCGTGGGGTCACGAGCCCGTGCTTGTCATAGGTGTCGACGTAGGACGCGCCGTCGAACAGCCCGGCGACCTCCTTCACCTCGGCGGTGTTCTCGTTGACGTGCGAGGTGAACCAGGCCCCGTCGACCTCGCCGAACGTCGCGGCACAGGACTCGAGGATCGCGTCGCTGGCCGACAGGGAGAAGCGCGGCGTCACGGCATACCGGAGGCGGCCCTTGCCGTGCCAGCGCGAGGCGAGGTCGCGCGACTCCTGGTACGCCCGGTCGGGGGTGGTGAGCAGCGGCTCGGGGAGGATCCGGTCGGAGGTGACCAGGCCCGTCGTGACCCGCAGCCCCCAGAGGTCAGCGGCTTCGAACATGACGTCGACCGCCGAGGCGAAGTGCGACCCGAACACGAGGGCAGTGGTGGTGCCGGCGTCGACGAGCCCGGTGACGAAGTCCCTGGCCACGCCACGCGCCATGTCCACGTCGGCCAGCCGCATCTCCTCCGGCAGCGCGCACTGGTCGAGCCAGTCGAGCAGGGGCATGCCCAGCCCGCCGATGACGCGCACCTGCGGGAAGTGGACGTGGGTGTCGACCAACCCGGGCAGGACCATCCCCTCGCGCAGGTCGAGGACGTCCTCGTCGGGGTGCTCGGCGCGCAGGGTCGCGAAGGCACCGCGAGCCACGATCACCCCGCCCTCGACGAGCAGGCCGCAGTCGTCCTGGGCGCGCAGGGCGCCACCGGTGAAGGGGTCGTCGGGGGTGTCGAGCACAGTGGCCCGGAAGAGCGTCATCGAGGCACTCGCGAGGACTCGGACTCGAACACCCTCACGAGGTCGGCGGCGACACTCAGGGCGATGGTCGCCGGGTCCTTGCCGGTGAGGTCGGCGACACCGATCGGGGTCTGGATGCGCGCGAGATCGGCGTCCGAATGTCCTTCTGCCGCAAGGCGTTGGCGAAAGCGGGACCACTTGGCCGACGAGCCGATGAGCCCGATCGAGCCGAGGTGCTCGCACCGCAGGGCGCCGTCGCACAGAGCCGCGTCCTCCGCGTGGTCGTGGGTCATGACGAGGACATGCGTGCCGTGGGGCACCTGGCCCAGGACCAGCTCGGGGACGGGGGCGTGGTGGACGTGGACCCTGGCCGTCGAGTCGTCGAGGACGTCGAGCCGGTCGTGTCCGAGCTGGTCGGCGCGCGAGTCGACGAGGTGGAGCTCGAGGTCGTGACGGGCGAGGATCCGGGCGAGCTCGAGCCCGACGTGGCCGATCCCGAAGATCGCGACCGCCGGCACCACCGCGAGCGGCTCGAGGAGGACCTGCACCTCGCCACCGCAGCACTGCTGACCATGTTCTGCGGGCGCCTTGTCGTTGAGGGACAACGAGATCTGCTCAGGGACGGCCACGGACTCGGCGAGCATCGTGCGGGCGCGGGCGACCGCGGTGGCCTCGAGGTTGCCGCCGCCGATGCTGCCCCAGGTGGCACCCACGCCGACGACCATCTTGGCCCCGGCCTCACGCGGCGAGTGTCCGCGCACCGAGGTCAGCGTGACGAGGACGCCCGGCCGGCGCTCGCGACGCAGGCGCTCGACGGCCGAGAGCCACTCCACGGTCACGTCCCCGCCCTGGCCGGCTGGGCGGCCTGCTCGGAACGCGGCCGCAGGGGTGCGGCGTCGGGGTCGGGCTGGTCGGGGACCACGCCCGGCGCACCCTCGACCATCGCAGTCATGTGGGGCGGCTCCGCGCCGCCCCGGGCCTCCCGAACGGCCCAGAAGACTGCCTCCGGGGTCGCCGGGGACGCGAGGTCGACCGACGTTCCGGCCGGACCGAAGGCGGCTGCAGCCTCGCGCAGCGCCTCACGCACCGAGAACGCCAGCATCAGCGGCGGCTCACCGACCGCCTTCGAGCCGTAGACGGCGCCGTCCTCGTGGGCGCGCTCGAGCAGCGCCACGTTGAAGACCTCGGGCATCTCGGAGAAGCTCGGGAGCTTGTAGGTGCTCGCCGCCTGGGTGGCCAACCGACCACGGGACGGCCGGTCCGACTCGTCCCAGCGCAGGTCCTCAAGCGTCAGCCAGCCGGCACCCTGGACGAACGCACCCTCGACCTGGCCGATGTCCACCAGGGGCGAGAGGGAGTCGCCCACGTCGTGCACGATGTCGACGCGCCGCAACCGGTAGGCGCCGGTGAACTCGTCGACCTCGACCTCGCTCGCCGCCACGCCGTAGGAGAAGTACTTGAAGGGCGACCCGTGCATCGCGGAGGAGTCCCAGTGCAGCCCCTCGGTGCGGTAGAAGCCCGCAGCCCAGAGCTGGATCCGTTGGAAGTAGGCCTGGTTGACGAGGTCCGCCCACGGCACGGTGGCGCCGCCGCCGACCTTGCCCACGTGCCCGTCGCTGAACCGCACGTCGGCCGGGTGCGCCCCGAGTCGTCCGGCGGCAACAGCCCGCAGCCGCTCGATGATCTGCTCGCAGGCGTCCTTGACCGCGCCACCGTTGAGGTCGGCACCGGAGCTGGCGGCCGTCGCTGACGTGTTCGGCACCTTGTCGGTGCGCGTCGGTGCGAGCCGGACGGTCGACAGCGGCACCCCCAGCGTGGTGGCCGCGACCTGGAGCATCTTCGTGTGCAGGCCCTGACCCATCTCGGTGCCACCGTGGGTGATGAGCACCGACCCGTCCTTGTAGACGTGGACGAGCGCGCCGGCCTGGTTGAACGAGGTGAAGTTGAACGAGATGCCGAACTTCACCGGCGTCATCGCCAGGGCACGCTTGGAGTGCTCGTGCGAGGCGTTGTATGCCGCGATCTCGGCCTTGCGCGCCGCGATGTCACCGGTGGTGAGCACCTGCTCCCAGCAGGTCGCGACCCGCTCGGGGTGGCGGACCGGCTGGCCGTAGGGAGTGGACTGACCGTCGACGTAGAAGTTGCGTGACCGCAGCTCGATCGGGTCGATGCCCAGCTGGGGGGCGCATCGGCCAAGGATGTCCTCGATGACGAGCATCCCCTGTGGGCCGCCGAAGCCACGGAACGCGGTCTGGCTGGTCTTGTGGGTCTTGGCGATCCGGCCGTTCACCCGCACGTTGGGGATCCAGTAGGCGTTGTCGATGTGGCACAGGGCCCGGGCCAGCACGGGCTCGGAGAGGTCGAGGCTCCACCCACCGTCGGAAGTCAGCGTGGCGTCGAGCGCCTGCAGCATTCCGTTGTCGTCGAAGGCAACCCGCCACTGGGCGTGGAACCCGTGCCGCTTGCCCGACATGGTCATGTCCTGCGTGCGGTTGAGCCGCAGCCGCACCGGGCGGCCGGTGAGCGTCGCGCCGAGGGCCGCGATCGCGGCATACCCGTGGGGCTGCATCTCCTTGCCCCCGAAGCCGCCACCCATCCGCAGGCACTGGACGGTGACCGCGTGACTCGGCAGCCCGAGCACGTGCGCGACGATGTCCTGCGTCTCGGTCGGGTGCTGCGTCGAGCTCTGGACGAAGATCTGCCCGTTCTCGTCCACGAGGGCGATCGAGCAGTGCGTCTCGAGGTAGAAGTGCTCCTGCCCCGCGAACTCGAACTCGCCGCTGTAGACGTGGGCCGCTCCGGCGAACCCTGCCTCGATGTCGCCGCGCTCCATGTGCGGCTGCCCGCCCTGGAAGCTCCCGGCCTCGATCGCCTCGTGGACGGTCACCAGGGACGGCAGCGGCTCGTAGTCGACCTCGACCGCGAGCGAGCCCAGCCGTGCGGCTTCCAGGGTCTCGCCGAGCACCCAGCACACCGCGTGACCGAAGAACATGACCTCCGACGGGAACAGCGGCTCGTCGTGCTTGACCCCGGCATCGTTGACGCCCGGGACGTCGTCGGCGGTGAGGACGCGCACGACGCCCGGGACCTCCAGCGCCGGCGCCGTGTCGAGGCGGGTGACGCGGGCATGGGCGTGCGGCGCCTGCACCGGGTGGGCGTGCAGGATCCCGTGCGTACGGACCGCGAGGTCGTCGGTGTACAGCGCCTCTCCCGTCACGTGCAGCGATGCCGCCTCGTGCGGGATCTCTTGGCCGACAACGGGATTGGCTGGGCGTTCGGACAGGGCGCTCATGCTCCGACCTCCTGTTGGGTCGCGGTCTCGGCGTGCAGCTTGAGGAGGGCGGTGCCCAGCGTCGCCGTGCGGTATGCCGCGCTGGCCCGGTGGTCGTCCATCGGCGTGCCTTCGCCGCGCATCACGTCCGCAGCCTCGCGGGCGACCTCGGCGCTCCACGCCCGACCCTCGAGGGCAGCCTCGGTGGCCAGCGCGCGGATGGGGGTGGCGGCCACGCCACCGAGGCCGATCCGCGCCTTGACGACGACGCCGTCGCGGAGGTCGAGCGCGAAGCCGACGGCGACGCTGGAGATGTCGTCGAACCGTCGCTTGGCGATCTTGTGGAAGGCCGTGACCTCGCTGAGCGGCAGCGGGATCCGCACGGCGCGGATCAGCTCGCCCTCTCGCTTGAGCGTCTGGCGGTAGCCCGTGAAGTAGTCGGCCAGGGGCACCTCGCGCTCCCCGTCGGTCGAGGCGAGCAGCACCGTCGCCTCGAGGGCGAGCAGGGCAGGAGGCGTGTCACCGATGGGCGACCCCGTGCCGAGGTTGCCGCCGATGGTCGCGCCGTTGCGGATCAGGCGCGAGGCGAACTGCGGGAACATCTTGTCCAGCAACGGGACTCGTCCGGCGAGCCCCCGCTCCACCTCGCTCAGGCTGAGGGCGGCACCGATCTCCACCGCGTCGTCACCGAGTTCGAGCGTCCGCAGCTCCGGCAGCCGGTCGATGCCGATCGCGAAGGGGGTCCGCGAACCACGGAGGTTGACCTCGACGCCCCAGTCGGTGGAGCCGGCCACCAGGACGGCGTCGGGGTGCTCGGACAGCAGGGCCAGCGCCTCGGAGAGGTCGCCGGGGCGGGCGTAGGTCCCGGTGGGGCCGTCGAGCCGCGTGGCGCGGGCGGCGGGGGGCGCGGCAGCCAGCCGCGCGGCATACGGGTCGTCGGCGGCGGGCTCGCCGAGGGCGTAGGCGGCGTCGCGGATGGGTCGGTAGCCGGTGCAGCGGCACAGGTTGCCCGAGAGTGCGTGCAGGTCGAAGCCGTTGGGTCCGTGTTCGTGGTCGGGAGCGGCACCCGGGTCGTTCGCTGTGTGGCCCTGGGCAGCCTCGGTTGCACGCTCGTGGCCGTTCTGCGACGGGTCCGGAGCGGCCGCAGCGGTGGCACACCGACCCTCGCGGTAGTACTCGGCGGCCATGCTGCAGATGAACCCCGGCGTGCAGTAGCCGCACTGGGACCCGCCGCGGACAGCCATCTCACGCTGCACCGGGTGGAGGGCGTCGGGGCGGCCGAGTCCCTCTGAGGTGACGACCTCCTGGCCGTCGAGCGCCGCGACCGGGACGAGGCACGCGTTGATGGCGGTCCACTGGGTGCAGGACCCCTCGGTGGGTCGGGCCACCATGATCGAGCAGGCGCCGCACTCTCCCTCGGCGCAGCCCTCCTTGGCACCGGTCAGGCCCTGGGCCCGGAGCCAGTCGAGGGCCGTGGTGCTCGGGTCGGTGCCGTCGAGCGCGCTGGGCGCACCGTTGACCGTGACACTGTGCTCTTCAACAGCGTGAGTGTTGGTTGACGCCATGGTGACTCCCGTCGCCCCAATCCTTGGGGACCATCATCCCCCAGGCGTCGCCACCTGGGGGCATGGTTGCTGACAGGAGTGGGTCCGCCGGTTATCCATGCCGAACGACGGCCCTGTCGTTGGTTCCCGAGCAGGATAGGCCTCAACAAACTGTTGAATCAAGGGTTTCGGCCGACCATTCCGCGCGCTGGACGAACGTGCCCGCCTTCGGGACTTGTTGCCGCCAGGTGGTCACCGGACCCCCATTTCCGCCCACGCGTGACGATCTGCGCGCAACACGTGCCCGCCGTCGGGACTTGTTGCCGCCAGGTGGTCACAGGCCCCCCATTTCCGCCCACCCGCGACGATCTGCGCGCAACACGTCCCCACCGCCGGGACTTGTTGCCGCCAGGTGGTCACCGGACCCCCATTTCCGCCCACCCGTGACGACCTGCGCGCAACACGTGCCCGCCTTCGGGGGGAGGCGCCGCGGGAAGGCACAACTCAGGCGCGGCCGAACCCCTGCAGCACTCCGGCGTAGGCCTTCGGCGGCGGCGGCGCGAGCTCGCCGTGCGTGGAGGGGCGCAACCCGAGCCGCACCACGCTCTCGGCGAGCAGCGTCCCCGCTGCGACGCCGTCGACGACCGGCACCCCCAGCTGTTCGGTGAGCAGCTCGGGCAGGCCCGCCATCCCGGCGCACCCGAGCACGATCGCGTCCGAGCCGTCAGCCGCCACGGCGTTCTTCGCGAAGGCGAGGATCACGGCATACGTCCGGTCGCGGTCCTCTTCCAGCTCGAGCACCGGGATGTCGCACGCGTGCACGCCCGCGCACTGACGCTCCAGGCCATAGGTGCGGGTGAGGTCCCACGCGCGCCCCACCGTGCGGCTCATCGTGGTGACGACCGAGAAGCTCCGCCCCAGCAGGGAAGCCGTCTTCATCGCCGCCTCGGCGATGCCGATCACCGGCCTGGACGCCGCCTCCCGAGCGGCGTCCAGACCGGGGTCTCCGAAGCAGGCCAGGACGAACGCGTCCGCCTGCTGGTCCTCGCGGATGATCTCGAGCAGCCCCGGCACCGCGAGCGCCTCGTCGTAGTGGCTCTCGATCGACGCCGGTCCCATCGACGGAGTGCGGGCCGTGATGATCGCGTCTGGGCCGGCCACCCGCCGCGCCTCCGCCTCGATCAGCGCGGTCATCGACGCCGTCGTGTTCGGGTTGACGACGGTGAGGTGGACAGTCACTTCACGCACGTCTTCGCGTCGAGGGGGCTGTCGCTGACACCCATCCGCGGAGCGAGGAGCGCGTATGCCGCGAAGCCCAGACCGCAGCCGATGAACCAGGAGTAGTCGTCGAACCGGTTGATGCCAGGGATGAACACGGCCGAAAGGGCGCCGGCTGCAGCGATCGCGGTCGCCCAGATCGCGGGCGGGTTGTAGCCACGCTTGTAGTGGTAGGCGCCGGACTCGTCGAGGGTGAACAGGTCGTCGACGCAGACCCGCTGCTTGTGCACGACGTAGTAGTGGGCGATGAGGACCCCGAACAGCGGGCCGATGAAGGCACCCAGGGTGTCGAGCGTGTAGTGGATCGTCTCGGGGCTGTTGTAGAGGTTCCACGGCGTGAGCAGGACCGAACCGACCGCGGCGATCATGCCGCCCATCCGCCAGCTGATCTTCTGCGGGCTGACGTTGGAGAAGTCGAAGGCCGGAGAGACGAAGTTGGCGACGATGTTGATGCCGATCGTGGCCGTGGTGAAGGTCAGCGCCGCGAGGACGAGGGCGAAGGTGTTGTCGATGTGGCCGACGGTCGACACCGGGTCGGTGATCAGCTCGCCGTAGACCGGCAGGGTGGCCGCGGCGGTGAGGACGGTCAGCAGCGAGAAGAAGACGAAGTTGACCGGCAGGCCCCAGAAGTTGCCCTTCTTCACGGCCTGGAAGGTGCGGCCGTAGCGCGAGAAGTCACCGAAGTTGAGCATCGGGCCGGAGAAGTAGGACACGACCAGCGCCGTCGCCGCCAGCATCGTCGTGACGACCTTGCCGCCGGAGAGCTCGTGGTCGGACAGGTTGAGGTTGACGCTCCAGCCGGCCTTGGACAGCAGGTAGACGCACAGCGCGATCATCACGACGTAGACGGCCGGTCCGGCGAAGTCGATGAACTTGCGGATCGTGTTCATGCCGGTCCAGAAGACCGCCGCCTGCGCAACCCAGAGCAGGGCGAAGGTCGCGTAGCCGAGGGTCGAGAGGCCGAGGAACCCGTGCTGGCTCACGTCGGCGTACGGCTCGAGCCCTGGCCACATGCGAACCAGCAGGATGTCCAGCGACGCCGAGGCGAGGTAGGTCTGGATGCCGTACCAGGCCACCGCGATGAGCCCTCGGATAATGGCGGGAATGTTGGCGCCGAGCACCCCGAACACCGACCGGCAGATCACCGGGTAGGGGACGCCGGTGCGCTGGCTGGGCTTGGCGACCAAGTTGCAGAAGAAGAGCACGATCGTGATGCCGACGATGAGGCACACGAACACCTGCCAGCTCGTCAGGCCGAGGGCGAACAGGCTGCCGGCCGTGATGTAGCCGCCGACGCTGTGCACGTCGGACATCCAGAACGCGAAGATGTTGTACCAGGACCAGGTCTGCTCCTTGAGCGGCGCGAGGTCCTCGTTGGTCAGGCGCTCGTCGTACGACGGCTTGATCAGACCGGCGCCGGCGCCGTGGTCGTGCTCCCCGTGGTGGGTCGCGAACCCGGCCGCAGCGGCCGCTTCCTCGGTCTCGAAGGGCTTTTCGGTGGTGCTCATCCGGACTCCTTTGTCCACCGCGTGATCGCGGATGCTTGCGGAGAACGCTAGGAGCGGATCCGTTGGGACAGAAGGCTTTGAACCGTATATCTGGGTATATCCAGGCGCCCCCGGGCGGGTTCGACCGGCGCCGGATCGGGGCGAGAAAAGGCTGGTCAGCCGCCGATGCGGGCGATGCATGCCGTGAGCCGGTCGTGGTGGGCCTCGGCGACAGCCTTGAGGGTCTCGGCGTCGCGGGCGACGAAGGCGTCGAGCATCCGCTGGTGGTCCTCGCGCATGCCTGCCCGGTCCTGCTCGGTCGTGCGCATCATGGTCTGGACGGGCTCGGTGAGGTTCCAGGCGATGTCGAGCATGTGCAGCAGCCGGGGCATCCGGCACGGGGCCAGGAGCGCCTCGTGGAACTCGCGGCTGGCGCGTTGGAACGCCGCGGCATCGTCGGCGGCGACGGCCCGGTCGAGGGCGTCGTGGATCGCCGTGGCGCGCGCGTGGTCAGCCGGTGCGGACTGGCGCACCGCCGCCTCGAGGGCAGCCGCCTCGAGGGCACCGCGCACCACGTAGAGCTCGTCGAGCTCGGCCTGCGAGAGGGCGGTGACGGTGTAGCCGAGCCTTGGCTGGTGCTCCAGCAGGCCCTCACCGAGCAAGGTCTTGAGGGCCTCGCGCACGGGGATCAGGCTCACGCCGAAGAAGGCCGCCACGTCGTCGAGCGGGATCGGGCTGCCGGGGGGCACCGCGCCGGAGGCGATCACGCGGCGCAGCTCGGAGAGCACCTGGGGTCCGGAGACGTAGGCGTCCTCCCGGGTGAGCAGGCTGACGATGCCCGACTGTCGCCGTGGCTGCGTCATGCTCCACCTCCACCCGTCACCGGACCATCATGCCCACCGTGGCCCTGGCCGCCAGATCGTGAGCTACACGAACTGGCGGGAGAGGACTGCGTGCCGGTTGACGTCCTTGTAGAGCAGGTAGCGGAACCGACCGGGGCCCCCGGCGTAACAGGCCTGCGGGCAGAAGGCGCGCAGCCACATGAAGTCGCCTTCCTGCACCTCGACCCAGTCGTTGTTGAGCAGGTAGACCGCCTTGCCCTCGAGGACGTAGAGGCCGTGCTCCATCACGTGGGTCTCCGGGAACGGGATCGCCCCGCCCGGCTCGAAGTTGACGATGTTGACGTGCATGTCGTGCCGCACGTCGGTCGGGTCGACGAACCGCTGGGTGGTCCACACCCCGTTGGTGCCAGGCATCTCCCCTCCCTCGACGTCGCCCTCGTTCGTCACGAACGCCTCGGGCACCTCGACACCCTCCACGACCTGGTAGGCCTTGCGGATCCAGTGGAAGGTCGCCACGACGTCGCCGCGGTTGTGCAGCGTCCACTCCTGACCCGGCGGGATGAAGGCGTAGCCGCCGGCCGCCAGCTCGTGCGACTGGTCCCCGAGGGTCAGCGTCAGCCCGCCCGCCACCACGAAGAGCACCCCCTCGGCACCCGGGTCGAGCTCGGGCTTGTCGGAGCCACCGCCCGGCGAGACCTCGACGATGTACTGCGAGAACGTCTCCGCGAAGCCGGACAACGGCCGGGCGATCACCCAGAGCCGGGTGGCGTCCCAGAACGGCAGGTTGCTCGTGACGATGTCGGTCATCGTCCCGCGCGGCAGGACGGCGTACGCCTCGGTGAACACCGCGCGGTCCGTCGTCAGCTGGGTCTGCGGCGGCAGACCCCCGGCGGGGGCGTAGTAGGAAGTGGTCGCGTGGCGGGGCGTGGTCATCGCTGTCCTCTCGTCAGGAGCCGACCGCGGGGGTCGGCCTCGATGTCGACCGGTATGCCGTGCAGCCAGGTCTGGCGCACCGCCCCGGTGAGCGTGCGGCCGGCATACGCCGACACGGGGTTCTTGTGCCGCAGGGAGGCGACGTCGACGGTGAACGACTCGTCGGGGGCGAAGACGACGAGGTCGGCCGGCGCGCCGACCGCGATCCGCCCGCGGTCGGTGAGCCCGACCTGGTCAGCAGGCCCCTCCCCCATCCAGCGCACGACGTCGGCGAGCGAGTGCCCGCGTTGCCGGGCCTCGGTCCACACGGCGGGCAGGCCGAGCTGGAGACCGGCGATACCGCCCCAGGCCTCACCGAAGTCGCCTGAGTCGAACCGCTTGAGGTCCTCGGTGCAGGGCGAGTGGTCGGACACGACCGTGCGGATGACGCCGTCCTCCAGGCCGGCCCAGAGCCGGTCGCGGTTGTCGTGCTCGCGGATCGGCGGGCAGCACTTGAACTGCGTTGCGCCGTCGGGGATCTCCTCGGCGTCGAGGGTGAGGTAGTGGGGGCAGGTCTCCACCGAGAGCCGCAGCCCCTCGGCCTGGGCCTTGGCGATCAACGGGATCGCGTCGGCGTCGGAGAGGTGCAGGATGTGCGCCCGCCCGCCGGTCTCGCGGGTCGCGTCGATGACCTGCGCGATGGCCCGCTCCTCGGCCTCCTTGGGACGCGAACCCAGGAACCCGGCATACCCCTGGCCGTGCGACTGCGGTGCGGACTCGATGGTCTGCTCGTCCTCGGCGTGCACGATGACGAGCCCGTCGAAGGTGGCCGTCTCCGCGAGCGCCTCGCGCAGCTCGGACGCCGACAGGTGGGGGAACTCGTCGACGCCGGAGTGGAGCAGGAAGCACTTGAAGCCGAAGACGCCGGCCTCGTGGAGCGGTCGCAGGTCGGGCAGGTTGCCGGGCACGGCACCACCCCAGAAGCCCACGTCGACGTAGGCCTGGTCGCGGGCGACCGCCCGCTTCTCCTCGAGGGCGGCCACGGTGACGGTGGGCGGGATGGAGTTCAGGGGCATGTCGATGATCGTCGTGACACCACCGGCAGCGGCGGCGCGGGTGGCGCTGGCGAACCCCTCCCAGTCCGTGCGCCCCGGCTCGTTCACGTGGACGTGGGCGTCGACGAGGCCGGGCAGCAGCACCTCGTCGTCGGCCAGCTCGACCACGCGGGCGCCGGGCACCTCGGTGTCGTAGGGGTCGACCGCGACGATCCGCCCGCCCGCGAGCGAGACCGCCACTGCGACCTCGGCCCCGCCGACCACGGCACGCCTCGCTCGAAGGACCACCTCTGCCGTCACGCCCGACCCCTTCCCGGAGCTCTGCACCGCGCCTGCCATGACCGTAATCCCTGCCTCAGCTCGCCGCTGCCGGTGTGGCAGAACGAACTGCGTCCACGACGCGGCTGCGATGGCGACCGAGGACCCCGCCGTCCGCGCACACGACATCGCCGTGGCGCAGGTAGGGCCGCGGCTCCGGCTGGCCCATCGCGACGCCGGCCGGGGTGCCGGTGATGACGAGGTCGCCGGGCTCGAGCGTCATGAGGCCACTGACGTAGCAGAGCAGCTCGGCGACGGAGAACAGCATGTCGCCGGTCGATCCGTCCTGCCTGAGGGTGTCGTTCACCGAGAGCCGCAACCTGACGGCGGCAGGGTCGCCGAGCTCGTCGGGGGTGACCAGCCACGGGCCGAGCGGGCAGAAGGTGTCAGCCGACTTGCCCTTCGTCCAGGTGCCGCCGCGCTCGAGCTGGAGCGCCCGGTCGGAGACGTCGTGGGCCAGCACGTAGCCGGCGACCGCCCGCAGCGCGCGGGACCGGTCGCGCTCGTCCTTGAGCGGCGCCCCGAGGACGACCCCGAGCTCCACCTCGTAGTCCGTCGTGACCGACTGCGGGAGCATCCTGATGTCGTCAGTGGGTCCGCACACCGAGGTCGGCGCCTTGAGGAAGACGACCGGCTCGGTGGGCAGCGGCACCCGCGCCTCGGAGGCATGGTCACGGTAGTTGAGCCCGATGCCGACCACCTTGCCCGGCCGCGCGATCGGCGAGCCGAACCGCACGTCCTCGTCTCGCGGAAGCCGTTGCAGCGCAGCGGTGTCGACCGCAGCCAGGTTGCCCAGGAAGGCCGCGTCGATGTCAGTCGTCAGTGTCCTCAGGTCGAGCAGGCCACCGTCGTCGGCGACGACCACGGGACGCTCGGCTCCGGGGGGACCGACCCTCGCGAACCTCATCGCCCACCTCCGAGGTGCTCGCGCGCGATGCGCGCGCCGATCCGCTCGAGCAGCGGCCCCGGTGCGTTCAGCGCCTCGTGCCGCGTGCCTTCGTCGACGAGCGCGTATGCCGCGTGCAGGCCTGCCGCTCCCAGCTCGGCAGGCGTCAGCGTGACCTGACCGGCCACCGCCACAGCCGGCACCCCCTTGTCGCGGGCCAGCGCGGCGACGGCGGCCGGAGCCTTGCCGTGCAAGGTCTGGGCGTCGAGCGAGCCCTCGCCGGTCACGACCAGGTCGACCCCGGCAAGGGCGTCAGGCAGCCCGGTCAGCTCGAACACGAGCTCGGCTCCTGGTCGTGTCGTCGCGCCGAGGACGGCGAGAAGCCCGAAGCCGACCCCGCCCGCAGCTCCTGCTCCCGGTTCGTCCCGTCGGTCGGTGCCGGTGGCGCGGGCGACGAGGTCGGCCCAGCGGGTCAGCGCGGAGTCGAGCAGCTCGACGTCCTCGGGGCCCGCGCCCTTCTGCGGGCCGTAGACCGCCGCAGCCCCACGGCTGCCGGTGAGGGGGTTGTCGACGTCGCAGGCCACGACCAGCTCCGCCTCGGCGAGCTCGGGATGGAGCCCAGTCAGGTCCAGACGGGCCGCGTCGAGCAGCCCGGCCCCACCCGGGCGCACCTCGGCGCCGGTGGCGGTGTGGATGGTGGCGCCGAGCGCCTGGAGCAGACCCGCCCCGCCATCGGTGCACGCGCTCCCGCCAACGGCGACGACGACACGACGCGCTCCCGCGTCCAGGGCAGCGGCGATCAGCTCGCCGGTGCCCCTGCTGGAGGCCGACAGGGGGGCTGCTCGCCCGCCGGGCAGCTGGGCCAGGCCCGACACCTCCGCCAGCTCGACCACCGCCTCGGTGCCGCGTACCCCGTAGGCCGACTCTCGCGGCATACCCGTCGGGCCAGTGGCCCACACCGGCATCCGGGTGAAGCCGGCAGCCACGGCCGCGGCGAGGGTGCCGTCGCCCCCGTCGGCGACGGGGACGACGACCACCTCGACGTCTGGCAGGACCGAGCGCAGGCCGTCAGACAGGTGCACCGCGACCTCGGCGGCCGTCAGGGTGCCCTTGAACTTGTCGGGGGCCAGCAGGACGCGGGGCATCGGCTGACCTAGTCCAGGTTGGCGAAGAGCGCGGTCGGGGCGTCGGCGCCGCCCGCTGCCAGCTCCTCGAACTCGGTCACGCTGTCGATGGACAGTCCCATCGAGACGTTGGTGACGCGCTCGAGGATGACCTCGACGACGACCGGGACGCGGTACTCCTGCGCCATGGCCTTGGCCTTCTCCAGTGCCGGGGCGATCTCCTCAGGGTCGAAGACGCGAATCGCCTTGCAGCCCAAGCCTTCGACGACCTTGACGTGGTCGACGCCGTAGCTGCCGACCTCGGGGCTGTTGATGTTGTCGAACGACAGCTGGACGCAGTAGTCCATGTCGAACCCGCGCTGGCTCTGCCGGATCAGGCCGAGGTAGGCGTTGTTCACCAGGACGTGGATGTAGGGGATGTTGAACTGCGCCCCGACCGCCAGCTCCTCGATCATGAACTGGAAGTCGTAGTCGCCGGAGAGGGCGACGACGGTCTCGTCGGGGACTGCCGTGGCGACGCCGAGTGCCGCCGGCACCGTCCAGCCCAGCGGCCCCGCCTGTCCGGCGTTGATCCAGTGCCGGTCCTTGTAGACGTGCAGCAGCTGGGCAGCCTGGATCTGGGACAACCCGATGGTCGAGACGTAGCGGACGTCCTTGCCGAAGGCACGGTTCATCTCCTGGTAGACCCGCTGGGGCTTGACCGGGGTGACGTCGAAGTTGGTCTTGCGCCACATGGTCGCCTTGCGGTCGCGACAGGACTGCGCCCACGCGGTGCGGTCGGCGAGGCGACCGGCGTCGCGACGCTCGCGGGCCACCTCGACGAACAGCCCCAGAGCAGCCTTGGCGTCGGAGACGATCCCGTAGTCAGGGGCGAAGACCCGGCCGATCTGGGTCGGCTCGATGTCGACGTGCACGAACGTGCGGCCCTTGGTGTAGGTCTCGAGGTCACCGGTGTGGCGGTTGGCCCACCGGTTGCCGATGCCCAGGACGAAGTCGGACTCGAGCATGGTGGCGTTGCCGTAGCGGTGGCTGGTCTGCAGTCCGACCATGCCGGCGTTGAGCTCGTGGTCGTCGGGGATGGTGCCCCAGCCCATCAGGGTCGGGATGACCGGGACGCCGGTCAGCTCGGCGAGCTCGACCAGCAGGGCGGCGGCGTCGGCGTTGATGATGCCGCCGCCGGCGACGATCAGGGGGCGCTCGCTCGCGGCCAGCAGGTCCAGGGCCTTCGCGACCTGCGGGCGGGTGGCTGCCGGCTTGTAGGTCGGCAGCGGCGCGTAGGTCTCGACGTCGAACTCGATCTCGGCCATCTGGACGTCGATCGGCAGGTCGATGAGGACCGGGCCGGGACGTCCCGAACGCATCAGGTGGAACGCCTGCTGGAAGGTGCCCGGGACCTGCGCCGGCTCGAGCACAGTGACCGCCATCTTGGTCAGCGGCCCCGCGATCGAGGCGATGTCGACGGCCTGGAAGTCCTCCTTGTGCAGCTTGGCCACCGGCGCCTGTCCGGTGATGCACAGGATCGGGATCGAGTCGGCGCTGGCCGAGTAGAGGCCGGTGATCATGTCGGTGCCGGCCGGGCCGCTGGTGCCGACGCAGACGCCGATGTTGCCGGCCCTGGCGCGGGTGTAGCCCTCGGCCATGTGGGAGGCGCCCTCGACGTGACGGGCCAGCGTGTGGTGCAGGCCGCCGTTGGTCTTCATCGCCTTGTAGAAGGGGTTGATCGCCGCTCCGGGCAGACCGAAGACATTCGTCACGCCTTCCTTCTTGAGGATCTCGACGGCCGCTTGGGCCGCAGTCATGCGTGCCATGGTGGTGCTCCTGGTTCAGGGTGGTTCGGTATGCCGGGTGGCCGGGTCTGTGGGGTCGGTTCAGCTCGAGAGCTGGCCGGAGAGGCGCTGGACGCCGCGCAGGAGGGCCGAGTGGTCGAGCCCGCCGTCGCCGTTCGCGCGGGCCGAGGCCATCAGCTGCGCGACGAGCCCGCCGAGGGGTACGACCACCCCGGCCTCGCGGGCGGCGGTGGTCACGATCCCGAGGTCCTTGTGGTGGAGGTCGATCCGGAACCCCGGCTCGAAGGACTTGTTGGTCATGTTCTCGCGCTTCTGGTCCAGCACCTTGGAGCCGGCCAGCCCACCGCCGAGCACGTCGAGCGCAGGACCGAGGTCGACGCCGTAGGCCTCGAGGAAGACCACGGCCTCGGCCAGGGCCTGGATGTTGGCGGCCACGATGAGCTGGTTGGCGGCCTTGACCGTCTGCCCAGCACCGTTGCCGCCCACGTGGACGATGGTCTTGCCGACCGCGTCGAAGAGCGGCTTGGCCTCCGCGAAGTCCGCTGCGGCACCGCCGACCATGATCGACAGGGCGGCGTTCCTGGCGCCCGCCTCGCCACCGGAGACCGGGGCGTCGAGCAGGCGGAACCCCTTGTCCTGCGCGGCCTTGGCGAGCTCGACCGTCACGTCGGGGCGGATGCTGGAGAAGTCGATGACCAGCGTGCCCTCCTTGGCGTTGGCGAAGACACCGTCCTCGCCCAGCAGCACGTCCTGCACGTCGGGGCTGTCGGGGACCATCACCGCGACCACCTGGGCGTCACGCACCGCCTCCGCGACCGAAGCCGCCGCGGTGCCGCCCACGTCGACCAGGGGCTTGGTCTTGTCGGGGTGCAGGTTGTAGCCGACGACGTCGTGCCCGGCGTCCTGGAGGTGGACGGCCATGGGGCTGCCCATGATGCCGAGTCCGATGAAGGCGATGGTGCTCATTGCGTTCTCCTTGAAGGTCGTTGGCGTGTCGTGATGCGGTCAGGCAGAGCGTCTCTCGCGCGGGAGCCAGCCGAAGCTCTCGGGGGTGGTCGCGGTGGTGGGCTTGTACTCCAGCCCCACCCACCCGGCATACCCACGCTGGGCGAGGGCGCCGAGGTGGCGCTGGAGGTCGAGGGCGCCGGAGCCGGGCTCACCGCGCCCGGGGGCGTCGGCGATCTGCACGTGGGCAGTGCGGTCGGTGTAGGCCGCGATGGCGGCCTCGAGGTCGTCGCCGTTGGCGGCCAGGTGGTAGAGGTCGAGGAGGAAGCCGACGTTGCTCGTCCCGGTGGCGCGCACGTCGTCGACGACCGCCACGGCGTCGGCCGCGGTCCGCAGCGGGTAGGGCTTGGGGCCGCTGACCGACTCGACGAGGACGGTCGCCCCGATCCGGTCGGCGGCCTTGGCGGCGAAGGCGACCGACTCACGCCCGAGCTCGTCCTGCTCCTGCGCCGAGACGCCTTCGACACGGTTGCCGAAGAGGGCGTTGAACGCCGAGACGCCGAGCCGCTCTCCGATGCCGACCGTCACGTCGACGTTGTCGCGGAACTGCTGCACGCGGTCGGGGATCGAGAGCACCCCGCAGTCGGGCCCGGCCAGGTCACCGGCAAAGAAGTTGAGACCCACCAGCTGAACCCCGGCGTCCTGGACGGCGCCCACGAAGGCGTCGACCTCACGGTCGGCGGGCACCGGTTGGTCCGGCCAGGGCCACCAGAACTCCACGGCGTCGAACCCTGCCGCCTTCGCGGCGGCCGGCCGCTCGAGCAGCGGCAGCTCGGTGAACAGGATCGAGCAGTTCACCTCGTAGCGCAGTCCGTGGTCCGACATGGCATTCTCTCCTTGTTTCCGCATTGTGGAATCGTTTTTCCGATCAATGAAAGGGTAGGCGTCAACCTGCGACATCGTCAAGACCGCTGGGGCCGTCGTCTCAGCCGGTGGCCGAGATATATCCGGCGGCGTCGCGGTGCCGCGCGAGCAACCGCTCCCCTGCCGAGACCGCCTGTGCCGCAAGCGATTCCTCGTCAGCGGTCACCAGCCTGTCGCCCGACACCACCCGGCTGCCTCCAACCAGGAGCAGCTCCAGCGGCGGCCGTGAACCGAGCACGAGCCCGGCCACCGGGTCGACCACGCCGGCATGGCCCAGCCCGTCGAGTCGCCACAGCGCGATGTCGGCCAGCTTTCCGACCTCCAGCGACCCGATCTGGTCGTCCCAGCCGAGCACCCGGGCCCCGCCGATCGTGGCCAGCTCGAGCGCGTCCCGCACCCCGAGCGCCTCCGGACCGCCTCGGGCCCGGGCGAAGAGCAGCGCGTGGCGTGCCTCCTCGACGAGGGAGGACGCCTCGTTCGACGCCGCACCGTCCACCCCGAGCCCCACCGGCACCCCTGCGTCGCGCAGGTCGCGCGTGCGGGCGATGCCGGCACCGAGGCGGGCGTTGGACGAGGGACAGTGGGCGACACCGGTGCCGGTGGCCGCCAGTGTGCGTATCGCGACGTCGTCGAAGTGGATGCCGTGCGCGAGCCACACGTCGTCGCCGAGCCAGCCGAGGGACTCCAGGTAGGCCAGCGGGCTCAACCCGAATCGCTCGGCGCAGTAGCGCTCCTCGTCGGTCGTCTCCGCCAGGTGGGTGTGCAGCCGCACCCCGCGGTCACGAGCCAGGGCCGCGGACTCGCGCAAGAGGTCGGCGGTCACCGAGAAGGGCGAGCACGGGGCCACGCCGATCCGCAACATCGAGTCGGGTGACGGGTCGTGGTGCGCGTCGACGGCGGCCGCCGTCGCGGCGAGGATGGTGTCGAGGTCCTCGACCACGTGGTCGGGGGGCAGTCCGCCCTGACTCTCGCCGAGATCCATCGAGCCGCGAGCCGCGAGGAATCGCAGGCCGATCCGTCGCGCCGCGTCCACCTCGGCACCCAGGACGTCGCCTCCGTGGCGGGGGAAGACGTAGTGGTGGTCCATCGACGTCGTGCACCCCGTGCGGGCCAACCAGCCGAGCCCGGCTGCTGCGGCAGCACCGACCACGTCCTCGTCGATGCCACCCCAGACGGGATAGAGCTCGGTCAGCCAGCCGAACAGCGTGGCGTCGACCGCCAGGCCCCGGGTGGCCCACTGGTAGAGGTGGTGGTGGGTGTTGACCAGGCCCGGCGTCAGCAGGCAGCCGGTCGCGTCGACCACCTCGGCCGCACTCCCGTCGTCCACGTGGCGACCCGGTGCGACGGCGACGATGCGCGACCCCTCGACGACCACGTGGCCGACGGCGTGCTCGGTCCTGGCCGGGTCCATCGTCACCACCGTGCAACCGTCCAGGACCAGCCGCGCGACGGTCGCCACGGTCACGACCCCCGGTAGGTGGAGTAGCCGAACGGGTTGAGCAGGACCGGCACGTGGTAGTGCTGGTCGGCGTCGGCGATGGTGAAGACCACCACCACCTCGGGGTAGAACGCCTCGACGCCACGCCCTGCGAAGTAGCCACCCGAGGCGAACCGCAGGCGGTAGTCGCCCGCCTCCAGCCGCTCCGGACCGATGCTGCCGACCCGCCCGTCGCCATCGGTGATGCCGTCACCGATCGCCTGTCCCCCGGAGCCAGTCGTATCAACGGTTTCCAGCACCACCGTGATGCCGGCCGCGGGCTTGCCGAGGCTGGTGTCGAGGACGTGCGTGCTGAGGGTTCCCATCAGGAGGCCACCTGTCGGAGTCGGAGCAGCGCGATCTCGCGCAGCTGGGTCACGGTCTCTTCGCGCTCGGCGGCGTCGTCGTTGCCGAGCCGGCGGTCCAGCTCTGCGAGGATCTCGGGCGCGGAGCGGCCTGCCGCCCGGATGAGGAACACCCGGTCGAAACGCGCCTCGTATGCCGCGTTGCCCTCGGCGAGCGCGCGCGCCACCTCGGCGTCGGCCGGGTCCACCCCGGACTGCTCGCGTGCACTGGCGGCCGCGTTGTGGTGCGGCCCCTCGGCCCGTTCACCGATCCTCGGGTGGCCGGCCAGCGCCGCCTCCAGCTCCTCGTCGTCGAGGTGCTGGGCGGCGGCGCCGGCGGTCGCCTCGAGGTCCTGCCACGCGGCATACGGTCGGCCGTCGCGGACGGCGGCGACCCAGCGAGGCACCGGGAGGCACGCGGTCAGCTGCCCCTCCAGGGCCGACGCCGGCAGCGCGTTGAGGTTCTCGAGGGTCATCGACCCTCCACGAACCGGGTGCGGGCGGAGTGGATCGGGTTGGCGTCGGCCACGAGGTCATCAAACCGGTAGCCGGCGATCTTGGCGATCTCCACCAGCGCCGAGGCGTGTTCCTGCGCCTGGGAGTTGTTCAACCGCTCCCAGCCGGTGCGCACCACCTGGTCGAAGGAGTCGCGGTCGCGGACACACGTGACGAGGGGGAAGCCGAACCGGTCCCGGTACTGCGAGGTGAGCTCGGCCAGCTCGCCGTGACCCTTCTCGTCGAGACGGGTGAGCCCGAGCGAGGACTGGTCGCGCAGCGAGTCCGGCCCCTCGTCGCCCTCCGCCACGCTGTCGGCGCCGAGGTCGGGGTAGGAGTCGATCAGCTGTCGCTGCTCGTCCTCGTTGGCCGAGAACAGCGCCTCCTGGAACGCGCGACGCAGGTCACTGGTGTCGCTGAACGGCCGTGAGTCGAAGGCGCGCTCGACCACCCAGCGCGGACCCTGGAACAGGCTGCCGAAGGTGTCGGCGAAGTCCTCACGCGACATCTGGTTGACCTCGCTCAGCCGCACCAACGACCCAGGAGCGCCGGCCACGGCCGGACCCCGGCTCGACCCGACGTGGTGGAACAGGAAGTTGAGCACGATGGCGGTGATCGAGCCGAGGGTGATGCCCGAGCCGAGGATGATCTGGGCCCAGTCCGGGACGGCCTTGGCCACGTCGGGCTGTGCGGTGACGTACATCGCGAGGCCGACCGCGGTGGCGACGATGACGACGTTGCGGTGGTCGTGGAAGTCGACCCGCGACAGGGTCTGGAAGCCCACGACGGCGACGGTGGCGAACATCGCCAGCGCGGCACCACCGAGCACCGGGTGCGGGATGCCCGCGACGATGGCGCCGGCCTTCGGGATGAGGCCGATGACGACCATGATCAGCCCTGCCGTGGCGACGACGTAGCGGCTCTTGACCCGGGTCAACCGCACCAGGCCGACGTTCTCGGCGAAGCAGGTGTAGGGGAAGGAGTTGAAGACACCACCGATCGTGGTGGCCAGACCGTCGGCGCGCAGGGCACGGGCGATGTCCTCCTTGCCGACGCGCTTCTCGACGATCTCGCCGGTGGCGAACACGTCACCGGTGGTCTCGACGGCGGTGATGAGCATGACGACGATCATCGAGATGATCGCGGCCACGGAGAACCTGGGCCAGCCGAAGTGGAACGGCGTCGTGACCCCGATCCAGCCCGAGTCCGAGACCGAGTTGAAGTGCGCGTCACCGAGGATCCAGGCGATGAGCGTGCCGACGACCAGTCCGATGAGGACTGCCACGGTGGCCATGAATCCCTTGAAGATCCGCTGGATCGCGACGATCAGCCCGAGCGTGCCGAGCGCGTACGCGAGGTTGCGCCCGCTGGTGGGGTCGAGGGTGGGGCCCGCGCCACCGGCTGCGTCCGCAGCCGCGACCGGCAGCAGCGCGAGGCCGATGATCGTGATGACCGAACCGGTGACCACCGGGGGGAAGTAGCGGATCAGCCGGCTGAAGTAGGGCGCGACGAGGAAGGTGAACAGGCCCGCCACGATCACCGCCCCGTAGATCACGAGCAGGCCGTCGGTACCGCCGCCCGCGGCCATCCCGATGGCGATCATCGGCGAGACAGCGGTGAACGTGACCCCTTGCAGGAGAGGCAGTTTCACGCCGACCTTCCAGAACCCGACCGACTGGATGATCGAGGCGATGCCGCACGTGAAGAGGTCGGCGTTGATGAGGTGGATGAGCTCCTGGGTCGACAGCCCGATGGCGCTGGCCAGGAGGATCGGCACGATCACCGCACCGGCGTAGAACGCCAGCACGTGCTGGAAGCCGTAGATCGCGAGCTTCGGGATGGGCAGGACCTCGTCGACCGGGTGGCGGGAGGCGCGCTGGGACTGGGGTGTTGCGGTGGCTGCGCTCATGACAGGCCTTTCTGTCTGGAGCTATGTCGGGAGGCTCCGGGAGGAGGAGAGGGAATCAGATGCGTGCGGGAGCCGGCGCGGGCGTCGTGGGGTGTACGGGCGCCGGCCCCGAGGAGCGGGGACGAGGAGTGGCGACGAGGAGCGGAGGGGCGTCAGCAGAAGCCGGGCACGGTGAGCCAGGCGTCGCCCGCGTCCGAGCCGCTCTCGCGCTGGACCGTGGCCTCGATCAGCCCGTACGGGCGGTCTGCGGCGATGAACACCTCACCCGGGTTGTCCAACCCGAACGGGGACAGGTCGACCAGGAAGTGGTGCTTGTTGGGGGCTGAGAACTTGATCTCCGCGACCTCGGGGTGAGCGGCCAGGACGGCCGACCCCATCGCGTAGAGGCTCTCCTGCAGTGCGCGGCTGTAGGTCGTCGCGAACGTCTCGAGGAGGAGCGACCGCACGTCGTCGAACGACTTGTTCCAGTCCACGCCCTCGGTGGACTCGTAGCGCCAGCGCGCCACGAGCGAGGTCGCGAGGATCCGGTCGTCGGTCTCCTTGAGGGTCGTGTACTCGTCCTTGAGGTAGCCCTTGAACTCCGAGCCGGTCGACTTGAGGACCACGAGGTCCTTGACGCCGGAGACGACCCAGGCGCGCGGCTCGTCGCCGCTGCGGTCGCGGGTGACGACGGTGGTGCGTACCTCGCCGCCCCGCTTCACGAACGCGTGGTCGTGGCCGGTGCCGCCGACCTCGATGCGGTCCCAGGCATACTCCTCGACCTCGATCCGGCTGGCGGTCGCGACGGGCGTGACGTCGAGGAAGCGCTGGCCGAGGGTGAGGGCGTAGTCCTCCGGTGAGGTGACGCCGTGCTCCTTGGCGAACGCGAAGGCGGTGTTCTTCTGGGTGTCGGTGGGCAGGATGCTGGCCTGGTCACCGGTCGTGTGCGCCTCGGTGAAGTCGCCGCGCAGGGCGGTCGACACGTTGAGGTCGCGGATCTCGTGGCGGGCGGTGTCGCGGTAGACGCGGACGACGCGGTTCTCCGCCTTGCCGTACTGGTTGGGTCCGAGGACGAAGCTCATGGTGCTCCTTGCGGTGCCCGTCGACCCTGGCGGGGTCGGCGTGGGTGGCGCGGGGACGGCTTCCCGAGCGATTCGGAGATCTTCCGAATGGTGGAAACCTGTTTACGGATGATGGAAGGATAGGCGCGCCAATGTGAACCAGTCAACAATCTGTTGAAAGTTTCTGCGGTGCAGACCTGCGGGGGACGCGGCGAGCAGTCGACGGGGTCCCAGGACGACCGGGTATGCCGCGTCAGCCGGCGGGCTCGGCCGCCGAGTCCCGGATCCGGTTGAGGTAGTTGTAGACGGTGAAGCGGGTCAGGCCCAGGGCCTCCGCGACCGTCTCCGCACTGCGGCGCATCTCGAACGCGCCGCGCTCCTCCAGCAGGCGCACGGCGTGCTGCTTCTCGGCGCGCGGCAGGGTTGCGAGAGAGCCCCCGAGCTCGCGCTCGACGTCGGCGATGAGCCGCGACAAGCCGTCGGTGAAGTCGGTGGCCCCAGCACCGGCCCCAGCACCGGCCCCGGCACCGGCCGCGGGGGTGACGGCGGTCACCGCGTCGACGTCACCGAGGGTGAGGGTGACCCGGGTCGCGCCGTGGGACAACGCCTCCTTGAGCGCGGCGCCCACCGCGTCGACGACCACCTCGGCCTCGCCCTCGACCGACGTGCCGAGCGGTCCCAGGTCGGGTGACAACCCGGCATACCGGAGCGCGTCGGCGGACGCGGTCACGTGGGCAGGCAGCTGGCCGTSCTCGCCGTGGAACGGCTCGGTCGTGAACTCCACCCGCACGCGCATGCGGCCAACCTACCCGCGGACGGCAGGCAGGTCAGGTGGTCGGGCCCGTCAAGCGCCCTGACGCGTCAGGCGGTGGCGCGGCGGGCCAGGCGGTCGATGGCGGGGCGGTCCAGGCCGGTCAGGCGATGGACCTCCTGCTCGTCCGTGGCGCCGCAGTCGAGCGCACGGACCACGAAGTCCGACAGCGCTCGGGCTGTCGCGGGTTCATCCATGACCCCCGAATCCACTTGTCCCACATAGTTCTTCAGCCGTTGGCCGGCGGCCGAGAGCCCCTCGCGGTAGAACGCGTAGGTGGCGAGGTAGCGACTCGGGAACTGTGCGGGGTGCAGGTCCCAGCCCTGGTAGTAGCCCCGCTCGAGCGAGCGTCGCACCAGCCGCCCGTGCAGCCGCCAGGCGGCCACCACGTCGTCGTGACTGCCCACGGGAAGCACGTTGGTGGAGCCGTCGGACAGGTGCACGCCCGTGCCCGCCGCAGCGACCTGCATGACCGCCTTGGCGTGGTCGGCGGCCGGGTGCTCCATCGACTGGTAGGCGGCGGAGATGCCACACGAGGCCGAGTAGTCGTAGGTGCCGTAGTGCAGCGACGTGCACCGGCCGGCGGAGGCATGGACCATCCGGGCGACGAGCGCCGTGCCGTCAGGTCCGCAGATCGCCTGCGGCGTCTCGACCTGGATCTCGAAGCGGATCGCCCCCGGCGAAAGCCCGACACCCTGCTCGACCCTCTCGCAGGCCACCACCATCGCCTCGACCTGGTCGACTGACGTCACCTTCGGGAACGTCACCACGAAGCCGTCCGGCAGGCGACCGTCCCGGGCCACCGCAGCGACGAAGCGGGCGAAGGTGCGCAGCCCGCGTGCGCGCGTCGGCGCCTCGAAGCTCTTGAACCGGATGCCGCTGAAGGCAGTCGCCCCACCGGCGTCCACGGCACGGAGGAGCGCCGCAGCCGCCGCGTCGACGGCGGCATCCTCCTCGTCGTCGGACCGCGTGCCGTAGCCGTCCTCGAAGTCGATGCGCAGGTCCTCGATGGCCTCGCGCGCGAGCTTGGTGCGCACCCGCGCGTACAGCTCGGCTGCCAGCTCCGACGGAAGCCCGAAGGCCTCGGCCGCCCCCTCGGCGCCGCCGCCGTGCTCGTCCAGCGCGGCGACCGCCTCGGCCTGCCACCGCGACACCAGGTCGGCGTCGTAGCGGTCGGCCGGCACGTAGACCGTGTGCACCGGCTGGCGCACCGGCCGCTCGCCGGGGAACCGTGCGGCCAGCTCGGCATCCGCGTCACGCAGGTGCTCGTCGAGGGCGGCGCCGAGGGCGCCCAGGTCCACGGTCATCGGGCCGGGGCCTGGCTCGTCGGGATGGCGGGGGTGGCGGCGGGCGGCGCGGTCGCCTCCCGCGTGGCGCTGCCGGTATGCCGCGTGGCCGGGTCGGCGTGCCGTCCCCCGGCCGCCTGCCGCACGGCAGCTGCCACCGAGGGCGCGACGTCGGCGTCGAAGACGCTGGGCACGATGTAGCTCGCGTTGAGCTCGTCGGGGTGGACGCAGTCGGCGATGGCCGCGGCGGCGGCGATCATCATCTCGTCGGTGATGTCGCGCGCGCCGGCGTCGAGCAGACCGCGGAAGAAGCCGGGAAAGGCCAGCACGTTGTTGATCTGGTTGGCGTAGTCGGAGCGTCCGGTGGCGACGACGGCCGCGTGGTGGCTCGCCGCGACCGGGTCGACCTCGGGGTCGGGGTTGGCCATCGCGAAGACGATGGCACGGTCCGCCATGGTGGCGATGTCGTCGCCGTCCAGCAGGTTCGGTGCCGAGACGCCGATGAAGACGTCGGCCCCGCGCAGCACCTCCTTGAGCGTGCCGGTCGTGCGGGAAGGGTTGGTGTTGCGGGCGATCCAGCCACGGAACTCGTCCGCGTGGTCGGCCTCCGGGTCCAGCGCACCGCGGCGGTCGCACCCGATGATGTCGGTCGCGCCCTGGGCGTCGAGGAGCCGGACGATGGCGTGGCCGGCCGCACCCACCCCCGAGACCACGATCCGCACGTCCTCCAGCGTCTTGCCCACCACGCGCAGGGCGTTGCGCAGGGCGGCGAGGGTGACGATCGCGGTGCCGTGCTGGTCGTCGTGGAAGACGGGGATGTCGAGCTCGTCACGCAGGCGCGCCTCGATCTCGAAGCACCGCGGCGCGCTGATGTCCTCGAGGTTCACGCCGCCGTAGACCGGGGCGATCGCCTTGACGATCATGATGATCTCCTCGGTGTCCTGGGTGTCGAGGCAGACCGGCCACGCGTCGACTCCGGCGAACTGCTTGAAGAGCGCAGCCTTGCCCTCCATGACGGGCAGGGCAGCGGCCGGGCCGATGTTGCCGAGGCCGAGGACGGCGGACCCGTCCGTCACGACCGCGACCGTGTTGCGCTTGATGGTGAGGCGGCGCGCGTCCTCGGGGTTCTCCGCGATCGCGAGGCAGACGCGGGCCACCCCCGGGGTGTAGGCGCGGGACAGGTCGTCGCGGTGCTTCAGCGGCACCTTGGGCACGACCTCGAGCTTGCCGCCGAGGTGGAGCAGGAAGGTGCGGTCGCTGACCTTGCGGACCGTGACCCCCGGGACCGCCGCGATCGCCGCGGTGATCCGGTCGGCATGGTCGGCGTCGGAGGCGTTGCAGGTCACGTCCACGACCAGCTTGTCACCGTGGGACTCCACGACGTCGAGGGCCGTGAGCGCTCCGCCCGCCGACGCCACGGCGGCAGCGACGGCACCCGTGGTGTCGATCGCGGCAGGCGCCTCGGCGCGAACGGTGATGGAATATCCCGGGCTCGGTGCAGACATCGCTCGACCTCAATCTTCCACGATACGGACTTCAATTTCTGTTCAACGGAACTCTAGAGCGATGAATCTCTCCAGACAAGGCCGCCCCGGGACCGAGCGGACCGCACCTAGGCTTTCGCCCATGGCCTCCACGCGCGTCTCCGTCGTCATCGCCAGCACCCGCCCGCACCGGATCGGTCACCTCGTCGCGCAGTGGGTGCTCGACGCAGTCCCGGCGGGCTCCGAGGTCACCGTCCACGACCTGCGCGAGCTGGCGCTGCCGTTCCTCGACGAGCCCGGCCAGCCCGCGGACGGCAACTACGCCCACGAGCACACGCGGAAGTGGTCGGCCGCGATGCAGGCCACGGACGCGCTCGTGCTGGTGATGCCGGAGTACAACCGCGGCTACAACGCGGCGCTCAAGAACGCGATCGACTTCCTCTACGCCGAGTGGGAGGGCCTGCCCGTGGGCTGCGTCGGCTACGGCTGGCACGGCGCGAGCTATGCGAAGTCGGCCCTGCGCCAGACGCTCGAGCGCGTCAAGATGACGGTCGTCGACGGCCCCGGTCTGGCGTTCGGGAAGACCCTCACCCAAGAGGGTGAGGTGCTCGCCGGCGAGGCCGACCAGCTGGAGCTCGCCACGATGTTCGCCGAGCTGCTCGCCACGGCTCGCACGTAGGATGAGCAGCAGGAACAACTGGTGTGCCGGGAAGCCTGGTCGGCGGCGTCTGCGGACGTCTGACCCGACGTCGACCCCGAAAGGCCCGGTGTGAGCCTCAACCCCCTGCGCCCACGGCTCTTCGCCCGCACGACGTGGCAGGAGGCGCAGCGCGTCAGCGGCGCCCTGCGCACCGAGACCGTCGGCGGCGCCCTCCTGCTGTCCGCGGCGATCGCCGCACTGGCCTGGGCCAACTCGCCCTGGTTCGAGACCTACGCCTCGCTGCGCGACTGGCAGGCAGGCCCCCAGGCGTGGCACCTGCAACTCACCCTGGGGCAGTGGGCCGCCGACGGACTCCTTGCGCTGTTCTTCTTCGTCGCCGGCCTCGAGCTGAAGCGCGAGTTCCTCGTGGGCGAGCTGCGCACCCCCGCAAGGGCCGCGCTGCCCGTGGCCGCCGCCCTGTGCGGGGTCGCGCTTCCCGCGATCGTGTATGCCGTGACGGTCACCCTCCTCGGTGCCGGCGCTGGTGCCGGTGGTGCGGCCGTTGGTGGGGCGGGTGGCGGGGCGTTGCGCGGTTGGGCGGTCCCGACGGCGACTGACATCGCCTTCGCGCTCGCCGTGCTGGCGGTGATCGGGACGCACCTGCCATCGGCCCTGCGGAGCTTCCTGCTGACCCTCGCCGTCGTCGACGACCTCGTGGCGATCACGATCATCGCGATCTTCTACACCCGGAGCCTCGACCTGGCCGAGCTCGCGCTCGCGCTGGTGCCGCTCGCGCTGTTCGCTGCACTGGTGCAACGACGGGTGGCGCACTGGTGGCTGCTGCTCCCGCTGGCGGCCCTGACGTGGGGGCTCGTGCACGCCTCCGGCATCCACGCCACCGTCGCCGGGGTGCTGCTGGGGCTCGTCGTGCCGGTGAAGCCCCGGGGTCGGGCCTCGCGGGTGTCCCGGGTGCCGCGGGTCCGCCCCCTGGACGCCGACGTCGACGTGGCCGAGCGGTTCGAGCACCGGTTGCGACCCCTGTCGGCCGGGGTGGCCGTGCCGGTCTTCGCGTTCTTCGCGGCCGGCGTGCGGGTGGTGGGGGGTGGCTTCGGCGACAGCCTCGGGGACGAGGCGGCCCTCGCGGTGGTGCTCGGGCTCGTCCTCGGCAAGCTGGTCGGTGTCTTCGGTGGCACGTGGGCGTTCGCCCGGTTCACCAGGGCCGAGCTCGACGACGACCTCGCGTGGTGGGACGTCTTGGGGCTGTCCCTCCTGGCCGGGATCGGCTTCACTGTCTCGCTGCTCGTGGGCGAGCTGGCGTTCGGGACGGGCAGCCCCCGTGACGAGCACGTGAAGCTCGCCGTCCTGGTCGGGTCGGCCATGGCGGCGGTCCTGGCGACCGTCGTGCTGCGTGCCCGGAACCGCGTCTACGGGCGCCTGGCCGAGCTCGAGTCCCGCGACGACGACGGGGACGGGGTGCCGGACTGCTTCGAGGTCTCGGATGTGGAGCCCGGACGACGCCGTTAGGGTTGGGACGCCGCACCACCGGACTTCAGGAAGCGCAGGTGAACGCGCATGGCCACCAACCGCGTGAACGACCAGACGGGCACCCAGGCGGGCACCGGCTCAGGCGCCGAACGGACCATCGGACAGCTCGTCGCCGATGCGACCCACGACGTCTCGACGATCGTCCGCAGCGAGATCGCGCTGGCCAAGGCCGAGATCGCGGCCGACCTGAAGAAGGCCGCCGCCGGTGCGGGGATGTTCGCCGCGGCGGGCTTCGTCGCCCTGCTCGGCCTGATCTTCCTGTTCCACACCGTCGTCGCCGTGATCGACATCTGGCTCCCCGAGTGGGCCGGCTACCTCATCACCACCGGGCTGCTCTTCCTCGTCGCGGCGGTCCTGGCGATCGTCGGCCGCAACAGCGTGAAGAAGATCAAGGGCAAGCCCGAGCGCGCCATCAAGAACGCCCAGGACACCGTCACCGCCGTCAAGTCCGGGTCCTGACCCGGCCAACGCCCCCCTTTTCGACCCGGCCAGCACGACACGCGACCCGCCCCCGTCACCAGCCGAACGGCATACCCAGTCATGAGTCTCGATGCCTCGATGGCCCTCATCGAGGGCCCGTGGGAGCACCGGTTCGTCGCAGCGAACGGTGCCCGCTTCCATGTCGCCGAGCAGGGTGAGGGGCCGGTCGTCCTGCTGCTGCACGGGTTCCCGCAGTTCTGGTGGGCCTGGCGGCACCAGATGCAGGCGCTCGCCGACGCCGGCTACCGGGCGTGCGCGATGGACCTGCGCGGCTACGGCGCGTCCGACAAGCCACCGCGCGGCTATGACACGCGCACGTCGGCCACCGACGTCGCCTCGGTGCTGCGCTCTCTCGGGGCCTCGCGCGCGGTCGTCGTCGGTCACGGGTGGGGCGGCTGGATCGCCTGGAGCATGCCGACCCTGCAGCCGACCGTCACCCGCGCCATCGCGTCGCTGTCGATGCCGCACCCGCTGGTGTTCCGCAGGGCGTCCTTCGCGAACCCCCGCCAGCTCAAGGCCAACGCCTACCTCGGCGGCCTGCAGCGGCCGTTCGTGCCGGAGCGCCAGATGACGGTGCACGGCGGCTACGTCCAGCGGCTGCTGCGCGAGTGGGCCTCACCCGAAGGCATCTGGCCCTCGCCCGAGGAGGCGCGGACCTACGCCGACGCGATGGCCCTGCCGTTCGTGGCGCACTCGGCGGCGGAGTACTACCGCTGGGTCGTCCGCAGCCAGATCCGCCCCGACGGCTGGCGGTTCGCCGCGAGGATGCGCACGACCATCACGCTCCCCGTGCTCCAGCTCCACGGCGAGCACGACCGGGCCGTGCTGCCCGACACGTCCAGCGACTCGGCGGACTACGTCACGGGTCCGTTCCAACGACACCTGGTGCCCGGAGCCGGCCACTTCCTGCCCGAAGAGGCTCCGGCGGTCGTCAACGACCACCTCTGCGCCTGGCTCGCCACCCTCCGCTGACCCGCTGACCCGCTGCCGCGCGGGAGCAGCGGGGTATGCCGCGTGGGTCAGCCGGCGACGCAGGCGCCGGTGTCGACCGGCGAGGCGGCGCCTGACGCTGCATCGAGGACCGGACGGGCCTCGTCCATGGTCAGGGCATAACCCGTCCTGGAGTCGTCCAGGGACTTGGCGAAGACCACGCCGACGACCCGGCCGTCCGAGGACAACAGCGGACCCCCGGAGTTGCCGGGCTGGATCTGGGCGAAGAGCGAGTAGACCTCACGACTGGTCCCCGGGCTGCCGTAGATGTCCGAACCCCGCGCGTCGACGACCTCGCGGACACGGGCCGCGTCGAGCCGGTAGGGCCCGTCCAGCGGGAAGCCGGCCACCACACCGCTGTCGCCGCGGGAGAGGTCCGGGCCCTGGCGCAGCGGCTCAGCGGGAAGGCCGGGCACCGAGAGCACGGCGAGGTCGCGTTTGGCGTCGAAGACGACGACCTTGCCGGTGTAGGACCGGCCGGTGCCGTGGATGCGCAGCGTGGCGCTCTCCATGCCGGCCACGACGTGGGCGTTGGTCACCACCCGCTCGCGGGCGACGACCCAGCCGCTGCCCTCCTGACCGCGGTTGCAGGCCGCCGCGACTCCGGTGATCTTGATGACTGAGGCCGCGGCGTCACGAACTCCGGCGGTCTGCGCCACGGACGGGTCCGGGGGCGCGACCGGCGCGATCCGCTCAGTCTCGAGCCCGTCGAACACCCGCGGGAATCCCTCGCGGTCGAGCACCTCACGGAACGATGCGAAGAGCCTCGACGTGCCGGGGGGCACCACGTTGTCGATGGTGCGCAGCACCCGGGACTCACCGATCGCCTTGGCGATGGGTGCCGGGGCGCCACCGCGCAGGGCGCCGGCGATGAACCACACGAGGATCGCTGCGGACAGCACGACGGCCACCGCTCCGAACGTCGCGTCGAACCACTGGGCCGGCTTGATCTTGAGCCGCGACCGAAGCGATCCGCCGATCGCCACGGCCACCGCCTGCCCGCTCGAGGCGAGGATGAACACGCCGGCGATGAGGACGACCGAACGCAGCAACGGTGACGACTCGAGCTCGGTCCAGTGGCCGATCGCCAATGGCAGCAGCCACATGGCGAGTGCACCGCCGAGGAAGAAGCCGGCGAGGGACAGCACGCTGACCACCAGACCCTGTCGGAAACCGGTGAGGCCGTAGCTGATGAAGAGCAGGATCAGGAGGTAGTCCAGGACGGTCAGTCCGAGGAACATCAGGCTCGGCCTTCCGTCGCGGTCTTGGTCAAGGCGTCCTGTGCCCCACCCGGCCGGGAGCGGTCGGGGAGTGGACGCTCAACGCTACGGTCCCACGGAACGGTCAAACCTCCGAAATCGAGCACAGCGGACAACAGCCCCGCGGTGAATCCCCACACGAAGAGGCCGTCGAACTCGAAACCCGGCCCTCGGTAGCCACTCGGGTGGGACACGGTGAACCGGGCTGCCGGGTCGAGCAGGTCGGCCAGGGGCGCCCGCACGGCCCGGTGCACCTCGACCGGGTCGACGGCATCGAGCGGCCCGGCCTCGCGCCACCACCCCAACACGGGCGTGACGACGAACCGGCGTGGGCTGAGGTAGATGTCAGGAAGGGTCGCCACCACGTCGATCGTCCCCGGGTCGATGCCCACCTCCTCCTGCGTCTCGCGCAGGGCGGCCGCGGCGGCCGAGGCGTCCGAGGGCTCGCGCTTGCCACCGGGGAAGGAGATGTCGCCGGGCTGGGTGCGCAGGGTGTGGGCGCGCTCGGTCAGCACGACGTCCTCGCCCTGGCCGTCGTCGGAGGGGCCGAACAGGATCATGACGCTGGAGCGCTGCCCGCCCTCGGGCGGCGGCGCGAACGTCTCGAAGTACCCCTCGTCGGCGGCCGCGATCGCGTCGCGGGCACGGTCCAGCCAAGCGGGTCGTGCCGTGGTCACGAGGCGGAGACCTCCGCCGCGGGTATGCCGCGTGGCTGCGGCGGCGCGGCACCGGGGGCGGGTGCCGCCGCGGCATACGGATTGGTCGCGCCCGGGGCGAGCTCGAACTTGAGCAGCTTGTCGGCCTTGACGGGGTCGGTCTCGCCGATGCCGTACGACGGGCACAGCCGCGCGACGGGACAGGCTCCACAGGCGGGCTTCTTGGCGTGGCAGGTGCGCCGGCCGTGGAAGATGAGGACGTGCGACAGCATCGTCCACTCCTTGCGCGGGATCAGCGCCCCGACGGCGTGCTCGACCTTGACCGGGTCGTCCTCGGCGGTCCAGCCGAACCGGCGGACCAGCCGCCCGAAGTGGGTGTCCACGGTGATGCCCGGGATGCCGAAGGCGTTGCCCAGCACGACGTTGGCCGTCTTGCGCCCCACGCCGGGCAGCGTGACGAGGTCCTTCATGCGCGGGGGGACCTCGCCGTCGAAGCGCTCGACGAGCTCGGCGCCGAGCTTCATCACCGAGCTGGTCTTGGCGCGGAAGAAGCCGGTCGGCTTGAGCAGCGTCTCCATCTCCTCGCGGTCGGCACCGGCGAGCGCGGCCGCGTCGGGGTAGCGCGCGAACAGCTGGGGCGTGACCTTGTTGACCATGACGTCGGTCGTCTGGGCGGACAGCACGGTCGCCACCAGGAGCTGGAGGGGGTTCTCGAAGTCGAGCTCGCAGTGGGCGTACGGGTAGTGCTCGTGGAGCGCCCGGTACATCCGCCGGGCACGCCTGGTGAGGGCGACGGGGGACTCTTCACGGGCGGCCGGCACAGGGGATCCAGACACCTCCACAGACTACGGGGCGGCGCGGACATCCGACGTGGCACACTGTCGCCCGTGGATCACGACGTGGTGAAGAAGGCCCCTCTGTTCGCTGCGCTGGACGACGAGGCGTCCTCGACGCTGATGGCCTCGATGACGCAGACCCGTCTCGAGCGCGGCGACGTGCTGTTCCACGAAGGCGACCAGGGCGACCGGCTCTACGTCATCCGTGAGGGCAAGGTCAAGCTCGGTCGCCGCAGCGCCGACGGCCGCGAGAACCTCGTGGCCATCCTCGGGCCCGGCGAGATGTTCGGCGAGCTGAGCCTGTTCGACCCGGGCCCGCGCACCATGACGGCGACCGCGGTGGCCGAGACCCAGCTGCTCGGCATCGGCAACGACGACCTCAACGGCCTGCTCGAGGGCCGCCCCAGCGTGGCGAAGGTCCTACTCGCGGCCCTGGCGAAGCGACTGCGGCGCACCAACGAGAACCTCGCGGACCTGGTCTTCACCGACGTGCCCGGCCGGGTCGCCAAGGCGCTGCTCGACCTGTCGGCCCGCTTCGGCCGTCCCGTCGAGGAAGGGGTGCTGGTCGCCCACGACCTCACCCAGGAGGAGCTGGCCCAGCTGGTCGGCGCCTCCCGCGAGACCGTCAACAAGGCCCTCGCCGACTTCGCGACCCGCGGGTGGCTGCGCCTCGAGGCCCGCGCAGTGCTGCTGCTCGACGTCGAGCGCCTCCAGCGTCGCGCCCGCTGACTCCGAGCGCCCGGTGACTCAGCGCAGGTAGTCCAACTGGGCTGCCACGCTCTGAGCCGCTGCYGGCCAGACCTCCCGGGGCACGTCGGCATACACCCGCTCGACCACGGCCTGGACCACGTCCGGCGCCTCCGCCGCTCCGTCAGCCAGCGCCTGCCGCACCTGCTCCAGCCGTTCGGCGCGGTGGGTGCGGTAGAACGCGACCATCGCCGCGGCGTCCGGCACGACCGGCCCGTGCCCGGGGAGGATCGCGGTGACCTCCCCGTCGCCGGTCAGGCGGGCGATGCGCTCCAACGACGCGAGGTATGCCGCCAGCTCACCATCGGGGTGCGCCACCACCGTGGTGCCGCGGCCCAGGACGGTGTCGCCGGTGAGCAGCGCATGGTCGGCTGCCAGGGCGAAGGACAACGAGTCGGAGGTGTGACCGGGGGTCGCGACGACCCGCAGCTCGAGGCCGCCGGCCGTGACGAGGTCACCGTCGGCGAGGTCGTCGTGCCCGCGCCCGACCGCCCGGGTCGGGGCACCAGTGAGCTCTGCGAAGCGGCCCGCACCTTCGGCGTGGTCGGCGTGACCGTGCGTGAGGATCGTCTGGGCGACCCGGGCCCCGCGGGCCGACACGGCCTCGACGACCGCCTGCAGGTGGCCCTCGTCGAGCGGGCCGGGGTCGATGACGACCGCATCGGTGGCACCGGGCTCGAGCAGCACCCAGGTGTTGGTCCCGTCGAGGGTCATCGGGCTGGGGTTCGGGCACAGGACACACAGGGCACGTTCGGTGACCTGACCGCCGTGCCAGTCGCCGAACGCCGCCGACGGAGCAGGCGGCTGCGCCAGGCTCATCGCGGGAGTTCCGCCCGCATCACCAGGCCGTCGCCGGTGTCGACCAGCTCGGGCTGCACGGGGGCGATCACGGGACGTTCGGCGATGAACTCCGCGGCCGACGTCGCGGCGGCGACCTCTTCGACGGCCACGACGGTGGGCGGCAGCATCAGGGCGGCGCCGTCCTGCCAGGCTCGCAAGAGGTCCGCAGGGCGGACCCAGTCTGCGACGTCCGCCTCCGTGGTGTCGTCGTCGGCACGCTGGCCCTGCGGGACGGCCGCGCTGAAAAACCGGGTGTCATAGCGCCGCACCTCGAACTCGGGGGTGACCCAGTGGGCGCGGTAGCCGAGCAGGTCGGACCGCAGCAGCAGGTCGTGCTCGCGCAGCACCTCGGACAGCGAGGCCTCGCGCTGGAGCAGGCGTCGGCGCTGCTCGTGCCAGTGCGCCCCGCTGACGTCGGCGATCACCCGGTCGGGCGTCGGACCGGCCAGCAGGACCCCGCACTCCTCGAAGACCTCGCGGACCGCAGCCGCCACGAGCACCCGAGCCGTCGCCTCGTCCACGTCGAGCCGCGCCGCCCACTCGGCCGGCGTCGGTCCGGCCCACGGCAGACCGGGGTCGGCGTCGCGCGGGTCGACCCCGCCACCGGGGAACACCATCATCCGCGGGGCGAACTCCATCGTCGCGACCCGGCGCAGCATGAAGACCTCGACCCCCGAGTCACCGTCGGAGGCCCAGTCGCGCACGAACATGACCGTGGCGGCCCGCTTGGGCACCACCGGGCCGTCGGGCGAGGGCGCACTCAGCCAGGAGTCCGCCCTGGCCCGGAGCGATGGTGAGTCGGCGATCGGGAACTCGCGCCTGACCAAGCGCCGGACCACCCGGGACTACTCGTCGGCGAGGGCGACGACGATCTCGACCTCGACGGGGGCGTCCAGGGGGAGCACGGCGACCCCGACGGCCGACCGGGCGTGGATGCCCGCGTCGCCGAAGGCCTTGCCCATCAGCTCGCTGGCGCCGTTGATGACGCCGGGCTGACCGGTGAAGGACGGGTCGGAGGCGACGAACCCGACCAGCTTGACCACCTGGGCCACCTTGTCGAGGTCGCCCACGATGCTCTTGACCGCGGCGATGGCGTTGAGCGCACAGATCTCCGCCAGCTTCTTCGCGTCCTCCGGCGGCACGAGGCCGTGGCCCTCGCCGACCTTGCCGGTCTGCACGATGGCACCGGAGACCATGGGCAGCTGCCCGGAGGTGTAGATCCGGCGCCCGTCCTGGATCGCGGGGACGTAGGCGGCCACCGGCTTGGCGACGTCGGGAACGGTCAGGCCGAGCTCGGCCAGACGATCTTCAACTGCACTCATCAGGCTCTCTCCCGCTTCAGGTAGGCGACCAGGCCGTTGCCGTCGGGACCGGTGAGGACCTGGACGAGCTCCCAGCCGTCCTCACCCCACTGGTCGAGGATCTGCTTGGTGGCGTGGACGATGAGCGGCACCGTCGCGTACTCCCATTTCTGCATGTCCCGCAGCCTATCCCCGTGATGACCGGGCGCCGACGGGCAGGAGTGCACGAGGATGGCCCCATGGCCACCCACCGCGACCCCAGCCAGGTGCTCGACGAGGTGGCCGCGCCCCCCACGCGCACGACAGCCTACGGCGACGATCCCGCGCAGGTGTACGACGTGCGCCTGCCCGACCGGGTCACCCGCGGCCTCACGGTGGTCGTCGTGCACGGCGGGTTCTGGCGTCCCGAGTACGACCGCACCCATGCCGGTCGGCAGGCCCAGGCGTTCGCGGATGCGGGCTACGCGACAGCCGTCGTCGAGTACCGCCGGCCGGGCATGCCCGGTGGCGGGTGGCCGGGCACCGCTGACGACGTCGCCGCCGCCATCACCGCCGTGCGCCGCGACCCCGACCTGGGCCACCCGCCGGTGCTGGTCGGCCACTCCGCGGGTGGCCAGCTCGTCGCCTGGGCCGCCGCCCAGCCGTGGGCCCACGGCCTGCGCGGCATCGTGAGCCTCGCGGGCGTCCTCGACCTCGGCCACGGCGCCGAGACCGGCGTGGGCGACACCGCCATCACCGACTTCCTCGGTGGATACCCCACGGACGCCCCGGATGCCTACGCCGCGGCCGACCCCGTCAGGCTCGCACCCGGCATACCTGCGCTGTTGGTGCATGCGCGCGACGACGACGTGGTGCCCTTCGACCAGAGCGAGCGGTATGCCGCGGCCCACCACGCGCCGAACGTGCGCCTCACGCCGGTGAACAGTGGCGGGCACTACGGGCTGATCGACCCGGAGCACCCGGCGTTCGCGCAGGTCCTCGCAGCGGTCGACCTGCTCGCCTCCTAGGCTGGCGACATGCCCGAGACCACCCACGACCTGTCCAAGGTCCGGCTCCACGTGGTCACCGGCAAGGGCGGCACGGGGAAGACCACGGTGGCTGCCGCGCTCGCGCTGGCCCTCACCCGGCAGGGCAAGCGGGTCCTGCTGGCCGAGGTCGAGRAACGCCAGGGGATCTCGCAGACGTTCGACGTGGCGCCCCTGGGGCACACCGAGACGCGCATCCTGACCGACCGCAGCGGCGGACAGCTGTGGGCGATCTCGATCGACGCGAAGGCCTCGCTGCGGGAGTACCTCCAGAAGTTCTACAAGGTCGGCAAGGCGATGACCGTGCTCGACCGGTTCGGCGCGGTCGACTTCGCCACGACGATCGCACCCGGGGTCCGTGACGTCCTGCTCATCGGCAAGGTCTACGAGGCCGCGGGGCGCCGCAGCGGGAAGGGTCCGACGGCTCCCGCCTACGACGCCGTGGTGCTCGACGCCCCGCCGACCGGGCGCGTGGTGCGGTTCCTCAACGTCAACGCCGAGGTCGCCGACGTCGCCAAGGTGGGTCCGATCCGCTCGCAGGCAGACTCGATCACCCGGATGCTCCGCAGCCACACCACCGCGGTCCACGTGGTCACACTGCTCGAGGAGATGCCCGTGCAGGAGACCGTCGACGCCCTGGCCGAGCTGCGCCGCACCGACCTCCCGCTGGGTGCCATCGTCGTCAACCAGCTGCGCGACCCGCTGCTGACCGACAAGGCCTTCAAGGCGGTGCGCGGCCGGCGGACCGCCAAGCTGGTCGAAGGGGTGGCCGCAGACCTGGCGGGCGTCGGCGTCCGCGTCACGAACGGCATGGTCGCGGGCCTGCTCGCCGACGGCGCCAACCATGCCGACCGGATCGCCCTCGAGCGCGAGCAGGACGCGATCCTCGAGGAAGAAGGCCGGCTCACGATCCGGCTCCCCTTCCTGGCGGAGGGCACCGAGGCCGGTGGCATCACGGTGCTGGCGCAGTCGCTGGACGAGCAGGGGATGGTCTGATGGCCTCGCGCACGCCCACCCGGACCACGCCCACCCGGGGCACGCCCACCCCGGGCAGAGCGGCCACGCTCGACCTGGCCGCTCTCCTGACCGACCCTCGGACGAGGATCGTCGTCTGCTGTGGAGCGGGTGGCGTCGGCAAGACCACGACCGCGGCCGCGCTGGGGCTGTGGGCGGCGGAGCACGGCCGCAAGGTCGTCGTCCTCACCATCGACCCGGCTCGTCGGCTCGCCCAGTCGCTGGGCCTGACCGAGCTCGACAACACGCCTCGTCCGGTGGCGGGGGTGCGGATGAACGGCGGTCCCGGCGACCCGGAGCCCGGCGGATCGCTCGACGCGATGATGCTCGACATGAAGCGCACCTTCGACGAGGTGGTCGAGCAGCACGCCACCCCTGACAAGGCCGCCCAGATCCTCGCGAACCCCTTCTACCAGGCGGTCTCCAGCTCGTTCGCGGGCACGCAGGAGTACATGGCGATGGAGAAGCTGGGACAGCTGCGAGCCGAGGCGGGCCGCGACGGCCGCTGGGACCTCATCATCGTGGACACGCCCCCGTCGCGGTCGGCGCTGGACTTCCTCGACGCACCCAAGCGGCTCGGCTCGTTCCTGGACGGCCGCTTCATCCGGCTCCTCTCCGCCCCTGCCAAGGCGGGTGGGCGCGCGGGTTTCAAGGTCTTCAGCGTCGGGGTCAACGTCGTGACCAACACCTTGTCAAAAGTGCTCGGCGGCCAGCTGCTCCAGGACGTGCAGACCTTCGTCGCGGCCCTCGACACGATGTTCGGTGGGTTCCGCGAGCGAGCCGACCAGACCTATGCGCTGCTCAAGAACTCGGAGACCGCGTTCGTCGTGGTCGCCGCCCCCGAGCGCGACGCGCTGCGCGAGGCCTCCTTCTTCGCCGGCCGCCTCGACGAGGAGGGTATGCCGCTCGCCGGGCTCGTCGTGAACCGGATCCAGCGCGTGGCCGCACCCACCCTGACGGCCTCACGAGCCCTGGCGGCCGCGGAGCAGCTCGCCGATGCCGACGACCCCTCCCCCACGGCGGCGACGGCCGAGGGCCTGCTCCGCCTGCACGCGTCCCTGGCCGAGACGGCGGCGCGACAGGAGCGGCTGGCCGCCCGGTTCACGGCTGGACACCCCGGCATACCGGTCGTCGAGGTCCCGGCGTCCGCGCAGGACATCCACGACCTCGACGGCCTGCGCGAGATCGCCGCTGCCCTGACCCGAACGCCCTGACCCGCACACCCCAGTCGCGCACACCCCTGACCCGCACACCCCAGACACGACAAAGTCCCTGGAACCGGGGGGATGGCCAGGGACTTTGTCGGGCTGTGAGGGAGTCAGGCGCTCTCGGCCTCGGCCGGGGTCTGGCTGCGGGCCTGGGCGAACAGTGCAGCCCAGGAAGAGATGTTGGGTCGGCGCTTGAGCAGCGCCCGACGCTCGCGCTCGGTCATCCCGCCCCAGACGCCGAACTCGGTGCGGTTGTCGAGGGCGTCCGCGAGGCACTCGGCGATGACCGGACACCGCTGGCAGACGACCTTGGCGGTCTGCTGCGCGGCCCCCTGGACGAACAAGGCATCAGGGTCGGACTTGGAGCAGGAGCCCATGGGCGCCCAGTCATCCATCCATGCCGTGCCGACAGCCTGTCCGCCCGGTCGCGCTGGTGCGATGGTCATCTCAGTGCCTCCAGATACTGCTGATTCAGACGCTTCACAGTGCGTCTTATGTCCGTATCGACGTTTGAAAACGATAGGAAGTAAAGGCACCTTCATGACATGGCCCATTCGTGTAGTTCTGCGATGGCCAAAGGGACTAGTCATTTCGAACCATGCCTTCCCTGCACGGAGGGGTGATGGCCAAACACGGCAAACGTCACGAGTGGGAGCAAATCGAAGCGCTCGTCGTCCGGAGCCGGGTTACCCCATGTTCGGCAGTTACCCTGTGGCCATGCACGAACGCGCCACCGACCTCGGAAAAGTTGTCAGCCTGCTCGGAGCCTTCGTCGCCACGGCGATGGTTGCGGGCATCTTGGCGGCCGGTCTGCTGATCCCCGCAGCCTTCGCCACGGGCCGCACGGCCACCGGTGGAGTGAAGATGTTCGACGACCTCCCGGGGGAGTTCACCGCCACCCAGCTGTCGCAGCAGTCCACGATCAAGGACGCGCGCGGCGGGATCCTGGCGACTCCCCAGCAGGAGAACCGGATCATCGTCAACCTCAAGGACGTCGCGCCGATCATGCAGAAGGCGCAGATCGCGATCGAGGACAGCCGCTTCTACGAGCACGGTGGCGTCGATCCCCGCGGCATCCTCCGCGCGGTGGCGTCCAACGCCCAGGGCGGTGACGTCCAGGGTGCCTCGACGCTGACCCAGCAGTACGTCAAGCTCACGCTGCAGGAGAACGCCCTGCGCAACAACGACGAGGAAGCCGCCCAGGCGGCGGTGCGCAAGAGCGCCTCTCGCAAGGTGCAGGAGATCAAGTACGCGGTCACCCTGGAGAAGGAGATGACCAAGGACCAGATCCTGCAGGGCTACCTCAACCTGGCCTACTACGGGGACCTGGCGTACGGCATCGAAGCCGCAGCCCAGCACTACTTCAGCGTCAGTGCCAAGAAGCTCAACCTCCCCCAGGCAGCCCTGCTGGCCGGCCTCGTCCAGAACCCGGGCAAGACCGACCCCCGCAACAACCCCGAGAAGGCCCAGGCCCGCCGCGACGTCGTCCTGGACCGGATGCGCGCCCTCAACATCATCACGGACAAGGAGCTCAAGGCCGCCAAGGCCATCCCGGTCCGCAAGATGCTCAAGCTGAAGAACCCGCTGAGCAACTGCGCCGCGTCGTCCGAGCCGTACTTCTGCAACTACGTCATGGCCTACCTCAAGGACACCAGCAACCACGCCCTGGACGCCCTCGGCAAGTCGGAGCCGGAGCGGATCAAGAACATCACCGGCGGTGGCCTCACCATCCAGACCACCCTCGACCCGGTCGTGCAGAAGATGGCGCTCAAGGAGCTGACCAAGCGCGTGCCGGTCGGCAACAAGGCGCTCCGGCGGGCCAAGGGCGACAAGTCCAAGAGTGGCAAGACGCAGTTCGTGGGCGCCGCGGCCAGCGTCGTGGCACCGGGGACCGGCCGGATCGTGGCCATGGTCCAGAACACCAGCTTCCCCAGGTCCAGCAAGGACACCAGCGTCTCCTACAACCAGGTGAACTTCAACGTGGACCGCAAGTACGGCGGCACGGTCGGCCAGCACTTCGGCTCCACCGCCAAGATGTACGCGATCGTCACGGCGTTGCAGAAGGGCATGTCGGTCAACGGCACCGTCCCGTCCAAGTACGCCAACACCAAGCGGCCGGCCGTCTACACCCCCCAGGAGCAAGGGTCGTGTGGCTCCCAGGTCCCGTGGGAGGTCCGCAACGACGAGTCGATCGGCGGCAAGCCGATCCCCTTCAAAACCGCCACCGCGAAGTCCGTCAACACGGCGTTCGCCTCACTGGTGCTCAAGCTGGGTGTGCCGAACGTCCGCAAGACGATGACGACGATGGGGCTGCACCAGGGCAGTGGCGCACAGATCGAGTGCTACCCCTCCCCCGTGACGCTCGGCTCGTCCGACGCGACCCCGCTGACCCTGGCCGCGTCCTACGCGACGCTCGCCGCGGACGGCAAGTACTGCCCGCCGAACCCCATCCTGTCGATCACCACCGCGGACAAGAAGCCGCTCAAGATCGGTGCCAATCCGTGCAAGCAGGTCATCGACAAGGACATTGCCCGCGGCACGACCGAGCTCCTCAAGGGCGTCATCAAGGACGGCACCGGTAAGGGCGCGTCCCTCGGCAGCCGGCCCGCCGCGGGCAAGACCGGAACCACGGAGGACAACGCCGAGGGCTGGTTCATCGGCTACACCGCCCAGCTCTCGACGGCGGTCTGGATCGGCACCCCCGACAGCCAGTCCAGCCTGCGCAACCTGACGCTCGGCGACCGCAGCTACGGCGACATCTTCGGTGGCACGCTGTCGGCCCCGACGTGGCGGGCGATCATGCTGGGAGCCTCCGAGGGGATGCCCGAGCGCCAGTTCGGCGAACCCAGCACCAAGGTGCTCAACGGCGATCGCATCGCGGTGCCGGTCGTGAGCGGCATGTCGGTCGCCGAGGCCAGCGCGCGGCTCAGGGAAGCCGGCTTCCTTGCCCAGATCGCCGGCCTGACCAACAGCGGACTCCCGCAGGGCGTGGTGGTCTACACCGACCCGAGCGGCACAGCCATCCGCGGGTCGACGGTCGGCCTCTACGTCTCCTCCGGTTTCGCCCCGATACCGAAGCCGACGAAGACCCCGGACCCGAAGCCGACCAAGCCCAGGAAGCCCGGCCCCGGGCCGGGCCAGACGCCGCCACCTCAGTGAGCAACGGGGCCCCTCACCACAGCGGTGAGGGGCCCCGTTCGTTCGGTATGCCGCGGAGCCCGCCCCGCGGCATACCTCAGGCTTTGGTGAGTGAGGCCTTGACGGCAGCGGCCACGCGGCCGCCGTCGGCGCGCCCTGCCACGACGCCCTGGGCGACCTTCATGACCTGGCCGAGCTGCGGCATACCGGTCGCGCCGGTCTGCTCGATGGCAGCGGCGACGATGGTCGTGAGCTCCTCGTCGGAGAGCTGGGCGGGCAGGTAGGCCTCGAGCACGAGGAGCTCGGCCTCCTCCTTGGCCGCGAGCTCGGGACGGGCCGCGCCGGCGTAGGCAGTCGCGGCCTCCTTGCGCTTCTTGGCCTCCTTGGCGAGGACCTTGAGGACCTCGTCGTCGCTGAGCTCACGGGCTTCGGTGCCGGAGACCTCTTCGTTGGTGATCGCGGTCAGCGCCAGGCGCAGGGTGCCCGAACGCACCTGGTCGCGCTGACGGATCGCGTCGGTGAGGTCGCTCTGGATGGTGGCCTTGAGGCTCTGCTCGGTCATGCAGCCAGTCTCTCAGGCGGGTGGTGGTCCGACCTACGGGGTTTCGTCGTGAAGGCAGGGAGCCTGCACGCATTTCGTGTGCGAGCAGGGCGTTTGCAAGGATGGCGGCGATGAACACGATCCTGGGGGCAGCAGCCGGCGTCGCCGCGCTCGGCGTGGCCGGTGTCGGCTATGCGAGCGTGGTGGAGCGGAACTGGTTCGCGCTGCGCCGGTTCACCGTGCCGGTCCTGGCTCCGGGCGCTCGTCCCCTGCGGATCCTCCAGATCTCCGACCTGCACCTCGTGCCCCGGCAGCGCCGTCGCATCGAGTGGGTGCGTGGGCTCGCGACGCTGTCACCCGATCTGGTCGTCAACTCCGGTGACAACCTCGCGGCGCTCGACGCAGTTCCGGGGGCGCTGCACGCGATGGAGCCGTTGTTCGCGTTCCCCGGCGTCTTCGTCATGGGCTCGAACGACTACTACGCGCCCGTCCCCAAGAATCCCGCTCGCTACCTCACGCGGCGCCACGCGGAGGCGCCGGCCAGCCTGGTGCACCTGCCCATCGAGGACCTGCGCGCGGGCCTGCGCGACGGTGGCTGGGTGGACCTCGACAACGTGCGGACGACGCTCACGGTGGCGGGCACCGAGGTCGAGCTGGTCGGCACGGACGACGCCCACATCCGCAAGGACAGGTATGCCGCGGTCGCCGGACCCGCATCCACCTCGGCTGCGCTGACCATCGGGGTCACGCACGCGCCGTACCAGCGGGTCCTGGACCCGATGGCGGCCGACGGTGCGCGGCTGCTGATCGCGGGGCACACCCACGGTGGGCAGCTCGCGCTGCCGTTCCACGGTGCGCTCGTGACCAACTGCGACCTGCCGACCGACCGCGCCAAGGGGGTCTCGCGGTGGTGGCCTGGGGCAGGTTCGGCGCCCTCCTCGGCGGCCCCGGCGGACGCCGCGTGGCTGCACGTGTCGGCCGGGCTGGGCACCTCGCCCTACGCACCCGTGCGGTTCGCCTGCCGCCCGGAAGCCAGTCTGCTGACCCTGGTGCCCGTCGGCTCCTGAGCAGGCCCCGGGCCGCCGGCATACCGATTGGGAGCGGCCGGGTGTGGTGGGCTATCCTTCACTGTCGCTGCTCCCGTCGAACTGGCGTGGGTGGCGATTGCCACGGGGTGTGGCGCAGCTTGGTAGCGCGCTTCGTTCGGGACGAAGAGGCCGCAGGTTCAAATCCTGTCACCCCGACCAACAAAACCGCAGGTCAGAGGCCCTCCGTCAGCACCGCGACGAGGGCCTTTGTCGTGCCTGAGTGCGTGCCTGAGTGACCAACTGGCTTCCACGGATCTCGAAGTCCGCCACCTCGGAGGCCGAGGTGGCTGCGAGACTTCTCATCGGCTGCGACCGCCGGTGACAACGCGCTGCGCGCATCAAGGGAGGTCAACGAGATGAGACCACTTCGCTACTCGATCAACGTCACCCTCGACGGCTGCTGCCACCACGAGGCAGGGCTCCCACCCGACGAGGAGTCGATGCGCTACTGGACCGCTGAGATACAACGAGCCGATGCCCTGCTCTTTGGCCGGGTGACCTACGAGATGATGGAGTCGGCGTGGCGGCAGCCGGCCACGGGCGGGTGGCCCGAGTGGATGGACGAGGTGCAGATCCCGTTCGCCGAGGCCATCGACCGGACCAAGAAGTACGTGGTGTCGAGCACGCTGAGCAGGGTCGACTGGAATGCGGAGCTGGTGCGAGGCGACCTGGGGGCGGCTGTTCAGCGGCTCAAGCAGGAGCCGGGTGAGGGCCTGTTCGTGGGTGGCGTGACCCTTCCCCTGGCGTTGGCAGATCTGGGACTGATCGACGAGTACGTGTTCGTGGTGCAGCCGGTCCTTGCCGGACACGGGCCGACGTTGCTCGCCGGTCTGCGCGAACGCATCCAGCTCGAGCTCGTGGATCGCCGTGAGTTCCGGTCGGGGGCCGTCGCCCTCCGATACCGGCCCAGGTGAGTTGGCGGCTTGACGTGACTTGTCCTGACCCAGAGAACGCAGAAGGCCCCGGCCATTGGGCCGGGGCCTTCCGCGTTGGACGAACTCCGTTGCTACTGCACCACTCCCAGGGCGTTGACGATCCCCGCGCCGTAGAAGGCGTTGAAGTCGTCGGTGCCGTTGCAGGTGGCGGTGTATGCGGCCGAGCGGCCCTCCTGCAGGTAGGACTGCACGCCGCCCGGCGGGCAGGCGTGGTTGGTGGCGGTGGCCATCATGAGCGAGGCCACTGCGTCAGGCGACATGGTCATGCCGCGGTTGCCGTCCACGGTGCCGTGGGCGCTGACCGCGAGGGCGGCGACGCCGGCGGCGTGCGGTGACGCCATCGAGGTGCCCTGCAGGAACTGGTAGTAGCCGCAGGCGGTGTTGGCGCCCTTGGTCACGCAGTCACGCTGGACGCCCGCTGCCAGGCCGTCCTCGTTGATGGTCCCGTCGGCGTCGACCAGACCCTCGGCCTGGAGCACGTGCAGCGGAGCCGTGGAGAGGATCAGGTTGCCGTTGGTGCGGTAGGTCGGGGTGCCGAAGCCGTCACGGAACCATCCGCCCGGAGCAGACACCTCGAGCTCACCGGACGTGAGGTCGGTGGCCCAGTTGGAGTAGTCCGACTTCTTGCCCGACGGGCCGAGTGCGGAGACGCCGATGACGTGCGGCCCCTCGACCGGCAGGTCCTTGCAGGTGGCGTTGTCGATGGTCCGCTCGTAGGGCGTGTTGTCCCAGGAGAGGGCCGGGTTGTCGTAGTCCGGGCTGGAGAAGTCGTGCCGCGGGCTCGAGATGTTGTCGTGGTCGTTGCCCAGGGCCGCGACCTGCGTCACTCCGTGGGCGTACGCGTAGTTGAGCGCACGCGTCATACCCTCGATGATGACCTGCTGGTCGGCCACCGCCGGAGCTGAGTCCTGCGGCGCACCGTTGGCGCAGTTGTAGAGCCACGGGTCGACGTAGAAGGACATGTTGACGACGTCGATGCCGGTGTCGCCGGAGTAGGTGAGCGCACTGGTCACCGGGCCGAGGAAGAAGTAGCCGCTGTCCTGGCCGCCGCGGACGTTGACCAGGGTGACGCCGGGGGCCACACCACTCACGCCGAGGCCGTTGAGGGCCGCGCCGATGGTGCCGGCGACGTGCGTGCCGTGCCCGTTGTCGTCCACATCAGCAGGGTCGACACAGCCCGCGTACTCACAGGGACCGTCGATGCCGACGATGTCCGTGGTGAAGTTCCGCGACTTGGCGAAGTCGAAGTTGGCCTTGAGGTCCGGGTGGTTGCCGTCCACACCGGTGTCGATGATGCCGACGGTGACGCGCTTGTCGCCGCTCTCGATGGCGTGGGCCGCGGAGCGGTTCAGCATGTCCATGCCCCACAACTGGTTGTCGAGGGGGTCCTCGCCGGACTTGCGCGCCTCGTGCTTGGCCTGCCCGGAGCCCTTCGTGGTCGAGGCGGCGGCGAGGTGCTCGCGCTCCACGGCGTCCTTGGACACGGCGCCCTGCGGAGTGGAGCCGATGGACACGTCGGACGCGACCCCCTTGACCCCGGAGATGGCGCCGGCGGAGGCGCGGAATGCACTGTCGCGTGACGTCACGCTGATCAGGCCGATCGCGGTGTTGGCCCGGGTGACGGTGGCTCCGGCGGCGCTGAGCTGGGCGGCGACGGCTGACGTCGACGCACCCGCGTCGAGCAGGACCACGTAGTTTGCCGCAGCACCGGCGGCGGTGACCGCCGTCGTCGCTGCCGAGGCTGTGGTCACTGCACCGGTGATTCCGGCCGCAACCATCGCCCCGGCGGTAGCCGTGGCGAGTAGGCGTCCTCTACGCATGGGTAACTCCCTTCGTGTGTCACGACCTCGTTGTCGCGCACGATTTGCAACCTACGACCCTTCGACGCCAGGCGGAAGATGCAGCGGGGGGACAGTGCACCGGGAGTGGTGGGCCCCTGCGGCTGGGCCGACGCCGTCGTCATCCGCCTCCACTGATGCCGTACGCGACGACACCCAGGAAGGCCACGAGCACGAGCAGGAGGACGGGGATACTCAGCGCGGTGGCCACCCAGCCCTGAACGTCAGCGAGGGCCATCAGATGTGGCGTGACCGCCACCAGTGCCACCACCACGGTCCACCCCTGCTCGGGGCGTTGACCGCGCTGGCGCCGCGTCGACACAACTCGACGATAGGGGCTGCGCGCCACACCGTCACACCTGGCAACGCACGTCGGCGCGGGGCGCTGACCAGCAGTTACTGACCAAGAATTTACCCATACCACCCATATCGCCGGCCACAACTCGGGTCACACTGACTCGGTTCGCCCCCGGCCAACCCGGGTGCGACGCCTGCAGCTCAGGAGGACCTGCAGGATGACTGAAGGGACACCACCGTGACCGGACGCATCACGCGCCGCGGCATCACGACGATCGCTGGGATCGCTGCGGCAGGACTTGTCGCAGCAGCAACCGCCCCCATGGCGGGCGCAGACCCCGGAGACCGCGTAGCCGGAAATGACAAGACCCCCACGGCCCAAACGGCCCAGGGCAAGATCAAGAAGCCGAAGGCGAACGACAAGCTCGGTCAGCACGACCGCGAGCTGCTCACCCGGGCCCAGGACAAGGGCACCCCGCGGGTGACCATCATGGTCGCCACCGGCAAGGGGCAGGCCACCGCAACCGCCAAGAGCATCAAGGCCGCCGGCGGCTGGGTCGCCAAGGTCAGCGACAAGTACGGCTACGTGAGCGCCAGCGTGCCGACCGGCAAGGTCGACGCGCTGGCCAAGTCCTCGTCCGTCCTCGCGGTCGACCTCAACGAGTCGATCCCGCTCCCCAAGCCCGAGGCGGAGCAGCCCGCCGGGGCAGCCCTGGCCGCGCCGCAGCCGGCACCTGGTGCGGGCACGCCGAACGACAACCCCTACATGCCGACCCGCGACATCGGCTCGATCGCCTTCAAGAACGCCCACACCACGTGGGACGGGCGGGGCATCACGATCGGTGTCATCGACTCGGGCGTCGACCTGGACCACCCGGCCCTGCAGACCACCAGCACCGGCGAGCGCAAGATCGTCGACTGGGTGACGGGCACCGACCCGCTGATCGAGAGCGACGGGTCCTGGCGCGCCATGCTCACGAGCGTGACCGGTCCCAGCTTCACCGTGGCCGGCGTCGCCGGCACGTGGACCTCGCCCGAGGGCACCTACAAGTTCCAGCGCGTGGCGGAGAGCATCTCGGCCAACGACGAGGCGGCCGGTGACTTCAACCGCGACGGTGACAAGACCGACCGCTGGGGCATCCTGTACAACGAGACCACCCACGACATCTGGGTCGACGCCAACCAGGACCAGACGTTCTCCGCCGCCGAGAAGATGCGGCCCTACAAGGAGCACTTCGACGTCGGCCACTTCGGCACGGACAACCCGGCCACGGCGATCGCCGAGTCGATGCCCTTCACCGTCGAGTACCGCGAGGACGTCGACCTTGCCCCCGCGGGCCTGCCCGGCCAGAAGGCCGACTTCGTCAACATCGGCGTCGTGGAGGCCGCCCACGGCACCCACGTCGCCGGCATCGCAGCCGGGCACAGCCTTTTCGGCGGAGCGATGGACGGTCAGGCGCCCGGCGCCAAGATCGTCTCGACCCGCGCCTGCTCGTGGGGCGGTGGCTGCACCGCCGTCGCGCTGACCGACGGCATGGTCGACCTCGCCGAGAAGCGCGGCGTCGACGTGATCAACATGTCGATCGGTGGCCTGCCTGCCCTCAACGACGGCAACAACGCCCGGGCCCGGCTCTACGACGCCATCATCGACGGCGGCGTCCAGCTGGTCATCTCGGCCGGCAACAGCGGCCCCGGCATCAACTCGATCGGTGACCCGTCGGTCGCCACGAAGGTCATCAGCGTCGCCTCCTCGGTGACGAAGGAGACCTGGCTGTCCAACTACGGCGCGGAGGTCTCGTCGGCCTTGGCACTGCACAACTACTCCTCGCGCGGCCCTCGTGAGGATGGTGGCTTCAAGCCCAACGTCATGGCCCCCGGGTCGGCGGTCTCCTCGATCCCGACCTGGCAGCCTGGTGGCGCCGTCCCCGAGACCGGCTACTCGCTGCCTCCGGGCTACGCGCACTTCAACGGCACGTCGATGGCTTCGCCGCAGACTGCCGGCGGCGTGGCACTGCTCCTGTCGGCTGCCAAGGCCACTGGTGTGGACGTGACCACCCGACAGCTGCGCGACTCGCTCTACAGCTCGGCCGACTACGCCACGAACGTCGAGGCCATCGGGCAGGGCGCCGGTCTGGTGGACATCCCCGGAGCCTGGGAGCTGCTCAAGACCAAGCCGTCCGCGCAGGACATCACGACGACGGCCCCGGTCTGCACCCCGCTCTCGGACCTCCTCGCGACGCCCAACGAGGGTCCGGGTGTCTTCAACCGCTGCGACGCAGCGCACGGCGGCCAGGTATCCGGCGAGACCAAGACCTACATCGTCAAGGCGACGCGCACGAGCGGAACCGGTGGCCGGGTGGCGCACAACCTGCGCCTCGTCGGCAACGACGGCACGTTCTCGCTGCCGACCACCAGCCGTCCGATGCCCAAGGGTGAGTCGGTCGACATCCCGGTGAAGGCCCGCACGAGCACCCCGGGTACGCACTCGGCGATCCTGGAGATCGACGACCCGGCGACCAAGGTCGTCGACCAGCGCGTGCTGCTCACCGTGGTCCTCTCGCAGGACCTGGCGGCACCGTCCTACGCGAAGTCCACGTCCGACTCCGTCGAGCGCAACCTCACCAAGAAGGTCTTCGTGACGGTCCCGCAGGGCGCCAAGGCCCTGCAGGTCAACCTGAGCGGTGTGCAGGCAGGTGGCCAGGTTCGCTGGATCGCCTTCAACCCGTATGGCGTTCCGGTCGAGTCGACGTCGTCGCTGGTGTGCTTCACCAACTTCAGCGACCCGTCGTGCAACAGCACCTCACGGAGCTATGCCAACCCGCTTCCCGGCATCTGGGAGCTGGAGGTCGAGGCCCGGCGCACCACGCCGACCCTCGCCAACCCGTTCACCATCGCCGCCGCGGTCCAGGGTGTGGTCGTCGACCCGGCGTCCCAGACCCTCGCCTCGGTGACGGCGGGCCAGCCGGCTCCCGTGTCGTGGACGGTGACGAACCAGTTCGGCCAGGTCAGTGCCACGCCTCAGGGTGGGGTCCTCGGCAGCGCGGTCTCCGGCCGCAACACGATCGCCAACCACGAGGTGAAGGAGTTCCAGGTCGTCGTGCCCGCGGGCGCCACTCGCCTCACGGCAACGATCGGGCGGCCGTCCGACCAGGGCGCCGACCTCGACCTGTTCGTCCTGCGCGGCGGCGCGATCGTCGCCCAGCAGGCCGACGGCGACTCCGAGGAGTCGGTGACCATCACCAACCCGGTGGCGGCCACCTACACCGTGCGGGTCGACGGTTACGCCGTACCGAGCGGCAGCACCCAGTACGACTACCTCGACGTGTTCTTCAGCCCGGCGCTGGGTTCGTTGACGGTCCCCGCGACCGCCCTCGACCTCGCCCCCGGTGCCTCGGCGCCGGTCTCGGGCCAGCTCACGGCGAACGCAGCACCCGCTGCCGGTCGTCAGCTCTTCGGTGAGATGCGCGTCCTCTCCGACCAGGGCGCGGTGCTCGGCACCGGCTCGGTCGTGGTCGGCTCCGTCACGCCGTAACCACCTCACCACTGGACCCCGCAGCCCTCGTGGCTGCGGGGTCCAGTGCTTTCTCGCCGGTATGCCGCGTGCCCGAGCACCCGGCCCACGGAAAGTCAGCGCTCCAGCACCTCGTCCACCCAGAGCGGCCGGCCCTGTTGGCAGGTGGTCGCCATCCCGGTCACCGCGGTGCCCCGCAGGGTGACCGTGTCACCGGCCGCCAGCCCCGCCGTGTGACCCACCAGGAGCCACAAGCCTTCGCCCTCGCCCAACAGCAGGCAGCCGGCCCCCACCCCCTCGACCACCGTGCCGGCGACCGTGATCACTCGCCCCCGGCCCGCGGGAGAGGTGACAGTGAGGTCCTCGGTGAAAGAGGACGGCGAGGACGAGGCCGACGACGCTGAGGACGACGACGCTGGGGTGGTCGACGCTGGGGTGGTCGACGCTGGGGTGGTCGACACTGGGGTGGTCGACACTGGGGTGGTCGAAGTCGGGCCCAGCGCAGGGGTGTCCCCGGCCGCGCTGCAGCCCGTGACCGCCAGCAGCAGGCACCCCGAGATGACCATCCGCATCCTCACGCTCCCATCATCCCCCGTGCAGGACTCCCGTCACTCAGTGGCTGCGCAGGGCGTTGACCAGCTCGGCCTTCGACATGGAGGACCGACCGTCGATCCCGATCTCCCTCGCACGCTTCATCAGCTGGTCCTTGGTCCAGTCGTCGTAGTCACCACTCTTCCCGCCCTTCTTCCCGACCGCGGAGCGGGACGAGTTGGCAGCGGCGTTGGAGATGCGGGCGGCCTTCTCCTTGCTGGCACCGTCGTCGCGCAGTGCTTCGTACATCTCCGGGTCCTTCACGGACGGCCCTGGCTTGCGTTGCGGCATGACAACCTCCTGATCCGTCGGGGCGCCGGTCGGGGACTCCGACCGGGCGACTTCCACGCTCAGCCTCGTGCCCACCGACCGCCACCCCAAACCCGTCCTGGGCCGGATCGGGTGACGAGCTTTGCTGTGGTGGTGGTTTGGACCGGCACCTGTGAGGTACATGTGGACCATGACCGAGGACACTCTCAACCGTGGGCGCCACGAGACCCCAGAGGAGAGGCTCGACCGCAACTGGGACGAGCTGCTCCAGGAGCTGCGCGTCGTGCAGACCGGTGTGCAGATCTTGGCGGGCTTCCTGCTGACCCTGCCGTTCCAGCAGCGGTTCACCGAGATCGAGGACGTCGACCGGACGGTCTACCTCGTCGCGTTCTGCCTCACGGTGGTGGCCACGGCGTTCCTCGTCGCTCCGGTTGCCTCCCACCGCCTGTTGTTCCGCAGACGTGAGAAGGCCACCCTCGTCGCCATCGCCCACGTCTGCGCGCGCATCGGCCTGGTCGCCCTCGCCCTCGCGGTCAGCACCGTGGCCTTCGTCATCTTCGACGTCGTCACCGGCACGGGCGGGGCGGTCACCGCCGCGACGGCCATCCTCCTGCTCTTCCTCGTGAACTGGCTGGTGCTGCCCCTGGGGCTGCTGCGCCGCGACCAGGCCTCCGGGCGACGGGCCTCCGCGGGTGACCACACCTGAGGTGCGCGAGGATGAGGGTATGCCGGACATCGCACCTTCCCCGGGCGGCGTGCGCATCCAGCGCGTCGTCACCGCAGGCACCTTCGACCGACCCGAGGGCGCCCTCACCCTCGAGAACAACACGTGGGTCATCGGCGACGACTCGGAGTGCCTGGTCATCGACGCCGGCCACGACGGCCGCGCCATCGTGAAGTCGATCCCGCGCGAGCAGCGGGTCCAGGGCGTCCTCGTCACCCACGGTCACTTCGACCACCTCGATGCGGTCGGTGAGGTCTGCGACGGCACCCGCGCCCCGGCATACCTGCATCCACGGGACCGGTTCCTGTGGGACGAGCTCTATCCGGTGACGCCGGACCGCGAGCTGGCCGACGGCCAGACGCTGACGGTCGGCGACGTGGAGCTGCACGTCCTCCACACGCCGGGCCACACGCCCGGGTCGTGCTGCTTCCACGCACCCTCGCTCGGGGTCGTCTTCACCGGCGACACCCTGTTCCCGGGCGGGCCCGGCGCGACGCGGCACGACTACAGCGACTTCGCCACGATCATCGAGTCGGTGCGCAGGCTGTTCAGCCTGCCCGAGGACACCGTGGTCCTTCCCGGGCACGGGGACTCGACCGTCATCGGCAGGGAGCTACCCCACCTGCAGGAGTGGGTCGAACGAGGCTGGTGAGGTCAGGTGAAGAGCAGCACGCCGGCGATGACGAGCAGGACCGCAGCCGCGTAGACGAGCAGGACTGCGACGGCGATGGCAGCGGCGCTGTGGCTGAGCCACCACTTGGTCTCGTGGTGGGGGACGTGCAGGTGGGCGAGTGCTGTGCGCATGGGCGCACCCCCTCGGGGTTGGGAACCGGCCTGCTTCGAGAGTAGGACGCCCACCCGATATGTCCAGTCAGCCACGCCGCCCACCGGGTGGCCGCGGGCCTCAGCCCCGGTAGTTCTCCACCGTGCCGGCGTCTCGCACCTCGGCGCTGGCGGGGTCGTCCCCGAACTCGCGCTTGGCCCGTCGCTGACGAAGCAGGTCCCAGCACTGGTCCAGCTCGACCTCGATGGTGCGAAGCCGCTGGTTCTCCTCCTCGACGCTGATCTCGCCGGCGCCCAGGCTGCTCCGGAGCCCGTGCTCCTCGTCGATGAGTCCCCTGATGTGCTGCTGGATGTCGATGTCGTCGGCCACCCGATCACTATGGCACCGCCCACTGTCGGTGGCGAGGACGCGCTGGTTTCATTGACGCGTGGCACCGCTGGGCGTGCCGAGCCGGGATCCGCTGGCCTGCATCGTGGTCAGGGGCGGGGACGTCGACGCCCTGGCCACCGCCGCCCGCCGGCTGGACGCCTCTAGGCAGGGACCCGCCCTCGTCCTCGCCCGCCTCTGCCAGCCGACCCCCGTGAGTGTTGTCGCGGTCCACGCGGTGGTCGACCTGCTGCACGATCGGGGATGCGCGCCGGTGACGGTCGGCACCAGCCTGCATGCCTACGACCGCGACCGCGGGCACCACTCGGTGGCCGACCTCGCGCGCCGGGCCGGCCTGCAGGGCCGCACGTCGCGGGGCTTGGCCTACGACGTCGTCGACCTCGGCGCAGCGCTCGTCGAGGCGCCGGTGCCCGACACGAGCGTGCTGTCCGGTCACCAGGTCTCGCGCCTGTGGGCCGAGGCCGGTGCGCGGGTGGTGCTCGCCCGAGCCGTCACCGACCTCGTGCACGGGTATGCCGCGTGCCTGGCCACCCTGCTGGGTGCGGCACCGGAGGTCGCCGGCGCAGATCCCGGCGACGTCGCGGCCGACCTGCTCGCGCACCTACCCCCCACCATCGCGGTCGTGGATGCCCTGTCCGCCAGCGTGGGACCGGACGGCGCCCGACTCCCGCGGGTCATCGACAGCAACGTGATCGTGATCGCGACCGACGTGCTCGCCGCCGACAGCGCGTGTGCCGCCCTGCTCGGGCTGGACCGCTCCGCGTCAGGCCTGATGGAGAGGTCGATCCTGGCCCACGGCGCCCCGGCGGGCCGCACCGAGGGGCAGCTGGCGCCCCTCGCCGGTGCGCACGCGGCGCACCCCCTCGCCCGCGCCGCCGCGCGATCGGTCGCTGCCGAGCCCCGACTGGCGCGAGTGCTGAGCGCGGCCACCGGAGGTCCGGACGAGGGGGCGCGACCTCCCGACCCGGTGCTCTCCACTGTGCGAGCCGTGCTGACCCCGCTCGTGGGCGCGGCGGACGACACCGTGGGACACCTGCCCCTCACGACGATCCTCGGTGGTGTCGCCACCCTGCGACAGGGGACGCTCGCCTGGGCGACCAGCGCGGACAAGGCGACCGTCGACCGCCGGGAGGTGCCGCTGGGCTTCGACCTCGCGGCATACGAGGAGGCGGCCTTCGACGGACTCCCTGCCTTGGTCGCGCCGTTCGAGGCCCTGCTCGAGGGCGTGCCGGACAACGCCGACGGAATGCGCTGGCGGCTCGTGGACGGCGCCACGGTCTTCGAGGTGGGGCGCGACATCCGGGCCGACTTCGACGAGTTCGTCGCCCGCGTGGACGTGGCGGCCGGGATCAGCCTGATGGCCGACTACCTGGGTGGCCGACGGGTCGTCCTGTCGAGTCCGGCCGGCGGACCGGGGAAGGCCGCCGTGGCTCGCACCAGACAGGCCGAGCGCAACCTCTACCTTCCGCAGCCCAACTACCTTGCCGCCTGGGGCGGCGAACCGATCGACGTCTGCAAGATCGAGCTCGTCGAACGAAGCGCCGACTGGCACCGGCTCACGTGGCGAACTATCAAGAGCCCCAACGGTTCTGCCGAGTTCGACGACGGCAGCCTGACGTTCAGCCGCACCACGTCAGGCACGCACGCTGTCGTGCGTGGCCGACAGCTGTTCGCCCTCCCCAACGCTTGGGCCGGGGTGGACCTGGCGGCACTGCCGGAGCTGCGCAACCCACTCCTCGAGGAGGCCTACCGGAGGTTCTTCACCACGACGTTCGACAACCTGGAGGCCTGCTTCGAGGGACGCGAGTTCCGCATCGGGCGCCCACCGATGGACCCCACCGAGCCGCTGCTCACGCAGTCCCTCGACCTGCTGCTCGGCGCCGTCAGCCAGTGGCTGGGAGACACGACCGACCGCGGAGACCCCGCGACTGCGGCCGGGCGCCGCGGACCGGGCACGGTCGGGTCGGCCGTCGACGACGTGGACTCCCAGGGCTTCCGGCACGTCAGGGGGCACCGGTGAAGGTCGCGGTCACGGGCGCCACGGGCATGGTCGGCGGACAGGTGGCGAGCGCCGCGCTCGCGGCCGGTCACGAGGTCCTGGCCGTCACCAGGCCCGACCCCGAGCGCCGCGAGGCGACCCTCCGGATCGGCGGACACCCGGTGTCGAGGGCCGCGGCGGCCCTCACAGACAGCGCATCCCTCACCCGAGCGCTGCGCGGCTGCGACGGCCTGGTCCACTGCGCCGCTGTCTACGCCTTCGGGGCGGCGCGCGCGGGAGAGGTCGAGCAGGTCAATGCCGAGGGCACCCGTGCCGTCCTCGAAGCTGCTGCTGCCGCGGGCATCTCCCGCGTCGTCGTGACCACCTCGTCAGTCACGTGCGGTTCGAGCCTGCTCCCCCGGGCGAGGTCGGAACACGACCACCTCGGCACCGAGCCGGCCCCCGCCTACTACGCCAGCAAGGTCGCCCAGGAGGAGGTGGCGCTGGAGACCGGGCAACGCCTCGGCCTACCGGTGGTGCTGGCCCTGCCGACCGTCGTGCTCGGCGGGCCGTTCACCCGCTTGGCACCCAGCAACGCCATCGTGCTGCGCTACCTCCTCGACCCCACCCGCAGCACCTTCGCGGGTGGCTGCAACGTGGTCGACGCGCGCGACGTCGGCGCCGGACACGTCGCGCTGCTCGAGCGCGGCGTCGCCGGCGAGCGCTACCTCCTCGGCGGCGAGGACCTCAGCTGGCGGATGCTGCACGCCCTCGTCTCCGACCTGGCGGGGCTGCCCGGACCGTTCGCCGAGATGCCCGCCGGGAGCGCGTGGGCCCTGTCCGCCGCCGCCGAGTGGTGGGCCGGGCTGCGCGACGAGACCCCGCTGACCACGCGCGAGGAGGCCTCCACGGTCGGCCGGTTCTACTGGTACACCTCGGCCAAGGCGCAGGACCTCGGGTATGCCGCGCGACCGGCTCGCGCCGCCGTCGCCGCCTCGCTGGCGTGGTTGGCCGTCAGCCCCGACCTGCCGAGGTGGGCGCGGGAGGGCCTGCGGCTGCACCCCGAGGTGCGCGCCGCCCGAGAGCTGGTGGCGGCCCCGCCGGCGGGTGCGAGCGACCTCAGTCCGCGACCTCGACGGTCACCTCCAGCGTGGCCTCGTCGCCGCCGCTGACCTCCACGCGCCCGACGTACTGCTCACCCGGCTGGACCACGTTCTCGTCGAGGTTTGCCTCGATCCGCACCTGGTACTCACCGCCGGCAGGGATCGTGACCCGGTCGGGGTCGACGGTCAGGGTCACCGCCACCACGGTGCCGGTGGCGTCACGCAGCTCGCTCGGCTCCAGCTCGACTCGACGCGCGCGCGGGTGGCGGTTCACGATCGTGACCGAGGACTGCGCGGTCTGCCCGACTGCGGCCCGCAGGAGCACCCGCGCCCGCCGCACCCCGTCGTCCTCGTCGTGCGGGGGTGCCGGCGGGGCTGCGCCGTTGCGGGTCTCCGCGGCCCCTCGGCGCGTCCGGGAGCCGGCACCGGCCGTCGTGGCGTCGCTGATGATCCGGGCCGCGCTCCGAGTGCCCAGCGCCATCAGGTCACTCGCGTAGTCGAAGCCGAGCGCGCCTGCCTCCCGCCAGTAGCGCGCACCCTCGCGACTCACGGCGTCGAGGTAGGCCCGGCTCGTCGACGACCGGTCCACGTCGCCGGACAGGGTGGCCCGCCCCAGCTCGAGGGACTGCTTGGCGAGGGCCGCCTGGGCCTGAAGGGCTTGTCGGGCGAGCTCGGTGATGCGCGCCAGGGTCTCGTCCGCAGCGGCGGTGTTCTTCGAGTCGGTCATCTCGGTCCTCCTGTCAGCAGCAGCATCCGCAGTCACACCCGACCTCGACGGCGTCGCAGTCCGCCGGGAGCACCACGACGGCCACGCGCTGCGACCGGGCGCACCCCTCGAAGCGGACGTCCGCGTAGGCGCTGGCGCACGAGTCCACGTCGGTCGCCCGTCTCGTCCTTGCGACCGTGACGTCACCGGCGACATCGAGCGTGGCTGTCGCGCCCCTGCCCTCCTTGGTGTCCTTGGTGTCCTTGGTGTTCGACGAGCCGTCGTCGGCTGAGCCACGGGTCGAGAGGAGCAACCGGACGACCCGGTCCTCACACGGCCCCAGGACGAGCTTCTTCTCCTCCAGCTCGGCGCGGATCTGGAGGTCGTCGCCCGAGCAGCGGTGCCATGGCCCGATCTCCAGGGACACCTCGCGCTCCCGGCGCCACGGGTTGTGCAGCCGGAAGGGCACCACCCGCACCTCACCAACCCTGGCATGCACGACGACATCGGCCTCGGGTACGCAGCAGTCGCACGCGTCGCCGCACCCACAGCTGTCGTGACACCCACAGTCCTTCGCGCCGCAGTCCCTCTCGCCATGGTGGTGACCCTCGTGCTGGTGACCCTTGTGGTGGTGACCCCCGTGCTGGTGACCGCGCGCGCCGCCGGGAGCACCCGGCATACCCAGGCCGGCGGCGGCCACCACCGGCGACCAGGCCTGTGACCACTGGTCCCAGGCCGCGGTCGACTGGTCCATCCACTGCTGCACGGCGCCGGCGAACCCGTCGCGGAGGGTGGTGAGGTACTCGGGTGCGGTCGTGCTCATGCTGATCACTCCGATGGGTCGTGGGGCAGGATGATGACGTCGAGATCGGCTGTGCCGACAGGGATCCGTGCGGTATGCCGCCTGGTCGGGTCGAGCTCCTCAGGCACCGTGAGGTGGCCCTCGAGGACGGTCGTGCTACCGGGTGCCAAGGTCGCCGCAGCAGTCAGCGTCAGGGTGACGTCTGGACCGGCGTCGGGGTCCGGGCTGCCGTCGTCGGTGTGAGCGCGCACGACCGAGGAAAGGGGGATGGTGATGTTGCCGTCGTTGGTGACGGTCAGGGTGAGCGCGTTCGCTCCCACCTCGGCGAGGACGCGGCGCGGCGAGACGTGCATCGAGAGGTCGGCCTCGACCCGGAGCACCGCTTCCCGGCGGATGCCCCCGACCTCGACCTCCGCGGCGTACTCGCCCGGTGGGGTGTCCGGATCGAGCCGGAACGACACCGGCAGGTCGGCCGTGGCGCCGGGCGCGATGACCGCGGCGCCAGACCCGGTCAAGGCCGCTCGACCAGTGCGGTGCAGGGTCAGTCCCCGGACGGCGACCCGTTGGTCGACGGCGTTCTCGACCGAGACCGTGGCGCGCACCAGGCTCGGCGGCCCGGTCAGGACGATGGTGTCCACGGCTGGCTTCTTCGCGGGAGCGCGCGTCGCGCCCGCGGCCGCCTTGGTCGCGGCGGTGGTCGCCTTGGTCGCGGCGGTGGCCTTTGTCGGCTTGCGTCGGGCGGTCGTCATGGAGGGCTCACAGGTCGATCACGACGGGACCGTGGTGCTCGGGCCGGATGTGCGTCGTGGTGCTGCCGCGCACCGTGATCGCGAAGAGCTCCAGTCCGAGCACCGTCCAGCCCCAGGTCTGTTCGTACGGCATGCAGACCTCGGTCGCCGGCGGGGGACCCAGCTCGAGCCGGACGCAGGTGTCCACCGCCACGGGCTTGAGGTCGACCGAGGACGTGGAGTCCACGCTCGAGGTGGTGTTGACGGTCGACGTCGTCGTGACGGGTTCGAGCGTGACGGGTTGGAGGGTGATCGTCGAGTCGGTGTGGACGGTGTTCTCGCCGTTGTTCGTGTTGGTGGTGCCCCCGGCGAGGGTGAGGTTCATCTTGTCCAGCCCGGTCAGGGTCGAGGTCACGTCCGCGGTGACGTCGGAGCTGAACGTGTTCCCGCCGAAGACGGTGGTGTCGATCGAGTAGTCGGCCATCAGAGTGCTCCTGCGGGACGGTGTGCATCGGACGAGGGTGCGTCTGCGTCGGGGCTGACGAGGTAGGAGTGGTGGAAGCCCAACCGGGGGTCGCCCCAGGCCCCCAACCGCGAGTCGAACTCCTGGAGCTCGGGCATGACGATCCGGTCGCGGACCTCCAGGGACGGGTAGTCGTAGACGGTGATGTGGTTCTGCCCGCGGTTCGCGGTGAACAGCAGGGTCTGGTCGGCCGAGAGCTGGCAGGCGTAGATCCCGTCGACCAGGGCGCCACGGCTGACTCGCAACGACTCGGCATACAGCTGGGAGTTGCTGAAGAAGTTGCCCCGCATGACCGACTCGGCCAAGGTCGTGGCCGACTGGCGGGTGAGCGCGAGGCTCTCCAACGCCCCCGGGTGCTCGTCGATGAGCCGGTGCTGGCTCAGCGTGAGCAGGTCGACGAAGACCACGGTGTGGCTGCCGCCGGTGCAGAAGATGAGCTCGGAGTCGGAGATCGTCACGTCGGAGTTGATGTGGGCCGGCAGGTCGCGGTCGGCTGCCCAGTGGCGCACGATGCGGCCGTCCTCGGCGTCGATCTCGAAGGCGTACTGCCGGAGCCAGGCCATCCCCCAGTGCTCCCAGTCGGAGCGGTCAGCAGCATTGACCCTGAAGGAGATTGCGTAGAAGACGTCGAGGACCGGGTGGCAGACCACGTGCCAGCAGGTCGTGGGCAGCACGATCCGGCGAACCTCCCCCGTGACCGTGTCGAGGATGCCGACCTCCTTGGCCTCACCCCGGGTCGGGTGGTCCATCCCGCCGTAGACGATGTACCGACCGGAGGCGGTCCGTTTCATGGCGTGGGGGATCTTCAGTCCGTGCGGCGCGATCTGCTCGGCCTTGGTCAGCCGGTTCACGTCGAGCTTCCAGAGGTGCTCGCCGATCGAGGTGACGAACTGGGTGTCGTCCAGCCAGACGACGTGGGTGCTGCCCTTGATGGTGGTGTCGGGGACCTCGAAGCGCAGGGTCGAGACGCGGTCGGCCTCCTCCAGCGTCGCGAGATCGTAGAAGAGCAGGTGCTGGCCGGTGTTGCCCAGGAAGCCGATCCGCCTGCTCGGGTCCACGCTGGGCGCGTGACCACCCGAGGCGCCTGCGAAGTAGGTGACCTTGTAGGCATGGTCCCCGGTCACCGGGTCGTAGTGGAACAGGCACACGCCAGCCCTGCCCTCGAGACCGTTCAGTCCGTTGCCGTCGAGGGCGACGTGAAACGCGTATGGGTAGGTCCGCACAGGCAGCCCCGGCCTACTCGAGTACCCGACGGACCCCGGCGGACCGCCGCTTTCACCGTACTCGGGGTCCAACGGCCTCGAAAGGGCCCAAGGGCCACCCAGTGAGACCAACCGGGTCCACCCACACCAGGATGCCCGTAATGTCGGAATGACCGGTGCAGTCGCCCCAGTCGAGTCCGATCAGGTGTCGGGCCAGATCATCGACCACCGCGAAGCGAGAGCCTTGCGCGTCCGGGGCGACAGGTTGAGGCCGACGATCTCCGGCAGGCTCCACCACAGCGCGGACGACCCGGTCACCGTGGGCAGCAGGGAAGGCTCGGCCCCGCACTCGAAGACCAGGTGCACCACGTGCTGGTCTCCGTCGACGACGCTGTCGACGTCGATGACCTCGGCCCTGGTGGCTGTCAGCGCACCCGCCGCGGAAACCAGCCGCCGGACGCGGATGACCGGGTCCTCACCCACCTCGATGACTGCGCTGGGCAGGCCCCAGAACGGCTGCTCCGGCGGCTTGGCCCGGTCGAGGAGCACGCGACGGTCGGGGTCGATGCTGAGCACGTGGACGGCGATACAGGTCCTCACCGGCACGGCTTTGGCCAGTCGTAACATGCCAACTTCCCATCAGGCAAACGGTCGGTAACCCCCCAGTCCCCACTGTTTGTCGGACAGGACCGCTCCCGGTTCCGGTTCGACAGCGCCAGACTAGTCGAGCGGCCCGGTCAAAGCCACGGGCGTCTCGCGGGTCCCTCCCGCTCCGACCCGACACCCCGCGTCCCTCGGCCCCGGAGCACCGCTGGTCACGCCTTGAGGTCGGGGAACTGGTCATCCCGGAACTCCTCCGACAGAGACCTCCCACCGTCGAAGGCCTGCTGCTCGCGGTCGCGCAGCTCGACCCGGCGGATCTTGCCGGAGATGGTCTTGGGCAGCTCGAAGAACTCGACGCGGCGCACCCGCAGGTAGGGCGCGAGGTGCGTGCGGGCGTGCGCCAGGATCGCCTTCGCGGTGTCGGCGTCGGGCTCCCAGCCGGGAGCCAGCGCGATGTAGGCCTTCGGCACCGCCAGCCGGGTCGCATCGGGCGCGGGCACGACCGCCGCCTCGGCCACCGCCGGGTGCTCGATCAGCACGCTCTCGAGCTCGAACGGCGACACCTTGTAGTCGCTCGCCTTGAAGACGTCGTCGGTGCGGCCGATATAGGTGATGTAGCCCTCCGCGTCCCGCTGGGCCACGTCCCCCGTGTGGTAGTAGCCACCGGACATCGCCTGGGCCTGCCGCTCGGCGTCACCGAGGTAGCCGGTCATCAGGTTGACCGGGTGCCGGGACAGGTCGAGGACGATCTCCCCCTCGTCGGCGGGCTCGCCGGTCAGCGGGTCGACGAGAGCCACGGGCACACCGGGCATGGGTCGCCCCATCGACCCGGGCTTGAGTGGCTCACCGGCGATGTTGCCGATCTGGAGGGTCGTCTCGGTCTGGCCGTAGCCGTCGCGGATGGTCAGGTCCCACGCGCGCTGGACCTGGCTGATGACTTCGGGGTTCAGGGGTTCGCCCGCAGCCAGGAGCTCTCGCAGGTCACCGCTCCCACCGCTGAGGTCGGCCTGGATCAGCATGCGCCACACCGTCGGTGGCGCGCAGAACGTCGTGACCCCGGCCCGCCGGATCTGGTCCAGCAGCGCCCCTGCGTCGAACCGCGTGTAGTTGTGGACGAAGATCGTGGACTCCGCGATCCACGGCGCGAAGAAGCACGACCACGCGTGCTTGGCCCACCCGGGCGAGCTGATGGCCAGGTGGACGTCGCCAGGTCTGGCACCGATCCAGTACATCGTCGACAGGTGACCGACCGGGTACGAAACCTGAGTGTGCTCAACGAGTTTCGGCTTGCTGGTCGTGCCCGAGGTGAAGTAGAGCAACAACGGGTCCGTTGCCGCGGTGACGGTCTCGAAGGGGTGCGGCTGCACGGCATACGCGTCCGTGTAGGTGTGCCAGCCGTCCACGTCGCCGACGCTCACCCGCACGTAGTCGCCGGGCACCTCCTCGAACTTGGCGGCGTCCGCGCCGTTGGCCACGACCACCCGGGCGCCCCCGCGCTCGACGCGGTCGCGCAGGTCCGCCGGACCGAGGGCCGCCGTCGTCGGCATGATGACGGCGCCGAGCTTGAACACCGCGAGCATCGTCTCCCACAGCTCGACCTGGTTGCCGAGCATGAGCAGCACCCGGTCGCCCTTGGCCACGCCGAGCCCCGACAGCCAGACCGCGACCTGGTCGGAGCGCGTGGCCATCTCGTCGAAGGTCAGCCGCTGCTCGGAGCCGTCCTCCTCCACGAGCCACAGCGCCGTCGCGTCGTTGCCGCGGGCGATGGCGTCGAACCAGTCGACCGCCCAGTTGAAGCGCGCCCCGACGTCGGGCCAGCTGAACTCGCGGACAGCCCGGTCGTGCTGCCCGGTGAGCGCGACGAGCGTGTCGCGAGCCTTTCGGTATGCCGTCGTGCTGGGACTGGGCTCGGCCGCGGACGTGGGTGCCATGGCACCGACTGTGCTACGCCTGCCCGAGGTCAGCAAGCAGGGTGGTGAACCAGTCGACGGAGGAGTCGAACGCCTTGCCCCCCTTGATCCGGTCGAACTCGATGGCGCGCAGCGTGTCGCCGCGCTCCTCGTCGTGCCCCACGACACCGGACTCGCCACGCAGCGCCGCGTCCACGGCATACGTCGTGCAGTCCTTGATGAGGGCGAGGTCCGCGTCGTTGGCCGCGGCCGACCGCGCGAAGTAGCCGCTCTTCTGCACGAGCACCTTGTCGGCCCCGAGCTGGTCGGCGAACTGCTTGGCGAACCACGCCCCTGGGTTCACCTTGTCGAGCTGGACGTGGCCGAACGGGTCGCGCGGCACGTCCTGCCCGGCGGCCTCCATCGCCTCGACGATCTCGGTGACGCCAGCGCCCTCGGAGACGAAGAGGTTCACGCCGTCGTAGTCGTCCATGACGCTGCGGAGCCGCTTCGCCTCGCTCGCGATGTCCAGCGGACGTTCCGGCACGAAGACACCGTGGACGTCCCACCGCTCCGCGGAGTTCTCCAGCCAGCCGCTGAACTCGGCGCCCTGGACCCATCTGTGGTGTGCGAGAGCCGTTGCGGCAGTGAGCCATCCGCAGTTGCGGCCCATCACCTCGTGCACGATGAGCATGCGAGGGTTGGCGGAGTGCTCAGCGATCACGTTGCGCGCGAACGACGCGCCCTGCTCGGCGGCGGTCCAGGCTCCGAGGGACTGCCGGATCGGGATCACGTCGTTGTCGATCGTCTTCGGGAGCCCGACGACCGTGAGCTCGTAACCGTTGGAGTGCAGGAAGGCCGCGAGATCGGCCGCCGTGCCGTTGGTGTCGTCGCCACCGATCGTGTGCAGGACGTCGACGCCGTCGCGGGTGAGCTGCTCGGCCGCGACGTGCAGGGGGTCCTGGCCCTCCTGGACCAGGCCGCGCTTCACGCAGTCCTTGACGTTGGTGAGCTTGACGCGGCTGTTGCCGATCGGGCTGCCGCCGAAGCCGTGCAGCAGGTGCGCCTTGGCGCGCACCTCGTCAGTGACCTCCACGGAGTCACCGGTGAGCAGGCCGGCATACCCGTTGCGGTAGGCAATGAGGCGCACGTCGGGCGCGACCTCGGAGTAGCGCTCGATGAGCCCACCCACAGCGGACGAGAGGCAGGGGGCGAGGCCACCAGCGGTGAGCATGGCGACGGTTTTCACGGTCATGGGCCCACTCTGCCGTGTCGGAGAGGGCACGGCCACCGTGGTCTCAGCCGGTCGACTCAGCTGGTCGCCGGGCTCAGCTGATCGACATCACGGCGCCGGAGCGTTCCCAGCGCATCACGGCCAACAGCGCCGACGTCGGCAGGGAGACGCAGCCGGCCGTCCCCCTGCCGGTGTCGACGTGGAAGAAGATCGCCGAACCCCGCCCGGGCGTCCGCCCCTCGTTGTAGCCGATCACCTGGGCGTAGTTGTAGGCAGGCGTGTTGAGCAGGTTCTCCGCCGAGGTCCACCGGCCGTTGGCCGGCTTGCGCTGGTGGGTGTTGTAGAGGCTCGACTGGCTGTCGTCGACCCAGACGTCGGAGCCGTCGACGCGGAACCAGCCTTGGGGGAGACCGGGATTCGCGCGAGCACCGAAACCACCCCGCAGGGGGAAGGTGCCCGCCGGTGTCTTGAGGTCACCCTCGCGCTTGGACCAGCTGACGCCGTTGAGCCCGACGTGGCCGTGGTAGGGACCGAGGTCGAGGACGTAGCCAGTGGAGGTCCGGCGGCAGGCGCGTACGGTCGCGCTGGAGCCCGCCGACCTGACCGTCACGACCTGCGACGCGCGCACCCCCGAGGGAACGGAGCAGCTCGGCGCGGCCTGGGGTTTCGGACTGGGCTTCGGACTGGCCTTGGTGCTCGGCGGGGTGGATTTCGGCGTCGACCGGGTGGTGGTGGACGGCTTCGGCTTGGGTGCCGTCGTCGTCGTGGTCGAGGTGGTCGTGGCCGGTGTCGTCGTCGAGACGGTGGCGCGCGACGTGCGGGCCGTGGCCTCCGGCTGGCCGGAGCAGGCGGCGAGCGCCGCGACCGCCGTCAGGCAGAGCGCAGCCGACACGGCACACCTGCCACGTGGGTGGCGAGGGAGAACCCGCGTCATCGGTCGAAGTGCTGATAGTCGGGGTGTGACCACAGGCCGCCCCAGCGCAGGCCCTGGCTGGTGAACGCCCGCACTGCGGCACTCCCGCTGGACGAGAAGACGCCGGGCGCCGGGCCGCGCCGGCTCAGCCAGTAGCGATCGGGGTAGACCGTCCCGTTGTCGGCGACGTAGGGGTTCTCGAAGTCGTTGACGTCGATCGCCGTGCCGTAGGCGTGCTTGCTGTAGACCTTGCTCGCCTCCTGGCCCCCGACGTAGCGGCAGTTGAACGCGGAGGTGTTGTCCGCCTCCATCGCCGCGTAGTCGTTGGCGCCCGGGCCCTTGGGGTTGCGGCCCCACGACGAGTCCATCGGCTTCATCTGGCGGATGCGGAACTGCAGAGCGTAGAGCCGGGCGAACGCAGCGGCCGTCTCGTCGGCGATCGACGCGTTCACGACGAGCGACCCCCTCGACCGCTTGCCGTCGAAGCCCCAGAAGTTGACCCGCACGTACCGCAGCTGCGAGCGCCCCACCGGGCACCCCGCGGTCCACGAGTAGCCCACCATCGCGTTCCAGACGCCGTCAGGGACGCGGGCGACCGAGGCGTTGGCGCCCGAGCCGACTGCGGATTCGTTCCGGGGGAAACGCACCGCGGGCTCGGCACCCGCCCGCGGGACCGGTGCCAGGCTCGTGGCCGCCGGGCGCTTCGCAGCAGCCGTCGTATGCCGCGTGGCCGGCGCCGGGGGCTTGGTGGCCTTCGAGGGCGTGGCGGCAGGCTTCGTGGTGGTGGTTGTCGTGGTCGTCGCGCTCGTCGTGGCCGAGGTCGGCGCGGGCGACGTGGACGCAGCGGTGGTGGCGGCGGAGTCGGGCTGACCGCCACCGCACGCGGAGGCGAGGACGGCACACAGGAGGGAAACGGCATACACAGGGCGAAACGTCATGGGGCACCCACTGTGCCTGTTCGCCCGCTCCGATGCCAAGCCCGGGACGCGGACGCTCTCAGGTCGTGGTCACTTGCAGGGACGAGCCACCGTGGGCACCGCCTGCGTGGGTCGGGGAGGCAGCGGGGGCACGTCGGCGACCGGAGTCAGCTCCGTGAACGCGTTGCCGATGACGAGGTCCACCCCCGCTCCGAGGCGGTCGTCCTTGACCAGCTGGGCGCCCGGGACGTGTCCCTGCAGCAGGGTCGCGGCCAGGTCACCCTCCTCGCCGTAGCGGATGACGGCGGTGCCCATCTGCAGGGTCCGCAGCGGGTCGTTGGACACGTCCTTGACCTTGAACCCGCGGGCGGCGACGGCGTCGGCGACGGTCTTGGCCAGCCCGGTCTTGTAGGTCGTGTTGTAGACGTTGACCTTGACCTCGGACGGAATGGGCTTGAGCCGCGCCGGAATCGCAACCAGCTGCTGGTAGCCCAGGCCCACGACGACGTCGACCGAGGTGCCCGTCCGGGTGTCCGCGAACAGCTTCGCGCCGGGGATCTGGGAGGCCGCCAGGAGCGCCTGGTCGAGCCCCTTCGGGCCGTGGTGGACGACGGCGGTCTGGGTGACGTACCAGGACTCGGGGGCGTTGCTGATGCCCCCGACGGTGAACTTGCGCTTGGCCAGGCCGACGGCCACCTCGGCAGCCACGCCCTGGCGTCCGGTGGCGTTCATGACGTTGACGGTGAAGGAACCTCGTGCCGGCGCGGGGACGACGACAGGGGTGCAGGCGGGCTTGGGCGGCGGCGGGCTCATCCAGCCCGCCGAGTAGGCAGCCGTGATGCTGGCCGTGCCCAGCAGGACGCCGGGGATGGTGACGAAGAGCATGACCTGGCGCATCCGGTGCTTGCGCCACAGCTGGGTGGGTGTGAGGTCCTCGTCCTTCATCTGGTGCCCCCTGGCTCGTCCCTGATCGTGAGTCACAATCGTCACACCAGTCACACCAGTCACATGTCAAGCGACACGCGGACGACACGATTCGTCATCCACCCGTGATCCCGCGGCCCGACGAGGGCGTGCGCGAGGATGTGGGCCCATGACCCCCACCAGCACCCAGGCCGCCAGCGCCCCGCGACGCGGTCTCGTCGGCGCGATCGCGACCGTGCTGCTCGCCGTCGCACTGGTGACCGTGGCGGGTTGCGGCGGACCGGACGGGATCGAGGGCCAGGTCATCGCGGTCGACGACACCGGCCAGAAGGACCGGCCCCTCGGGGGCGGTTGGGTGGCCGTGCTCGAGGACGGCTCGCTGTTGGACTTCCTCGGGAAGGCCGGCATCGACGTCCCCAGCAGTGACGACCTGCCCTACGTAGGCGGACGCGTCCTGCACGACGACGTCACGGCTGCCGGCGGTGTCCTGGCGACCATCGACGAGGACGGGAAGTTCGCGCTCGAGGTGAGCGGGCGGCATACCGTGTGCCGGATGACGGAGGCGGCGCAGGTGGACGTGCTGCACGGCTGTGCCGTCGTCGACCTGCCGCAGGACGGCAGGCTCCAGCTGTCGGTCGGGGAGGCCGGCCTGCGCGCGACCCTCGACGACTGAGGGCCAGCCGACGACTGACGGTCAGCCGACGACGGTCAGGTCCTTCGCGACCAGCTCGGCGACCTGCACCATGTTGAGCGCAGCGCCCTTGCGAAGGTTGTCGCCGCAGATGAAGAAGTCGAGGGTGTTGGGGAAGTCCAGCGCCTGGCGCAACCGCCCCGCGAACCGCGGGTCGGAGCCGACGATGTCAGACGGCGTGGGGAACTCGAGGCTGTCGGGGTCGTCGAGCACCACCACCGCGGGCGCCTCGACCAGGGCCTGGCGGGCTTCGGCCACGTCGATCTTGCGGGCGAACGTGGCGTGGACCGCGACGGAGTGCGTCGTGATGACGGGGACCCGCACACAGGTCGCCGAGACGCGCAGGTCGGGCAGCCCGAGCACCTTGCGGGTCTCGTTGCGGATCTTGAGCTCCTCGGAGGTCCAGCCGTCCTCGGCCGCCACCCCGATCCAGGGGATGACGTTGAGGGCCAGGGGCGCCGGGAACGGCGACTCGGCGCCGAGCTCGTGCTCGATCAGCCGCCGCACGTCACCCGGCTGGTGGCCGAGCTCGCGGTGGCCGGCGACGACCTCGAGCTCGTCGTAGAGCCGGCCCATGCCGACCCGTCCGGCACCGGAGGCCGCTTGGTAGGAGGCCACGACCAGCTCGGTGAGCTCCCAACCGGCGTGCAGGACGCCGAGGGCGTCGATCATGGTCAACGTCGTGGCACCGGGATTGGCGATGATGCCCTTGGGCCGGTTGCGGATCTGCAGGGGGTTGACCTCGGGGACGACCAGGGGGATGTCGGGGTCGCCGCGCAACGCCGAGCTGTTGTCGATGACGACCGCACCACGGGCTGCGGCGATGGGCGCCCACAGGGCAGCCACCGGGGCAGGGACGTCGACGAGGGCGATGTCGACGCCGTCGAAGAACTCGGGCGACAGCTCCTGGACGACCACCTCGCGGCCGCACACGACCAGCACGGTCCCGGCATCCTCGGCGCAGGCGGCGGCCCGGATCTCGCCCCAGATGTCGGCCCGCATCGCGAGCACCTGCTGGGTCACCGCCCCCACGGCTCCGGTGGCTCCGACCAGTGCGAGGGTCGGGCGCGGGGCCCTCGAGGCGAGTGAGGTCACCGGCCGGTGCCCCCGTAGACCACGGCTTCGCCCTCGGTGGAGTCCAGCCCGAAGGCCGAGTGGACCGCTCGCACGGCGTCGTCGAGGACCTCGGCCCGCGTCACCACCGAGATGCGGATCTCAGACGTCGAGATCATCTCGATGTTGACGCCGGTGTCGGCCAGCGCCTTGAAGAACGTCGCGGAGACTCCCGGGTGCGACCGCATCCCGGCGCCCACCAGCGACAGCTTGCCGATCTGGTCGTCGTACTGGATCGAGGCGAAGCCCACCGACTCCTGCACCTTCCTCAGCGCATGCACCCCGGTCTGGCCGTCCGTCTTGGGACAGGTGAACGAGATGTCCGTGAGGCCGGTCTCGGTCGCGGACACGTTCTGCACGATCATGTCGATGTTGATCTCGGCGTCGGCGCAGGTCTGGAAGATCGCCGCCGCCTTGCCGGGATGGTCCGGGACGCCGACGACGGTGATCTTGGCCTCGCTGCGGTCGTGGGCGACACCGGCGATGATGGGGGCTTCCACGGTGTCTCCTTCAACTGGTTTGTCCGTGACGATGGTGCCCTCCTTCGCTGAGAAGGAGCTGCGAACGTGGATGGGGATGTCGAAACGGCGGGCGTACTCGACGCTGCGCAGGTGCAGGACCTTCGACCCAGAGGCCGCCAGCTCGAGCATCTCCTCGTTGGAGATGCGGTGGATCTTCCTGGCAGCCGGGACGATTCGCGGGTCGGCCGTGAAGACCCCGTCGACATCCGTGTAGATCTCGCACACCTCTGCGTTGAGGGCGGCCGCCAGCGCGACGGCGGTCGTGTCGGTCCCGCCGCGGCCGAGCGTCGTGATCTCCTTGGTGTCCTGGCTGACGCCCTGGAACCCGGCGACGATGACGATGTGGCCCTTGTCGAGGGCGTCGGTGACCCGACCCGGGGTCACGTCGATGATGCGGGCCCTGCCGTGCGACGAGTCGGTGATGACGCCCGCCTGGCTGCCCGTGAACGAGCGCACGGTGTAGCCCAGGTCGGCGATCGCCATGGCCACGAGCGCCATCGAGATGCGCTCCCCCGCAGTCAGCAGCATGTCCAGCTCGCGGGGCGGGGGCTGCGGGCTCACCTGGTTGGCGAGGTCGAGCAGCTCGTCGGTGCTGTCGCCCATGGCGGACACGGCGACGCACACGTCGTTCCCGGCCTTCTTGGCCTCGACGATCCGGCGGGCGACACGCTTGATGCTGGCTGCATCGGCCAGCGATGAGCCGCCATATTTCTGGACGACGATCGGCACGGTTGGAACTCCTGTGGACCCGAGACGGCGGTGCGGCGGTGCGGAGTCGCCAGCATAACTGCCGTCCTCATCGTGGGACGTGGGTGCCGCATGCCGGACGCGGGTGAGTACGAAAGCCCATGGCAGGCGGGTCCTGCACCGCTAGCCTTCGCGCATGAGCATCGAGGTACAGGGGGTGCGGCGAGCGTTCGGGGACGTGCTCGCCGTCGACAGCATCAGCCTCACGGCCCAGCCGGGCGAGGTCACGGCGTTGATCGGTCCCAACGGTTCGGGCAAGACGACGCTGCTGCTGATGATGGCGACGTTGCTCGTGCCGGACCAGGGGCAGATCCGCATCGACGGGCTCGACCCCGTCAGCCAGCCGACCGAGGTCCGGGCCAAGATCGGGTGGATGCCCGACGGCTTCGGCACCTGGGACGCGCTCACGGTGCGCGAGGTGCTGCACACCATCGCCGCGGCATACCGGATGCCGGCGGACCGGGCACGGGCCCGCACCGACGAGCTGTTGCACACGGTGCACCTCGACGACCTCGCGGACCGTCGCGCGCGGGTGCTCTCGCGAGGGCAGAAGCAGCGGCTCGGCCTGGCCCGCGCCCTCATCAACGACCCCAGCGTGCTCCTGCTCGACGAGCCGGCTTCCGGACTGGACCCGCGCAGTCGCATCGAGCTGCGCGATGTGTTGAGATCCCTTGCGGCACAAGGCAAGACGGTGCTCGTTTCCAGTCACATCCTCACTGAGCTCCAGGAGGTCGCCGACCGCGCCGTCATCGTGGCGCGCGGGCGGAGCCTCGAGACCCAGAGCCTCGACGCGGACTTCGTCGCGACGGCGATGGCCTCCTGGCGCATCGACTCGCTCGACCCCGAGGACCTCACCAGCTGGCTCGAGGAACACCACGTCCCCGCGATCCGGGTCGGAGGCGGCCTCACCGAGGTCGAAGTGGCCGGGGAGGAGAACGCCGCGCGGCTGCTCGCCGACCTGGTCCGCGACGGCATCCGGGTCATCGCCTTCGCTCCCAGTCAGGGCGCCCTCGAGTCCGCCTACCTCGCAGCGACGGAGGACCGGCGATGAGCTGGCACGGCATCCGGACGATCGCAGCCCTCGAGCTGCGTCAACGAGTCCGCACCTCGCGCTGGCCGATCGTGCTGGCGGTCTGGGTCATCCTCATCGCGGGGGTCACCTTCCTCGCCTACTGGGCGACGAACGACCCCGACCTCAGATCGGGATCGGCGATGTACGACATCGTCGTCTTCTTCGTGCTGGGCCTGTCCATGCTCATCGTCCCCTCGCTCACCGCGACCTCGGTCAACGGCGACCGTGAGCACGGGGTCCTCGCGACCCTGCAGACGACGCTGCTCTCACCCTGGGACATCGCGCTCGGCAAGCTGCTCTCGGCGTGGGCGATCTCGCTGGCCTTCCTCACCAGCGCGCTGCCGTTCCTGGCCTGGGCCTGGTTCGAGGGAGGCATCTCGGCGGGGGGCATCGTGATGTCCCTGGTGGTGCTCGTCCTCGTGCTGGCGGTGGTCTGCGCGATCGGCCTGATGTTCTCCACGCTGACGGCGCGACCTGTCGCCTCGGCCGTGCTGACGTACCTGACGATGGGAGCCCTGGTCTTCGGCACCACCATCGGGTTCGGGCTCAGCGCCTTCCTCGTGACCCAGGAGGAGACCCAGCAGGTCTTCGGCATCCCCGAGTCGTGGTACCAGACCCACCAGGCCCCCGCCTTCGACCCCAACGACCCCAACCTCACCCCCGAACAGCTCGAGCAGATCCAGAAGAGCCAGGTCGAGCCGACGCGCGCGGACTGCACCACGTTCACGCGTCGCACGACCGTGGCGCACACGGAGCGCATCTGGTGGATGCTGCCGCTCAACCCGTTCGTCGTGGTCGCCGACGCCGCGCCCTCCCAGCCCCGCAAGACCAACGGGATGTACTCCAGCGGCTTCACTCCCATGCGCTGGATCAGCGCCGGCTCACGGATGGCGCGCAACGGGCCGGACGCCGTCGCGCAGGAGTGCGCCGGCTTCGTGGGCCCAGGTCAGGGGGACTTCACGGACGAGAGCTATGTGGACCCGCTGGACGAGGCCCTCGAAACCGCTCCGGTCTGGCCGTTCGGTCTCGGGTTCCTGCTGATCGCCGGCGTCGGCGCCGGGGTGGTGGCGGGTCAGCGGCTGCGGACGCCGATCCGCCGACTGCCCAACGGGACCCGCATCGCCTGACCGCTCGCGCCGCCGGAGATGCGTCGCACTTCCGGCGAGACGGGTATGCCGTACCTCTAGTACGTCGAGCCCCTGCGCCAGGCCATCTCCTGCAGCTCGAAGCTGTTGCCGTCAGGATCGGAGAAGTTCGCTCCCTTGACACCGCCGCCGAAGTCGTGGATCTCGCTGACCTCCACGCCTCTGCGGACGAGCTCGGCACGGGCCTCCGTGATGTCCTCCACGACCAGGTGCAGGCCCCTGGCACTCCCCGGCTCACCCGCGTACACCTCCAGCCCCGTCCCGAAACCGATCGAACAACCCGAGCCCTCTGGCGTCAGCTGGACGATCCGGACACCCTCGGCGGGCCGCACGTCAACGTCCTTGGTGAAGCCGAGCTTGTCGCCGTAGAAGGCGATGGCCCGGTCAACGTCCGCCACCGGGAGCGGAATCAGTTCCAGCTTCATCTGCATCGCAGTCGAACCCCCTCGGTCTGCTCTCGTTTCACGTGCTCTTGCAGCGCGTCTCAGTGATCTTGCAGCACGTCCGCACGTCCGCGCGTCCGCACGCCCGCACCGCCGCGCGGGTGTCAGGGGTGCAGGGCGTCGAACTCGGCCTCGGAGACCCGCTCCTCGTCGGCGTCGAGCCGGATGTGGCCGAGCAGGGACTGCAGGACCCGCAGGGCGGAGGCCGCCCGCTCGCCCCAGTCGGAGAGATAGCTGAACTGCCACCACCAGAGCGCCTCGGACATCCGCCCGGCGTCGTAGTGCCGCAGCCCGTGGGCGAGTGCGGAGGCGACGACCGTCACGTCGTTGGACAGTGATCCGGTGGCGAGCTCGGTGGAGGTGACGGGGTCGACGAGGTCGGCGTACTCGTCGAGTCCCTCGAAGAGGTTCGCGACGCCCGTGCGCAGCGGGTCGAGCTCGGCCTCGACCGTGTCGGCCTCGAACCGCTCCGCCGGGAGGATGTCCTCGATGGCGCCGAGCCGGGCACCCATGACGAGCGCCTGGGACAACGCGAGGAGCGTCATCGGGATCGCCGCGTCCGGCGCCGTCCCCGAGGCCACCTCGGTGACCGTCGAGAGATAGGCGCGGGCGTCGGCGGCCGACTCGTCGGCCAGCACCCGCAGGTCGTCAGACATCGAGAAGCCTCCTGCCTTCGAACGCCCGGCCGAGGGTGACCTCGTCGGCATACTCCAGATCGCCACCCACGGGCAGACCCGACGCGAGCCGGGTCACCCGCAACCCCATGGGCCGCAGGAAACGGGCCAGGTAGCTGGCCGTCGCCTCGCCCTCGAGGTTGGGGTCGGTCGCGATGATGATCTCGGTGACCTCGGCCGACGCGAGCCGGGTCATCAGCTCCTTGATGCGCAGGTCGTCCGGCCCGACACCGTCGATCGGGCTGATCGCCCCACCCAGCACGTGGTAGCGCCCGCGGAACTCACGGGTGCGCTCGATGGCGACCACGTCCTTCGGCTCCTCCACGACGCAGATGGCGGTGCCGTCACGGCGCGGGTCGGCGCAGATCCGGCACTGCTCGGACTCCGCCACGTTGCCGCAGGTCTCGCAGAACCGCACCTTGGCCTTGACCTCGGTGAGCACCTCGACGAGGCGCTTCACGTCGACCGCGTCGGCCTGCAGCAGGTGGAAGGCGATCCGCTGGGCGCTCTTGGGACCGACTCCGGGCAGTCGCCCGAGCTCGTCGATCAGGTCCTGGACCACGCCTTCGTACACACCAGTGAGCCTATGCCCTCGCGGTGTCGCTGGTGGGCTGGACCCGCTCGCGAAGCCCTGCCGCCAGGCCCATGACGGTGAGCTGGTCGAACAACCCGCCCAGGTGCTCCGCCACGAACCGGTGCCTGACCGGCGCCAACCGCAACCGCAGCTGCACCCGGGTGCGTCGGCCACCGACAGATGTCAGCCGCAGGCACCAGGTCAGGTGGGTGCGGCCGCGGGTCGAGCCGTAGAGCAGGTGCCGGGCCGGTGCGAGCTCCACGACGGTGAACGTCGCGTCCGCTCCACCCCAGTCCGGGATGACGTCGCCGACCGAGAGTGCCTGGTGGCGGTCATCGAGCCTCCGCAGCCCTCGACGGGCGGGCGGCACGAACCGCTCGACCGCCGCGGGGAGGTACCACCCGGCTCGCCGCTTCCCCAGCTGGACGATCCACGGCCACACGGCGTCGGGGGGAACCTGAAGGGTGAAGGCACGGTCCATCACGACGTCCGCGGGGGCCACGACGTCGTCGCCGGGCAGCGACGACGCCCGCTCGGCTGCGGTCGGACGCGTGAGGAGCTCGGCGACCTGCATCGCAGCGGTCAGGGACCTTCGTCGATGACCTTGCCGCCGAGCAGTCGCTCGATGACCGGCCTGCCGACCTCGCCCAGCTCGGCGATGTCCTCGTCGTCGGCACTGGCGGCGCTGTCATCGGCGACATAGGTGTCAGGCGTGCGCGCTGGCTCCTCCGCCGCCACGGCAGCCTTCGCCGCGGCCAGCCTCGAACCGGTGCCCGGCTCGGCGGCGGGCGCGGTCGCCGGCTCGGGGGGTGGGGTCGACGCAGCCCCCGCCACGTCGTCGCTGGCCCAGCTCGGGCCGTTCGACGGGCCGGACGAGGCGGTCGCCCAGCCGCCACCTGTCTCCGGGGGTGGGCTCGAGGCAGCGAGGCCCGCGTATGCCGCCGGGCCGCCAGAGCTTCCCGCCGCACCGCCGTCCGTCCCGCCCCGGGCGCGCGACGGCGCGGGGTTGTCGCCCTTGACTGCCGGGTCGTCGGACGGGAACCGGTTGGCGGGAGCGACGGTGGGGTGGGCCTCGCCGCTCGGTGCGGAGACGGCGGCATCGGGGGTGGGGATCCCCTCGACGCGTGCGTCCACGCCGAGCACGTCGATGAGCGCCTGACGGACCAGGTCGGCGTGCGGGCCGTGCCGGAAGGTGTTGGCGATGCCGACGGTCGAGATGCCCAGGACCACCTTGGAGCCGTCGTAGTCGTAGACGGTCGCATGCTCGGAGAGCAGGGTCCACGTGGTGCGCTTGTGCTTGAAGATCCAGCCGAGGATGTCCGGCCACGCCCGGCGGATGGCCGCGACGTCGATGCCGCCGGTGGGGGTGCTGGTGCGCGGCGCCTCTGCGGCAGCGGCCGGCTCGGTCGCCACTGGCTCGGTCGCTGGGGGCTCGGTCGCCACTGGCTCGGTCGCCACACGCTCGGGCGGCCCTGACTGGTGCTGCGGCTCCGTCGACAGGTCGTGCGGCTCGACCGCCCGCGCCGGTGCGGGGGTCGGGACGGGCTCGGGCTCGGACGCAGGCACGGCTACCGGCTGCGGGGTGGCCGGCGCCGCGGGGGCCGAGGGCGACGTGGGGGGGACGGGTGCTGCCGCTGCACGGGCCACTGACGGGACGCCCTCGACGTCGAGGCGACGTTCGAGGCGGTCCAGGCGCGCGGCATACCCGGACTCACCGGAGGCGGCGGGGAGCAGCACGCGCGCGCAGATGAGCTCGAGCTGGAGTCGCGGCGCGGTGGCGCCGGTCATCTCGGTGAGGCCGGCGTTGACGATGTCGGCGGCCCGCGACAGGGCACCGCCGCCGAAGGCGGCCGACTGCTGACGCATGCGTTCGAGCTGGTCCTCGGGCACGCCGCGCAACACCGAGGACGCGCCATCCGGAACCGCCGCCACGACGATGAGGTCGCGCAACCTCTCCAGCAGGTCCTCGACGAACCGACGCGGGTCGAGGCCGGTCTCGATGACGCGGTCGACCTGGTGGAAGACCCCTGCGGCGTCGGCCGCGGCGAAGGCGTCGATGATCGCGTCGAGGAGCTCGGCATCGGTGAAGCCCAGCAGGGCGGCCGCACCCTCGTAGGTCAGCCCCTCGTCGCTCGACCCGGCGATGAGCTGGTCGAGCACCGACAGCGAGTCACGCACCGAACCGCCGCCCGCGCGCGTGACGAAGGAGAGCACGCCGGGGGCCACCGCGACGCCCTCCTGCTCGCACAGGCTGCCCATGTAGTCGGAGAGCTGGCCGGGTGGGACCAGCCGGAACGGGTAGTGGTGGGTGCGGCTGCGGATCGTGCCGATGACCTTCTCGGGCTCGGTCGTCGCGAAGACGAACTTCACGTGCTCGGGCGGCTCCTCGACGATCTTGAGCAGCGCGTTGAAGCCCTGCGGCGTGACCATGTGGGCCTCGTCGATGATGTAGATCTTGTAGCGGCTCTGCGCCGGACCATAGGACGCGCGTTCGCGCAGGTCACGGGCGTCGTCGACACCACCGTGGCTGGCGGCGTCGATCTCGATGACGTCGACGCTGCCGGCGCCACCGCGGGCGAGCGCGACGCACGAGTCGCACGTGCCGCACGGGGTCGGCGTCGGCCCCTGCTCGCAGTTGAGGCAGCGGGCCAGGATGCGGGCGCTGGTCGTCTTGCCGCACCCGCGAGGCCCCGAGAACAGGTAGGCGTGGTTGACCCGGCCCGTGCGCAGCGCTTGCATCAGGGGCTCGGTGACGTGCTCCTGGCCGATGACGTCGGCGAAGGTCTCGGGCCGGTAGCGGCGGTACAACGCGGTGCTCACCTCGGGAACCCTAGTCGCCCCCGACGACATCCGCGGCGTCCGCGCGCGTCGGGCGTCCAGACCCGGGTGGCACACTGACGGCGACGAAGGAGGCAGATGTTCGCACGGCGCAGACAGCCCACCGCCGAGCCGGATCCGGGCGGGGAAGGGACGACCCAACCGCTGACCCTGACGGCCACCGGAGTCGCCAAGGAGATCGACGGCAACGTGCTCCTGCGGCCCGTCGACCTGGCCGTCACCTCCGGGCAGTGCGTCGTCCTGCGCGGGGAGAACGGCAGCGGCAAGACCACCCTGCTGCGGATCCTCGCCGGCACCCTCGACGCCTCGTCGGGCACTGCCGGCCTCGACGGGCAGCCGCTCGACGAGCGCGACCCGGCCACGCGCGCCCGGGTGGCCGCGCTCATCGGCTCGCCCACGGCATACCGCGACCTGACCCTCATCGACCACCTCGTCCTCATCGACTCGACGTGGGGCGGGGCCATCGGCACCGCGGACGAGCGGGCCGACGCGATGCTGGCCGAGCTGGAGGTGGACCACCTCTCCGAACGGTTCCCCCACGAGCTCTCGTCCGGGCAGCAACACCTCTTCCACCTCGCGATGGTGCTGTTCCGCCCGGCCCGGGTGCTGCTGCTCGACGAACCTGAGCAGCGGCTCGACACCCACAAGCGCGCGCTGCTCACCGACATCCTGCTGGCCCGCAAGGCCACCGGCGCCGCGCTCGTCGTCGCCTGCCACGACCCCGGCATGACGGCCGCCCTGGGTGACGCGGTGGTCGACATCGTCGGCCCATGAGCGACCCCTCCGTCGAGGTCGCCGGACCGGCGACCGACCGCGAACGCCTCGCCCAGGCGCGCGAGGTCATCCGAGGCGGCCTGCCCGACAAGGGCAACGGCAATGCCGTGTATGCCGCCTACGTCGCCGTGATCGCGTCCCTCGTCTACGGGGTGCCGGCGTCGCGGGCCTTCTTCGAGTTCGTCGACCCGGCGTGGCTCTCACGTCACCTGACCGGGGTCCAGGGTGTCCTCGTCGTCGGTGCCGTCGTCGTGGCACTCCTGCTGCTCGCGCACCGGCTCGGCTCGGTGCGGGGCCCGGTCGTGCCCGACCTGCCCTACCTCGACCACGTCGTGGTCAGCGGCCTCGACCGCGCCGTCGTGCTGCGCCGCTCATGGCGGCTCAGCCTCCTCGGCTGCCTGGTCGGCGGGCTGCTCACCGGTGCGGTGATCGGCACCGGCATGGTGGTCGCCGCAGTGGCGTCGCCGCTGGCCCTCGTCCCGACCACTCTCGGGGGCCTGGCGGTCGGGCTCGGCTTCGCCGGCGCGTGGCTGTGGGGGCAGGTACGGTCCTGGCCCACCGGCACGAGAGGTCCCGGGACGGTCCTGCGCGAGGTCCGTTCGCTGCGGGCCCTGCACCACGTCAGCCTGCGGACCCAGGCCGCGCGCGCCGTGACGATCGGGGGTGCGGTGCTCGCGGGTGACCTGCGCGCTGCCCGGCTCGACGTCGCCTCCCCCACGACGCGGCTTCGTCGTCGGCGGCTGCGTGCCCGCGGGCCGGTGGCCGTGGTCGCCGCGCGTGACTGGCTGGGGCTGCGACGATCACCCGGAGCGCTCATGGTCGGCGCGATCCTTTCCGGTGGCGGGTGCTGGGCGCTCGCCCACGCGGCGACCCCAGGGGTCCCGAACATCGTCGCCTTCGTCGGCATCGTCGCCTGTTACCTCGGCTACGGCGCCTGGGCCGAGGGGATGCGACTGCAGGGGGACAACGCCGGGACGACGCCCCTCATCGGGCTGGCGTACGGGCAGGAGGCGCTGGCCCACCTGGTCGCCCCCTCCCTGTTGTATGCCGTCGTGGCGCTGCTCGCGGGCGCCGCGGTCGCGTTGACGTCGACAGGCGGCGTCGCCGTGGTGGTCTGGCCCCTTGCCATGGTCGCCCTTGTGGCGGGCGCGCACCTCATGGCCGCCTTCCGCGGCCTGCCGCCGGTGTCCTTGTTCTCGCCGGGCTCGGCCGTGATGTCGGTTGCCTTCTGGTACGCCCGCCCGCTGCTGCTCACGGTCATCGGCGGGGTCGCCGCCTCGGCGCTGCTCACCCGGTCCGGCGCGTCGAACGCGCTCATGGTCCTGGTGCTCGCGTCCTACGCGGCCGTCACCTTCGGCCGGCGCCGCGTCCGGCTGCTCGACGAGGGCCACCGGACCTGAGCCGGCCGCGCCAGGCATTCGGGGCGAGTGGCCGAAAGTACGGCGTCAGGACCCGCCAAGCGCCCGTGCTTTCGGGCGAGTGGCCGAAAGTACGGGCGGGCACACACGGGGACACCCCGCGTACCTGGAAGAGCTCTCCTACCCTTGCTGCATTCCTGCCCTGGGGGAGTTCGGAGAGGTACCACCACACGGGGTGCCTGCCGCCAGTGTAGACGGGGGGCCAGCGGGTCTGCGAATCCGCTGGCCCGGCCGGCACGCCGGACCTGGCCGGACCTGGCTGCGCCATCTGAGGCGATTTCAGGGCAGGCCGTTCGCTCAGGTAGCCTCCTCGGCGGAGGATTCGCATAGTGGCCTAGTGCGCACGCTTGGAAAGCGTGTTGAGTGAAAGCTCTCAGGGGTTCGAATCCCCTATCCTCCGCCAACCAGACAAGGCCCCCCACGCAGGTGCAGGGGGCCTTCGTCATGGATGAGGCGACCGGAGGGCTTTAGAAACTCCGGCGCCCACCCGACAACCGGGCGCGAGACTGGCTCAGCGCAGGGTTCCGAGACAGGATGTCAACACATCGCTCGGAGGGAGCACCAACCAGATGGCTCGACAGATCTCGTGGCGCGGAGTGCTGAGCCCGGACGGCCCCGGTGACGGGCGGCCCGAGGCCCAGCGGTTGTGGCGGCCGGGCAGCCCGGTGGTCCCGCCGCGCTCGATCGTCGACAGCGTCCGGCTCATGCAGTTCGGCGCCGCGCTCGAGGTCGCCGAGATCGTTCGTGGCTTCCTCACTCGGGGCCAGCTGCACGACGCCATCGCCCGCGAGGCCGCCGCCAGCCACCTCGTCGCGACCGAAGCGGACATCGACGGCGTGCTGCGAGTCAGCCTCACCGTCACCACGGTGACCGCGGCGCTGGCCTGCGCCCTCTGGCTCTACCTCGCCCGCGTGACGGCACGCGGGTCCCGATGGGGACGCATCGTCGCCAGCGTGTTGTTCGCGCTCGCGGTCGGGAGCTTCTTCGGCGGACTGCTGCCCACCGCCGGCCTCTTTGCCCAGGCCTTCGCCCTGGCCCTCCTCGCGGTCGGCGCCTGGACCCTGGTCCGCTTGTGGCACCGGGACTCGAGCGCCTACATCAAGTACCAGACCCGCCCTCAGGAATGACCGCCGCCGCCTGACGGGGCGGCTTCGCACCCGCACCGCTCTGGCGGGTCCCCCCGTGGTGCCGCACGATGGCGGGATGGACGATCGCGGGATGGACGATGGCGGCAACGGCGGTGCCGGCCTCAAGGGTGGCGGACTGGGCAACGGCGCGTACCGCGCGGCATACGAGCGGAGCCTCAGGGACCCGGACGGCTTCTGGGGCGACGCGGCGAAGGCGATCGACTGGATCACTCCCCCGCAGCGGGTGCTGGACGACGACCGGCCGCCGTTCTACCGGTGGTTCACCGGCGGCACCCTCAACACCTGCTTCAACGCCCTCGACCGGCACGTCGCCGCCGGGCGCGGCGACCAGGCTGCGCTGCACTACGACAGCCCCGTCACCGACACCCACGAGACGATCACGTATGCCGCGTTGCTCGACCGCGTCGCGACGTTCGCCGGCGCCCTGGCCTCGCTCGGGGTAGAGAAGGGTGACCGGGTCGTCATCTACATGCCGATGGTGCCGGAGGCAGTCGTCGCGATGCTGGCGTGCGCGCGCCTCGGCGCCGTCCACTCGGTCGTCTTCGGGGGCTTCGCCGCCGCGGAGCTCGCGGCACGCATCGAGGACGCCAAGCCCACTGTCGTCGTCGCGGCGAGCTGTGGCGTGGAGCCGACTCGCGTGGTCGAGTACAAGCCGTTGCTCGACGCGGCCCTCGACCGCAGCTCGCACAAGCCGGAGTCGGTGATCGTCCTGCAGCGCGAGCAGGCCCGCGCGGCAGTCGGCGAGCGCGACACCGACTGGGAGGAGCTCGACTGGGACGAGCTGGTCGCCGATGCCGAGCCCGCCGACTGCGTCGAGGTCGCCGCGACCGACCCGCTCTACATCCTCTACACCTCTGGCACGACCGGGCGGCCGAAGGGGATCGTGCGCGACAACGGCGGCCACGCCGTCGCGCTGCGGTGGTCAATGGGCAACGTCTACGGCATCGACCCGGGCGACACCTGGTTCACGGCCAGCGACGTCGGCTGGGTCGTCGGCCACTCCTACATCGTCTACGCCCCACTCCTGACGGGCGCGACTTCCGTTCTCTACGAAGGGAAACCGGTCGGCACACCGGACGCGAGCGCGTTCTGGAGGGTGATCGCCGAGCACGGGGTGAAGGCCATGTTCACGGCCCCCACGGCCTACCGGGCCATCAAGCGCGACGACCCTGACGGCGCCTTGATGAAGGGGCACGACCTCTCCTGCCTCCAGACGGTCTTCCTCGCCGGGGAGCGCCTTGATCCCGACACCTACGAGTGGGCGAGCGAGCGGCTCGGGGTGCCCGTGGTCGACAACTGGTGGCAGACCGAGACTGGCTGGCCGATCGCGGCCAACCTGCGCGGCCTGGAGCCGATGCCGATCAAGCCGGGCTCCCCCACGGTGCCCGCGCCGGGTTACGACGTGCGGATCCTCGGCGAGAACGGGCAGGAGCTGCCCGCCGGCGAGGAGGGCGCCATCTGCATCAGGCTCCCGCTCCCCCCAGGCACCTTGCCCACCCTGTGGGGCGACGACGACCGGTACGTCGCCGGCTACCTTTCCGCCTTCGACGGTTACTACCTCACCGGTGACGGCGGCCTGGTCGACGAGGACGGTTACCTCTACGTCATGGGCCGCACGGACGACGTGCTCAACGTCGCTGGGCACCGGTTGTCGACGGGCTCGATCGAGGCTGCTCTCGCCGGCCACCCCGCCGTGGCGGAGTGCGCGGTGATCGGGGTCAACGACCAGCTCAAGGGACAGGTCCCCCGCGCGCTGGTCGTGCTCAAGGCCGGGGTCGACGGTGCGGCCGACGGTGAGCGGATCCGCGCCGAGCTCCACCAGCGGGTGCGCGACGAGGTGGGTGCGATCGCGTCCCTGAAGCAGGTCGACATCGTCACCGCGCTGCCCAAGACCCGCTCCGGCAAGATCCTGCGCAAGACGATGCGCGAGATCGCCGACGGCAAGACCCCCAACGTGCCGGGCACCATCGAGGACGCCTCGGTCCTTGAGACCCTTGCGCCGGTCCTGCGCCCGCCCACCTAGCCTGTCGGTGTGCAGGGCGTACTCAACGGGTTCACGACGATCGCCGTCGTCATCGCCGTCGGCGCCCTGCTCGCCCACCTGAGGATCGTCGACCTCGGTGCACAGCAGGTGCTTTCACGCATCGCCTTCTTCGTCGCCAGCCCTGCCCTGATGGTGATCACGCTGTCTCGGGCCGACGTCCACCAGGTGCTGTCGGCCAACCTCATCGCATCGGTCGCCGGCGTTGCAGCGGCAGCCGGCATCTACATCGCGCTGGCACGGCTGGTCTGGCACCGCTCGCTCGGTGACACCACGATCGGCGCCCTGTCCGCGGCATACGTCAATGCCGGGAACCTCGGCATCCCGGTGGCGAGCTATGTGCTGGGCGACGCGGCGTTCGTCGCGCCCACCCTGCTGCTGCAGCTCCTCGTCCTGCAACCACTCGCGCTGGGTTTCCTCGACGCCGATGCGCACGGGCGGTCACGGTGGTGGCAGCTGCTGACCCGTCCGTTCCGCAACCCGCTGACCGTCGGTTCACTGGTCGGGCTCGGCCTGTCGATCACGGGCTGGACGCTGCCCACGATGGTCGCCGCGCCCCTGGGGCTGCTCGGCGACATGGCCGTGCCGTGCATGTTGGTCGCCTACGGGATCGCGCTGCGGCTGGGCCCGGGGCTGGGCCGGGCCGGCTCGGTGGCCGAGCTCGCGTCGACGTCGGCCCTCAAGCTCTTCGTGCAGCCAGCGGTGGCCTGGTTCGTGGCGAGCGTCCTGCTCGGCGTCGACGGGCACGCGCTGCTCGCGATCGTGGTCACCTCGGCGCTGCCGACGGCGCAGAACATCTTCGTGCACGCGACCCGCTACAACCGCGCCACGGTGCTGGCCCGCGACACCATCCTCATCACGACGGTGGGCGCCGTGCCGGTCATCCTGCTGGTCGCCGCCCTCCTCGGCTGAGCCACTCAGCGGGAGCGGCGGGCGGTGCCGAAGATCGAGCGGGTGATCTCGCGGCCGAGCACCGTGCCGGCCGAACGCAGTGCCGACTTGAAGGCGCTCGACCTCACGACCTGCTCGACGATGCCCGGCTCCTCCTTCGGTGCCCGCGGAGCGCGCTCCGGTGCCGGGGCCTTCGGAGCCGGAGCCTTGGGAGCCGGGGCCTCCTCGGGAGTGGGCGCCTGCTGCAGTCGCGCCTGGAGCTTCTCGTAGGCGGACTCGCGGTCGACCATCTCGGCATACTTCGACGACAGGGGCGACGCCGCGATGATCTGCTTCACGGTGGCCTCGTCGGACGGGGCCATCAGCGACTGCGGCGCGATCATCCGGGTCCACGCGACAGGTGTCGGGGCGCCCCGCTCGGACAGGACGGTGACCACGGCCTCGCCCGTGCCGAGCGAGGTCAGCAACTCGGCCAGGTCGTAGCCGCTGTGCGGATACGTGGACACAGCCGCCTTGAGGGCCTTGGCGTCGTCGGGCGTGAAGGCCCGCAGCGCGTGCTGCACCCGGTTCCCGAGCTGGGCCAGGACGTCGCCGGGCACGTCCTTGGGTGACTGCGTCACGAAGAAGACGCCGACGCCCTTGGAGCGGATCAGTCGCACGGTCTGCTCGATCGCGTCCTGGAACGCCTTGCTCGCGTCGCTGAACAGCAGGTGGGCCTCGTCGAAGAAGAACACCAGCTTGGGCTTGTCGACGTCCCCCACCTCGGGCAGGTCGTGGAAGAGGTCGGCCAGCAGCCACATGAGGAACGTGGAGAACAGCGCGGGCCGGTCCTGGACGGCGGGCAGCTCGAGGCACGTGACGAGGCCCTTGCCGTCCGCAGCGGTCCGCAGCAGGTCCTGGGTATCGAACTCCGGCTCACCGAAGAAGGCATCGGCGCCCTGGTCCGAGAACGAGATCAGCTCACGCAGGATCACCCCGGCCGTCGCCGACGACAGCCCGCCGAGCGACTTCAGGTCAGCCTTGCCCTCGTCGGAGTTGAGGAAGGCGATGACCTCGCGGAGGTCCTTGATGTCCAGGAGCGCGAGGCCGTTCTTGTCCGCGTAGTGGAACACCAGTCCGAGGCTGGACTCTTGGGTCTCGTTGAGCCCCAACACCTTTGACAGCAGCGTGGGTCCGAACGACGTGATCGTGGCGCGAATGGGGATGCCGTTGCCGAGTCCACCGAGCGACAGGAACTCGGTCGGGTATGCCGTGCCGACCCATTGCTGCCCGACGTCCGTCGCGCGGGCGGTGATCCGGTCGTTGGCCGTCCCCGCGGTGGCCATGCCGGACAGGTCACCCTTGATGTCGGCGAGGAAGACCGGCACGCCCTGGCCGGACAGCTGCTCGGCCATGAGCTGAAGGGTCTTGGTCTTGCCGGTGCCTGTCGCGCCGGCCACGAGGCCGTGCCGGTTGAGCGTCGACAGCGGGATGCGTACCGGTGCGTCAGGATGGGCCACGCCGTCGACGACAGCGGCCCCGAAGTGGAGCGCGCCACCCGCGAAGGAGTACCCCGCGCGGATCTCGTCGAGCTGGGGAGTGGACGTGGCCGGCTGCTCCGGCGTCGCGTTCTCGGTCACCTTCGGCACTCTAGTGCGGCCCACACACGCTGGGGCAGGTGGAACGAGACGTGAAGGGCCGACCGCGCGGCATACGCCTATGGTGGCTGGGTGATCTTCAAGAAGGTGGGCGAGGGCAGGCCGTACCCCGACCACGGAAAACAGACGCCCCGCGACTGGGCCGACGTGCCACCGCGCCTCGTGCGCCTCGAACAGCTCGTCACCACCAAGCGCACCCTCGACCTCGGCCACCTGCTTGCCGAGGACTCCACGTTCTACGGGGACCTCTTCGCCCACGTGGTCGAGTGGGAGGGCACGCTCTACCTCGAGGACGGCCTGCACCGCGCACTGCGTGCCGCCCTTCAACAGCGTCCTACCCTCCACGCGCGCGTCCTCGTGCTTGACTGACCCCACGCAGCGGGGGGCCGCACGGGCCCCACGCACGCAGGACCCGCGGGTGGAGGTGGGCGAATGAGCTACGTCGTGGAGGCCGGTGCCTCGCGCACCCGCCGTGCCCGCCGACGCCGCGCACTCATCACGCTCGGGATCGTCACGCTCATGCTGTTCTTCGCCTTCTGGTACGCGTACTCGTACTTCCAGGACAGCAACAAGCCCCGCGCGGCACCGACCTCGACCTGCACGGCGACCTCCACCGTGAGGGTCCCGTCACAGGTCACGGTGAACGTCTACAACGCGACGGACCGCACGGGACTGGCCGCCAAGACCGCTTCCGACGTGCGCAAGCGTGGCTTCAAGGTTGCGGCCGTGAGCAACGACCCGCTCCAGAAGAAGGTCGCCGTCGCGGCGGAGGTGCGTTACGGCGCCACGGGGACCACGTCGGCCAAGCTCGTGCTGGCCCTGGTCAAGGGATCCAAGGGCATCAAGGACAGTCGCACGGACTCCTCTGTCGACCTCGTGCTGGGCGCAAGGTTCACCGCCCTGACGGCACCTCCCAAGGCGGCGGCGACCACGACCGCACCCAGCTCGTCCGGCTGCTGAGCCGCGCTGCGTCTCGCCGAGTCTCGCCGAGTCTCGTCGGGCCGCGCCGAACACGCTCACGTCGACCGCCTGTCGGGTCGAACCGCCCGCTCGCCTCAACTCTCGGGACGGCCGGTGACAGGCGTGGCGGCGCCCCGCACACTGACGAGGTGGAACCGATGACGGCCGTCCGCGCCCAGGTGGCGGACTCCTGGGTGAGGTCTGCTGCCGCCGGCGTGGAGGCCGACCGGATGGAGGCGCCGATCACGCTGCCCGCGGACGCCCTGCGCGACCACCGCGAGGCCCATCCGCTGGCCCAGGTCTTCCCACTGCTCGACGACGTGCTCGGCCGGGCAGCGCGCGACTGCGACGCGATCATGGCCGTCTCGGACGCCGCCGGCCAGCTGCTCTGGGTGTGCGGCACCCCGAGCGTGCTGCGCCGGGCCGAGAGCATCGGCTTCGTCGAGGGCAGCAACTGGGACGAACGCCTCGCCGGGACCAACGCGCCGGGCATGGCGCTGGCCCTCGACCAGCCCGTCAACATCATCGGGGCTGAGCACTTCCGCCGGTCGGTGCAGCGCTGGAGCTGCGCGGCCACCCCGATCCATGACCCCACCACGGCCACCTTGCTGGGCGTCCTCGACATCACCGGCGGCGAGCAGATCGTCGTGCCGCAGACGATGGCGATGGTGCGGGCCGCGGCGCGAATGGCGGAGGCGGAGCTCGCTCGGGAGCTGATGACCCGCGCCAAGGACTCGTCGCGACCCAGCCATGCGGGAATCGTCCTGTCGCTGCACGGACTCGGCCGCAACGACGCGCTGCTCACGGTCGACGACGGTCGCGGTGCGAGCAGGACGCTGCGGCTCAGCCCTCGGCACAGCGAGATCGTGCTCCTGCTGGCTGCCGCACCACGAGGTCTCTCGGGCGACGAGCTCGCCGTACTCCTCTACGAGGACGACGTGACCACCTCGACGCTGCGGGCCGAGCTCAACCGGCTCCGCACACTGCTGGGCGAGGACGTGCTCCCTTCGCGCCCGTACCGCTTGGCCGCCGAGGTCACCGCCGACTGGCTCGCGGTCGAGGCGCACCTGGCCGCGGGGTCGGTCGACGTCGCCCTGCGGTCCTACCGCGGCCCATTGCTGCCCCACTCGAGCGCACCCGGCGTCAGGCGCCTGCGCAGCAACGTCGAGGGGCAGCTGCGACGGGCTGTGCTCGCCAGCCGCGAACCCGACCTCATGTCCACCTGGACCCGGTCGGCCTGGGGCGCGGACGACTACGAGATGTGGACGGCGCAGATGGCCTGCCTGACCGCGTCGTCGCCCCTGCGCCCCCTCGTCGCCGGACAGCTCGCCCGCCTCGACCGCGAGCACGGCCTCTGACGCCTGCGCGCCGCGCGGCATACCTGCCGGTCGCTCTCAGCGTGCAACGTCGTCGCAACGTTGCGCTGCCTAACGTCAGCCCAACCCCACAGCGGGGCACCACCAAAGACGTTGGGAGAACAGCGATGACGGTCTACGCACCCCCCGGAACCGAGGGCTCGAAGGTCACGGTCGAGCCGCGCTACGGGCACTTCATCGGCGGCAACTGGGTCGAGCCCAAGAAGGGCGAGTACTTCGAGAACATCTCACCCGTCACCGGACGGGCCTTCACCGAGGTGGGCCGCGGGACCGCCGAGGACATCGAGGCGGCCCTGGACGCCGCCCACGCCGCGGCGCCCGCGTGGGGGAAGACCTCGCTGGGCGAGCGGTCGCTGGTCCTCAACCGGATCGCCGACCGGCTCGAGGAGAACCTCGAGATGCTCGCCATCGCCGAGACCTGGGACAACGGCAAGCCCGTCCGCGAGACCCTGGCCGCCGACCTGCCGCTCACCATCGACCACTTCCGCTACTTCGCCGGGGTGCTGCGCGGCCAGGAGGGCTCGAGCAGCGAGATCGACGAGAACACCGTCGCCTACCACTTCCACGAGCCCCTGGGCGTGGTCGCACAGATCATCCCCTGGAACTTCCCGATCCTCATGGCCACCTGGAAGCTCGCCCCCGCTCTGGCCGCTGGCAACGCCGTGGTGCTCAAGCCGGCCGAGCAGACGCCCTGGTCGATCCTCAAGGTGCTGGAGCTGATCGGGGACCTCATCCCGGCCGGGGTCCTCAACGTGGTCAACGGGTTCGGCGTCGAGGCGGGCAAGCCCCTCGCGTCATCCCCCCGGGTCGCCAAGGTCGCCTTCACCGGCGAGACGACGACGGGCCGGCTGATCATGCAGTACGCCTCGCAGAACATCATCCCGGTGACACTGGAGCTCGGCGGCAAGAGCCCGAACGTCTTCTTCGACGACGTCGCCGAGAGCAGCGACGCGTTCTACGACAAGGCGCTCGAGGGCTTCTCGATGTTCGCCCTCAACCAGGGCGAGGTCTGCACCTGCCCGTCGAGGGCGCTCGTGCAGCAATCGATCTACAGCGACTTCGTCGGCGATGCCATCGAGCGCGTGGAGAAGATCACCCAGGGCAACCCGCTCGACACGACCACCATGATCGGCGCCCAGGCAAGCAACGACCAGCTCGAGAAGATCCTGTCCTACCTCGACATCGGCCGGCAGGAGGGCGCCAAGGTCCTCACCGGCGGTGAGCGCAACATCCTCGACGGCGACCTGGCCGAGGGCTACTACGTGACCCCGACCGTGTTCGAGGGCAGCAACTCGATGCGGGTCTTCCAGGAGGAGATCTTCGGACCCGTCGTCTCGCTGACCAGCTTCACCGACGAGGCCCAGGCGCTGGAGATCGCCAACGACACCCTCTACGGACTCGGGGCCGGCGTCTGGACCCGCGACGGCTCACGGGCCTACCGGATGGGGCGCGGCATCAAGGCCGGGCGCGTGTGGACCAACTGCTACCACCAGTACCCCGCCCACGCGGCGTTCGGTGGCTACAAGCAGTCCGGCATCGGCCGTGAGAACCACAAGATGATGCTCGACCACTACCAGCAGACGAAGAACCTCCTCGTCTCCTACTCGCCCGACGCGCTCGGGTTCTTCTAGGCCGGCGTGGACACGACCCAGCACAGCCGGGTCGACTTCACGGGTGAGGCGGCGGACCTGCTCCGCCGCCTCACCGCGAAGCACGGCCCCCTGATGTTCCACCAGTCCGGCGGGTGCTGCGACGGCAGCTCCCCGATGTGTTACCCCGCAGGGGAGTTCATGACCGGCGACGCCGACGTGCTGCTCGCCGAGCTCGCCGTGGGCGGAATCCTCGACCCGGTCGAGTTCTGGATGTCCCTGTCGCAGTATGCCTACTGGAAGCACACCCACCTCACGGTCGACGTGGTCAAGGGACGGGGCAGCGGCTTCTCCGTCGAAGCCCCCGAGGGCGTTCGCTTCCTCATCCGCTCGCGGCTGATGTCCGAGGACGAGCTGCGCGCCTTCGACCTCCTGTGAGGTCACCACCGACGGAGGTATGCCGCGTGCGCGCCCGGCCGCGCGGCGTACCTCTGCGTCGTAGGCTCGGCCCATGATCACGGTCGAGCTGTCACGCAGCCTCAGCCAGGGCGGGGTGCTCTGGGAACCCATGCCGGGCGACCGGTTCACGATCGACCAGCCCAACATCGTGGGTGAGGTGTTCTGGATCAGCCACCTGACCATCGACGTGCACACGTTCAAGGGACAGCCGCTGCTCGGCTTCAACGGCACCACCGAGTGGGCACTGGACTCCGTCACCCTGGACACCGCTCTGTGGATGCCGCGGGAGGACCAGCTGCGGGTCCTGCTCGGCGACCGGTTCGTGGGGCTGCACCGCGACGGCAACGACTGGATCGTGCAGGTGGACAGCGAAGGGGGCCGGGGCACCTTCAGTGACCCCGACCCCGAGTGCGCCTATGCGCTGGCGTTGTTGAGCGTCGTGTGACGGCCCCCTAGTGCGAGGTCGCCATGGTGCCCCTGTGGTGCGATCTGGTGACCTGCAGATCGGCGGCGCCGACGACGAGGACGACGGCACCGACGATCCACGCGGTCCACGAGATCGGCCGGGTGCCGCTGAACCCCATCACCCAGGGGGCGGCGATCATGCAGGCGCCCATGAGGGCCGTGAGCCCCTCGACGGACATCATGTCCGGCCTGAACAGCTCGGCGAGGGCGAGGAGGGCGGTGATGGCACCGAGCACGACCATGGTTGTGGTCGCCCGCGTCGTCGTGGTGGTCCACAACGGCGATAGGGCTGCGTAGGCGCCAGCGATCAGAGCAACGAGATCCTGTGGATGGGTCCATCGCTTCATGGTTGTCACAACCAGCTTTCCTTGAAGTTGGTCCGTCGATCCGAGGCGGGCCGAACACTTCGATTGTCTTCCCTCCCAACGGGGTTGGCAATGATTCGTCACCCCGTCAGTCCGTCGCGCCCATTCGCCGTAGCGTGGCGAGCCGGCGCTCGTACTCCTGCTCGTCGATCTCGCCGGCGGCGTAGCGCTCGGCGAGCTTGGCCTCCCCGGCGCGCGTCCCGGCGTGGCCCTGGAACTGCCTCCAGCGACGCATCCCGAAGAAGCGGAACGCGGCGAAGATGCCGACGATGAACAACAGCCACACGAGGGGGAAGAGGGGCCACCAGGGGCCCGGGCCGTTCCAGTGGTCGTCATTCGCGGCGAGGGTGGCCGCGGTCGCGGCGCTGGCGATGAGGGTCGTCATGGTGACTCCTTGGTCGGATTGGGCTGACGACCCAATCCTTCGACGGGACAGCCCTTCTCGAATCCCACGCGGGGCGACACCTCGACTGCTCCCGCTGGTGTAGCCGGTGGTTGCCCGGCTACTCCAGCGCGCAGCTACTCCGACCAGCCCGGGCGGACGAGACCGGACTCGTAGGCCAGCACCACGAGCTGGGCGCGGTCACGGACCTGGAGCTTGACCATCGACCGGCTGACGTGGGTCTTGGCGGTCGCCGGGCTGAGGAACAGCCGTCGGGCGATCTCGTCGTTGGTCAGGCCCTCCCCGACGAGCGCGACGACCTCGCGTTCCCGCTCCGTCAGCGCGCCGAGGCGGTCGGCAGCCGGCGACGCGTGGGGTCGGCTGCGGGTGGCGAACTCCCCGATGAGCCGCCGCGTGACGCCAGGGCTCAGCAGGGCGTCACCGGCGGCGACGGCACGGATCCCGCGCAGCAGCTCGGCGGGTTCGGTGTCCTTGACGAGGAAGCCGCTGGCCCCGATCCGGACCGCCTCGAAGACGTACTCGTCGAGGTCGAACGTCGTCAGCATGACCACCCGCGTGCCCGAGAGTCGGTCGTCGGCAGCGATCTGGCGAGTGGCCTCCAGTCCATCGGTGCCGGGCATCCGGATGTCCATGAGCACCACGTCGGGCTCGGTCGCACGGACGACCGCGACCGCCTCGGCGCCGTCGGCCGCCTCGCCCACCACGTCGATGTCGTCCTCGGCGTCGAGCAGCGCGCGGATCCCTGCCCGGAGCAGCGCCTGGTCGTCGGCCAGCACCACCCGGATCACCGCGGGCCACCCGTCGGGAGGTCCGCCTCGACGCGCAGGCCACCACCCGGCGCGGCAGCAACGCGGAGCTCGCCAGCCAGGGCACGAGCGCGTTCCTGCATGCCGCTGATCCCGTTGCCCTGCACCAGGTTCGACAACCCTGCGCCTCCGTGGCCGTCGTCCTCGATCGTGACCGAGAGCATGTCCTCACCGTAGTGGAGGGACACCGTGGCCCGCGTCGCCTGCGCGTGCCGGACGATGTTGGTGATCGCCTCCTGCACGATCCGGTATGCCGCGAGCTCCACTGCGGCGGACAGTGGCCTCGGCTGCCCGGTCACCGTCTTGGTGACCCGCAGCCCCGCATGACCGCTCCGCTCCACGATGTCGTCGAGGCCGGCGAGGTTGGCCACCGGAGAGCGCGGCGCGGGCGCACCGTCGAGGCGCAGGACGTCGATGAGGGCCCTGAGCTCGCCCAGCGCTTCCTTGCTCGCGTCGCGGATGGCGACGAGGGCGGGCTCGACCTGCTCGGGCCGTCGGTCGGCCAGGTGCAGGGCGACCCCGGCCTGGACGTTGATGAGCGACATGTGGTGCGCCACGACGTCGTGCAGGTCCTGCGCGATCCGCAGTCGCTCTTCACCGGCTTGCCGAAGCCTCGTCTCACGCGCCACCTGCCGGAAGGTCGCCGCTCGCTCCCGCCAGCTGTGCACCACCTCGCCGGCCGCGAGCACCACCAGGGTCCAGGCGAGCAGTGCGCCCTGCGCAGGCCACGACCACGTGGCCGTGTCGAACGCGAGGCGGCCCACGGCGTCACCGGCGAGCACGACGGCCGCGCCCAGCCAGGCGACGATCCGGTGACCGCGGACGACGGTGGCCACGAGCCCGATCGCGAGGCCGAGGAAGACCGGCCCGTAGGCGTAGCCGCGAGAAAGGTAGAGGGCCGATGCCAGGGCAATGGCGGCCATGCTCTGGACGGGGAACCGGCGGAGCACCGTGATCGCCAGCGGGGCGACGAGGAGCAGGACGACAGCCAGTACGTCGAGCGACCTCCGGTCGGGCTGGGCGTGCGAGGCACCCGCGCTGCCGCCGAGCTGGATTACACCGACCACGAAGGCCAGGACGTACCGCCCCACCCGCGGCGCGCTCCGATGGGCCCACTGTTCCCGGCCACGAATCCACGGGGGATCCCAGGGCAGGTCGGCGGGCTCACGCATACCGCCAGCGTAGGGAACCCCGCGCACGGGAGGCGTCCCCCACAGGGGGCACCGCGGCATACCTCCTCGGGTGTATCCGCCAGCTGGTCACCCTGGGTCACGAACGAGCCATGGCGCGGACCACGAAACTGCGGGATCCTGCGACTGAGGGCGCCCCTTCGCCCACTAGGAGGTGCGGCAATGACTGCGACCGTCTCTCCCGCTGGCTCACCCGCCGACGCCGGAGGCGAGCAGCGCCGACGCGCTGCAGGCGAGCAGCGGATCGTGCGCTCGCCCTTCCCCCGCATAGGTGACTACGCGTTCATCTCCGACTGCCAGGTCACGGCGCTCATCGCCCCCAGCGGCAACGTCGAGTGGATGTGCCTGCCGCGCATGGACTCTCCGAGCGTGTTCGGCTCGATCCTGGACCGGGACGCCGGCGGCTTCCGGCTCGGGCCGGCCGACATGCTGGTCCCGACCGCACGCCGTTACCTCCCCGGGACGATCATCCTGGAGACCTCGTGGGGGACGCCGAGCGGTTGGATCATCGTGCGCGACGCCCTGCTGATGGGGCCGTGGCACCACGAGACCGAGCGCGCGCACCGCTACCGGAGGGCGCCCACCGACTACGACGCCGAGCACGTGCTGCTGCGGACGATCCGGTGCGTCAACGGCGAGGTTCAGCTGGCGCTCAACTGTTCGCCCGTCTTCGACTACGGCCGGCAGCAGGCGATCTGGTCGTTCTACGGCGACGACTACCACTCGGCCGTCGCCGAGGGCGACGGCGGCGAGCTCAAGGTCCGCCTCACCACGGACATGCGCCTGGGCATCGAGGGACCGCAGGCCACGGTGCGGACGCTCATGAAGGAGGGTGACACGCACTACGCCGCCCTCTCGTGGACCGAGCACGACCCCCCGCAGACGTTCGAGGACGCCTACCGCCGGCAGGTGTGGACGGCCCACCACTGGCAGCACTGGCTGGCCCGCGGCAAGTTCCCCGACCACCCGTGGCGGACCCACCTGGAGCGCAGCGCCCTCACCCTCAAGGGTCTGTCCTACGCGCCGACGGGCGCCCTGATCGCCGCGCCCACGACGTCGCTGCCGGAAACGCCCAAGGGAGAACGCAACTGGGACTACCGATACACGTGGATCCGCGACTCGACGCTGGCTCTCTGGGCCCTGGACACCCTGGGGTTCGACTGGGAGGCCAGCGACTTCTTCTGGTTCATCGCCGACCTCGCCGAAGCCTCCGACGGGCTGCAGATCATGTACGGCATCGACGGGGAGAAGGACCTGTCCGAGAGCACCCTCGACCACCTCACGGGCTACGACGGTGCGCGACCGGTCCGGATCGGCAACGGTGCGTTCGACCAGAAGCAGCACGACGTCTGGGGCGCCATCCTCGACTCGGTGTGGATCCACACGAAGTCGCGAGACACCCTGGACGAGCGGCTGTGGCCAATCCTCTCCGGCTTCGTCGAGGCAGCGATCGAGCACTGGCGTGAGCCGGACCGCGGCATCTGGGAGGTGCGCGGCGACCCCAAGCACTTCACCTCCTCGAAGGTCATGTGCTGGGTGGCGGCCGACCGTGGCGCCAAGCTCGCGCACGTGCGCGAGAACTTCGAGCTCGCGCAGCGCTGGCAGGAGGCCGCGGACGAGATGCACGCCGACATCTGCACCAATGGAGTCGACGAGCGGGGCGTCTTCACCCAGCACTACGACACCGACGCCCTCGATGCCTCGAACCTGCTCATGCCCCTCGTCGGCTTCCTCCCGCCTGACGACCCGCGGCTGCACGACACCGTGGTCGCCATCGCGGACGAGCTCACCGACGACGGGCTGGTGCTGCGCTACCGGGTGGAGGAGACCGACGACGGGCTGTCAGGTGAGGAGGGCACGTTCACCATCTGCTCGTTCTGGCTGGTGTCGTGCCTGGCGATCGTGGGCGAGAAGCCGCGTGCGCGTCGCCTGTGCGAGCGCCTGCTCAACCTCGCGACGCCGCTGGGCCTGTATGCCGAGGAGATCGACGCAGCGAGCGGGCGTCACCTGGGGAACTTCCCCCAGGCGTTCACCCACCTGGGCCTGATCAACGCGGTGCTCAAGGTGATCGCCGCCGAGGAGTGGGAGGACGAGGAGCCGCTCTCGCCCTAGGTGGCAGCGGTGGGCTCAGGAGAGGGCGGATCAGGAGAGGGCGGATCAGGAGAGGGCAATGAGGGCGCCGATCGCGAAGCCGGTGGCGGCGAGCCACAGCAGCGTCGGGAGCACGGACCAGAGACGCGACATGGCCTCTCCTCAGGTGGTCGAGTAGACGACGCCGTCGCGCACGACCACGGCGACGGGCGGCAGGGGACGGGTGGCGGGGCCGGTGAGCACCGCGCCCGTGGTGGCGTCGAAGCGACTGCCGTGGCACGGGCACACGATCGCCCCTGCTGCGACCGATGACACCGGACACCCTTGATGGGTGCAGATCGCCGAGAACCCGTGGACGACGTCGTCCGTCCCCCGGGTGAGCACGACCTTGTCGCCCTCCACGACCACCCCTCCGCTCCTCGGCACCTCATCGAGCCGAGCCAGCTCACGCTCCTGGTCGGGGGCGCCCGGGCCGTAGGCGTTGGCCGCCGTCCCGGGTCCGGGTGCACCGGCACGACCGGCGCGGGCCACCGCGAAGCCGACCACGGCGGCGACGCCCGCCACCGCTGCGCCTCGCAGCGCGGATCGACGCGAGAGCGGCTGGATCGCCACGGAGGACTCCTCTCAGAACAGCGGCAGGCCGGAACGGGTGAAGAACCAGAGGGCGGCACTCAGCCACGTGACCACGAGTGAGCCGAGCACGGTGCCGCCGAGCACGGGCAGTGCCCAGCCGGGCGCTCCCCGGAGGCGCAGACCGAGCATCTTCGCGGCATACGCCCCGTAGAACAGGCACCCGGCGACGCCGTGGAGGACCGCCCGTGGGCTGGCGACCCCGAAGCCCAGGGCCCACAGGCAGTGGAAGGCGACGGGGAGCGTGACCACGAACGCGACGCTCCCGCTCCACCGGTGGGCGGGCGCAACCCAGTCGGGTGCCGCACCGGCTCGCGGCAGGCGACCCCACATCCACAGGGCGGTGAGGAGCTGCACGACCAGGAGGACGACGGCGAGGGTGCCGAGCCAGACCTTCATCTGGAGCATGCCCGAGAAACCCAGGGTGACCAGCGGTCGCGAGCTCGGCGGGTGCACCTTGGCGTAGGCACCCAGTGCGACGCTGACGCCGGCGCCCAGGAGCAGCGCGGCGCTCAGCCCACCCCGAGCCAGGACGCCTGGGTCTCGAACGTCGTGCGACGCCATGGCGACCATCGTCCCACTGGCGGCCGGAGCATCGCTCCGCCAAACAGCGGGGACACCTCGCCGCTGCACGTATGCCGCGTGCTCACCCCTTCCGGGTCAGCGGCTGCCGCGACCGGCGGAGAAGGCAGCGATGCCGCCGCCCGAGCGCGAGGTGCCCTGCGAGCCGCCGCCCTGCCGCGAGCCCGAGCTGCGCTGCGAGGAGCCGCCCGACGAGCGGGAGCCCTGCGACCTGGGGGTCTCGGTGCGGTAGGACTCGGTGCCCGAGGACTGCGTGCCTCCGCGACGGCCACGAGCGTCGCCGGCGGCGCCACGACCGGCGCTGCCTGCGGACGAGCGGCCGGAGCCGCCCTGGCGGGGCGCGCCGGAGCCGCCACGGCCACGCTGCGAGCGGCCACCGTTGCCGTTGCCCGACTGCTCGACCACGGGCGCAGGGGTGACCAGCTCGGCCAACGGGCCGGTCAGGTCACCGATGGCGGGGTGGCCGGGCGCGACGTCGACGGCGGTCGGCTTGATGCCGGCCTGACGCATGAGGGTGCGGGTGTCGCCGCGCTCCTCGGGGGTGCTGACGGTGACGACGACGCCCTCGGCACCGGCCCGGGCGGTCCGGCCCGAACGGTGCAGGTAGGCCTTGTGCTCGGCCGGCGGGTCGACGTGCACGACGAGGGTGACGTCGTCGACGTGGATGCCTCTGGCCGCGATGTCGGTGGCCACCAGCACCCGGCTCGAGCCCTCACTGAAGGCGGCGAGGTTGCGCTGACGGGCGCTCTGGGACAGGTTGCCGTGCAGGTCGACCGCCGGGATGCCCGACGCGGTGAGCTGCTTGGCCAGCTTCTTGGCAGCGTGCTTGGTGCGGGTGAAGGCGAGGGTTCGGCCTTGTCCTGCAACGAGTTCCCGCACGACAGCCGGCTTGTTGTCGCGCGACACGTTGAACAGGTGGTGGGTCATCGCCGGCACCGGCGAGGCGGCGCTGTCGACACTGTGCGTGACCGGGTTGTGCAGGTAGCGCTTGACCAGCTGGTCGATCGCATTGTCGAGCGTCGCGGAGAAGAGCAAACGCTGAGCGTCGCGCGGGGTGGCGTCGAGCAGGCGCTTCACTGCGGGGAGGAAGCCCAGGTCGGCCATGTGGTCCGCTTCGTCGAGGACGGTCACCTCGATCTCGCCCAGGCGCACGTGTCCCTGACCGATGAGGTCCTCGAGCCGTCCGGGGGTCGCGATGACGATGTCGATGCCGCGACGCAGCGCGGAGACCTGCGGGTTCTGGCCCACGCCGCCGAAGATCGTCATGGTGCGCAGCTCCATGGCCGCCGCGAGGGGCGTCATGGTCTCGGCGACCTGGATGGCCAGCTCACGAGTGGGGACCAGGACGAGCGCACGCGGGGTGTGCGGTGCGCGACGGCGACCGGACTTGGCGAGGGTCGCAATGGTCGGCAGCGCGAACGCGACCGTCTTGCCGCTGCCAGTGCGGCCACGGCCGAGGACGTCGCGGCCGGCGAGGGAGTCAGGCAGCGTCGCGGCCTGGATCGGGAACGGGGTGTCGATGCCGCGCTCACGAAGGGCTGCGACGACGCGAGCCGGGATGCCGAGGTCGGCAAAGGGCACAGGTGTGTGGTGCGTAGACAAAGGAAAGCCTCATCAGAAGTAGGGAGTGGCCGAAGATGCTGAACCACTCACGAACCTGTGAGCTGACGGCGCCAACCAGTAGTTGGGGCGCGGAGCAGACGACCTTGGGTGCACGACGGTGCGCACGCAGTGGTTGCAACCCTATCGGGCCGGGCGTTCATTCCCGAATCGCCCGAACGGACAGGACGCCCGACGTCAGTTCTCCACGAGAGCCTCAGGAGCCTCACGCCTGGCCAGTCGCAACCATGTCTCGACGACGGTGTCGGGGTTCAGGGACATCGACTCGATGCCCTGGTCCATCAGCCAGTCGGCGAGCTCGGGGTGGTCCGAGGGTCCTTGGCCGCAGATCCCGACGTACTTGCCCCGGGCCCGGCAGGCCTCGATCGCCATGGTGAGCATCTTCTTCACGGCGGGGTCGCGCTCGTCGAAGCCGCCAGCCACCAGGGCCGAGTCGCGGTCCAGGCCCAGGGTCAGCTGGGTGAGGTCGTTGGACCCGATGGAGAACCCGTCGAAGTGGTCGAGGAAGGCGTCGGCGTTGACGGCGTTGGAGGGCACCTCGCACATCATCACGACCTGGAGGTCGTTCTCGCCGCGGCGCAGTCCGTTCTGGCCGAGCAGGTCGATGACGCCCTCTGCCTCCTTCAACGTGCGGACGAAGGGGATCATCACCTTGACGTTGGTCAGGCCCATCTCGTCGCGCACCAGTCGCAGAGCCTCGCACTCCATGGCGAAGCAGTCGGCGAACTCCGGTGACAGGTAGCGCGCCGCGCCGCGGTAGCCGATCATCGGGTTCTCCTCGTTCGGCTCGTACCGCTCGCCGCCGAGCATGTGGGCGTACTCGTTGGACTTGAAGTCGCTCATCCGCACGATCACCGGCTCGGGCGCGAACGCGGCCGCGAGCATGGAGACGCCCTCGGCGACGCGCTTGACGAAGTAGTCGCGCGGGCCGTCGTAGGCCGCGATGAGCGCCTCGATCTCGGCCCTGATCGCGGGCTCCTGGTCCTCGAGCTCGAGCAACGCCTTGGGGTGGATGCCGATCTGGCGGTTGATGATGAACTCGAGCCGGGCGAGCCCAATTCCCTTGTGCGGCAGGCGAGAGAACTCGAACGCCTGGTCCGGCGTGCCCACGTTCATCATGATCTTGACCGCCACGTCCGGCATGTCGTCCAAGGCCGTCTCGGTCACCGAGAACGCCCGGAGGCCGTCGTAGACGAAGCCGGTGTCGCCCTCGGCTGCGGACACCGTAACCTCCTGCCCGTCGGACAGTGAGGTCGTGGCCGAACCGGTGCCGACCACCGCGGGGATGCCGAGCTCGCGGGCGATGATCGCCGCGTGGCAGGTGCGGCCGCCACGGTTGGTGACAATGGCGCTGGCGCGCTTCATGACCGGCTCCCAGTCGGGGTCGGTCATGTCGGCGACGAGCACCTCGCCCGGCTGGAACTCGTGCATCGACTCGGCACTGGTCAACACCCGCACCGCACCCGCGCCGACCTTCTGCCCGATCGCCCGACCCTCGGCGATGACCGGACCCCGCTCATCCATGCGGAACCGCTGCAGGGTCGATCCGGACTGCCGCGACTTCACCGTCTCGGGTCGGGCCTGCAGGATGTACAGCTGCCCGTCGACGCCGTCCTTGCCCCACTCGATGTCCATCGGGCGGCCGTAGTGCTCCTCGATCTTGAGGGCGTGAACGGCGAGCTCGGTGACCTCGTCGTCGGTCAGGCTCAGCCGGCCCCGGTCGGCCTCGTCGACCGGCACGAAGTCGATCGAGCGACCCACCGCGGAGTCCTGCGTGTAGACCATCTTGGTGGCCTTGCTGCCCACACCACGCTTGAGGATCGCCGGTCGCCCGGCCCTCAGCGCCGGCTTGTAGACATAGAACTCGTCCGGGTTCACCGCACCCTGCACGACCGCCTCACCCAGGCCGTAACTGCTGGTGATGAACACCGCATCCGGGAAGCCGGACTCGGTGTCGATGGTGAACATCACACCGGAGGACCCGATGTCGGACCGCACCATCCGCTGCACACCCGCCGACAGCGCGACGACGTCGTGGTCATAGCTGCTGTGCACGCGGTAGGCGATCGCGCGATCGTTGTAGAGCGAGGCGAAGACCTTCTTGATCGCCAGCAGGATGTTGTCGATCCCCAACACGTTGAGGAACGTCTCCTGCTGTCCCGCGAAGGACGCGTCCGGCATGTCCTCGGCCGTGGCGCTGGAGCGCACGGCCCAGCTCACCTCGCCGGGGGCGCCGCCCACGAGCTGCTCGTAGGCCGCGCGGATGTCGGCCTCGAGGTCCTCCGGGAACGGCTGCTCCTCGACGAGGTCACGGATCTGCGCGCCGGCCTCGGCCAGCGATCGGGTGTCCTCGACATCGAGGTCGGCCAGCGTCGCGCTGATCCGGTCGGCGAGCCCCTCGTGGGCCAGGAAGCGGCGGTAGGCGTCGGCCGTGGTGGCGAAGCCGTCAGGGACCCGCACTCCTGCCTTCGACAGGTGCTGGACCATCTCGCCGAGCGAGGCGTTCTTGCCACCCACGGACTCGACGTCCCCCAACCCGAGGTCTTTGAACCAGGAGATGTTGCCGGTCACGGCGATCCTTTCGACGGGCGGCGGGGGCCGCGAGGGTTCCTAGGCAAGATTGTCGAGGCGACTGTTCTGCATGATGACGGCTGCCATCTCCTCGACCGACATCGAGGCCGAGTTGATGGCGGGGATCCGGTGCGCACGATAGAGCGCCTCGGCCCGGCGCAGCTCGAAGCTGCACTGGGCGAGACTGGCATACGTCGAGCCCGGCCGCCGCTCGCCCCTCACCTGGCTGAGCCGCGCCGGGGTGGAGAGCAGCCCGAAGCACCGGTCCACGAGCCCGCGGATCGGACGGGGTATGCCGCCCGCATCGAAGTCCTCGTCGACCAACGGGTAGTTCGCGACCTTGAGGCCGTGCTGGAGGGCGAGGTACATCGAGGTGGGCGTCTTGCCGCACCGCGAGGGCGCCACGAGGATCAGGTCCGCCTGCTCGAGGTTGCGCAGGCTCGCCCCGTCGTCGTGTTCCATGGCGAACTCGATGGCCTTCATCCGGGCGTCGTAGCGACCCTTGTCCCCGACGCCGTGCAGGGCACCGACACCGTGCGTTGCGTTGACGTGCAGCACCCGCTCGACGGTGTCGAGATGGGAGCCGAAGAGGTCGATGAAGGCGCACTGCGTCGTCTGCAGCTCGGCCCGGATGTCCTCGTCCGAGACCGTCGAGAACACCAGGGGCACCACCGAGTCCGTGACCGCGGCGTCCAGCTCGAGGACGACCTGCTGCGCCTGCTCCACCGTGGTGATGAACGGGATCTTGCGCCGGGTGAAGGTGACCGAGGGAAACTGCTGCAACATCATGTTTCCCAGCGTCTCGGCCGAGATCCCGGTGCCGCCGGCGAGGAAGAACACCGGAGTGGGGGCTGCTGGCTCGACTGACTCCGGGATCACGCCCCCACCGTTCCACGTGGCGCACCATTTGCACCAGTCACAGTGCCGGGCCACCCGTTCCTGCACTAGTCCGGTTGCGGTATGCAACCAGACCGGCCCTGCGGGTAGCGTTCGCGCAACGCCACACGCACGGCGCCAGCTGCCCACGTCGGAACCCCTGTCCGACGTGGGCAGCGACCCCTAAGGGATCAACCCCAGACAGCAAGAAACCCCGAACCCTGAGGGTTCGGGGCCTTGCCGATGTCTTGAGACATCACCATGGCGGTGGCGGTGGGATTTGAACCCACGGTGGAGTTTCCCCCACACACGCTTTCGAGGCGTGCTCCTTAGGCCGCTCGGACACGCCACCGCGGAGCAGGTTACTAGAGCGGCCGACGGCGACGAAATCGCCCCGAGACCGCCCGCCAGGCGCCCTCGGAAGGCGCGCAGCCGGCATACCGGAGGATTGTCGGGGGAATGCGCGGCGTCCCCGGGCACTTGTCACCGGAGATGACCTCCACGACCACGAGCACCGCTGGAGTGGGCCTGCGCTCGGACCGCGGGCCCATCCTGCTGGCCCTGATGGTCTCGACAGGGCTCATCGCCATGGATGCGACCATCCTCGCCACGGCCGTGCCATCAGTCGTGCGCGACCTCGGCGGCTTCTCGCAGTTCCCCTGGCTGTTCTCGGTCTACCTGCTGGCGCAGGCCGTGTCGGTCCCCATCTATGCCAAGCTCGCCGACATCGTCGGGCGCAAGCCGCTGATGTTGTTCGGGATCGGCCTGTTCCTCGCCGGGTCGGTGCTGTGCGGCTTCGCCTGGAGTATGACCTCGCTCATCGTCTTCCGCGCGGTCCAGGGACTCGGCGCCGGCGCCGTGCAGCCGATGGCGATCACGATCGCGGGCGACATCTACACGGTTGCGGAGCGCGCCAAGGCCCAGGGCTACATCGCCAGCGTCTGGGCGGTGTCGTCAGTCGTCGGCCCCACCCTCGGCGGGATCTTCTCCCAGCTCGGCATCTGGCGCTGGATCTTCTTCGTCAACGTGCCGCTGTGCCTGCTGGCCGGCACCCTCATCGTCCGCGACTTCCACGAGCGCGTCGAGCGTAAGGCGCACCGCATCGACTTTGCGGGCGCCGCACTGCTCACCGTCGCCATGTCGCTGCTCATCCTCGGCATCCTGGAGGGTGGCCAGGCCTGGCCGTGGTCGTCGCCCACCAGCTTCGGCGTCCTGGGCGGCGGATCGTTGCTCCTGGTCGCGTTCCTCCTCGCCGAACGCCGAGCGGCGGAGCCCGTCCTGCCCCTGTGGGTGCTGAGCCGCCGCCTGCTCGCCACGACGACGATGCTGGCGCTGGGCGTCGGCGTGATCCTGATCGGCCTCACGTCGTTCGTCCCGACCTACCTCGAGAACTCCCTGGGCATCGACCCCCTCGTCGGCGGTCTCGCCCTCGCGGCCTTGACCATCGGCTGGCCGATCGCCGCCACGTTCTCAGGACGCCTGCTCTACCTGCGGTTCGGGTTCCGGCCGGCGATCCTGGTCGGCATGGCGCTCGTCGTCGTGGGCACCGGCACGCTCGCCCTGTTGTCGCAGCACCCTTCGGTGGCCGTGGTCGCGGCGACCTGTTTCGTCACCGGTCTCGGCCTGGGACTGGTTGCGAGCCCGTCGCTCATCGCGGCGCAGGCCAGCGTGGAGTGGCACGAACGCGGGGTCGCGACGGGCACCAACCTGTTCGCTCGCTCCATCGGCAGCGCGCTGGGCGCGGCGGTCCTGGGCGCCGTCGCGAACGGCGTCATCGCCCGCTCCGGACGTCCTGAGACCGACCCCGGCACCGCTGCCGACGCCGGCACCGCGGTGTTCGTCGGCGTGCTGGTCGCCGCACTCGTGACGATCGTCGCCGCACTGCTCATGCCGAAGGCCACTGCCACCGATTCGAGGTGAACACGCCGGTGATCTCCGGCGCGTTCACCTCGAACGCAACACGGGGTCAGCCGGCGTAGGGGATGCGGGTCCAGCTCAGCGTGGCCGCGGCACCGGGCCGGTTGACGGTCACCTTGAGCCAATCCTTGTTGTTGTCGGACCCGTCCACCGTGATCCGCTCCAGGCCCGCGGCCGAACCCGTCACGCCATACCGGTCCAACCACACCGACCCCGGCGCCAGCGGGCGGTCGGAGTTGTAGATGTGTGAGTCGCCGTTGACGAGGAAGACGTCGCCGGGGAACGCGTTCGTCTCGTCGACGAGGGCCTGCACCAGCGGCTGGAACGCCGAGATGTCCTTGACCGTCGGCGTGTAGGTCGGGTCGAACATGTCGGCCTGCTGGAGGACGACGACAGCCCGGTCGTGGCGCTTGCGGGCATCGGCGAAGGTGTGGTGCAGCAACGAGATCGAGGCCGCCATCCGCGCCTGCTCCTCGGCGACCTGCGCCGGCGTGGCCGTCGTGTTGCCGATGCCCGTCCACGGCTGGAGGTCGTTGTTCGACCCGACGACGTGGAGCACGGCGAAGTCGACGCCCGCGCGCCGCAGGGACACGTTCTCCGGGTATGCCGCGTCCGGCACCGAGACCGTGGCGGGCGCCCCGAGCGTCGTCCCCGGCTTGTCGAAGAACACCGCACGGTCGAACGCGAGGCGCTCGAGCGGTTGGTAGGCCCCGTTGTTGGTGCGGTGGCAGTCGGTCCACTCGTTGTCGCCCGGCGTGTAGACGAGCGGGTCGGCGAACCGGTCGAACTGGGTCCGGATCATCCGGTAGTAGGCGTCGTCGCACCGGGTGGAGCCGTTCTTGACGTCGCCCACGTGGAAGGTGAGCTCGACGTCGGGGTCGGCGTTGATCTGGTCGATCCACGAGGGGAACTTGGCCACCTGGGCGGCGCCGTAGGGGACGTCGCCGATCACGGCGAAGGTCTCGTGCCCGGGCTTCTGCTGGCCGTCGACGGCCTGGGCCGCCGGGGCAGCCGCGGCCAGCGCGAGGAGGGCGGTGGCGCAGGTGGCGACGGTGATGAGCGGGCGGCGCATGGGGACTCCTGTCAGAGGGGACAGGAGAGCCTCTCCTCGCAAGGTGAACGGCAACCTGCGGATGAGACGACCAGTGGGTGAACTCGTCGGTCAGGCCGAGCTGGACTGGGCGCGGTGGCGGCGGATCGCCCACACGGCGATCGCCACCACCACGATGAGCCCGACGACGCCGGCAGCGCCGCGACCGAGCCACTTCTCGACCCGGTGGTAGGACTCGCCCGCGAGATAGCCGGCCGTGACTGCCGTGGCGCCCCAGGCGATCCCGCCGATCGCGTTCCACGGCAGGAAGACGCGGTACTTCATGCCGGAGAGTCCCGCGAGCGCCGGCATGACGGCCCGGAAGAACGCGGTCCACCGGCCCAGGAACACGGCCGACCCACCCCGGCGACGCAGGAAGTCCTGCGCCGACTCCAGCCGCTCCTGCCGCCTCTCCAGGATCTTCAGACCCATGACACGGGGCCCGAACAGCCGGCCGATCTCATAACCCACCGAGTCGCCGATGACCGCCGCGAGGATGACCACCACCAGCACCCAGGCCAGCGACGTGTGCCCCAGGCTGGCGGTCACGCCGCCGATGATGGCCAGCGTCTCCCCGGGCAGCACGAACCCCACGAACAGCGCGTCCTCGGCGAACACCACCAGCGCCACGATCAGGTAGACCAGCCACGGGGGCGCCCCGAGCACCTGGTTGACGAGGTCGTTGATGAGCCCGCTCACGCCCCTGCTTCCTGTTCGCCCTCATGTGCCGACCTGATGGTGGTCGGCGCGACCGCGATCCGGCCGGCCGCCCGCTGTTCCTCAAAGAATGACAGCAGCACCTGAGAGCACTCTGACTCCCGCACTCCGCCGATCACCTCGACGCGATGGGTCGCCCGGCGGTCGCGGACCAGGTCCCAGACCGATCCGGTGGCCCCGAGCTTGGGATCCCAGGCGCCGAGCACCAGTCGCGAGATGCGCGACAGCATCAGCGCCCCCGCACACATCGGGCACGGCTCGAGCGTGACCACGAGCGTGCAGTCCTCCAGCCGCCACTCCCCCAGCGAGCGCGCCGCTGCGCGCAGCGCGACCACCTCGGCGTGCGCCGTCGGGTCGCCCTCGACCTCGCGCAGGTTCCGACCCTCACCGACCACCTCGCCCCCAGGCGAGACCACGACGGCCCCCACGGGCACGTCCCCGTCCCGAGCCGCAGCGGCGGCGAGGTCGAGCGCCAGACCCATCCACGCGGCATACCGCTCATCGACCGAGGGTCCGCGGGTGGAGGTCACGGGCCCAGTGTCGCCCATGGCCCGCGATCGGCACCGCGCGCCCGCCTACGGGCTTCCACGGATGTCGGTCGGGCACCGCGAGGAAAGCATGTCCCTGAGGCCGCGGCACGAGGCCGCGACCCGTGGAGGAGGTGGCGAACATGCCCGGATCACGACGCCGACTCGCAGCCGTGGCAGTCACGGTGGTCGCGATGAGCATCACCGGGGGGTGGTCGACCACGGCAGCTGCGTCTCCTGCGCCGGTCGACCCGACGACCCTCACCCCGGCGCCGCCGGCCTTCTTCAACGCCACGTGCACCCGCAACGGCGTCAGCATCATCTGCGACCTGCACTTCACCGAAGTCGTCCTCGACCACGAGCCGAACGGCGTGGTCTGCGACTCCGCTGCCGGGCCGGTCGAGCTGATCGAGGTCAACACGCGTTCGGTGGTGGGCAAGCGCTACTACGACGCGGACGGCAACCTGTTGCGCCGGCATTTCCGCGACGAGTGGACGGGCACCATCACCAACCCGGCAACCGGGAGGTCGGCTACCTACCTGCAGACCGACCGCATCCTCCACGACCTGGCCGTGCCCGGGGACAACACCACCGGCACCGAGGAGATCACCACGCGGCTGCGCGTGATCAACGACGCGGGCTCGACGATCTTCGTCGACGCGGGACGCACCATCGTCCGTGAGGCCGACGGGTCGATCGAGTTCCAGGCGGGGCAGCACCGGTTCGACGACTACTTCGTCAACGGCAACACCGCCGCGGTCAAGCCGCTCTGCGACGCCCTGAGCTGAGCCCACGTCCCGGCCGTGGACGCGCTGAAGGCGTCACGCGCTAAGTTTCGCCTATGCGCGTCCACGTTGCCGACCACCCGCTCATCACGCACAAGCTGACGTACCTGCGCGACAAGCGCACGGACAGCCCGACGTTCCGGCGGCTGGCCGAGGAGCTGGTGACGCTGCTGGCCTACGAGGCGACCCGCGACGTGCGCGTGGAACCGTTCGAGATCGAGACGCCGGTCGCCCCGACCACGGGCATCAAGCTGTCCAACCCCAAGCCGCTCATCGTGCCGATCCTGCGCGCCGGCCTGGGCATGCTCGAGGGCATGGTGCGCCTGCTGCCGAGCGCCGAGGTGGGCTTCCTGGGCATGCAGCGCAACGAGGAGACGCTCGAGGCGATCACCTACGCCAACCGGCTGCCCGACGACCTCAGTGGTCGGCAGTGCTACGTCATCGACCCGATGTTGGCCACTGGCGGCACCCTCGTCGACGCCATCCGCTACCTCGCCGACCGCGGCGCCGACGACATCACTGCGGTCACGCTGCTGGCCGCGCCCGAGGGCGTCAAGCACGTGGAAGAGGCCCTGGCCGACCTCACCATCCCGATCACCATCGTCACGGGTGCGATGGACGAGCGGCTCAACGACAAGGGCTACATCGTGCCCGGCCTCGGCGACGCGGGCGACCGCCTCTACGGCGTCGTCTGACCTCTCCGACCGGGTATGCCGCGTGGCCGGCTCACGCGGCGCGCCTCACCCGTTCGGCTGATGCCATCGGTCAGGATGGTCCCAGCGGCGCGCTTGACAGGCGTGCCCATCCACCGATCCGGACCGACCGACCTCCCGAGGAGCTGAGCATGCAGCGCGTGAAGAAGATCCTGCTGTGGGTCCTCGTCGCGTTTGCCGCCTACGCGATCTTCACCTCCCCGGACCAGGCAGCGGACATCGTCAGGACGTCCGCCTCGATCATGGGTGACGGCGTGAAGAACATCGGAAACTTCTTCGACGCACTGCTCGGCCGGTAGCAGGCAGGGGCGCGATGGCTGCCTCAGACCGGCGCCACGAGGAGCTCGACCGCTACCTGCTGGACGGCGAGCGCCTCGTCACTGCGGTGCACCAGCACTGGGGCAAGGTCGCCGAACCGGTCGGTTCGGCGGTCCTGGGCTGCGTCTTCGCGTTCTGGGTGGACGCCCGGATCGACCCCGCACTGGGGTTCCTCAGCACGGCGGTGTGGTGGGCGTGGTTCGCGGTCGTCGCACGGATGGCCTACGAACTGGCGCAGTGGCGGCACGACTGGTTCGTGGCCACCGACAAGCGACTGCTCCTGTTCTACGGCTTCATCACCCGGAAGGTGTCGATGATGCCGCTGATGAAGGTCACCGACATGTCCTACGAGCGGTCCGTCCCCGGGCGGATCCTGGGCTACGGCCGCTTCGTCATGGAGTCGGCCGGCCAGGACCAGGCGCTGCGCGAGGTCAACTGGGTCCCCGAGCCCGATGAGCACTACCGCGCCATCTGCGCGGAGATCTTCGGCGTCGCCGACCACGCTCGACTCGACGTCGACGAGTACGGCGGCGAGCACGGCGGCGTGTACGGCGGCTCGTACCGGGGCGAGTCCAGCCGCGAGCACCGGTGGGACGACGAGCAGAGGCCGGCACCCGGCATACCCGATCCGTATGCCGGGTGGGACGACCCGCGGCACTCGCCCCGGCAACCCTCCCCGGCCTCTGAGGATCCGACGGACTCGCTGTATCGCAGCCCCGACCTGAGGGCTCGGGACCGCTCCGCGGAGACCGGTCCGATCCCGATCCGACCGCGGCGCGACTGGGACGACTGACGTCTCACCCTCGCCTCCTCCAAGGAGCGAGGTCGGGAAGGCGCCGCTAGCCTGTCCCGGACCGGGCCGCGAGAGCGGCGAACCGTCCGAGCCGGGAGGCGATGCGATGTCCGTCATGAGGACCAAGTCGATCGAGCAGTCGATCCGCGAGACCGACGAGCCGGAGTACCAGCTCAAGAAGAAGCTGACTGCCCTCGACCTCACCGTCTTCGGGATCGGCGTCATCATCGGCGCCGGCATCTTCACGCTGACGGGTCGGGCGGCAGCTGACTACGCCGGACCGTCCATCGCGATCTCGTTCGTCATCGCCGCGATCTGCTGCGCCCTGGCGGCGCTCTGCTATGCCGAGTTCGCCTCCACGGTGCCTGTGTCCGGATCGGCCTACACGTTCTCCTACGCCTCCCTCGGCGAGCTGGTCGCGTGGATCATCGGCTGGGACCTGCTCCTGGAGCTCATGCTCGGCGCCAGCGTCGTGGCCCAGGGCTGGTCGCAGTACGCCACCCTGCTCCTCGACAAGCTCGGCCTGACCGTGCCCGCGGGCTTGGCACCGGGGTCGCACTTCGACCTGCTGGCCTTCATCCTCGTCGTCGCGCTCACGGCGCTGATCTCCATCGGCATCAAGGAGTCGCTGCGCGTCAACCTCGTCCTGGTGGGCGTCAAGCTGTTCATCGTCCTTTTCGTGATCATCGCGGGGATCGGCTACATCAAGTCGGCCAACTACTCGCCGTTCATCCCGGCTTCGGTGTCCGGCAAGACCTCTGAGGGCATCCACGCGCCGCTCATCCAAGTGCTCTTCGGGGTGACTCCGTCGACCTACGGCATCGCGGGCATCGTCGCCGGAGCCTCGATCGTGTTCTTCGCCTACATCGGCTTCGACGTCGTGGCGACCACCGCGGAGGAAGCCAAGAACCCCCAGCGTGACCTCCCGATCGGCATCATCGCCTCGCTGGTCATCTGCACGGTCCTCTACGTCGCCACGACCCTCGTGATCACAGGCATGGTCAAGTACACCGAGATCGATCCCAAGGCGGCGCTCGCCTCGGCGTTCGAGTCGGTCGGCAAGCCCGGGTTCGCCACGATGATCGCGGCCGGAGCGGTGGCCGGCCTGATGACCGTCGTCATGACGCTGATCATCGGTGCCACCAGGGTCACTTTTGCGATGTCGCGCGACTGGCTGCTGCCGCCGGTATTGGGTCGCACGAACCGCAAGACGGGTACCCCTGTCCGGTTGACCGTGATGATCGGCGCGGCGATCGCCCTCATCGCGAGCCTGACCCCCATCGGCAAGCTCGAGGAGATGGTCAACATCGGGACGCTCTCGGCGTTCGCCCTGGTGTCGGTCGCGGTGCCCGTCCTGCGCAACAGGCGACCCGACCTCAAGAGGTCCTTCACGGTGCCCTTCTCACCGGTGCTCCCGATCGTGGCCGCGTTGATCAGCGTCTACCTGATGCTCAACCTGTCCGTCGAGACGTGGCTTCGTTTCATCGTCTGGATGGCCCTGGGCTTCCTCATCTACTTCACCTACGGCGTGCGCAACAGCCGGCTGTCGGGCAAGGCCAAGGAGGGGCAGCTCCCGAGCATGACGAGCACCTGAGTCGCGCCCGGAACCTGCAGTGGACCCCTGCGCGCGAGGGGCCAGGCCCCTCGCCAAAACTTCATGCTCACGCCGCGTCACTATCGCGGATGCCCGACGTCTTCTTGGTTGACCGACCATTGTGACGATGCCGGTCAGGAACGGCGGGCGGCACCCGCAAACCCGCCCGCCGTTCCCCTTACGCTCCACGAGCATCTCGCACCACGTCACTTTTCCGTGCCCTGCGGCGTCTCCATGGATGACAAACCATTGGGGGGAATGGTCGGTCACCAGAAACGGCGGGCGGCACCGCACCCCCGCAACCCCGCCGCCCGCCGTTTCGCCGGATCACCGCGCAACCAGGGACGCGCTCCCACGACACGGGCTTGGAGACGGAGCGTGGTGCAGGGAGGAGCATGGTTGGCGACGGCCGCTGGCAACCGCGACTGGGTGCATGCCAGGAGGTATGCCGCCGCCCTGCAGTCATCCAAGCCCCTCCCGGTCCTCGACGGGTTGCCCGTGCGCCTGGCCCCCCACGAGACGGCCACCCTGCGCACGATCGCGACCTACGAACGCCTGTACCCGGCCCTGCCCACCTCACAGTGGGGAGACAGGCACAGCGCCTCGATCGTGGCCACGACCGACCGGCTGCTGGTCAACCACCGCCTCCGCGGCTGGATCTCCTTCTGGTTCACCGATCTGGCCCTCTACGAGCTCACGCTGGACGACAGCCCTTGGCGGATCGACATCATCTGGCGCAACGCTGACGAACCTCTCCGGCTGAGCGGGACAACGGGACCTCTGCTCGCCGTCCACGTCGCGGCGCACACCGGCGGGGCGCGGTGGCCGCAGCTCCCAGAGCTCCGACCGCTCCTGGACCCCAAGCAGCAGTGGGGCCAGCGGTAACAGCAGCCTCTCGTCGCTGAACGCGGCAGCTGAGTGCTCTTCCGTGGGCCCCGAAGCCGGTGTCACTCGGGCTGAGGCTGGGCCCCGAACCGGCGCACCTCCTGGGGCCATCCACATCCCTCCGCGAGCCGTCCGGCCCACAACGTGGCAGCCTCGTCGTCGGCAACGTCCACCACGGCGAAACCACCCAGGAACTCCTTGCTCTCGACGTAGGGACCGTCGGTGATCATCGCCGTGCCACTGGAGGGGTCGGCGCTGTACACCGGGCCGTCTTCCTCCAGCCCGCCGGCGAAGACGTACACGCCTGCAGCCTTCATCTCATCCACGACCGCCATGGCGAGCGGTCCGCGCCCGCGGAACCACTCCTCCGTGTGGTCGCCCACCCACTGCTGGTTGAAGTAGATGAGGTACTCGGCCATCACTGCTCCTTCTGCTCTTGCGGACCCCGTGGACCGCGTTCACCTGTGCCACGAACGGCGACAACCAAATACGACACCGTTGTACCGGAAGATCGACGCCGACCTGGGCGTCGCAACGAAGAGCACTCGCCCGCAGATCGAGACGACCCCGCGGACCGCGGCATGAGCGGACATTGACTCCTAGCAGGACTCCTCGACAACCAGCAGGTGACGACGCTCCTCGTCGCGGAACTCCGCTACGCAGAAGTCCGCTGGCACTCGGGTCGAGAAGTCTCTATCCACCACCCCCGCCACCGATCGCCAACAAGCCGAATGCGCTGAGGATGACGGCCGGAACGCTCAGGATGCACGCCAGCACGCCGAAAAAGCGCTCACGGAGGCCGGCTGCACTGTAATCACTGAGCGTTCGAGTCGATCTGACCAGGGCCCAGGCTCCAAAGCCCAACGTGAAGGGCAGGCTCAGGAAATAGATCGAGCTGAACTCGTTGGTGACCTCCTCGTGCCCGATCCAGCCCGCCACGTTGGCCAAGGCAAGCGCGTTGGGCGCCAACGCGCACAGGGCGAGTGCAACGGTCCACTCCTGCTCGGTGCGATACATCCTGTGACGTGTTGTCGACACATGAGGAGCGTAGCCCGGCGTCTGGCGGAAATTCGGCGTGGCGGTCGTGCCAAGCGAACTCAGTCAGTTCCAGCACATCGATAGCCGCGTCAGCGGCTGGACCCAACTCTGCCCGCGACCGAGCCTCCAGTCCCCACCCCTGCCTGCCCTCCCTATCGCCATGGCCGACCCCTGCCACCAGCGCTGCGCGAACATCCGCACATTGGCAGATCCGGTAGACCACCATTCCTGCCGAGCCCCGCTCCAGGCACACACGATGCGAGGGTGAGCATGCGGCTCCGCGGTGGCCACGCGGCATACTCGCGCTATGAGGCTTTCGGTCGTCCTCGACGGACGTGACCTGTCCCTGTTGGTGCCGTTCTGGACGGCGGCGCTCGGCTACGACGCGGTGTTCTCGCTGCCGGAGTTCGAGGTGCTGCGGCCGCGCGAGGGTGAGCCGCCGGGGCCGGTGTTCATCCTGCAGCGCGTGCCGGAGGAAAAGGCCGGCAAGAACCGCATGCACGTCGACGTCCACCCGCCACTCGAGCTCGGGGTGCCCGCGCTGGTCGAACGGCTGGAGGCGTTGGGGGGCAGGCGGATCGGCGATCCCGTCACCGACCTGCTCGAGGCGATCGACTCCTGGTGGCAGGTGATGGCCGACCCCGAGGGCAACGAGTTCTGCGTCGTCGCCGACCAGGGCCACCCACCGCCCGCTTGATCGTGGAGCCCGCAAGTCTGAAGGATCTGCCGGGTCTGGACCCGCCAGATCCTTCAAACTCGCCGGGGCAACGACCTCACAAAGCCTTGATGATGTCCTCGACGCGTTCCTTGGCGTCCCCGAAGAGCATCTGGCTGTTCTCCTTGAAGAACAGCGGGTTCTGCACTCCTGCATAGCCGGTCGCCATCGAGCGCTTGAACACGACGACGTTGCGCGCCTTCCAGACCTCGAGGACCGGCATGCCCGCGATCGGGCTGGTGGGGTCCTCCGCGGCGGACGGGTTCACGGTGTCGTTGGCGCCGATGACGAGGACGACGTCGGTGTCGGACAGGTCGCCGTTGATCTCGTCCATCTCCAGGACGATGTCGTAGGGCACCTTGGCCTCGGCGAGCAGGACGTTCATGTGCCCGGGCAGGCGACCCGCGACGGGGTGGATGCCGAACCGGACGTTGACGCCCTTCTTGCGCAGCTGGCTGGTCAGCTCCGCGACCGGGTACTGCGCCTGGGCGACGGCCATGCCGTAGCCGGGCGTGATGACGACGGTCGAGGCGTCGCGCAGCAGCTCCGCGACGTCGGCCGCGATCGTCTCGTGGTGCTCGCCGTAGTCCTTGTCGTCGCCGACGGACACCTCCTGGCCGAATCCGCCTGCGATCACGGAGAAGAAGGAGCGGTTCATGGCCCTGCACATGATGTAGGAGAGGATCGCACCGGAGGAGCCGACGAGCGCGCCCGTGACGATGAGCAGGTCGTTGCCGAGCATGAAGCCCGCCGCGGCCGCGGCCCACCCGGAGTAGCTGTTGAGCATCGACACGACGACGGGCATGTCCCCGCCGCCGATCGAGGCGACGAGGTGCCAGCCGAACGCCAGCGAGATGACCGTCATGAGCAGCAGTGGGACGACCGAGTGGGACTGGACGAACCAGAAGAGCAGCCCGGCCGACACGACCAGGGCCGCAAGGTTGAGCCAGTGCCGCGCCGGCAGCATCAGCGGTGAGGACTTGATCCGTGCGCTGAGCTTGAGGAACGCCACGATCGACCCGGTGAACGTCACCGCACCGATGAAGACACCGAGGAAGACCTCGACGAGGTGCAGCTTGTCGTCGGTCCCGGCGTCGCGGGACTCGAGGAAGGAGCTGTAGCCCACGAGCACCGCCGCCAGACCGACGAAGCTGTGCAACATCGCGACCAGCTCGGGCATCTGCGTCATCTCGACGACCCGCGCCCGCCACAGCCCGATCGCCGCGCCGACGGCCATCGCGCCGACGATGAGGCCGAGGGTGAGCACGGGGTGGGCCGCGCGGTCGACCGAGAGCCAGATGGTCGCGACGAGCGCGAGGACCATGCCCGCCACGCCGAAAGCGTTGCCCTCCTTGGCCTTCTCGTGCTTCGAGAGCCCCGCGAGGGAGAGCACGAAGAGCACAGCCGCGACGATGTATGCCGCCTGCACCAGGTTGTTGGTGACGTTGCCGCTCATACCGGTTCAGTCCTTCCTGAACATCTGGAGCATCCGGCCGGTCACGGCGAACCCTCCGAAGATGTTGATGCTGGCCACGAGCGTGGCGAGGAACGCGAGGACCTGGATCAGGGCGTTGGAGCTGCCGAGCTGGAGCACGCCGCCGACGAGGATGATGCCGCTGATCGCGTTGGTCTCGGCCATCAGCGGGGTGTGCAGGGCGTGGGCGACGTTGGAGATGACGTAGAAGCCGACGATGACCGCGAGCGCGAACACGGTGAAGTGGCCCAGGAAGACCGCGGGCGAGTTCGCCGCGACGAGGCCGAAGACGACGGCGGCCAGGGCCATCACCGCGTACTTGCGCCGCGGGTCCGGCGGGGGTTTCGGCGCCTTCGGTTCGGGCGCGGCCGTGGCCGCCGCGGCCGGTGCCGCACTGACCTGCACGGCCGGGGGCGGCCAGAGCGTCTGGCCGTCACGACACACGGTCATGCCGCGCTGGACCACGTCGTCGAGGTCGAGGACGACGCGCCCGTCCTTGCCCGGCGTGAGCAGCTTGAGCAGGTTGACGAGGTTGGTGCCGAACAGCTGGCTCGCCTGCGTGGGCAGCCGCCCGGGCAGGTCGGTGTAGCCGATCAGCTTGACGCCGTTGGCGCTGGTCACGATCTGGTCGGCCACGGTGCCGGCGACGTTGCCGCCGTTGGAGGCGGCCATGTCGACGACGACCGAGCCGGGCTTCATCGACGCCACCATCTCCTCGGTGATGAGGCGTGGGGCCGGCTTGCCGGGGATGAGTGCGGTGGTGATGACGATGTCGACGTCCTTGGCCTGCTCGGCGTAGAGCTCGGCCGCCTTGCGGTTGAAGTCCTCGCCCATCTCCTTGGCGTAGCCGGTGGCCGACGGGCCTTCGTCGTCGACCGCGATCCGCAGGAACTCGGCACCCATCGACTCGACCTGCTCGCCGACCTCGGACCTCGCGTCGAAGGCCCGGACGATCGCACCCAGGCTGCTGGCCGTGCCGATCGCTGCGAGACCGGCCACCCCGGCACCGACGACCAGCACCTTGGCGGGCGGGACCTTGCCGGCCGCGGTCACCTGGCCGGTGAACAGCGACCCGAACTCGTGCGCGGCCTCGATGACCGCGCGGTACCCGCCGATGTTGGCCATCGACGACAGGACGTCGAGGGACTGCGCACGCGAGATGCGGGGCACCGCGTCCATCGCGAGCGCCGTCACGCCCGCAGCGGTCAGCTTGTCGACCAGCGCAGGGTTGAGGGCAGGCGAGATGAGCGAGGCGAACAGCGAGCCGGGACGCAACCGCCCGATCTCCTCGTCGGTGGGCCCGTTGACCTTCAGCACGACGTCGCTCGTCCACGCGTCTGAGTCATCGACCGCCGAGCCATTGACCCCCGAGCCCTTGACCACCGAGCCGTTGACCACGGAAGCTCCAGCCGCGGCATACGCGTCATCGGAGAACGACGACCGCGCGCCGGCGCCCGCCTCGACCACCACGTCGTACCCGAGGCCGACCAGCTGGCCCACAGTCTTGGGCGTGGCGGCGACCCGGGTCTCGCCCGGCTTGGACTCTGCTGGAACACCGATCCGCACTACTGCTCCCGTCGCTGGAAGGCCGTGGAACGCCGCATGACGCAGCTGACGCCGCGCAAACGTCGCGCGACGCCGCCAAACCTATTGGCTGCACCGCAGCAATGGCGCCGCAACGTGACGACAGTCGCGCCCGCCGTCCATTGGCTGGACGACGGGCGCGAGGCGGTGCGGGGGGACGGCTCAGACGAGGCCGATCACGATCAGGGTCATCAGGGCGATGAGCGTGATCGCACCGAGGAAGAGGCCGCCGCCGATGTCGGACTGGGTCTCGGCGTACGTGCGGTCGGTGTGCAGGTAGTCGTGGGGGTACTTGCCGGCGTGGCCGCGCGAGTGGCGGCCGGCGCGCTCGGCGGCGCGGGTACGGGTTCGGGTGGTGGAACGGGTCATGTCACTCACTCCTTTCAATACGCTACGTACCGTATCGTAACTCGTCCGACAGTGCAAAACTGCGATGAGTTCGCCGACCGGCGCAGGTCGATACTGGTGACCCCGAGGAGGACCTGTGACGGACCGAACGCACCCCGAAGCGAGCCGCAACCGGCTGCGGTGGAGCGACCCCTTCATGCCGACGTTCGTGCAGCTGCTCGCGAACGTGCTGCTGGTCTCGGTCATCAACTTCACGGTCTGGTTCGCCATCACGTTCTTCGTCTACCTCGAGACGCGCTCGGTCTTCGCGACGGGCATGATCGCCGGCATCTTCCTCGTGGCCACGATGCTCACCGGGATCTGGTTCGGCAGCCTCGTCGACCACCACTCCAAGAAAGCCGTCATGCAGGGGTCGGCCCTCGCCTCACTGGTCCTCTACGCCGCCTCGTTCGGGCTCTATCTCGTCACGCCGCGCGAGGAGTTCACCGACCCGACGAGTCTGCGCCTGTGGGTCTTCGTGGTCCTCCTCATGACCGGCATGATCGCGGGCAACCTGCGCACCATCGCGCTGCCGACCGTGGTGACCGCGCTCGTCCCAGAGCACCAGCGCGACCGCGCCAACGGGCTCGTAGGCACCACGTCGGGGGTGTCGTTCCTCGTCACGTCGGTGATCAGCGGCCTGCTCGTCGGCGCCAACGGCATGCTGGGCGTGCTGGTCCTGGCCCTCGTGGTCATCGGGCTCGCACTGGTGCACCTCCCCTTCGTGAAGGTCCCCTCCGACGTCGACTCGGCGGCCGACGGCGGCGGCGACCGCAAGGTCGACCTGGCGGGCACGGTGAAGGTCGTGCGCGGCATACCGGGCATGCCCGCGCTCGTCGTGTTCTCGACCATCAACAACTTTCTCGGCGGCGTGTTCATGGCCCTCATGGACGCCTACGGCCTGTCGATGGTGTCGGTCCAGACGTGGGGGTTCCTGTGGGGCGCCCTGTCCGGCGTCCTGATCATCGCGGGGCTGCTCATCACGCGCACCGGCCTGTCCTCCAATCCGGTGCGGCTGATCCTGCTCATCAACCTGGCACTGTGGACGACGACCGTGGTCTTCCCGATGCGCAACTCGATCATCTGGCTGGCGGTCGGGATGGTCGTCTACATGGCGCTCGTTCCGTACGTCGAGGCCTCCGAGCAGACGGTGCTGCAGAAGGTCGTGCCCTACGAGCGGCAGGGGCGGGTCTTCGGGTTCGCCCAGAGCGTGGAGCAGTCGGCCTCGCCACTGACCGCGTTCCTGATCAGCCCGCTGGCCCAGTTCGCCTTCATCCCGTTCATGACCGACGGGCTGGGCGCGGAGTGGATCGGCTCGTGGTTCGGCACGGGGCCGACGCGAGGGATCGCCCTGGTGTTCGTCCTGGCCGGGCTGCTGGGCCTGGCCCTGACGGCCTACGCGCTCACCAGCCGCTTCTACCGCCAGCTGCGCGACCGGTATGCCGCGGCGCCAGCGGCAGTGCCGCAGCAGGCTCCGGCGCCCCGAGTCTGAAGGATCTGCCGGGCCAGGGTCCCCACGATCCTTCAGACTCGAGCGGGCGGGCGATGCCGCCGCCCGGGTGCGCGGTCAGGCGCTGGCGCCGCCGACGTCGCCGTGGGGGACGGGCTGGCCGAGCCGGCCGGCCTGGTAGTCCTCGAAGGCCTTGCGGACCTCTGCCTCGGTGTTCATCACGAACGGGCCGGCCCAGGCGACTGGTTCGCGGATGGGCAGGCCGCCGAGCACGACGACGTCGAGCCCCGCGGCATACCGCTCCTGCTGGGTGCGGGCCGAGGAGAGCTGGATGGCGTCGCCGGGTCCGAAGACGGCGAGCTGTCCGGGACCGACGGGCGTCTGGTCGGGGCCCACGAAGCCGTCACCGCTCATGACGTAGACGAGGGCGTTGAAGTCGCGACGCCACGGGAGGGACAGCTCGCCACCGGGAGCCACGGTCGCGTGCACCATCGCCATGGGGGTGTGGGTCGAGCCGGGACCCTGCACTCCCCCGACCTCGCCGGCGATGACGCGCAGCAAGGAGCCGCCGTCGGCGGAGGTCAGCAGCCCGACCTCGCTCGACCGCAGGTCCTGGTATGCCGGTGCTTTCAGCTTGTCGACCTTCGGCAGGTTCACCCAGAGCTGGAAACCGTGGAACAGCCCACCGCTGACGACGAGGTGCTCCGGCGGGGCCTCGATGTGCAGGATCCCCGAACCGGCCGTCATCCACTGGGTGTCGCCGTCGGTGATCGTGCCGCCACCACCGAAGGAGTCCTGGTGGTCGAAGATCCCGTCGATGATGTAGGTGACCGTCTCGAAGCCGCGGTGCGGGTGCCAGGGCGTGCCCTTGGGCTCGCCCGGCGCATACTCGACGGCGCCCATCTCGTCCATGTGGATGAACGGGTCGAGGTCGCGCAGGTCGACACCGGCGAAGGCGCGCTTGACCGGGAACCCCTCCCCCTCGAGGCCACTCGGGGCGCTGGTCACGGAGCGGACGCGGCGCTGCTCGGCGATGGCGCCCGGCGCGGGGACGCGCGGCAGAACCGTGAGGTCGGCGACGGAGACAGCAGGCATGGGCACTCCCGATCTAGTTCGAATTTCAACTATCCCGTAGAACCAGCGCGCCCGTCAACCCATTCCCCCACCGCTCGCCGACGACGAAGCCCGGCCGCAGGCATGCCTGCTGACCGGGCCTCGGGTGCCGTCAGACCTGCGGGCGACGGTCCCCGCGGTCGGCGGCCTCGCGGTCGGCGGCCTCGCGGTCAGCGTCCACGGTCTCGGCCTCGCGGTCGCCGGCTCGGTCAGCGTCCACGGTCCCGGCCTCGCGGTCGCCGGCTCGGTCAGCGTCCACGGTCTCGGCCTGGTTCTCGGCCTCGGTCGCGGACACGTTCTCGGACACGTCGACGTCGGGGTCGCGCTCGTCAGCCGCGCGCAGGTGCTCGTCGCGGTTCTCGCGCGCCCTCTCGGCGTCCTCGGCCCGTCGCTGGGCCTCCGACTCGAGCTGGACAGYCCGGGCCTGCTGCTCCTGCGCCTCGGCCCTGGCCTTCTCGGCCTGCGCCTGGGCCTCGGCTGCTGCAGCGTCCCGCTCGCGGTGGTCGCGGTCGTGCTGCTCAGCCTCGGACCGCAGGTCGGCGGCCTCCTCGCGACGGGTTTCCAGCTGGCGGCTCCTGTTCATCATGACCAGCCAGGCGACGACAGCCACGGCGACGATAATGACGATGATCCAGACGATGGGTTTCATGAGCCCTCCTGGGTTGGGCCGGAAGGGGGTCCCCGGCACTGGCAACCTAGGGCAGCCCGGCGCAAACGTCCACCGCCGAGGTGGCCGTTTGCGCAGGTCAGCGCCCCACATGCGCCCTCAGGCCGCTGCTCCGGCTGCGGGCTGGGGCCGGTGCGGAGCGTCCACGTCAGTCCGGGCGAGCCGCTCGTCCAGTGGCGTCGAGGACGTCGTTGAGGAAACGCAGGACCAGCTCCTGCTCCTGCCGGTCGTAGCGGTTGATAGCCGCCAGCATCTCCACCGCGAGCGGCCCGAACACCCGCCGCCCGACGGCCATGGCGTCGTCGGTCATCTCGATCGAGACCCGTCGGCGGTCGCTGCTGGCGTGGGTGCGCTGGACGTGCCCGACGGACTCGAGGCGGGTCAGGAGCGCGGAGGTGGCCGGCGCGCTGAGGTTGAGGGCCGCCGCCAGCTCGGTGGGGGTGAGGTGCTCCCCCTGCCGGCCGGCGTCCATGACGTGCCCGAGCGCCACCAGGTCGGTGCGGTGCATCCCCACGGCCCCGCCATGCACGTCGATGTAACGACCCATCGCCGTGGTGAAGGCGCGGAGCGCGTCGACGATGGCAGCAGGCACCGGCTCGCGGGAGTCATGGCCCTCGGGCTGGCGCGTCGTCATGCCAGCAGTCTAGTATTTCCATCATAGAACTGTTCCATAACCGACAAGACGCAGGAGGGGCTGTGGACCACGGGCTCTTCGGACCGGCCGCCCGCGCCCTCGGAGCGCTCGCCACCCCCCGCACGAAGTGGGCCACCGTGGTGCTTGCACTGCTCGTCTCTGGGGCTGCCTTCGCGTTCGCCGGCGAACCGGCTCCGGTCTCGACCACCGCGGCATCCCTGCCCGCGAGTGCCGAGGCCGCGAGGGCGGCTGTGCTGCGAGACGGCCTGCCGTCGAGCGGCGTCTCGCCGGCCGTCGTCGTCTACACCCGCGACGGGGCCAGCTTCGACGCGGGCGCCCTCCGGGCCGTGGAACAGTCGCGTGACCGTGGCACAGCTGCCGTGTCGGCCTGGGCCCCGGCGAGCCAGGACGCCGGCAGCGGCTCGGGCGGCTCGGGCGGCTCGCCCGCCCAGGGCGCCGCGGCCGGCGCCGGTGGCATCCCGCCGCTGGTGTCGGACGACGGCTCGACCGCGCTGGTCATCGTGCCTCTGCGCGCCGACCTCGCCGACGACGACGTCTCGAAGGCGGTCGCCGCGCTGCGCCAGGGCGTCAACACGGGTCTACCCGAGGGCATCTCCGCGACCGTCACCGGCGGTCCGGCCTTCTCCGCCGACATCGGGGCCGTGTTCGACGGCGCTGACATCCGCTTGCTCGGGTCCACCGCGGCGGTCGTCGCCATCCTGTTGCTGCTCACCTACCGCAGCCCGTGGCTCTGGCTGGTGCCCCTGACCGTCGTCGGCACCGGCGACCAGGTGGCGAGCAAGGCCATCGCCTTCCTCAGCCGGACCACCGAGCTGCGGGCTGACGGGGCCGTCACGGGGATCACCTCGGTCCTCGTCTTCGGCGCCGGGACCAACTACGCCCTGCTACTGATCGCGCGCTACCGGGAGGAGCTGCGCCGCACCGAGGACCGCCATGAGGCCATCCGCGCCGCCCTCCACTCCGCCGCGCCGGCGATCCTCGCCAGTGGGGGCACCGTGGTCCTCGCCCTCCTCAGCCTCGGTCTCGCCGACGACCCGTTCGCCCAGTCCCTCGGCTATGCCGGTGCCACGGGGATCGCGATCGCGCTCGCCTACGCCTTGCTGTTCCTCCCCGCAGCGCTGGTGCTGTTCGGCCGGCGACTCTTCTGGCCCTTCGTGCCGCGGATCGGCACGCTCGACCCCAGCCACGCTGGAGCCTGGCGGCGGATCGGAGAAGCAGTCACCCGCCGCCCCCTCCTGGTAGGGCTGGGGTCCGTAGTGGTGCTCGCCGTCCTCGCTCTCGGCGGCACCGGCCTGTCGGTGGGCCAGTCGCCGCAGGAGCAGTTCCTCGACAAGCCGGAGGCCGTGGTGGGACAAGAGCAGCTGGCCAGGGCATTCCCGGCTGGCACGAGCGACCCCGCGGTCGTCGTGGCCGACCGGGCGTCGACCGATGCCGTGACCTCGGCAGCGAAGTTGGTGCCCGGCGTCCAGACCGTGCGCACTGCCGGCAGCGATGCGCGACTCGTCCAGCTCGACGTGGTGCTGACCGCGGACCCGGGAACGCCGGCGGCGTTCGACCAGGTCAGGGCACTGCGCAAGGCAGTTCACGCGGTGCCCGGCGCCAACGCGGTCGTCGGCGGGTCCGACGCCGAGTCGCTGGATGCGCGCACGACCGCCGAGCGCGACCGGTTGCTGCTGTTCCCCCTGATCCTCGGGATCGTCCTCGTCGTCCTGCTGGTGCTGTTGCGCTCCGTGGTGGCCGCACTGGTCCTCGTGACGACCGTCGTGGCCACCTACGTCGCCAGCATGGGCGCCAGCTGGTTCGCCTTCCAGCACCTGCTGGGCTTCCCGCCACTCGACGTGAGCACGCCACTGCTCGCCTTCCTCTTCCTCGTGGCGCTGGGTGTCGACTACAACATCTTCCTGGCCACCCGAGCCCGCGAGGAGGCGTCCGGCGGCGCGCCCGCGCGCGAGTCCATCGTCACGGCCCTGGCCGTGACCGGCGGGGTGATCACGAGCGCCGGGATCCTGCTCGCAGCGGTCTTCGCGGTCCTCGGCGTGTTGCCACTGGTGCAGCTGGCCCAGATCGGTGTGATCGTCGGGTTCGGTGTGCTGCTCGACACGCTGCTCGTGCGGTCGGTCCTGGTCCCTGCGGTCGTCAGCCTGCTCGGCGAGGGGTTCTGGTGGCCCAGCCACCCAACTGCCAGAGCAGACCACCCGACCAGTGCCGAGCCAGCCTCAACCAAGGCCCAGCTCAGCCACTGACTTCTCACGCATCTCGACCTTGCGGACCTTGCCGGTGACGGTCATCGGGAACTCGTCGACGATCGTGACGTAGCGCGGGATCTTGTAGTGCGCGAGCTTGCCCGTCGCGAACGCTCGAACGGACTCGGCATCGAGCGGCTTTGCGCCCTCCCGCATGCGGATCCAGGCGCACAGCTCCTCGCCGTACTTCTCGTCGGGCACCCCGATCACCTGGGCGTCGAGGATGTCGGGGTGGGTGTAGAGGAACTCCTCGATCTCGCGCGGGTAGACGTTCTCCCCACCTCGGATGACCATGTCCTTGATCCGGCCGGTGATCTGGACGTAGCCGTCATCGTCCATGACCGCGATGTCGCCGGTGTGCATCCAGCCGTCGACCAGCACCTCGTCGGTCTTGTCCTGCTGCTCCCAGTAGCCCAGCATCACCGAGTAACCCTTGGTGCAGAACTCGCCGGCCTCACCGCGCGGCAGCGTCTCTCCCGCCACCGGGTCGACGACCTTGATCTCGAGGTGGGGGCCGACCCGGCCGACCGTGCCGACCTTCTGCTCGAAGGTGTCGTCGGTGCGGTTCTGCGTGGAGACCGGTGACGTCTCGGTCATCCCGTAGCAGATCGTCATCTCGGTGATCCCGGCGTCGATGAGCTTGGTCATCATCGTTGCAGGACAAGGCGATCCGGCCATGATCCCGGTCCTCACCGAGGACAGGTCGTATGCCGCGAAGTCCGGGAGCGACCACTCCGCGATGAACATCGTGGGGACGCCGTAGAGCGAGGTGCACTTCTCGTCGGCCGTCGCCTTGAGCGTTGCAGCCGGATCGAAACCGGGCGCAGGGATCACCATCGCGGCGCCGTGGGTGGTGCAGGCGAGGTTGCCCATCACCATCCCGAAGCAGTGGTAGAAGGGCACCGGGATGCACACCCGGTCGGCCTCGGTGTAGCGGCACAGCTCGCCCACGAAGAAGCCGTTGTTGAGGATGTTGCGGTGCGACAGGGTGGCGCCCTTGGGGAAGCCGGTGGTGCCCGACGTGTACTGGATGTTGATCGCGTCGTGGGGATCGAGGGTCGCCTGGACCTGCGCGACCTGCTCCGACGTGACCTCGTCGGACCGCGACAGCAGGGCATCCCACGAGGCCTGCCCGAAGACGTAGGAGTCGCGGACACCGGGGCAGCTCGCCCGCACCTCCTCGAGCATCGCCACGTAGTCGCTGGTCTTGAAGGACTCGGCGAGGAAGACGGCGCAGATGCCGGCCTGCTTCAGGACGAACTCCAGCTCGTGCGTCCGGTAGCTCGGGTTGATGTTGACCAGGATCGCGCCGATCTTGGCGGTGGCGTACTGCACCACGGTCCACTGCGCGCAGTTCGGCGCCCAGATGCCGACCCTCTCGCCCTTGGTCACCCCGCTGGCGAGCAGCGCACGGGCTAGCCGGTCCACCTCGGCCGCGAACTCGGCATACGTCCAGCGGATCCCCTGGGCCACGTCCACCAGCGCGTCGCGGTCCGCGAACCGGGCCACGGTCGCATCCAGGTTGTCGGGGATCGTCTGCTCCAGGAGCGGGACGTCGGTCTCACCCGCGGTGTGCGACAGCGTTGTCATGCCTGTCATCCCACCGCTCACGCGGGCATCCCACAACCCAGGTGCTCCCGACCGTCGGCGCACACCAAACCCGGTGTCGGCGGGCGGTGGGCTACGGGTACCGTCCGTCGGGACATGAGCACCACACTTCAGGCCACCAACCTCGCCGCCGGGCACGGCGCGCGAGCACTCTTCGCCGGACTCGACCTGATCGTCGGTCCCGGCGACGTCGTCGGGCTCGTCGGAGCGAACGGCGCGGGCAAGTCGACGCTGCTGAGGCTCCTCGCCGGCGAGCTGGAGCCGGAGGAGGGCGCGGTCACGCTGACCCCGGCGAGCGCGACCGTTGGGCACCTGCCCCAGGAACCGGAGCGTCGACCCGGCGAGACCGTGGCCGGGTTCATCGCGCGCCGCACCGGCGTGAGCCACGCCGAGGACGCGATGAACGCCGCCGCCGACGCCCTCGCCGATCCGACGCCGGGGGCCGATGACCGGTATGCCGCGGCGCTGGAGACGTGGCTCGCGCTCGGTGGCGCGGACCTCGAGCAGCGCGCGGCCACCACGGTCGCCTCGCTCGGGCTCGGGGTCGATCTGGACATGCCGATGACCGCCCTCTCCGGTGGACAGGCCGCCAGGGCGGGACTGGCGGCCCTGCTGCTGTCGCGCTACGACGTGCTCCTGCTCGACGAGCCGACCAACGACCTCGACCTCGACGGCCTCGAACGGCTTGAGCAGTTCGTCGCGGGGCTGCGCAGCCCGGCGGTCATCATCAGCCACGACCGCGAGTTCCTGGCCCGCACGGTCACCCGCGTCGTCGAGCTGGACCTGGCCCAGCAGCAGGTGGGGGTCTACGAGGGCGGGTACGACAGCTACCTCGCCGAGCGCGAGGTAGCGCGGCGGCACGCGCGCGAGGAGTACGAGGAGTACGCCGACACCCGGGGCCGGCTCCAGCAGCGTGCGGTGACCCAGCGCAACTGGATGGCGGTGGGCGTCCGCAACGCGCGTCGCAAGGCCACGGACAACGACAAGTTCATCCCGGCCTTCCGCGCGGAGTCGGCCGAGAAGCAGGCCGCCAAGGCCCGACAGACCGAGCGCATGATCGAACGCCTCGAGGTGGTCGAGGAGCCGCGCAAGGAATGGGACCTGCGCATGACCATCGCGGCTGCTCCGCGCTCCGGCTCGGTCGTGGCCTCGGCTGCGGGAGCGGTCGTGCGGAGGGGGGACTTCTCCCTCGGGCCGATCGACGTGCAGGTGGACTGGGCCGACCGGATCGTCGTCACCGGCGCCAACGGCTCGGGCAAGACGACCCTGCTCGGCGTCCTGCTCGGCACGATCCCCGTCGACGCAGGGACAGCCCGCCTCGGGTCGTCGGTCCGGGTCGGCGAGGTGGACCAGGCTCGTGGGCTCTTCGTCGGGCACCAGCCGTTGGCCCGGGCGTTCGGGGATGCCCTCCCGACGTGGCCGGACGCCGACGTGCGCACCTTGCTCGCGAAGTTCGGGCTCGGCGCCGAGCACGTGCACCGGCCGGCCGACTCACTGTCACCCGGCGAGCGCACCCGCGCGGCCCTGGCGCTGCTGCAGGCGCGCGAGGTCAACCTGTTGGTCCTCGACGAACCCACCAACCACCTCGACCTGCCCGCCATCGAGCAGCTGGAACAGGCGCTCGACTCGTTCGGCGGGACCGTCCTGCTCGTCACCCACGACCGTCGGATGTTGGCCGACCTCAACGCAACCCGTCGCTGGCACGTCGAGGACGGCCACCTCCGCGAGCTCTAGTCGAGCGACGCGCAGGGCGAGCGACGCGCCGGGCCAGCGCCGCGGCATACGCTCGATCGGGTCAGCTGAGGAAGAGGTCGGGCGCCAGGCCCTCGTCCCTGCCCGTCATCGAGTAGGCCGCGAAGTCGGCGACGCCGCGTGCACGCAGCAGGTCCTCGTCGATCACGGTCTGGCCGTTGAGGCCCTGGCCCTCGGTGGTGAGGATCTCCCAGGCGGCGTCCGCCACGATGTCGGGCTTGCGGCTCACCTTGACCATCTGGTCGCCGCCGGGCAGGTTGCCGATCGCGTCCGTCGCGACGAGGGTCGCCGGCCACAGACAGGTGGACGAGACGCCCTTCTGGCCGAGCTCGTGGGCGAAACCCAGTGCCGCGAGGGTCATCCCATACTTCGCCATCGTGTATGCCGGGTGGCCGGCGAACCAGCGCGGGTCCAGGTTGATGGGCGGCGACAGGGTCAGGACCTTGGGGTCCGGCGAGGCCAGCAGGTGCGGGAGGGCCGCCTTGGTCAGCATGAAGGTGCCGCGGACGTTGACGTCCTGCATCAGGTCGTAGCGCTTGGGGTCGAGCGTCGCAGTGGGGCTGAGGTTGAGCACGCTGGCGTTGTTGACGACGATGTCGATCCCGCCGAAGGCGTCCGCCGTCTGCTGGACCGCATCTGCGAGGGTCTGGTCGTCGCGCACGTCGCCCACCACCGCGAGCGCCTTGCCGCCGGCCGCCTCGATCGCCTCGGCCGCGGTGTGGATCGTGCCGACGAGTCGCGGGTCTGCCTTGTCGGTCTTGGCGATGAGGGTGATGTTCGCGCCGTCGCGGGCGGCCCGCACGGCAATCGCCAGGCCGATGCCACGGCTGCCGCCGGACATGATGATGGTCTTGCCGGAGAGCGTCGTCATGGCCGAGAGCCTAGTTACCGATCGGTAGCCCCGGTACCGCCAAGCCCCGTGGCCCTCGTCACGCCAAGCCGACTCGGCTGCGTCAGCTGGTGATGTCCTTGCCCGCGAACCGCGCCCACGCGGCCAGCCAGAACACCACGGCATACCCGGCGGCAGTGAACAGGCCACGTCCGATCTCGCCACCGGCCATCGGGTCGCGCAGCAGGTCGCCGAACGCCAGCCAGTGGTCGACGAGCAGCCACGGGTGCAGCCAGCCCAGCTGGGGCACCGCGTCGAGGATCCACGACACGATCGTGAACACCATCAGGGCGATCGCGGCGGCGATCGGCACCTCGGTGAGGGTCGAGATGAACAGGCCCACGGCGGCGAGGCCGGCGAGCCCGGCCGCGAGGTAGAGCATGACCAGCACCACGCGCCACACCGCTGCGCCGAAACCGAGCTGGGTGCCCGACAGCGTGGTCAGCGGACCCGTGCCGAACAGCGCGATGCCGATCACGGCACCCGGGACGGCCACCGCTGCAATGCCCCACACCGCCCCGATGCACAGCGAGGCGTACTTCACCAGGAGCAAGCGGGTGCGGTTCACGGGGACGGTGAGGAGGTAGCGCAGGGTGCCGAGGTTGGCCTCGCCGGCGATGGCGTCGCCGGACAGCATCGACATCGCCAGGGGCAGGAACATCCCCATCTCGACACCGAGGGCGGCCAGCGGGACGAACAGGCCGTTGGAGGTGATCGACGAGAGGAAGTCGGGCCCTTCTCCTGTCTGCGGCGCCGACACCTTGACAGCGATCGCCATGATGATCGGCACCGCGGCGAGGACGAGCAGGCCCGCCTGGTTGCGTCGACGCCCGGCGATGATGCGCAGCTCGGACCGCAGCAGCCGCGTCGACAGTCGGCGACCCCTCGGACGGGTCACCACGCCTGCGGAGCCCCCGGAGCCGGTCACGTGCACCTCAGCCGCTGACATCGAAGCCCTCCCCTGTGAGCGAGACGAACAGGTCCTCGAGGCTCGGCGAGCTCGCGGTGAACGAGCGCACTCCGACCCCCGCGCGGACCAGCGCCGCGACGATGGCCTCCGGCTCGAGCTCGCCGGGTATGCCGCGCACCTCACCTGCGTGCGCGGTGACCGACTGCACGCCGAGCCCGGTCAGCACCGCAGCAGCCTCCTCCGGCTGGGCGGTCACGAGGTGCAGCGTCACGATGCCGCCGCCGCGCACCTCCGACGTGGTGCCCTGTGCCACTAGGCGCCCATCCCGCATGACGCCCAGGTGGCTGCAGATCTGCTCCACCTCGGCGAGCAGGTGGCTGGAGACGAAGACCGTCGTGCCGTCGGAGGCGAGCGACCCGATGAGCGAGCGCACCTCGCGCGTGCCCTGTGGGTCGAGCCCGTTGGTCGGTTCGTCGAGCACGAGGAGGTCGCGAGGCGCGAGGAGGGCGGCGGCGATGGCCAGCCGTTGGCGCATGCCGAGCGAGTAGGCGCGGTAGCGCTTGCCGGCTGCGGCGGTCAGGCCGACCCGGTCGAGGGCGGTGCCGATGCGGGCTCGGGTGGTCCCGGGATCGGCGAGGACGTCCGCGGAGTCGAGCCTCACGAGGTTCGCCCACCCCGACAGGTACGGGTGGAACGCCGGACCCTCGACGAGCGAGCCGACCCGGTGCAGGGCGATCGTGGCCTGCTGCGGGATGGCCATCCCGAGCAGGCTCCGGCTGCCCGAGGTGGGTTCGACCAGTCCGAGCAGCATCCGGATGGTCGTCGTCTTCCCGGAGCCGTTGGGGCCGAGGAAGCCGTAGACCGCGCCGTGGGGAACACGCAGGTCCACGTCGTCGACGGCGACCTGGGAGCCGAACCGCTTGGTCAGGCCCCTGGTCGAGATCGCGAGGCCCGTCTCGGGTGATGCTCCCGGACCTGTGTCGGACCTCGCGAACTGGCGCGCGGGGGTCACCCGCCCGCTCGGCGCAGCCTGCTCACCCGCCGTGGTGAGCTGGGTCATTTCGCCGCCAGCGCGGCATACACCCGCTCTGGGGCGACGGCGCCCACGGCGACCCGGCCGTCATCGGTGACGACCACGGTGAACAGGGTGCCCTGGAGCACGTGACCGGTGCCCCAGGAGCCGGACGCCTTGGGCAGCAGGCTGAGGACGCGCTGCAGCTGGCCCGCGAGGTCCCCCTGGCTCGCCCTGGACCCGGCAGCCGAGGCGTCGGGCAGGCGCGAGACCACGACAGTGGCCCAACCGGTGCCCACGATCTTGGGCTTGGCGCCTGCGGGAGCGGAGCCCGGTGCGGAGGGCTTGGTCGCCGCCGCCTTGCCGGCATCGCTGCCCAAGGTCGACTGGGTGACCTTGGTGCCGGGCGGAGGGTTGAAGGCGAACTGGCGAGCGGCCGGCTTGGCGAAGTCGACGTGGGTGAACCCGACCTCGAACGCCGGGTTGGCCGTCTTGGTGGAGAACACCTGCACCCGCAGAGGCACGTGGTGGACGGCGTCCAGCGAGATCCGCACGGAGGCGACGAGGCTGGCGGTGTCCTTGGGCTTGAGGACCAGGTCGTAGGCCTGCTGCCCCGCGACGACGGACGCACCCGAGGTGGCAACGCTCGTGGTGGGTTCGATCGCCGACAAGGCAAGCTGGGCTGCCTCCTGCGGTGTCTTGGGCAGCTGGTCGGGCGTCGGGGCCGGCTTGGCACCCTCGGCCGGCAGCAGCGTCTGGGTCGCGGTCTTGTCCTTGCTGGACCACACCCACAGGTCGCGTCCGTTGCGGATCACGTCGGACTCGCCGAGGCTGCCGACCAGGGCGAGCCGCTGCTGCTGCGGCCCCGCGAGCCAGACCCTCCAGGTGTGGGTGCCCGAGACCAGCGAGGTCAGTGACGACGACCCGCCCTGGGTCGACCCACCGAGATTGATGTCGGGCAGGCCGAGGTTGGAGGTCTGCACGACGGTGCCGGACAGGCCCTTGAGGTTGGCCTGCTGCACGTCGACGAGCAGCTGCGCGGCGGAACGCGGCGGCAGGCTCGGGTCGGCGCTGGCGACGTGGTTGGCCGTGAGGGCGACGGCACCGATCACGGCGAGTGCACCGGCGGGTGCTGCCCAGCGGGCGGCAGGGTGGTCCGTGAACAGGCTCATGGGTCCATCCTGCCGCGCGGGACCTGTGAACTTTCTAAGGGTTTCAGACCGGGAATGTGGGCTGAGGGCTGGGACTCTCGTGCCACAGTGGCGGGGTGCGGGTGCTGGTGGTCGAGGACGAGCCCCGGATGGCCGCTGCCCTTGCGAAGGGCCTTGTGGCAGAAGGGTTCGTGGTCGACACGGCGGTCGACGGACCGAGTGGGCTGGAGGCTGCGCGGTTCGGCGGGTACGACGCGGTCCTGCTCGACGTCATGCTGCCGAGGATGTCCGGCTACACGGTGGTCCGGACGCTCCGGGCAGAGGAGAACTGGGTGCCGGTCATGCTCCTCTCGGCCAAGGACGGCGAATACGACCAGGCCGACGGGCTCGACTACGGCGCCGACGACTACCTCACCAAGCCGTTCTCCTTCGTCGTCCTGCTCGCCAGGCTGCGGGCCCTGGTCCGTCGCGACCCGGCGCCCCGCGCCACGACGCTGGCAGCCGGAGGCATCCGGCTCGACCCCGCCTCGCGTCGGGTCGAGGTGGCCGGCGCGGTGGTAGCCCTGTCCCGCACCGAGTACCTCGTCCTCGAGCACCTGCTGCGCGCGCACCCGGCGGTCTCGACCAAGGAGTCGCTCCTGGACAACGTGTGGGGCTCCGCCGAGACGGTCGACCCCAACGTGGTCGAGGTCTACATCGGCTACCTGCGGCGCAAGCTGGGTCGCGACCGCATCGAGACGGTGCGTGGCGTCGGGTACCGGTTGCGGGCATGACCGGGTGGTTCGGTCGGCGCAGCCTCCGATCGCGGCTCATGGTCGTCGGACTGGCTGGCGTCGCGGGAGCGCTGCTCGTGGGCGGCATCGTCCTGTATGCCGCGATGGGCGCGGCGCTGGACCGGGCCACCACCGCGGAGGCCAGGGCCAGTGCGCACGACGTCGCGATCCTCGTGGACGAGGGGCGCCTGCCCGAGCCGGTGCCAGCGAGCGGTGCCCAGCTGGTCCAGGTGCTCGACCCGCAGAACCGGGTCGTCGGCGCCTCCGTGACTGCCGACCGGTTGACCCCGCTCGTCGACCCGGCCGAGCGTCGGCTCGTCGCCCGCGGCTCGGGACTCCGAGTGCCCGGCGCTCGCGCCGGGCTCTCGGGCGAGCTCCAGGTGGCGGGACTCGAGGCCGGACCGGCGACGGCACGGGTGCTCGTGGTGGCGGCGGTGCCGACGGCTGACCTCGACAACAGCCGTCGGGTGCTGAGGACGCTCATGCTGGTGCTCCTCCCCCTCTTCCTCGCGCTGCTCGGCGTCGTGGCGTGGCGGGTCATCGGCTCGGCCCTGCGTCCGGTCGAGTCCCTGCGTCAGGGCGCCCAGCGGATCGGTGCGGCCGCCGACCCGACGGAACGGCTCCCGGTGCCCGACACCCGGGACGAGGTCAGCGCCCTGGCGACCACGCTCAACGACATGCTCGCCCGCCTCGCGTCCGCTGGTGCGCAGCAGCGCAGCTTCGTCGCCGACGCGGCCCACGAGCTGCGCAGTCCGTTGGCGAGCATGCGCACCCAGCTGGAAGTCGCCGCCCGCGTCGGCGAAGGGGGCGCCCTGCCGGGCGAGCTGCTGCCGGAGGTGGATCGCCTGTCCGCCCTCGTCGAAGACCTCTTGGTGCTGGCGCGCTCGGGCGCCGAGGGCTCGCTCTCCGAGGCGACGGAGTTGTCGGTCGCCCAGGTGGTGGCTGACACCGAGCGGCGCTACACCTCGGCTCGCGTGCCGGTGAGGGCCCAGACCTCCGGTGGTCTCGGGGAGGCGACCGTCGAGGCGCGACCTGACGACCTCACCCGGGCCGTCGGCAACCTGGTCGACAACGCCGTGCGCCACGCGGCCACCCGCGTGACCCTGTCCTGGGAGCGTCACGGCAACTCCGTGTGGCTCGTCGTGACCGACGACGGGCACGGCATACCCGAAGCCGACCGCGAGCGCGTCTTCGACCGCTTCGCCCGGCTCGACGAGGCTCGCGACCGCGACAGCGGCGGCAGTGGCCTCGGCCTGCCCATCACGCGAGAGCTGTTGCGGCGCAACGGCGCTCGGGTGTGGCTCGAGGACGCCGCACCCGGCGTGCGGGCGGTCGTGGCGTTCGATCGGGCCAAACCGAGCGATTCCACCCGCGGTTGAGGGGAGGCATCAGCGTCTGACCGGAGTCGAGCGGCCGCAGCGGTGGCTCCACCCCGAAAGGGTGGGCTTCACCCCGGAACCGTTTCGGGGTGAAGGCCACCTTTGTCCCTACACCCGATAAAGGTGTGACCTAGGGCGCGGTGTCGTTGAGCAGTCGCAGGAGGCGGGCGAGATCGGCGACGTCCTGCGCCTCCCAGCTCGCCAGGCGCGCACGCAGCCGCTCGCGCCGACCCGACACCGAGCGCTCCAGGGCCTCGGCACCGGCGGAGGTGAGCCGCACCTGACGGGCTCTGGCGTCGTCCGGGTCGGGGATGCGCTCGATCAGGCCGAGGTCCTCGAGCGTGGTGAGGTTCCGGCTGGTCGTCGACTTGTGCAGCCCGAGCAGGTCGGAGATGTCGCCGCCCCGGGCGCCGCCGCCTGTGGCGGCCAGGTCACGGATGGCGACCAGCACGGCATACCCCGCGGAATCGAGGTCGGGGTGCACGTCCAGGGCGGTGCGCTGCTGCGCGCTGCGGGCACGGCGCAGCAGCCTGCTGAGCTCGATCTCGAGTGCCCCGAGGTCCGACGTGGGAGCCATGCAGGGGAGCCTAGGGCAGCGCGCGCACTGCACGGGGAGTTGACCATCTCGCGAGGCCACGTCTATATTCCGCGTGGAATATTTCGCTCGGAACGATCGGACGCCTGGACACCGATGCCCCTCTCCCCGCTGGCCATCTCGGCGCTGGCACTGCTCAACGAGCGCGCCATGCACCCCTACGAGATGTACCAACTGCTGCTCGAGCGCCACGAGGACCGCATCGTCCGCGTCACCCCGGGCTCGCTGTACCGCACGGTCGAACGCCTCACCCAGGACGGCCTGGCCGAGGCAACCGGCACCGCCCGCGCCGGCAACCGGCCGGAGCGCACCACCTATGCCATCACCGAGCTCGGCCGCACGTCGCTGGTGGAGCGGATCCGGCAGATCCTGCGCGAGCCCGTCAACGAGTTCCCCAGCTTTGCCCTGGCCCTCGCCGAGGCACACAACGCCCCGGCCAGTGCCGTCTGCGCCGACCTGCGCGACCACCTCAAGGTCATCGAGGGCGAGCTGTCCGACATCGACTGCCTCGTCGACAAGGCCAGGGCGCGTGAGATCGCCGAGGCCTACTGGGTCACCGCCGACTACATCCGTCACATGACCGTGGCCCAGCAGGACTGGATCAACGGTTTCCTCACCCGACTCGAGAAAGGCGACCTGTCATGGCCGCACCCGCAACCCTGAGTACCGACCTGCCCGCCGACTACCGCCCGTGGCCGGCCCTGTGGGCCATGGTGATCGGGTTCTTCATGATCCTGGTCGACTCGACCATCGTGTCCGTCGCGACGCCGGCGATCATGAAGGGCCTGGGCGCCGACGTGAACTCGGTCATCTGGGTCACCTCCGCCTACCTGCTCGCGTATGCCGTGCCGCTGCTCATCACCGGCCGCCTCGGCGACCGCATCGGGCCGAAGTACGTCTACCTGAGCGGGCTGGCGCTGTTCACCCTCGCCTCCCTCTGGTGCGGCCTCACCGGTTCCATCGAGATGCTGATCATCGCCCGCATCGTCCAGGGCGTCGGGGCCTCGCTCATGACGCCGCAGACCATGGCCGTCATCACCCGCACCTTCCCCGCGGCCTCCCGCGGCCAGGCGATGTCCCTGTGGGGCGCCACCGCCGGCGTCGCCATCCTCGTCGGACCGCTGGTCGGCGGCCTGCTCGTCGACGGCCCCGGCTGGGAGTGGATCTTCTTCATCAACGTCCCCGTCGGCATCGCCGCCTTCGTGCTCGCGGCCCGCCTCGTGCCCACGCTGCAGACGCACAGCCACTCGTTCGACTGGATCGGGGTGGCGCTCTCCGCGGTCGGCATGTTCCTCATCGTCTTCGGCATCCAGGAGGGCGAGACCTACAACTGGGGCACCATCACCGGGATCATCTCCGTGCCGCTGCTCATCGCCGCGGGCATCGTGGTTTTCGGCCTGTTCGTCTACTGGCAGAGCCGGATCCGGACCGAACCCCTCGTGCCGCTCGGGCTGTTCCGCGACCGCAACTTCTCGCTGTCCAACATCGCCATCGCCGCAGTCGGGTTCGCCATCACGGCGATGGCCTTCCCGTTCATGCTCTATGCCCAGGTCGTCCGCGGCCTGACGCCGACCCAGTCGGCCCTGCTGCTCGTGCCCATGGCGGTGCTGGCCGGCGCACTGTCCCCGGTCGCGGGCCGGCTCATCGACCGCATGCACCCGCGGGCCATCACGGCGTTCGGGTTGGCCCTGTGCTCGGTCGCGCTGTTCTTGCTCAGTCTGGTGACGACCACGGACAGCCCGACGTGGCTGCTGCTCGTGCCCATGGCGCTGATGGGTGTCGCGAACGCCTTCATGTGGGCCCCGCTCGCCGCCACCGCCACGCGCAACCTGCCGATGTCCTCGGCAGGCGCCGGATCCGGCATCTACAACACGACCCGGCAGATCGGCGCAGTCCTCGGCAGCGCGGCCATCGCGGCCCTCATCGAGGCGCGGCTGACGGCCAACCTGCCCGGGGTGCCCCAGGACATGTCGCAGCGCACCTCAGGCGTGAAGCTGCCTCCGCAGATCGCCGACGGCTTCGCCAGCGCGATGTCGCAGGCGCTGCTGCTGCCCGCAGCTGTGCTGCTCCTCGGGGTGGTTGCCGCCCTCGCCTTCACCAAGCCGACCCACTCCTGACCGTGGTGGCGTCTGTGCAGCGGCTGCGCTTCACGGGCGCCATCGCAGGGGTCGGCTCCACGAGCGGCGTGCGGTTCGTCGTGGGTCGCTGGCTGGAGTCGCCGCTTGGGCCGTTCGCCGACGTGATGGTCGAGGATGCCCGCGGGCACCGGACGCTCCTCGCCCCCAGCGAGGGGGTGGCCGAGTTCGTCACGGAGACCTACGAGTTCGACGAGGTCTGCCAGACGCCGGTATCCGTGGCGGTAACCGAAGCGGGTTGGGACGTTCGCGCGGGCGACCACCTCACGGCATACCTGTCCGTGGGGAGGCGTATGCCGCTCGGCTGGCTGCTGCGCGCGGTGCCGCCGCGGATCGGGACCAGTCCCGCGTGGGCCACCGTCGTCGACCCCGTGGCCCGGGTCGCGCTGCGTGGGGTACGGACGCGCGGAGTTGCGATGGAGGGTCGACGTGAGTGGTACGGCGCCACCGACCTGCACGAAGTGACGGCGCTGTCCGGGACCTGGCGCGGCATGGCCCTGGGCGGCCTGGCCGACGTCGACCCGCCCTGCCGGTTCGGGTTCAGCTCCACGCCGACTCGCCCGGGGGTGACCACCGTCGTGTCCACGGTCGAAGTGCTGGGAGACTGAGCACGTGCGCCGAATCACGCAGTCCCGCAAGCTCCACCAGGTCCGCTACGACGTGCGTGGGCCGATCCTCGAGGAGGCCCAGAAGCTCGAGGCCGAGGGGCACAAGATCCTCAAGCTCAACATCGGAAACCCTGCGCCGTTCGGCTTCGAGGCGCCCGAGGCGATCCTGCAGGACATGGTCCACCACCTGCCGAACTCCCAGGGCTACAGCGACTCGCGCGGCATCTACTCCGCCCGCACGGCCGTCGCGCACTACTACCAGTCCCGTGGCCTGACGGACACGCACGTCGACGACATCTACATCGGCAACGGCGTCTCGGAGCTCATCTCGATGGTGCTCACGGCCTTCGTCGACGAGGGCAACGAGATCCTCGTGCCGGCGCCGGACTACCCGCTCTGGACCGGCGCCGTGACGCTGGCCGGCGGCACCCCGGTCCACTACCGGTGCGACGAGTCCAACGGGTGGAACCCCGACCTCGCCGACATCGAGTCCAAGATCACCGAGAACACCCACGCCCTGGTCGTCATCAACCCCAACAACCCGACCGGCGCCGTCTACAGCGACGAGATCGTGCGCGGCATGGCCGACATCGCCCGCCGGCACAACCTGGTCCTGATGTCCGACGAGATCTACGAGAAGATCCTCTTCGCCGACGAGGTGAACCAGCCGGTCCACCACCACACCGCGACCTTTGCCGGCGACGACGTGCTCTGCCTGACCTTCAGCGGGCTCTCCAAGGCGTACCGCGTCTGCGGCTACCGCGCGGGCTGGGTGATGGTGTCGGGGCCCAAGGAGCTCGCGGCCGACTTCCTCGAGGGCCTGACCCTGTTGGCCAACATGCGCATGTGCGCCAACGTCCCGGGCCAGCACGCGATCCAGACGGCACTCGGCGGCTACCAGTCGATCGAGGAGTACATCCACCCCGGCGGCCGGTTCTACGAGCAGAGCAAGACGGCCTGGCGACTGCTCAACGAGATCCCGGGCGTCAGCTGTGTCGAACCGCACGGAGCGCTCTACTGCTTCCCCCGGCTCGATCCCGAGGTCTACCCCATCGAGGACGACCAGGCGTTCGTCATCGACCTGTTGCGCAGCAAGAAGATCCTGGTCACGCACGGCACCGGCTTCAACTGGTTCGAGCCCGACCACTTCCGCCTGGTGACGCTGCCCGACGTCGAGGTCCTCACCGAGGCCATCGGGCGGATCGCGGACTTCCTGGAGACCCAGCGCGCCTGATGCGCATGGTCCGGGCGGGTGACGCTGGGCTGCTCGGGGCCGTCGCCGCGGGCGGTGTGCTGGGTTCCCTCAGCCGGTATGCCGTCGGGCTGGCGCTGCCGCACGTGTCCGGCGCCTTCGCGTGGTCGACGTTCCTGGTCAACGTCACGGGGTCGCTCGCGATGGGCGTGCTGGTCGTCTGGGTGCTCTCGATGACCCAGCCGCACCCGTGGCTGCGGCCCTTCCTCGGGGTGGGCGTGCTCGGGGGCTGGACCACCTTCTCGTCCTACGCCCTGGACATCCACGCGATGATGCAGGCGGGGCACGGACTGGTCGCCGCGGCATACCTCGTGGGGTCGTTGCTCGCGGGCCTGGTGGCGGTGGGGTTCGGCATCACGCTCGGCGAGCGGGTTTTCGGGCGGCGACCGTGACCGGGTCGGGCGCGCTGCTGGTGCTGGCGGGCGCCGCCATCGGTGCGCCGCTGCGGTTCGTCGTCGACCGGTGGGCGCGGGAGCACACCAGGGCCGGGACCATCCTCGGGACGCTCGTCGTGAACGTGGTGGGCTCCTTCGTCCTCGGGCTCGTGGCAGGGGTGCCGCATCCAGCCGAGTGGCTGATGCCGTTGGTGGCCATAGGTTTCTGCGGGGCGCTGACGACGTTCTCCACGTTGGCGTTCGAGACGTGGGTGTTCTTCGAGGAGCGCGCCTGGCGGCCGTTCGTCGCCAACCTCGCCCTCACCCTCGGCCTCGGCCTGCCTGCGGTCTGGCTCGGCTACCTGATCACGTCCTGACCCGCGCGTGACCGACCCGAGGGCGACCGACCCTGCCGGCGACCGACCCGCCGGCGGACGCCGAGTGAGCGCCAACCCACTCTCGAACCTGGTCGATGAGTGGGTTGGCGCTCACTGAGAGTCGCCGCCGGGCGTTCAGTCCTGCGCGGGCAGGCTCGGCATCGCGGGCAGCTGCCGCGCGACCACTGCCGCCACGAGCATGAGCCCGACGAGCACCGCGAGCGCCACCTCCATCGCGGGTCGGAACGTCTCCACCGGAGACGCAGACCCGTGCGCGTCGACGACGGAGAAGAAGAGCGATCCCAGCACCGCCACCCCGGCCGCACCCGAGAGCTGACCCGTCGTGCTGAACAACCCCGATGCCGACCCGGCCTTGTCGACCGGCACGTCCGCGAGCGTGAAGACGCCGATCGGCGAGACCATCAACCCGAACCCGGCACCGGCCACCACGAACCCCGGGAGGAACGTCCAGACCGAGGTCGAGGCGTCGGCGCCGTGGACCGTGGCGGCGAGGACCACGGCACCGGCCGCCCAGGTCAGTGCACCGATCTGCAGCACCCGTCGACCGATCTTGGGTGCGAGCACGGCCACCCCGACGCCCGCGAAGACCGTCGTGGTCAGCGCGAACGGCACTCCCGCGAGCCCGGCCTTCAGCACCGACCAGCCGAGACCGGCCTGCAGGTAGATCGTCTGGCACAGGAAGTAGGAGGCCATCGCCATGAACAGCAACGAGTTCATCGCCGAACCGGCGGCGAAACCCCGGCCACGGTAGAGGCTGAGCGCCACCAGCGGCTCGCGAGCGGCGCGCTCGGCCCGGACCTGTGACCGCGCGAAGAACCCGAGCACGACCGCACCAGCGGCCATCGCGGCATACACCCAAGCAGGCCAGCCCAGCTCGCGACCCATGGTGAGGGGGTAGAGCACGGCGAGCAGACCCACAGCGAGCACCGTGACTCCACGCAGGTCGATGCGCGGGCGTTGCGTGGCAACGGATTCCGGCACCCAGCGCAGCGCGGCCACCATCGCCAGCGCCCCGAACGGGACGTTGACGAGGAAGATGGCGCGCCACCCGAGACCGCCGAGGTCCGCCTCGGTCAGGAGGGCGCCGATGACCGGCCCGAGCACTGCCGACAGTCCGGCCAGCCCGGTGAAGAGCCCCATCGCCTTGGCCCGCTCGTGCGGCGCGTACATCACCTGGAGGCTCGACAGGACCTGCGGGATCATCGCCGCGGCCGCGAGTCCCTGCAGCGCGCGGAAGCCGACCAGCGCCTGGGCGTTCGGGGCGAAGCCGCACGCCGCCGACATGAGGGTGAAGCCGACCAGCCCGCCGAGGAAGACCCGCTTGCGCCCCCACAGGTCACCCAGGCGCGATCCGGTGATCAGGCCGACGGCGAACGCCAGCGGGTAGGCCGCCACCATCCACTGCAGCTGGGCGGCGCTGGCCTGGAGCCCCGCCTCGATGGTCGGCAGGGCGACGTTGACGATCGTGGTGTCGAGGAGCTCCATCGTCGAGGCGAGGAACAAGCTGAGCAGCGCGATGGTCCGTGCCCGTCCCAGCGGCAGCGCGCCCCGCGCCACCGCCGGGGTCCCGGGCTGCGTGGCGTCGCCACTCGTGGCCTCGTGGCTGTCGACCGGCGGGTATGCCGTGTGCTCACCCTCGCGAGGCACCTCCAGCGTGGTGGTCATGTCCTTCTCCTGACGTGGTGGTCTGCGGATTTCTGTCATCACCGACGCTAGGGAGAGATCCGGCCACTTTCTGACCGCTATCTCAGGCATCCTGAAGTCATGGCCAACACCAGCTCCCGCACCCTGCGACTGCTCTCCCTGCTCCAGACCCACCGGTTCTGGGCCGGGCCCGAGCTGGCCGACCGGTTGGAGGTCTCCGAGCGCACCCTGCGTCGCGACGTCGAGCGCCTGCGCGAGCTCGGCTATCCCGTCGACTCGGTGCGCGGCGTCGAGGGCGGCTACCAGCTCGGAGCCGGCGCCACGATGCCGCCCCTGACCGTCGACGAGGACGAGGCGATCGCCATGGTGGTGGCGCTCAACGGAGCAGCGCAGCTGACGTCGGGTGCGCTGTCGGAGGCGTCGGTCAGCGCCCTGTCCAAGGTCGTGCAGGTGCTGCCGCCCAAGCTTCGTCGGCGAGCAGAGGCGCTGCGGGCAGTGACCGACGACGCGCCCTTCTCCGAGGCACCGGCAGTGCAGGCCGAGGTCCTCGCGGCCGTCGCCCAGGCCACGCGTGACACGGAGCGCATCCGGTTCACCTACCGCGCGCGGGGCGGCCAGGTGGCGGGTGAGGACGTCCGGCGCCACGTCGAGCCGCACCGCCTGGTCACGGTGGGTCGGCGCTGGTACCTGCTCGGCTACGACCTCGACCGGCAGGACTGGCGTTCGTTCCGGCTCGATCGCCTGACCGAACCGTTCGGGACCCGCTCACGATTCCGGGCCCGCGAGATCCCGGGAGGCGACGCCGCGGCCTACGTGCGAAAGGGACTGTCCCGCAACGAAACCCGTGTTGTCGTGCGCGCCACGGTGAGGGCATCGGCAGAGCAGGTGGAGAAGCGCACCGGGCGCTGGGCGCGCGTCACCCCCATCGACGACACCTCCTGCCGACTGGAGATGGACGCCGTGCACCCGGGGTGGGCGGCGTTCGGGCTGGGTGTGGTCGACGCACCGTTCACCCTCGAGGAAGCCACTCCGGAGGTGCTCGAGCTGCTGCGCCTGTGGTCGTCGCGCTTCACCGAGGCAGCCGGCACAGTCCAGAGCGGCTGACGGACCTCGGTGCGAAACTGCCGACATGACCGCGAACTGGCACCTCACCGTCGACTGCGCCGACACCTCCCGACTCGTGACCTTCTGGTGCGCGGCGCTCGGCTACGTCCCCGAGCCGGCCCCTGCCGGCTGGGACTCGTGGCTCGACTACTGGCGAGCGGGCGGCATACCCGAGGAGGAGCTCGTCGGTGCCGAGAACGGCAGCGGGGCGATCGTCGACCCCGAGGGGGTGCGACCGCGCATCTGGTTCCAGGAGGTGCCCGAGCCCAAGTCGGTCAAGAACCGGCTGCACATCGACGTCCGGCACACCCCGGGACGCGAGGCGATGCCGTACGCCGCGCGGAGGGCGAGCGTGGACGCCGAGGTCGAGCGGCTGGTCGCCCTGGGCGGGAGCATCGCCTACGTCAATGCCCCCGACGGCGCCGACTACTACGCCGTGACGCTGCGCGACCCCGAGGGCAACGAGTTCTGCGTGGTGTGACAACTGTGTGGCGTGACGGCTGCGTGGTTTGACGGCAGCGTGGTGCGACCGAACCGGTCCGGCCACCTGAGAGGCTGGCCCGGTGCTGACGACCAACGACATCGCCAAGTGCGAGAACTGGTTCGAGGACCACGGCCTGCCCTACTTCGTAGAGTCCGGCCACGAGGCGATCCAGAGGGCGCTGGCCCCCCGCATCGTGGGCCTCTGGGCACTGGCCGCCGTCGTCCCGGCCGTGGTCGTCACCGTCGTCGCGCTCAACCTCGACCTCTCGGGCGGCGCGGCTGTGGCTGCGGGCCTGCTCGTCGCGGCGGCTGTCGCGCTGGGTCGGGCCATCCGCGTCTTCCGCGTCGGGCGGATCGGCCGGTGGGCGCTGGCCCACGCCTGGGAGAACCGTTCGCTCATCGGACCCCTCGCGACGAGGGCGCTGCCGTTCCTGCTGCTGTTCATCACCTTCCTGTTCATCAACACGGAGGTGTGGCAGGTCTCCTCGGCTCTGCCGCGACCGCTGCTGTGGGTCTGCGTCGGCATCTTCGCGCTGCTCGCCGTGGCGTTCCTCGCACCGTCGTTCGCGAGTGAGATCGAGCGGGTCGGCGTCGAGGTCGAGGGAGAGCGGCTGGCGTCGACCTGCCAGGGGACACCGGTGGCCTCGGCTGCGCGGGAGATCTTGTCCGAGCCGCACCTCGCCACCGAGGTCGCCGGCATCCGGCTGCCCAAGCTCCAGCGTCGCAACCTGATGCTGATGCTCTTCATCGCCCAGGCGATCCAGATGCTGTCGCTCGTCGTGATCGTGTTCGGGTTCTTCGTGGTCTTCGGCTCGATCGCGATCCGACCGAGCGTCATCCAGGCCTGGGTGGGCGAGAAGCCGCACTACACGGGCCCGTTCCACCTCATCAGTGACGAGCTGTTCTCCGTGGCGGTCTTCCTGTCGGCGTTCGCGGGTCTCTACTTCACGGTCCAGGCCGTCATCGACCAGAACTACCGTCGCGAGTTCTTCACCCGGATCCAGGACGACCTGCAGCGTGCCATCGGCGTCCGCAAGGTCTACGTGGCCCTGCGTGCCCACCTCACCACACCGCGGACCGACTGACCGCGCGAGCACCACGACGTAGGCTCCAGGCTGTGAACCGTCGCCTCTCGCTCGTCATCGGTGTCGTGCTCGTCCTCATCGGAATCGTCTGGACCCTGCAGGGCCTCGACATCCTCGGCGGGAGCGGCATGAGCGGGGTGGGCATCTGGGCGGTCATCGGGCCCTTCGTCGCCCTGATCGGGGTCGTCGTCGCCCTCGGCGCCCGCCGCCAACGCTGACGCATCCGGTATGCCGGCCCGGCGCCGACCTCGCGTCGGTTCAGCAGCCGGCCCCTCCGTCAGCCCGGTGCCCGGGGATGCAGTGCAGGCCCGCCGGGGTTCGGCGGGCCTGCCCTGAGCGGTCGCCTCAACGGCGCAGGAGCCGTACCCCGGTCCCGAGCAACCAGAGCGCCAGTCCCGCCTGGAACGGGAAGAGCACCGTGAAGGCCACGTTGCCCGTCGCGACGAGAAGGGGCGCGGACGCGGCATACCCGAGGCCGCCGATGACGGCGACGACGGCGAGGACCCAGGCCGGCCGCGTGCGCGCGGCACGAGCCACGAGCACGGCGACCACGGCACCCGAGATCCCGACCAACGGTGCCGAGGCGACCTGCAGCAGGACGTGGAGGTCGAGCACGGGTGTGGCCTCGTGGTGCTCCAGCGCGTGCGCCTCGCCTGCGGCCAGGAGGTGTGGGAGGACCTCGAGCGCGCCGAAGACCCAGGCGACCGACGCCGCAGGAAGCCACCGTTGGACAGAGGGACCGAAGGTGTGGCGTCGCCAGGCCTCGACGAGGCCTGCCGCGGCGAGGACGCTTCCGACGAGGAGGACCCAGTGCGCCGGCGCCCACGCGGGGCTCTCGAACATCGACAGCAGGTGTGCGTTGACGGTGTCTCCATGGCCATGCGGGTGGAGCTGACCGCCCAGCGCGATCCCCAGACCGCCCGTGGCGAACAGGATTGCGACGAGGCGACGACTGGCGCGCGGGGCCTGGGGGCCGGCGCCGGTCGCTGCCGAGTGGCTCGACCGTGCTTCGTTCGCGGACGGGGCCACGACCGGGGCGCCCATCTCAGACCACCACGAGGGTGTTGTGGGTGGAGACGATGCGCCACGCCCCGTCGGCCTGCCGGACGATGACGCTGGTCGACAGGGCCTGGTGCACGCCTGCGAGGGGCCCGGCGGGGCTGTCGAGCGTGTTGGCCGAGAGGGCGAGGACGACGTCGGCAGCGAGGGCCTCTGCGCGGACCAGCTCCATCCGGTTGACGCTGCCGGCATAGACGCTCGCGAAGATCCCGGCGTGGCCGGCACCGATGGCGTCGGCCCCCAGGAGGCGGTCGCCGCGGATCGTGACGAACGAGGCGTCAGCGGTGTAGACGGCGCCGAAGGCCGCTCCGTCCGCGGCGTTCCAGGCGGACTCGAGGCGGGCGAGCGCCTCGGTCGCCACGGTCTGAGCCTCGGTGGTCAGGGTGGATGCGTTCATGGTCGTGCTTCCTTTCGCTGAGTTGGTATCTATTCATTAGTGATGCACTCAGTGAATATAGAATAACTCAGCGAACCTGTACAGTGGTTGTCGTGACGACTTCTCGCACTTACCGATCCGAGCTCCGGGAGCAGCAGGCAGAGCGCACCCGCGAGCTCATCGCCGCGGCAGCCCGCACGCGGTTCCTCGAGGGTGGCTGGGCCGGGACGAGCGTCCGGTCGGTGGCGCAGCTGGCAGGAGTGTCGGAGGCGACGGTCTACAACGCCTACGGGAGCAAGGCCGGGCTGGCGAGCTCGCTGATCGACGCCGCCGAGCAGAGCGCGGACGTCCGCCGAGTCGTCGCCGAGCTGAGGGAGCACGAGGGCAACCCGGTCGAGCAGCTGCGGGCGTTCGTGGCCTTCGACCGACGGCTCTTCGAGCTGGGTGGCGACGTGCTGCGGCTCCTGGCCGAAGCCCGACGCCAGCACCCCGAGCTCGGTGCGGCCTACCAAGAGGGCAGGCGCCGGGGCGAAACCGAGCGCGCCAAGCTGTTCGGCTCATGGCCCAAGTCCTTGTGGCACAAGGGGATCAGCCTCAGCGTCGCCCTCGACATCTACGCCGTGGTGGTCTCGGTGGAGAGCTTCGTCATCGCGACGGAGGAACGCGGGTGGACCGGCGACCAGGTCGAACGGTGGTGGCAGACCACCCTGGTCCAGCTCCTGTTCAAGCCCAACCGGGCCTAGCCCCCCGCAATCTCGATTGGCGCCGCCGGAGTGCGCCAGCGGGGCGTGCACCCATCACTTGCGGCCCTGTCGCCGGGTTGCGTACCCGAGGAGGAAGGCGCCACCGCCCTCGTCATTGCGTAGCCGACGATCAAGGCCAGCACCACGGCCACACCGACTCTCACCACCACGTGCCCACCGCGCGTCAACATGTCACGACTAGCGAGAGTGTGTCTCGTAGCTTGGCGTGCTACCGCGGCTGAGCCGTGGGGTGCTCCCCTGTCCGCCGCGGTGGTGAATGCCTGTCGTTTCGGTAGGCGGACGCGACCAGAGCGGTTCGGACAAGGCCGAGCAGTGGCCCGAAAGGCAGCGCAAAACCGATCCAGAACACGAGCTCGAAGGGCAGGAGTGCATAGCTGACGGCCGGCGCGTGGGGAGCGCCGGCCCAGAGGATTGCGGCCAGTGTGACCTCGGCGATGCACACCGTGAGGAATCCGACCAAGAGGGCGGTGCTGGTCGTCAGGCCGATCCGTTCGAATGGGCCGTTGCCGTAGGTCGGGAAGCCCAGGAAGTTCCAGACGTGTCCGGTCTGGGCGAAGTGGCGGATCCCGAAGAGGCACGGGAGGCCGAAGCCGATCCCCAGGAACGCGCTGACCGAGCTGGCCGCCCGCGCCATCCTCTGGCCCCTGTGCATTGGAACTCGCTCTCACCTCTCTGCACTCGTATCGACCGTCTTGGTGCTGGCCGCGCGCAACCCCCGACGTCGCGTGTCTCGACCTGAGTGGTCGATCAGTTGTGCCGAGAGCAGCTCGCGCAGCAGGGCTGTGGTGCGCGAGTGCGACCATCCTCGGCCGGTCCGGATCGACTGGTACACCTCGGCACTGAAGAGCACGACCAAGATGTCGGTGGCCGCCGCCTGTGTCAGTCCTGGTCGCAGGCCGCCGGGTTTTCGCGCGATGATGCGGATGATCTCTCGGTAGGACTCGACGCGTCGTTGCTCGCTGACCTGCACCACGGCGGCCGCTTCGGGGTCGCCACCGGCACCGTGAAGGGTGGCGACGAGCGGTGCCACCCGCTGGAGGATCCCGACGCCGTTGGTGAAGAAGACGGTGAAGGCCGCCTCGGCTGTGGGGCTGTCGTGGAACTCGCGCCACCATTGGTGCCAAGGCAGTAGTTCGGTGATGTCGGGGGCGACTGGCGGCCCAGGCCAGCGATCGAAGCCGCCGATCGCTGCTCCCAGTGACTCTTCGAGGAGCGCAGCTTTGGTCCCGAACGTGTAGTAGATCGTCGGGACCGCCACGCCTGCCCTCTTGGCCACTTCGGTGATGGTCGTCCCGACGTACCCGCGCTGGCAGAACAGGTCGTACGCGGCCTCAACCATCCGGCGCCGGGTGGCAAGGGCTCGGTCCGCGCGGGTCGTGGGGGTAGACAGCGGCTCCATGGAGGCTCACTATAGTGTCACTATAGTGAGGAAGGGGAGGGCGGATGAAAATTCTGTTCGCGTCACCGCCGGCCGATGGACACTTCAACCCCCTGACAGGTATCGCCGCCTACCTGGCCGATCGTGGGCATGACGTCCGGTGGTATGCCGGACCGGCGTATGGCGCCAAGCTCGACAGGCTTGGCATGCGCTGGTTTCCCTACCGTCGGGCGACGGAGCTCATGGCCAGCAACATCAATGAGGTGTTCCCCGAACGTGCTGCTCTCAAGGGGCCGCGGCTGATCTCCTTCGACCTCGACAAGTTCTTCGTGAGCCAGGTCGACGAGCACTTCCAGGACCTCGAGGACATCAGGCGGGACTGGCCATTCGACGCGATGGTGTGCGATGGGGCGTTCTACGCCGAGCAACTCGTCGCCGAAGCGCTGCGTGTACCGGTATACGCCATCGGCCTGTCGATGGTGTTGTCTGACGGCCAGGGGCCGCCACCGTTCTTTGGGTTGCGGCCCGCGCGCACGCCCGTGGGCCGGATGCAGCATGCCGTGGCCCGCAGGCTGCTCGCGAGCGCCATGAAGGCTGGAACCACGCACTACAACCAGATTCTCGCCCGCCATGACCTGGCGCCGATTCCCCCCAACGGCTTCCCTCACGAGCCGATGCTGAGGACCGAGCGGGTCTTTCTCAACGGCTCCCCGGGACTCGAGTTCCCGGGTTATCAGCCGCTTCCGAATGCCGAGTACATCGGGCCGCTGTTGCCTGCCCGCCCCTCGACCAGCCCGAGGGTCTCGCTGCCTGCTGCAGTGGTGGACACGTCGCGGAAGGTGGTGGCGGTCTCCCAAGGCACCGTCGACAACACCGACCCCGGCAAGCTGATCATCCCCACCATCCAAGCGCTCAAGGACTCCGACTACGTCGTCGTCGCCACGACTGCCGGTGCCCACACCCAGGCCCTGCGTGCGCGTTTCCCCGAACCGAACGTGATCATCGAAGACTTCATCAACTACGACGACCTGTTCCCGCACGTCGACGCGTTCGTTACAAGCGGCGGCTTCGGAAGCAACCTCGTGGCATTCCTGCACGGCGTTCCTGTCGTGGGTGCCGGAAAGCGCGAGGGTAAGAACGACATCAACGCACGGGTCGGCTACAACCACCTCGGCGTCGACCTGCGCAGCGAACGCCCGAAGCCAGCGACAATCCGGCGGGCGGTCCAGAACCTCCTCCACGACCCCACGTACGCGTCGAAGGTCGCCGCACTACGGGCGGAACTCGACGCCTACGTCCCACTGGCCACGATCGAGAACGCGCTACTGCGGCAGTCCGCACCCTCCCGCCAGTCGCACGGCTAACGATCTACCGGGTAAGTCGCGGCGGTGTGTCGCGGCGGTGTGTCGCACCTTCGCTCGTTGGCTGGCCGCCCGGGGTCCGCCTCTGGCTTCGCGACGTGGTGCTGATCTCCAACCTGCGGTGGATCCGCTGGGATAGCCGCCTTGGGACGGTGGCGGGGTGGCTCGACGTGGTGAATGGTTGCCGCGGGTGTCAACCCGCGGGTGTGTCTGGGGCGATTAGTGGGCATGATGAACGCGCCGCAGGTCGGCGCCCGGCCGCACAAGCCGGGTGGGGGGCTGTCGCCTGCCTTCACGGGGCGGGGCCGGTCGTTCGAAGACTTCTATCGTGCCGAGCTTCCGGGCCTGGTGGTTTTGGCGCGGGCGCTGGCGCCACCGGGGTTGGCCGAGGATGTCGCGCAGGAGGCCATGATGGTGGCCTACCGCCGGTGGTCGACGATCCGGGAGTTGCAGCACCCGGAGGCTTATGTGCGCCGGGCCTGCGCGAATCTGGCGGTGTCGCAGTTCCGTCGCCGACTGGCTGAAGCAAGGGCTTTCCGACGCTCGGGGCCGCCTCAGATCGTCGACCAGCTGGGCGGTACCGGCGAGTTCTGGCATTTGGTGCGATCCCTGCCGCGGCGCCAGGCGCAGGTGGTGGCGTTGCACTACGTGTGCGACCTGTCGGTCGCGGACGTGGCCCGCACGCTGGAGGTGTCCCAGGGGTCCGTGAAGGTTCACCTGAGCCGTGCCCGGCAGTCGTTGGCGCGCACGCTAGGCGTTTCGCTGGAGGTGAAGTCATGAGCCTGGAGGAGCTGGCTCGCAGCGCGACCGCGGACCTGTGGGCGGAGACCACGCGCACACTGGACGTCGACGCCAGGTTCCGCGACCTGCGCCACGACCGCACCCGCGGGCGGGTCGGGTGGATGGTCGCCGCCGCAGCTGTCGCCGCGCTAGTCCTGCTGGTCGTCAGTGCCCCGTGGCCGCGCCGACAGGCCCTGCCAGCCGCCCCGACGCGGCCCGCAACCGTGGAGTCGCTGGTGTTCCAGAACGGCACGGGCCTGACCGTGGTCGCTGGGTCGCTTCCCGCCCTGACCGGCAAGGTCAAGACCGGTGCGCCTGCACCAATGTCGTTCTCCCCAGACGGCTCGAAACTCGCCTACGGCGCCGGCGATGTGCACGTGGTCGACGTCAACACCGGAACGGACCGCAAACTCGGGGCGTGCCGGCAACCTTCGTGCCCGGTGGCGTGGTCGCCGGACTCCGCGCAGGTCCTCACAGCCTCCCCGAATGGACTGGTCCGGATTGCGGTCGAGGGGGGCGAAGCGAGCACCGTGCCCCTGCCGGCGGGCTGGTCCGTGACCGGTCTGGACGTGAACGCGGCCGGCCGGATTGCCCTGACCGGCATGACCAACGCGGAAGCGTCGGTCATGACGGTCGAGCTGGCAGGTGGGCGCCCCCAGGTGCTGTTCAAGTTCGGGCCGTATCCGGACCTGGGCGATCCCCGCTGGTCGCCGGACGGTCAGAGCTTCATGTACCTGCAGTGGCGCGGACTTCGGGACGGCCACAGCAACGACCTCTCCGTGCGCTCGATCCGCGCAGACGGGCTGGACCTCCGCGTGGTCGCCCAGTTGGGGCACTGCGAGTGCTTCGCCCCAGTGCGACCGTGGATGGACCTGTCGCCCACTGGGCGGGTGGCCGTGTCCACGCTGAACCAGAACCGGGCAAACCTGGTCGAGATCGGGGCCGACGGCCGCCTCACCACCATGCTCTCCAATGCCGCCAAAGGCACGCCAAGCGGGATCGGCACCGTCGCCTGGCAGTCCGCGCCGGGCACCACCCCAGCGCGGTGAGCGGCGTGGATCCTGCCGTGACCACCGCCCCGGAGTAGCGCAGGTCATCCCTCTCCTAGCCCCACCCCATCCCCACCTCACCTAGGCAGCGCCACCGGCCTCGTCCTGTGTCGTCACGGTCGCCGGTGCCTGGAGCAGCTCACCGAAGAAAGGGATATGTCATGAAACTCACCCACACCGACCACGCCGGTACTGCCACCGCGGCCACCACAGTCGCCCTGGTCCTGGTCGTCCTCGGCGTCGTCCCAGTCCGGGCATCGGCTCGCCAATCCGCAGGTGCCGTGCAAACTCAGCAGTCCGCCATAGCCGATAGCGACCGAGTGAAGTCCCGGATCGCCTATGGCTCGACCCTCTTCGCCACCTGGGCCACGGTGACCAACGGCAACTCCTCGGCCAACGCTGCCGAGCACCGCAAGGAGCTCACCGGCGGCCATGCCGGGTCGGCCAACGCAGCCGAAGCCCCGGCATTCAGGCCGGACCTTCGGTGAGCAAGCGGGGGCAGCGCGCGGGTGACGGAGCCGTGGCTGACCAGGACTGCGGCTGTCCGCACCTCCGGAACGAGCAGGGCCCCGACCGCGTCTCCGCAGGTCAGGGTCCCAGTCGTCTGTCTCAACGCAGAGTGCGCCCGAAGGGATTCGAACCCCTAACCTTCTGATCCGTAGTCAGATGCTCTATCCGTTGAGCTACGGGCGCGAATGTCGCCCTGAGATTCCTTGTGGGATCGCCCAGAGCAACGACGGGAAAGACTACCGGCTCGACCCCGCGCCGACGAAATCGGTATGCCGCCCGCCTGGGGCGCGCACGCGGCATACCCTCGCGTCGGTGGCCGGACCGACGGGCCGGGACGGCGCTGGGTCGCCCTGAACGCGGCCCGGCGGCCACGGGCGGCCAGGGGGGGCCGCGTCTCGAAAGGCAAGAAACGCAACGGTTTTCGCAGCCTTCTTGCAGCGGTTGCAAGAAGGCTGCAAACTCACCCGACGTACTCGCCGGTTGTGAGGCTTTTCACGAGCGATCTACGACCCTCGCGGTATCTACTGGCGCGTAGGGGGGCGTACCTTGGCCAGATCAGGAGCGTTCACCATGTGGACACGCGGTCGGATGACCCGTGTCGGCGTGGACGCATCACCTCATGATCCGGGCGGCACACACCCGGGCGAAAGGGACGGCCGATCACATGACGACCGAGGCGACGCAGACTGACCAGCGCGCAGGCGGCACCACGCACGCCGGCCTGCAGGCATGGGTCGACGAGGTGGCAGCGATGACCACCCCCGACCACATCGAGTGGGTCACCGGCTCCGCCGCCGAGTGGACCCGACTGACCGACAAGCTCGTCGAGGCCGGCACCTTCGTGCGCCTCAACGAGGAGAAGAAGCCCAACAGCTTCTACGCAGCCTCCGACCCGACCGACGTCGCCCGGGTCGAGGACCGCACCTACATCTGCTCCGTGGACGAGAAGGACTCCGGGCCCACCAACAACTGGATGGACCCGAACGAGATGAAGGACCTCATGCGCGGGCTCTACGCCGGCTGCATGAAGGGCCGCACGATGTACGTCATCCCGTTCGTGATGGGTCACGTCGAGGCGGAGAACCCGATGTTCGGCGTCGAGATCACCGACTCCGAGTACGTCGTGGTCTCCATGCGCGTGATGGCCCGCACCGGCGTCAACGTGCTGCGCCGCATCGAGGAGCTCGGCGAGCACGCCAAGTACGTCCCCGCGCTGCACTCCGTCGGCGCCCCGCTCGAGCCGGGCCAGCAGGACGTGAAGTGGCCCTGCAACCCCGAGAAGTACATCGTCCAGTTCCCCGAGGAGCGGATGATCTGGTCGTTCGGCTCCGGCTACGGCGGCAACGCCCTCCTGGGCAAGAAGTGCTACTCGCTGCGCATCGCCTCGGCGATGGCCCGCGACGAGGGCTGGCTGGCCGAGCACATGCTCATCCTCAAGCTCATCTCCCCCGAGCAGCAGGTCTACTACATCGCCGCCGCGTTCCCGAGTGCCTGTGGCAAGACCAACCTCGCCATGCTGGCCCCGACCATCCCCGGTTGGAAGGTCGAGACCCTCGGCGACGACATCGCCTGGATGCGGTTCGGTGAGGACGGTCGCCTGTATGCCGTGAACCCCGAGTTCGGGTTCTTCGGCGTCGCGCCCGGCACCAACGAGCACACCAACCCCAACGCGATGAAGACCATCAACAAGGGCAACTCCGTCTTCACCAACGTCGCGCTCACCGACGACAACGACATCTGGTGGGAGGGGCTGGAGAACACCCCCGCCCACGCCACCAGCTGGAAGGGCCAGGACTGGACGCCCGACATCGGGGAGGCAGGCGAGCTGTCCAGCCACGCCAACAGCCGCTACTGCACCCCCATCGAGCAGTGCGACATCCTCGCCCCTGAGTACTACGACCCCAAGGGTGTGCCGATCTCGGCGATCTTCTTCGGCGGCCGCCGCAAGACGACCGTGCCGCTGGTGACCGAGTCCCGCGACTGGATCCACGGCACCTTCATGGGCGCCACGCTCTCGTCCGAGACGACCGCCGCCGCGACCGGTGCCGTCGGCGTCGTGCGCCGCGACCCGATGGCGATGCTGCCGTTCATCGGCTACAACGCCGGCGACTACTTCCAGCACTGGGTCAACCTCGGCAAGGACGCCGACGCCTCCAAGCTGCCGAAGATCTTCTACGTCAACTGGTTCCGTCGCGACGAAGAGGGTGGCTTCCTGTGGCCGGGCTTCGGCGAGAACAGCCGCGTCCTCAAGTGGGCCATCGAGCGCATCGAGGGCAAGGCTGCCGCCGTCGAGACCCCGATCGGCCACGTGCCGACCCCGGAGTCCCTCGACACCTCCGGCCTCGACATGAGCGACGCCGACATCGCGGCCGCCCTCAAGGTCGACCCCGAGGAGTGGAAGGCCGAGATCCCGCAGATCGAGGAGTGGTTCGCCAAGTTCGGCGACACCCTCCCCACCGCGCTCCAGGTCGAGCTCGACGGCCTCAAGGCCCGCCTCGGCGTCGAGTGACCACGCACTAGCAGGTATGCCGCCCACGCGGCATAGCGACGAAAGGCCCGGAACCCCTGTGGTTCCGGGCCTTTCGCGCGCTGGCTCGCAGACGAGAGTGCACGACACGCTGGGCGTCAGGGGGCCGCGTCAGCGTGTCGTGCACTCTCGAGGGTGGTGAGGTCGCGGGTCGCGTACTGGTGGTGGTACCACTCCTCGTTGACGATGCAGCCCACCACGTCGGCGACCAGGAAGTCCGACGGCTCGGGGTAGCCCGGCTCGGTGACCGGGGTCGTCCGCCCCACGAGCTTCTCCTCCGTCAGCCCGTCCACGACGGCGCGCATGCTGGCCATCCGGTCGCGCCGCAGCTCGAGCACCTCGTCGAGCGAGGGTCGCGCCGACCGGTCGCGAGGCACCTCGGGGATGTCGCCCATGTCGTCGTGCGGCAGGTCGAGCGGACTCCAGGGGGCCGGGTCGCCCAGCAGCGCGCGACGGATCCAGGCATCCGTGGCGAAGACGAGGTGGCGCAGCGTCTCGATGAAGGACCATTCGTCGTCGACCCGCTCGTGCAACAGCTCGGGGTCGAGCTGCTGGGCCCGCTCGACCGTCTCGGCCCACCGGCGCTCGAGGATGTCCCACGCCTCGCGGAACTCCGCCGGCGTGTGGGGCCGCATCTTCGCGCGGTCGGGCTCACGGCGGTCCAGCTCGGCCTCGACGAACTCGGTCACGTCGACACCGTTGACCGTGAGCCGCTCCACCTCACCGGAGATCTCGACGTCGACCAGTTGTGACCCGCTGATCTTCGCCCCCTTGAGGGCGACGTTCCTGAACCGCGCGTTGACCAGGTAGGTGTCGTCGAAGACCGCGTCGGTGAAGTCGAACCGCCGGAACGTCGTCCCGCGGTGGGCACTGTCGAAACCTGGGTGCTCGTCGTGGTCGGTCATCGCGTCTCCCAGGTCCACTCGCCCGACACCGGCTGCCAGCCGGGCGGGGGGTCCTCGCCGACGCGGCCGTCGACGGCTTCGCGCAGCAGGTCGGCGTGACCGGTGTGGCGGCCGTACTCCTCGACCAGGTCGAGCAGCAGGCGACGCAGGTTGGCGTGGTTCCCCTCGTCGTCGTGTGCCTCGACCGCCCGGTCCAGCCCGCCGTCGGCCAGCGCCTCGCCCACCCTCGCCCTGGCCCGCGACACCGCACCGTCGTAGAGCGCGTAGAGGACCTCGGGTGGGTCGGTGGCCGCCGACTCGAACTCCCAGTCGTCGTTGCCGTCCCAGCCGTTGTCGTCCCAGGCCGGGTCCATCGGCGCACCGGTCAGCTGCACCGTGAACTTGTAGTCCTCGTTGGAGGCGAGGTGTTTGAGCAGCCCGCCGAGGGTGAGGCTGGAGGCGCCGACGCGGGCGTTCAGCCCGGCGGAGTCGAGCCCGTCGGCCTTGTAGCGGAAGGTGGCCCGCAGCCGCTCGAGGGCGCCCAGCAGGGCCCCCTCCTCGGTGCCGGCCAGCGGTGGCTCCCACGGGGTCTCGGTCACGGTGTCTGTCGTAGCCATGACTGCACGGTAGAACCGGTTCCGGACGTTCGGCTACCGCATCAACCCCTACCCTGTTGTCATGTCGTCCTCCGACACCAGCCCGACCGCGCGGGCCCTGCTCGCCCTCGAGCTGGTCCAGGGCAACCCAGGCATCACCGCCGGGCGCCTCGCCGACCGTCTGGGAGTGACCGAACGCGCGGCCCGCCGCTATGTCGCGATCCTGCGGGAGGCCGGCATACCCCTGGAGTCCGAACGTGGCCCCTATGGGGGCTACCGCGTCGGCCGCGGCCTGCGGCTGCCCCCGCTGATGTTCGAGGCCAGCGAGGCCCTGGCACTGGTCATGGCGGTGCTGGACGGACACCACCAGGCGGCGGACCCCTCCGACCCCGCAGGAAGTGCGCTCGGCAAGATCGTCCGGGCCCTCCCTGAGCCCGTCGCCGCCCAGGCGGAGGCGGTCCGCCGGGCCACCGCGCCCGCGCCGGACCGGTCCGCCGCGAGGCCGAACCCCCAGACGACGACCGCCCTCGTGCAGGCCAGCATCGACCGGGTCCGGGTACGGATCGGCTACCGGACCGAAGCGGGACGCGAGTGGTCGCAGGAGGTCGACCCGTGGGCCGTCGTGGTCCGCCACGGGCGCTGGTACCTCCTGTGCTGGAGCCACGCGGCGACGGCCGTGCGCGCGTTCCGGATCGACCGGGTCACCGCAGTCGCCACGCTGGTCGAGGCGTTCGTGCCGCCCGCGGACCTCGACCCGGTCGCTGAGCTCGAGGCCCACATGGCGGCCGGGTGGGAGTACGCCACCGACGTCCTCGTGGATGCCCCACTCGAGACCGTGAGCGGCATCCTCCCCCGCGGGCTCGGCCGGCTCGAGGAGGTCCCCGAGGGCGGCACGCGGCTGGTGGGGAGCACGAGCAACCCCACCTGGTATGCCGAGCAGCTGGCCGTCCTGCCCGTCCCCTTTCGCATCGTGGGCGGCCCCGAGCTGCGCGCTGCCGCGCAGCAGCTCGCCCAGCGGATGGCAGCCGCCGCCCACGACTGACTGGGTGGGTCTGAGCCGTCCGCCCGTCGCCCGCAACACGGCATACTCGCCGCATGGCGCAGAGTGGCTCACCACGCAGTGACTCCCACCAACCGCACGGGGTCGTCTTTCCCGAGGTGGACGGCAAGCGAAGCACGTCAGCGCTCGGGCGGGCCGTCGTCGCGGACGCCTTGCGAGGGGTGGACCCGGTCGGGGCACAGGCCGCGGAGCGAGAGACCAACTGGCGCCAGGGCTACCTGACCCACTTCAAGCGCTTGGTCGAGGCCGGCCTGCTGCGCGACGGCGAGGCGGCGGTCGACGTCGCGCGCGCCGGGCTGGACTCCCTCCACTCGCGCATGCGGGCCACGACGCCCAACGGGGAGGTGCCCCTCGATCAGGCCTTCGCGACGGGACGGGATGCGGCCCTCGGCACGGCGACGGTGCGGGGCACCGGCGAGCGCGCGACCGAGCTCAGCCTCCCGATGCACGGCGAGCGGCTGCGCGGTGATGCCCTGCACAGGCAGCTCGACGACTGGACCACTCGCGGCATCATCGAGCCCTCCGCGGCCGAGGCAGTCCGCACCGTGATGGCCAACCCGGAGTGGCTCGACCTGAGCGACCAACGCGTCGTCGTGCTCGGAGCCGGTGCCGAGATGGGACCCCTGCGCTCGATCCTGTCGTGGGGAGGGGAGGTGGTCGGCGTCGACCTGCCCCGTCCCGAGATCTGGAAGCGCGTCCTGAACGTCGCGGCGTCGTCGGCCGGGACCCTGCACCTGCCGGTGCCCGCCGAGGCGCGCTGGTCGGTCGGCGACCTCGCCACCCACGCCGGAGCGGACCTGCTCCACGGCCTCCCGGCCATCGCCGACTGGCTCACCGACGTGGAAGGGCCCATGGTGCTCGGCAACTACGTCTATGCCGACGGCGCCACGAACGTCCGGGTCTCCACCGCCGTCGACGCGCTCAGCACCGAGCTGATGACCCGACGGGCCGATGTCGCCCTCGCCTTCCTGGCCACGCCGACCGATGTCTTCGCCGTGCCGGGCGAGGCCGTCGAGCACTCCACCCGGAGCTACCGCGGACCGTCCACCCCGATGCGGCTGGTCCGGCCGGCGCTCCGGACGCTGAGCGGCGGCCGGCTGTTGCGCCGCAACTACGCGCCCGGCACCAACCCGGGACTCAACGACAGCCTGGTCCCGCAACAGGGGCCGAACTACGCTCTCGCCAAACGACTTCAGCGGTGGCGGGCCACCGTGGCCCGCCGCGACGGCCGCACCGTGTCGCTCAACGTCGCGCCTCCCACCCGGACCCGCTCGGTCGTGAAGAACCGTGCCCTGGCCAGCGCCTACGCCGGTGCGCACCGGTTCGGGATCGAGGTGTTCGAACCGGCCACGAGCAACACGTTCATGGCCGCCCTCCTCGTCCACGACCTGCGGACCGAGCCCCACAGCCCGACCACCCCTTGGCGCGAGGAAGCGGCGGGTGCCGTGCACGGCGGGCTGTGGCGGACCGCCTACGACCCGCGCAGCGCCCTCGGGATCGCTGTCGTGCTCGGTCTGGGCTCAGCCAGGACCTGAAGTCACTGGCGGCGGGTCAGGTCGTGCCGGCGTTCGGGTCGGCCGGAGCCTGCTGGAGCTGGCTCCCGGGGAGCTGCGACGAGCCGCCCGGCGCCTGCTGCAGGGTCCCGGGGGCCTGCTGCCCGAACCCGCGGCCACCCTGACCCGGCTGGCCGAAGCCGGGTCGCTGGCCGCCACCCGGGCCGAAGCCGCCCTGCTGGACCTGACCGCCGCCCAGCGAGGTGCCCGGCGGCACGGCGGCGGCAGCGGCCGCCGCCCCCATCGACGAGATGCCGATGGCGAGGGCAGCGGCGATCGCCGTCTTGCGGCCGGTCCACGTAGGCGGGTTGAGCGCCGGCGCCGTGTCCGGCGCGAGCGTGACCGACGCGGCCGTATCCGCTGCGCTGGGAGGTGCAGTCGGCGCGGGAGCCGGCCGCGCGGCATACGGGATTGTCTGGGTCTGGGCCCACGGGAGCTCGGTGGTGTCGTCCGTGCGCGGGGTCGTCATCGGGTCTCCGAACGTCGAGGAGTGAGGTGGTCGACTCCGAGACTTCGCCGGTCGGCTGTGGCGATCCTGTGGGTCGCATGTCGAAGGACTGAGCATCCGCCACAGAGGGCTCACAGGATTCGCACAGGAATTACGAGGGCACCGCACATGGTTCCGGTGTTTCCTATTGGCATGAACACCAAGCAGTCCGCCTCAGCCAAGCTCCAGCGTCTCGACGGCTCCCCCGTCCGCGTTCTCGTCGTCGACGACGAGAACAACCTGACCGAGCTGCTGAGCATGGCGCTGCGCTACGAGGGCTGGGAGGTCCGCACTGCGGCCACCGGCGTCGCGGCCGTGCGGGCTGCTCGTGAGTTCCAGCCCGACGCGGTGGCCCTCGACATGATGCTGCCGGACTTCGACGGTCTCGAGGTGCTGCGCAGGATGCGCGGCGACAACCCCAACGTGCCGGTGCTCTTCCTCACCGCGAAGGACGCGGTCGAGGACAGGGTGGCAGGGCTGACCGCCGGCGGCGACGACTACGTGACAAAGCCGTTCAGCCTCGAAGAGGTCGTCGCTCGCCTGCGCGCCCTCATGCGGCGCACCGCCGTCGTGACCGACGACGCCGCTTCGGTCCTGGCCGTCGGCGACCTCACCATGGACGAGGACAGCCACGAGGTGATGCGGGCGGGAGAGCAGATCAACCTCACCGCAACGGAGTTCGAGCTGCTGCGATACCTCATGCGCAACCCCAAGCGGGTGCTGTCCAAGGCCCAGATCCTCGACCGGGTCTGGAACTACGACTTCGGCGGCCAGGCCAACGTCGTCGAGCTCTACATCTCCTACCTGCGCAAGAAGGTCGACGCCGGTCGAGAGCCGATGATCCACACGATGCGCGGCGTCGGATACGTCCTCAAGCCCGCGACATGAGCCCCGCCGCTGCCGTCGGTGCGGCCCGGTCACACCTCAACCCGGCCACCTGGACGCTCAGCCGCAAGCTGATCGCCACGGTCGTCGGGCTGTTCCTCGCCATCACTGTGGTCACGTCCTCCCTGACGGTGCTGCTGCTGCACGACTTCCTCGTCGGGCGCCTCGACCAGGACCTCCAGTCGACCCTCATCCGGGCCGGCGGACCCCGGTCCAACGACGACCACGGGCCGGGCCCCGGAGGCGCGGGCGGTCCCCTCCCCGGCGGGGGTGGCCAGTCCCTCGTCCTCGTGATCCGCAACGGCGCTGTCACCGTCAACCGGGTCGAGCACGACGAGACCACCGGCACGCTCACCGACGCGCAGGTCAGCTCGCTGCAGGCAGCCGGGATCGGCACCACCCCCAAGACCGTCGAGATCGAGGGGCTGGGCGCCTATCGCGTGGCCTCCGCTCGTGAGGCCGACGGCGACACGGTCATCTCGGGCCTGCCCACGGGTGGTGTCACCGAGACCATCAACAAGGTGGTCACCCTGATGGTGGGTGGCACGATCGTCGGATTCGTCCTCGTGACGGCCGGCGGCCTGTGGCTCGTGCGCCGCAACCTCGCGCCGTTGCAACGGGTGGCGCACACCGCGACCCAGGTGTCCAACCTCAAGCTCGACTCCGGTGCTGTCGCCCTGGCCGAACGCATCCCCGCAGCCGACACCGACCCCCACACCGAGGTGGGACAGGTGGGGCTCGCCCTCAACAACATGCTCGACAACGTCGAGGGGGCCCTCCGGTCCCGCCACGAGAGCGAGCAGCGCGTGCGGCAGTTCGTCGCCGACGCCTCGCACGAGCTGCGGACGCCGCTGGCGTCCATCCGGGGGTATGCCGAGCTGTCCCGTCGCGAGCGCGAGCCGGTGCCCGCGTCGGTCACCCACGCGTTGTCGCGGGTCGAGTCCGAGGCTCTGCGGATGCAGGGGCTGGTCGAGGACCTGCTGCTGCTGGCCCGGCTCGACGCGGGTCGGCCGCTCGACCGCGAACCGGTCGACCTGTCACTGSTCGCGATGGACGCGGTCAGCGATGCGCACGCGGCCTCACCGGACCACCGCTGGGAGCTGGACCTGCCCGACCAACCCGTCGAGGTGACCGGCGACCACGCGCGGCTCCACCAGGTCGTCGCCAACCTGCTGGCCAACGCCCGCACCCACACGCCAGCCGGCACGCGGGTCGTGACGTCGATCAAGCCGGATGGTCCGTGGATTCGGGTGAGCGTCTCGGACGACGGCCCCGGCGTGCCGAAGTCGTTGCAGGGCAACGTCTTCAACCGGTTTACCCGAGGTGACGACTCCCGCAACCGAGCCGCGGGTTCCACCGGGCTCGGCCTGTCGATCGTCGATGCCGTCGCGAAATCGCACGGAGGCAACGTGGAGCTCTCCTCCTCTCCGGGCGACACGACCTTCACGGTCCTGCTCCCCGCCTGACCCTCCCGCCTGACCCTTCCGGCGGGCTCGTCCACTCTGGGGCCCGACCACGCGGCATACCCTCGTGCGCCGGAAACCCGGGCGAGTGGCCGAAACTTCGGCGCCCCCTCCCCTGGTGCGCGGCGGAAACCCGGGCGAGTGGCCGAAAGTTCGTCGCCCACCCCAACGTCCACGCGCCGTCGCGATGCTCATCACCCGGGCTCAGGAGTGGCACAGGAACCGCACAGCGCGCCCCCCGACGGTAGGGACATGGACACGATGACCCTCCACCCCGACACGGTCGATGCGACCGGCGCGGCCGGCACCACCCGCGTGCCGCGCACCACGACTCCGGTGCAGGCGGATCCCGCCGCGCCCACGACGCCCAGCCGGATCCAGCGCCTCTGGCGTGGTCCGGAGGGCGACCCGACCTGGGCGCGGCCCGCACTGCTCGGCCTGCTGCTCGCCACGGCCGTCTTCTACTCCTACAACCTGACCTCGAGCGGCTACGCGAACTCCTTCTACTCCGCCGCGGTCCAGGCCGGCAGCGACAGCTGGAAGGCCTTCTTCTTCGGCTCCTCCGACGCCGGCAACTCGATCACCGTGGACAAGCCGCCCGCATCACTGTGGGCGATGGCCCTGTCGGTGCGGCTGTTCGGGCTGAGCTCGTTCAGCATCCTCATGCCCGAGGTGCTGATGGGCGTCGCGACCGTGGGTGTGGTCCACGCGACCGTCAAGCGTCACTTCGGAGCAGCAGCCGGTCTGATCGGCGGGGCCGTGATGGCGCTGACGCCGGTGGCCGTCCTGATGTTCCGGTTCAACAACCCCGACGCACTGCTCGTGCTGCTCATGGCCCTCGGCGCCTGGGCGACGATGAAGTCGATCGAGCAGGGCTCGGCCAGATGGTTCGCGATCGTGGGGGTCTTGATCGGCCTCGGTTTCCTCACCAAGGCGCTCCAGGTGCTGCTGGTCGTGCCTGCCTTCGGCCTCGCCTACGTCCTGTTCGCCGACACGACCCTGCGCAGGAGGATCACCGGCGCGCTCGTCGGCACCGCCGCCATGGTGCTGTCCGCCGGCTGGTGGGTCGCGATCGTCGAGCTGGTCCCGGCCAGCTTGCGCCCCTACATCGGCGGCTCGCAGGACAACTCGTTCCTCTCCGTCACCTTCGGCTACAACGGACTCGGCCGGATCAGCGGCAACGAGACCGGCTCCGTCGGTGGCGGGAACGGTTGGGGCGCAACGGGTCTCGGACGCATGTTCAGCTCGAGCATCGGTGGCCAGATCTCCTGGCTGATCCCCTCGGCCCTGATCCTCCTCGCCGTGGGTCTCTTCCTGCGGGGCCGTGCGCCGCGCACGGACGCCCGCCGCGCGGCATACGTGGTCTGGGGTGGCTGGCTGCTCGTCACCATGGTGACGTTCTCGCTGATGGCCGGCATCTTCCACGAGTACTACACAATCGCCCTCGCGCCCGCCATCGCCGCCCTGGTGGGCATGGGCGCGGCCGAGGCCTGGGAGCACCGCTCCAAGGCCATCGGCTCGATCACGCTCTCGGCTGCCACGGCGGCCGCGGCCACTTGGTCGTTCGTCCTCCTCTCGCGGACCGACTGGCAGAACTGGCTGCGCATCGGCGTCCTCGTCCTCGGTCTGGCCAGCGCCCTCCTGCTCCTGGCGATCACCCAGCTGCACCGGCGCTTCGTGCCCGCCGTCGTCGCCGGCGCCCTCGTGGCTGCGCTGGCAGGGCCCGCTGCCTACAGCGTCCAGACCGTCAGCACGGCCCACTCCGGCTCGATCGTGACCGCGGGACCTGCCACGGCAGGTGGTGGTCCCGGCGGTGGCGGTATGCCGGGTGGTGCCCGCGGCACGATGGGCGCCCCTCCCCAGCAGGGCACCACTGACGGCACAGCGGGTGGCGTCACGGGCGCCCCGGGCGGCACGCGAACTGGCGGGGGGATCGGCGGTTTGCTCAACGCCTCCACCCCGAACACGGAGGTGGTGTCGGCTCTGTCGGCCGATGCGTCGAGCTACCGCTGGGTCGCCGCTGCGATCGGGTCGCAGAACGCCGCCGGGCTGCAGCTCGGGACGGGACTGCCCGTCATGGCCATCGGTGGCTTCAACGGCAGCGACCCCAGCCCGACGCTGGCACAGTTCCAGCAGTACGTCGCCGACGGTGACATCCACTACTTCGTTGCAAGCGGGAACGGCGGCGGCGCTGGCGGACCCGGCGGCGGGATGGGCGGCTCGGGGACCGGCTCGCAGATCTCGGAGTGGGTCGCGGCCACCTTCACGCAGGTCACGATCAGCGGGTCGACGTTCTACGACCTGACGCAGCCGCTGTCGTCCTCCACCGGCACCTCGGGCTCCACCACGACCCAGACCACCTGAGGAGCGCCGCGATGAGCACCCCCGTCCTCGACGTCGTCATCCCCGTCCACAACGAACAGCACACGGTCGCAGCCAGCGTCCGGCGGCTGCACCAGCACCTGGTCGAGACCTTTCCCTATCCGTTCCGTGTCACGGTGGCCGACAACGCCAGCACCGACGCGACGGCCGCCGTCGCGTCGGGGTTGGTGGCCGAGCTGGCCGGCGTGGCGCTGGTGCGGCTGCCCGAGAAGGGCCGGGGCAGGGCGCTGAAGCAGGTCTGGTCAGCCTCGGACGCGCCGATCCTCGCCTACATGGACGTCGACCTCTCCACCGATCTCGACGCCTTGTGGCCGCTCGTGGCGCCGCTCATGTCGGGCCACTCGGACGTCGCCATCGGTTCGCGACTGGCCCGCGGCGCCCGGGTCGTCCGTGGGGCCAGGCGCGAGGTCATCTCGCGCTGCTACAACCTGGTCCTGCGGGGCGCCCTGGGTGCCCGGTTCACCGACGCGCAGTGCGGCTTCAAGGCGATCCGGGCAGACGTCGCCGCCGAGCTGCTGCCGATGGTCGAGGACCACACCTGGTTCTTCGACACCGAGCTGCTCGTCCTGGCCCAGCGTTGCGGCCTGAGGATCCACGAGGTGCCGGTCGACTGGTTCGACGACCCGGACTCGCGGGTCGACGTGGTCGCCACCGCGCTGGACGACCTGCGCGGAGTCGTCCGGGTCCGCCGCGCGCTGGCCTCTGGTCGGCTCCCCGTCGACGACGTCGCCGCTCGCATCGGGCGGCGAGCTCCGGGGCACGTGGGCACGTGGCACCAGCTGACGCGGTTCGCCACCGTCGGGGTCGCGTCCACGGTCGTGCACCTCGGTCTGTTCGCCGCGCTCGCGCCGGCCGTGGGATCGACCCAGGCGGCCAACCTGGTGGCGCTGCTCGTCGCGACCGTCGCCAACACGGCACTGAACCGCCGCTGGACCTTCGGGGTACAGGGCGCCGGTGTGGTGAGGAACCAGCTGCAGGGTCTGTCGATCTTCGCGCTCACCTGGCTGCTGACCGCGGGGGCCCTGGCGATGCTGCACGCCGTCGTCGCCGCGCCCAGCACCACCGCGGCGACCGTCGTCGTCGCGAGCGCCACGGCAGCCTCGACTGCCCTGCGTTTCGTGGCCATGCGCACCTGGATGTTTCCGCACGGGTCATCCCGTGGAGCCCAGCACGGCCGGTCCCGCTCCGGAGTCCCTCAGTACTCCGCCACGATGAACGCGCCCGCGTCGTCCTCGAACACGACCACACCCGTCCAGTCCCAGCCGTCCACCGAACCGTGGCAGACGGTGACCAGTCCCTGACCCACCTGGGAGCGCACGGGGCACTCGAGCTCGTCGACGGATCCTCCGTCGTCCTCGATGACGCGCCCGAGCGCCTCCTGGAGGGCGACGTCGGTCACCCCCTTGTCGATCGGCGTCACCTGGCCGGACAGCACCCAGGTCCCCGACCCGCCGGGTCCGAAGAACAGGAACGCGGCCATGGCCAGAACGCTCAGCAACGCCAGCCCACTGAGCACGATGGCGGTGATGGCCAGGCCGTTGCCCTGTCGCGGGGCGGGGGTAAACGCCTGGGGCGCCCACGCCTGGCCGTGCGCGGCATACGCGTCCTGCGGCGCGGCCTGACCCGGAGCGGGCGCCGCGAATGGTCCCTGCCAGGCAGGCGGCTGTGGCCCCGGCGGGGCGAACGGGTTGGACATCCACGCTCCTTGATAGCGGTCGGCCCACAGGATCGCGCACGCGCGGGTCTCCCGTACGGCAAACGGCCCACCGCCGCCCGAACTGTGGCCCACGGCATACCTCGCCACGACCGCCGGTGATCGGATCAGCCGGGGTATGCCGCGTGGGCGGGCGAGCCACTTTGCTCCGGTCCGAGCCGTGCGGATACTCTGTGCGGGCTCGGCTGCGACAGCCGTCGGGCGTGGAGGCGTCGCCTAGTCCGGTCTATGGCGCCGCACTGCTAATGCGGTTTGGGTTTATCGCCCATCGAGGGTTCAAATCCCTCCGCCTCCGCCACGACGAAGAAGGACCCGACCAGCTTTCGGTCGGGTCCTTCTCGCGTGACTGGAGGCAGCGGGTCAGGTGCAGATGTCCTGGGCCGCGGTGCGGGCCTTCACGGTCTCGGTGGAGGTTGGCGGGGTCGCGGTGACGGTCTCCTTGGGCAGGGGCTTGGTGCCCAGCCGGTTCGGGATCTCCACCGCCTTCGGCGAGCCGGTGCCCATGCTCAGCTCGATGGTCGAACCCAGCAGGGCGTCCTCGCGGATCTCGGCGCCGGGGTAGACCGCCGCGACCGTGCGGGCCGCCTCCTTCATGTTCGGGCCGTAGCGGACCACGACACCCTCCGTGGGGGCCCCGGTGCCGCTGAGGTACGACGCGACGGTGAAGCCCTGCACCTCGAGCTCGGTGGCTGCCTGCTTGGCCAGGCCGGCCACCCCCGAGTTGTTGGTGACCCGCACCTTGATGTCGCCGGGGCTCACGGTCAGGGCCGGCTCGGTGGTCGGCGACGCGGTCGCCGTGGAGGTGGACGACGGCACCTTCGTGCCCGGGAGCGGCTCGTCCTTGCGGATCGCCTTCCAGATGGTCTCGGCCCCGGGGGACCACTGGACGCGGTTGGGGTCGGGCGCATACGCCTCGGTGGGGAGCTTCACGAACCGGATCTGGTCAGTGCCGATCCTGGAGACGCTTCCGGCGATGTCCTTCATCTCCCCGACATCGAGGCCCTGGTCGGTGGTCATCGCGGAGGTCGTGGCATTGAGGAAGCGGAACAACTTGTCCGGGCGCAGCAGCAGCGAGGACTTGGTGGCTTCCTGGATCACCGACGACAGAAAGGCCTGCTGGCGGTCGATCCGGCCGAGGTCGGATCCGTCGCCGATGTTGTGACGCAACCGGACGTAGGCGAGGGCGTTCTTGCCGTTGACCCTGCTCCTGCCTGCCGGGAGGTTGAGGTGGCTCTGGCGGTCATTGACGGCTTCGGGCAGGCAGACGGTGACCCCGCCGAGGGCGTTGACCATGTCCTGGAACCCGCGGAAGTCGATCTCCACGAAGTGGTCGACGAAGATGCCGGTCAACCCCTCGAAGGTGCGGATGGTGCAGGCAGGGCCACCCAGGGTGAAGTTCTGGTTCCACTGCCGGACGACGCCGTCCTGCACCTTGTCGGCCTTGTTCTTGCAGTCCCGCGGTGCCTTCGTCATCGAGTCGCGGGGGATCGACACGACGATCGCCGACTTCCGGTCCGCGGACAGGTGGACGACGAGGTTGGTGTCGGAGCGGCTCCCCTCCATGCCGTACTCCGTCTGTCCCTTGCCGAGGTCGGTGCCCTCCCGGCTGTCAGAACCCATCACGAAGATGTTGAGCGGCGCCAGGTTGGTCTGGGCGTCCGTCGTGGCCTCCTGCTTCGGACGATCGCCCAGCGCGCTGCTGATGTCGAGCCGCGTGATGTTGCCGTTGAGCTTGACGTAGGCCGCGATGCCGAGGACCAGGGCCACCACGAGCACCCCCGCCACGCCGTAGGTGGCGCGTCGTACCCAGGGGTGGCGGTGGGTCTTGCCGGCGTGGCGGTCGGACCGACGCTGGGACGACCTGCTGTGCTGCTGCGTGCCGTCCCCCGTGGCACCCGTGCCCTGGCCGGACGCGTCGTCCGGCGCAGAGCCGTTGGTGGGCTCGCTCACGTGTACCTCTCTGTTTCCGAAAAGCCACGCCGTGCAGGTGGCTCGGGCGACGAATCGCCTCCGTGAGTGTAAGGGCGCATCCTGAGTGTTCGGTCAGGTCCGCCTCCTCCTCCCGACGCCGCAGGCAGCCTGCTGGTTGGCTGCGGGCGACAAATGGGACGAACCTTCCGACGTGGGGTTGGATGGGCGCATGACGAGAAGAGCAGTGGTGGGGGGAGTCGTCGCCGCCGTCCTGGTCGCCGGAGCAGCCGGCGCGGGGTTGTGGTGGCGGCACGCTGAGCAGGAGAAGGCACTCGATGCCGCTGCCCGGGCCGAGGTGGCAGCGTTCGCCACGTCGTGGGCAGGACGCTCGTTCACCAAGCCCGGGACCCTGTTCACCGGCACCACCAGCGACGTCGTCCAGGCGGACTTCGCCAAGGCCACGGCGGGGCTGGGCCCCGGTCCGGTGAAGGTCACCGCAGACGCGGTGCGCCGCACGGGTGACCGGGCCACGGCCACCGCGCACGTCGCCTGGACCCTGCCCGGGGGCGTGGCCTGGTCGTACGACGTCCCCGTGACCGCCCAGCGCGCCGAGACGAACGGGAGCCGCTGGGCGATCACCCTCCCCAAGGACCACTCGCAGTGGCACCCCGACCTCAAGCCGGGCGCCACCCTGACCGCCACCCGCACCTGGGGCGACCGGGGCACCCTGCTCGACCGTGACGGCGGCGCCCTCACGCCGATCGGCAAGGTCTACCCGGTGCAGATCGACCCCTCCCGGGCCACCGCTGCCACCGTCAGCCAGCTGGAGAAGGTGGTGGACGAACCTGCCGGCTCGCTCGTGGCCAAGCTCGCCGCAGCCACCAAGGCCGGGAGCAAGGCGCCCATCCCGGTCATCACCTACCGGCAGGCCGACTTCGACGAGCGCAAGGCAGCGCTCGATGCCATCAAGGGCGTGATCTACCCGGCCCGCGAACAACCGCTGGCCAAGTCGCGCACGTTCGCCCAGCCGCTGCTCGGGTCCTTCGGCGCCGTCAGCGCCGAGCTCATCGCCAAGAGCAAGGGCAGGTATGCCGCGGGCGACTACGCCGGGGTGAGTGGACTCCAGGGGCAGTACGACAGGGTGCTCGGGGGCACGGCCGGGGTCCAGGTCACCTCCAGTGCGGCGCCGGACACCCCGTTGTTCGCCAAGGACGCGGTCGCCGGGAAGGACGTGTCCACGACGCTGTCGCCCCGCGTCCAGGATGCCGCCGAGACCGCGCTGAAGGCCACGGGTGCCGTGCCGTCCGCCCTCGTGGCGGTCGACGTCAAGACCGGTGACGTGCTTGCTTCGGCGAACTCACCCGCCCTCGGCTTCGATCGCGCGATGACCGGCCACTACCCGCCCGGGTCGGCCTTCAAGATCGCGACGACCTACGCGCTGCTCAGCTCGGGCACGGTCACACCGACCACGGCCGTCACCTGCCCGAAGAACGTCGTCGTCGACGGGCGGACCTACAAGAACTTCGAGGGCGAGTCGCTCGGCACCCCGGACTTCACCACGGACTTCGCCCACTCGTGCAACACGGCGTTCGTCCAGCTCTCGACCAAGCTCGGCGACGACGACCTCTCCAAGGCGGCCGCCGCGCTGGGGCTGACCGGCTGGGCCAAGGACCTCGGGGTGACGAACGCCTTCGACGCCAGCGTCCCCGTCAACAACGGCAAGACCGACAAGGCTGCAGCCGCGATCGGGCAGGGCCGCAACGTCACCTCACCCCTCGCCCTGGCCGTGCTCGCGGCCAACGTCGCGCGCGGCTCGGTCATTGCTCCTGCACTGGTGACCCAGCCTGCGGTGCAAGGGGCTGACCGCACGCCGAAGGCGTTGGACACCAAGGTCGTCGACCAGCTGCGGACCCTCATGGGTGAGGTGGTCAGCCAGGGCACCGCCACGGTGTTGAAGGGCACGCCGGGCGGCACGGTGCGGGGCAAGACCGGCACGGCCGAGTTCGGCCCGAAGAACCCGCCCGAGACGCACGCGTGGTTCGTCGGCTACCAGGGCGACGTCGCCTTCGCCGTGCTGGTCGAGAAGGGCAGGAGCGGCGGCAGCGTCGCCGCCCCGATCGCCAAGGACTTCCTCACGGCGCTCGCCCGCTGAGCCGCGCGCCCGCTGAGCCGCGCGGCATACCGGGACGCGACGAGGCCCCCACCGCCTGCGGTGAGGGCCTCGTCGGAAGACTGTTGGTCGAGCAGTCCTCGGTCAGATCGGGCGAACGGCGTCAGCCTGGGGACCCTTGGGTCCCTGGGTGACCTCGAACTCCACGCGCTGCGCCTCGTCCAGCGAGCGGTAGCCCGAGGAGTCGATCGCCGAATAGTGGACGAACACGTCCGGGCCGCCGCCGTCCTGGGCGATGAAGCCGAAGCCCTTTTCAGCGTTGAACCACTTAACGGTTCCCTGTGCCATGGGGTAACTCTTTCTTTTGTAGCCATTGGGAATCCGCACTTTGCGAAACCCCAGGCTGCCGTACACACACCCCCACCGACGAGACATGCTCGTCCTCGGATGAGCTGCCTTCGTCGGAAAGCCTGCTTTCGTCAGAAAACAAATGCCCGCTCTGATGGTGCTAGGGCGGGCACTTCATCGAACTTGCGAGGAACTGCTTGTTGCAACCGTGAGAAACGCTAGCACGCACGATGCGGATCGTGGAGGTCGAGACCGGTCAAAATTCGGGTATGCCGTGGGCTCCGGCCCCCGCGGGTCTGACCCCGCGAGGGCCGGATTCGGGGCGGCCCCGCTGCAGCCGCCCCGAGCCCCCACGCCACCCCTCAGCGCAGGGCGATGTTGACGTAGTACGTCTGCCCGTCGTCGAGGCTCACCCCGACCCTCCAGTACGAGCCCGCCTGCGACTTCTCCGTCTTCCAGTTGTACTGGTACTGCGAGGGACTCCACGAGTACGTGCCGCCCACGCTCGGGGTGTCGGTGTAGGCCGACTCGTTGACCGCGGCGTTGGTCGCGGACCCCTTGACGGGGGTCAGCCACTTCGGCGCAGAACCGGTCTGGACGACCTGGCCGCTGGAGTTCTTGAGCTGGAACTTCATCGGGATGGTCTGCCCGGCGTTGAAGACGCTGGTCGCCACTCCGGTCTGGTGCGCCGTGTCGTTGACCGGCTGCAGGAACAGCGTGGTGCCGAAGCCGTAGACCACCTGGTAGCTGACCGTCGCCGTGCCCACGTTGCCCGCCTTGTCGGTGGCTGTCGCGGTGTAGGTGAACGTGCCCACTCCGTTCGTCGTGCCGCCGGTGCGCGCCCCGCTGGCCGAGCCGTCGAGCTTGCTCGTGGCGTCGGTCGCCGAAGCCGTCGGCGTGGGCACCGCGCCCAGGGTGTAGGTCGCACCGTCAGCGACCCCACCGATCGTCACCACAGGTGCCACCGTGTCGATGTTGATGCCGCTCAAGGTCGCCGACGCCGTGTTGCCCGCGTTGTCCACGGCCGTGCCCGTGACGCTGTTGGCGCCCTGGGCCGCCACCGGGGCGTCGGCCTGGCAGCTGGCGATCCCGCTCACCCCGTCGGCGCACGTGAAGTGCACGGTGACGGGAGTCCGGTACCAGCCGTTGCCGTTCGGGCTCGTCGTGGCAGCGCCGCTGATGCTCGGAGCACCCTTGTCGATGAGCACCGTGACCGTCTGGGCGGCCTCGGTGTTGCCGGCCTCGTCGACGCTCCAGTAGGCCACCTGGTGGGTGCCCTCGGTGGAGACGGTGATCTCCTTGCCGGCGTGCGAGGGGCCACCGTCCAGCGCGTAGTACGTGCTGGCGACGCCCGACAGGTTGTCCGTGGCCGTGAGCTTCACCGTCACGTCCGAGTTACGCCAGCCGCTCGGAGCGGTTGCCGCGGTGGAGGGGTCGTGGCGGTCGATCTTGATCCCGCCGACGGTGACGGCCTTGGTGTTGCCGGCCTTGTCGCTGACCGACGTGCCGGTCGAGAGGTTGGCGCCCTCACCGGTCACGGTGCTGTTCGCCGGAGCGTCACCGTCGAGCCCGGAGAGCGCGTCCCCGGCAGTCCACCCCACCGTGACGTCGCCCCGGTACCAACCACTGGTGTTGGGCGCCGTCGTGGCTGCCCCGCTCAGCGTGGGGTCGGTCTTGTCGACGTTGACGCCCGTGATGGTGAACGCGCCGCTGACGTTGTCGGCACCGTCCGTGGCCGTGCCCCCGGCGCTCTGGTCCTTGCCTTCACCGAAGGTCCTGGCCGCCGGGCAGGACAGGACACCGGACAGACCCGCCTGGTCGGCGCAGGTGAACGTCGCAGTGACGTCCGACCTGTACCAGCCCTTGGCGTTGGCAGCGGCCGAGAGGCCGCCGGTGACAGTGGGCCTGGTCCTGTCGATGCTGACCGCGGCAATGTCGCTGGCCGTGTTGCCGGCGTTGTCCGTCGCCGTGCCGACGACCTCCTGGTTGAGGCCCTCCGTACCGATCCCTTGCGGGGCCGTGCAGGAGTGGAGGCCGGAGCCGCTGTCGCTGCAGTGGAAAGTCACCGTGACGACGCCGTTGTTCCAGCCGCGCAGGTTGGCCGCCGGCGCCTGCGTGTGGGTGATCCCCGGAGCGGTCTTGTCGATCTTCACCTCGAGGTTCTTCTGCGCCTCGACGTTGCCGGCGAAGTCGACACTCCACACCTGGAGCGTGTGCACGCCCTCGGTGTCGATCGTGACGCTGGTGCCGTGCGCCGCGGCGTCGCTGTCGAGCTGGTAGTACGTCTGCGCCACCCCGGAGAGGCTGTCGTCCGCCTCCAGGGAGACCGTCACGGCCGAGCTGCTCCAGTCCGAGACGTCGGACACCGTGGTGACCGGTGCGGTCTGGTCGATCTTGACCGGGTCGGTCTCCGCCGAGGTCTCGTTGCCAGCCAGGTCGCGCACTGACGCACTGGCCGTCAGTGTCCTCCCCTCGCCACTGATCGTGGCGTCGGCGGGCGCAGAGCCGTCGAGGCCGGAGAGGGCGTCGGCGGCGGTCCACTTCACCGTCACGTCGCCCCGGTACCAGCCAGCCCCGTTCGGGCCAGTGGTCGGCGCGCCGCTCAGCGTCGGAGCCGTCTTGTCGACGTTGATCGGTGCCACGGTGACGTCGTCGCTGTTTCCGGCGGTGTCGGTGGCCGTGCCCTTGGCAGACTGCGCCTTGCCTTCGCCCAGCGTGACGGGCGGGCTGCAGGCCGCGACCCCGGAGAGCGCGTCGTCGCAGCTGAAGCTGACGGTGACGTTCCCGGTATACCAGTGGTTGGTGTTGGGGTCGCGGTCAGGCGCACCCGTGATCGTCGGCTTCACCATGTCGATGCTGACCCTGGCGTTGTCCGTCGCGGTGTTGCCGGCGTTGTCGACCGCCGTCCCGGGCACCGCCTGGTCCTCGCCGTCGAGGCTGACCGGTGCGTCCGCGGGGCAGCTGGCGACGCCTGACAGGGCGTCGTCACACTGGTAGGCGACGGTGACCGGGGTCTTGTTCCATCCCTTGCCATTGGGCGCCGGGGTGACGGTGTGACCGATGGTGGGCTTGGTCAGGTCGATCTTGACCGTGGTGCTGTGCTGCGCCTCGGTGTTGCCGGCCTGGTCCACGCTCCAGTAGCGCAGCGTGTGAGCGCCCTCGGTGGCGATGGTGAGGGTGGTGCCTTCGTGCTGTGCGCCGCCGTCGACGGTGTAGTAGGTGGCGTCCACGCCGGACAGACCGTCGTTCGGATCAAGGCTGACGGTCACGGCGGTGTTGTTCCACCCACCCGGTGCGTCGGCTCCGGTCGTCGGAGCCGTCCGGTCGATCTTGACCGTCGCACTGTCGGCCGTGGTGCTGTTGCCGGCCTTGTCGAAGACCGTCGCGGTCTCCTTCAGGACCTCACCTTCGCCGGTGATCGGGCTGTCGGCCGGCGTGGCCACGACGCCTGAGCGGTTGTCGTCGGCAGTCCAGCGGATGCTGACGTCGCCGTGGTACCAGCCGTTGGCGTTGGGGGCGGTGGTCGCCGTGCCCGTCAGGGTGGGGGCGATCTCGTCGACATTGATCCCGCCGACCGTCGTGCTGTCGGAGTTGCCCGCCAGGTCCACGGCCGTCCCGGTCAGCGACTGGGCGGTGCCCTCGCCGAAGGTCTGGTCCGCCGTGACGTCAGCGATCCCCGACCCACCGACGTTGTCGGTCGCGTCGAAGTGCACCGTCACGTCGCTGTTGTTCCAGCCGTGGCTGTTGGCCGCCGGGGTGCGGTTGCCGCTGATGGTCGGGGCTGTCTTGTCCAGGTTCACCGTCGCGTGGTCCGTGGCGGTGTTCCCGGCGTTGTCCGTGGCCGTCCCGTTCACGACACGGCCGGTGACCTCCTCGGTGACGTCGACGGGCGATGTGCAGGACTTCACTCCGGACAGCCCAGGCTGGTCCGCGCAGGTGAAGGTCACGGTGACGTCCGAGTTGTTCCAGCTGTTGGCGTTGGGGACCGGTGAGAGCGTGTGCGTGATGGTCGGCGCGCTCTTGTCGATCTTCACGACGAAGTTCTTCATCGCGCCGACGTTCCCTGCACGGTCGACGGAGTAGTAGGTGACGTCGTGCGTCCCCTCCGCGCTCAGTGGCACGGTGGTACCCGTCTGGTCGTCGCCACCGTCGACGCTGAAGTGCGTCACGTCGACACCCGACAGGACGTCGTGGGACACGAGGACGACGTCCACGGAGCCGTTGACCCATCCCTGCGGGACGGTGGCGTCGCTGGTCGGCGGCGTGCTGTCGATGTTGACCGGGGCGCTGGTCGCAGAGGTCACGTTGCCTGCCTTGTCGGAGATGCTGGCAGCGGCAGTCCGGCCGATCCCCTCCGTCGAGATCACCGATGGTGCAGGGACCGGACCCGCGAGTCCGGACAGTGCGTCGTCGGCCGCCCAGGTCTGGGTGACGGGTGCGTTGTACCAGCCGTAGTCGTTGGGCGCGGCCGTCGGTGCCGCACTCAGGCTGGGCGCGGTCTTGTCCACGTTGATGCCACTCACCGTCATGGACGCGGAGTTGCCGGCGTTGTCGAGGGCGTTGCCGTCTGCGTGCTGGTCGGCACCTTCACCGAGGTGCTGCGGCCCGGTCACCGTGTCGATCCCGGAGAGAGAGTCGCTGCCGGAGAAGGAGACCGTGACGTCGTCGTCGTACCAGCCCGCGGCATTCGCGGTGCGGTCGGCCGAACCGGTGATCGTCGGAGCGGCCTTGTCGATGTTGACGGTGGCGGAGCCGGTGACGCTGTTGCCGGCGTTGTCCGTCGCCGTGCCGGTGACCAGCTGGGCCAGGCCGTCCGACGTCACCGTCTTCGGCGCCGTGCAGTAGTTGAGGCCGGACAGCTCGGTCTGGTCCTCGCAGGCGAAGCTCACGACCACGTCGGTGTTGTTCCAGCCGTTGCCGTTCCGGGCCGGGGACTGGCTGGGGGTGATGCTCGGCGAGGACAGGTCGATCCTGAGCGTGAAGCTCTGGGCGTCCTCGGTGTTGCCGGCGTTGTCGACCGACCAGTACCTCACGGTGTGGACGCCTTCGGCTCCGACGGTCACCGTGCTGCCCTGGGTGCCGGTCACAGCACCGTCGACGGCGTAGTAGGTGCTGTCGATGTCCGACAGGTTGTCAGTCGCGTGCAGGCCGACCGTGACGGGTGCGTTGACCCAGCCGCCGGGGACTCCGGTCGCCGAGGTCGAGGGCTTGCTCCGGTCGATCTTGACGCCATCCACCGTCGCCGTTGCCGTGTGACCGGCCTTGTCGGTGACGCTGGCGCTGGCCGACCGGTTGGAACCCTCCCCGGCGACCACGGAGTCCGAGGGACACGCCACGACTCCCGACAGGTTGTCGCCGCAGGTCCAGTGGACCGTGACGTCGCCGCTGAACCAGCCGTTGCCGTTGGGAGCGCTGATGACGGTGCCGGTGATGGTGGGCGCGGTCTTGTCGACGTTGATCGTCGGCGTTGTCACCGAGGCACTGTTGCCCGCCGCATCGGTGGCCGTGGCCGTGTCGGACTGGTTGGCGCCCTCACCGAAGGTGTGCGCGGTGTCCTGGGTCTTGACGCCGGACAGCGCGTCTCCAGCGGTGTAGGTCGCGGTGACGTCGTCGCCGTACCAGCCGTTCGCATTCGGTGCCGGCAGCGGGTCGACCGTGATGACCGGCTTGGTCTTGTCGATGCTCACCGTTGCCGGGTCAGTGGCGGTGTTGCCCGCGTTGTCGCGCACCGTGCCGGTCACCGACTGGGCCAGGCCCTCGGTGCTCACCGTCTGCGGGCCAGTGCAGGTCGCCACGCCGGACAACGCGTCCGAGCAGCTGAAGGTCACGGTGACGCTGGTCTTGTTCCAGCCGTCCGCGTTGGCGGCGGGCGACTGGGTGTGCCCGATGGTGGGCGACGTCTTGTCGATGCCGAACGACACGGTGTGCGGTGCCTCGACGTTGCCGGCCAGGTCGGTGCTCCAGAACGTCAGGGTGTGGTTGCCCTCCGCGGTGACCGGAACGCTGGTGCCGACGGTCTGGGTGCCACCGTCGAGCTGGTAGAAGGTCTTGTCGACACCCGACAGCCCGTCGTTGGGAACCAGCGTGAGGGTGACGTCGTTCTTGTTCCACGCCGGTGGGGCAGTCACGGTCGTGTTGGGAGCTGTGCGGTCGATCTTGACCGCGGGCGTGCTCTGCACCGAGCCGCTCGTGTTCCCCGCCCTGTCGGTGACGCTGGCCGTCGCGGTCAGCCCCGTGCCCTCCCCGCCGATGGTGCTGTTGGCAGGGGCAGTCGTACCGGACAGGGCGTCGGAGGCGGACCAGGCGACGGTGACGTCGCTCCGGTACCAGCCCGCGCCGTTGGCGCTGGTCGTCGGTGCACCTGACAGCGTCGGCGCCACCTTGTCGATGTTCACACCGTTGACCGTCGCGCTCGACGAGTTGTCGGCATTGTCGACGGCGGTGCCGGTGACCGACTGGTTCGCCGCACTGGTCGTCAGGGTGGTCGGGCCGCTCGTCGACTTGATGCCCGAGGTCGCGTCGCTGCCCGTGAACGACACGGTGACGTCGGTGTTGTTCCAACCATTGGCGTTGGCAGCGGGCGTGCGCGCGCCGACGATCGTCGGAGCCGTCTTGTCGAGCCTGATGGTGACCGGCGCACTGGTGGCGCTGTTGCCGACGTTGTCGGTCACGGTCGTCGTCCGGGTGACGACGCCGTCAGTGGAGACGGTGTCGCTCGACGGCACCAGCGAGGCGACGCCGGACCCTCCCGCATCGGCGGCGGTCCAGGTGAGGCTCACGTTGGTCTTGTTCCACCCGGCACCGTTGGGCAGAGGGGTCAGCGTGGCGGTGGCAGTCGGAGCGGTGTTGTCGAGGGTGTAGCTGGCGGACTGGATGCCGAAGGTCTCCCCGCCGTTGGCAGTGCACTTCCCGTTGCCGTTGACGCCCTTCCACGCCTTGGTCGTGAAGGAGACCACGCCGGAACCGCTGCCGGCTGTCAGCCAGGTGTACGTGGGGCCGCTGAACACCCACAGGGTCTTCGGGTTCTTGTCCGAGGACTGGGTCGCGATGGTGGTGCCCGAGGCGTTGATGACATCGACGCACTCGGTGTTCGCGTCGGTGTTCACCGTGAGCGTCAGGGCAGCGCCCTGCTTGGCATAGACCGTGCCACCCGAGGTGTACGTGCCGGCCCCTCCGGTGAAGACCGCAGTCGTCACGGAGGCCCCCCACGCGACGGGCGAGACGCCCGCCAGCACCAGTGCTGTCACCCCCGCGACAGCCACTACACGACCACGACGCCCCGTCGCGCGGAATCGCACAGAGAATTGACCAACCATCACGCACACCCCTGAGAACGCAGAACAAACCCCTTGGCGAAGAACTCGCAGGTCACGGACGGTATGGCCGCTACCAACGGGTACGGGGCCGATTGGGCGAAAGATCCTAAAGTCCTAGGGACTTGCTGACCGTTCGGCTGATGCACAAAACGGGCACGTGACAGCAGTGATGGGCCCTGACTGCGTTCGGGGGTGCTGAACACGGCCCGTCGCTGGCATCAGAATGTCCGCTTCGCTCAGCGTTGCGTTGCCTGTGACGTCGTCCACAGTCCTCTCGATGAGGACCGGAGACCGTGGTTGCTACAGCCCGCGGACGGCGCGGACCGGAGGGCGGTCCCCGCGGATGGTGGCGACCATGTCGACGACCCGCCGGGTGGCGCGCACGTCGTGGGCGCGGAACACGGTGGCACCGAGCCAGGCCGCGATCGCCGTCGAGGCGAGCGTCCCCTCGAGCCGGTCGTCGGCCTCGAGCCCGAGGGACTCACCGACGAAGTCCTTGCGCGACAGCGCCTGCAGGATGGGGAAGCCGAGCGCCGCCACGTCGGCGGTGTGCCGCAGCACCTCCAGCGAGTGGACAGTGGTCTTGCCGAAGTCCAGCGTCGGGTCGATGAGGATGCGGTCCTCGGGTATGCCGGCCTGCCGGGCCGCGCGCGCACCGTCGGCCAGCGTGCGCAGCACGTCGCGGACGACGTCGAGGGGGTCGGGTCCGTAGGTCACCTTCACCGGATCGGTGCGCGGCGGGAGACCGCCGGTGTGGGAGCAGACGACACCTGCGCCGATGCGGGCGGCGACCTGGACGAGCTCGGGGTCGTGGCCGGCCCAGGTGTCGTTGACCAGGTCCAGGCCGTGGCGTCCGGCCTCGGCGGCCACCTCCGATCGCCAGGTGTCGAGGCTGAGGGCGAGGTCGGGATAGGTCGCGCGGGCGTGCGCGAGGAAGGGGATGACCCGCTCCATCTCCTCCTCGGGGCCGACGACCTCCCCCTCCTGCCCGGCGCGGACACCACCGACGTCGACGATGTCGGCGCCCGCGGAGACCGCGGCCTCGAGGGCCCGCTTCGCCGACTCGAGGTCGGCGTGCCGGTTGCCGGCGAAGAAGGAGTCGTTGGTGCGGTTGATGATTCCCATCACCGCGGGGGTGGACGCGTCGAAGGTCCGACCTCGCAGCCGCAGAGGCGGGGTGCGTGGCAGATCGAGGGGATGCGGCTCCGGGAGGCTCACCGCGCCATCCTGTCACCCCCCAACCAACGGTGGTTGCCGGCCGGGAACCATCCGTGCGGACCATGCGACCTGGGTCAAAGTACTCAGGCGCCTGCGGCCCGGGCGGGTCAGGATGGACCATGACCACCCCCAGCACCGCACCGGTCCGCCGGTGGATCGTCCGCATCACGATCGGCTCCTTCTCCGTCGCCGCCCTGATGGGCATCGCGGCCCTGCTCGGAGGCGGCGACTTCGGCGAGACCGAGGGGCAGGTCCTGATGACCACATTGCTCGTCGGGGTCGTCAGCATCGCGGTGCTCTGCTACCTCGCGACGGCCGGGCGTGGATCCCAGCCCGTCGGCATCGCCGGCGGCGTCACAGTCCTCGTCCCCCTCGTCACCGGTCTCGTCCTCATCTGGGGGAACGTCGACAGCGGCGGGGACGAGACGGTGCTCAGGACGTTCGGCGTCGGGGCCATCGTGGCGGCGACCCTGGCCCAGGCAAGCCTGCTGCTCACCCTGGGGGACAAGGCGAAACTCCGCGCACGCCGCCTCCTGCTGGGCACGATCGTGCTCGCGGGGCTGCTGGCCGTCATGACGAGCGTCCTGGTGCTCGGCTACAACCCCTCAGGCGACGGCTACTACCGGGCCCTCGGCGTGATCGCGATCCTCGACGTCCTCGGCACGGTCGTCGGTGCCGCCCTCATGAAGTTCGGGTCCGGTGCCTCGGGCGAGCGAGTCGGGGACTCGGCGGGCGTCGTCCTACCACCAGACCTGGCCGAGGCCCTGTCCGAGCACGCAGCCAGGACCGGCCGTTCCCGCGATGAGCTGGCGGTAGCCGCCCTGCGGGAGTACCTCGACCAGGCGGGGCGGCCCGCGAGCTCGCGACAGTTCTAGCTGTCGAAGCCGAGGCCGGCCCGGTCGAGGCCCTGGAGCCAGAGGTTGCGACGCCCAGCCCGCTGGTCGGCCCGCGCCAGCGACCACCGGGTCAGCTGGATCCCGGTGTAGGCCAACGGTTCCGGCGGGAACGGCAGCGGCTTCTCGCGCACCATCTGGAGTCGGGTGCGTTCGGTGTCGCGGCCGTCGAGCAGGTCGAGCATGACCCGCGCGCCGAAGCGAGTGGCCCCCACGCCCAGCCCGGTGAACCCGACGGCATAGGCGACCCGCCCCCGGTGGGCGGTGCCGTAGAAGGCGCAGAAGCGCGTGCAGGTGTCGATTGCGCCGCCCCACTGGTGGCTGAACCGCAGGCCATCGAGCTGGGGGAAGGTGTCGAAGAAGTGGCCGGCCAGCCGGTCGAACGTGGCAGGGCGCTGGTCGAGGCTGGGCGCGAGCCGTCGCCCGTAGTGGTAGATGGCGTCGTAGCCGCCCCACAGGATCCGGTTGTCGGCGGACAGCCGGTAGTAGTGGAACTGGTTGGCCAGGTCGCCCACGCCAGCACGACTGGCCCAGCCCAGGGAGTCGAGCTGGGCCTCGGTCAGCGGCTCGGTCATCAGGGCGTAGTCGTAGACGGGGACGGTGTGCAACCTCGTGCGACGGACGAGGGAGGGAAAGGCGTTGGTGCCCAAGGCAACTCGGCCGGCACGGATGACGGCACCATCGGCCGTGGCGACCTCGACGCCAGAGCCTGCTGTGGACAACCCAGTCACCCGCACGCCCTCGGCGATGCGCACGCCGAGCGACTCGGCGGCTCGCGCGAGCCCCCAGGCCAGCCGAGCGGGGTCGACCATGGCCGTCTCGTCGGGCTCGTAGACACCAGCCAGGTAGGTGGGCGAGGCCAGGTGGGCCCGCACCGCGTCGCGGTCGAGGAACTCCCCCGGCTCCTCCGCCAGCCAGTCCACCTGGTGCGGCTGGGTCGCCACGGTCAGCGAGCCGGATCGCCTGAAGTCACAGTCGATCCCGTATCGCCGCAACGTCGCCTCGATCTCGTCGAGGTTCTCGCGCCCGAGGCGGCGCAACGCGGCATACTCCTGCGGCCAGCGCGCCATCCCGTTGGGTTCGCCGTGGGTCAGGCTCGCCGCGCAGAACCCGCCGTTGCGTCCCGACGCGGCCCACCCGACCGAACCCGCCTCGAGCACGAGGACGTCACGCGAGGGGTCGGCCTCCTTGGCGAGCAGCGCGGTCCAGAGGCCGGAGTAGCCCGCGCCGACCACCACGAGGTCGGCCGACCGCACGCCCTCCAGCCCCGGCCGACCGGCAGGTCGGTCGGGTTGGTCCAGCCAGAAGACGGCCGGCGCGGCGTCGGCGAGCGCGGGATGGCCCACCGGCGTCAGGCGTCGGTGCCGGTGTAGAACCCGTCGGCGACGGTGAGCGCCTCGTCGAGGATCGCCAGCCCCTCGCGCACCTCGTCGGCCGAGGTGGTGCAGGGCGGCACGACGTGGGTGCGGTTGAAGTGGATGAACGGCCAGAGCCCGCGCTCCTTGCAGGCCGCGGCGAAGTCGTTCATCGGCTTGGCGTCCGCGCCACCGGCGTTGAACGGCACCAACGGCTCGCGGGTATGCCGGTCGCGCACCAGCTCGAGCGCCCAGAAGACTCCCAGCCCACGCACCTCCCCGATGCTCGGGTGCCGCTCGGCCAGCTCGCGCAGGCCGGGCCCGATGACGTCCTCGCCGAGGTCGCGGGCGTGCTCGACGATGCCCTCTTCCTTGAAGATGTTGATCGAGGCGACGGCCGACGCGCAGGCGAGCGGGTGGCCGGAGTAGGTCAGGCCGCCGGGGAACGGCCGCTGGTCGAACGTCGCCGCGATGCGCTCGGAGATGATCACGCCGCCCAGGGGGACGTAGCCGCTGTTGACGCCCTTGGCGAAGGTGATGAGGTCGGGCGCCACGCCCCAGTGGTCGACCGCGAACCACTCGCCGCACCGGGCGAACCCGGCCATCACCTCGTCGGCGATCATGACGATGCCGAACTCGTCACAGAGGTCGCGCACGCCCTGGAGGTAGCCCGGCGGCGGGACGAGGATCCCGTTGGTGCCGACCACGGTCTCGAGGATGATCGCGGCGATGGTCGCGGGTCCCTCGACGATGATGAGGTCGCGGAGGTGCTGCAGGGCGCGGACGCCCTCCTCCTGCTCGTTCTCGGCGTGGAAGGCCGAGCGGTAGGGGTAGGGACCCCAGTAGCGCACGATGCCCGGCATGCCCGGCTCCGATGGCCACCGGCGCGGGTCACCGGTCAGGGCAATGGCTCCCGCGGTCGCGCCGTGGTAGCTGCGGTAGGCCGCCATCACCTTGTGGCGGCCCGTGTGCAGACGCGCCATGCGCAGGGCGTTCTCGGTCGCCTCGGCGCCGCCGTTGGTGAAGAACACCTTCGTGAGGTCACCGGGAGCCAGCTCGGTGATGAGCCGAGCCGCCTCGGAACGAGCGTCGTTGGCGAAGGCCGGGCTGATGGTCGTGAGCCGGGCAGCCTGCTCCTGGATCGCGGCGACCAGCTTGGGGTGCTGGTAGCCGATGTTGACGTTGACCAGCTGGCTGGAGAAGTCGAGGTAGCGCTTGCCTGCGAAGTCGGTGAAGTACGAACCGAGCGCGTCAGCGATCGGCAGCGGGTCGATGAGGCCCTGCGCCGACCAGGAGTGGAAGACGTGGGCGCGGTCGTCGCGCCGCACCTGCTCCTCGGAGGCAGCGGTCACGTCGTCGAGCGCCATCAGCGGGTCCTGGGGAAGCCGAGGTCGACCGACGAGGTGGCCGGGTCGGGCCAGCGCTGGGTGACGACCTTGCCGCGGGTGTAGAAGTTCACGCCCTCGGGGCCGTACATGTGGGTGTCCCCGAAGAGCGAGTCCTTCCAGCCGCCGAAGGAGTAGTAGGCGACCGGGACGGGGATGGGGACGTTGATCCCCACCATGCCCACCTCGACGTCGTACTGGAACTGGCGGGCCACGCCACCGTCGCGGGTGAAGATCGCGGTGCCGTTCGCGTACTGGTTGGCGTTGATCAGGGCGATGCCCGCCTCGTAGGTGTCGACGCGGACGACCGACAGGACCGGGCCGAAGATCTCGTCGGTGTAGACGGTCATCTCCGGGGTCACGTGGTCGAGCAGCGTGGTGCCGAGGAAGAAGCCCTCGCTAGGCAGCTCACCGGTTCGGCCGTCGACGACGACCGCGGCGCCCGCGGCCTCACCCGCGTCGACGTAGCCCGCGACCTTGTCACGGTGCTCGGCGGTGATCAGCGGACCCATGTCGGTGTCGGGGTCTGCACCGTTGCCGACCGTGAGCTTGGGCAGCCGGGCGGCGATGGCGTCGACGAGGGGCTGAGCCACCTCACCGACGGCGACCGCGACCGACAGGGCCATGCAGCGCTCGCCGGCCGCACCGTAGGCGGCGGAGACCACGGCGTCGGCAGCCATGTCGATGTCGGCGTCGGGGAGGACGAGGGCGTGGTTCTTGGCGCCACCGAGGGCCTGGACGCGCTTGCCGTTGGCCGTGCCGCGCTCGTAGATGTACTTCGCGATCGGCGTCGAGCCCACGAAGCTGACCGCGGCGATGTCGGGGTGGTCGAGGATCGCGTCGACGGCCACCTTGTCACCGTGCACGACGGTGAAGACGCCGTCGGGCAGGCCCGCTTCCTTCCACAGCTGCGCGAGGAACAGCGCCGCGGACGGGTCCTTCTCGCTCGGCTTGAGGATGAAGGCGTTGCCGCAGGCGATGGCGTTGGCGCACATCCACAGCGGCACCATCGCCGGGAAGTTGAACGGCGTGATGCCTGCGACGACCCCGAGGGGCTGGCGGATGTTGTAGACGTCCACGCCCGTCGAGACCTGCTCGCTGAAACCACCCTTGAGCAGGTTGGGGACGCCGGTGGCGAACTCGACGTTCTCGAGGCCGCGCGCGATCTCGCCGGCGGCGTCGGAGAGCACCTTGCCGTGCTCTGCCGTGATGATCGCGGCGAGCTCGGGAGACCGCGTGTGCAGCAGCTCTCGGAAGGCGAAGAGCACTCCCGCTCGTTGCGACAGCGACGAGTGCCTCCACTCCCGGGCGGCCGCGGTCGCGCTGGCCACCGCGGCCTGGAGCTCCTCGACCGAGGCCAGGTCGACCTCGCCCGTCACCTGACCGGTGGCGGGGTTGTGGACGGGGGCCGAGCGTCCGGAGGTGCCCTCGCGGGGGCGGCCGTCGATCCAGTGGGAGATGCGCGTCGTCATGCCCACACCATACGATCCACCCACTAGTAACACAATATGAGTATTGCTATGGTACAAACATGCCAGCCACCCTCTCCGCCCTGGAGCAGCGCCTCGACCAGCCCACCGCGAAGGGGCTGGCCCACGCGGTCTCCGCGGCGATCCGCGACGGCGTCCTCGTCGCGGGCGACCGCCTGCCCCCCATCCGCACCGTCGCGGCGCAGCTCGCGCTGTCCCCCACGACGGTCAGCGCGGCCTGGGGGCTGCTTGCCCGCTCCGGGGCGGTCAGCACGGACGGCCGGCGTGGCACCACTGTCCGCGACCAGCGGGGGCCGACCGGCGGCCGCTACCGGCAGGCGCTGCGCCACGAGTCGGACTTCGCCCTCGACCTGTCCACCGGGGTGCCGGACCCCCGCCTGCTCCCCTCGCTGGGCCACGTCCTGGCCCAGCTGACCTCCGCACCGACCACAGGCAGCTATCTCGACGACCCGGTCCTGCCCGCCCTCGCCGACGTGCTCCGCGCCGACTGGCCGTATGCCGCGGGAGACCTCGCCGTCGTCGACGGCGCCATGGACGCGATGGACCTCATCGTGCGCACCTCGCTGCGGTTCGGCGACCGCGTCGTGGTCGAGGACCCGGGCTTCCCACCACTCGTCGACCTCCTCGAGTCCGTGGGCGTCCAGCTCGTGGGGGTGCCGGTGGACGCGGAGGGACTCGACCTCACCGCACTGGAGTCCGCCTTGACCGATCCGGTCGCCGCCATCTTCCTGCAGCCCAGAGCCCAGAACCCCGTCGGCGTCACCATGACCGCGAGTCGCGCGCGAGCCATCGCCGAACTCCTCCAGGGCTCCGAAACCCTTGTCGTGGAGGATGATTCGGCTGCCGGCCTGTCCTCAGCCACCCTCGCGAGCATCGGTCGGTGGCGGCCCGGCCACACGGCATACATCAGGTCGTTCTCGAAGTCGCACGGGCCCGACCTGCGGCTCGCCGCGCTCAGCGCGCCCCCGGACCTGCACCGGGCGATCACCGCCCGCCGCGAGCTCGGTCAGGGATGGTCCAGCCGGCTGCTCCAACAGGTGCTCCTGGGCCTGCTCACGAACGACGCCGCCCGGGCCCAGGTCGCCACGGCGACCGTGACTTATGCCGCGCGGCGGGCGCACGTGGTCGACGCCCTCGCGGGGCGGGGCATCACCGTGCCGGGGACCGAGGGCATCAACATCTGGGTGCCGGTGCACGACGAGACGGCCGCGGTCGTGCGGTTGGCCAGCCAGGGGATCGGTGTCGCGCCTGGTGCACCGTTCCGGCTCGGCCCTCCGGACGGTGCGCCGGGGGGCGGCGGACACCTCCGGGTGACGGTGGGTGCCGCGGGAGACGACCCCGACGGCCTCGACGGCCTGGCGCAGGCCCTCGCCGAGGCGGCTCTCGCGGGTGGGCGACCGGCCCGGGCCCGCTGACGCCGTCGGGACCGGGTTGCGGGAACCGGCGGCGAACGGCACGAAGGCCGGGCTGCAGGGTTGCCCGGCCTCCGGCCCGCCGCCCGAAGGCGGACGCCTCATACCCCCGACCACACACGCTAACGGCCGGTTCCACTCCTCAGGATCGTTCAATTCGCGTATGAATGCACTCGTAATGATGAGGTCGCGATGGTAATTTTCCAACTTTTCAAGGCATTTCGCATCGGGGACCCCGGTCCTACCTCGCCGGTTTCGGGCGTGTCGCCCTCAGATGGCCACCCGACGTGACCGACGACCTGCCACCACAGACGTTCCGGCGGTCGGTCCCGTCGCCGCGAGAGCCGTGCCACCTTGGTCCTCCGGGCACGCCACCGGTCGGATGGTCAGCTGCACCGTGTCGGAGACGGCCGCGTTCACGCCGTCGGACACGGTGAGGGTGGCCCAGGCGGTTCCCGCCGCCGCACACGCGACCTTGGTGGTCGGGCCGGTCGTCGCAGCCCGGAAGGTGCACCCCATCGCGCCGTCCGACCGCAGGGTCCAGGCGTAGGTCAGGGGGTCACCGTCCGCGTCACTGACCCTGGCCTGAAGTCGGACCACGGTCCCGGCCGCGGCCGTCAGGTCGCCGCCGGCGTCGACCACGGGAGCCCGGTTGGCCCTGACCGGCCGCACGGTGACGCAGACCGAGTCCTTGCCCGTGGCTCCGTCGTCGTCAGTGGCCCTGACGGTCAGGTTCCGCTCGGCCGCCGTGGAGTAGGTGTGGCTCCCGGTGCACCGACCGCCGCTGACGCTTCCAGCCGTGGTGGTGCCGTCGCCCCAGCCGATCGAGCAGGTCAGCACGTCGTTGCTGCCACGGTCGGAGACCCTGGCCGAGACCTGGACCGCCTGGCCCACCCGCAGCCTCGAGTCGGAGTCGGGCGCGATGATCCGCACGGTCGGGGTGGCGTTCGCCAGCGTCACGACCGCGGAGTCGGTGACCGGTGGGTTGGTCCCGTCACTGACGGCGAGCGTGACGGTGAAGGTGCCGTCGTCGGTGCAGCTGAACGTGGTCCGCACCGCCGTGGGCGTGCCCAGGGCGCAGGTGGCGCCTGCGTCGACGTTCGGGCCGGCGGCATACGTCCAGCGGTAGGACAGGGGGGCCGCCTCGGGGTCCTTGCCCGAGCCCGTGAGGGTGAGCTTCGACCCCTCGGTGCCGGACTTGTCGGCGCCGGCGTTGGCCTTCGGCGGCAGGTTGACGCTGCTCGTCGAGACCACGATCGCGACCGTGTCGGAGCCGGAGCCCGAGTCGTCGTCGGTCGCCGTCACCGTGATGGTCCGTGCGCCGTCCGTGGCGTAGGCGTGACTGCCCGTGCACACCCCGCCGGCCAGGCTGCCGGGCGACGTCGTGCCGTCACCCCATGCGATCGAGCAGGCGCGCGTGTCGTTGCTGCCCGCGTCGGCCGTGGTCGCCGCGACGGAAACCGTTGCACCAGTGGGGAACTCGGCCCCTGTCGCGGGACTCGTCACCCGGACAGTGGGGTCCGCGTTGGTGACGACTAGAGCAGCCGAGTCGGACACTGGCGGGTTGGTCCCGTCGTCGACGGTGAGGGTCAGGGCGAACGTGCCGTCGTCGGTGCAGCTGACGTCGGTCGCCGCCGAGTGTGCAGCGCTGAACGTGCAGGTCGCACCCGCGTCGGTCCCTGAGACCGGGGCGGACGTCCAGAGGTAGGTCAGCGACGCACCTTCGGGGTCGGATCCCGATCCGGACAGGTGGGCCGGGGATCCCTCGGCGGAGGCGACGTCGTCGCCCGCGTTGGCCGTCGGCGGCTGGTTCACCGGGGCGGCAGCCACGACGATGCCCACGCTGTCGCTGCCGGAGTCGCCGTCGTCGTCGACCACCGTGACGGTGATGGTTCGCGATCCCGACCCGCTGTAGGCGTGGGACGCGGAGCAGGTGCCGGCGGTCACCGTGCCGGTGCCGGTGCTGCCGTCACCCCAGGCGATGGAGCACGTGTGGGTGTCGTTGGCGCCCGCGTCGGACACGGCGGCCGAGACCGAGACCGTCGCGCCGATGGCGAACTCCGAGCCCGCGGTGGGGGCGCTGATCGAGGTGGTGGGTGCGGCGTTCGCCAGGGTCACCGTCGCGGAGTCGGTCACGGGGCTGTGCACGCCGTCGTCCACGCTCAGCGTGACGGTGTAGGTCCCGTCGTCGGTGCAGCGGAAGGTCGTCGCGGCCGAGCTGGCAGACCCGAACGTGCAGTCCGCACCGCTGTCCACGCCCGCGCCCGCCGCAAAGGACCAGTGGTAGGTCAGCGGGTTGCCGTCAGGCTGCGACCCAGAGCCGCTGAGGTTGACCGCGGAACCCTCGGTGCCCGTCCGGTCTGCTCCGGCGTCGGCCGTCGGAGGCTGGGTCACCACGGCGCTGACCGTGACGGCGACCGAGTCGCTGCCGCTGCCCGCGTCGTCGTCGGTGACGGTCACGGTGATGGTGCGCGGGCCGGCCGCCGCGTAGGCGTGCTGACCGGTGCAGGTCCCGGCGGCGAGCGTGCCGGCCGTCGAGGTGCTGTCGCCCCAGTCGATGGAGCAGGACTGGGTGTCGTTCGCGCCCGCGTCACCGGTCGTCGCCGAGACCGAGACGGTGTCACCGACGGTGTATGCCGCGCCGCCGGCCGGCGCGGTGACGTGCACAGTCGGGTTGGCGTTGCCGATGGCGACCGTGGCGGTGTCCGTCGCGGGCGGGTTGGCTCCGTCGCTCACGGCCAGGGTTGCGGTGTAGCTGCCGTCGTCCGTGCAGGTGAACGTCGTGCTGGCGGCCGTCGGGGAGCCGAAGGAGCAGGTCGCGCCGGCGTCCACACCTGCGCCAGCGGCATAGGTCCAGGCGTAGGTGAGGGGCGCCTGCTCGGGGTCGGACCCGGAACCCGTGAGGGTGACGGCTGAGCCCTCGGTGCCGGACCGGTCCGCGCCCGCGTCGGCGGTCGGCGGCTGGTTCGGCTGGTCGGTGATCGTGATGCCGACGGTCGCGAGCGCCGAGCCCCCGTCGTCGTCGGTGATGGTGAGGGTGATGGTCTTGGCGCCGGACGTCGCGTAGGGGTGCGTCCCGGTGCACTGTCCAGCGCTCATCACGCCGGCACCGGTCGTCCCGTCACCCCAGGCGATGGAGCAGGTCAGCACGTCGTGCGAACCGGGGTCGGCACCCGCGCCGGTGAGGGACACGCCCTGGCCGGTCGTGAAGACCGCGCCGTCGGCAGGTGCGGTGATCGAGGCCGACGGGTCCCGGTTCGCCAGCACGACGGAGGCCGTGTCGGTCGTCGTGTTGACGCCGTCACTGACGGCGAGGGTCACGACGTAGGTGCCGTCGTCGTCGCAGCTGAACTGGGTCGTGGCGGCGGACGGCGCGCTGAAGCCGCACTGTGCGCCGGCATCGACGCCGGCGCCCGCGGCATACGTCCAGGTGTAGGTCACGGACACGCCCTCGGGGTCCGACCCGGAACCGGTCAGGGACACCAGGGCCCCCTCGGAGCCGGTGCGGTCCGCGCCCGCGTCCGCCGTGGGAGCGGCGTTCGTCACGGTGAGGTCGCGGGTGGCCGTGCCGGTGCCGCCGTCATCGTCGGTCACGGTGACCGTGATGGTGCGCGTCCCTGCCACCGCGTAGGTGTGGCTGCTGTCGCAGGCCCCGCCGGTCACGGTCCCGGTCGTGGTGACCGCGTCCCCCCAGGCGATCGAGCAGGTGTGGGTGTCGTGCGAACCGGCGTCGCCGAGCACCGCGTGCAGCGGCACGGACGTGCCGATGGGGGTACTGGTGCCCACGTCAGGCGTCGTGATCGCCACGGTGGGGTCGGCATTGGCCAGCGAGACCGTCGCCGAGTCGGTCGTGGTGTTCACCCCGTCGCTCACGCTCAGCGTGACGGTGAAGCTGCCGTCGTCGGTGCAGCTGAAGGAGGACGACGCCGACGTCGCTGAGCCGAAGGAGCAGCTCGTGCCGGGGTCGACACCCGCACCGGCGAGGTAGGTCCAGGCGTAGGTCGGGGTCAGCCCTTCCGGGTCGGAGCCCGAGCCCAGCAGGGTCAGCGAGGTGCCCTCGGAGCCGGTGCGGTCGGCGCCGGCGTCCGCCGTCGGGGCCAGGTTGGGCTGCGGCGTGATGGTGGTGCCGCGCGAGGCAGAGCCGCTGCCGCCGTCGTCGTCGGTGAGGGTCATCGTGATGGTGGGGGTGCCCGTCGCGGTGTAGCTGTGCGTGCCGTCGCAGGACGCGCCGACGACCGTCCCGGGCGTCGTGGTGCCGTCACCCCAGTCGATGGAGCAGGTCTGCGTGTCGTGGGACCCCTGGTCCCCGAAGGTGGCGTGGGCCGTGACCGGTGCGCCGACCTGGTAGGACGCGCCCACGTTCGGGCTGGTGAGGGCGACGGAGGGGTTGGCGTTGGCCAGTGTCACCGTCGCCGTGTCCGTGACAGCCGGGTTCACGCCGTCGCTCACCGACAGGGTGAAGGTGAAGGTGCCGTCGTCGGTGCAGCTGACCGTCGTCGAGGCCGAGGTCGGTGAGGTGATGGAGCAGGAGGTGCCGGCATCGACCCCTGCGCCCACGACATACGACCAGGCGTAGCTGAGCGTCGCGCCCTCGGGGTCGGTGCCCGAACCGATGAGGGAGACCAGTGCGCCCTCCGAGCCCGTGCGGTCCGCCCCCGCGTTGGCCGTCGGCGGCAGGTTGACCTGGGCCTTCTGGGTGATGGTCACGCTGGCGCTGGCCGTGCCCGCGTCGTCGTCGTTGACGGACACGGTGATGGTCTTGTCGCCGGCCGTGGCGTAGGTGTGGCTGCCCGTGCAGGCCCCGGCGACGATGGCGCCCGCTGTGGTGGTGGCGTCGCCCCAGGCGATGTTGCAGCCGAAGGTGTCGTTGGCGGCCGGGTCGGTGATGGGTGCCGTGACCTGGACGGACACGCCGAAGTCGACCTGGGCGCCGGCCAGCGGCGCCGTGATCGAGACACTCGGGTTGGCGTTGGCGATGGTCAGCACGGCCGAGTCGCTCGTGCTCGCGCCGCCGTCGCTGGCCGTCAACGTCGCCGTGAAGGTGCCGTTGTCGGTGCACGTCACCGAGGTGTTCAGGGACGTCGAGGCGGTGAACGAGCAGCCTGCACCAGCGTCGACGCCGGGCCCTGGGGTGGCGGACCACTGGTAGGTCAGGGCCTGGCCGTCCGGGTCGCTCGCGGTGCCGGTCAAGGAGATCGGCGAGCCCTCGGTCCCGGTCTTGTCCGCGCCCGCGTTCACCAGCGGCGGCTGCCCGGTGACGGTGATCGTCACGGTGGCGGCAGCGGAGGTCGCCAGGTCGTCGCTCGCCCTGTACGTGAACGAGTCGTCGCCGACGAAGGCCGCCGCCGGCGTGTAGGTGCACTGGGTGAAGGACGAGCTGACCAGCGTGCACCCGCTGAGCGAGCCGTGACTCGGACCGGACTGCACCGCATACGTCATCGCGTCACCGTCGGCGTCGGTCGCCGCAAGGGTGACGACGACCGCGGTGTTGGATGGCGTCGTCACGGTGCGGTCCTGGGCCACGGGCGCGTGGTTGGCCTCCACGGTGATCGACACGGTCGCGGTGTTGGAGTCGGCGAAGCCGTCGTTGAGCCGCCACGTGAAGGAGTCGGCACCCGTGTAGCCGGTGGTCGGCGAGTAGGTGCAGTACGAGGAGCTCACGTCGCAGCTGACGGACCCGTGGGCCGGCGCCGACAGCACCGTGATGGAGGTGGGGTTGCCACTGAGGGAGGACCAGCTGAGCGGCACAGCAGTGGTGCGGTCCTGCCGGACGGTCGCGGTGGTGTTGATCGCCACCGGGGTCGAGATCGGCACCACGAACAGCGAGTAGGTCGCCACACCCGACTCGTCCAGTCCGTCGCTGACCTTCCAGGTGAAGGAGTCCGGACCGCGGTAGTCCAGCGCCGGCGTGTAGACGCAGCCGCCGCCCCCGGTTGAGCAGTCCGTCAGGGTGCCGTGGGACGGCTGGCTGACGACGGTGAAGGTGGGGGTGTCGTAGTAGAAGTCGTCGGTCCAGCTCAGCCCGATCGACGTCGCGGTGTCCTCGTTGATCTCGGCGTACTGGCCGAAGACCCGCGGGGCGTTGTTGGGGTTCACGTGGATCGTCATGGTGGCGGTGCGCGAGGTGCCGCCGCCCGCGCTCAGCCGCCAGGTGAACGAGTCCAGCCCGACGAAGCTGCCCGTCGGGGTGTAGGTGCACTGCCCGGTGGCGCACGACGTCAGGGAGCCATGGCTCGGAGGCGTGAGGACGGCGAAGGTGCTCGTCGCGCTCTCGGGGTCGTAGCCGGGCAGCGAGAGCGGCGCGGACGTGCGCTCGCGGATCTCGACAGAGGTGTCGCTCGCGACGGGTACGGCGTTGGGCAGGACGTCGATCGAGATGGTGGCCGGGTTGGAGCTCGACGTGCCATCACTGACCCGCCAGGTGAAGCTGTCCGGACCCGAGTAGGCCGCACCCGGGGTGTAGGTGCACCCGTTCAGGGGGATGGCGCAGTCTGTCAGCGTGCCGTGGGTCGGCTGGGTGAGGATCGTGACCGCGAAGGTCCCGCTGTCGGTGTCCGTGAACGGGAAGCCCAGCGCGAGCGCATTGCCCTGGTAGGTGTTCGTCGCGTAGTTGTCCGCGACCGGGGTGCCGTCGTTGCCCACGCGAAGGGTGGTCGTGGCGACCCGCGACGAGGCGAGGTCGTCGCTCGACTGCCAGGTGAACGAGTCGAGCCCCGAGTAGCCGCCGGTCGGGGTGTAGGTGCAGTAGGAGTAGTCGAAGAAGGTGGTGGTGCAGTCGAGAGTTCCGTGCGACGGGGTGCTCACGACAGCCAGGGTGAGCTGGTCGAGGTCGCGGTCCGTGGAGTTCAGGTAGAAGTTGGTCACGCCCTGCGCGAGGACCGTGCGGTCCAGGGCCGCTGGGGCGGCATTCGGGCGAACGGTGAGGCTCACGGTCGCGACCCCCGAGTCGAGGAGCCCGTCGTTGGACTGCCAGGTGAAGCTGTCGGGTCCTGTGTAGCCGGGGAATCCTTCGTAGAAGCAGACGCCGTAGTAGGTGTTGCAGCTGACGGTGCCGTGCTGGGGGTTGTCGACCACCGAGAACGTCAGGGTCTCGCCCGGCTGCTGCGCGTAGTCGACCAGGACCTGCTCCTGCTTGGACTCGCGCACGGAGTCGCTGGAGTCGGTGGCGACCGGGGCGACGTTGTCGAAGACGGACAGCGTCTGGGTGGCGACGCCCGAGGTGGCCAGGTCGTCACTGACCCGCCACGTGAAGCTGTCTGACCCGACGTACCCGGCGTCCGGCGTGTAGGTGCAGTAGGAGCTCTCGCAACCGCTGAGGGTGCCGTGGGTCGGTTGGGTCAGGACCTCGAAGGTCAACGTGGTGTAGTCGACGTCGCTCCAGTCGAGGTAGAAGAACGCCGGGGTGTTCTGTCGCACGGGCTGGTTCCGGTTCAGCGCCAAGGGCGTGACGTTCTTGGTCACCGTGACGGTGGCCGTGGCGACGTTCGAGGTCGAGGAGGCGTCGCTCGCCGTCCAGGTGAAGGAGTCGACGCCGACGAAGCCGGGGGTCGGGGTGTAGAGGCAGTAGCCCGGGCTGCACGAGTCCACCGACCCGTGGCTCGGCGGGCTGACGACGGCGTAGGTCAGCGGGTCGGTCTCGGGGTCCACGGCGTGCAGGAACACGTACGACGCCACCCCCTCGCGGGTGGTGATGGTGGACGTCCGAGCGGTCGGTGGGGAGGCGTATGCCGAGGGCGCGGCCTGGAGGGTGAAGCCGGCGACGAGGGCCATTCCGAGCAGGATCCGTCGGGCCCGGCTGAACGAAGAGTGGTCCCGGTGCTTGCCAGCTGCCCCTGCGAACATGTCGCACCTCCTGTGCCCGGCCACCACTGCGAAGGCCGTTGGTCGCGAACCTAGCGACGGACAGGGGCAAGACAGATCACCCCAAGCGCGCACCGCTCCTACGCCATATACACCGGCTGACCTGCACTTTTGTGGCTAGTCAGGCCACCCAAGTCGACGGAACCGGGCGCACCTGCGGGCAGCGGAGCACGTGGCTCTCGCGCTGCGAGACTTGACGGCCCCCCGGATCGTTCGCGCGGAGGGCGTGGGATTCGAACCCACGATGGGTGTAACCCCATAGCGGTTTTCAAGACCGCCGCACTAGGCCACTATGCGAGCCCTCCTCGGCCACGCGGCATACCCGCACGACCAGGGACACGGTATCGCCCGTCCCGGCCGGGCATCGCCCGACCACTCCGCGGACCCCTCGGGCCGGTCCTCCCCCAGCAGTCGCCTCCTCGTCGATGGCGTGCTCGAATGGCCGGATGGATGCGCGGGCGCTGGCGCAACGCTTCGCCCTGGGTGGCGCAGCGAGACTCTCCGACGGCCCCGTCGCGCGCGGCAAGCAGGGCGTCGTGTGGCGGCTCGAGACGGCAGACGGCAGCTGGGCGGTGAAGGTGCCCTTCCGCCAGTCCACCGAGGACGACGTGCGTCTGGCGACGACGTTCCAGGAAGCGGCCCGCGCCGAAGGCGTGCCGACTCCGCAGGTGCGCCGCACCACGGACGGAACGGTGTTCGCCACCATTCGCGGGGGTCAGGCACGGGTGTACGAGTGGGTCGACCTGGGTGCACCCGACATCCGCCTCGATCCCGAGCGGGTCGGCGAGGTCGTGGCCGCCATGCACAAGGTCTCACTCGGTGACACCACCCTCTCGGTCGCGCACCCGGACCAGATCGACCCGTGGTACCGCGAGCCGGTGGGGGCCGACCGCTGGCACCGGCTCGTCGAACAGCTCCAGGACGCAGGAGCGCCGTTCGCTCGCCGACTGTCTGATCTGCGTGACGAGCTCGTCGCCCTCGAGTCTTGGATCGAACCACCGCAGACGATCGCGACCTGCCACCGCGACCTCTGGGCCGACAACGTCCTGCCGACTGCTGACGGCGACGTGTGTGTCATCGACTGGGAGAACAGCGGGCCGGCCGATCCGAGCCAGGAGCTCGGGTGCGTGCTCTTCGAGTTTGCCCGCTCCGACCCCGGTCGGACGCGAGCGCTGGTCAACGCCTACCGGGAGGCCGGCGGGCCGGCCAGGGTGAGCCGACGCGGCCACTTCTCGATGCTGATCGCGCAGCTCGGACACATCACCGAGATGGCTGCCACCGACTGGCTGCAACCCAACCCCCGCTCGCCGCACCGCGCGGACTCGGTGGCGTGGATAGAGGAGGTGCTGGACGAGCCGCACACGCGCGACCTGCTCGAATCGTTGTTGGGGGCGGCTGATGATCCTGCTGACGTCCACCGGGCAGGCCGCTGACCAGCACGTTCGTAGGGCCGTGGGTTAAGGTCGAAGGAACCGACCAAAGGATGCGAACCATGGCAAAGCTCACCTTCCTCGCCGGTCTCGCTGCGGGCTACGTGCTCGGGGCCAAGGCCGGTCAGAAGCGCTACCAGCAGATCAAGGCCCAGACCGACCGCGTCTGGGGCAGTGCCCCCGTGCAGTCCCGTGTCGACACGGTCAAGCAGGTCGTCAAGGACCAGGCGCCCGTCGTGGCGGCCAAGATCGGTGACGTCGCGAAGACCGCCGGCGCGAGCGCCAAGGAGCGCCTCACCGGTGAGGACCTCCCGGAGACCCTGCACCGCGGGACCGATGGGCGGCTGCACGCCGACACCACCGGCTTCGGACCGGGGCCGGGCAAGCTGCCCTGAGCGCGGGCGCACGGCAACCAGCACACCAAGGAAGCGGGCCGGCCTACGGGGTGCGGGTTGGCGACCCCTGTGACCAGCGGTCCTTCGTCGCCGGGACCCGTCGCCCCCTGCGACAGGTCCTGCACGACATTGGCGTCCTCTCCGTTGTGTCCTCCTCGGTCCCCCGACCAGGTCTGACACTGGACAAGAGTCGGCACCACCGGCCCTGATACATCGCCGGCCAAGAATTTTTTGCGGCGAGTTTTCGGTGGCTGCCCGGTATCAAACGGGCCCGTCTGGTTCTCCTGTCAGATGACGCATTCCCTCACTACGCTGAACAACGCACGCGTGGTAGGCACGACCCTCAGGAGATCCGATGGCCGCATCAGCCCCCCCGCCGCCCCCTGGGCCGGGACCCACACCCTGGGTCGCGATCCCTCGCTCGGCGGCGCGGCGCCTGGACGTGCGGGTGCTCGACCCCGCCAAGGCGGTGCGGCTCGACGGCGACGACGCCCTCGCACCCACCTTGTATGCCGGTAACCGCCTGCTCGTTCGCGGCCTCGCCACCCAGTCGGCGCGGGGTCCGATCAGCGCGCTGAGGGGGATCGCGGAGCGGCTCGGCTACTCGGCCGACGCCCAGCGGGACGAGCGGTTCGAGGCGTTGCTGCGGCAGAACGAGCTGGAGGACCAGGTCGACGCGGCCATCTCCACGACGGTGGTGTTCACGCCGTTGCCGGACCGTCCCGTCGTGGCCCCGGACGCCTGGCTGATCCTGCAGACGCTGCGTGCCGAAGACCCGGAGTCGGCGAAGTCGGTGAGCCTCAGCCACATCGTGACGGCGTCGGGCTACGGCTCCGGCGTGGGGTACGGGTCCGGCGTCGGCTACGGCTCGGGTGTCGGCTACGGCTCCGGGGTGGGGTACGGCTCGGGCGTCGGCTACGGGTCAGGGGTCGGGTACGGCTCCGGGGTCGGTGAGGGGGACGTGCAGATGCCTGGCGGCGGCCCCTCGCCGCGGTGCCCGGTGGTCTGGGGTGGTCCGTCGCCGGCGCTAGGGGGCTACACCGCAGAAGGCTCCGAGAACGGGGCGGAGTGCGATGACGCGGGCGCCCCGGAAGGACCGGTCGTCGCGCTGCTCGACACGGGACTCGGGCAGCACCCCTGGTTCGGCTACGGCGTCATCCGGGACGTGACCGTCGACGGGATCCCCATCGGTGAGCGCTTCAGCACCGAAGACGACCCCGAGGGTTCCGGCTGCACCCTCGACCGGGTCAACGGCCTGCTCGACCCGTTGGCCGGGCACGGCACGTTCATCGCCGGGGTCGTGCGGCAACGCTGCCCCGAGGCCACGCTGATGGTCATTCCCGTCATGCACGGCGACGGCGTCACCGACGAGGCCTTCCTCGTCGAGACCCTCGGGCTCCTCTTCGTCCGCCAGCTGCTCGCCCACTCCGACGTCGACAAGGGACCGGCGATCGACGTCCTGTCGCTGTCGCTGGGGTATTACCACGAGACACCTGGGGCGTTCGACGACGAGCCGGCGTTCTGCGGGATCCTCCGGGCGCTGTCGAGCACCGGCGTCGCGGTGGTGGCCGCGGCCGGGAACGGCGGCACGAACCACGAGTTCTACCCCGCGGCCTTTGCGGTCGCGGGCGGTTTCGACGTGCCCCTGACGAGTGTCGGCGCGTTCAACCCGGACGGTTGCACGGTGTCGGTCTACTCCAACACCGGCCACTGGGTCCGCGCCTACCGGCGCGGGACCGCGGTCGTGAGCACCATGCCGACCACGTTCAACGGCAGCCTGCAGCCGGCCCTCGTCCAGCCTGCAGCAGCTGACCCCGCGGCAGGGCGCCCGCTGCGCGGGTCGTGCGACCCCGACGACTACTCGAGCGGGTTCGCCCTCTGGAGCGGCACGTCGTTCGCAGCGCCTGCGTATGCCGGCGACCTCGCTGCCTGGCTCGTCCGCGAGGGCTGGGCAGGGTTCGACTCATCGAGGGCTCGGGTCGAGGGGCTCACCAAGGCCCTCGGCGCGCTCGAGGGAGGCGAACGGTGATGCACGCCGAGGGCGGCACCCGGAGCCTGGCCGAACTGGCGGCGCGCGCGTTCGCCGACTACCGGGACGGGCGCCCGGAGGCGATGTCGCAGCTGGTGGACAGCACCACCACGCTGCTCTGGCACACCGCCCGGGCGCAGGGGCTCAGCGGCCCGCAGGCCGAGGACGTCGTGCAGAACACGTGGTTGTCGCTGGTCCAGCACGCGTCGGGGATCACCGACCCCCAGGGCGTGCTGAAGTGGTTGCTCACCACCACCCGGCGCGAGGCCTGGGCCGTGTCCAAGCGGGCCCGGCGCGAGGACGTCCGAGAGGACATGGGGGATGCGATGCCTGAGGTAGCCACGACCAGGGACGAGCCGGCCGAAGTCGTCGTCCGCAGCCAGGAGCAGGGCCTGCTCTGGCGCCACTTCAAGGACCTGCCGGAGCGGTGCCAGCAGCTGCTGCGGGTCATCGCCCTCGCCGACCGACCTGACTACGCGCAGGTCGCCGACGCGCTCGGCATGCCCGTCGGCAGCATCGGACCCACCCGCGGTCGGTGCCTGGCCAAGCTCCGAGGGGCGCTGCTCGGCGACCCGGGATGGGCGACGTCATGAGCGGCGACAGCGTGAGCGGCGGGGCCATCAGCGAGGGCTGGGAGGCCGACGCGCTCGGTGAGATCGACGACCAGGACCTCAGGGCCCTTGCGACGCTCCGGACCATCCTGCAGGCGAGTGACCCGGTGCCCAGCGGCCTGGCCGAGCGGGCCAAGTTCGCGATGTCCGTGGCCGCCCTCGAGGCCGAGGTCGCGGAGATCACGACGACGACCGCCGAGCTCGCCGGGGTGCGCTCCACCCAGTACGACCGCGCCGGGACCATCACGTTCTCCAGCGACCAGCTCAGCGCGATGATCACCATCGAGATGGTGGACGGCGGGAGCGCGCGGCTGAGCGGGTGGGTCACCACGGGACCCACGCACGTCGAGCTGCGCGAGCGGTCGCGCACCCAGGAGACCACGACCGACGACGCCGGCCGGTTCACGTTCGCCTCCGTCGAGCGGGGACTCGTCCACCTCGTCATGCGCCGGCTGGACGATCCTGGGAGTCGTCCGGTCATCACCCCCGCCATCGAGATCTGAGGTACGACATCGAGGTTGCTGACCACCAGGTCGCCGAGCTCTTGGCCCGAGCTCGGAACCTCAACGAGATCGGCCGGTTCCGCGACGCCGAGCGCAGTCTGCGGCGCGCCCTCGTGCTGGCGGACCGCCTGGACGGCGAGGAGCGGGTGTCGACGCGAGCGCGGCTCCTCATCACCCTGGCCTGGCCGACCCTGGCGCTGCACGGACTGGACCAGGCCCTGGCGATGCTGGCGGAGTCCCGTGAGCAGAGCGACTCCGCCCGCCTGCGCGCCCTGAGCTGGATCCAGGAGGCCGTCGTCCACGTCTCCTGCCAGGACTGGCGGTCGGCCCTCAGCGCCCTCAGCAGGCTCGGCGACACGGACGGGCTGCTCGCCCCCGGTGAAGAGGTCGCGGCCCGGATCAACAGTGGCCTGGCCCACCTCTCCCTGCTCGAGCTCGGGCCCGCTCGTGCCGATCTGATGACCGCGCTCGAGGTCAGCGTGGAGCACGGCCTGGTGGAGCAGGAGTTCAAGGTCCGCCACAACCTCGGCTGCCTCGAGTACTACGCGGGCCGGCTCCCGGAGGCCATCCGTCTGATGCGCGAGGCCGACGAGATGGACGTGCAGGTCGGCCGGGTGAGGGCTCAGCACGACCTGGCGCTGGTCCTGCTCGAGGTCGGGCTGCTCGACCAGGCGCGAGAGACGCTGACCCGCGCGCTCGACGAGGCCAGGCGCGACGGCCACCGCCTCGAGGAGGCCGACCTCCGGCTCGACCTCGCGACGACCGCACTGCTGCGCGACGAGCTCGCGACCGCGCGCGAGCACCTCGACGCCGCCGTGGTCGCGTTTCGCGCCAGGGGAGCGAGCGAGCGCCAGCGGAGCGCCGCGCTGCTGCGCGCCTGGGTCGCCGTGACGGAGGGGGTCGTGCCCCGCGGTCTCGACCGCACCCTCGCGCCCTGGTCTGGCGTCGACCGGCCGGTCATGCCCGACGAACGCCTCGCGGCGCGGGTGCACGTCGAGGCGCTGCTGCTGCGAGGACACGTCGACCAGGCCGGGTATGCCGTGCAGCGGCTGAGGGGGCGTGTGCGCCAGGGCTTCGCCGCCGACATGCACGACCGCCTGCTCATCGCGAAAGTGGCTGCGGCACAAGGCGACACAGCCACTTCCCGGAGAGTGGTCCGCTCGGCCATGCACCGACTGACCGGGCGCCAGGCACCGAGCCAGAGCGTCGAGATCCGCTCGGCCCTGGCCCTGCACGGTCACCGGATCGCGGACTTCGACGTCAACGACGCCCTCGCGAGCGGATCGCCCGTGCGGGTCTTCGACGCGGTGGAGCGCTGGCGCGCGGTGTCCCACCGCCTGCCCCTGCTGTCCACACCGGAGGACGGGCGCTCCGCCGAGCTGGTCGCCGAGCTGCGCCAGGCCCGTCGTGAGGGAGCCGCCCCCGGCGAGGAGGGCGCCCGCCAGCGCGCCCGCGCCGCCGAGCTCGAGTGGGAGGTCAGCCGCCTGGACTGGTCACGGGCCGAGGCCGGCGGGGTGGCCGCTGCGGTGGCCCCGGTCGGACATGCCGTCACTCGCGACCTGCTCGGGTCCCGTGGCGAACAGGCCCTGGTCTGGGTCGCGCAGGACGGGCAGGAGTACGTCCTGGTGGTGACGCCCAGGGGGACCCGGCTGCACCACGTGGGACCGGCCGCCGAGGTCGCCGCCCTGGCGGACCGACTCACGCGGGACCTGCACGCGCACGCGTTCGCCGCCACCAACCCAGCGCTGGAGGCGGCCGTCGGCCGAGCGGTGGCGGGCTCCCTGGCCGCGCTCGACGAGCAGCTCTTCGGCGACGTCGAGCTGGCCGAGGGGCCTGTCGTCGTGGTGCCGGGGCGGACCCTGATGGCGGTGCCCTGGGGCATGCTGCCCAGCCTCGCGGGCCGTCCGGTCACGATCGCCCCGTCGGTGACCCGCTGGTCCACCCCGCTCCTCGCGGCGGACGCGGTCCCGGCGGAGCGGCTCCGGGTCACGACGCTGACGGGGCCGAGGCTCGACCGCGCCGCCGCCGAGGCGGCCGCGGTGACCACGGCTTGGGAGAGGGTCGGTGCCCTGGTGACCCGTCACGAGGGAGCGACGGCGCAGACCGTCCGTGACGCCTTGTCCGGCGCTGGCCTGGTGCACGTGGCGGCGCACGGCACCCACGAGCGTCAGAGCCCGTGGTTCTCCTCGTTGCACATGGCCGACGGCCCCGTCTTCGCGCACGAGCTCCCGCGACGGGCGACCGCACACCACGTCGTGCTGTCGGCGTGTGATGTGGGACGGCTCGACCCACGCCCCGGGGACGAGCCCCTGGGGCTCACGGCCGCGCTGATGGCGCTGGGCGTTCGCAGTGTCGTCGCCCCCGTCGCACCGGTGTCAGACGTTGCGGCTGCCGACGCCATGGGCAGCTACCACCGCCACCTGGCCGACGGCGACTCCGCGTCCGAAGCCCTGGCCGCGACGCTCACCGAGCACCCGGGCGCTGGGGCGTTCTGCCTCTACGGCACCGACTGGCGGCCGGAACCCGCTCAGATCCAGAGGGCCGGATCCTTGAACATCGCCTCATAGGGATCTTCGTGACCCTGCGGGAACCGGATGACCGCGGGGATCCCCGTGGCAATCGCGCCAGCCGGAACGTCTTTGACCACAACGGAGTTCGCGCCGACCTGCACGTCGTCGCCAATGTAGACGGGACCCAGGATGCGGGCTCCGGCCCCGATCGTGACCCGCGACCCGACGGTGGGATGCCGCTTGACACGCTGCAACGAACGACCGCCCAGCGTGACGCCGTGATAGAGCATCACGTCGTCTCCCACCTCGGCCGTCTCGCCGATCACGACACCCATCCCGTGGTCGATGAAGAACCGGTGACCGATCACCGCACCCGGGTGGATCTCGACCCCCGTCACCGAGCGCACCACCGTCATGACGACGCGGGCCACCGGCTTCGCCCAGCCGCCGCGCAACCACAGGCGGTGGGCGAACCGGTAGGACCAGATGGCATGCAGCCCAGGCGAGTTCAGCGCGACGTCGACGCGCGACGTCGCGGCGGGGTCGCGGGCGATCGCGGCGTCGAGGTCGTCGACGATGCGGCTGCGCGCGCGCCGGGCATACAGGGCGAGGGTCACGGAAGAAGCGCCACCTTGGGTCGGGTCGGTCAGTCGAGCMGGTCGGAGAAGAGGATCGTCGAGAGGTAGCGCTCACCGAACGACGGGATGATGACGACGATCGTCTTGCCCGCGTTCTCGGGGCGCCTGGCGACCTGGTCGGCTGCCGCGAGAGCCGCGCCCGAGGAGATCCCGACGAGCAGGCCCTCCTCCTTTGCGGCGCGCTTGGCCCACTCGACCGCCGTCTCGGCGTTGATGTCGATGACCTCGTCGTAGACCGTGCGGTCGAGGATCTCGGGCACGAAGTTGGCGCCGATCCCCTGGATCTTGTGGGGACCGGGCTCGCCGCCGTTGAGGATCGGCGACTCAGCAGGCTCCACGGCGACGATCTGCACTCCCGGCTTGCGAGCCTTGAGGACCTGTCCGACCCCGGTGATGGTGCCGCCCGTGCCGATGCCCGCCACGACGATGTCGACCTGGCCGTCGGTGTCCTTCCAGATCTCCTCGGCCGTCGTCTTGCGGTGGATCTCGGGGTTGGCCTCGTTGGCGAACTGGCGAGCGAGGATTCCGCCGCGCTCGGCCGCGATCTCCTCGGACTTCGCCACGGCGCCCTTCATGCCCAGCGCACCTTCCGTGAGGACGAGTTCGGCACCATAGGCGCGCAGCAGCGCGCGGCGCTCCTTGCTCATCGTCTCGGGCATCGTGAGCACGACGTTGTAGCCGCGGGCCGCACCCACCATGGCCAGCGCGATCCCCGTGTTGCCCGACGTGGCCTCGACGATGGTGCCGCCCGGCTTGAGCTCACCGGCCGCCTCGGCCGCGTCGATGATCGAGACGCCGATGCGGTCCTTGACCGACGAGGCCGGGTTGTAGAACTCCAGCTTCGCGGCGACGGTGGCCTCACTGTCGATCAACCTGTTGATCCGCACCAGGGGCGTGTTGCCGATGAGCTGGGTGACGTCGTCATAGATGGGCATGCGCGCTTCCTTGCGTTCGTATGCCGCGTGCCTGCCGTGCGCGCGGACGTGGACGTTCGTCCTGTTCAGCGAACCAGACGTTATGCGTATTCCAACAGATCGTTATGCAATCTGGCAACGCGCTCTCACCCTCCGGGCGTCGCGAACGACGCGCACGGCATACGACTCGCCTTTGAGCCCGCTCACAATCCGGTAAGCAGTCGCTTACCGGCCAGTAGAGTGACGCCATGTCTGCGCTCGAGATCGTCGCGCTCGTCGTCTGTGGAGTGGTTGCCCTCGTGGGCATCGCCCTGTTCGCACGGGTCATCCGTCAGTTCTTGTCCGTCTTCCGGCTGGGTCAGCCGGACGGCACCCGCACGGGTGACAAGGGCACGAGGACGGTGACGCTGCTGCGTGAGTTCCTGGGGCACACCCGGATGTCGCGACTGCCGGTGGTGGCGGTGGCGCACTGGTTCACGATGATCAGCTTCGGGGTGCTGTTCTTCACCCTGCTCAACGCGTTCGGCCAGCTGGTCAAGGCTGACTTCACGCTCCCGCTGATCGGGCACTTCTTCCTGTACGAGTGGGTCACCGAGTTCTTCGCCTGGACCGGGCTGGTCGGCATCGTCACGCTGATGGTGATCCGGCAGAAGAACCACCCGCGGTCGGCCGCCGGTGAGGGCGGGCGTCGCTCGCGCTTCTTCGGGTCGACCTGGTGGCAGGCGTACTACGTCGAGCTGACCATCCTCGGCGTGACGATCTGCATCATCACCCTGCGAGCGCTGGAGTACGCGCTGGAGAAGCTCGGCGGGACGACCGGCACGACCGCGGTGGGGCACGCCAACGGACTGCACTACCCGCTGACGGGCTGGTTGGGCGGATTCTTCGACGGTGCCTCGGTGAGCACGCTGGAGAAGGTCGTCGTCGTGGTGGCGGCGGTGAAGATCCTCATCTCGTTCGCGTGGATGATCACCATCTCCCTCCAGCCGACGATGGGTGTGGCGTGGCACCGGTTCCTCGCGTTCTTCAACATCTTCCTCAAGCGGCACGCCGACGGCCGCACCTCCCTGGGTGAGCTGCAGCCGATGATGGTCAAGGGCGAGCCGGTGGACTTCGAGAACATCGAGGACATGGACGAGGACGCCGCGCTCGGGGTCGGCAAGGTCGAGGACTTCACCTGGAAGGGGCTGCTCGACTTCACCACCTGCACCGAGTGCGGCCGCTGCCAGTCCCAGTGCCCGGCCTGGAACACCGACAAGCCGCTGTCACCCAAGATGCTCGTGATGGCGATGCGGGACCACGCGCACGCCAAGGCACCATGGCTGCTGGCCACCGAGTCCGAGCGCGAGGGCCTGGGCGAGGATGCGGCGAAGCTTGCTGAGGTGCCGCTGGTGGGCGACACCGGCTACGACATCACCAACCCCCTCGCGGCCTACAACCCGCACGGGCCCGACGCGGTGATCGACCAGGACGTGCTGTGGTCCTGCACGACGTGTGGTGCCTGCGTCGAGCAGTGCCCGGTCGACATCGAGCACGTCGATGCGATCGTCGACATGCGCCGTTACCAGGTGCTGATCGAGTCGGCGTTCCCGAACGAGCTCGGAGGCCTGTTCAAGAACCTCGAGAACAAGGGCAACCCGTGGGGCATGGCGGCCCGGGCGCGGCTGGACTGGGCCAAGGACCTGCCCTTCCCGGTCAAGATCCTCGGCCAGGACGTCGAGTCCGCCGACGACGTGGACTACCTGTTCTGGGTCGGCTGCGCCGGCGCCTACGAGGACCGTGCCAAGAAGACGACCCGCGCGGTGGCCGAGCTGCTCGACCAGGCTGGGGTGACCTTCGCGATCCTCGGCGACGGCGAGTCCTGCACCGGTGACTCCGCCCGACGGGCCGGCAACGAGTTCCTCTTCCAGATGCTCGCCCAGCAGAACGTCGAGACCCTCAACGAGGCCGGCGCGACCAAGATCGTCGTCACCTGCGCGCACTGCTTCAACACCATCAAGAACGAGTACCCGCAGCTCGGCGGCAAGTACGAGGTCGTCCACCACACCCAGCTGCTCAACCGGCTGGTCCGCGAGAAGAAGCTCGTCCCCGTCGCCCGCCCCGCCGACGTGCCGGGCAAGTCGTCGAACAAGGACGTCGCCTCCACCGCTGCCACCGTGACCTACCACGACCCGTGCTACCTCGGCCGGCACAACGGCGTCTACGCCCCGCCACGTGAGCTGATCGGCGCCCTGCCCGGTGTCGAGCTCAGGGAGATGGAGCGCACCAAGGAGAAGTCGTTCTGCTGCGGCGCCGGCGGTGCCCGGATGTGGATGGAGGAGAAGCTCGGCACGCGGATCAACACCAACCGCACCGAGGAGGCCATCAGCACGGGCGCGGAGCGGATCGCCATCGGCTGCCCCTTCTGCCGCGTCATGATGTCCGACGGCCTCACCGCCGCCCAGTCCGAGGGCAAGGGTGAGGACGTCGAGGTCGTCGACGTGGCCCAGATGCTGCTCGCCGCGGTCAAGCGCCGCGACGACCCCCAGTCGGCCGCGCCCGAAGCCATCGAGCCCGAGCCCACACCGGACCCCGAGCCGCAGCCCGTCGCCTGAGGTGACGTGTGCCGCGGGGCCAGCCCCGCGGCATACGCGTGTCAGCGGGGCGTGTCGGCCCTGCGCACAGCGGCTTCGTCGAGCTCCCGCGCGACGGCGACGGTCGGCGCCCCGCCACCTCGTGAGGCGGGCCACCACCAGGCGCCGGCCAGATCGCTCGGCGGCTGGGGATAGCGCGCCACGAGCTCGTCGACCATGGTGGCCAGCCGTTCGTGCAACCGGCGGGTGAGAGCCTCCGCGGTCTCCCCCACCAGCGGCACGAGCGGCTCGCCGACCAGCACGTCCACGGCCTTGCCGCGACGCAGTGAGTAGCGGCCGTCGACGGTGAAGATGCGGTGGACCCCCCAGTGCGCCACCGGGACCAGCGGCGCTCCGGTCGCCAGGGCGAGGTAGGCCGCGCCCCGCCGGAAGTCCGCTCGGTCCTTGACGACGAACGCCCGCCCGATCGTCGCCTCGGGATAGACCCCCACGACCTCACCGGCCCGCAAGGCACCGAGCGCCTGTCGGGCCGCGAGCTCCCCGTGCGCACGGTCGACCGGCAGGTGCCGCATCGCGCGCATCAGCGGACCGGACAGCCGCGACCGGAACACCGACTCCTTGGCCATGAACCGCACGAGCCTGCCCCGTCGCGCCCCGGCCAGTCCGACGAACATGAAGTCGAGGAAGCTGCTGTGGTTCGCGGCGACGACGACCGGCCCCTTGGCCGGGAGGCGATCGGCACCGGACACCGTGATCCGCAGGTCGAGCGCGCGGAACAACCCGCGGCAGAGCCCGATGACGAGGCGATAGGTGAGGTCCGGCACGGCAGGCATTCGGAGCCGCGACCGCAGGCGGATGCTCAGGCGATCTCGACCATCAGGGCCGCGAGCTTGGCGCGCGAGGCGATCTCGAGCTTGCGGAAGATGTGCGACAGGTGGGCATCGACCGTGCGTGGTGACACGAACAGCTGCTCGGCGATCTGCCGGCTGGTGAGCCCCTCGGCCACGAGCTCGGCGACGCCGCGTTCGGCCTTGGTCAACACGTGCAGCGGCGAGGACGACGCCTCGGGCGCGACCTGACCGGCGCACAGGGCCGTCACCGCGGCGACACCCTGCGCGGTGAACTGACCGCGCTCGAGCCAGCCGGTGGGACAGTCGCGAATCGCGCCCGCGGCATACACGACGCCCGGGCGGTCGCGGCCCACGGCGCGGCGACTGACGCGCAGCGCTGCCGCGGCCCCCGCAACCGGCCGGTATGCCGCCGTGCCCGTCTCCGCGGCGATCGCCGCCAGGCCGTCGAGCGCGTCCGCAGCCCGCAACGGCATCGGGACCTCGGTCGCCCGCCGCAGCACGGACAGGTAGGAGGCCTGCGCCTGCCCGGGTTCGCCGAGGGACATCAGGGCGTCGGCCACGAGCAGCCTCGCCTCGATCGCGTCCCGTCCCAGCTTGCTGCTGTCCGCGAGCACGACGATGTCGGCGGCCTTTCCCGTGGCCCGGCTGACGTCGCCGGCCGCCAACAGTTCGCGGGCGTCCTGGAGCTGGACGACCAGGCGCACGGCCCAGGGCAGCGTCTCGGCGTCCACGGCCAGGCCCGGCTCACCCGAGACCATGCGGTGCATGGTGTCGGCGAGCAGCGCGATGCGGTCCTCGCGGATCTCCTCGGCCTGGGTGCGGGCGAACAGGGCCAACGAGGCCGCCTCGACCAGGCGCCCCTGCTCCCAGGCGATCTTGGCCTGCATCGTGCGTGCGGACAGCGCGATCCACACCTCGTCGGGGGGAGGCGAGTCCACGATGACAGTCGCCAGCTTCTCGGCCTCGGCGAAGTCGCCTGCCGAGACGAAGACGTCCATGAGGGTGCGTCGCACCTGACGGATGACGTAGGGGTCGTCGCCGCCCAGGGCGAGGGTTCGCTCGGCATCGGCGCGCGCCGCCGCAAGGTCGCCGGCGTCGAGGTGCATCTCGGCGCGGATGGCCGCGGTGCGGGCCAGCTCGACGTCGCGCATCGGTCCGTCCAGGGCACTCGCGTGCTCCTCGGAGCGGTGCAGCAGGCGGAGCCCTTCGTAGGTGCCGCGCACCTCTGACGCGCAGATGCCGGCTCGGCGGGCCAGCTGCGAGCCGATGATCGGCGGCCCGTCGCCGCTGGAGAGTGCAGCGTCCATCATGTCCAGGGCTTCCCGGGCCCGCATGGCGGCCGAGAGGGACGGAAAGGCCCGGTTGGCGATGGCGTAGCCGCGCGGCCGGGTGGCTTCGACGGCACAGGCCTGTCGAACGGCGGTGTCGACGAGGGCCAGCTGGTTGAGGAACGGCGCATCGGCGGACCCCTCGTTGACGGCCTGCGGAATGACCCGGTCGGCCCAGGCGAGCAGGCCGGTCAGCGACTCCTGGGCATCGTCCGTGGCCTCGGCGAGGGCGCGACCCACCTCCCGCATCGGTGGCAGGAGGTCGAAGCTCCCGTCGGGGTTCACCTCGACGAGGCTGCGCCGAGCCAGGGCCGACGCGAGCTGGACGGCCTGGGGCCGACTGACGCCACACACGTCCGCGAGGACATCGAGCCCGAGCGGGCGGCCGATGATGGCGAGTCGCCGGAAGCACTGCTGCTGCTCGACGTCGAGCAGGTCGTAGGACCGTCTCACGGCCTCGGCGAGGGTCCCGACCGGCGGGACGTCGCTGACCCCGATGAGCGCGATCTGGACGGCCAGCTGCTCCACCAGCGAGGGCAGACCTCCACTGGCCCGCAACAACCGCCGCAGGATGGCGTCGTGCTTGTCGAGGTCGACGGAGTGCCCCCCAGCGGCGGCCACTCGGGCCAGCAGCAGCTCGAGCGCCGGACCCTCCAACGCCCCCCGAGCGGAGGGCACGGGCAGCGGTGGCAGCTTCATCACCTGCTCATGGGGCCGCCCCGCCACGGTCGTCGCGGTGCACAGGAGCTTCCAGTCCTCGGCGTCCTCGACGAGGTCGTTGAGCACCTCGCCGAGCCCCTCGATCGCGTCCACGCCGTCGAGCACCAACAACGTGTCGCGACCGTCGAGGGCTCGCTTGAGCGCCAACGTCGGCGAGTCACCGGGAGCCACCTCGGCATCGAGGGCATCGAGACACGCGGTGACGAGCGACTCCGTCGTCGAGTGTCGGTGGGCGGGGACCCAGGCCACGGCCGGAGCGCTGCTCGCAGTGTGCCGGGCCACGAGGGTCTTCCCACACCCGGGCGCGCCCGTCAGCGTCACCCACCGACTGCCGCCGAGCAGAAGTCGGAGGCGATCGAGATCCTCGTCGCGACCCACGCACGGAGTCAGCATCCGGACAGGCTATCGAAAACCTGCTGGCCAATATCGGTGGTTTCACTGATGCCGACCTCGACCCTCCCCGGGCACTCTCGTGGACAACGGAGATCACTGGATCCGACGTTACGGGAGGCGCGGAGGGGCACCTCCCGAAGCGGCGGATCTGGGATTGGCGGACCGGGGGGTCACGCCGAAAGGCCGGGTGTGGCTTCCGGGGGGAAACCACACCCGGCCTTCATCCTGTCCGGGGTCCTACGGCTGACGAGTGGTCAGCTCAGGCTGTTCTTCGTCAGGAACTCCTTGGCCACCGTGTCGGCGTCCTTCTTGTCGACCACGACCTCCTTGAGGAGGGCGGCCAGGGTGGGCGTGTCGAGCTTGGCCGACACGGCGTTGAGGGCTCCCTCGATGGTCGCGTTGCTCTTGCTCTTGGTGATGAGCGGCACGACGTTCTGGGCGGCATACATGCTCTTGGGGTCCTCGAGCGCCACGAGGTCGTTGGCCGCGATGCTCGGGTCGGTGGTGAACAGGTCACCAGCGTCGATCTGGCCGTTCTTCAGGGCGGCCAGCGTCAGCGGGCCACCCGCGTCGAGCGGACGGAAGGTCTTGAACTCCAGGCCGTAGATCGACTTGAAGCCGGGCAGACCCGTCAAGCGGGTCTTCCACTCGGGCGGGCCACCCACCGTGAGCTTGTCGGACTTGCCTGCGAGGTCCGCGATCGACTTGACCCCGAGCTCGTCGGCCTTGGACTTCTTCATCACCAAGGCGTCCTTGTCCTCGGCGGCCGACTTGTCGAGCACCGTGAGGGTGGCCGGCAGCGCAGCCTTGAGCTCGGTGTAGACGCCCTCGCTGTCCGTGGCCTTCGCGTTCTTGTTGAAGTACTGGCTCAGCACACCGGTGTACTCGGGGATGAGGTCGATCGACCCGTCCTGGAGAGCCGGGATATAGGCCTCGCGGGCACCGATGTTGAGCTTCTTCTCGACCTTGACGCCCTTGGCCTCGAGGGCCCCGGCGTAGATCTCGGCCAACAGGGCACTCTCGGGGAAGTCGGCCGAGCCGACCTTGATGGTGCCCGAGGCTGCGCTGGAGCTGCCGCTGCTCGTCTTGGTGGCGAGCGGGTCGCCACCGGAGTTGCCGCACGCGGCGGTGGCCATCAGAGCGGCCGCCGTGGCGATCGTCAGGGTCATCTTGCTGAACTTCACGAAACCGCTCCTACCGTTGGTCAACTGGACTGGGAATCCACCGTACGCCGCGGCGCCTGAATCTCTACATCGAGGGGGGTATTTGATCGCTGGCTGGACACCGTCGACCCTCCGGTGGACCGTCGGCCCGGCCGCCCGCCGGCCCGGCCCGTGAGCCCGGGCGACACGGCATACCGCTGCACCACCGCGAGCAGGAGGTCGACGACCAGGGCGAGGACGGCCACCAGCAGTGCGCCGCCGGCCATCTGCGGGAAGTCCCTGACCTTCTGCCCGTCGATCAGGAACCGGCCGAGGCCGCCGGTGCCGGCCACGGCCGCGAGGGTGGCGGTGGCGATCACCTGGAGGGTGGCCGAGCGGAAGCCCGAGAAGATCAAGGGCAGCGCGTTGGGCACCTCGACCCTCGCCAGCACCTGGCTGCCCGTCATGCCCATGCCCTTGGCCGCATCGCGGGCGGCAGGGTCGACGCCCTCGACACCGGCATAGGCGCCCGCCATCAGCGGCGGGATCGCCAGGACGACGAGCACGATCAGGCTGGGGACGAGGAAGGCAGAGTCGCCGGCGAGCTTGGGGAAGAGCCACAGCACCATGAGGTAGAGCAGACCCAGACTGGGGATCGCCCGGGCAGCACCGGCGAGGTTGACGACGAAGAACCGGCCGCGCCCGGTGTGGCCGATGACCAGTCCGAGCGGGATCGCGATGAGGGCCGCGACCAACAGCGCCACGCCGGAGTACCAGAGGTGCTCGACGATCCGCGCCGGGATGCCCTCGGACCCGGACCAGTTGATCGAGTCGGTGAGCCACGAGAAGGTCTGGTTGATGACGCTCGACGCGATCATGCCCGGCCCCCCGTCGCCCGCAGCCAGGGCGTGAGCACCTTGGTCAGCACGATGATGATGGCGTCGAAGGCCAGGGCGAGCACGATGCAGGCGGCGATGCCGACGAACAGCGGGTCGTAGAAGTCACGGTTGAACCCGTCGCTGAAGAACAGGCCGAGCTGGTTGATGCCCAGGACCGTCCCCACACTGACGATGCTGACGTTGCTCACCGCGGCCACGCGCATGCCCGCCGAGATGACCGGCACCGCGAGCGGCAGCTCGATCGCGAAGAACCTCTTGACGCGGGTGTAGCCCATCGCCGTCGCGGCCTGTTGGACGTGGTCGGGCACGGCGCCGAGACCGTCGGCGACGGTGCGCACGAGCAGGGCGACGGTGTAGAGGGTCATCGCGATGAGCACGTTGCCCGAGTCGAGGATCGGCAGGCCGGTGATGGCCGGCAGCAGGACGAAGAAGGCCAGGCTCGGGATCGTGTAGAGCAGCCCGAAACCGGCGGTGAACGGCGCGTAGAGGACCCTGTAGCGCCTCGCCAACCACCCCAGCGGCAGGGCGATGAGGAGCCCGAGGAGCAGGGGCACGCCGGAGAGGTAGGCGTGCTGCACCCCGCGGCTCAGCACCTCGTCGAGGTGGTCGAAGAACCAGGTCATGCCGCCGGCGCCCCCGGCTTGCCGGGGTCTTGCAGCTCCGGCCGGTCGGTCTGCTCGATGGCGGTCAGCACCTCGTGGGCCCGGACGGTGCCGACCAGTGCGCCGGAGTCGTCGACGATCACGCCGCGACGGCTCGGGCTGGACAGGGCGGAGTCGAGGGCCGAGCGCAGCGGTCCGCTCGCTCGCGCGACGGTGCCACCGCGGTGCAGCAGCTCGGTGCGGACCTCGCCCTTGACGCGCCCCGGCTCGACCCAGCCGAGCGGGTGGTTCTGCTCGTCGACCACGAGCACCCAGTCGGCGTCAATGGTGTCGACGCGCTCGCCCATGCCGACGGTGCGCTCCGCTGCCAGCGGCAGCCGCGGCGTCGCCTGGAAGGACAGCGCGCGGTAGCCGCGGTCGCGTCCCACGAAGTCCGCCACGAAGTCGTCGACCGGGTGGGAGAGGAGGTATGCCGGTGCGGCGATCTGGGCGAGGTGTCCCCCGACCTTGAGCACGGCCACCTGGTCGCCGAGCTTGATGGCCTCGTCGATGTCGTGGGTGACGAAGATGATCGTCTTGCCGAGGTCGCCCTGGAGCCGCAGGAACTCGTCCTGGAGCTGCTCGCGCACCACCGGGTCGACGGCGCTGAACGGCTCGTCCATGAGCATGACGGGCGGGTCGGCCGCGAGGGCCCGCGCGACGCCGACGCGCTGCTGCTGGCCGCCGGACAGCTGCGCGGGGTAGCGCTTGGCGAACGCCGGGTCGAGGCCGACGCGCTCGAGGAGCTCCATGGAGCGCTTCCTGGTCTCGGTCTTGTCCATGCCGAGCAGGCGCGGCACGGTCGAGACGTTGTCGAGCACGGTGCGGTGCGGGAACAGGCCGGCGTGCTGGATGACGTAGCCGATGCCGCGTCGCAGCTCGGACTCCTTCATCCGCCCGGTGTCCTTGCCGTCCAGCGTGATCGTGCCCGACGTGGGCTGGATCATCCGGTTGATCATGCGCAGGGACGTCGTCTTGCCACACCCGGAGGGGCCGACCAGCACGGTGATCTTGCCGCTGGGTGCCTCGAAACTGAGGTGGTCGACGGCGACAGTGCCGTCGGGAAACTTCTTCGTGACACCGTCGAAGGCGATCATGCGGATCAACCTAACCCAGCACACCGACAATCGACACCGACCAGCGATACTTGGCGGCGTGACGCAACCCGTGCACCTCGACGGCCACAGCCTCGATCTCGACGCGCTGGTGCGCGCCGCCCAGGGTGCCCCCGCGTCGATCGAACCGGCGGCCATGGAGACGGCAGAGCGCTCGCACCGCCATGCGGCAGAAGTCAGTTCACGTCGGTCGGTCTACGGGCGCACCACCGGGGTCGGTGCCGCGCGTGACGAGAGCACCGACTCCAAGGTCGACCACGGGCTGCGGCTGCTGCGCTCGCACGCGGCTGGCTGGGGGGAGGAGATGCCGTCGTCGGTGGTCCGGGCGGCGTTGGCAGTGCGAGCCAACCAGCTGCTCGCGGGCGGTTCCGGCGCCAACCCCGCGCTGGCGCAGGCGCTGGCCGATCTCGTGGGCGCGCCAGCAGCGGACCTGCCAGTGGTGCACCGCTACGGCTCGCTCGGCACGGGGGACCTCACCGCCCTCGCCGAGGTGGGCCTCGCCCTCATCGGTGAGCGCGAGCGCGCCGGCGGCGGGCACCGCGCGGACCTGGAGCTCACCTCCGCCGATGCCCTGCCGCTGATGTCGTCCAATGCGTTCGCCATCGCCGAGACGGGCCTGCACGCCGCGTCCCTTCACGCCTTGGCGCGCGCAGCAGACACGGTCTGTGCGCTGAGTTTCGTTGCCCTACAAGGAAATCCTGAGGCCATCAGCGAGACGGCCGCAGCGGCGACCCCGTTCCGGGGGGCACGCGAGGTCATCCGCGTGCTCCGCGAGCTGTTGGCCGACCAGCCCGGGGAGCCGGCTCACCTCCAGGACTTCTTCGGCCTGCGCACCTGGCCCCAGGTGCACGGACCGGTCCTCGACACGATCCTCGACCTCAAGGCCGTGGTCGAGACCGCAGCGAACACCGCCTCCGAGAACCCCCTCTTCACTGGTGCGGGGGACGTCGCCGAGGTGACGCACCACGGCGGCTTCCACGCGGCATACCTGGTGCTGGCGGTGGACACGACCCTGCTGGCGCTGACGCGCTCGGCGCAGGCAGTGCAGTCGCGGATCAGCCACACGCTCACCGACTCCGACAGCGGGCTGCCGCTGTTCCTGTCCGACTCCACGATGGGGTCCTCAGGGGTGCTGATCGCGGAATACGTTGCGGCGTCGGCGTTGTCGACGATTCGCGGGGTGGCCTCGACGCCGTCGAGCGTGCAGACCGCGGGGGTGTCGGCCGGCATCGAAGACGACGCGAGCTTCGCGGGACAGGCGGCCCTGCGGCTGGGCGACGCGACTGCTGCCTACCGACGGATGCTCGCCGTGGAGCTCGTGTGCACGGTGCGGGCGCTGCGGATGCGCGGCGTGGCGCCGGTGGGCGAGCTGGGCGAGGCGTTCGCGCGGTGCGAGAGCCTGCCCGCGGGCATCGAGGACCGTGACCTCTCGCCCGAGCTCGCCACCGCCGAGCGCATCGTGGAGCGGTATGCCGTGTCGACGCCGGAGCATCGCTAGACCTCGGCGGGGCCGCTCGGACAGGGCTGGTTCTCCTCGAGGCCATCGGGGGCCAGCAGGTGGGTGGCGAGGAAGGCCGCGGACTCGCTGTGCCAGCGGGCGGCCTGTCGCAGCATGGCGTGGCTCTCGCCCTCGACCGCGTCGTAGGTGACGTCGGCGCCCAGCGCTCCCATCGCCGTCGCCAGCGCGCGCGACGCTCGGGGCGAGGTCATCCGGTCGAGGGTCCCGTGCATGAACAACACGTGCAGCCCCCTGTGCCAGCGGGCACGGTCCTTGGCTTCGACCCAGGGAGCCAGGGCGACGATCGCGGTGACGCGCTCGTCGTCAGCGAGGTGCAGGGCGACGCGGCCACCCATCGAGTGACCCAGCAGGCCGATCGGCACGCCGGGGTACTTCGCGGCGATCTGTTCGAGGGCGAGGCGGGTGTCCGCGAGGGGACTGGCCTGGTCGCCGTTCCAGCCGCGCACGGCATAGCGGATCGAGGCCACCGCGATGGCACCGCCGCCGGCCTCACCAACGGCACGCGCGAACGGCGCCATCCGCAGCACGGCTCCCTGCCACGGGCGGACAGGGCGGCGGCTGCGCGACTTGCCGCCGTGCAGGACGAGCACGACGGCGCGCGGCTGGTCGACCTCGATGGGCCAGAGCAGTCGGGGGGCGCGCACGGGTTCTCCTCACGGATCGGACGGTCGCAGTATTTCGTAGCCGACGGCGCTCCGGATTTCGGGCCCCGCTCGCCTGGTTGCCGAGCTCACCAGGCGTCGTCGAGGACCGCGCGTTGGTCGTCGGTCAGCGTCAGGCGCGCCCCGTCGAGTGCCTCGGCGAGCTGGGTGGCGCGGCTGGTGGCCACGATCGGGCGGATGGCGGGGTCGCCGCCGACCATCCACGCGAGCACCACGGCGCTACGGGACACCCCGAGGTCACCGGCCACCTCAGCCAGGGCCGCCTTGCGACGGTCGCTGCCGAGGTGGTCGAACGCCTCCTCCGGCTCGCGGTCGTCACGGTCGTAGGAGCCCTGCATCAACGGGCTGTAGGCCCAGGCCTCCCACTGCGGGTTGGCCTCGAGGTAGTCGATCGTCTCGTCGGTGATCCACCCCATCCGGTGGTCGTGGATGCGGTTGCGGACCATCGGGCGGGGCTGGAGGTAGGAGTAGCGCAGCTGCAGGGTGTCGGCGCCTGGCAGCCCCTGGCTCTCGGCGTGGGCGCGAGCCCGTTCGGCCCGCCAGACCGGCCAGTTCGACAGCCCGACCCGCCCGATCCGGCCCTCCGCCGCGTGCCGGCCCAGGGTCTCGGCGACTTCCTCGACGCTGACCTCGCGGTCGTCGCGGTGGGCGAAGAAGAGGTCGACGCTGTCGAGGCCGAGTCGGCGCAGCGACGCCTCGAACTGGCGGTCGATCGCCGCCTTGGACAGGCCTGTCGTGGGACCGGGGAAGACGCCGGCCTCGACGGGTTCGCAGCCCGCCTTGGTCGCGATCTTGACCCGGTCTCTCATGCCGGGGCGCGCGACGAGCCAGCGGCCGATGAGCGCCTCACTGTCGCCGCCGGCCCCGTTGTCGCTGAGCCAGAACGCGTAGCAGTCGGCCGTGTCGATCCATACCCCACCGCCGTCGACGAACTGGTCGAGCAGGGCGAACGAGGTGGCTTCGTCGATGCGGGTGCCGAACTCCATGGCTCCCAGGGCGATTCTCAGGTCAGCGGTCATGCCCCCACTCTGGCGCGTCGACCGCACCACACGTCAAGCGAGGTATGCCGCGGCGGTGAGCCCGCGGCATACCCGAGGTTGGTCAGACGTCGGTGACGTGGAAGTTCTTGAACGAACGGCTTGCGGTGGGGCCACGCTGGCCCTGGTAGTGGGAGCCGTACTTCGCTGAGCCGTAAGGGTTTTCGACCGGGCTGGAGAGGCGGAAAAAGCAGAGCTGGCCGATCTTCATGCCCGGCCAGAGCTTGATCGGCAGGGTGGCGACGTTGCTCAGCTCCAGCGTGACGTGACCGGTGAACCCCGGGTCGACGAACCCGGCCGTCGCGTGGGTCAGCAACCCGAGCCGGCCGAGGGAGGACTTGCCCTCGACGCGGGCGGCAACGTCATCGGGGAGGGTCACGGTCTCGTAGATGGAACCGAGGACGAACTCGCCCGGGTGCAGGATGAACGGCTCGCCGGCGTCGACCTCGACCAGGCGGGTGAGGTCGGGCTGGTCCTCGGCCGGGTCGATGAACGGGTACTTGTGGTTGTCGAACAACCGGAAGTAACGGTCCAGCCGCACGTCGACGCTCGACGGCTGGACCATGTCGGGGTCCCAGGGCTCGAGGACGACTCGTCCGTTGTCGATCTCGGCCTTGATGTCGCGGTCGCTGAGCAGCACGGAGAGAGACTAACGCGAGGGGTATGCCGCCGGCCGTCAGTCTCGCGCGCGCGTTCGGTTAGACTTCCTGCCGCACCGCCCGCGGGCGGTGTTCACGTCGCTCCCGAGGGACGTGTGCCGGTGTAGCTCAATGGTAGAGCGCCAGCTTCCCAAGCTGGACACGCGGGTTCGATTCCCGTCACCGGCTCCATCCACGAACGAGGCACGAGCGACAAGCCGTCCAGGGGGCGCTCGCAGGTCACCCGAATGGCGCAGGTGGGGGCGAGGCTTCGGAGGTAGCGTTTCAGAGGGTCGTCGCCCCGATCCCGGCCCGGCCCGCCAAGAGGCGCACTTGCGCGGAAGCTGGGGAGGTTGTGGAAATGTTCGAACCACTGAGGGCAGTACCGACCATCGCGGTGTCAGACATCGAGAGGGCGAAGCAGTTCTACGGCGAGACCCTGGGCCTGAAGACCATCGACTCGAGGGCCGACGGCGTCAGGTATGACGGGGGCGGAGGGACGTTCGTGCTCGTCTATCCCTCTGGGTTCGCCGGCACGGCCGCGAGCACCTACATGGGCTTCACCGTGGACGACGTGGAAAAGGCCGTCGCTGAGCTCCGGGACCGCGGCGTCGTCTTCGAGGAGTACGACATGCCGGGGCTGAAGACCGTCGACGGCATTGCCGAGATCGAAGGCGTCAAGGGCGCCTGGTTCAAGGACCCCGACGGCAACATCTTGTCGATCAACCAGGAGCTCTGACTCCGGACCGGTCCAGGGGCGGCTCGATGGAGCCGCCCCCGTCCCGGGGTCGAACTTCAGGACACGCGTGATGCTGACCGGCTGTACTCAGAAATCGCCGCCACCGTCGCCTGAGCCGAAGCCCTGGAAGAACCCCATCGACAGACCCGGCATGCCCCTGCCGGCGTCGCCATCGAGGCTGACCTCTCCCATCGAGTACGCGCTGGCCGGAAGCTCGGAGACGGTCCCGCAGCGCTGGCAGGTGGACACCACCCACTCTTCGACCTCTCGGTGCTCCCACACGTGGTTGCGGATCGCGCAGCCGACCCTATTTCTCAGGTTCATGGTTCGAGTGTGAGGATCTCCGAGCTGCCAGTCTGTGCTGCGCGTTACACAGCGGGCGTCACTCTCGCGATGCCAGCTGCACCAGCCAAGGGCCGGTGCACCCCGCCTGGCTAGCGACTCGCTTCGGCAGACCGCTCTTCGCGGTCCGCGGCCTCTTGAGCGACCGCCGCACCCTTGAGCTTGCGCGGCCAGGCACTGACGTCGCCCAGCAGCGTGAGGAGCGCCGGCACCAGGATCGTCCGCACGACCAGCGCGTCGATGAGGACGCCCAACCCCATGACGAACGCCAGCTCTCGGAACTGCCGCAGCGGGATCAACGCAAGCATCCCGAAGCTCGCCGCCAAGGTGACCCCAGCCGCGGTGATCGCCCTTCGGGGGACCTTCGTGACAGTGTCGGTCACTCCTTGGGAACTGGGACCTCGCTGACCGGTGTGATCGTGCTAGTGCAGCGCTTGAACCCAGGCCAGAGGAACTTGTGGACAGCATTGACGTCCTCGGCCTCGACGACCAGGAAGAGCGTGTGCTGGGCGTTCGCGCCGTAGCGACCGATCAGCGTGACCCCCTCGACACTGGCGTCATACAGCGAGTTGGAGCCGCCCTCGTCTCTGGGGCAAAGCTCAGGACTGTGAACCTGCGTGATGTGGAACAGCACTGATCCTCCTCATGCACCCGCTCCAGTTGGAGACTCCATGGTGGACCGGGTTGGCGCCGATGTCACTGGAGACGACGACTGCGCGGCGCCCCGCACTGGGCGGTCACCGGCTCCTGCACCGTGCGGTCAGCAATCGCCGCCACCGCCACCCCCACAGTCGCCGGATCCGAAGTCCTGGATGAACCCGATCCAGGCGCCAGGTATGCCCCGACCGGGGTCGCCACCCGTGGTCCGCTTTCCCTCCGTGTACGCGCTGGCCGGAAGGTCAAAGACGGTTCCGCAGCGCTGGCAGGTGGACACGATCCAGTCGTCGAGCTCTCGGTACTCCCACAGGTGACCATGAATCGCGCATCCGACCTTCTGTCTCAGCCTCATGGTCCGAGTGTCAGGGCCCTCGGGGCGCCCGTCTGTTCCGCGCGCGACACAGCAGCACGCGATTCTCGCTGCCGCCGAAGGTGCAGGGCAGGGACCCCAGGCTCAACCCATCCATCGATCCGTAGCCCGCGAGGCCGCTGACTCTTGGGCTGGATGAGGATGTTGTCGCGCGGGGCCGCCGGTCAGACAATGGGCCATGACCCGGCGCAGGCTCACGGACGTCCTTGCGGTTTCGCTTGGAGGTCTGTACATCGTCGCGGGGATCGCGGAGACGACTCGCGCCGTGGTCACCGGTGACGGAGGGATCCCCTTCTGGTTTGGATCCCTGGTCGGTGGTGGCGCACTGATCCTGCTCGGAACGCTGGCTCCCCTTGGGCGACCGAGGTTGGCCCGCGGCCTCGTCACGGCGGGATGCCTCGCCGGGATTCTCGCGACCATGTGGACGCTGGTGATCCCTCTGTTCGCGCTGGCTGTCGTGGTCCTCGTGCACCTGAACGGCGAGGATGCCCTGCCCCGACAGTCGGCCTCCTGATGATCTCGATTCTCGGATCCTGGAGAGTTGCCGACGGAACGGTGCCGCGCGTCAGCCCACGGAGCAGGTCGACATCTCGGTGACGCACTGGGCAGGGCAGTACGTGCCACCGAGCGCCTGGCCCCGCGTCTGCGGCCCGGACGGCTACACCGACCCGCCGGTCACGGATGCGACCGGTAAGGACTGCAACGTGTTCGACGGTGTCTTTCTCGACGACGGCCGAGGGCAGAGGCCTCGCTAGCGGCTCGCTTCGACGGCCCGCTGCTCGTCGTCTGCGGTCTGTTGAGCGACCTCGGCCCCGCGGAGCTTTCGCGGCCACGCGCTGAAGTCGCCCAGCAGCGTGAGGAGCGCCGGCACCAGGATCGTCCGCACGACCAGGGCGTCGATGAGCACGCCCAGCCCCATGACGAACGCCAGCTCTCGGAACTGCCGCAGCGGGATCAGCGCAAGCATCCCGAAGCTCGCCGCGAGGGTGATGCCGGCTGCCGTGATGGCGCCCGACGTCTCCGGGATCCGCTCCGCGATCGCCTTGCGCAGCGTCGTGTGGTTGGCCCGGGTCCAGACGTGGCCGACCCCGTAGATGTTGTAGTCGGACCCGAGCGACAGCAGCAGGACGGAGGCGGCGAACGGTACGTAGAACGCCACGCCCTCGTGGCCCAGCCTGTCCTGGAAGACCAGCGTCAGACACCCCAGCGAAGCGGCGAGGGCAAGCACGCTGCAGCCGAGGAGGAGGACCGGTGCCACGATGGCACGCAGGAACACCATCAGCAGGACCAGGTTGACGAGCAGCACCGCGATCGCGATCCGCTGGAGGTCGGCGTTGGTCGCCGCCACGAGCTCGCTGGCCACGGCCGTGTCCCCTGCCACGCCGTAGCGGGCTCCCTCCAGCCCCGCCCGCTGCAGCATGCCGGGCATGGCTGCCGACAGGCGGTTGAGGTCGTGGATCGCCGTCGGGCCAAGCGGGTCGTGGTCGAGGATCACGAGGAGGCGAGCGGCATCGCCACTCTTGGTCACCAGCGCGCCTCGCACGACTTCGTCGGGCAGCGCGTTGGGACTGAGGACGCCGGCTACCCCCGGCTGTTTGTCCAGCTCCTGACCGAGGCGGGTGAGCTTGTCCCGGTCGGTGCCGACGCCGCGGCCTTGCAGCAGGAGCTCGGTCGGCGCGACGATGCCGGGCGCGAACCCCGAGGAGGCGGCCTGCGCGGCCGCGTGCGGCTCGCTGTCAGCGGGGAGCGAGGCGACGAAGGACACGCCCAGGTGCAGGCGCCCCACGTCGGCGGAGAGGGCCGCGAGCCCGAGCACACAGGCTCCTCCGAGGACGAGCGCCACCACCCTGACAGTCAGCACCCGGGCGGCGGCGCGCGCCACGGGGAGAGTGCGGCTCCGCTTGGGTCGGGTCGGCCAGAACAGGGCGTGACCAAAGATCGCCATGAGTGCCGGCAACAGGGTCAGCGAGACGACCACGGCGGACAGTACCGACAGCGAGAGCACGGGTCCGAAGGCGCGGAAGAAGCCCGACTTCGCCACCAGCATCGCGGCACTGCCCGCCGCCACCGCGATCCCCGCCACCAGGACGATCCGGCCGGTCTGCGCGGCCGAGGCCTTGGCCGCCGTCAGCTTGTCGAGGCCGTCTTCGAGGCCGGTGCGCATGCTGGAGAGGTAGAAGATGGCGTAGTCCGTCACGATGCCCAGCACCAGGGCGAGCACCAGTGGTTTGAGCTCCTCGGGCGCCCCGCCCTCCACGAACCCGCCGGCGTAGTTGGTGATGCGCACGGCCAGGAAGTACGACGCCGCGGCCGTCACCAGCGCGACGAGCGGGGCGACGACCGAGCGGAACTTGAGGGCGACGATCCCGATGACCGCCACGAGGGTGGCGCCCTCGAGCAGCAGCAGGTGGTCGTAGAGGATCTTCGACTGCGCAAGCTGGGCGGGGACGGTGCCCGTCACCCCGACGAGGTGGTCATCGGGCTGGTTGACGTGCTCTCGACCGAACGCGCCGGCAGCGGCGACCTCCGCGCCGAAGGTCGTGCCCGGCTTGGTGAAGACGTAGCTCAGCGCCGTGGTGCCCTGCTCCGACGACGACGGGAAGGCGCCCTGCGTGTTGGCGATGGGCACGACGGCCACGATGGGGCCGACGTCACCAATCGTGCGCTGGGCCACGCCGACCGCGCGCTCCAGTGCTCGCTGCTGCGCGGCCTGGGTCAGGCCGTGCTCGTCGCGTTGGACCAGCATCGTGCGCGACAGGATGGGGAACCCGAAGGCCTTGGCCGACGTGGTCTCCGTCGCGATGGCTCTGCTGTTGGGCGGTGCGAACCCGCCCAGATCCGCGTTGGGGGTGGTTGCCGGGAGCCAGACGGCGGCCGCGATCGCGCCGGCTGCCCACCCCAGCACGACGAACCAGCGGAGCCTGACCACCAGCCAGGCGTAGATCCTGGCGAACGAGCCGGCCTCGGACTTGCGCCACGACCTCATTGATCAGCCTTCCGTGTATGGAGAAAGGACTATCCCATTTCAGGGCCTGCCACATCCCGGGGCGTGCCTCGGGAGGTGGCAGGCCCACGCTGGGGCCAATTCTGGGTATGCCGCGTCGCGACGGTGCACGTCGCGACGGCGCGCCTCGCGCGGCATACCCCCCAAGCGGTCCATAGACGCGCCGACCGGGAGCGTGGCAGCGTGGATTCATGATGCGCACTATCGACGCTGACTATCTCGTCGTGGGGGCCGGTGCCATGGGGATGGCATTCACGGACGCGCTCATCGACCATGCCGACGTCCGCGTGGCCCTGGTCGACCGTCGCCATGGGGTCAGTGGGCACTGGCTCGAGGCGTACCCCTTCGTGCGCCTGCACCAGTCCTCTGCCTTCTACGGCGTCGCGTCGACCCTGCTCGGGGGAGGCCAGCTGCAGCAGCGTGGTCCCGAGGAGGGTCTTCAGGAGCGAGCGTCCCAGTCGGAGATCTGCGCCTACTACGCGCGGATGCTCGACCGGATGGTGGAGTCCGGCAAGGTCGAGTTCTTCCCCAACTGCGAGTACCTGGCTGACCGGGGGGTCGTCTCGCGGATCTCGGGTGAGCGGTTCGAGGTGTCCGAGGGGTGCCGCATCGTCAACGCCGCCTACCTGGCCCCCAGCATCCCTGCCGAGAAGCCGGCGCCCTTCGACGCCGCGGACGACGCCAGGGTCGTGCCGGTCAACAGCCTCGCCCGGCTGGAGGAGGCACCGAGCCAGTACGTCGTCGCCGGGTCGGGCAAGACCGCGACCGACGCCTGCATCTGGCTGCTGTCGCGCGGCGTCGACCCCGACGCGATCTGCTGGGTGCGGCCCCGCGACCCGTGGATGATCAACCGGGCCGTGGTCCAGCCGAACCCCACGATCTTCCTCGGCATGGCCGCCGACACGATGCGGGCAGCGTCCCAGGCGACTTCGCTCGACGACCTGTTCCTCCGCCTCGAGGAGGCCGGCATCATGCTGCGGGTCGACCGGACGGTTCTGCCGACGATGGCCAAGGCCCCGACCCTGGCCACGTGGGAGCTCGAGCAGCTACGCACGCTCGAGAACGTCGTGCGACGGGGGCACCTCAAGACCGTCGACCGGGGGAAGCTCTCCTTCGCCGACGGATCGGTCGCCGTCGCGGAGGACGCCCTCGTCGTGCACTGTGCGGCGGACGGGCTGAAGTACCCCCCGCTCGTCCCCGTCTGGCGTCCCGAAGGCATCACCCTGCAGGCGATCCGGGCCGGCTTCCCGTGCTTCGGTGCGGCCCTGGTCGGGTACGTCGAGGCGACCCGGCATGACGACGAGGAGAAGAACCGGCTCTGCCCGCCGACGCCGTACGGCAACTCGATGGCGGAGTGGGCGAAGATGAACGTCCTGGGCACGCGGGCCGCCATGTCCTTCATGGCCGAGCCCGACATCAAGGAGTGGTCCAACCAGGTCGCGCTCAACCCGGCGCGCATCCCGCCCGGACACCCCGAGTCGGCAGCACTGGATGACGCGCGTGAACGCCTGGCCACCCACACCGGTCCCGGGCTGGCGGGGTTCGCCGCGCTGATGGGAGCCAACGGCTGAGGTGAGGTGAGGTCAGGCAGGCTAGGACCCCAACGCCCGCATCTGGCCGGCCACGGCATCAGCCTCGCGAGAGTCTTCGTGCAGCAACCCGTCCACCACTCCTGCCCGGTCCGCTGCCGAACGGTTCTGGCTGAGCTTGGCCTTCGCCTCGACCCGTTCGACCGAGATCTCCACTCCGACGATCGCGCGCAGCTGCCCCTGGATGTATTTCTCCGGCGCATCGGCACTGCGCCACGGCGCCGCACGATGGCCCTCGTGCCGCTCGACGAGCTCGTCCACCGCCCCGCGGACCCAGTCGGCGTCGTCGTGCACCGTCGCCCGCCCGCTGATCTGCACGACCGAGTAGTTCCACGTGGGCACGACCCTGCCGTGCTCGGCCTTGCTGGCGTACCAGGAAGGAGAGATGTAGGCCTGCGGACCGGTCACGACCAGTAGGACGGGTTCGTCTGCGCCGATGGACCTCCAGTGCGGGTTCGCCCGCGCCAGGTGGGCGATGACGGTGTCACCGCGCCACACGATCGGGAGCAGGGTCGCCAGCGGGTAGCCGTCCGGACCAATCGAGACCAGCTGCGCCGAGCCGATCTCCTCGACCATCCGGCGGATGGCCACGACGTCGTCCAGGGCGTTGAAGTGCGGCACGTACATGGGCGTCAGTCTCCCTCCGCGCCGAGCCGCACCCGGACGGCAGCACCCGCGCACAGGACGACGACCAGCCCGCCGACGATCGTGACCCAGGTCAGGTCCTCCCCCAGCAGCAGTCCCGCCCAGGCGATCGAGAGCACCGGCTGGACGAGCTGGACCTGGCTCACCTGGGCCATCGGGCCGATGGCCAGGCCGTGGTACCAGGCGAAGAAGCCGAGGAACATGCTGACCACACCGAGGTAGGCGAACGCCGCCCACTGCGTCGCAGTCGCGGACGGAGGCTGGTGCGACGCGGACAGCCCTGCCAGGAACACCATCAGCGGCGAGCACAGCACGAGCGCCCACGAGACCGTCTACCACGCACCGAGCTCCCGCGCCAGCAGGCCACCTTCGGCATAGCCGACTGCCGCAGCCACCACGGCGCCGAAGAAGAGCAGGTCCGACCACCGCAGGTGCCCGAGGCCGCCCCACTGGGCCGACGCGAAGCCCATCGCCGCGACCGCCCCCACCAGGGCGATGACCCAGAAGGCGACCGGCGGGCGTTCGTGACCGCGGAGCACGGCCATCGTCGCGGTGGCAGCCGGCAGCAGCGCGATGACGACGGCTCCGTGGCTCGCGGGCGCTGTCGTCAGGGCGAAGGACGTCAGCAGCGGGAAGCCGACGACCACCCCGCCGCCGACCACCGCGAGCCGCGCCCACTGGCGACCACGCGGCATACGTTGGCGGGTCAGGGCCAGTGCCGATCCGGCCAGCACTGCCGCGACCACGGCGCGACCCGATCCGATGAACAACGGCGACAGGCCGCCGACGGCCACCCGCGTGAACGGCACGGTGAACGAGAAGGCTGCTACCCCGACCAGTCCCCACAGCATCCCGGCCAGTGGCGTCGCGGATACCGCCGTGTCACGAATCAGGGTAGCGCTACTATGTTGCGTCATGGACAACGATAGCAGTTCCCGGATCGTGGCAACACTGCGCGACTGGATCGCGAGCGCTCCACCCGGTGCGCGCCTGCCCTCGACGCGGCTCCTGGTCACCCAGCACCAAGCCAGCCCGGTCACCGTCCAGAAGGCCCTGCGCGAGCTCACGACCCAGGGACTCGTCGAGACCCGCCCCGGCGTCGGGACGTTCGTCCGAGCGGTCCGCACGGCACGCCCGTCGGACTACGGCTGGCAGACGGCGGCCCTGCGAGCACCCCAGTCACGCGGCCAGGCCGTCTCCACCGCGATGCGGAGCGCGCCCAACGACGTCATTGCCCTGCACTCCGGCTACCCCGAGCGCGAGCTGCTGCCCGAGCGGCTCGTGCGATCGGCCCTGACCAGGGCGGTGCGTGGGGACACGGCGACCTCGCGCCCACCGGCGGCCGGGCTCCCCGCCCTGCAGTCGTGGTTCGCGCACGAGCTGGGCGCCGCAAGCCCCGTGGGGGTCACGCCACCCGCCGCGAGCGATGTCGTCGTGCTGCCGGGGAGCCAGAGCGGACTCAGCTCGGTGTTCCGCGCCCTGGTGGCCGGCGGACAGCCGGTGCTCATGGAGTCGCCCACCTACTGGGGTGCCATCAGCGCCGCCGCCCAGGCCGGGGTGCGCGTCGTCCCGGTGCCGTCAGGCCCCGACGGCCCCGACCCCGACGAGCTCGCGCGGGCCTTCGAGGAGAGCGGCGCCCGGGTGTTCTACGCGCAGCCCAACTACGCGAACCCCACCGGCGCCCAGTGGTCGACCGAACGCGCGGAACAGGTGCTCGACGTCGTCCGCGACCACGGCGCGTTCCTGGTCGAGGACGACTGGGCCCACGACTTCGGCATCACCACGACGCCCAGACCCGTTGCGGCGCATGATGATTCGGGTCACGTGATCTACCTGCGCTCGTTGACCAAGAGCGTGTCGCCGGCCCTGCGCATCGCCGCCGTCATCGCTCGCGGACCGGCGCGCGAACGCATCCTCGCGGACCGCGGAGCCGACTCGATGTACGTCAGCGGCCTCCTCCAGGCGGCAGCTCTGGATGTCGTGACCCAGCCCGCGTGGCAGACGCACCTGCGCAGCGTCCGCGAACAGCTCCGAGCCCGACGCGACCTCCTCCTCGACAGCCTTCGCGAGCACGTCCCGCAGGCCCACGTCGAGCACGTGCCGACGGGTGGCCTGAACCTCTGGGTACGCCTCCCCGACGGGACGGACCTCGAGAGGCTCGCGGCGGACTGCCTGCGCGACGGCGTCCTCGTCGCCCCGGGGACAGAGTGGTTCCCCGCCGAGCCGGCGGGGGCCTACCTGCGACTGAACTACACCGGGCCCAATCCCGGAGCCTTCCCCGAGGGCGCGCGGATCCTGGGCGCGGCCCTCGAGCGGCTCCGCGCCTAGCGGGAACCACGTGAACCGGGCCTGCGCGTGACGCTGAACTTCCACCCTGACCGCCAGCACCGCGGCATACCGATCCTGCTGGCCATGGCGCGCGACGGGCGCTATCGCAACCAGTTCGAGACCGGCACCAGCAACGGTGGCCTCACGGCGCACCAAGGCGGCGATCAGGCCGGGGCCTGCCGCTCGACGAGGGACTTCAGGTTTGCCAGCTCCTTGCGAGCCTCAGTAGGGCTCAGGATCGCCAGCTCAATGACCTTGCCGACAGGACCGAGCCGGCGGCGCCACTGTGTGGAAACGTGGAGCTGCAGGTCGGTGCCACCCGATCGCCCGCTGAGGCGTGAGGTCACCTCGAGCTGCAGGCCGAAGTAGGCGTCAGTCCTCGTGACCAGTTCGTGGGGTGCGTCGGCGCGCAGCACCGTCGTGCGCGCGGACAGCGGGCCACGCCTCGAGACGTACGTGGAGCCGGGCTCGCCATGGCCACCCTGCAGCTCCCCGATGGACGGCTTTCCAGTCTGCCACTGCGGAATGCGGGTGGGGTCGACATAGGTGTGCCACACCTGCTCAGGTGTTGACTTGATCCAGACGGAGTGCTCCAGCTCGCCCACGCGATCCACCTCCGCGCCGACGACGACGCCGACACCCACAAGCGTACGCATCCGGCGCCCGCGCAGCCTAGGACCGCGTCCCCCCATCTGGCGGGCCTCGCGCGGGTCAGGCGGAACGGCGCAGGGCGGCGACGGCAGGCAGGTCGTCGAGCGCCGAGAAGACCGCCGTGTCGCAGACCGTGCAGCAGAAGCCGCCCGGCAGGTCGTCGATCACGGGCACGAGGATCCGCTCGCCCTGGCACTCGTCACACCAGGCCTGGACCGCGTGCAACAGCAGCACATCCGAGGTGTTGTCCATGCGTCGAGAGTGACAGGAGCCACCGACAGGCGGGTGGACCCACGCCGTTCAGCCGGGGACCATCCAGCCCAGGAGGGTCACGAGGCCGATGACGGCGCACACCACGAACAACCCTGCCAGTGCCACCGCGATGATCGTCGCAGCATCCGGGCCACCCTCTCCGGCGCTCGAGCCGGGCGCCGCGTCCGCACCCGGGGGCGGCGGCGAGCTGGTCGCGGTGGTTGGCGTCTTGGCCTGCTCAGCCCGTCGCCGCAGCGCGTCGACCCGCTTGTTGCCCTCCCGCTCCCGTACCGACCGCGGCAGGCTGCTCCACATCTGGCCGAAGTGGTCGCCGTGCTGTTCCCGCCACGCCTCGACCGCCTCGTCCACGTCCTTGCCGCGTCGGGCCGTGCCGAACCAGGCGGCCCCCGCCGCCGGCAGGTCACGCATCGCGTAGTTGACCTCGCCCAGCAGCTCCAGCGCCTCGGCGTCGAACTCCCCCGCCAGGTGTCCGACGAGGCGCTCGCGCGCCTTCCACTCCCGTCCGGCGTCGAGGTCGGCCCGAGCACGCTGGACCGCGTTGCTCGGCTGGCTCGAAGGCTGCGTCTGGGGTTCCTCGGTCACACCACGTGAGTATGCCGTGCCCTCCCCCGCGCGCCCGCGTCATCGGGGGCACGCGGCATACGTCATCCGTTTGGTGGGGAATCCCACAGAGGGGTTGCAATTGTTACCCACCGGTAGAATCATGGAAGTTACCGGCCGGTACGGGCCGGTCGACCACAAGTCACCACTCGGAGGGTTCCCCGACATGGGCCACTACAAGAGCAACCTGCGCGACCTGGAGTTCAACCTCTTCGAGGTCTTCGGCCGCGGCGACGTCCTGGGCACCGGCCCCTATGCCGATGTCGATGCAGACACCGCCAAGGAGATGCTGAAGGAGGTCGCGCGGCTGGCCGAGAACGAGCTGGCCGAGTCGTTCGCCGACGCCGACCGCAACCCTCCGGTCTACGACCCCAAGACCTACTCGGTGACCATGCCCGAGTCGTTCAAGAAGAGCTACCAGGCCTACGTCGACTCCGGCTTCTGGAACATCGACGTCCCGCGCGAGCTCGACGGCACCGTCGCCCCGCCGAGCCTGAAGTGGGCCATGAACGAGATGGTCCTCGGCGCCAACCCGGCGATCGCGATGTTCGCCGCCTCCTACTCGTTCGCCAACCTGCTCTACATCCTCGGCAACGACGAGCAGAAGAAGCTCGCCCACTGGATCGTCGACAAGGGCTGGCACTGCACGATGGTGCTGACCGAGCCCGACGCCGGTTCCGACGTCGGCGCCGGCCGCACCAAGGCCAGCGAGAACGCCGACGGCACCTGGAACGTCACCGGCGTCAAGCGGTTCATCACCTCCGGTGAGTCCGACATGACCGACAACGTCATCCACTTCGTGCTGGCCCGCCCCGAGGGCGCAGGCGAGGGCACCAAGGGACTGTCGCTGTTCATCGTCCCGAAGTTCCACATCGACCTCGAGACCGGTGAGCTCGGCGAGCGCAACGGCGCCAACGTCACCAACCTCGAGCACAAGATGGGCCTCAAGGTCTCGACGACCTGCGAGATCACCTTCGGCGACAAGGAGCCGGCCGTCGGCACCCTGCTCGGCGACACCCACGACGGCATCGCGCAGATGTTCCGCGTCATCGAGCACGCGCGAATGCTGGTGGGTACCAAGGCGATCTCGACGTTGTCGACCGCCTACCTCAACGCTCGCGACTACGCCAAGGAGCGCGTCCAAGGCGCCGACCTCACGCAGATGAACGACAAGGCCGCGCCCCGCGTGACCATCACGCACCACCCCGACGTGCGCCGCTCGCTGATGACGCAGAAGGCGTATGCCGAGGGGCTGCGCGCGCTCGTGATGTACACCGCGACCCAGCAGGACATCGTGCACCAGGCGTTCCTCGAGAGTGGCTCCGAGGAGCTCGCCGAGGGCTCCGCCGCCGAGATCGCCAACCGGGTCAACGACCTGCTGCTCCCGATCGTCAAGGGCGTCGGCTCCGAGCGCGCGTGGGTCCTCCTCGGGACCGAGTCGCTGCAGACCCTCGGCGGATCCGGCTTCCTGCAGGAGTACCCGATCGAGCAGTACATCCGCGACGCCAAGATCGACACGCTCTACGAAGGCACCACGGCCATCCAGGGCCTCGACTTCTTCTTCCGCAAGATCATCAAGGACAAGGCCCAGGCCCTGTCCCACGTGGCCCTGCAGATCCAGGAGTTCGCCAAGGACCTCGGCGCCAGTGGCGGACGGCTCGACGCCGAGCGCGAGCTGCTCGGGACGGGCCTCGAGGACGTCCAGGGCATCATCGGCTACATGGTCGGCGAGCTGATGAAGTCCGACCCGCGCCAGGAGGGTGGCGAGCTGGCCAACCTCTACAAGGTCGGCCAGAACACCTCACGCCTGCTGCTGTCCGCCGGCGACCTCGTCATCGGCTGGCTCCTGCTTCGCCAGGCAGCGGTTGCGGCCAAGGCCCTTGAAGCAGAAGGGGTTTCGGCCAAGGACCGCGACTTCTACGAGGGCAAGATCGCTGCCGCGTCGTTCTTCGCACGCAACGTCCTGCCCAAGATCACCGCCGAGCGCGCGATCGCCGAGGCGACCGACAACGCCCTGATGGACCTCCCCGAGTCCGCGTTCTGACCCGTTCCCACGCAGGTATGCCGGGTGGTCCCGGCACGACGAAGCGGCACCGGATCAGTCCGGTGCCGCTTCGTTGTCGGTCAGGTGATGCCTCTGGGGTTGGTCAGGCGCGCGGGTCCACGTCGACCTCGTCGACACGGGTGCCGGTGGCCGGGTCGGTGTGGCTCACGCGGCGCGACGAGTAGCCGGCGCCCGTGGTGGTGCGGCGGGTGACGATCAGCGACAGCAGGATGGCCAGCACGCCTGCAGCCATGCAGATCCAGCCGATCATGCCGAGGTTGACCACGTCGGTGGACGCGTTGAGCGCGAAGGTCAGGATCGCGCCGACGACGATCAGGAAGATGCCGACTCCGATGTACATGCTCACTCCTGGGGATTGCGGGCACTGGTCACCCGTTCCCTCAACTCTAATGGCCAAAAGCTCCTGACCTGCGGTGACGCGGCGCATTCTTCTCATACCGCCACGTCGCGACAGGGGCCGGAGAGCGGCACCGACTCGCCACCCCTTCCGGCAGCCGGTCGCGAGACCTGACCACCTTTCTGGCCAGTCTCTCTGTGGCCTGTGCTTGTGTTCGAACAGATGTTCGACTATGGTTGCCTACATGTCAGCAGCCGCCAGCCTTCTCACCGCCCCACTCGGGACGGTCGAAGTGCTGCGCGAGATCGACGAGCTGCTGGATCGGGTCCACACCGGCGACGTGAGCGGCGGCACTGCCGCGGCGGCGGCCCTGGGCGACGTCGACCGGGTGATCACCCGGCTGCAGGCCGTTCGGCTCTCACTCGTCGCCGAGGCTGACCGTTCTGAGGTCGCCGCCGACTCCGGGCTCACCGACACGTCAGCATGGTTGGCGGCCAGCACGCGGCGCGAGGGCGGTCAGGCGGCCCGTGACGTGCGGCTCGCGATGGCCCTCGACAACGGCCTTGACGCCACCCGTGAGGCACTGGCCGCCGGCGACGTCTCCACCGAGCACGCCCAGGTGATCGCGACGGCCACCGCCCAGCTGCCCCACGGCCTGAGCACGCAGGAGCGGACGGCCATCGAGGCAGATCTCGTGCGCCGAGCCAAGCTGGTCGACCCGGGCACCCTGCGCAAGGAGGGCAGGCGGATCCTGTCGGTCGCGCAGCGTTCGCAGGCCGAGGTCGACGCCCACGAGGACCAGGTGCTGCGCAGCGAGGAAGATGCGGCGTTGGCCAAGGCGCGGCTGACGTGGCACCACAACGGCGACGGCACCTCGACCGGCCACTTCACGCTGCCGACTCTTGCGGCTTCGATCCTGGCCAAGACCGTCCAACAGATCGCATCGCCCCGTCGGTTCGCCCAGCAGGCTGCCAAGGCGGCCAAAGCTGCGGGTGCCGCCACGCCTGCCGATGTCACAGCGGCCACCTGGGAGGCCTTCCAGGCAGAGGGTGACTGGGCGCACCGCTACGGCACGGCATTCGTCGAGCTGCTCGAGCACCTCCCCACCGACACACTCAACGGCAAGGTCGCAGCCACGGTGGTCGTCACGATCGACCACGACCAGCTCAAGGCAGCTGTCGGAGCCGCCCACCTTGACACCGGCCACGACATCTCCGCCGGGGAGGCCCGCCGACTGGCCTGTAATGCCGGCATCCTTCCGGCGGTTCTGGGTGGACGATCGGTTCCGCTGGACCTCGGGCGGCAGGAGCGGTTCTTCACCGAGGCGCAGCGGGTCGCCCTCGCCACGACCTACGACACCTGTGCGGCGACAGGGTGCGATCGGCCCTATGCCTGGTCAGAGCTCCATCACGAGGATCCGTGGGCAAGCGGTGGTCGGACCGATCTGGCGCTGGCAGTCCCGGTGTGCGGATACCACCATCGCCGGATCCACGACCCCCGCTACTCACACCGGATCGACACGGACGGCCAGGGGAAGAAGTCCGTCATCTTCGCTCTCCGGACGTGAGGCGAGGACAGTTGAGCGGGGCGGCGCGGCGGCGCGGGGTGTGGCAGGCCCTGCGGGAGCTTGGCGCGGCCGCGACTCAGCCGACGAAGCCGCCTGAGTTGCCGCCGCCTGCGCCGGGAATCTTGAAGGATTCGGGCGGGCGTCCCGCGTCCCCTCGGTCGTCTTGTCCGTCGAACGTCGCCCCACGCCGCTGGAGTACCCAGGCAAGGACGCCGATCGCGACCAGCACTGCAAGCAGCCACCACATGTCGCCCACCTTCGCAGCGGCCCGCGCGGGAGCGGACCGATGACCCGAGGGTAGGCGCTGCGGCAGGATCTTGGGGGCCAACCGGGAACGCTACGCGCGCGCCCGCCCACTCGTAGGTCAGACGCCTCGCAGGTCGAGGGTCAGTTCGGTGGTGGCGCCGTCGACCAGCACAACGGGGATACCCCAGTCCTGTTGGTAGAGGTGGCAGGCGGCGTGCTCGGGCACCTCGCCGGTCTCGGGGTCGCCGTCGCACGATGCGGCCTGCACCGAGATGTGCAGCACTCCGTCGCCGGCCGCCGGGTCGAGGGTCAGCGTGCGCGTCAGGCCTTCGGCGCTGCCAGCACCTTCGCGCAGCAGGCCCTCGGGGGTCGCCGACACCATTAACCGAGTCGGCTCGCCCCAGCGGAAGTCGAGCTTCTGCCCCGTGGGCGGGGAGAAGCTGACCGTCAGGGTCAGGGGACCTGGCGCGACCTCGGTGCGGGGTCGCTGGGTGCGCTGGGCGAGGCCGTCGACGTGCTGGGCCTTGTCGGGCAACGGGATCCGCACGAGCTGGTGGGCCGCCGACTCGACCACCACCAGGCGCGCTCGAGGCGCGACACTCGAACGGTTCGGGGACTGGGTGTCGCCGACCTCGGTCAGCTCGACGACGGCATCGGAGGGCTCGCGCAGGCCAGTGGCCAGGGTGCTGACTTCGCGGGTGACCGGATCGAACCGGCGGATCGCGCCGTTGTAGGTGTCGCTGATGGCCACCGAGCCATCCGGCAGGACGGTCACGCCGAGGGGGTGCTGGAGCAGCGCGTCGTCAGCCGTGCCGTCCCGGTGGCCGAAGTCGAACAGGCCCTGACCCACGTGGGTGGTGACGACGAAGCCTTCGTCGGTGACGTCGAGCGATCGCAGCGCGGAGGTCTCGGAGTCCGCGACCCACAGGCGCGACCCCTCCTCCGACACCGCGAGCCCCGACGGCTGGGCGAACCACGCCTCGTCCGCCGCTCCGTCGCGAATGCCCTCCGCGGAGGTGCCCCCGAGCACCGCGACCGTGTTGTCGGCCGGGTCGGTGGCCAGGTGCAGGGCCCACAGCTGATGGGTCCCGGCCATCGCGATGACGACCCTACCGATGAACCAGGCCAGGTCCCAGGGCGTCGAGAGGTCCTGCTTGAGGGCCGGGCCGATGCCAGACCGTTCGCGCAGCTGGCGGCCCGTCCCGGCGAGCACCGTCCAGGTTCCATCGGCGAGCCGCAGCCCGAGGATCCGGTGCTTGACGGAGTCCGCGACGACCACGTCGTAGCCGACTCGCTCAGCCGTGTCCGCCGGGAGGACCAGCACCCCCTGCGGCTCGTTCAGCGGACCGGACTCGTTCGTGCCGGCGAAGCGTCGGCGTTCGGTCTCCAGGTCGGGTTCGAGCCACACGAGCTCGTGGTGCGCCGTGTCGGAGACGAGGAACGAACCGTCCGGCAGGGCGGCCGCCTTGCCCGGGAACCGCAGCGCGGTCTGGGCAGGTGCCGGCGCGGCATACGGCGAGTTGCCTTGGCGCAGGGTGCCCTTGGCGCTGTGCGAGGCGATCAGCTCCTCGATGAGGACCGACAGGCCGTGGCCGTGTCCTTCGCCGGACATCGAGGCGACGATGTAGCCCTCGGGGTCGATGACGACCAGCGTCGGCCACGCGCGGGCGGTGTAGGCCTGCCACGTGACGAGGTCGGGGTCGTCGAGCACCGGGTGGTGCACGGCGTAGCGCTCGACCGCAGCGGCGAGGGCGTCGGGGTCGGCCTCGTGCTCGAACTTCGGGGAGTGGACGCCGATCAGGACAAGGGAGTCCGCGTACTTCTCCTCGAGCGGACGGAGCTCGTCGAGGACGTGCAGGCAGTTGACGCAGCAGAACGTCCAGAAGTCGAGCACGACGATGCGCCCGCGCAGGTCGGCCAACGTCACCGGTTCGCCACCGGTGTTGAGCCAGCCCCGCCCGACCAGCTCGGGCGCGCGCAGGCGAGCGTCTCTCTTCACGGCAGCACTCTTCACAGGGGGTATTTCAGTCGCCGGTCCTGCAGGACGGGGAACTGCTCGCGCCAGGTGGTCACCGCAGCCAGGTCGACGTCGACGCTGAGCACTTCCTCGCCGCTGCCGGCCATGGCCAGCGCTTCGCCCGTCGCCGAGATCACCTGCGAGTGGCCGCCCATCGGGGTGCCCGCGTGGGTGCCCGCGGTGTTGCAGGCGATGACGACGCACTGGTTCTCGATGGCACGCGCGTGGGCGAGCAGGGTCCAGTGCCGCACGCGCGCCGCGGGCCATGCGGCCGGGATGACGAAGACGGTGGCGCCTGCGTCGAGCTGGCGGCGATAGAGCTCGGGGAACCGCAGGTCGTAGCACGTCGACAGCGCCGCGCGGTGCGGAGCGTTGTCCTGCCTGGGTCCTGTGCTCGGCAGGTCGACCAGGACGATGTCCTCGCCGGCGTCCATCAGCTTCGGTTCGCCAGAGCCGAAACCGAACCGGTGGATCTTGCGGTATGCCGCGACGAGACTTCCGTCCGCGGCGTAGACGAGCGAGGTGTTCCAGAGTCCGTGGCCGTCCGAGCTCTTCTCTTTCCAGCTCGTGTCTCCCGCCGCGGGGCGTTCGACGATGGACCCGGCGTGGAGCATGACCCCGGCGTCACGGGCGGCGGCGGACATCGCGGCACCGATCGGGCCGTCGACGGGCTGGGCGCGCGCATCCCACTCGCGGTAGGAGAAGCCGCCCGGCGCCCAGAGCTCGGGCAGCACCACGAGGTCGTGACCGGCCTGGGCGCGCACCAGGTCGGCGACGCGCGTGACACGCTCCGCCATGAGTTCGTCGTCGCCGTACGCGATCTGCAGCACCGCAACCCGCATGGTCACTGCCGCTCCTCGCTTCGCTGATCGTGTCGTTGCTGGTCGTGTCGTCGCTGATCGTGTCGTTGGTCGTCTCGACGCCTCAGCTCCTTCAAGTGTGCGTTGTAGGCGGCCAGCTCTGCATCCCCGTCGCGGTCGGCCTGCCGGTCCTTGCGCTTGGTCTCGGCGCGGTCGGTGCGCACCCAGGCCATCGCGACGAGCAGGGTGAGGATCACGGTCGGGGCCTCGCCGATGCCCCACGCGATGGCGCCGGCTTCGCGCTGGTTGCCGAGGACGTCGCTCATCCACGGCAGCTTGAGCGCCTCGAAGAAGTCAGGGGCCAGCACCGTCGTGCTGCCGGTCATGACCACGCCGAAGAACGCGTGGAACGACATGGTCGCGAACAGCACGACGAGCAGCATGATCGGCGGCCACTTCTTCGGGCCGGGGTCGATGCCGATGAGCACCCAGGTGAACAGGTAGCCCGTGAGAAGGAAGTGCACGACCATCAGGACGTGCCCCGTGTGGGTGCGCAGGGCCAGCTCGAACAGCGGTGAGTAGTAGAAGATCGCGAGGCTGAAGAAGAAGAGGGCCGCCGCGACGACCGGGTTGGCGACCACTTTGAGCACCCGCGACTGCACCACCTGGAGGACGACCTCGCGGGGCCCCCAGGTCTTGTCGGTGCGGGCCGGCAGGGCGCGCAGGGCGAGCAGGATCGGCGCTGCCGGCACGAGCAACAGGGGCACGAGCATCGCGATGACCATGTGCATGACCATGTGCATCGAGAACAGCACGCGACCGTAGACCCCCGGCGCGCCCGAGGTCGCGTAGGCGAACACCGCCCAGCCCAGGACCCACACGACCGTCCGGTGCACCGGCCACGCGTCGCCACGGCGGCGCAGCCGCAGCACGCCGGCGACGTAGGTCCCCACAGCCACGACCGCGAGGCTCAGCCACAGCCAGTCGGTCGTCCAGGTCGTCAGCCACGAGGACCCCGAGAGCGGCCCGGGGTCGGGATAGCCGGTCAGGGCGAAGGTGCGGGAGGCGTCCGCGACGGGCACGTCAGGCACCGGTGGCGCACTGCGCGAGAGGGCAACCGCGGTTCCCAGCGCCACCCCCATGACGACGAGCTCGGCCGCGACGAGGCGTAGGAAGGTGGTGGTCCGGCCCCGCTCGAGGCCCGCCAGGAGCGAGCGACGGTGGCGCCACCCGGCATACCCGAGCAGGAGGAGCGCCACGCTCTTGACGACGAGGAGCACGCCGTAACGCGTGCCGAGGTCGCTCCACGTGCCCACCCGGATCAGGGCACTCTGCAGGCCCGACAGGGCCACCGCCGCGAAGCACCAGCCGGCCAGGGTCGAGAATCGCGCCGCCGTGGGGGCGAGGTCGCGGCCCAGGATCGGCTTCAGCACCGCGAGGGCGAGCAGGCCACCGACCCAGACGGTGACTGCGACGAGGTGGGCCGCGAGCGCGTTGACGGCGGTGCTGTGGTCGGTCGCCCCGGCCGCGTGTCCCGCGAGCGCGAGAGGCAGCACGCCGAGCACCGAGATCACCGAGAGCCAGGCCATCGCGGCCCGGCTGGTGACGACCAGGGCGAGGACGGAGACGAGGGCTGCGACGCCCGCCGTGATCAACGCGACCCGGGTCGGCTCGATCCGCCAGGCGAAGGTCGTGAACTGCTGCGCGAACGACGGGTCGGAGAGCGGGACCCCGATCAGGTCGGCCATGCCGAGCACGGACCCGGCGGCGCCGGCGAGCGCCCACAGCCCGGCGGCGATGCCCGCAAGCCTGGTGGCGGTCAGCCGGCGGCTCGTGCGCGTCGTCTCAGGCACGAGGTATGCCGCGTGGACGAGCAGCCCCACCGTCACCGCGGCGGCGAGGTCGTGGACCACCCGGGCGTAGAGCAATCCCCACCGGACGAAGCCCCCGGGGTCGCCGATGACCGGGGCCGTCGCGGCCTCGCCGATGACGGCCGCCAGCGGGAGCGCCACCAGGGCCGCCAGCACGAGCGCCAGGAGCGCCAGCCGCCCCAAGGGAGCCGAGGGCGCCGCGGGGGCGTTCACGGTCTTGGCGACGGGAGAGGTCATGGCGACAGCCTAAGTATGGTGGAGCCATGTCCTTGCACCCGGCAGCACCCGAAGACCTGGCCGGACTCGTCACGGCCTACCAGCAGACGACCCAGGCAGTCATCGACCTGGGTCGGTCCTGCTCGGATGCCGACTTCGACCTCCCGACGGCCTGCCCCGGCTGGACGGTGAAGGACCAGATCTCGCACGTGGTGGGCCTGGAGTCGTGGCTGCACACCGGTGACGTCCCGCGCGTGGACCTGCCCGACTACGACCACGTGCGCCACGAAGCCGGCAAGTTCATCGAGCGGTCGGTGGAGCTGCGGCGGGGGATGCTGGGGGCCAAGGTGGTCAGCGAGCTGGAAACCATTGTGGCGCAACGGGTGGAGCAGTTCAGCGCGCCGGACATGACGCTCGAGACCATCGTTCGGGGAGCGTGGGGGCCGGCGCCGGCGGGCGAGAACCTCCGCACCAGGATCCTCGACATCTGGACCCATGAGCAGGACATCCGCCAGGCGTTGCGTCGGCCCGGCAACCTCGACTCCGGTGGCGCGACCGTGTTCATGGAGCAGCTCTTCGCCTCGCTGCCGAGGATGGTGGCACGCGACGCGGGCATCGAGCCCGGCAACGTCGTGATCATCGACAGCACCGGACCGGTGACCGGGCGAGCAGGCGTGTGGGTGGAGGCCAGCGACGACGGCAAGCCGCGCGGCATACCCCTGTTCTCGGGCATTGCCCACGACGGGGACCCCGACGACGTCTTCACGACGATCACCCTCTCGACCGACGCCCTCACCCGACGGGCTGCCGGGCGCGGTGGGCTGGAGGACATCCACTTCACGGTGCAGGGCGACGAGGACGTGGCCCGCCGAGTGCTGGAGAACCTGGTCCTCGTTCCCTGACCCACCTCTCCGCTCGTCGGCCGTCGGCCGGGTCGTTGCTTGCACCACACAACCATCTCGTGATACTTGTATGTCGCAAGCAACTTTCTGCACAGATCCCAGGTCGCCCATGTCCACGCACCACCTCGACCGGCAGACGGCTGAACGCGTCAGCGTCGGCCTGATCCGGCTGATGAAGCTCCTGCAGGCCCTGCGCCAGCACGCGCCACGCATCCACCCCGCGGTGGACGCCACCGCCTACCCGATCCTGTTCAACCTGGCCGCCGAGCCCCGGCGGGTCTCGGTGCTCGCCGAGTGCGTCCACTCCGACGTCTCGACGGTCAGCCGGCAGGTCAGCACCCTCGAGGCCCACGGTCTCGTCGACAAGGTCAGCGACCCCGACGACGGCCGCGCCCAGGTCGTCCGTCTCAGCGACGAGGGCCAGACCCTGCTCGCCGGCATCCAGCAGCAGCGGACCGAGTGGTTCGGTGAGCTGATGGCCGACTGGACCGCCGAGGAGGCCAGCGACTTCGCCGGTCACCTGGAGCGGTTCGGCGCCGACCTCGAGGGCTTCCGCGAGCAGCTGGTCGCCCGCCGCCCCGGCTCCACCTCCACGCCCACCTCCACGCTTGTTGGTCCCGCACCGTCCAGCCCCCCTCTTTCCAGCCCCACTCTTTCCACGGAGAACTGACATGGCAGCCGCCGCCCCCGCCCGTCCAGACGGACCCCTCACACACCGCCAGATCATCACGATCCTGACCGGCCTGATGATGGGGATGTTCCTCGCCGCCCTCGACCAGACCATCGTGGCCACGTCGATCCGCACGATCGCCGACGACCTCAAGGGTCTCGACGAGCAGGCGTGGGCGACCACGGCCTACCTGATCACCTCGACGATCGTGACGCCGCTCTACGGCAAGCTGAGCGACATCTACGGTCGCAAGAAGTTCTTCTCGGCCGCGATCACGATCTTCGTCGTCGGCTCGGTGCTCTGCACCCTGTCCCAGTCGATGCTGCAGCTGGCGTTCTACCGCGCCGTCCAGGGCCTCGGCGCCGGCGGTCTCTTCTCGCTCGCCCTCGCAATCATCGGCGACATCGTGCCGCCGCGTGAGCGCGCCAAGTACCAGGGCTACTTCCTCGCCGTGTTCGGCACCTCGAGCGTCCTCGGTCCGGTCATCGGCGGGTTCCTCGCGGGCCAGTCGAGCATCCTCGGTGTCGACGGCTGGCGCTGGGTATTCCTCGTGAACGTGCCGATCGGCATCGTCGCGCTGCTCGTCGTCTCACGCACGCTGCACCTGCAGCACACCCGCCTCGACCACCGGATCGACTGGTGGGGGGCGGCCACGCTGACCCTCGGGCTCGTCCCGCTGCTGCTCGTCGCCGAACAGGGCCGCGACTGGGGCTGGGGCTCCGGGCGGTCGATCGCCTGCTACGTCGTCGGGATCATCGGCGTCATCGCCTTCCTGCTCGTCGAGCGCGCCATGAAGGACGAGGCCCTGCTGCCGCTCACGCTGTTCCAGGAGCGGACCGTCGCGGTCGCGTCCGGGGCGTCGGTGCTCATCGGGATGGCCATGTTCGGTGGCCTCGCCTCGCTGCCGCTCTACCTGCAGATCGTCAAGGGCGCGTCGCCGACCAAGGCCGGTCTGCTGTTGCTCCCCCTGACCCTCGGCATCATGGTCGGCTCGATCGTCTCGGGCCAGATCATCAGCCGCACAGGGCGCTACCGCCGGTTCCCGATCATCGGCTCGGCCCTGCTGGCGCTCGCGCTGTTCGTCTTCCACTTCATCAAGGCGGACACCCCGCTGTGGCAGACCAGCATCGTGATGGTGGCCTTCGGGCTCGGGCTCGGCTTCAACTTCCAGCCGCTCACCCTCGCCGTGCAGAACGCCGTCTCACCGCGGCTGATCGGTGTCGCGACCTCGTCGGCGACCTTCACCCGGCAGATCGGCGGCACGCTCGGCACCGCGGTGTTCCTTTCCATCCTGTTCTCGACGGTGCCCGACAAGATCGCCACCGCGCTCAAGGCGTCGGCCGGCACCAAGGACTTCCAGGCGGCGCTGGCCGACCCGGCCAACGCCGAGTTCGCCAAGGGCCTGTCGTCGGCGGCCGGTCAGGCCGGCGGCACCGCGGGAGGGGTCCTCAAGGACAGCTCGTTCCTCAACGACCTCGACCCGCGGCTGGCCAAGCCGTTCCTCCAGGGATTCTCGAACTCGATGGACCTGGTCTTCCTCGTGGGTGCCGGGGTGATGGTGGTCGGCTTCCTCGTGATGCTGCTGCTGCCGCACGTCGAGCTGCGTGGTGGCTCGGCCTACTCGGAGCGCGGCGCTGCCGACAAGGCTGACTCCGACAAGGCTGACTCCGACAAGGCCGACGCTGAAGCCGCAGACGCCGCTGTCACCGCACCTCCCGCCATCGGTCACTGACGTAGGGGTCTTCCCTGACCCCGCCCTGAATCTGCACCGAACCTCCCCTGAATCTCCACGTAGCCGCGCCGGTCGACCCGACCTGCGCGGCTACTGTGGCTCGCGTGGAATCAGTTCACGCGGGGGTCGTGGTGCAGACCCAGCGCCTCACCAAGGACTACGGTCCGGTGCTCGCGCTGGACTCGCTCGACCTCGAGATCGGCCCGGGGATCACGGGACTGGTGGGAGCCAACGGGGCCGGCAAGTCGACGTTGCTCAAGATCCTGCTCGGCCTGGTCCCCGCGACCGGCGGCAGGGCGCACGTGCTCGGCCACGACATCGCGACCCAGGGGTCGGCCATCCGGGCGGCCGTCGGCTACCTCCCGGAGCACGACTGCCTGCCCCCCGACGTGAGCGCGAGTGACTTCGTCGTGCACCTGGCGATGATGTCGGGGCTGCCCAAGGTCGCGGCCCGTGAGCGAGCGGCCGAGGTGCTGCGCCACGTCGGGCTGGCCGAGGAGCGCTACCGGCCGATGGGCGGCTACTCCACCGGCATGAAGCAGAAGGCCAAGCTCGCCCAGGCCCTGGCCCACGACCCCCGTCTGGTGCTGCTCGACGAGCCGACCAACGGCCTCGACCCCGCCGCGCGCGAGGAGATGCTCGGCCTGGTCCAGCGGATCGGGCACGACTTCGGGATCGCGGTCATCGTGACCTCGCACCTGCTCGGCGAGCTCGAGCGGGTGAGCGACCACGTCGTCGTGCTCGACGGCGGCCACCTCCTGCGGGCCTCGCGCACCGACGAGTTCCTCGACGCCACGGGCGTCCTGCTGGTCGAGGTCCTCGGTGACGACGCGACCGCTCGCATGGCGCGGGCGCTGGCCGCTGCCGGCGTGGCCACCACTCCGCGGGGCGCCCTCCTGACCGTCGACGCCACGGCTGGGCAGCCCGACGGGCACGAGGTGCACGACCTGATCCGCGACACCGCGAGCGACCTCGGGGTCGGGCTGGTGCGGCTCCAGGTCGACCACCGTCGCATCGAGGATGTGTTCGTTGATGGGCCTGGCGCTGTCGAGGGGCATGGCGCTGTCGAGGGGCATGGCTCTGATGAGTGAGCTCTCCACCGACCCGTCATCAGCCACCCCCGAGGGCCGCAGCGTCATCCACGACCTCGGGTACCGCCCGTACACCGGTCCACGGCTCGGACCCACGGCCATTGCCCGGGCGTTGCTGGTCACCGGGTTCCGCAACGCGTTCGGCCTCGGCCGCTCCGGCCGGTCGAAGGTGCTGCCCTTCATCCTGCTCGGCCTCAACGTCCTGCCGGCCGTCATCATCGGTGGCGTGATGGTGCTGGTCGGCCTCAAGGAGCTGCCGGTCGGCTACGCGCAGTACGCCTCGACGACGCAGGTGCTGCTCGGCATCTTCGTCGCCTCGCAGGCGCCGGTGCTCTTCTCGCGCGACCTGCGGCACGGCACCATCTCGCTCTACCTCGCGCGCCCGCTGCCGTCTGCCACCTACGCCGTCGCCCGCTGGGGCTCCCTCCTCGGCGCGACCCTGGTCTTCCTGCTGCTCCCCGTCCTGATCCTGTATGCCGTGGCGCTGCTGGGGGAGCTCGACGTGTCCGACCAGTCCCGCGAAGCTGCCGTGGGCGCCGGGTTGGCAGTGCTGCTCGCCCTGTCGCTGGCCGGCGTGGCCGGGCTGATCGCCTCGTGGTCGACCCGACGTGGGTTTGCCGTGGTCGCCACCATCGCGCTCCTGTTGCTGGGCAACGGGATCGTGACGGCGATCCAGGGCATCGCCGGCGAGGAGCACCACCCACGGGTCGGTGAGGTCGCGGGGCTCTTCTCGCCCTACTCCCTCTACCGCGGGCTGATGGCGATGTGGGCCGACGGCGAGATCGCGACGCCACCGACGGGCGTGCCGATGCAAACCGCCTACGTCGTCGTGTTCGTCGGCCTGTCCGCCGCCTGCCTGGGCGGCCTGGTGTGGCGCTACCGACGGGTCGCGACGGCATGAGCGTCATCACGATCGACCAGGCCTCCAGGTGGTACGGCAACGTCGTGGCCGTCAACGGCATCTCGATGACGGTGCGACCCGGAGTGACCGGCCTGCTCGGACCGAACGGTGCGGGGAAGACCACGCTCATCGCCCTGATGAGCGGCTTCCTGGCGCCGTCGGCCGGCTCGGTGACCCTCGACGGCACACCGATCTGGCGGCACACCGACGCCTACCGCGCGATCGGCCTGGTGCCCGAGCGCGAGCTGAGCTTCGGTTACCTCACCGGTCGTGAGTTCGTGCAGGCGAACGCCGAGCTGCACGGGCTGGCCGACCCCGGCGCCGCGACCGAACGCGCCCTCGACGTGGTCGAGATGGGCGAGCCCGCAGCCCGCCGGATCGGGACCTACTCCAAGGGCATGCGGCAGCGCGTGAAGCTCGCGTCCGCGCTCGTGCACGACCCCGCCGTCCTCCTGCTCGACGAGCCGTTCAACGGCGTCGACCCCCGCCAGCGGCTCCACCTGATGACCGTGCTCCGTCGGATGGGGTCCGAGGGTCGCACCGTGCTCTTCAGCTCGCACATCCTCGAGGAGGTCGAGCAGGTGGCCCGGCAGATCGAGGTCGTCGTGTCCGGACGTCATGCGGCGTCGGGCGACTTCGGCCAGATCCGCAGGCTGATGACCGACCGCCCGGTGCAGTACGTCGTGGTGGGCGACGACGACCGTGGCCTGGCCAGCGCGCTGATCGCCGAGCCGTCCGTGGTCGCGGTGTCGCTGCGCCCGAAGGGCGGCGTGGACGTGTCCGTCTCCGACTTCGGCGCCTTCGCGGTCCGGCTGCCGCAGGTGGCCCGGCAGCACGGCATACGGATCCTCGAGCTGACGCCGACCGACGAGTCGCTCGAGAGCGTCTTCGCCTACCTGGTGGGGGGCTGACCGTGAACCAGACGATCCTGCGCCTTTCCCGCCAGGCCCTCCTCGGCCGTCGCCGCGGCCTGGTGCTGGTCATCATCCCCGCCGTGCTGCTGGCCCTCGCCGTCATCGTCGCGGCGCTGACCGACGACGCCGTCGGCTACGACGCCGTGCTCCATCTGGGCTTCACGCTCGCGCTGCCCCTTGTCGCGCTCCTCGCCGCCACCGCGGTGCTCGGTCCCGAGGTCGACGACGGGTCGATCGTCTACCTGATCTCCAAACCGGTGAGCCGACACGTCATCGCCCTCAGCAAGTTCGCGGTCGCGTGGGCTGCCACGGTCGCGCTCGGGGGTCTGCCCCTCCTGGTCGCAGGCCTGGTCCTCGACAGCGCGGACGCGCGCCAAGCCGTCGCGTGGGGTGTCGCCGGGGTGTTGGCGGGCACGGCGTACACGGCGTTGTTCCTCGCACTGGCAGCCTTCACCCGGCACGCCGTCGTCATCGGGCTGCTCTTCGCCCTGCTGTGGGAGGGGCTGCTCGGCTCGCTCCTCGGCGGGATCAAGTGGGTCTCCATCGGGGCGTGGGGGCGCGGGGTCGCCCAAGAGATCAGCCCGCAGGTGAGCGGTCCCGGCACCGGGCTGGCCTACGCCCTGGTCGCCGCGACGGTCCTCACCCTCGCGTCGCTCTGGTTCACCGGTGACCGGCTGCGGTCGTTCACCCTGCGCGGCGACGAGTAGCCCATGCGCGAAGGCCCGCACCGTCTCCGGTGCGGGCCTTCCAGGCGTTTGCTGAGCGGTCTTCTCAGCCCCAGACGAGGCCTCGCGCCGGGTCGGCCAGGATGGCGCCGACGTCGGCGATGAACTTGCTGCCGAGCTCGCCGTCGACCAGCCGGTGGTCGAACGACAGGGCCAGCTGGGTGACCCAGCGAGGCTCGATCGTCTCGGTGCCGTCCGCGGCCGTGACGACCCACGGCTGCCGACGGATCGCACCGAACGCCAGGATCGCCGACTCGCCCGGGTTGATGATCGGGGTGCCGGTGTCCACGCCGAAGACGCCGACGTTGGTGATCGTGATCGTGCCGCCGGACATCTCGGCGGGCTGGGTGCGGCCTTCCCGAGCGGTCGCCGTCAGCGCGCCGATGGCCTCGGCCAGCTGGCGCATCGACAGCTGGTCGGCGTCCTTGATGTTCGGGACGATCAGGCCCCGCGGGGTAGCGGCGGCGATGCCGAGGTTGACGTAGTTCTTGACCACGATCTCCTGGGCGGCCTCGTCCCACGTGGCATTGATCTCGGGGTGGCGTCGGATCGCCACGGTCATCGCCTTGGCCAGCACCAGCAGCGGCGTGACCTTGACGTCCTTGAACTCGCGGTCCTTCTTGAGGCGCTCGACGAGCTCCATGGTCGCGGTCGCGTCGATGGTGACCCACTCGGTGACGTGCGGAGCCGTGAACGCGCTGCCGACCATGGCCTGCGCGGTCATCTTGCGGACCCCCTTGATCGGGATGCGCGTCTCGCGCTCGCCACCACGGGTGAAGACCGGTGCGACGTATGCCGGCTGGCCGGCTCCCGTCGGAGCGGCCGGCGCCGTGGTGGCCGGCTGGGAGGTCCCCGCGGCGTGGGCGTCGATGTCGGCGCGGCTGATGATGCCGCCCTCACCGGAACCCGCGACCGCGGCCAGGTCGATGCCGAGGTCCTTGGCGTACTTGCGGACCGGCGGCTTGGCCAGCGCGCGGGCGCCACCCTCACGGGCGACGGGCACAGCCGGCACGGTCGCGACCGGCTGGTCCTCGGCCGGGCTGCTGGCCGGCTGGACGGCCGGTGCCACTGGGGCTGCCGAGGCGGCGGAGTCGCCCTTGCGGGGGCGGCGCTTGGCCTCGGTCTGCTTGACGCCGTAGCCGACGAGGACGGCCGTGCGACCGGTCGACGTGGTGCCGCCGATCTTGCCCTCCTCGATCTCCTCGTCATCCGAGGCGGCTGCCGCTGCGGCCGCCATCTTGGGAGCGGGCGAGCCCTCGATGCCGGGCTCGACGGCGCCGGCTGCTGGGGCGTCCTGCACCGGGGCAGTCTGGACCGGTCCACCTGCGGTGTCGACGGAGATGATCGGCGTGCCGACCTCCACCGTGTCGCCCTCGGAGACGTGCAGCGCCGTCACGGTGCCGGCGAACGGCACCGGCAGCTCGACGAGCGACTTGGCGGTCTCGATCTCGACGATGATGTCGTTGACCTTGACGGTGTCGCCGACCTTGACGTTCCAGGTGACGATCTCGGCTTCGGTCAGGCCCTCACCGGGGTCTGGAAGCTTGAACTCTTTGACAGCCATGCGTTTTCGCGCCTCTCTCAGAAGGCCAGTGAGCGGTCGACGGCGTCGAGCACCCGGTCGAGGTCGGGGAGGAACTCCTCCTCGAGCTTGCTCGGCGGGTAGGGCAGGTTGTAGCCGCCGACCCGGAGCACGGGAGCCTCGAGGTGGTAGAAGCACCGCTGCTGCAGGGCTGCCGCGATCTCGGCACCCATGCCGAGGAAGGTCGACGCCTCGTGCACGATGACGGCCCGGCCGGTCTTCTCGACGGACGCCGCGATGGTGTCGAGGTCGAGCGGGCTGAGCGTCCGCAGGTCGATGACCTCGAGGTTCTTGCCCTCTGCGGCGGCGGCCTCGGCCGCCTGGAGGCAGGTCTTGACCATGGGGCCGTAGGCGACAAGCGTCGCGTCGGTGCCCTCGCGGCATACCTGCGCCTTGAGCAGGGCGCGGGGGGCGGCGGACTCGTCCACGTCGCCCTTGTCCCAGTAGCGGCGCTTGGGTTCGTAGAACAGCACCGGGTCGTCGGACTCGATGGCCTGCTGGATCATCCAGTAGGCGTCCTCGGCGTTGGAACAGCAGACGACCTTGAGGCCCGCGGTATGCGCGAAGTAGGCCTCGTTGGACTCGGAGTGGTGCTCGACCGCTCCGATGCCCCCGCCGACGGGGATGCGGATGACCATCGGCAGCTTGACCTTGCCGAGCGAGCGGGCCCGCATCTTGGCGACCTGGCTGACGATGTGGTCGAACGCGGGGTAGATGAACCCGTCGAACTGGATCTCGACGACGGGGCGGTAGCCGCGCAGCGCCATGCCGATCGCGGTGCCGACGATGCCGGCCTCCGCGAGCGGGGTGTCGATGACGCGGTCCTCGCCGAAGTCCTTCTGGAGGCCGTCGGTGACGCGGAAGACGCCACCGAGCTTGCCGATGTCCTCACCCATGAGGACGACCTTGGGGTCGCGCTCCATGGCGGCGCGCAGGCCGTTGTTGATGCCCTTGGCGATCGTCATGCTGGTCATCAGTGGCTCCCCTCGCCCTCGAAGCCGGCGTGGTAGGCGGCGAACTCCTTGCGCTCTGCCTCGACGACGGGGTGCTCCTCGACGTAGATGTGGTCGAACATCGAGTCCGGGGTCGGGTCGGGCATCGACAGGCAGCCCTCGCGGACGGCGACGGCCAGCTCGTCGGCCTCGGCCTCGATCGTGTCGAAGAAGGCCTGGTCAGCCTTCTGGGTGTGCACCAGGTAGGACTTCAGCCGCTCGATGGGGTCGCGGTGCTTCCACACCTCGACCTCGGCGGAGACGCGGTACTTGGTCGGGTCGTCCGAGGTGGTGTGCGCGCCCATGCGGTAGGTGTAGGCCTCGATGAAGGTCGGGCCGTTGCCGGAACGGGCCGCGTTGAGCGCCTGCTGGGTCACGGCATACACGGCCAGCACGTCGTTGCCGTCGACCCGCACGCCGGGGAAGCCGAAGCCGCGCGCGCGCTGGTAGAGCGGGATGCGCGTCTGGCGCTCGTTGGGCTCGGAGATGGCCCACTGGTTGTTCTGGCAGAAGAAGACGACCGGGGCGTTGTTGACCGCGGCGTAGACGAACGACTCGTTGACGTCACCCTGGGCGGTCGCGCCGTCGCCGAAGTAGGCGATCACGGCGGCGTCGCGCTCGTCGTCGCCGGTGCCGACGTCGCCGTCGCGCTGGATGCCCATGGCATAGCCGGTCGCGTGCAGCGTCTGCGCGCCGATGACGATCGTGTAGAGGTGGAAGTTCTTCTCGTTCGGGTCCCAGCCACCGTGGTTGACGCCACGGAAGAGGCCGAGCAGGTTGAGCGGGTTGACCCCGCGGCACCAGGCGACGCCGTGCTCGCGGTAGGTCGGGAAGGCGTAGTCCTGCGGGCGCATCGCACGACCGGAGCCGACCTGGGCGGCCTCCTGGCCGAGCAGGCTGGCCCAGATGCCGAGCTCGCCCTGGCGCTGCAGCGCGGTGGCCTCGGCGTCGACGCGGCGGATGAGGACGAGGTCGCGGTAGAAGCCGCGCAGGTCCTCGTCGGTCAGGTCCTTGACGTACTCGTCGTACTCGGTGTTCTCGACGCGCTGGCCCTCGGGGGTGAGCAGCTGGATCATCTCGGGTCCACCGTCACCGACCTCCGGGACCGGGGCAGTGAGCTCGGCCAGCACCTCGTCCTCGGCGGGACTGGTGGCCGAGGTCGCGGCGTCGTTGCTGCCGGACTTGGCGACTGCGTTGTCGCTCACAGGCACTCCTTCTTCCGTCGAGCCGCGGGTGGCGGATCGTCGGCTCGGGCCGCGGTAACCCTGGCGGGGTCTCCGCTGCTGGATCTGCGGCAGGCTTGGGGCGCCGGTTTGTGGCGGCGCCCACGTGTGGGCCTTGCTGAGGCCCAAGATATCGGCAGCACCGGGAAATCTCAGAATCCGGACTCCTGCGTGCTCACCACCTGCACCTTTGTATGCCGCGCGGCTGGCTCGCCGCGGCATACCCCACCTTTATCGGGTGACCCGATAAAGGTGGGCTTCACCCGGGAACGGTTCCGGGGGGAAGCCGCCCTTTGTCCCTAAACCCGATAAAGGTGGGGTCACACCTCAGGTGAGGCGGGACTGGGAGCGCCAGAGGTCGATCCCGGCGTCGACGGCGTCGCGGTCGATCTCCTCGAGCTCGGCGTCGCTGAACCGCAGGTTGCTGACCGCCGCGGCCGAGTCCTCGAGCTGCCCGACCGAGGACGCCCCGATCAGGACCGAGGTCACCCGCTCGTCGCGCAGGGCCCACGCCAGCGCCAGCTGGGCGAGGGACTGGCCGCGCTCGGTCGCGAGGTCGTCGAGCTTGCGGATGTGGGCCAGCGACTCGTCGGTCAGCAGGTCGGGCGACAGCGACTTCCCCTGGCTGGCGCGTGACCCCTCGGGTATGCCGCCCAGGTACTTGTTCGTCAGCATCCCCTGGGCCAGCGGGCTGAACGCGATGCAGCCGATGCCCCGCTCACCCAGGGTGTCGAGCAGGCCGCCCTCGATCCAGCGGTTCACCATCGAGTACGACGGCTGGTGGATGAGCAGCGGGACGCCCATCTGCTCGAGCACCTCGGCCGCACGCTCGGTGCGCTCGGGCGAGTAGCTGGAGATACCGGCATACAACGCCTTGCCCTGCTGGACCGCGGTGGCGAGGGCTCCCATCGTCTCCTCGAGCGGAGTGTCCTCGTCGGGGCAGTGGCTGTAGAAGATGTCGACGTAGTCCAGGCCCATCCGGGTCAGGCTCTGGTCCAGGCTGGCCAGGAGGTACTTGCGGGAGCCGCCGATGCCATAGGGGCCGGGCCACATGTCGTAGCCGGCCTTGGAGCTGATGACGAGCTCGTCGCGGTAGGGCCGGAAGTCGGCGGCGAAGTGGCGCCCGAAGTTGGCCTCGGCCGCGCCGTAGGGCGGTCCGTAGTTGTTGGCCAGGTCGAAGTGCGTGATGCCGATGTCGAAGGCCCGCCGCAGGATCGCGCGCTGGACGTCCAACGGCTTGTCGTCCCCGAAGTTGTGCCAGAGGCCGAGGCTGACCGCCGGGAGTCGCAGTCCGCTCTGGCCCACCTTGCGGTAGGGCATCGGGCCGTAGCGGTCCGGGCGGGCGAGGTACGGGGGGAGCCAGGTGTCGACCATGGCCCCAGTCTGTCGCGCCGGGAGGCGCTCGACTACCTGGGGCTGCTCGGCCCCGGGATGGGTGCGGCGCTCAACCCGCAGGTGCGATGTTCTGGTTGTGCCGGAACACGTTGTCCGGGTCCCACTGCGCCTTGATAGCCCGCAGCCGGGCCAGCTTGGCCTCGCCGAAGGAGCTCTCGATCCGTTCGCGGCCCTCGTCGCCGATGAAGTTGAGGTAGACCGCGCCGGTCGTCCACGGCTTCATGGCGCCTGCCAGGGTGCGGGTGTGCGCGATGTTCGCCTCGGTGTCGGCCGGGTCGGGCCACATCGACAGGTAGTGGATGTTGAACGCGGCCTGCCGCTCGCCGAACGCCGTGGCGTCCTCCGGCACGCGCGCGACGGCACCGCCACCCGGCACGATGATGACCTGGCTGAGCGGCGACACCGGCGCGCTCGCCAGGGACGCGAGGGTCTCCACCGCCTCGTCCGGCAGCGCGTCGAAGAAGTCGGCGGTCCAGTAGTTCTGCATGCCGTGCGGGTTGGCGTCGTCGAGCATCTGCTGGAGGGCCAGGTAGGGCATCGGACCCACCTGCGCGAAGGCCGGCGGGCCGAACGTCAGCAGCGGCGCCAGCACCGTCTCGGCGTCCTCGAGCGGGCCCGTGTAGCTCACGATCACACCGACGGCTGGCTTGCCACGAGCCGGCTCGGGCACCATCTCGATCGGCGGGGCGGTGATGAAGGCGACGCCGCCGCCCACCTCGTCGGGGGCGCTGGCGATGAAGTCACGGAAGTTGCGCAGCACCGCGGCACCCATCGGCGCCGGGTACATGAGCATGCCGCCGAAGACCAGCGGGCCGATCGGGTGCAGCCGCAGGGTGAAGCGGGTGACGACGCCGAAGTTGCCGCCACCGCCGCGCAGGGCCCAGAACAGGTCGGGGTGCTCGGTCTCCGACGCGGTGACGACGCTGCCGTCCGCGGTGACGACCTGTGCCTCCAGGAGGTTGTCGCAGGTGAACCCGAGCCTGCGCTCCAGCCACCCGCTGCCGCTGCCCAGCGCCAGGCCGCCGACGCCGGTCGACGAGACCCGCCCGCCGGTCACGGCGAGCCCGTGCTCCTGGGTGGCGGCGTCGAGCTCTCCCCAGGTGCACCCGCCGCCCACCTGCGCCGTCGATGTCGCCGGGTCGACCTCGATGTCGCGCAGGCCGCGCAGGTCGACGCACAGGCCGCCGTCGACCACGGCCGAGCCCTGGACCGAGTGACCGCCGCCGTAGACGGAGATCGGCAGGCCGGACGCCCGCGCGTAGCTGATCGCGGCCGCCACGTCGGAAGCGCTGCGACAGGTCGCGATCAGGCTCGGCGACCGGTCGACCATGCCGTTGAAGACGCTGCGGGACTGGTCGTACCCGTCGTCGCCCGGCGCCAGCTGCCGGCCCGAGAACTCCGGGATGGTGGGGCGGACATCAGTCACATCGGTCATGGCAGAACCCTCCGGGAGTGTTCAGCCGACTGTCCTCCCGCCGTCACGCCCTGCGCCTCCCCCAAAGGGACGACGAGCCCGGGCAAGGCCCGACCTACCCCGCGAGGGCGGTCAGGCGGGGTCGATCGGGTGCTCCGTGAGGAACTCGCCGGCCACCCGGATCAGCACGTCGTTGGCCTCGGTCTCGCCGATGGTCGCGCGGACGCCGTCGTTGCCGTACTGGCGCAGCATCAGGCCCGCCTCCTGGGCAGCGGCCGTGAAGTCGCCGGACCGGTCTCCGAGCCCGAACCACACGAAGTTGGCCTGCGTCTCGGGGATGAACCAGCCCTGGCCGCGCAGCATCTCGACCACCCGAGTGCGTTCTGCGACAAGGGCGTCCACGCGCTCCTTCAGCTCGTCGAACGCCTTGAGCGAGGCCACCGCCGCGGCCTGCGCGATCGAGTTCACGCCGAAAGGCGTCGCCGTCTTGCGCAGGGCAGACGCGACCGGGGGGTGCGCCACGGCATACCCGATGCGCAGGCCGGCCAGGCCGTAGGCCTTGGAGAAGGTGCGCAGCACCATCACGTTGGGGCGGTCGCGGTAGAGCTCCAGGCTGCGCGGCGCCTCCTCGTCCGTCACGAACTCGACGTAGGCCTCGTCGATGACGACCAGCACACGGCTCGGGACGGCCTCGAGGAACCGCTCGAGCTCGGCGTGGGTCACCATCGGGCCGGTGGGGTTGTTGGGGGTGCAGACGATGACGACCTTGGTGCGGTCGGTGATCGCGGCCTGCATCGCGTCGAGCCGGTGGCGGGCGTGGTCGTCGAGCCCGACCTGGACCGAGCTCGCCCCCGCGAGGGCCGTGACGATCGGGTAGGCCTCGAACGACCGCCAGGCGTAGACGACCTCGTCGCCGGGGTCGCAGGTGGCGGCGATGACCTGGCCGAGGACGCCGACCGAACCCGTGCCGGTGGCGATGTGCTCGGCCGGGACCCCGAGGGTTTCGGCGAGTGCCTGGGTGAGCTCCGTGACGGCCATGTCGGGGTAGCGGTTGATCGCACCGGCCGCCTCGCGCACCACGTCGAGGACCGACGGCAGCGGCGGATACGGGTTCTCGTTGGACGAGATCTTGTATGCCGTGACGCCCGCGGGCGCGGCCGCGGGCTTGCCGGGGACGTAGGCGGGCACCTGGTCGAGGGCCGCGCGCAGGCGGACGTCGGTGTCGTTCGTAGAGGCAGTGTCGCTCATGGGTTCACTCTAGGTGTCGCGCGCTTGCGGGGTCGGCCGCCCGGTCGGAGGTCAGCGAGGCGCGCGCGCGTCAGTCGTCGTCGCCGTCCGGGATGACCCAGCCCAGGACCATCGAGACGATCGTGATGATGATGGCGCCGAGCACCGCGTCCCAGAAGAAGTGGTCGATCGTGAAGCTGAGCCCCAGCGGTTCGGCGATCCACTCGGTCAGCTGGAGCATGAAGGCGTTCACGATGAACGTGAACAACCCGAGCGTCAGGATGATGAACGGGAAGCTGAGCAGCTTGGCGATCGGCTTGACGACGGCGTTGACCAGCCCGAAGACCAGGGCGACCAGCAGCACGGTCGCGAACTTCGAGCCGAACTTGCCCTCCCCGAAGCTGATGCCCGACACGAGCCACGCGGCCACCCACAGTGCCACCGCGTTGACTGCGACCTTGATGACGAAGTTCATGGACCCGATCGTGCCAGATGCGCGGGCCTTGACGAGCTAGACGTGGCGGCGGGAGGTGACGACCCGGAACCGGTTGGCCACGAACGCCGCGTCGACGTAGGCGGAGTTGGCCGCCGGGTTGGCGCCGGTGCCGTGGAAGTCCGAGAACGCCGCGGTCTGGTTGACGAACACCGGGCCGGTGAGGTTCTCCGACAGCGCGACTCCCGCGTCCGCCGCGGCATCGCGGGCGGCGTCGAGGACGTCCTCGCTCGTGGAGTAGACCGCCGCCGTCATCGCCCCGTGCTCGCGCACCGTGTCACGGAACTGTGCCAGCGACTGGTCGGTCCCGGACGTCGCGATGAGGAAGGTCACCGGCCCGAAGCACTCCTGGGTGTAGACGTCCTCGCGGCTCGCGTCCATGCTCACGAGGCCGGGGGCGCGGACCACCGCGTCGGGGTATGCCGGGTGGCTGACCACGCGCGAGTCGAGGACCACCGTGCCACCCGCCTCCTCGGCGAGCGCCGCGAGACCCGCGGCGTTGGCGCGGACCCCGTCGTTGACCGTCGCACCGAGCAGCTCGACGGCGCGGGCGTCGTCACCGGTGAGCTTGCCCACGGCCGCCGCGAGGCGACCACCGAAGTCCTCGAACGACAGGTGGCCCTCGTCGGTGGCGATGCCGTCTCGCGGGACGTAGATGTTCTGCGGGGTCGTGCACATCTGACCCGAGTAGAGCGCGAGCGAGAACGCCAGGTTGCCCAGCACCCCGCGCAGGTTGTCGGTCGAGTCGACGACGATCGTGTTGACGCCGGCCTTCTCGGTGTAGACGAGCTGGCCACGACCGGCGCCGTTCTCCTCGAGCCAGCCGCCGAAGCCCGGGCCGCCGGTGTAGTCGATGATCCGGACCTCGTCGCGCTCGGCGAGCACCTTGGCCAGGCCCTCACCCTCGGACTCGGGCGCGAGCTGGACCAGGTCGGGACTGAAGCCGGCAGCGGAGAGAACCTCACGGCACACGGCGACGGAGATGGCGAGGGGAAGCACGGCCCGTGGGTGCGGCTTCACGATGACGGGGTTGCCGGTGACCAGTGAGGCGAACAGCCCCGGGTAGCCGTTCCACGTCGGGAAGGTGTTGCAGCCGATGACGAGGGCGACACCGCGCGGCACCACGCGGTAGTCCTTCTGCATCCGCAGCGGTGCGGGGTTGCCCTCCTTGTCGCGGCCGGGCTTCTCCCAGACCACGGACGCGGGCACGCGCTCCTGCTCGACGAGGCCGGCGACGATCGACTCGAGCGCCCGGTCCTGCGCGTGCGGCCCGGCGGCCTGGAACGCCATCACGAACGGCTGCCCGGTCGTGTGCATCACCGAGTGGGCGATCTCGAACGAGCGCGCGTTGATCTGTTCGACGATCTCGACGCAGACCGCCGCACGGGTGCGGGCACCGGCGTCACGCCATGCGGGCGTTGCGTCGGCCGCAGCCGCCAGGGCCGCGTCGAGGTCGAGGTGCGGGTAGGTGATCCCCAGGGCGGGCCCGTAGGGCGAGACCTCCTCGCCGACCCACCCACCATCGGTGCGCACCTCACCCAGGCCACCAAAAGCACTGTCCCGCAAGGCTTCGTATGCCGCCTGGCCGGCCTCGGCCGACCCCTCGCCGTAGACGCGGGGGGAGGGCGACTCGGGGAACCGGCTGAAGTAGGACCGCTCCGCCAGGGCCGTGGTCGCCTGCGCGAGTAGCTCGGCGTGCTTGTCGACGAGGGGGTGGGTGCTGGGCGCCGTTGCCGTGGTCATGCCCTTCATCGTAAGGGGGTCTGGACATGGCCTTAACCGTCGCTCTAGAGTAACCGTTGCCCATGAGTAACCAATCAGCCCTCGCCCTCGACGCCCTCGGCGACCCCAGTCGGCGCCAGATCCTCGAGCTCCTCGCCGAGCGCCCCCGTGCCGTCGGCGAGATCGCCGCGGCCATGCCGATCGGCCGGCCGGCCGTGAGCAAGCACCTCAAGGTGCTCCAGGGCGCCGGCCTGGTGGACCACGAGAGCCGGGGCACGCGGAACCTCTACGCGCTCGCCCCCGACGGGCTCGTCGACCTCCAGCAGTGGCTGGTCGCGACCTGGGACACCGCGCTCACCTCGTTCGCCACGTATGTAGAGCAACACCGCGTCGATGAACAGGAGTCGTCATGAGTGAAGCCCCGACCCTCACACCCGTCCGTCGCGAGATCCGGGTGCGGTGCGATGTCGACACGGCCTTCGAGCTGTTCACCGCCCACCTCGGGGCCTGGTGGCCGCTCGGCACCCACAGCGTCTTCGGTGCGCAGGCCAGCGTCGCGTTCGAGGATGGTGTCGTCGTCGAACGCCACGGTGCGGAGAAGGCGGTCTGGGGCACGGTGCTGCGTTGGGAGCGACCGGGCGGTTTCGCGATGACCTGGCATCCAGGGCACGGGCCGGAGCGGGCGACCGAGGTCGCGGTGGCGTTCGAGCCCCACGGCGACGGCACCCTGGTCACGCTGACCCACACGGGGTGGGAGCGACTGGCCGAGCCGGAGGCGGCGCGGGCGGAGTACGACACCGGCTGGCCGCTGGTGCTCGCCCGGCTCGCGCAGCGGGTCGAGGCGGCGTCCGCGGGGACGGGCGCGCAGCCGGAGCCCTCCGGGGAGTGGTTCGCGCTGCACCACCGACCCGGGACCAACCTCCCCGAGGGCGCGTCGATCTTCGCCCACCCCGGCTTCTCCGAACACGTCGCCTTCCTGCACCGACTTCAGGAGCGCGGCTGGCTGGTCGCGGCCGGTCCCGTCGACGCCGCCCGGGGTGAGGGGATGGCGGTCGTGCGCGTCCCGCCCGGGGAGGCCGACGAGCTGGTCCGCCTCGCCCACGAGGACGACGGCTCGGTCACCCGTGGAGTGCTCACGGTCGACGTGCAGCCCTGGGACGTGCGCTTCACGGGGTGAGCAGAAAGGCTCCGCCCCGTGGACGCGAGGGTATGCCGCGGGCTCGCCCCCCGCGGCATACCTCGCGGGTCCGTCGACCCGCGCCTGCTAACTGGGCGCGTTGGTGAACTCCTGCCACCCCGAGCCGAGCGCTGTCAGCCACCCGACCCTCACCCGGGCGGGCGGCGCGGAGCCCGACAGGGCGTCTGCGCCGTTGTCGATGCGTTCCCTGAGAGCCGGCGGCGCGACGTCCCCGGGTGCCTGGTGGTCCTGGATGACCCAGTCCCCGGGGGTGCCTGCCCACTGTGCCTTCCGGGCAGCGGCGTAACAGGCGGTGAGGTGGTCGGCGACGTGTCGGGAGCAGGTGAGCAGCTCGACCGTGGCCGTGCGACCGGGCTGGCAGGCGACGACCCTGAACCCGCCCCACTCCGGATGGGTCGTCATGTCCAGCTGGGAGACGCGGTCCCGGGTGACCCGTTGGATGGAGGCGTCGGTCGCGGCCCGGCGGACGATGCCGAGGTAGTACTTCGCGGTGGGAGTGTCCTTGCCGTGGACCTGCTCGATCGTCAGCCGCCACTGCTCGTCGGTGACTCCCTTCACCTGGCCCAACACAGGGAGCAGCTGCTCGGCCGAGGCGATGGCCGCGACGGCGCCCGTGCAGGTCGCGGGGAACGCGACGGGGGTGAAGCCGTTCGCGGCGACTGCGGTGGCGCCTTCGCCTGGACGGACGCTGATGCGCGCAGCTCCGGATGGTGGCGTCAGCCGGGTCGCGGACTCAGACTCGGGACTGTCCGTGTCACGAGCGAGGGTGAACGCGGTGACGGCGACAGCTGCGATGGCCACGGCGGTGCCCGCCGCGAGGAGGCGCCGGTTCACTGGAGTTCCTTTCCGTGAGTCGACCACGCCGGGGGAAGGGCCCCGGGCATCTGTGGAAGAAGTCACTGCTGAGGGGACGGGGCGAGGGCGAAAGGGTGACGCGCCCGGCCGTTCCTTCTCTGCCAGACTCCGGACCATGGGCGAGGAGGCAGCACGGTGACCACGGACCTCACGCACGTCCTCCAGATGTGGGAGGACGACGAGGCTTCCCGGGCCCTCGGCATGGAGGCGACCGTCATCGAGCTCGACCACGCGGTGGTCCGCATGACGGTCACCGCCGAGATGGTCAACGGTCACGACATCGCGCACGGTGGCTACCTGTTCACGCTCGCCGACTCGACGTTCGCCCTGGCGTGCAACAGCCGCGGCGCGTTGACCGTGGCGGCAGGTGCGGACATCACGTTCGTCACCTCCGTCCGCCTGGGCGAGGTCCTCGTCGCGGAGGGCCGGGTGCGGACGGCCTACGGGCGCAGCGGGATCACCGATGTCACCGTGACGCGCGAGTCCGACGGTGCGGTCGTCGCCGAGTTCCGCGGACGCTCGCGCTCGCTGCGGTCCGCGCTCCCGCCCGGGGAAGGACGACAGGCCTAGGGCACCCGCCGGCATGCCGCCCACGTGATGGCCGCCCAGGTGGTGGCCGCGCGCGCTGGGAGGCCGCCCGGCGGCATACGGTAGGCGCATGCGCGTCCTCGTCACCGGCGGTGCCGGCTACATCGGGTCCCACACCGTCGTCCAGCTCGTGGCGGCAGGCCACGAGGTGGTCGTCGTCGACAACTTCTCCAACGCCAAGCCGACGGTGGTCGGGCGGCTGGAGTCGTTGACGGGGGCGCACCTGGAGGTGCACGCCTTCGACCTGACCGACCGGGACAAGATCGAGTCGCTGTTCGCCGCGCGGCAGTTCGACGCGGTGATCCACTTCGCCGGGCTCAAGGCGGTGGGCGAGAGCGTGGACGTACCGCTCGAGTACTACCAGAACAACCTCGACTCGACCTTCGCCCTGGTCCGCGCCATGCACCGGCACGGCTGCCACCGCCTGGTGTTCTCCTCCTCGGCCACCGTCTACGGCGACAACGCCCCGGTGCCGATGAAGGAGGAGTACCCGACCTCGGCGACCAACCCCTATGGCTGGACCAAGGTGATGATCGAGCAGGTGCTGCGCGACGTCGCCGCCACGGACGAGCGGTGGCGGATCGCGCTGCTGCGCTACTTCAACCCCGTCGGCGCCCACGTCTCCGGGACCATCGGCGAGGACCCGCAGGGCATCCCCAACAACCTGATGCCGTTCATCGCGCAGGTCGCGGTCGGCAAGCTGGAGAAGCTCAACGTCTTCGGCGGCGACTACGACACCCCGGACGGGACGGCCCTTCGTGACTACATCCACGTCGAGGACCTTGCCGCCGGTCACCTCGCGGCACTGACCAGGCTCGGCAGCACCGACGAGCGCGTCTCGACCTGGAACCTCGGCACCGGTCACGGGACGTCGGTCCTCGAGGTGCTGCACGCCTTCGAGAAGGCCTGCGGCCACGAGCTCCCCCACGAGATCGTCGAACGTCGGGCCGGCGACATCGCCGCCTCGTATGCCGACCCGTCCCGTGCCGAACGCGAGCTCGGCTGGAAGGCCACCCGCACCATCGAGGACATGTGCGCCGACCAGTGGCGCTGGCAGCGCGGCAACCCCTTGGGCTACCCCGACTGACCGGGAAGGGCCGCGACGACGTCGATCTCGACGAGGAAGTCGCCGAGGAACGAGCCGACGGTCGTGCGAGCCGGGTAGGGCGGCGTGACGAAGCGCTCGTAGGCAGCGTTGAAGCCGGGGAAGTCCCTGCCGGGGTGGTGCAGGTGGGCCGTCGCCTTGACCACGTTGTCGAAGTCCAGCCCATGGGCCGCGAGAACGGCGAGGACGTTGGTCAAGGCATGCGTGGTCTGCTCCTCGATCCCGTCGCCGACGACTGCTCCGCTCACGGCGTCGTGCGGGGTCTGGCCGGCGGTGAAGAGGAAACCGTTCGCGACGACGGCCTGCGAGTAGGGGCCAGCAGGGCCGGGGGCGGCTTCGGTGGTGACCTGGACGATCTGGGTGGTGGACATGCAAGGGCTCCGTTCGGGCGGGGGGCTAGAGGACCTTCGAGAGGAAGGCTCGGGTGCGGTCATGGCTGGGGGCACCCAGGACGACCTCGGGCGGCCCGCTCTCGACCACGACGCCCTGGTCCATGAACACGACCTGGTCGCCGACCTGTCGGGCGAAACCGAGCTCGTGGGTCACGACCACCATCGTCATCCCGGCCTCGGCCAACGACTTCATGACGTCGAGCACCTCGCCGACCAGCTCGGGATCGAGGGCGGACGTGGGCTCGTCGAAGAGCATCAGCTTCGGCCTCATCGCCAGCGCCCGGGCGATGGCGACCCGCTGCTGCTGACCACCGGAGAGCTGCTGCGGGTAGGCGCTGCCGCGATCGCCCAGTCCCACCCGCGCGAGCAGCTCGAGGGCCTCGGCGGCGACCTCGTCCCGCGGGCGTCGAAGGACGTTCACCGGGGCCGCCACGATGTTCTCCAGCGCGGTCAGGTGCGGGAACAGGTTGAAGCGCTGGAACACCATGCCGGCATCGAGGCGGGATCGTGCGGTCTGGCGCTCCTTCATCTCATGGAGGCGGCCGTTCCGCTCGGCGTAGCCCACCAGCTGCCCGTCCACGGAGAGCCGGCCGGCGTCGACCTTCTCGAGATGGTTGATGCAGCGCAGGAAGGTCGTCTTCCCCGAGCCGGAGGGGCCGATCAGGCAGGTCACGGATCCACGCTCGACAGTGAGGTCGATGCCCTTGAGGATCTGCGTGTCGCCGAAGGCCTTGCGGACCCTGACCGCTTCCACCATGGGGGTGCTCATCGTGCGAATCCCTTCCAGGCGCGGCGAGCCCGTGAGGACGAGGTGTCGAACCCTCGGCCGTAGCGCCGTTCGAGCCTGGTCTGGAAGAAGGTCAGGACGGTGGTCATGGCGAGGTACCACAGGCTGGCGACGATGAGCAGTGCGATCGTCTGGTAGTTCTCCGAGTAGATGATCTGGGCCTGGTAGAGCAGGTCGGCGATCGCGATGACGCTGACGAGCGAGGTGCTCTTGAGCATCGAGATGACCTGGTTGCCGGTGGGCGGCAGCACCACCCGCATGGCCTGCGGCAGGATGACGAGCCGCATCCGCTGCTGGCCGTTCATCCCCAGCGCCCGGCCGGCGTCGTACTGACCAGAGTCCACCGACTGGATCCCGCCGCGGATGATCTCGGCCATGTATGCCGCCTCGTTCAGCGAGAGGCCCACGACGGCGGCAACCAGCGGCGTGATCAGGGAGTTCGCGGAGGCGATCTCCCACGACGGGCCGGACGGGATGCCGATGGAGATGGTCGGGTAGAGGGCGGCGATGTTGTACCAGAAGACCAGCTGCACCAGCAGTGGCGTTCCCCGGAAGAACCAGATGTAGCCCCGGCTCACCGTGCTGACGATCGGGTTGGCCGAGAGGCGCATGATGGCCAGCCCCGTGCCGAGGACGATCCCCACGGCCTCGGCGACCACGGTGAGCACGACGGTGAGACCGGCACCCTCGAGGATCGGGCGCGCGAAGAGGTACGACAGCACGACGTCCCAGTGGTAACCGGGGTTCTCGGCGATGTCCCACCCCACTCCCACAGCCGACACCAGCAGGAGCAGGCCGATCGCGGTGCGCACCGGGTGCCGCAGGGGTACCACTGTCGGCACCTCCTGCGTCGGGCCAGACACGCTGTCGACAACGCCTCCGGCGACTTGTTCGCGCATGACTCCTCCTACTGCGCGAAGTTGACGCGGGCGTCGTGGAGGGCGGCGGACTCGAGCCCGTAGGTGCCCAGGGCCTGCTGGTACGCCGGGGTCGCGAACACGGAGCTCAGGGCTGCCGCCACGGCCTTGACGAGTCCGGAGGACTTCGGCATGCCCACGCCCACCGGCGCGAGCTCGAATGTGGACGCGACGGCGATCGCGGGGCTCTGCTTGGCGGCGTAGCTGAGGATCGGCGAGTCCGCGAGCACGGCCTCCTGCCGTCCGCTGGTGAGGGCCGAGACCGCCTGACGCGTGTCCTGGTACTGGGCCGTCCTGATCGCAGGCTTACCGGCTGCCGAGCAGGCCTTGTCGAGGGTCGGCACGTCGACCGTCAGCTGGTAGGAACCGGTGAGCACTCCGACTGCCTTGCCGCACAACGAGTTCTGGTCGAGCTTCAGGGGGTTGCCCTTCGGGACTGCCACCGAGGTGCCGATCTGCATGTAGTCGACGAAGTCGAGCACCTTCATCCGCTCAGCGGTGGGGGTCATCGACGAGACCGTCAGGTCGTACCGCCCTGCGGCGATCCCGGGGATGATCTGGTCGAAGTTCACGACCTTGATCTCCACCGTGACCCCGAGGGCCTGCCCGAGCAGGCGCGCCAGGTCCGGGTTGATCCCGGTCATCTCCTTGGTGCCGGCGCGGTAGAACTGGACCGGCGGCTCGTTGGTCGGGATCGCGACGCGGAGCGTCTTGCTCGCCTTGATGGAGGACGGCAGGAGCCCTGCGGCCGAGGCGTCGACTGCAAGGGTGGGGCCCGCGGTGGCGGGGTGTGCGTCCGCCGTGGCGGTGCCGCCCGGACCACAGGCGGTCAGCAGCAGCGCGCTCAGGGCGGCCGCGATCGAGCCGATGGAGCCGATCGAGCCGATGGAGCTCATCGAGCTCATCGAGCCGATCGACCTGCTGCGCAGGGCCGAGCCGGGCAGGGTCGACGTGTTCATGCGGTGCTCCTCTCGCCCGCGGAGCCGGTACGGACCCGTGGGGTGTCGACGAGTGGGCGGTCCACTCGCGCTGGGGTGGGGGTGACGACGTCGCCGCGGTGCCTGAGCAGCTCAGGACCTCTCGCGCGGAGCTCGTCGATCGTCGTGACGCCGAGCAGCGCCATGGTGCGAGTCATCTCCTCGCGGAAGAGGCGCAGGACGTGGGCCACCCCCGCCTCTCCGGCCACCGACAGGCCATAGAGGTATGGCCGGCCGATCGAGCAGGCGGTGGCACCCAGCGCGATCGCCTTGACCACGTCGGAGCCGCGCCGGATGCCTCCGTCGACGATGAGCTCGACCCGACCCGCGGTCGCCCGGACGATCTCCGGGAGGACGTCGAGGGGGGAAGCCATGTGGTCGAGCTGGCGCCCGCCGTGGTTGCTGACCTGGATCGCGTCGATGCCGAGGTCGGCGGCCCTGACGGCGTCGGCCGCGTTCACACACCCCTTGAGGACGATGGGACCGGCCCAGCGGTCCCTGAGCTCGGCGAGGTCGGTCCAGTCCGTGGGTTCGTAGCTGCCCGCGAGGAGGGTGCGCCACATGGCCGGTGAGCTGGCCAGTGGACCCTCGGGAATCGTGGCGTCGAGGTTAGGGAAGGCGATCGCGTCCTGTCTCAGGAAGCCCACGCTCCACGCGGGGTGCAGGGCACCCTCCACCAGCGTCCGCGGCTTGATCGACGGGGGTGCGGTGAAACCGTTGCGGTAGTCGCGTTCACGGTGCCCGATGGCCCGACAGTCGACATTGACGAGCAGGGCCTCGTAGCCGGACCGCGAAACCCGGTCCAGAACGGCCTGGAGGGCGACCTTGTCCCTCGTGGGCTCGAGGTTGAACCACCGCCGCAGGCCGGGGGTCCCCGCACTGACCGACTCCATGGTGGTGGTGCTGAGGTGTGCCAGGCCGTAGGGGATCCCCGCGTCACGGGCAGCGCGGGCGGCCCCGATCTCGCCGTCGGGGTGGAAGAGCCGCGTGCCGCCGGTCGGGGAGAGCGTGAGCGGCAGGGCGATCGGACCCCCCAGGAGCCGTGAGCCCAGGTCGAGGTCAGCCACCGAGCCCCAGCGGGGCACGAACGTCCAGTCGTCGAAGGAGGTGCGGTTGCGCCGCAGGGACACCTCGTCCTCGGCGCCACCCTCGAGGTAGTCGAAGACGCTGCGGGGCAGTCGACGGCCGGCAGCGCGCCCCATGTCCTCGACGCTGAAGTACTTGCGGGACAGGCGTTCCGACCGCGTGGTCGGGGGGCCCTGCACCGTGACCAGTGCCCTGATGTCGCTGAGTCTCACACTGCCTCCGTCCTCGCCGATCCGGGTTGGGTCCAGATCGTGTCCCAGACGAGCGACTCAGGTCATGGAGGAAAGAACAGAAGAACGGCGACGGGCTGGTGATAACGTCCAAGCGTGGACCGGGCCACTGAGCCGACACGTGCCGACGCACCCGATGCAGCCGCTGCAACAGGTGCGCCCGACGCGCAGGTCGTCCGCCTTGCCGACTTCATCGAGCTCACGCATGCCGAGCTCCTGCATGCCAATCCCACGACCGACACCCTCGAGCACCGGGTCTCCGACGTCCTCATGTACGACCCGCTGGACGACTGGACCAACAGCGACGACCGCATCATCCTCGCGGTGGGCATCGCGGTCGGCACGCCGGACTTCGACCAGCTGCTGCACCGGGCGGCCAACAGCAACGCAGCGGCCGTCGTCGTGAAGGCCCACGGCGCCTCGGTCGAGCAGCTCCGCGAGGCAGGTGTCCGCCACAGCCTCGCCGTGCTCGTCGCCCCCGACTCGGCCGACTGGTCGCGCCTGGCGACTGTCGCCAGGGCCTCGGTGACCGGGGCTGCCGCGGACTCGGTCTCCGGTGCCCGGCTCGGCGACCTCTATGCCTTCGCCAACACCATCGCGTCGATCACGGACGGTGCCGTCAGCATCGTGGACCCGCGTGGGCAGATCCTGGGCTACTCCACGCTTCCTGGTCAGGAGATCGACGAGCTGCGCAGGGCGACCACGCTGGCCCTCCAGGAGACCACCCCTCCGGCGTTCGACGACGACTACAAGGTGGTCTACGCCTCCCCCCGAGCGGTCCACATCCCGCTGCACGAGGGTGGTTCCGACCGGCTCGCCCTGGCGGTCCGAGCCGGTGGTGAGCTGCTGGGGTCCGTGTGGGTCATCGACCCGGGAGGGGACCAGCGGGCGGCAGCGCTCGACGCCCTCGACCGGATCGCTCCGCTGATCGGGCTGCACATGCTCCACGCGCGGTCGGCGGCCGACTTCGGCGAGCGACGCAACGGCGACCTCCTGAGGACCCTCATGGAGGATCCCGCGCACGCCGCCTTCGCAGCGGCCCAGCTGGGCCTGCGCCCGGGAGGCGGCCTTGCGGTCGCGGCGTTCTCGGTCGTGCGGCCCGAGCCGGCGCGGCTCGACCTGGCGCGGGAGACGCACCGGCTCCTCCACCTGGTCTCCACGGTGTGCGACGTCTACGTCACCCAGAGCACCACGGCGCTCATCGAGTCGACCGTGTATGCCGTCCTCACCGGATCCGGGGAGGGCGCCCGTGCCAGACACCGTCGCGTCGTGCAGGAGGTCGCGTCCCACGCCCACACCATCAGCTCGTTCCCCATGGTCGCGGCGGTGGGGAGCATCGCGACGTCGGTCGACGCCCTCCCGAAGTCCAGGAGGGAGGCGATGGACACGCTCGCGTACCTGTGGGACCGGACGTCGGCACCCGCAGGCGCTCCGGCGGTCGGGCCAGTGGCGCTCTTCGAGGACCACCGCATACCCCTCAACATCCTCAAGGTCCACGCGTTCATCACCGACAACGAGCTCGGCGAGGGCGACGCGGTCGAGACCATCAGCGCCCACGACCGCCGGCACCAGACGGACTACCTCCAGACCCTGCGCGCGTACTGCTCGACGAACGGCAACATCTCCGCCATGGCGGACGCCCTCCACGTGCACAAGAACACCGTCCGCTACCGCTTGACCCGACTCGTCGACGAGTTCCACGTGGACCTCGACGACCCCCACGTCCGGCTCTGGCTCTCCCTCCGCGTAGCCACCGCCGATCTGGCGGACGAGGTCGACAGCCCGGCCTGACCCTCCTCGACCACGCCGACGCCTCGACGTCGGCGCCCGGGGCGAAATGTCGCGGATATGCGGAAAGACCCCTGACTCCTTGGTCCAGGGACCAACCACCGCACGCCATTTCCGTACGAGCGCCCAAGGTGTGGCGTCGGCCGCGATGTCATCCTCGTCGTGCGCCGATCGACGGCAGCAGGCAACAGGTGGCTCGACCGCTGAGTGCTGTTGACCAGTCACTCCCGGCCCGGCTCAGCCAGGGTCCGCGAGCACCGCCCCACTTGACCGACCACCTGACGCAGCACCTGGAGCCATACCGCCATGCCCGCCTACGCACACCCCTGGGCCGATGCCCTCTCTCGGCACGATGCACCTTCTCGGCACGATGCGGCTGCTCACCCGTCGAGCCGGCCCCTGCCCTCCGACGCGCCGCTGCCCTCCGACGCGCCGCTGCTGGCCGCCGCCCGCAACGGTGACACCCGAGCCGTTGCCGAGCTGTACTCCCGTCACCACGCGGCCCTGATCCGGAKGGCGCGGCGCCGCGCCTTCCCCGACTACTCCGCCCAGGACCTGGTCTCCGAAGCCTTCGCCAAGATGCTCCACGCGCTGGCGACCGGGCACGGACCCGACGACAACGCGCTGGCCTACCTGGCCGTGACCGTCCGCAACCTGTCCGTCGCGCACATCCGGCGGCGCAGCCACCGCTACGCGCCGTCGGTCGCCGCGGACGAGACGCTGCTCGCAGTTCCCGACCCGCGTCCGGGAGTGGAGCACGATGTCCTCACCCGGGAGGGGCACGACGAGATGCGCGCCGCCCTCAACAGCCTGCCTCCCCGCTGGCGGGAGGTGCTGCTACTCACCCACGTCCAGGAGCTCAGCGTCGCCGAGGCCGCACACCGGCTCGGCACGACCCCCACGGGCTTGAGGGCCTTGTCCTACCGCGCCCGTCGAGCACTGCGTACCGCCTATGCGGCCCAGACGCAGAGCCAGCTGACCGCCGACGTGGGCTGACGCACGACAGGCGGGTCGCAACCGGACCAGGCCGAGGTCGTTGGACAGCAATGTCGTTGAATGGACGCATGGCAGAACAGCTGGCAGCCCAGCGTCCCTATCGGGTCACCGTCGTCTGCACCGGCAACATCTGCCGCTCCCCGATGGGCGAGTTCGTGCTGCGCGAGCGTTTCGAGCGGGCCGGCCTCGGGGACGCCGTCGTGGTCGACTCGGCGGGCACGCACTCGTGGGAGGTCGGCAGCCCGGCCGACCCGCGCACCCTGGCGGTGCTCGCCCGCAACGGCCACGACGACTTCGGGGGACGTGACCACGTTGCCCGACGGTTCGAGGCATCGTGGTTGCCGCACGTCGACCTCGTCCTGGCCGCAGACGCGGGGCACCTGCGTGAGCTGACCAGGCTCGCCCGCACCGAGGAGCAGCGAGCCAAGCTCAGGCTGTTCCGCTCGTTCGACCCGGATGCGGAGCGATCGGGGGCACTCGACATGGACGACCCCTGGTACGGCAACGACTCGGCGTTCGACCAGACGTACGCCGAGGTGGTCGCGGCCGCCGACGGCGTCGTGGAGCACGTCCGCCGCCAGCTCGTCGCCCGGAATAGTTGAATATCGAACTAGTGTTGTGCGGGCATGACCATGACCAGCAGGACCAGCACTCCCTTCATCCTCCGGCTCGAGTGGGCTCGCGGCCTGGTCGACGCCGGTGACTACGGCGCCGCGGCCATCGCGTTGAAGGAGCTGGTCGACGAGTCCGACGCGACCGAGACCGTGCACGGCACGGCCGAGCTCCGAACCCTGCTGGCTCGTGCCTACTTCGGCTCCGCCCAGCTGGGGCGTGCCGAGGCGGTGGTGCGGGGACTCGTCGAGGACGCCCCCGACGACGGCTACCTCCACCTCCTGCTCGGACGCACCCTGCAGCGTCAGTCGCAGCACGAACAGGCCTGGCGGCACCTCGCGCTGGCCCAGGTCCTGGGCGACTACGAGCGACCCGCCGCCTACGGTGAGTCCACCACCATGCCGACCAGCTGAGGGATGCCATGACCGACTACGGGCAGGACCTGCAGTTCGGGATCTTCCCGAGCCCTGACGCCACCGCTGCCGACCTGACCCTCGAGCTCAGCGAAGCCGCCGACGTCGGCGGCCTGGACCTCGTCACGATCCAGGACCACCCGTACCAGGCCAGGCACCTCGACGCCTGGACCCTGCTGACGGTCATCGCCGCGCGTACGACTTCGGTCCGCGTCGCCCTGAACGTCGCCAACCTGCCGTTGCGGCCACCGGTCGTGCTGGCCCGCAGCGTCGCGACCCTCGACCGGCTCAGCGGCGGACGCGTCGAGCTGGGCCTCGGCGCGGGTGCCTTCTGGGACGCCATCGTCGCCGCCGGCGGCACCCGCCTGTCCCCGGGTGAGTCGGTCGAGGCGCTGGCCGAGGCGGTCGCGGTGATCCGGGAGGTGTGGGCCGGGGCAGGGGCACCGTCCGTGCGGGTGGAGGGGGACCACCACCGCGTCGTGGGCCTGCATCCCGGCCCGGCTCCCGCGCACCCGGTCGAGATCTGGCTGGGTGCCCTCAAGCCGCGGATGCTCCGCCTCACCGGCACCGTGGCCGATGGCTGGCTCCCGAGCATGGGGTATGCCGCGCCGTCGGCTCTGCGGGGCATGAACCAGACCATCGACGACGCGGCCCGCAAGGCCGGTCGCGACCCGGCCGAGATCCGCCGGCTCTACAACATCGGCCCGCGGACCGGCGCCGAACAGCTGGCCGACCTCACGCTGGAGGAGGGGATGAGCACGTTCATCGCGCCGGTGTCCTCCCTCGCGGACGTCCAGCGCTTCGCGACCGAGGTGGCACCTGCCACGCGCCAGCTGGTCGAGGCCGAACGGGCACGGCGGGCCGCCGTGCCCGGCGCGGTGACCACCCGGCATACCCAGGGCGCTGCCACGGCAGCTGCCTCAGGGGCCGGCGCCCACCTCGTCGAGGTGCACGACGGCTTGCGGGCCGAGCTCAGCCGGTTGCGCGACATCGTCGAGCAGGTGGTGGCCGGCGAGGAGCAGGCGCACCGCGCACGCAACGCGATCAACGAGCTGACCATGCGGCAGAACAACTGGACGCTCGGGGCCTACTGCGCGCAGTACTGCCGTTTCGTCACGGGACACCACACCCTCGAGGACCGCTCGGTCTTTCCCCACCTGCGACGAAGCGACCCGGCCCTCGCCCCGGTGCTCGACCGCCTGGAGGCCGAGCACCTCGTCATCCACGACGTGCTCGAGCAGCTGGACGACGCCCTCGTCGGCCTGGTGTCGGGAGCCTCAGGGGGCTCTGCGACCGTCGAGCTGCAGCGCGTCGTCGACCGCCTGTCGACGACCCTGCTCGACCACCTGTCCTCCGAGGAGGAGGACCTGGTGCCTGCGCTGGACCGCTACGGGTTCGCCTGACCGGACAGCCCGCCGCGAGGAGCGGTCCGGGCGGCTTCAGCCGGCCAGGCCGCGGTGCCTCTGGTCCACGCCTGCGGCGCCGTACGGGTAGTCGTCCACCTGCGGGGCGCTGACCGTGGACAGCCGCTCGACGTGTTCGCGGCTCAGCTCGAGGTCGGCCGCCGCGAGGTTGTCGCCCAGCTGCTCGACCGTCCGGGCACCGAGGATCACCGAGGTGACGCCCGGCTGTGCCCCGACCCACGCGAGGGCGACCTGTGCGGAGCTCACGTCCAGCTCGGCCGCGACCTGACCGACCGCGTCGATGACGGCCCAGGTGCGCTCTTGGGCGTTGCGCGGTCCCCACGCCTCCATGCCCCGGGTCGGGTCGTCGCCGAGCCGGGACTCCCCGGTCGGGGTCGCGTCGCGCTGGTACTTGCCGGTCAACCACCCACCCGCGAGCGGCGACCACGGGAGCAGCCCCAAGCCTGCGTCAAGGCAGGCGGGGACGACCTCGTGCTCGATGTCGCGAACCAGCAGGTTGTACTGCGGCTGCAAGGTCACAGGGGCGGTCCACCCGTGCTCGCGGGCCGTGAAGACGGCCTTGGTGACCTGCCAGCCGAGGTAGTTCGAGAACCCGTAGTAGGAGATCTTGCCGGCGCCGACCGCGTCGTCGAGGAACCGCAGGGTCTCCTCCACCGGGGTCAGCGCGTCCCAGGCGTGCATCTGGTAGAGGTCGACGTGCTCGACGCCGAGCCGGCGCAACGAGTCGTCGAGGGCGCGCCGCAGGTGGCGGCGCGATAGCCCGAGGTCGTTGGGGGCGTCGCCCATGCCGAAGCGGCCCTTGGTGGCGATCACCACGTTCTTCGCATCCTCGGGGTGGGCCTTGAGCCAGCGGCCGATGATCGCCTCGGACTCACCGTCCTCGGCGTAGACGTCGGCCGTGTCCACGAAGTTGCCACCCGCCTCGACGAACGCCTCGAGGATCGCGCCGGACGTCGCCTCGGAGGCCTCGGCGCCGAAGGTCATGGTGCCCAGGCACTGGGTGGAGACGACGGTGCCGCTGCGGCCGAGAGTGGTGTATCGCATGGTGTTCACCGTATGCCGCCGCTCCCCGGACCGCGCGCCGCGGCAAGACACGTGGCCGGCGACAGCCACCGACCGCGCCGGACCGCGTCCACAGCGCTCTCGCCACTCTGGGAGACTGTCGCCATGGCTTCGCTTGCTGACGCGACCCCTCCCATCGCGCTGGGCGCCCTCGACGGCCGCTACCGCGGTGTGGTGGCTGCTCTCGTCGACCACCTCTCCGAACCGGCGCTCAACCGGGAGCGGGTGCGGGTCGAGGTGGAGTGGCTGATCTTCCTCACCACGCACCAGGTCCTCCCCGGCGTCCGGGCCCTGACCGACTCGGAACAGCAGCGGCTGCGCCAGGTCGTCGAGGACTTCGGTGCCGACGAGATCGCCGAGCTGGCACAGATCGAGAGCGACACCCAGCACGACGTCAAGGCCGTCGAGTACTTCCTCAAGCGTCGCCTCACCGCGATCGCCCCGGGTGACGAGGACCGCGGCCTCGCCGAGCTGATCCACTTCTGCTGCACGAGCGAGGACATCAACAACCTGTCCTACGCGCTCATGGTCAAGGGGGCCGTGACCGAGGTCTGGCTGCCGCGCGCCACCCAGCTCGTCGAGTCGGTGGCGACGATGGCGTCCGACCTGCGCGACGTGCCCCTCCTCGCGCACACCCACGGCCAGCCCGCCACGCCGACCACCATGGGCAAGGAGCTGGCGGTGCTGGCCCACCGGCTCGGCCGCCAGCTGCGACGCATCGGTGCAGCGGAGTTCCTCGGCAAGCTCAACGGCGCGACCGGCACCTACGGCGCGCACCTCGCCGCCGTCCCTGATGCCGACTGGCCGACCCTGAGCCGTGAGTTCGTCGAGTCCCTGGGTCTGCAGTGGAACCCGCTCACGACCCAGATCGAGTCGCACGACTGGCAGGCCGAGCTCTACGCCGACATCGCGCGCTTCAACCGGATCCTGCACAACCTGTGCACCGACGTCTGGACCTACATCTCGCTCGGCTACTTCGCCCAGGTCCGCGGCCAGGGCAGCGTCGGGTCGAGCACGATGCCGCACAAGGTCAACCCGATCCGCTTCGAGAACGCCGAGGCCAACCTCGAGGTCAGCAACGCACTCCTCGACGTGCTCTCCTCGACCCTCGTCAACAGCCGGCTCCAGCGCGACCTCACCGACTCCTCGATGCAGCGCAACATCGGAGTCGCCTTCGGCCACTCCCTGCTCGCCATCGACAACGCCGCGCGGGGACTGGCCGGGCTCGACGCCGTACCCGCCGCGATGGCCGCCGACCTCGACGCCAACTGGGAGGTCCTCGGCGAGCCGATCCAGTCGGCGATGCGGGCGCTGGGCGCCCAGGGAGTCGCGGGCATGGAGAACCCCTACGAACGCCTCAAGGAGCTCACCCGTGGCCGCCGCATCACCGGCGACGACCTGCGGGAGTTCGTCGCCGGCCTGGGGCTTCCCGAGGACGTCGCGAAGCGCCTCGCCGAGCTGACCCCCCAGAGCTACATCGGCGCGGCTCCCGCGCTGGTCGACTACCTCGACTGAACCACCTCGACCGACCCGTATGCCGCGGGGTCACCGCTGGGTGAGCGCGCGGCATACCCCATCGCCTGCAAGGGCGGACCACGCGGAGGTGACGTGAAGGCTCTCGGTTGGCTCGTGCTGGCACTGGTGTTCGTCGACGAGCTGCTCGCTGCCGCGGCGGCTGCCGTCTGGGGCAGCCACGTCGGCGGGGTGCTGCTGGCGACCGCGATGCCCCTCGTCGTGGTCGCGGTGTGGTGGACGTTCGCGTCACCCAAGGCGCCTCGGGGTGGCCCCGTCGTGCGGCCGGTGACCAAGGTGCTCGTGTTCGGGCTGGCTGGTGCCGGGCTGTGGGCCTCCGGCCACCCCGGCTGGGCGGTGGGGTTCCTGGTCTTCTCGGTCCTGGTGAACGGGCTCGCCCTCCTGCCGTCGATCCAGGCGCTGGTCTCCGAGGCCGACGCGCGGGGCGGACAGTCGGCGTAGCGTCGCCGTCATGGCCGCACGCAAGGCGAAGCTGTCGGACCTCGCTGAGATCGCCCTGTCCCTGCCCGAGGCGGAGGAGGGGAAGTCGTGGGGCAACCCGGCCTACGTGGTGCGGAAGAAGTCGTTCCTGCACTTCCGCGAGCCGCGCCCGGATGCCGTCGACCCCGAGACCGGTGAGCGGATGCAGGACGTGATCATGTTCGTCGTCGCCGACCAGAGCGACAAGGAGGCGCTGGTCGAGGGCGACGGGCCGTGGTTCACGACGCCGCACTTCGACGGCTACAACGCAGTGCTGCTGCGCCAGCGCGACCTCGGCCGACTGACCCGCGCCGAGCTCGCCGAGGTCATCACGGATGCGTGGGCGGCGAAGGCGCCGAAGAAGCTGGTCGAGTCCTACTTCGGTGAGGCCTGACGTTCCGCTCTCGGCGAAATCCGTTGTGCGGCAATGGTTTTCCCTGTGGATCGCTGGACCCAGCCGTTCGAACAGGTGTACGATTGAGGTATGTCAGTCAGCCCCTTGGCCGCCCAGCGCGATGAGGTCCAGCGCGATCTCTGGGCGCGCACGGCCGAGGTCGCGGGGCGACTCAACCGAGCGCAGGGCGAGCTCGTCGACCTGGCCGCGGAGGTCGTCGACGGCAACCACTGGGGTGACGGCGGGTTCCGCTCGCCGGAGCACTACTTCGTCGTGCGTGCCGGTCTGTCGCCCTCGCACGCGCGTGACGTCGTGGCAGTCGCGAAGCGCCGGCACGAGCTGACCGCGGCCTCGGAGGCTCTACGCGAGGGGCGCCTGTCGCTCGACCAGACCGCCGTCGTGGCCCACCACGCGCCGGCGAGCCACCAGCAGTCCGCCGCCGACTTCGCCCAGCACGCCACCGTGCCCCAGCTGCGTCGCGCCCTGAGCCGGCACGCGTTCGCCCCCGCGCCGGTGGCCGAGACCGAGGGGCCCGGTGACGACACCCCGACCGACTCACCCGGACTCGGCCCAGCTGCCGGGCTGCCCGGGCAGGAGGACTCGGAGCGGCGGGCCTGCGCTCGCCCTGACCTGTCGATGCACTACGACGTGGACGGCCGGTTCCAGCTGCGCTACAGCGCACCGGCGCCGATCGGCGCGCTCGTCGAGCAGGCCCTCAAGGAGGCCAAGGACGCGCTGTTCATGGCTGCGTCCAGTGCCAGCGAGGGCGAGGCCACAGGTGCCGACCAGACCGAGTCTCGCGGCATCGCGGCGACAGACCGACCGACCTACGCGGACGCGCTCGAGGAGCTGGCTCAGCGATCGCTCTCGTCCGTGAACTCGACGGGTCGGGCCAGCCACTACCGGGTCTACCTGCACCTCTCGACCGATGGCGCCTGGCTCAATGGTGGCGGAGCCATCCCGCAGCGACTGCTAGGGCGGTTCGTCTCTGACGGCGTCGTGCAGCCTGTATGGGAGACCGAGGGCCGACCCGTCAGCGTGGGACGCGCGATGCGGATCCTGCCGGAGCGGTCTCGTCGACTCATCGAGGACCGCGACCGGGGATGCCGGTTCCCCGGCTGCACGGCCACTCGGTTCGTCGAGGTCCACCACCTCCACGAGTGGGCCGACGGCGGCTCGACCGACGTCGACAACCAGGTCAGCCTCTGCCCGTTCCACCACGACGCGATCGGCCGGGGCGACTTCAGCATCGCGGGTGACCCGACCAGGCTCGACGGCCTGGAGGTCACCAACCGCCACGGCCTGCACGTGCGACCGCCCACCGCCGCCGAGCTCGCGCCACCACTCGGCGGCGACCCGCCGTCGAGGTGGCAGACCGGGCGCGGCGAACCTCCGGCATACCAACCACCCACTGGCGAACGCGCTCGATGGTCCGACATCGAGATCCTCCCCGACGCTGCGACGCGATGGAGACGGGAGCTTCACCTCGTCAACCCGCGTGACGACATCAACCATGGCGATGACGCCGACGACCCTCCCTTGACGTCAACTGGTGCGGACGACCAGCGGGTCCCCAGCAGCTACGGCACCTGGGACGGCTAGCCAGCGAGGACACTGCGCCCTAGAGCGAGAGCAGCACGAAGGCTTCGATGGCCTCGGCTTTGCCCTTGAGCTCCAGGGACCCGAGCGGCTCGGTCCGAGCACCCGGCAGCAGGTCACGGGTCGCGGCGCTGACGGCGACGCCTCCGACCGGTGCTTTGCCCTCGAGTCGGGAGGCGGTGTTGACCGCGTCGCCGATGACCGTGTGGGTCCGCCCGCCGCCGGCGCCCAACAGGCTGACCGAGACCTCTCCGGTGTTGACCGCTGCGCGGAAGCGGGGCCAGCCCGGGTGCTCGGCCGCCACCCGGGCGGTGGCTTCCTGCATGTCCAGTGCTGCGGCCGCCGCACGGCGGGCGTGGTCGGGCTGGTCGCCGCGGCGGTTGAAGGTGGCCATGATCGCGTCGCCGATGATCCGGTCGATGTCGCCGCCGTGGGCCCTGACGACCGGCGGGATGGCCACCTCGAAGTAGGTGTTCAGCATCGCCGTGACCTCTTGCGGCTCGTGTGTCTCGGAGAACGTCGTGAACCCCTGGAGGTCGGCGAACAGGATGCTCATGACCCGTCTCCCCGAGGTGGTCTGGTCGAGGTAGAGGCCGGCGAACCGCTCTTCGTGCCACTGCCGCTGCGCCCCCCACGCGACGAGGGCGAAGGCGCCCAGCATCAGCACGTGCCACTCCCACCAGCTGAGCCGCCAGTTGGGCGCGAACACCAGCGCCACCATCGCCTCGGCGAGCAGCACGACCGCCGCCGCCACCGCCAGCGGCATCGTCCCCCGTCGCCGACGCCACAGTGCCAGGTAGTGCAGCGCGGTCCAGGCGTACAGGCCGATCGAGACCACGGCGAGGGCGACGAGCGGACCCGACGCGCGCTCCGGAGCGGTGTGGGCGTCGAGCGGCGGCAGACTGGCCAGCGACGCGACGGCCCACAGCACCATGATGCCGACCAACGCCACGCGCAGGAGGGTGACCCGCACGATCACCCGGACCCCTGGCGGTCCGTCGAGAGGTGCCGTGGACCAGGCGGCGAACACCGAGGCGATGCCGAGGCCGACGGGCGTGGCCACCATGAACCCGGCGTTGGGGTGCGCCACCAGGACCCCGGGTGTGGCGAGCGCGTGCAGCCCGAGGAAGCCTGCGGCAGCGAGGAAGCTCAGGGACACGAGCAGGACCCGCGCGTCGCCGCGACGCGTGGCGGCGACGCCGGTGCCGTAGGCGACGATGGCGCTGAGCACGCCCGCCCCGAGCACGAGCCAGAAGTGTGACGGGTGGTGTTCCCAGGTCAGGTCGAGCGAGGGACGGCGCCGCAGCAGCACCAACCCACCGAGCGGTGCGCACGCTGCCAGCACCCCCAGCAGGACCGTCGTCCCCGGGGTGGGCGGGCGATCCCGGCCCGGCGTCGCCGTCACGGTCCGGCAGCGGGAGGGGCTGCGCCAGCTGCGCCACCGGCGGCAGCGTCGGCGCCGCGCACCTGGGCGAGGTACTGGTGCAGCTGGGACACGACGACCGAGCCCTCGCCGACCGCCGACGCCACCCGCTTGACCGAGCCGTCGCGGACGTCACCCACGGCGAAGAAGCCCGGCAGAGTCGTCTCGTACGGCATGGGCGGGCGTTCCAGCGGCCACCCCACGGACCCCATCGCGTCGGTGCCGCACACCACGAACCCCTTGTTGCGGTGCACGCGCTCCGGCAGCCAGTCCGTGCGGGGCTCCGCGCCGATCATCACGAAGAGCCCGTCGGCCTCGAGGCGCTGCTCATCGCCGGTCGAGCGGTCGCGGACGACGACGTGGTCGAGCCAGCCATCGCCCCCGCCGCCGGACACCTCGCTCCCGGTGTGGACGGTGATCGTCGGGTTCTGCTCGATCTCCCCCACGAGGTACTGCGACATCCCCTCGCCCAGGGAGCCGGACCACACGACGAGGCCCACGTGCGCGGCATACCTGGCGAGGTGGAGCACCGCCTGCCCGGCCGAGTTGCCCCCTCCCAGGACCACCACGCGCAGTCCGGTGAGCCCTTGGGCCTCGGAGACGCTGGCGCCGTAGTAGACCCCCGCCCCGCTGAGCGCCTCGAGCGGCTCGATGCCCAGCCTGCGGTAGGACACCCCACTGGCCAGGACCACCGTGCTGGCGTGCACGGCACCGACTCCGCTGATCTCGACGTCGAACCCCCCGGGCGACTCGCGTACCTGGACCACCTCGCGCGTCAGCAGGAAGTGGGCGCCGAACACCCAGGCCTGCTGGTAGCCGCGCTGGGCCAGCTCGGCCCCGCTGAGCCCTCGCGAGAAGCCGAGGTAGTTGCGGATGAGCGAGCTCGAGCCGGCCTGACCGCCCAGCGAGTCGCGCTCGACGACCAGCACCCTGAGCCCCTCGGATGACGCGTAGACCGAGGCGGCCAGGCCTGCCGGGCCGGCGCCGACCACGACGACGTCGAAGTCGCGGTTCTCGCCGTCCAGCGTGGTGCGGATCCCCCAGGCCTCGCACAGCTCGGCGTCGGTCGGGTCGAGCAGCACTGCACCACCGATCGCCGGCATCCACACGACCACGGGTCCGGTGAGGTCCTCCGGATCGCGGACCCCGACCTGGCGCAGCGCCGTGATCGCGCCCGGTGAGCCCCGCTCGAGGTAGGTGTGGGGGATGCCGTTGCGGGTGAGCAGGCTGCGTATGCCGTGCCCCCGGGGGGCGCGCCGTTCGGCGACGACGACGACCTCGCGGTCCGGGGAGATCACTGTGCGGGACCACTCGTGGACGAACTCGCCGATGGTGCGGCTGAAGAGCTCGTCGTGGTCGGACCAGGGCTTGAGCACGTAGTAGTTGATGTCCCCGACCGCCATCGCCCGCAGGATCGCGTCCGCCGTCGGGCGGTCCGACCAGGCGCCCCAGCGCACGAGCAGGGCGCGGCGTGCATCGGGGTGCATGGTCCGGACCCGCCCGAGGAGCTCGGCGCCGGACGTCCCGCCGAGCCACTGGTCCGCGAGGACGGCGACCACGGGTTCACCTCGGTCGCGCGCTGCCTCCAGCTGGACCAAGGCCTCCGCCGAGCCCAGCTCGCCACGCACGCGGTACTCGGCCCCGAACCGTCGTTGCAGGTGAGACTCGATCCGGGACAGCGACTCGGGGTCCGCATCGACGGCAAGCAGGAGGGGACGTGCCATGGCAACTTCCAGCGGTCGGGGCCAGACGTCCCTCCACGCTAGGCGCGCCCCCGCTCCCCGGACTCGTGTCGATGACGTAGAAGCCATCGACGAGTGCGGTCAGACGGTGGTGCGGTCAGACGGTGACCTTGCCGCTCGGGGTGTCGAACGTGACTGCCAGCAGGCCCGGGGTGCCGTGCGGCGCGACGAACGTGAAGTCGATGACCGACGAGGTCTGGTCCACGGGGAGGTCGAGCCACTCCCGGACCCGGGCGGGGTCGCCGGCGATCTGCAGTCCGTCGATGGTGACGTGCGTGTGCGCTGCCGTGGAGGGGTGCAGGGACGGGTCGTCCCACTGGATGAAGAAGGGCAGCTGCGGATCGGAGATCAGGCCCTTGACGCCGAGCTGGCGCCAGCGGAGCTCGACCCCGTCGGGGCGGTGCCGGTTTCCGACCACGGCCTCGCGGCCGATGCGCGCCTCATAGGGTGCGAGGTCGTCCACCGCGACGACCCACCCGAGCCAGCCCCCGCCGGCTTCGGAACGGGCGCGGACGGCCTGCCCGAAGGGCGCCTTGTCCGATGCCGGGTGGTCCAGGACTTCGACGATCTCGACGTAACGCTCATGCGCCAGCGGGAGGATCACGTTGCGCGTACCGAACCGCGGGTGGATTCCCCCATCGACCGGGTCGACCCCGATCAGCTTGGCGAGGCGTTCCGCGGTCGCCTGCAGTCCGTCGTGCTCTGCTGCATACGAAACGTGGTCAACTCGCATACCCGACATCGTGACATACGTCAGGGGGTGCTCCTGACACGGGTGTGCTCAGTGGGCTGGGGCGGGGCCGGACGTGCCGCGCTGCCGCACCGCCTCGTAGATCACGATGGCGGCGGAGGTCGCGACGTTGAGCGAGTTCGCCTTGCCCACCATCGGGATTCGGACCTTGTATGCCGCGTGGTCGAGCACCTCGTCGGTCAGTCCGTACTTCTCGGCACCGACCGCGATGGCCACCGGACCGGTGTAGTCGACCTCGGTGTGCAGCACGTCCGTGTCGGGCGTGGTGGCGACGAGGGCGATGCCGTGGGCGTCGAGCCACGCCAGGGTGTCCTCGGTGGAGTCGCTGGCCACCGGGACGCTGAAGACGGTGCCCTTGGAGGCGCGCACGAGGTTGGGGTTGCCCCAGTCGGTCACAGGKTCGGCCGCCACGACGGCCTCCGCCCCGGCAGCGTCGGCCGTACGCAGCATCGCGCCCAGGTTGCCCGGCTTCTCGACCCCCTGGCACAGGACGGTCAGGGCAGCGGGACCCACGACCAGCTCCGCGCACCGGCGCACGACCGACGGCACGACCGCGATGAAGCCGTCAGGCCCTTCGCGGTAGGCCGCCCGCTCGAACGCCGTGCGCGACACCTGGACCGTCTCGACCCCGTCGCGCCGCACCTGGTCGACGACGCGCGTCTGGCTCGTCGGGTCGAGCATCAGCTCGGGGCAGTAGTAGAGGGCCTCGGGCCGCACACCCGCGAAGAGGGCGAGGGTCAGCTCCTCGTACCCCTCGATGAGCGTCTGGCCCGTCTCCTCGCGCGTCCGGCGACGCCGGAGTCCGGTGAGCGACTTCAGGCGCGGGTTCGACGGCGAGGTGATGATCAGGTCAGCCATGGCGGGCCCAGTCTGTCAGTCCGAACAGGTGCGCCGCCGATCATGTCCGTCGCCGATCGTGCAGACTGTCGGCCATGAGCCAGCCCGCGGTCACCGAGCACTTCTCCCTCCGCCAGAAGATCACGATGATGGTCAACCGCTACGAGATCCGGTCGGTGGACGCCGCCGGGGTCGAGGGGCCGGTCATCGCGGTCGCCCAGCAGAAGCGGATGGCGTTCAAGGAGCAGGTCACGTTCTACGCCGACGAGGCCCGCACCCAGCCGGTGTTCTCGTTCAAGGCCAGGACCCGGATGGACCTGGGCGCAACCTACGACGTGTTCGACGCCTCCGGCGCAGCGATCGGCTGGTTCCGCAAGGACTTCGGCAAGTCACTGCTGCGTTCGTCGTGGCACCTCGGCACGCCCGACGGACTCCAGGCGTTCGGGACCGAGCGCAACCAGAACATCGCGATCCTGCGCCGCGTGTGGGACCTCCTGCCGGTCGTCGGCGAGATCCCGCTGCCCTTCATCTTCCACTTCGACTTCACCGCGCCGGACGGCAGCGTCGTCCTGTCCTCGGAGCGCAAGCGCTCGCTGCGTGACCGCTACGACATCCGCATGCCGCAGGCCAGCAACGGCTGGCAGCTCGACTGGCGGGTGGGCCTGGGCATGGCCGTCGCGCTCGACGCACTCCAGGGCCGCTGACGGCTGGGTCGAGGCCCGGCGGCTAGAGCAGGGAGCGCAGGACGGGCACCAGCCCGTCCTGGTCGACGTCGAGGGTGACCTCGTCGGCGACCTCCTTGACCGAGTCGGGGGCGTTGCCCATCGCCACTCCACGGGCGGCCCAGTGCAGCATCTCGATGTCGTTGCGCTGGTCACCGATGGCGACGGTATGCCGCGGCTCGACTTCCAGCCGCCGGCGCAGGATCTCGAGGGCGGAACCCTTGGAGACGCCTTCGGGGTTGAGATCCAGCCAGGCGCTGAAGCCGACGGCGTAGTTGACGCCGTGCAGGCCGATGCGTTCGGTGAGGGCCAGGAAGTCCTCAGCCGTGCCGCCGGGCGCCCGGAAGGTCACGCGGGTCACGGGTTCGGCGACCAGCTCCTCCCACTCGACGACTCGCAGCTCGCCCTGGAGCTCACCGTCCGGGAACGGTGCGCTCAGCTTGAACCCGACCCCGAGCTCCTCGACCGCGACGACCGCCCCCGGCCACTCGTGGCGCAGCAGGTTGAGCGCCGGAGCGGGGTCGAAGGTGACCGCCTCGATGATGCGGAAACCGTTGTCCTCCAACGGATCCAACTCGATGGTGACCGCGCCGTTGGAACACACGGCATACCCGCTCACGATCCCGAGCTCGGCGAGGATCGTCGTCGTCGCCACGATGGAACGCCCGGTGGCGACGATGACGTGGTGACCGGCAGCCACTACGGCGTGCACGGCCTCGCGCACGTCGGGTGACAGCTCGCCGGCGTGGTTGATCGTCGTGCCGTCGACGTCGAGGGCGACGAGGTGGGGGACGCTCACCTGCGGGGCATCGGTCATGCGGGCAGCCTACGGAAGGCGGACGTGCTGTGGCCCGAGGTCCGCGATCCGGCGGGCGCCCAGCAACGCCATCGTGCGCCTCACCTCGGTGGCAAGGATCTGCGCGGCGCGCTCGACGCCGTCCTCTCCCCCAGCCATGAGTCCGTAGAGGTAGGCGCGCCCGACGAGCACCGAGCTCGCGCCGAGCGCCATCGCTGCGACGACGTCCGAGCCGGACATGACGCCGGTGTCGACCATGACCTCGGGCCCGTCGCCCAGCGCGTCGCGCACGTCCGGGAGCAGCCGCACGGGCACCGGGGCCTTGTCGAGCTGGCGGCCGCCGTGGTTGGACAGAACGATCGCGTCGGCGCCGGCGTCGAACATCCGGCGGGCGTCGTCGACGGTCTGGATCCCCTTGACGATGAGCGGGCCGTCCCATGTCGACCGCACCCAGCCCAGGTCCTCGATCGTCATCGTGGGGTCGAAGAGCGCGTTCATCATCTCGGCGACGGTGCCGTCCCAGCGGTCCAGGCTGGCGAACCGCAGCGGCTCGGTGGTGAGGAAGTTGACCCACCAGCTCGGGTGCATGGCGCCGTCGAGGACGGTCCGGGCGGACAGGGCCGGCGGGATGTTGAAGCCGTTGCGCACGTCGCGCAGCCGCACTCCCGCGACCGGGACGTCGACGGTGAGGATCAGCGCCTCGAACCCGGCGGCCCTCGCCCGGGCCATCAGGTCCTCGGCCGGGCCGTGGTCGCGCCAGACGTACAGCTGGAACCACTTGCGCGCGCCCGGCGACGCCTGCGCCACGCCCTGGACGTCGGTCGTGCCCAGCGTCGACAGGCCGTAGGGGATGCCGAACCGTTCGGCGACGCGGACCACGGCCCGCTCGCCCTCGTGCTGCATCATGCGGGTGAACCCGGTCGGGCCGAAGCCGAACGGCAGCGCCGAGGGCGTGCCCAGGACGGTGGTCGTCGTGTCGATGTCGCCGACGTCGCGCAGCACCGACGGCTGGAAGGTCAGGTCGCGGAACGTCGCCCGCGCCCGCTGCAGGCTGAGCTCGCCCTCGGCGGCGCCGTCGGTGTAGTCGAACACCGAGCGCGGTGTGCGGCGTCTCGCCACCTCGCGCAGGTCGGCGATCGTCAGGGCTGACGCGAGCCGCCGCTTCTTGGCGTTGAGCTCGACCGGCTTGGGCCGCAACAGGGGTTTGAGCTCGGACCACTTGGGCAGCTGGCGATCGCTCACCTCGCCGACGCTACCCGCGAACTGCTAGACCGGCTTGAGGACCTCGAGGCCTAGGAAGGGCTGGAGGGCCTTGGGCACGACCACCGAGCCGTCGGCCTGCTGGTGGTTCTCGAGGATCGCGACCATCCACCGCGTGGTCGCAAGGGTGCCGTTGAGCGTGGCCACGGCCCTGGTGCCCTGGCCGTTCGGGTCGCGCTCCCGGGTGTTGAGCCGGCGGGCCTGGTAGGTCGTGCAGTTCGAGGTGGACGTCAGCTCGCGGTAGCGGCCCTGGGTCGGCACCCACGCCTCGCAGTCGAACTTGCGGGCCGCCGGGCCACCGAGGTCGCCGGCCGCGGTGTCGATGATGCGGTAGGGCACCTCGATCTTGGCGAGCATCTCCTTCTCCCAGCCGAGCAGCCGCTGGTGCTCGGCTGCCGCGTCCTCGACGCGGCAGTAGGTGAACATCTCGACCTTGTGGAACTGGTGGACGCGGATGATCCCGCGGGTGTCCTTGCCGTGCGACCCGGCCTCGCGGCGGTAGCAGGCCGACCACCCGGCATACCGCTTGGGGCCGTCGGCGAGGTCGAGGATCTCGTCGGCGTGGTAGCCGGCGAGCGCCACCTCGGACGTCCCCGTGAGGTAGAGGTCGTCCGCCTCGAGCCGGTAGACCTCGTCGCCGTGCTTGTCGATGAAGCCGGCACCGGCCATCACGTCGGCCTTGACCAGCGTGGGCGTGATCATCGGCGTGAAGCCGTGCTCGACGGCTTGGGCGATTCCCATGGTGAGCAGCGCGAGCTCGAGCCGGGCGCCCACGCCGGTGAGGAAGTAGAAGCGCGACCCGCTGACCTTGGCGCCCCGCTCCATGTCGATGGCGGCGAGCGACTCGCCGAGCGCGAGGTGGTCCTGAGGCTCGAAGTCGAACTCCGGCACGGTCCCGACGGTCTCGAGCACCGTGTAGTCGTCCTCGCCGCCCACCGGCACACCGTCCTCGACGATGTTGCCGACCTGGCGGATCAGCACGTCGAGCTCGGCCTGCGCGGCATCGGCGTCGGTCTGCAGCTGCTTGACCCGCGCCGAGAGCTCCTTGGTCTGGGCGAGCAGCGCCTGCTTGTCGTCCCCCTGCGCCTGCGCGACCTGCTTGCCCATCGACTTCTGCGTGGCACGGAGCTGCTCGAACTCGGTGAGGGACGACCGGTGGGCCTGCTCGGCAGCGAGGATCGAGTCGACGATCCCCTCGTCCTCACCGCGGGCGCGCTGGCTGGCGCGGACGCGGTCCGGGTCCTCACGCAGGAGCTTGATGTCGATCACCGGGCAAGACTACTCAGCAGCGCGCGCCCTCTCGGAGGCGCTGCCCCACCGCACTCCTCGAGGGATCCGACGGGCGAGGCGCCCGCTGGATCGCCCGATGACCCGGGGGTGAAAGGGGCGCGCGCTGCCCGTTGCAGGTCACAATGCGTGCATGCTCACGCGGCGGCACCTCCTGCTCCTGGCGCCGCTCGGCGCCGCGGCAGCCTGTGGCCGAGAGCGCGCGCAAGGGACGCCGTCCCCCACGACCGGTCTCGCGGACGGGACGTCGAGCCCGCCGACGCCTTCGACGACCACCGCCATGCCCACCACCAACACCGCGTCCACGACCAGCCGGGTCCCCGCTCCGACGAAGGCATCCGCCCGACCCGCCCCCACGCTGGCGGCACTGCGCGACGAGCTGTCCGCCCTGTGCCGCCGCCATGGCGTCGACCTGGGGGTGGCGGCCACCGAGGCACGGTCGAAGCGGTCCTTCGCCTGGGGCGCCGACACGACCATCGAGACGGCCTCCATCGCGAAGGCCGACATCCTGGCGGCTCTGCTGCTCCAGCTGCAGGACCGTGGCTCCCGCATCTCGGCCCGCCAGCTGGCCGTCGCCTCCCAGATGATCCGGGTCAGCGACCACGAGTCCGCCTGGACGCTGTTCCGCGAGATCGGGCTCGCGGACGGGATGGAGGACGCGAACGAGCGCTTCGGGATGAGGGCGACCCAGTGCTTCGACTACAGCTGGGGCCTGACCCGGACGACCGCTCGCGACCAGCTGCGGTTCGTCGAGGCGGTCAGCGCGGCGGGGACCAAGGCCTCGCCACTCAACGCCCGGTCGGGGGCGGTGCTCCTCGACCTGATGGAGGACGTCATCGCCGAGCAGAAGTGGGGCGTGAGCGCCGCCGCCCACCGGGGCGACAGCGTCAGCCTCAAGAACGGCTGGCTGCCCCGCTCGACGCTCGGCAAGCGGTGGATCGCCAACAGCATCGGACGCATCACCGGCCCCTCGCTGGACCTGCGGCTGGCTGTCCTCAGCCAGAAGGCGACGTCCCTGGCCCAGGGCATCGAGATCGTCGAGCAGGCAGCGACCCTGACCCGCAAGCATCTCGGGGTCTGACAAACCATCTCGGGGTCCGAGCAGACGCCGAATCCCGTTGCCCTCGGGGCCGGCCGGGCGCGATCCTTGCGGGTATGCCGTCCACGCCCACCCTCGCGTCGTTCGCCCTCGCCGCGACCGCGCTCATCCTGCTGCCCGGTCCAGCGATGCTGTTCCTCATCTCCCGGGGGATCGGGCAGGGCAGCCGCCGACTCGCGGTCGCCTCGATGGCCGGCATCGAGACGGCGACAGCGGTGATGGTGGTGGCCACGGCGTTCGGCCTCTCCGCGGTGATCAGCTCCTCGGTCCTGGCCTTCTCCGTCGTGAAGTACGCCGGCGCGGCATACCTGGTGTGGCTCGCCATCCGCGAGTTCCGCAGCAAGGGGCACTTCTCCCTCGACCGCGCGCCGGTCACCAACTCCCGCCGTGCGTTCGGCGACGCGTTCCTCGTGGGCATCTCGAACCCCAAGACGGCAGTCTTCTTCGTGGCCTTCTTCCCGCAGTTCCTGCACCGTGAGTCCGGCGCGATCTGGTCGCAGGTGCTCGTCCTCGGCGCGATCTTCGTCGTGATCGGGGCCGTCTTCGACAGTGTGTACGCGCTCACCGCCGGCTCGCTGGGCCTGTGGCTGGCCCGCCACCCGCGGGCGGTGGAGCGGCAGAAGTACGTCTCAGGGGGCATCTTCCTGGCGATGGGCGGGGCTGCCGCCCTCACGGGCCACCCCCAGAAGGCCTGACCAGCAGCCGCGTCGCCCCGTGCGCCGTGGCGCGGCGGACCCTCGTGCCCGGGTATGCCGCGCGGTGGGCTCAGGCGCCGACGTCGACGAGGTGGTGGGCGAGGTCGTGCAGGAAGTACTGCCCCAGGGTGTGCACCGTGAACCCGGACCCGTCGCTGCGCAGGCCGGTCCGCTCCCACGCGTCGTCGGGCACCGCCGCGAACACCGCCGCGACGGCGGAAGCAGCCTGCTGGACCTCACCACTGACCACGGCCGGGTCCTGCTCGCCGTAGCGGTCGGCCACCGCGGTCTCGTCCTGGTCCCAGTTGGCGAACTGCGGCCCCTCCTGCTCCAGCATCAGCTCGACCCTGCCCTTGAAGACCCTGCACACGTCCCTGACGTGGCACGCGTACTCCAGTGGCGACCACACGGTGGGAGCCGGCCGTTCCCTGGCGGAGGCGCGCTCGAGCACGGCGGTCCACGGCGCGGTCGACGCCAGGGTCAACGGTGCGATGTCGGCCCGTGCGACCGATCCCGCGTCGAATCCGCAGTCAGGACAAGGCCTGTCCAGGGTCCAGGTCCAGTCCTTGGTGTCGGGGACGATCTGGTCGTTCGCGGCGGCGTCGAGGTCACCCATGCCGACCACGGTAGCCGCCGACCGCGGCACGCCACCCCCGAGAGGGCGTCACGGGGCTCTGACCTGTGGCGATGGCACGCCGCCCGTGGGGTAGCGTCGGCCCGTGCTTCGCGAACACTCCGGCTGGATCGCCCTCGGGGCGATCGTCCTCGTCATCCTGCTCGCCCTCGGCGTCGCCGGGTGGGCCGGGATGCGCGGGCTCGGTGCCGGCGGAGCCCACCGTGGCCGTCGGTGGGGGCGTCGTCCGCACCGCAACGACTTCCGCCCTGAGGGCTCCGTGCCCGACTCGCCCGTCCGCCGCGCAGCGATCATCGTCAACCCGACCAAGTTCGACGACGTCGCGGCGGTGCGCAGGAAGATCACCGAGCAGTCGGTCAACCACGGCTGGGCCGAGCCGCTGTTCATCCTCACCACGGAACGCGACCCCGGCACGGGACAGGCCCAGCAGGCCCTGGCCAAAGGCGTGGACCTGATCTGCCCCCTCGGCGGTGACGGCACCGTGCGCGCCGTGGCCGAGGCGATGGTCGGGAGCGAGACCCCCATGGGCCTGCTGCCCGGGGGGACCGGCAACCTGCTGGCCCGCAACCTCGACCTGCCCGTGGACGACCTCGGCGACGCGCTGCGGATCGCCCTGACCGGCCAGAACAAGCGGGTCGACGTCGGGCGCCTCACGATGGACACCTCCGGCGAGGACGACCGGCCGGCCAGCCACATCTTCCTCGTCATGGCCGGTCTCGGCTTCGACGCCGCGATCATGGCCGATGCCCCGGAGGGGCTCAAGGCCAAGGTGGGCCCCGCGGCATACGTCGTCTCGGGCACCCGCAACCTCCGCGGCCCGCAGTTCAAGGTGCGCGTCAAGGTGGAGGACCAGGAGGAGTTCACCCGGCGGGCCCGCACCGTCGTCATCGGCAACTGCGGCAAGCTGCTGGGCGGACTCGTGCTGATGCCCGAGGCCGAGGTCGACGACGGCCAGCTGGACATGGTCATCCTGTCGCCCAAGGGGGTCGTGGGGTGGGCCGCCGTGGCCGCGCGGCTCGCGTCCAAGAAGCGCAAGGGCCACCAGATCGTCGACCACTACACGAGCCCGTCGGTCCGGGTGCGCAGCGATCGTCCGCAGGAGGTCCAGATCGACGGTGACACGCTCGGCAAGGCTCGCGCGATCGCCGCGGAGGTCGTCCCCGGCGCCCTCGTCGTTCGCGTCGGATCGCTGGACTGATGGCCACGACCACGTCACCAGCCCGCACGTCGCGCACCGCGCGGCTGCTTCGCGGGGCCGCGGCCATGGTGCTGTTCGCGGTGCCGTTCGCTATGCTCGGGTTCGCGGTGCGGCAGAAGTTCGACCCCCTCGTCCACCTGGACAACGCCATCGCCGACCGGGCCACCGACCTCACGCGGTCGGTCGGAGCGGGCAGCGCCCTCATTGCGCTTCAGGCGGTGAGCCAGCCATGGGTCGTGTACATCGTGGCGACGCTGGTCTGCCTGTGGGCCTGGCTCGCCAAGGGGCTGCTCAACCGCGCGCTGTGGGCGTTCGTCACGATGATGATCGGCTGGAACCTGGCCCTGGACGCAAAGCTGCTCGTGCAGCGGACCCGGCCTGTCGTCGACGACCCGATCTCGCACGCCCCGGGATACTCGTTCCCCTCAGGTCACGCCTCGAACGCCGCGATCGTCGCGACCACCCTCGTCTTCTTGCTGTGGCCGCTGCTCTCGCCCGTGGCCAGGCGCGTGGCCACGACCGTCGCTGTGGTCTTCGCCCTGGCCGTGGGTCTGGACCGCATATTCCTCGGTGTGCACTTCGCCAGCGACGTGCTGGCTGGGTGGATTCTCGGAGTTGGCATTACGTTCTCCTCATGGCTCGGATTCATTGGCAAGACGGCCGCGACCTCCTCACCCGGACCGTCGCACCCGGCGTAGTCCTCTTCGGGGTGCTGGCCGGCCTCGGCCTGCTCATCACCGGACCGCTGTCGGCGATCGACAAGGCCGAGGACCGGACGGCGAGGGCGCTCAGCCGTGACCGGACCGACTTCTGGAACCCGATCAGCTGGGTCTTCTCGAGGCTGGGCAACACCGAGATCGTCATCGGCGTGTGCCTCATCGCGGTCGCCCTCATCTGGTGGCGCACCCGCGAGTGGCGGTGGTCAGTGGTTCCGCTCATCTCGATCTCATTGCAGGCGACGATCTTCCTGTTCCTGACGTTGGCGGTCGGTCGGGCGCGCCCGCCGGCCAACCCCATGGACACCTCGCCGCCCACGACCAGCTATCCCAGCGGTCACACCGGTGCGTCCACCGCGTTGTACTTCTCGCTGCTCCTCATGGCAGCAACCCGCATCGAGCGCCCCTGGCTCCGCCGCCTGTCGATGGCCGTGTGCGCGGTCCTCCCGTTCCTCGTCGGGATGGCCCGGCTCTACCGAGGCGCCCACCACATCTCCGACGTGGTCGCCGGTTTGGTCAACGGGGTCGTCTGCGCGGTGCTCGTCTTCC
>NZ_JBFUEM010000008.1:0-154283 GCF_056403955.1 Pedococcus sp. P2_E2
CCTGGGTGAGCCGGCCCTGGGTGAGCCGGCCCTTTCCGTCACCCCGGAAAATCGGCCACTCGCCCGGAAGCAGCCGGGGTATGCCGCGTGCTCACGACCGCGCGTAGGGTCGCGCCATGGACCCGCAGCGCTCGTTCCACATCTCGCAGGTCACCACCGACGACCTGGTCGACCTGCTGCCCCTGATGCGGGCGTACTGCACGTTCTACGAGAGCAACCCGGCCGACGAGGACCTGCGCGCGATGGCCGCCGCCTTCCTCGACGAGGGTGCGGGCGGCACCCAGCTGATCGCTCGCGAGGGCTCGGGTCAGGCGCTCGGCCACGCCACGATGCTCTGGACCTGGGACACCACCCTCGCCCAGCCGCTGGCGGTGATGGAGGACCTGTTCGTCACGGAGCACGCCCGTGGTCGGGGAGTGGGTGCGGGGCTCATCGAGGCGTGTCGTCGGCTCGCAGCCGACCGCGGGGCGGGCTGGCTGGCGTGGGAGACCGCGCCGGACAACGAGACCGCCCAACGGCTCTACGACGGGCTGGGGGCCCAGCGCGACACCTGGTACGCCTATCGCCTGCCGACGGACCGGCCCGCATCCTAGGCTGGGGCCATGCAGAGTCCGCTCTTTGACCAGGCCAACCTCGAAGTCCAGGCGCAGCAGCGGTTCGCGCTGCAGAACCCCCAGATGCTGCGGGTCCACCTCGGTGGCGACGTCCTCGCCGTCAAGGGAGCGATGGTGTCCTACCAGGGGCAGATCCGCTTCGACCACGAGAAGGCAGGCAGCGTCGGCAAGCTCTTCAAGAAGGTCGTGACCGGCGAGGACGTCTCGCTGATGCGGGTCTCGGGGGAGGGCGACGTCTTCTTCGCGTCCGAGGCGGGCTTCGTCTTCCTCATCGACCTCACCGGCGACGCGTTGTCGGTCAACGCCCGCAACCTGCTGGCCTTCGACTCCACCATCGAGTGGGACATCAAGCGGGTGCAGGGTGCCGGGATGCTCAGCGGCGGGCTGTTCAACACCACCCTCCACGGCACCGGGACGGTCGCGATCCACACGGTCGGGCAACCGGTGATCCTCGACTGCAGCCAGCAGCCCACCTACGTCGACGTGCAGGCCTGTGTGGGTTGGTCGGCCAACCTGGTGCCTCAGGTGGTGTCGAGCATGAACGTGCGTTCGATGCTGCGCGGTGGTTCGGGCGAGGCCTTCCAGTACGCCTTCTCCGGGCCGGGCTTCGTCGTGGTCCAACCAAGCGAGTGGACGCCGCCCGCGGCCCAGGGCGGTGGCGGCGGAGGCGGGTTCAACCTCGGCGGCCTGCTCGACGGATGACCACCCCCACACCGCGCGCCGACGCCGAGCTGGTCGCCCGCCTGCGGGCCGACCTGGTCGCCGCGGCATACACGGTCGAGGCGGTCGGTGAACTGCTGGGACCACTCGCGGCAGCGGCCCTCGCCCGGGAGCAGGTGCTGCCCGCGCAGCGGGTCACCGTCGACGTCGGCACCCCGCTCGCGACCCTGGTGCGCCTCTTCGCGCTGGGAGACGCCGTCGACAGCGAGGAGGCGGCGGCCGCTCTCCCCACCCTGGGGTTGTCCGGTGCGACGGCGCTGCGCCTGGTGGCACCGCAGGGGCCGGGCGTCGTCTCGACGTGCGACCTGCGGCCCTACGGCGACGACGACCACGCGTGGTGGATCGCCTCCGACCTCACCGAGCTGCAGACCCGGGCGCCCCTGCGCGAAGACCACGTCCTCGGGATCGGCGGTGCATCGACGACGCTGGCGTCCTGGACGCCGCGGCCGGCTGTCGAGCGAGCCCTCGACCTCGGCACGGGATGCGGGGTCCAGGCCCTGCATCTCGGCGCACACGCCAAACAGGTCACGGTCACCGACATCTCCACGCGGGCGCTGGACTACGCCCGGTTCAACGCACTGCTCAACGAGTGCGAGTGGGAAGTCGTCGAGGGTTCGATGCTGGATCCCGTTGCAGGACAACGCTTTGGGCTCATCGTCAGCAACCCGCCGTTCGTCATCACGCCGCGGACTCCAGACGTCCCGCTGTTCGAGTACCGCGACGGCGGCCAGGCCGGCGATGCGGTCGTCGCCGACCTCGTGCGCTCCATCGGGGCCCATCTCGAACGCGGTGGGGTGGCGCAGTTCCTCGGCAACTGGGAGGTCGTCGGTGAGGCCGACTGGCGCGACCGGGTGCGCGGCTGGGTTGCCGGCACCGGACTCGATGCCTGGATCGTCCAGCGCGACGTGCAGGACCCGGCGCAGTACGCCGAGACCTGGTCCCGCGACGGGGGTCACCACAGCGCCACGACCGAGTTCGCGACGATGTATGCCGCGTGGCTCGACGACTTCGCGTCGCGCGGCGTGAGTGCGATCGGTTTCGGGGTGATCACCCTGCAGCGGCCACTGGAGGAGCGGAGTCCCTTCGTCGAGCTGACCGAGGCGACCGGTCCGGTGGCCGCACCCATGGGTCCGCACGTCCTCTCCGGACTGCGGGCCCGCACCTGGCTGGCCGAGCACACTGACGACGAGGTCCTGGCCGTCGCGTGGCGTTGCGCCGACGACGTGACCGAGGAGCGGCACGGCCGGCCCGGTGCCGAGGACCCGTCGGTGATCCTGCTGCGCCAGGGTGGCGGGCTGCGCCGGGCGGTCCGGCTCGACACGGTGGGGGCGGCGCTGGTCAGCGTGTGCGACGGGACGCTGCCTGCCGACGCTGCCGTGGCGGCGATCGCCGAGCTGCTCGGCTCCGACGTGGGCGAGGTGCGCGCCTCGGCGGTCCCGCTGCTGCGCGAGCTCGTCGCCGACGGCCTGCTCGTCTGACGACGGCCCGCTTCCGGGACTGGCGGGGGCTCGCGAGTGAGTGACCTCTGGGACATTCGTCATGGGCGGGGCCGTTTGTGCAGGTGGGAAACCCTGTTGTGAGTGAGTGCTCACTCACTCATACTGATCCTCATGTCACCACGCGCCCCCGCGATGGCCCCCGAGGACCGCCGGGCCTCGATCATCTCCGCCACGATCCCGCTGTTGCGGGACAAGGGCCGGGGGATCAGCACCCGCGAGATCGCCAAGGCCGCGGGGATCGCCGAGGGCACGATCTTCCGGGTGTTCGAGAGCAAGGACGAGATCATCCACGCGTGCGTCCACGAGGCGTTCGACACGGCCGCCGTGAAGGCCGAGCTGGCCGCCGTGGACCGCGACCTGCCCCTGCGCGAACGCCTCGCCGCCGCGGTCACCGTCATGCAGAAGCACCTGCAGGGCATCTTCGCCCTGATGAGCGTCCTGCAGTCGTCCGGCCAACCGCTGCACCGCCCGATGGACGCGAAGGCGCTGCGGCGCCGCCAGGAGGGGACCGCCGAGCTCGACGAGGCCTTCACCTCCCTCATCGGTGACGATGTCGCCCTGCTGCGCATCCCGGTCAAGAACTTCATCGGCTACCTGCGGATGCTGACGCTCTCCAGCGTCCACCCGATGCTCGATGGCCAGGACTCCACGGCGGCCGAGCTCGTCGACGTCGTCCTCGAGGGCGCTCTCGCCCGCCCGACCACCGCGACCACGTCGCCCACCTCCAGGGGGAAGAAGTAGTGCTGATCCGGATCATTCGTGACTACCTGAAGCCCTACCAGGGCCTGGTCGCCTTCCTCGTGGGGCTCCAGCTGGTCGGCACCATGGCCTCGCTCTACCTGCCCAGCCTCAACGGCCGGATCATCGACGAGGGCGTCGCCAAGGGCGACACCGGCTACATCGTCAGGACCGGCGGATGGATGCTCGCCGTCTCGTTGGTGCAGATCGTCGCCACCGTCGCCGCGACCTACCTGGGGGCGAGGTCCGCCGCGGGTCTCGGCCGCGACCTGCGCGCCGGGATCTTCGCGAGGGTGGGCGACTTCTCCGCCCAGGAGGTGTCGCGGTTCGGCGCCCCGACGCTCATCTCGCGCAACACCAACGATGTCACCCAGGTGCAGACGGTCGTCTTCATGGGTGCGGCGATGATGGTGTCGGCTCCCATCATGATGGTCGGCGGCATCATCATGGCGCTGCGCGAGGACGTCGGGCTGTCGTGGCTGGTCGCCGTCGCCGTGCCGGCCCTGGCGCTGTCCGTGGCGCTGGTGATCCGCAGGATGATCCCGAACTTCCGCCTCATGCAGGAGTCGGTCGACTGGGTGAACCGCGTCCTGCGCGAACAGATCACCGGGATCCGGGTGGTCCGGGCGTTCGTCCGCGAGGACCACGAGCGGGCCCGGTTCGCCGAGGCCAACACGCAGTACACGGGGACGGCGCTCGCGGTCGGTCGGCTGATGGCGCTGGTCTTCCCGATCGTGATGCTGATCTTCAACGCCTCGACCGTGGCTGTCCTGTGGTTCGGGTCGCACCGGGTCGAGAACGGCCAGATGCAGATCGGCGAGCTGACCGCCTTCATGAGCTATCTGATGCAGATCCTCATGTCGGTCATGATGGCGACGTTCATGTCGATGATGATCCCCCGCGCTGCGGTCTCGGCGGGACGCATCACGGAGGTGCTCCACACCGACTCGACCGTCGTCCAGCCCTCCAGGCCGATCGCGATCCCCCGCACGGGAACGAGTGTCGAGCTCCGCGACGTCGAGTTCTGCTACCCCGGCGCGGATGTGCCTGTCCTGCAAGGCGTCTCGTTGACCGCCGAACCAGGGCGGACGACCGCCATCATCGGCAGCACCGGCTCCGGCAAGTCGACCCTCCTGTCCCTGATCCCCAGGCTCTACGACGTCACCGGCGGGTCCGTCCGCCTCGGCGGGGTCGACGTCCGGGACGCGACGCTCGAGGACGTCTGGTCGCGGATCGGACTGGTGCCGCAGAAGCCCTATCTCTTCACCGGTACGGTCGCCTCCAACCTGCGCTACGGCGACTCCGACGCCACGGACGACGAGCTGTGGGAGGCGTTGCGCATCGCCCAGGCGGACGACTTCGTGCGGGCCATGCCCGAGGGCCTGAACGCGCAGATCGCCCAGGGCGGCACGAACGTCTCGGGTGGGCAGCGCCAGCGGCTGGCGATCGCGCGGGCGCTGGTCTCCCGGCCCGAGGTGTTCCTGTTCGACGACAGCTTCTCCGCCCTCGACCTGTCCACCGACGCCAGGCTGCGGTCGGCGCTCAAGCCGGTTACCCGGCACACGGCGGTGATCGTGGTGGCACAACGGGTCTCGACCATCATCGACGCCGACCACATCGTCGTCCTGGACGACGGCTTGGTGGTCGGCGCAGGCCGCCACGACGAACTGCTCGAGACGTGCCCGACGTATGTCGAGATCGTCGAGTCGCAGCGATCTGCAGAGGAGGTGGCGGCATGAGCTCGGAGGGTGTGAAGACCGAGGAGGAGAAGGCTGCGGAGGCGCGGCGCGGTCCGGTGGCGAACGCCGCCCAGCGGCGGGGGCCGATGTCGATCGGCCTGCCGTCGGAGAAGTCTCGCAACTTCGGCCCCTCGGCCAAGCGACTGCTGTCCCTGCTCCGCCCCGAGCGGGCAGCCCTGTATGCCGTGTTGGCGCTGGCCGTGTGCAGCGTCGCCCTGAACGCCGTGGGGCCCAAGATCCTCGGCAAGGCGACCGACCTGATCTTCGCGGGGGTGGTCGGGAAGTCGTTGCCGCCCACCGCTACTCGCAACCAGGTCGTCGAGGCGTTGCGCGCGCGCGGCGACGACACCTTTGCCGACATGGTCGCCAGGATGCCCCACCTCGTGCCCGGTTCGGGGATCGACTTCGGTGCGGTCGGTCGGGTCCTGCTGTTCGTGCTCGCGCTCTATGCCGTGGCCAGCGTGCTGTCGTGGGCGAGTGGCTGGATCCTCACCGGCGCCGTCAACCGCACGATCTTCATCCTGCGTCGCGACGTGGAGGACAAGCTCAACCGGCTGCCGTTGCAGTACTTCGACGCGCAGCCGCGCGGTGAGCTGCTCAGCCGCGTCACCAACGACATCGACAACGTGGCGCAGAGCCTGCAGCAGACGATGAGCCAGCTGCTGACGTCGCTTCTCACGGTGGTCGCGATGGTCGGGATGATGCTCTACATCTCGCCGCTGCTCGCCCTGATCGCGCTCGTCACCATTCCCGTCTCGATGTTCGTCACGGCCACGATCGGCAAGCGCTCACAGAAGCACTTCGTGCAGCAGTGGAAGAGCACCGGTGAGCTGAATGCGATCGTCGAGGAGACGTTCACGGGGCACCAGCTGGTCAAGGTCTTCGGCCGGCAGGACGAGGTGCGCGCCGCCTTCCGGACCAAGAACGACGACCTGTTCGACGCCGGCTTCGGCGCGCAGTTCATCAGCGGCATCATCATGCCGACGATGATGTTCATCGGGAACCTCAACTACGTCGTGATCGCGGTGGTCGGCGGGCTCCGCGTGGCGAGCGGGTCGATGAGCCTCGGTGACGTGCAGGCGTTCATCCAGTACTCGAGGCAGTTCACCCAGCCGCTGACCCAGGTGGCGTCGATGGCGAACCTGCTCCAGTCCGGGGTGGCTTCTGCCGAAAGGGTTTTCGACGTCCTGGACGCTCCCGAGCAGCGCCCCGACGCAGCGGAGCCGACGACTCTGGAGGACCCGCACGGACGGGTGCAGTTCGAGGACGTGTCGTTCTCCTACGACCCGGCCAACCCCCTCATCGAGCACCTCGACCTCACCGTCGAGCCCGGTCAGACGGTGGCCATCGTCGGGCCGACCGGGGCCGGCAAGACCACCTTGGTCAACCTCATCATGCGGTTCTACGAGCTGGACTCCGGCCGGATCACACTCGACGGGGTGGACATCACCGACCTGACGCGGCACAACCTGCGCAACGAGATCGGCATGGTCCTGCAGGACACCTGGCTGTTCGGCGGCACCATCCGCGAGAACATCGCCTACGGCCGGCCCGGCGCCAGCGAGGAAGAGGTGCTGGCCGCCGCCACGGCGACCTACGTCGACCGGTTCGTGCACTCCTTCCCCGACGGCTACGACACGGTGCTGGACGCCGAGGGCGGCAACATCAGCGCGGGCGAGAAGCAGCTCATCACCATCGCGCGGGCGTTCCTGTCCGACCCGGCGCTGCTCATCCTCGACGAGGCGACCAGCTCGGTCGACACGCGCACCGAGCTGCTCGTGCAGAAGGCGATGTCGGCCCTGCGGCACGACCGCACCAGCTTCGTGATCGCGCACCGGCTCTCCACCATCCGCGACGCCGACGTGATCCTCGTGATGCGCGACGGCCAGATCGTCGAACAGGGTTCACACGACGAGCTGCTCGCCCGGGGTGGCGCCTACGCGGAGCTGTATGCCGCGCAGTTCAGCGGTGCGGCCGTGGACGTCGACACGGGCGAGGCCCCCGCGCCGGACCTGGCGGGCGCCAAGGTCTGAGCCAGCCCTGGCTGGTGGCGGCGTGCGCCCGGGTGCCGATTCGCGGCATACGCCCTAGGTTGGGCTGACCTCCGTCGACGCACCGCCCAGGAGCCGCTGATGTCCTTCCTCGCCCCTCTCGCCGTCCCGGCTGCCGACACCCTCATCGACGCCAACTGGCTGGACTACTCGCTGGTCGCGATCTACTTCGCGTTCGTCCTGGGGATCGGCGTCATCGCCCGGCGCTCGGTGTCGGACTCCATCGACTTCTTCCTGTCGGGTCGCTCCCTGCCTGCGTGGGTCACCGGTCTGGCGTTCATCTCTGCCAACCTCGGCGCCGTCGAGATCATGGGGATGTCGGCCAACGGCGCCAAGTACGGTCTGCCGACGGTGCACTACTTCTGGGTCGGTGCCATCCCGGCCATGCTGTTCCTCGGCGTCGTGATGATGCCCTTCTACTACGGCTCCAAGGTGCGGTCGGTCCCCGAGTTCATGTTCCGGCGGTTCGGCACCGGGGCCCACCTGGTCAACGCCATCAGCTTCGCCGTCGCCCAGCTGCTCATCGCCGGGGTGAACCTGTTCCTGCTCGGCTCGATCGTGCACGCGCTGCTCGGCTGGCCGCTATGGGTCGCGTTGATCGTCGCGGCGCTGATCGTGCTCTCCTACATCACCCTCGGCGGTCTGTCGGCCGCGATCTACAACGAGGTCCTGCAGTTCTTCGTCATCGTGGCGTCGCTGCTGCCGCTGACGCTGATCGGGTTGCACCGCGTCGGCGGGTACGGCGGGCTCAAGGACAAGCTGACCGCCTTTGCGGAGGCTGCGCCCGCGTCGGCCAAGGTCCCGCCTGCCGCCCAGCAGCTCGAGTCCTGGCCGGGGCAGGCGTTGTCCGGCTTCGACTCGGGGTTCCTGTCCGTCATCGGGATCGTCTTCGGCCTCGGCTTCGTGCTGTCCTTCGGCTACTGGACGACGAACTTCGTCGAGGTCCAGCGCGCGATGGCCTCGAAGTCCATCTCGGCCGCTCGCAAGACGCCGATCATCGGCGCCTTCCCCAAGATGTTCGTGCCCTTCATCGTGATCCTCCCCGGCATGGTCGCGGCCGTGCTGGTGAAGGAGATCATGGACCTGAAGAACGGCGGCACCCCTGCCGGTGGGGCCAGTGGCGAGGGGGTGAAGTACAACGACGCGTTGCTGCTGCTGATGCGCGACGTCCTGCCGAACGGCCTGCTGGGACTGGCGATCGCGGGCCTGCTCGCGGCATTCATGGCCGGCATGGCAGCCAACATCTCGGCCTTCAACACCGTCTTCAGCTACGACCTGTGGCAGCGCTACATCCGCAAGGACCACAGCGACGACTACTACCTGCGGATCGGCCGGCTGGCCACCGTGGGGGCGACCGTCGTCGCGATCTTCACCGCGTCGATCGCCGGCAGCTTCTCCAACGTCATGGACTATCTGCAGACGCTCTTCGGCTTCTTCAACGCCCCGCTGTTCGCGACGTTCATCCTCGGCATGTTCTGGAAACGGATGACGGCCACCGCCGGTTGGGTCGGCCTCGTCAGCGGCACCCTGTCGGCCGTCGTGGTCGCCTTCCTCTCCGAGGACGCCTTCGGGTCGGCGAGCCTCGGCGTGATCCACCTGGCGGGTCAGGGAGCCAGCTTCGTCGCGGCCTCGGCTGCCTTCGTCGTCGACATCATCGTCAGCGTGCTCGTGACGATGGTGACGAAGTCGACCCCTGCGTCGGAGCTCAAGGGCCTGGTCTACTCGGAGACACCCCGGGAGGACCTCGTCGACCCCGAGGAGGCTTCGCTGCCCTGGTTCCAGCGGACCCTGCCCTTGGCCGGGATCGCCCTGGTCATGGTCCTCGTCCTCAACTTCGCCTTCTGAGAGGAGTAGTCATGACCGACAAGAAGTCCGACCCCACGGCCAAGGCATCGGGTGGCCACGCGGCTGGTGCCTTCGACATCCGCAACATCATCGGTGCCCTGCTGGGCATCTACGGTGTGCTGCTCCTCCTGGCCGGGTTCTTCATGGACACGGCGGAGGCCAAGACCGGAGGGGTCAACGCCAACCTGTGGACCGGGCTCGCGCTCGCTGTCGCCTCAGCGGTGTTCCTCGTCTGGGCCCGCCTCAAGCCGATCATCGTGCCGGAGCACGTCGAACCGGTCGAGGACGACCCGACCCGTCCAGCTCCGCGACGCCGCCCCGGCGGCCACTGAGCCCCACCGCCCGACGGTGAGGGTATGCCGGGTGCTCACCACCCGGCATACCCGGCTGCATGTGTCGTGGATCAGTGGGTCTCGTGAACCGGTTGGCGACGCAGGGCCTGGCTGCCGGTGAAGGCGAGGACCGCCGCGGCGGCCACGCCCAGTGCGCCGCCGCTCACCCACATCAGTCGGGGGCTGAGCTCGAACAACGCCCCGGCAAGCGGTGGCGCGATGACCGTGCCGCCGATCGAGGCCGCGCCGTAGAGGCTCTGGTAGCGGCCGTGCATGCCGTCGGGCGCACGGTCCGACGCGTGAGCGGTAGCCGTCGGCTTGTAGAGCATCTCGCCGGCGGTCACCACGGCGACGGCGACGAGCACCACCGCGATGCCCGGTGAGGGCGCCACCACGACCCACCCCACGCCGACCAGCAGGAACCCGAGCGCGATCAGTCGCTCGGGCGCGCGCTCGCGCAGGCGGTGCGCCAGCCACGGCTCGAACACCACGATGAGCGCGCAGTTGAGCGAGATGGTCGTGCCGTAGATCCACGGGGCCGCACCGAGCGCGTCGAGCTGCCAGGGGACGGCGGAGTAGGCGAACCGGTAGGCGGTGTCGGCGGCCACGACGGTCAGCAGGAGCAGGACGAAGCGCGGGTCCTGGCGCAGCGCGGAGAGCAGGCGGGTCGGCGTGCCCTCCGGCAGGGGGATGCGCGCGGCCGTCGGCACGACGAACAGCACGACGCCCAGCATCAGCAGGCTCGCCACGGCGTCGATGACGAAGATCGCGCCGAAGTGGTGCACGGCCAACAGCCCGCCGAGCGGTGGGCCGAGGACGGTGCCGGCGTTGTTGACCGCTCGCATCGACGCAGTGGCCTGGCGGCGGTGCTGGGTGGGCAGGGCGCTCGTGACGAGGGCGAACGACACGGGTCGGCCCACGCCTCCGAGCGCGCCCATGAGCGCCAGCACCACTGGCAGGGCAGCGGTGGGAGTCAGGGGGACGAGCAGGCAGCCGACGGCCGAGGCCAGCGATGCGAGGGCGAGAGTCCGGCGCAGCCCGAAGCGGTCGCCGACCGAGCCGCCGGCGAGGTTGCCGGCGATCATCCCCAGACCCCAGACGGCCGCGATCGACCCGGCGGCGCCCTCGCTCAGGCCGCGGTCGGACACCAGGTAGAGCGGGATGAAGACCCACGCCATCGAACCCAGTGCGTTGACGAAGCGGCCGACGAGGAGCCACTGGACCCAGCCCGGGAGCTCCTTCACGCAGGAGTCCCCACCGGGAGCACCCTCACCACATGGCCTCGAGGTCGGGGTGTCCGAGGGCGGGCGGGTCGTAGGTCGGCTGGTAGAGCGTCATCGTCCCGGCGCCGGGAACCTTGAGCTGGATGGTCGAGCCCCACTGCTGCTCGGTGACCTCGCCCTCGAACTCGGCGCCCCGCCCACGCAGCTCCGCCACGGTGGCGGCGAGGTCGTCGCAGATGAGCGAGAGGTCGAAGCGCTGGTCCGTGCCGCCGGACTGTCCGCCGTGCTCCCACGACGCCGGGTGAACCCCGAGCTCGCTCGGGCCGGAGGCGAAGATGAGCCATCCGCCGCCGGTGTCGGTTGCGGGGAACTGCAGGACGTCACGGAAGAACGCACGAGCCGCGTCGGGATCCTCGGCGTAGACGAGGGTGTGCAGTGCGGTGATCATGAGTCCACGGTAGAAGCCCGGCGGCGCTCCAGCCCGTCGAGGAGGACGTCGAGCCCGAACTCGAACTCGCTCTGGTCGTCGCACCAGCCCAGGGTCGAGCCAGGGTCGTCGTGCGCGACCTCGCCGAGCATCTCGACGAGGTGGGGGATCTGCACCGCCATGGCCGCGAGCAGCTCCTCCGACGCGCCGTCCGCGGCAGCGTCGCCGGGGTCGAACAGCTCCTGCGAGAACCCGATGACCCTGCTGCCGAGGGCGTGCAGGGAGTGGTGCGTCAGGTCGTTGCTGAACCCGCCGGCCCGCAGGATCGCCACGACGCCGTCGAAGTACCGGACGATGTCGAGGCTCATCGTCGTGCGCGTCTCCAGGACGCCGGGCGCCCAGCGGTGGCGCAGCATGACCTCGCGGGCGGCGAGGGCTCGCGCTCGCAGTGCGCCACGCCAGTCGGTCGCCGGGTCGGGGGAGTCGAGGGACGCCACGGCCGCCACGATCTCGGTGGCCACCTGCTCCACCATCGCGTCGAGCAGGGCCTCCTTGCCGGCGACGTGGTTGTAGAGCGACATGGCCTCGACGCCGAGCTCCTGCCCGATCCGGCGCATCGACACGGCCGCGATGCCCTCGGAGTCCGCCACGTCCACCGCGGCACGCATGACGCGCTCGCGGCTGAGCGGCGTGCGAGGGGCGTTCTTCGCAGCGTCGCGCGTGTCGCTCTCGACGGTGTCGGTCACGGGTCCTCCCGATCGGCGTGCTTCTCGTCACGAATGCTAGCCGTCAGCCATTGACAGACTTACGGCGTAGGGCTAACTTACACCGTATATTTACACCGTAAGTATCCATCACGAGGTGGGGAGCCACGATGAACGACCTCGACCACACCACCACCTCGGCGCGCGAGCAGGAGGCGACCGGGACGGCATACCGCGAGAGCTCCGGGCCGACGCCCACGACGATGCGAGCGGCTGTCCACGAGCGGTATGGACGGCCGGAGGACGTGGTCGCGGTGCGCACCGTGCCCGTTCCGTCGGTCGGTGCCGACGACGTGCTCGTGCGGGTCGGAGCGGCCTCGGTCAACGCGCTCGACTGGCACTACGTCACCGGGCTGCCGATGTTCGCCCGCCCCAGCCTCGGGCTGCGCCGGCCGAAGCGGCAGGTTCCCGGCGCCGACGTCGCCGGGGTGGTCGAGGCGGTGGGCGCGGCAGTCACGCGCTTCCAGCCGGGCGACCGGGTCTTCGGGGAGGTGTCCGGTGGCGGCTTTGCGGAGTTCGTGGTGGCGCCGGCGGACTGGCTGGTGCCGGTTCCCGACGGCGTCGGGATCGATCAGGCCGCCACCGTCGGCGTGGCCGCGGAGACCGCCCTGCAGGGCCTGCGCGACTGGGGCGGCCTCCGACCCGGCCAGCGGGTCCTGGTCAACGGTGCGTCCGGTGGGGTGGGCAGCTTCGCCGTCCAGCTGGCCAAGGCCCTGGGCGCCTCGCACGTGACGGCGGTGTGCAGCACCGGCAACGTCGAGGCGGCGCGTCGCGGCGGGGCCGACCGAGTCGTGGACTACACGAAGGAGGACGTGCGTTCGCTGGGGGAGACGTTCGACCTGTTCTTCGACAACGCGGGGAGCCTGACCCTGCGCGAGAGCCGGCGCCTGGTGTCACCGGGTGGCAGCTACGTGATGGTCACCTCGCCCAAGTCGAAGTGGGTGCGCCCCCTGCCGCGGATGCTCAGCGTGCCGGTCTACTTCGCCTTCGGCAGCCGGCGCGCCCCTGCCTTCAAGGTCGCCTCCCGCAACCGCGCCGACCTCGAGCTCCTCATCGACCTCGTGGCCCGCGGGCAGGTGAGTCCCGTGATGGACCGGCGGTGGGCGCTCGCGGACGCCGCCGAGGCCTTGCGCCTCCAGGGCGAGTTCCACTCGCGCGGCAAGTCCCTCGTGATCCCCTGACCGGGCCGAGCGGTCAGGCGAACTGCCAGGACCGCTTGCTCAGGCCGAACCAGAAGCCGTCGATGACGCTCTCGTTCTCGAGGCTGCCGGACTCGTATGCCGCGCCGAGACTCACGTACAAGGGCGCCCAGTGCTCGGTGCGCGGGTGGGCCTCACGGGCGGCAGGAGCCTTCTGCATGAAGTCGAGGATCGCGTCGACGTCCTGGCGCTCGAGCGCCTCGGCGGCCCAGTTGTCGAACTCGGCGGAGGCGGCCGGCGGGGTTCCGTCAGGGCCGGCAGCCGGGTTGAACCAGCGCAGGTTGTGGGTGGTGAACCCGGACCCGACGATCAGCGTGCCCTCGTCACGCAGTGGCGCGAGCTTGCGGCCCAGGTCGAACAACGCCCGGGGGTCCAGGGTCGGCATCGACATCTGCAGCACCGGGATGTCGGCCTCGGGATACATCTCCACGAGCGGGACGTAGGCGCCGTGGTCGAGGCCGCGGGTCTCGTCCCGGTGGACGGGGGTGTCGCCGGAGTGCATGAGCTTGGTGACGTCGGCCGCGAGCTGAGGTGCGCCGGGCGCGGCATACGTGACCTCGTAGTAGTGGCGCGGGAAGCCGTAGAAGTCGTAGACGAGGGGGACGTCGCCGGAGGTGGCGGACAGCGACAGCGGCGCTTCCTCCCAGTGGGCCGACACCATGAGGATGTTGGTCGGCTTGCTGAACCTCGTCGACCAGGTCGCGAGCTGGTCGGTCCACACCGGGTCGTCGGCCAATGGGGGCGCGCCGTGGCTGAGGTACAGCACGGGCTGGCGGCTGGCGGTCGCGGACTGGCTCATGGCTGCAGCATACAACGACTAAGGTTGAACATTCAACTAACTCTCCCCATCGTGAGTGAGCCCGCTCCACCGTGAGCGACGACGACCAGCCACGCCTCGCGAAATGCGGACGAGGCGTGGCGGATTTGACCCTCTCGGATACCGTCATCCGCGATGCCGTGTCCATGCAGCGACGAATCCGCTGCACACGGGTCAGGAACTGAGGTTGAACCATGAGTGAGGGGCGCAAGCTCGTCATCGTCGAGTCGCCGGCCAAGGCGAAGACGATCGGCGGCTACCTGGGCAAGGACTGGGACGTCGAGGCGTCGGTCGGCCACATCCGCGACATCCCGACCCCGTCGGAGATGCCCGCCGACATGAAGAAGGGCCCCTTCGGCCGGTTCGGCGTGGACGTCGACAACGGCTTCGAGGCCTACTACGTCGTCGACGCCGACAAGAAGAAGAAGGTTTCCGAGCTCAAGCGACTGCTCAAGGGCGCCGATGAGCTCTACCTCGCCACTGATGAGGACCGCGAGGGCGAGGCCATCGCGTGGCACCTGCTCGAGGTGCTCCAGCCCAAGGTCCCGGTCAAGCGCATGGTCTTCCACGAGATCACCAAGGAAGCCATCCAGCGCGCCGCCAACAGCACCCGCGACCTCGACGTCGCCATGGTCGACGCCCAGGAGACCCGGCGCATCCTCGACCGCCTCTACGGCTACGAGGTCAGCCCGGTCCTGTGGCGCAAGGTCAAGGCCGGCCTGTCCGCCGGCCGCGTCCAGTCGGTCGCCACCCGCATGGTGGTCGAGCGCGAGCGCGACCGGATGGCGTTCGTCCGTGCGTCCTACTGGGACGTCGAGGGGGACTTCACCCCGGACGGCACGTCCAACCAGTTCGGAGCCCGCCTCAGCGCGGTCGACGGTGCGCGCGTGGCCACGGGTCGCGACTTCGCCGACGACGGGTCCCTCAAGGCCAAGGGGGTCGTCCACCTCGATGAGGAGACCGCGAACTCCATTGCGCGACAGGTGATCTCGGCCCAGGTCAAGGTCACCAGCGTCCAGGAGAAGCCGTACACCCGGCGCCCCTCCGCACCCTTCACGACCAGCACCCTCCAGCAGGAGGCCTCGCGCAAGCTGCGCCTGTCCTCCAAGAACGCCATGCGCGTCGCCCAGCGGCTCTACGAGAACGGCTACATCACCTACATGCGCACCGACAGCACCACGCTGTCGGAGGCCGCCCTCACCGCGGCCCGCCAACAGGCGCGGGACCTGTATGGCGCCGAGTACGTCCCGGACGCCCCTCGCCGCTACGAGAAGAAGGTCAAGAACGCCCAGGAGGCGCACGAGGCCATCCGTCCCGCCGGTGACCGGTTCCGCACCCCGGCGCAGGTCGCCGGCGAGCTCCGCGGCGACGAGTTCGCCCTCTACGAGCTGATCTGGAAGCGCACCGTCGCCTCCCAGATGGCCGACGCCCGCGGGTCCACCGCGACGGTCAAGCTCGGGGGGACCCTCGAGGACGGCCACGTCGTGGAGTTCAGCGCCTCGGGCACGGTCATCACCTTCCGCGGGTTCCTCGCGGCCTACGAAGAGGGTCGTGACGAGGAGCAGATCAGCAGGGCTCAGGAGGCCGACGAGGAGCGTCGCCTGCCCAAGCTCAGCGAAGGCGTGGCGATCACCACGCTGCGCGCCGAGGCCGACGGGCACGAGACGTCCCCGCCCCCGCGCTACACCGAGGCAACGCTGGTGAAGGCCATGGAGGAGAAGGGGATCGGTCGACCCTCCACCTACGCCTCGACCGTGGGCACCATCCAGGACCGTGGCTACGTCAACACCCGCGGAAACGCCCTCATCCCGACCTGGCTGGCCTTCGCCGTGACCCGGTTGCTCGAGGAGCACTTCACCGAGCTGGTGGACTACGACTTCACCGCCTCGATGGAGGAGGACCTCGACCGCATCGCTGGTGGCGACGAGCAGCGCGCACGATGGCTGCACCGGTTCTACTTCGGTGGTGACGGCCTCGGTGTCCCGGCGGTCGGCGGCAGTGGCGGCGGCCTCGTCGGTGGTTCCGGGCAGGGCCTCAAGCACCTGGTCGAGGACCTCGGCGAGATCGACGCGCGTGCGATCTCCACCATCGAGATCGGCGAGGGCATCGTCGTGCGGGTCGGACGCTACGGGCCGTACGTCGAGGAGACCGTGCCCCAGGGCGTCGACCTGTCGACCGGTGAGATGAGCGACGATGCGGCGACCACCCCGCGCCGCGCCACCATCAACGACGACATCGCTCCCGACGAGATGACGCCGGCCAAGGCACGCGAGCTGCTCGAGCAGTCCGCCGACGACGGCAAGGTCCTGGGTCAGGACCCCACCAACGGCCGCGACATCGTCGCCAAGGCCGGTCGCTACGGTCCCTACGTCACCGAGGTGCTGGACGAGGAGACCGCAGCCCTCAAGGGCAAGGCCAAGGTCAAGCCGCGCACCGCCAGCCTGTTCAAGGACATGGACCTCGCGACCCTCGACCTCGACACCGCGCTCAAGCTGCTCAGCCTGCCCCGGGTCGTGGGGATCTCCAAGGAGGAGGACGGCACCGAGGTCGAGATCACGGCGCAGAACGGCCGCTACGGCCCCTACCTCAAGAAGGACACCGACTCCCGCTCGCTGGCCACCGAGCAGCAGCTCTTCGACATCACCCTCGAGGAGGCGCTGGCGATCTACGCCCAGCCCAAGCAGCGGGGTCGCGCGTCCACGGCTCCCCTCAAGGAGCTCGGCAGCGACCCGGTGTCGGGCAGGCTGATGGTGGTCAAGGATGGCCGCTTCGGGCCCTACGTCACCGACGGCGAGACCAACTCGACGCTGCGCAAGGGTGACGACCCCGAGTCGATCACCCCCGAGCGCGGTGCGGAGCTGCTGGCCGAGAAGCGCGCCAAGGGGCCGACCACCCGCAAGCGGGCCGCGAAGAAGACGACCAAGAAGGCTGCCACGAAGAAGACGGCTGCCAAGAAGTCGACCGCCACGAAGTCAGCGGCCAAGAAGGCCTAGGGCCCATGCCGATCGAGCAGACCACCGCCCGAAAGCTGGACCAGCGCCTGGCGCGCGAACAGTCCGACAGGCGGCTGCCGTCCGTGTGTGCTGGCCTGGTGCGCGGTGGCGAGCTGGCGTGGTCGGGCGCCGTGGGCACGCTGTCGGGTCGCGCCGACGGTGAGCCCGCCACCGCGGACACGCAGTACCGCATCGGCTCGATCACCAAGACGTTCGTCGGCGTCGAGGTGCTGCGCCTGCGTGACGAGGGACGGTTCGAGCTCAACGACGCGATCAGCGGCCACCTCGCCGAGACGGCCGACACCGCCTTCGGCGGCGTCACGATCGCCCAGCTGCTCTCGCACACGTCTGGCCTGCAGGCCGAGACCTCGGGACCGTGGTGGGAGCGGACGCCGGGTGGCAGCTGGTCCGACCTGGTGGCCAGCCGACCGGCCCTGCGGTTCCGTCCGGGTGCGCGGTTCCACTACTCCAACGTCGGGTATGCCGTGCTCGGCGAGCTCGTGGCGCGGCTCCGCGGCATGCCGTGGGGTGACGTCGTCCGCACGAATCTCCTTGACCCGCTTGGCATGTCTCGCACCTCCATGCGTCCCGTCGCACCCGCGGCGCCCGGCTGGGCGGTCCACCCGCTCGCCGACCTGCTGCACGTCGAGCCTGAGCACGACGCGGGCTCGATGGCCCCTGCCGGGCAGCTCTGGTCGACCGTGACGGACCTCAGTCGCTGGGCCACGTTCCTGGCCGGTGACACCGCCGGCCTCCTGAGCCCGCAGACCCTCGACGAGATGTGCCTGCCCATCGCCGTCAACGACAACCCGGGCCAGGCCTGGACGGGCGCGCACGGTCTGGGTTGGCAGGTCTGGAACCTCGACGGCGTCCGGTATGCCGGTCACGGCGGTTCGATGCCCGGCTTCCTGGCCGGCCTCCGCGTCAACCGCGACACCGGCGACGGCTGCGTGGTCTTCGCGAACGCCACGTCGGGGATGGCCCTCGGCAACGACCTGTTGGACCTGCTCGTCGACCACGAGCCCCTGCCGGTCAAGCCCTGGTCCGCCGACGCGGACCAGGCCTCCGGGCTGGAACTGGTCGGTGACTGGTACTGGGGCACCACGGCATACGACCTGCGCCTGTCGGCCGACGGGCACCTCGTCCTGGGGGAGCCGGGCGCCAACCGCGGCTCCCGGTTCCGGCCCACGGAGACCGGGTGGGTGGGCCTCGACGGCTACCACGAGGGTGAGCCGCTCGTGGTCGTCCGCGGCGCGGACGGCCGGCCCAGCCACCTCGACCTGGGGTCGTTCCGCTTCAGCCGGACGCCCTACGACCCGGCGGCCGACATCCCCGGCGACATCCACCCCGACCGCTGGCACTGACGTACCCAACCAGAGGAAAACGGGTGAAATCGTGACACGCGCCTGATGTGTGCGGAGGACATGTTCTGTCAGGGTTGTGTGGCGAACCCGGCCATATCAGGCGTCACGGCGCGCGCCTAGGGTTCTGCAGAACGCGACGGCTCCGCACCGTCGCACCGAGCCGCACGAGGAGGTGCCGGTGCCCCGCGACGCCACCACGGACACGGATGGAGCCCTGCTCCAGACCCGCGCCCTGACCAAGGAGTTCCGCGGTTTCCGCGCTGTCTCCGACGTGAGCCTCAGCGTCACCGAAGGCACTGTCCACGCCCTCGTCGGGCCCAACGGTGCGGGCAAGACCACGCTGTTCAACCTGCTCACCGGCTTCCTCGCGCCGACCTCGGGGCAGATCCTCTTCCGCGGCGACGACATCACCGGCCGCCAGCCCGAGCAGATCGCCCACCTCGGCATCGCGCGCTCGTTCCAGATCACCAGCCTGTTCGACCAGATGAGCGCCGTCGACCACGTCGAGCTCGCCCTCGCGTCGCCCACCGGGCTCGGCTACCGGTTCTGGCGGTCGTCCTCGCAGATGCGCCAGTTCCGCGACCGCGCCATGGACCTGCTCGGGCAGGTCGGCCTGGCCGACCGCTCCGGTGCCGCCGCGGGGTCACTGGCATACGGGCAGAAGCGGGCCCTCGAGCTCGCCCTGGCCCTGGCCCTGGATCCCCAGCTGCTGCTGCTCGACGAGCCGACAGCCGGGATGGGCCTCGAGGACGTCGATCGCACCATCGCCCTCGTCAAGCAGGTCGCCGAGGGACGGACCGTCGTCCTCGTCGACCACAACATGCACGTGGTGGGGTCGTTGGCCGACACGGTGACGGTGCTGCAGGCCGGGCAGGTGCTGGCCGAGGGCAGCTACGACCAGGTGCGCCACGACGAGCGCGTCATCACCGCCTACCTCGGACAGGCAGGGTGACCCCGATGGCTGGTGAGGTCCTCGAGATCGACGGGCTGTCGGCGTGGTACGGCGAGGCTCGCGTGCTCTCCGACGTCGACCTGCGCGTGGCCCCGGGAGAGGTCGTGACCCTCGTGGGCCGCAACGGCGCAGGGAAGACCACGTTGCTGCGCTCCGTGATGGGTCTGCACCGGCAGGTCGAGGGCACCGTCTCGTGGGCCGGCCAGGCGCTCGGCAGGTCCAGCGCCGACAAGCGGGCCAAGGCCGGCATCGGCTGGGTGCCCGACGACCGGGGCATCTATGCCACGTTGTCGGTGCAGGAGAACCTGCTGCTGCCGCCGATCACCAGCAAGGCAGACGCCTGGAGCCTCGAGCAGGTCTACGAGCAGTTCCCCGTGCTCCAGGAGCGGCGGGACTTCCCCGGCACCAAGCTGTCCGGTGGCGAGCAACAGATGCTGGCCATCGCCCGAGTGCTGCGCACCGGCTCCCGCCTGCTCCTGCTGGACGAGCCGTCCGAGGGCCTGGCGCCCGTGATCGTCCAGCAGATCGGCGACATCATCCGCCAGATCAAGGACCAGGGCGTCTCCGTGCTCCTCGTCGAGCAGAACGTCACGTTCGCCTCGACGGTCGCCGACCGCCACTACCTGCTGGCCCAGGGACGGGTCGTGGAGTCGCTCGACAACGACTCGTTCCAGTCCCGCACCTCCGAGCTGCTCGAGTACCTCGGCATGTGAGCTCCGCTCCCACCAACCGCACCGCCCCACCCGCTCCCACCACCCGCTCCCACCAGCAAGAGACAGACACCCGTACAAGGACCCCAGGAGGGGAACATGCAGCGCACCAAGACCAGACAGTCCATGGCCTTCATGGCCATCGCTGTCACCGGCAGCCTCGTTCTCGCCGCCTGTGGCGGGGCCGGCGGCCCCAGCTCCGCCGGCGGAAAGATCAGTGACGACAAGGTCGTCATCGGTCTGCTCAACGACCAGTCCGGCGTCTACAAGGACCTGTCCGGCCCCAACTCCAAGATCGCGATCCAGATGGCGGTCGACGACTACAAGGCCAAGTACGGCGACAAGGCGGTGGCCAAGAACATCGAGATCGTCGCGGCTGACCACCAGAACAAGCCCGACATCGCCAACACCAAGGCCCAGGAGATGTACGACCGCGACAAGGCCGACATCATCCTCGACGTGCCGACCTCGTCGGCGGCGCTCGCCGTCGCCACCCAGGCCAAGGCGAAGAAGAAGCTGTTCATCGACATCGGCGCCGGCAGCACTGCCCTGACTGGCAAGTCCTGCAACAAGTACACGTTCCACTGGGCCTACGACACGGCCATGCTGGCCCGCGGCACCGGCAGCGCGGTCGTCGAAGGTGGCGGCAAGAACTGGTCGATCGTCTACCCCGACTACGCCTTCGGCCAGGACATGACCAAGTCGTTCACTGCTTCCGTCAAGGGGGCGGGTGGGACCGTGCAGCAGTCGATCGCGACGCCGTTCCCGAACGAGAACTTCGCCACCTTCATCACCAAGGCGGCATCGTCCAAGCCCGATGTCGTCGGGATCATGGCCGCCGGTGGAGACCTGGTGAACTTCGTCAAGCAGTACAACCAAGCCGGCATGCAGGAGAAGGCGCAGCTGGCCGTCGGCCTGATGTTCATCACCGACATCCACTCCCTCGGTGTCGACGCGTTCAAGAACACGACGTTCACGGACGCCTGGTACTGGAACTTCGACGCCAAGAACAAGGCCTGGGCCGACAAGTTCAAGACCAAGACCAACACCCGTCCCTCGTTCGCGCACGCGGGCAACTACTCCGCGGCCCTCAACTACCTCGAGGCGATCCAGGCGGCGGGGACCGACAGCTCCGACGCCGTCGTGAAGCAGCTCGAGGGCAAGAAGATCGACGACCTGTTCCTGCGCAACGGCGAGGTCCGGGCCGCGGACCACAACGTGATCCACGACTCCTACCTCGTGAAGGTCAAGAGCAAGGACCAGGTCAAGGAGGACTGGGACTACGAGGAGGTCGTCAAGACCATCCCCGCGGCCGACGCCTACGGGCCCGCCTCCACCGAGTGCACGATGTGACCCTCGGTCACCACGACTGAGTCACCACAGCGGGAGGTATGCCGCCCGCTCGTCTCGAGCGGGCGGCATACCTCCTCCCCACCCCGACAACCACGGGAAGACGCGCATGAGTGCCTTCATCCAGTACACGCTCCAGGGCCTGGCCCTCGGCGGCTTCTACGCGCTGGCCGCGCTCGGACTGGCCGTGATCTTCGGTGTCCTCGGGGTGGTCAACTTCAGCCACGGCGCCTGCTACATGCTCGGCGCGGTGGGGGCCGCCGTCCTGCTCGACTCGACCGGTCTGGGCTTCTGGTGGGCACTGCCGATCATGACGATCGCGATGTTCCTGTTCGGCGTGCTCATGGAACGCCTGCTGGTCCAGTGGCTGCTGCGGCTCGACCCGCTCTACAACTTCCTGCTGACCTTCGGCCTGACCCTGCTGCTGGTCGACGTGGTCAAGAAGAAGTACGGCGTGTCGGGGCTGCCCTACCCGCTCCCTGCCGGCCTCGGGGGACGGATCACCATGGGTGCGGTCTCGCTGTCGACCTACCAGGTGTTCGCGGCGGTCTTCTCGATCGTCGTCTGCCTCGGCGTCTGGCTGGTCCTGACCAAGACCCGCGTGGGCATGATCGTGCGCGCCTCAACAGAGGATGCCGAGCGGTCGCGAGCCCTCGGCATCAACGTGAGTCGTTGGGTGACACCGGTATTCGGGTTCGGCATCGCCCTGGCGGGCCTCGCCGGTGTGCTGCGCGCCCCCACGGGCTCGGTGAATGCCGACATGGGCAGCTTCTTCATCATCATCCTGTTCGCAGTCGTCGTGATCGGCGGGCTCGGCTCGATCCTGGGCGCCGTCGTGGCCGGCTTCCTGGTGGGTCTCGTCGAGGCCTACGGCCAGGGGTATGCCGGCCGGTTCAGCCAGGTCTTCATCTTCATGCTCATGGCGGTGGTGGTGCTGGTCCGGCCCTCGGGCCTGTTCGGCCGCGAGGAGGCTGCGTCATGAGTGCCCAGCTCGAGAACAAGGTCGACGTCGAGCTGCCCGCCGGGCCGGTGGTGGCCGCTCAACGCCCCCTCGTGCGCTGGGTGATGCTGGGCGTCGGGCTGCTGGTGACGCTCGCCCTGCCGTGGTTCATCTACCCGCCCGTGGCGATGGACATCGCGGCCTGGGCGCTGTTCGCGATCTCGGTCGACCTGTTGCTGGGCTACACCGGCCTGCTGTCGTTCGGCCACGCCGCGTTCTGGGGCACGTCGGCATACACGACGGGCCTGATCGCCAGCCATGTCGGGTTGCCCTTCCCCGTTGCGATCCTGGGCGGCGCCGTCGTGGCGATGGTGCTGGCCGTGCCGATCGGCTATCTGTCGGTCAAGCGGACCGGCATCTACTTCGCGATGGTGACCCTGGCGTTCGCGCAGATGATCTACTTCATCGCCAACCAGTGGCGCTCGGTGACCGGTGGCGAGAACGGCCTGCAGGGGATCCCCAAGAACCTCGGCCCGCTGACCGACACCATCAACGCCGACTCGTTCTACTTCTACTACGCGGCGCTGCCGATCATCCTGCTCGGCGTCTTCATCGCCTGGCGCACGGTCAACAGCCCGTTCGGCCGGGTGCTCGTCGCGATCCGGGACAACCCGGCGCGGGCCAGGGCGCTGGGCTACGACGTGGAGCGCTACAAGATCATGGCGTTCGTGCTGTCGGCCGGGCTCGCGGGTCTGGCGGGCGGGGTGTTCTCGATCAGCCACGGGTTCGCCTCGCTCCAGGAGCTGATCTGGACCACGTCCGGCAAGGTCGTGCTCATCACCGTGCTCGGCGGGATCGGCACGCTGTGGGGCGCAGTGGTCGGCGCCGCCCTGGTCGTCACCCTCGAGGACCAGCTGGCGTCGTCGGGCTTCAACGGCATCGGGATCGTCACCGGCGCGATCTTCGTCATCATCGTGCTGGCGTTCCGCCACGGCATCTGGGGCACCGCTCGCAACGGCCTGAGCTCCTGGCTCCGCAAGCGCCGCCACGCCAGGGACTCCTGACCCCGCCCCCGCGCAGGGGGACTTGACCCTCACGCGGCGTGAGGCGTCACAGTGGTGCGCATGACCGATCGCACGACCAAGGCGCAGCCACTCACGGTGGGGCAGGTGGCCGAGCAGCTCGACGTGACGGTGCGCACGTTGCACCACTACGACGAGATCGGGCTCCTGCGGCCGAGCGAGCGATCGTCGGCGGGCTACCGGCTCTACACGGCTGACGACCTCACGCGCCTGCAGCACGTGGTGGTCTACCGCCGCCTGGGGTTCGCCCTCGAGGAGATCGCGCTCCTCCTGGACCACCCCGAGAGCGTCGAGCAGCACCTGCGTCGCCAACGCGCGGCGGTCCAGCAACGGCTCGACGAGATGAGCGACCTCGTCACGGCCATCGACCGAGCACTGGAGAGAGAGATGAACGACGAACACGCCACGGCAGAGGACCTGAAGGAGCTCTTCGGCGAAGGCTTCGAGGACGCCCAGGCCGAAGCGGAGCAACGTTGGGGCGACAGCGACGCGTGGCAGCAGTCGCAGCGGCGCACGAAGAGCTACACCAAGGCCGACTGGGAGGCGGTCAAGGCCGAGAGCGACGCCCTGCACAAGGGGTTCACCGACGCGATGGACGCGGGGGAGCCGCCAACGAGCGTGGCGGCGATGGACGCCGCCGAGGCCCACCGGCTCAACATCAACGAGCGCTTCTACGACTGCCCGCCGCAGTTCCACCGCAACCTGGCCGATATGTACACCAGCGACCCACGGTTCACGGCGACGTACGACGAGATCCGGCCGGGGATGGCGCACTACGTCCGTGACGCGATCTACGCCAACGCCGACCGGCAGGAGCAGCCCACCGCCTGAGCCGGTTGTTGGGGCGGGATTTCAGGTGCAGCAACGCCGACCCTGCTGGCTACCCTCGGACGATGAGCAGGTCGGCAGTGGACTTCAGCACCGTGCCCTGGCCGGTACGCACCCGCCGTGCCTCCCTGCGACCGGTCAGCGCTGATGACGTCGACGGGGTGCTCAGGCACCGGTCGCTTCCAGAGGTGGCCGAGTTCATCAGCCGTGGGCCGCTCGACCGCGCCGAGGTGGCCGAGCGCATCGCCGGCGACATGGCGCGGAGCCAGCCGGGCCACCCGGAGCCGCTCCTCGGCCTCGTCATCGAGGTGGAGGGCGCGGTGGTGGGCGACGCGATGATCCGGCTCGAACCCGACGACAACGGCATGTGGGTGGCGGTCCTCGGCTACACGGTCCACCCCGACTGGGCCGGGCGGGGGCTGGCGACCGAGGTCGCCGAGGCGCTGGTCCGCCTGTGCTTCGCCCACGTGGGGGTGGCGATGGTCCAGGCCGACGTGTTCGTCCCGCACCGCGCCTCGCAACGGGTGCTGGAGAAGGTCGGGCTGCGGCGCGTGGCCGAAAGGCGCGCGGGCAGTGACGGCGACGGGCGCCCCCGGATGGACGACTACGTGTATGCCGTGACCGCGGCAGAGTGGGCCGCGTCCAGCTCGTCGTCGCGGCCGGCAGCGGACGAGGACCGAGCGCGCCGATGAGGTACTACGACCATCGCCCAATACCGCGCGACCACGACGCGGCCGCACTGTGGATCCGTCACAATCCAGTACGGAAGGATCCGCCATGAAGCGCACGACCATCACCCTGGCCGCCCTGCTGGCCGCCCTCGTCCCTGCCGCGGTCGGGCTCTGGGGGAACGCGTCGTTCTCGCAGGCCGTGCCGGTGCGCGTCCCTGCGAGCGCACAGGTGGTCACGCCGACGACCGGGGCCACCACGGCTGACGACCGCGGTGGCGACACCCCGCGCGACCAGCGCACCGAGCCTGGCGACGACCGCGACGACCGCTCGGCCACCTCTACCGGGACCGCCACCTCGAGCGGGACGCGGACGACCGAGGCCGGCGACGACCGCGGTGGCGACATCCCGCGCGACCAGCGCACCGAGCCAGGCGACGACCGCGACTCCGGTTCGGGTGGGTCGGGTTCGGGCTCGAGCTCGGTCGACAACTCTGGTCCGGGGTCCGCCTCCAGCGGTTCCGGTTCCTCCGGTTCCTCCGGCTCCGGTTCCTCCGGCTCCGGTTCCTCCGGCAGCAGCGGTTCCGGCTCCGGCTCCAGCGGTTCGGGCCAGTCCGGCTCCGGCCCCTCCGGTTCCGACGACGGTGGTTCGGACGACCACGGCGGCCACGGAAGCGACGACTGAGTGGACCAACGCACCTCTTCGGTCGCCCCGACGCAGCCCCTGCGCGTCGAGGCGACCGATGCTGCTCCCTGGGTGACGGTCTCCCGCCGCAGCGACACCGCGGCGGCGCAGTCGCCGGTCAGCCCGCGCAGGGTCCTCACCCAGGTCGTGGGCGGCCTCGCGGTGGTGCTGTTGGTCGTCGGGCTCCTGGGGTCGTGGGCCGCCCAGCGACTCGCCGAGCGCGAGGCGGTCACCGACGCCGCCACCATTGCCGACGTCCTCGCCGAGGCCGTCATCACCCCCTCGCTGACCGACGCCCTGGCGGACGGCGACCCCGCCGCCGTGGCCGCCATGGACGCCGCCATCCGTGAGCGGGTGCTGGGTCCTCGCATCATGCGGGTGAAGCTCTGGTCTCCCGAGGGCAAGGTCCTCTATGCGGACGAGCCCCAGCTGGTGGGTCGCACCTTCGCGCTCAGCGAGGACCAACGGGTGGCCCTCTCGCAGCCGCAGACCAAGGCCGAGGTGTCGGAGCTGGACTCGACCGAGAACGAGTTCGAGACCGGCGGGCGCGCCCTGGAGGTCTACCGACCCGTATGGACTCCCAGTGGGCGTGAGCTCCTCTTCGAGACCTACTCGCCGTATGACTCCGTCAGGCAGCGCAGCAGCCAGCTCTGGCGCGGGTTCGCCGGGGTGACCGTCAGCAGCCTGCTGCTGCTCGTGGTCCTGACGGCTCCGATCCTCTGGCGGCTGCTGCGTCGCCTCAGTGAGGCGCAGCGCCACCGCGAGCGGTTGCTCGAACGCACTCTGGAGGCGTCCGACGCCGAACGTCGCCGGATCGCCGGCACCCTGCACGACGGCCCGGTCCAGGACCTCGTGGGATCGGCGTTCGTCGCCGCGGGTTCGGCTGCCAAGGCCGAGTCGTCCGGGCAGCCGCGGATGGCCGACGACCTCCGAGGCCTGGCCGCCTCGGTGCGTGGCAACATCCGGACGCTCCGGACGCTCCTGGTCGACATCTACCCGCCGAGCCTCGCCAGCGCCGGGCTGGCCACGGCACTGGTCGACCTGGCCCAGTCCGGCGCCGCCCGTGGCCTGACGGTGCACGTCGATGTCGAAGGGGCCGACGACCTCGGGCTGACCCAGGACCAGGAACGACTCGTCCACCGGGTTGCCCAGGAGTGCCTGCGCAACAGCGCCAAGCACGCAGCCCCGGGCACCGCGACGATCCGGCTCGGCCGTGAGGACGGCTCGGTCGTGCTCGACGTGCTCGACGACGGGCCCGGCTTCGAGACGTCCAGGCTCGAGGCCCCTGACCAGGGGCACTTCGGGCTGCGCGTGCTGGCCGACCTCGCGAGCGACGCCGGCGCGGTGCTCCAGGTGGCGTCGCGCCCCGGTGCCGGGACGCACTGGCGGCTCGTGGTGCAACCGGAGCAGACCCCGTGATCCGGGTCGTGGTGGTCGACGACCACGCGATGGTGCGCACTGGGCTCGCGGCTCTCCTCGAGGCCAGTGACGACCTCACGGTGGTGGGCCAGGCTGCCGACGGTCGCGCGGCCAGGGAAGTCGCCGTCGAGACGCTTCCGGACGTCGTGCTCATGGATCTGTCGATGCCCGTCATGGACGGTGTTGCCGCGACCCGGGAGGTGTTGGCGGCGGTCCCCGACGCGAAGGTCGTCGTCCTGACGTCGTTCTCCGACCGGCGACGGGTGAGTGAGGCGCTCGACGCGGGGGCGGTGGGCTACCAGCTGAAGGACTGCGAACCAGCCGATCTCCTCGCGGCGGTCCGTGCCGCCGCGGCCGGTCACGCCCCCCTGGACCCCCGGGTTGCCAAGGTCCTGCTACCGGCGCCGGGGGCGCGTCCGGCGGACGGGCTGAGCCGTCGCGAACAGCAGGTGCTCCGCCTGGTCGCCGACGGCCTCGCGAACAAGCAGGTCGCGCGAGCCCTGGGCATCACCGAGCGCACGGTGAAGGCCCACCTGGGACGCGTGTTCCGCCAGATCGGCGTGCTCGATCGCACGAGCGCCGCCCTCTGGGCGCGCGAGCACCTCGACGACGAGGGCTGACGGGGGGCCACCCATCCCGAGCACGAGGTATGCCGCGTGGTCACCCGGCCGCGCGGCATACCTCCGCGGGCGGGGTGTGTCCCCCCGCTGGCCTAGGCTCGGCCCGTGACCGACGGACTCTTCATCGCCTTCGAGGGCGGCGACGGCGCGGGCAAGTCCACCCAGGTGGCCCTGCTCCGCGAGGCCCTCGAGACCGCCGGGCGCACGGTGACGGTCACCCGCCAGCCCGGTGGCACCGACCTGGGCCGGGAGATCCGCGACCTGGTGCTGCACGGCGCCCATGTGGCGCCACGGGCCGAGGCGCTGCTGTTCGCGGCGGACAAGGCCCACCACGTCGACCAGCTCATCCGGCCGGCACTCGACCGTGGCGAGGTGGTGCTGACCGACCGCTACACCGACTCGGCCGTGGCCTACCAGGGCGCGGGGCGAGACCTCGGGGCGGAGGAGATCCACGACCTCAACATGTGGGCGGTCGACCACCTGGTGCCCGACCTGACCGTCGTCGTCGACGTGTCGGCCGAGGAGGGTCGCCGCCGCCGTGGCGACGTCCACGACCGGCTCGAGGCCGAGGCGGACGCCTTCCACCAGGCGATCCGCGCGCACTACCTGGCCATGGCACAGGGCAACCCCGAGCGCTACCTCGTCGTCGACGGGACGCTGGCCCCCGACGCGATCCATGCCCAGGTCGTGGAGCGGCTCCAGACGATGGGAGCACTGCCGTGACCGTGTGGCGCGACGTCATCGGGCAGGCCACGGCGGTCGCGACCCTGCAGCGGGCGGTCACCGACCCCAGCGCCATGACGCACGCCTGGCTGCTCACCGGGCCACCCGGGTCCGGGCGATCGGTGGCGGCCCGGGCGTTCGCCGCCGCGCTCGAGTGCCCCCAGCACGGCTGCGGCGAGTGCCGCGAGTGCCGCACAGCGGTCGACGGCACCCATGCCGACGTGGATGTCATTGCCACTGAAGGACTTTCGATCAAGGTGGAGCAGGCTCGCGAGCTCGCTGCGATGTCGGCGCTACGGCCGTCGGTCGGCCCGTGGCGGGTCATCATCGTCGAGGACGCCGACCGTCTGACCGAGCGCGCCGCCGACGCCCTGCTCAAGGCGATCGAGGAGCCAGTGGCCCGCACGGTGTGGATCCTGTGCGCTCCCTCGCTGGAGGACGTCGTCATCACCATCCGCTCGCGCTCGCGGCACGTCCGGTTGCGCACCCCGCCTGCCGAGGCGGTCGCCGAGCTGCTGCACCGCCGCGACGGCGTCGAGATGCCGATGGCGATGTATGCCGCGCGGGCGGCACAGAGCCACGTGGGGCTCGCCCGGCGGCTGGCCCGCGACGAGGGCGCGCGGATCAGGCGCCGCGACGTGATCAGCCTGGCGGGGCGGATCCACGGCGTCGGAGACGCGATCGGTGCTGCCGCCGACCTCGCCTCGATCGCCGACGAGGAGTCCAGCGCGGCTGCGGCGGAGCGCGACTCGGCGGAGCGGCAGCGGCTGATGGAGGTGCTGGGAGCGGACCCGTCGGCCCGCACGCAGCCACCCCACATCCGCAGCCAGCTCTCCGGCCTCGAGAAGGAGCAGAAGGCGCGGGCCACCCGGCACTCGCGCGACGTCCTCGACCGGTCGCTCGTCGACCTGTTGTCGGTCTATCGCGACGCCCTCATCCTGCACAGCGGAGCAGCCCTCGGGCTGGTCAACCAGGACAGCCTGCCCATCGTCCAGGGGGTGGCCCGCTCGATGAGCGCCGAGCAGCTGCTCCAGGCGATGGACGCCATCGGCACGGCCCGCGAGCGGATCGGCCTCAACGTTGCCCCGCTGCTGGCGCTGGAGGCCATGGCCATCTCGCTCCGGGTGCCGCGGTGAGTCGGCCCCAGCTGCTCGGGATACGGTCGACTGCATGAAGGTGAAGGCGCAGGTCCTGGTGGGTGCTGCTGCCGCGCTGGCCGTCGGCCTGTCCGGCTGCTCGGTGCTGGGCGGCGGTTCCAGCGAGGCGTCCACACCGGTGCCGAAGGCCGCGCGCACCGCCCCGCCCGGGTCGGAGGCGCTCGCGAAGTTCTACGGGCAGACACTGGCCTGGAAGAAGTGCGGTCCCGGGCAGTGCGCCGGGCTGACCGTTCCCCTGGACTACGCCCAGCCGGACGGCGAGACGATCACCATCCGGGTGCTGCGGGTGCGCGCCACCAAGAAGGGGCAACGGCTGGGGTCCCTGGTGGTCAACCCGGGCGGGCCCGGGGGGTCCGGTATCGACTACGCCGCCGCCGCGGACACCATCGTGGGCAAGCCGGTGCGCCAGCGGTTCGACATCGTGGGCTTCGACCCTCGCGGGGTCCAGCGGAGCAGCCCGGTGGACTGCCTGGGCGATGCCGAGATGGACGACTTCCTGGCACAGGACCCCACCCCCGACGACCCCGCCGAGGTGCAGACCTACCTCGCGTCGATGAAGGACCTCGGCGACAGCTGCCTCGCCCGGACCGGGCCGCTGCTCGGTCACATCTCCACGGTGGACACCGCCAAGGACATGGACATCCTGAGGTCGGCCCTCGGTGACGTGAAGCTCAACTACCTCGGCAAGTCCTACGGCACGCAGCTGGGCGCTGTGTACGCAGGGCTGTTCCCGTCGCTGGTCGGCCGGTTCGTCCTCGACGGTGTCCTCCCTCCCGACCTGACCTGGGAGGAGTCGGCCGTCGGTCAGGCGGAGGGCTTCGAGCGCGCGGCGCACGCCTGGGCGAGGTACTGCGTCGCCAAGGGCACCTGCCCCCTGGGCGACAGCGAGTCCGCGGTCATGACAGGTATGGGGGACCTGCTCGCCCGGCTCGACGCGTCACCGGTCCCCATGCGGGACGGACGTGAGTCCCAGCTCACCGAGGGGTGGGCCACCCTCGGCGTCGCCCAGGCGATGTACGACCCACGGTCGTGGAAGGCGCTCACCGAGGCGCTGCGCCAGGTCGTGGCCAAGGACGACGGCACCAAGCTGATGCTGATCTCCGACCAGTACGCGCGACGCACCGCCAAGGGCAGGTACGTCGAGAACCTGCTCGAGGCCTTCTACTCCATCAGCTGCCTCGACAACCCCGGCAGCCCCGACCCCGCGTACTACGAGGGCATCGTCGCGAAGGCGAGAGTCAAGGCCCCCGTCTTCGGCCCGGCCCTCGCCTGGGGCGCGGCGATCTGCACCCAGTGGCCGGTCAAGACGGGCCAGGTGCCCCACAAGATCAGCGCCGAGGGCAGCGGACCCATCGTCGTGATCGGCACGACCCGTGACCCGGCGACGCCGTACGAATGGGCTGTGCGCGAGCGCGACCAGCTCGCGAACGCGCGGCTGCTGACGTTCGACGGTGACGGGCACACCGCCTACACGCGGTCCAACAAGTGCATCGACAACGCGGTCAACAACTACTACACGAAGGGCAAGGTCCCGGCCGACAACACCAGGTGCTGACCCGGCATACCGACGGCAACTGTCAGCGGAAGGCGTAGACCACGGTGACGGTCACGCCGACCTTCTCACTGCCGACCTGGATCGGGACCGGCGACGACGAGTCCTTGGCGACCGCGGCGGAGCGCATGTCGTAGTTGACCGGGGGAGGGTCTGCCACGGTCTCGGTGATGCTCACGACGGCGCCGAGGCCGCGGCCGGAGGCCTTGGCGTACTGCTCGGCCTTGGTCTTCGCGTTCGCGACCGCCTGGTCGCGGGCGGCGGTGAGGAGCTTGCCGTTGTCCTCGAGGTCGAGGCTGATTCCGTTGACCTGCACCGCATTTCCCCCGGCGGTGACCGCTGCGGTGATGGCGTTGCCGGCCTTGCCGAGGTTCCGGAGGGTGGCGGTGACGCCTTCGCTGACGACGTAGCCCTTGATGACCGGGGTGCCGTTCACGGGGTAGGAGTACTCGGGCTGGACCTGCAGGTTGGACGTCTGGATATCCTTGCCGGCAACGCCGTTGCGGGTGAGCGAGGACTGGACGCGGGCGGTGAGGGAGTTGGCGGCGTCAAGCGCCTTGCCGACGGTGGCCCCACGGGTCTGGACACTGAGGTCGAGGCGCAGGGTGTCCGGCTTGCCGGCGACCTGGGCCGTGCCGGTGACGGTGATGCCGGGACTGCCGACAGCGGTGCCGGTGGTGCCGGGGCTGGTCGGGCTGGGGTAGGTGACGAGGGTCGCGGCGGAGGCTTCGCGACCGGAGTGGGAGCCGACCCAGAAGGCGCCTCCCAGCAACACCGCGGCCGCGACGGCGACCGCTCCACGGGACATCGGCTGGGTGCTCATGGCGATGGGACGGTATGCCGCGTGGCCGGGTTCCGCGCGCGGCTCGGGTGGGTTCGGCAGGCCGGTCGGCGATCACCCCAGGAGGCGCTGTCGGGCGGTCGTTCGGCCGGTTCGGAAATCTGCTGGGTCATCCGTATACTCATCGTCCGTGCCTTCGGGCACCCGCCTCCTTAGCTCAGTCGGCCAGAGCGATTCACTCGTAATGAATAGGTCATCGGTTCGATTCCGATAGGAGGCTCAGCGGCACCACCCAGAAGAAGGCCCCCGTGACTCCGGTCCCGGGGGTCTTTTCTGTTCGGTGAACGTCCGGTGAACAGGGCCACCATGCCCGTGACCACCTCCGCCGCATGGCGTTGTCGGGGCATGAGCATCACACGCAGACACCTCCTCGCGGGCGCGGGCGCCGCGTTGGGCGGGGCCGCACTCGGCCTGCCCGACAACGCATCCGCGGCTGCGGCCGCCACGGTCCTGCCCGACCCGAACCGCAGCGGCATCGAGCACGTGGTCGTCGTCATGATGGAGAACCGGTCGTTCGACCACTACCTCGGGTGGCTGCCGGGGGCGCGTGGCAAGCAGGCCGGACTGACCTTCACCGACCGCTACGGCGTGCCGCACAACACCCACCACCTGACCGACTACCAGGGGTGCGCGCACCCCGACCCCGACCACTCCTTCGAAGGTGGTCGCGTCGAGTACAACAACGGCCGCTGCGACGGCTGGCTCAAGGCGGGCGACAACGACACGTTCGCCATCGGCTACTACACCGACGCCGACCTCGCGTTCTACGGCCAGGCAGCACGCGACTGGACCGTGTGTGACAACTACTTCTCCGCCATCCTCGCCGAGACCTACCCGAACCGGTTCTACCAGCACGCCGCCCAGACCGATCGCATCCACAACTCGACCGACGTCGCGACGATGCCGACCATCTGGGACCGACTCGCCGAGGCCGGAGTGAAGGGCACGTACTACTTCTACGACACCCCGTTCACCGCCCTCTGGGGCAGCAAGTACCTCGACATCTCCAAGCCCTATCCGCAGTTCCTGGCCGATGCGGCAGCCGGGACCCTGCCGGCCGTGAGTTTCGTCGACCCGAAGTTCCTCGACGAGGGCACGGGTTCCAGCGCCGACGACCACCCCCACGCCGACATCCGCGCGGGCCAGCACTTCCTCGACCAGGTCTACGACGCGGTCACCTCCGGCCCCGGCTGGGACAAGACCGTGTTGGTCGTCAACTACGACGAGTGGGGCGGCTTCTACGACCATGTCGCCCCCACCAGCGCACCCGACGCGCACCCCGAATGGGGCATGCGCGGCTTCCGGGTGCCGTGCCTGGTCGTCTCCCCACGTGCCCGCCGCGGCCACGTCGCCAAGGACGTCTACGACCACACCTCTGTCCTGAAGATGATCGAGTGGCGATGGGGACTGCCTGCACTGACCCCGCGTGACGCTGCTGCCCGCAACCTCGCCGAGGTGCTCGACTTCACCAACGCCCCGAACACCGACGTCCCGCGATACGCCGTCCCCCCGTTCGTCGGCACGCCGTGCCCGCCGGCAGGAACGGCCGACTACGAGGACTGGCACGCGCTCAAGGACCTTGCCAACACCCATGGATGGAGCCTGTGATGACCCGCCCCCGCACCTTCGGCCACCGCCCGTCGCGGGCTATTCGTCCCCGAGCTGCTGGCACCCGCCTCGCCGCCGCCGTGACTGCCGTACTCGTCGGCATCGTTGCCACGACAGCGATCTCGCTGGGCGCGTCAGCCGCGCCCGCGCGCGCACCCAGGCCCGCGGCATACCTGCCTGCGGTCAAGCACGTCTTCGTCATCAACCTCGAGAACAAGGGGTATGACGAGACCTGGGGTCCCGGGTCGGCGGCGCCTTATCTGTCGCAGACGTTGCGGGCGCAGGGGAACCTGCTCACCCAGTACTACGGCACCGCGCACAACAGCCTGCCGAACTACATCGCGCAGGTCAGCGGGCAGGGGCCCAATCCGCAGACGCAGGGCGACTGCCAGGTGTTCAGCGACTTCGCCGGCGCGGGCACAGCGGCACCCGGTCAGTACATCGGGGACGGGTGCGTCTACCCCAGGACCGTGCCCACCCTGCAGGGCCAGCTCGACGCCGCCGGTCTGACCTGGCGCGGGTACATGGAGGACATGGGCACTCCTTGCCGACACCCCGCGGTGGGCGCCCCCGACGACACCCAGAAGGCGGAGGTCGGCGACCAGTACGCGGCGCGCCACAACCCGTTCGTGTACTTCCACTCCGTCATCGACGACCCGGCCTACTGCGCCGCCCACGTCGTCGACGCCGGAGCGCTCGACTCCGACCTTGCCGCGACGGCGACCACGCCGAACCTGACCTACATCACGCCCAACCTGTGTCACGACGGGCACGACACGCCCTGCGTCGACGGGCAGCCCGGCGGCTTGGCCTCAGCCGACGCGTGGCTAAAGGCGACCGTGCCGAGCATCCTCAACGCCCCCGCGTTCAAGACGGATGGCCTCCTGCTTATCACGTTCGACGAGTCCGACGGTCCCCAGAGCGATGCCACCGCGTGCTGTGGCGAGGGGCCCGGGCCGAACAGCCCGCTGCCCGGCATCACCGGGATGGGCGGCGGTCGCGTTGGCGCCCTCGCCCTGTCACCGTTCGTGCGCCCCGGCAGCCTCAGCAGCACGCCGTACAACCACTACTCGATGCTCGCGAGCATCGAGGACCTGTTCGGCCAGGCCCGCCTCGGCTATGCGGCACAGAGCGGCCTCAACCGGTTCGGGCTCGACGTCTACAACCGCTGACCGTTCGCCTTCATCGCCGAACGCGTTTGGGGGCAAGCAAGTACGCTCACGGGATGAGCCGGATCTTCTCCGTCAGTGTCTCCTCGGTGTACCCGCACTACGTGACCAAGGTGGAGAAGAAGGGCCGGACCAACGCCGAGCTGGATCAGGTGATCGAGTGGCTGACCGGCTTCGACGAGTCGGAGCTCAAGGGACGGCTGGCCGACGGGACGACGTTCGAGGAGTTCTTCGCCCAGGCACGGCTGAACCCGCGGGCCTCGTCGATCACCGGCGTGGTGTGTGGGGTGCGCGTCGAACAGATCGACGATCCGTTGATGCAGAAGATCCGCTACCTCGACAAGCTCGTGGACGAGCTCGCCAAGGGCAAGGCGATGGACAAGATCCTGCGGAGCTGAAGGGTGCCCTCAGGAAATCGTCCCTGAGCAGTGTCGGATCGGGGCCCACGCGTTCGTAGTAGGGGTGAGGAGGTGCCGTTCCGGTGAGCGTGGATGACGTAGCGCCGGCGATCACCCGGGCCCACCACGAGGAGTGGGCGCGGGTCGTCGCCTCGCTCACGAGGCGCTTCGGCGACCTCGACATCGCCGAGGAGGCGGCGGCCGAGGCGTTCGCCACGGCGGTCGAGCGGTGGCCGGCACACGGCATACCTCCCAATCCGGGCGCGTGGCTGACCACCACCGCGAACCACAAGGCCATCGACCGGATCCGGCGCGAGAACAAGCGGGACGGCAAGCAGAAGGAGGCCCAGTTGGTGTACGACGACGACCCGCCGGAGCCTCTCGGAGCCATCGACGACGATCGGCTGCGACTGCTCTTCACGTGCTGCCACCCGGCGCTCGCGATGGAGTCGCGCGTCGCGCTGACCCTGCGGATGGTCGGCGGCCTGACCGTGCCCGAGATCGCCCGGGCCTTCCTCGTGCAGGAGACCACCATGGGGCAGCGGATCACCCGCGCCAAGGCCAAGATCAAGGCGGCCCGCATCCCGTACCGGGTGCCGTCCGCGGACGACCTGCCCGCCCGGGTCTCAGGCGTCCTGGCCGTCCTGTTCCTCGTCTTCAACGAGGGCTACCTGGCGACCGGTCCTGACACCGATCCCCTCCGTCACGACCTGACCGCCGAGGCGATCCGGCTCACCCGCCTGATCCGGGCCCTGCTGCCGCAGGACGGTGAGGTGGCCGGGCTGCTGGCGCTGATGCTCCTCATCGAGGCCCGCCGCACCGCCCGCGTGTCCCCGACCGGCGAGCTGGTCACCCTCGACGAGCAGGACCGTGGGCGCTGGGACGCGGCGCTGGTCGCCGAGGGTCATCGGCTGGTGCGCGAGCGGCTGGCCACGGGCGTGGCTCCGGGGCGGTACCAGCTCCTCGCAGCGGTCAACGCCGTGCACACCTCCGCCCGCGACGTGCGCGACACCGACTGGTCCCAGGTCGTCGCACTCTACGACCAGCTCGTCCGCCTCGACCCCTCACCGGTCGTCGCCCTCAACCGCGCCATCGCGGTAGCCGAGCTCGACGGGCCGGACGTGGCGTTGGCCCTCGTCGACCGCCTGGAGGGAGCGTTGTCGGGCTACCACGCCTACCACGCGACGCGGGCCGACCTGCTGCGTCGGCTGGGCCGCAGCCAAGAGTCCCGCGCCGCCTACGACGCCGCGCTCGAGCTGGCCGGCAACACGGCCGAGACCGCCTACCTCACCCGCCGCCGCGACCAGCTCGCCTAGTGGCACTGGCGCGTATGCCGTGGGCGTGCTTTCCCAGTGGTGGCTTGGTTCCGCGCGTCCTACCATCGACCATGGTCCGAATCGGCCGCAGGCAGCAGGAACCGCGAGACGCCAACGACGAGGACCCCGTGGTCCGCCAGTACCGCTTCCTCTTGCGGGAAGCCTCGCCTGACGCGGTGGAGGTGGCGCACACCGAAGCGCTTTCCCGGCTCGGCGAGGACAACCGCCGGGTCATCCTGACGGCCGTCCAGCGTGGGCTGGTCGCGGGTCAGCGGCTCCAACCGGGCGACGCCGCCCAGATCGCGCACCTCATCGTGCTCGGGGAGCGGCGCTCGCCGAACGCCTTCCTGTCGTCCTGCGAGCCGGCAACCTTGCTGGCTCTCTCACAGGCCGTGATCCACACCGAGGCCTGCTTCGGGCTGTTCGGGAGGTATGCCGCCTGGGACGGCGCCGACCCGGAGCCCGAGGAGGAGGGGGCTTGGGCCGAGGCCGGCTTCAATCCCGACAGCGGCCGCTGGAACCTCGCGAGGCAGAACCACCTGAACGCCGACAATGGTGCCGGCATGGGCTTCGGCGGAGGCGGAGCCGGAGGAGGGGGCGATGGCGGCGGGGGAGGCTGACGGCCGGCCCGGGCCCGTCAGGCCGAGTCCTGGGCGTCCTCGGCTGCGCCGCTCTCGAGGCTGAGCAGGATGTCGAGCAGGCAGCGGACCGGCTCCTCGCGGGCGAAGGCGGGATCGGCCAGCCCGGCGATGATGTACTCCGCCACGCGCACCAGCTTGGTGTTGTGCTGGTTGGAGTAGGTGCGCAGCATCTCGAAGGCCGCGTCCTCCCCGATGCCGAAGCTGAGCATGAGGGCACCCTTGGCCTGCTCGATCGCGGCGCGGTGCTCGGTCGAGGCCAGCACTGCTTCCGCGGCTCCCTCACGGAGGGACTGGGTGATGTCGACGATGAACCCCGACAGTCGTTTGACCTCCCCGCCGGCATCCTCGCTCTGGCCCACCAGGACCAGGCGTCGGGTGCGGCCGGCCGGGTCGACGAGCCGGTACTCCAGGGAGAACGGGCGCGCGCGGGTCAGCACCTCATGGAACCGTTCCAGGACAACGGTTCGGTCCTGCTCGACGACGCGTTCGAGCATCAGGTCCGTTGTCGGGTCCTGCCCGAGCGGGATGCCGTACAGCTCCCGGAGATCGGTTGAGCAGGTCCACCGGTCTGCGGTGGCGTCGTACTCGAAGAACAGTGCAGGTTCGTCCGTCAGGGACGCGAGAAATGACATCAGACCCTCCATCGCCAGAGACCGCCGTGGGACAGCAACCACGAGTTCAGAGAGGCCACTTCTTGACCTTCGGCCAAATAATACGAATGGCCGCTCGCGCGTCAAGCCCATCTCGGCGGAAGTCTCGAGCGACACCTTCGCGGGGTGTCTAGGGCAGCCATAGCTCGATGTGATGACGCTCGAAAGGCGTACTCCGCACGCATGTGAATGACGTACGACCCCGGCGTCGGGTCGCCCTAGTGTCGGGAGATGGTCGACCGCCCCGACGACTCGGAGATGACGGACGCAGTGCTGCGCTCGGAGATCGAGCTCTTGGCTGACCTGATGGCGGCCGTCTGTGAGTTTCCCGGGCGGCTCACGGACACCCAGATCGATGCTGTCCTCGGTCTGACCCCTCCCGTTCGGCGGGCCGACGAGGACGCTGGCGGTACGCCACCAGCCCACATGGCGTCGTGAAGGTCGTCGACACCCCTACTCTGACCACGTGCCCTCCTTCGACCGCGTCGTCCTGATCTTCAACCCACACAGCACCGGAGAGGCCAAGGAGCTGGCCGAGGAACTGCGTGAGGACCTCGCCGAGCGCGTGCCGACGCTTGCCGTCGAGCTGCTTCCCACCCAGCACGCGGGCCACGCCGTCGAGCTGTCGCGGGAGGCCGCAGAGGTGGGGGCGCCACTGGTCGTGTCCGTCAGCGGTGACGGCGGCTACAACGAGGTCGTCAACGGCGTCATGCAAGCCGACAACGACCGTGCCTTCGCGGCGGTGCTGGCAGCAGGAAACGCCAACGACCACCGCCGCACGACCAAGGAGCGTCCGATCGCCGAGGCCATCGCCGATGGCTCCGTGAGCCGGATCGACCTCCTCCGCTTCACGGCGGGGGGCGCGGCCGACGAGGTGGTGCGCTACGCGCACTCGTACATCGGCCTGGGCCTGACACCCGTGGTTGCGGTCGACCTCGAAAAGGGAGGCAAGGGTTCGTTGCGCGAGATGGTCACCGTCGTGCGGACGTTCGCGAAGTTCCGCCCGTTCGAGATCGAGATCGAGGACGGCACCCGCCAACAGTTCGACAGCCTCGTCTTCGCCAACATCGCGCAGATGGCGAAGGTTGCCACGCTGGCCGAAGACGAGGGCAAGCCCGACGACGGACTGTTCGAGGTCATCACCCTCCGGCACACGTCGAAGCTGCGGATCCTCGCGATGGCCATCAAGGCGAGCACCATCGGCCTGGGCAAGCAGCCCAGCGTTCGCAGCTACTCGTTCACGACGGTGACCCCGCTACCGCTGCAGATCGACGGCGAGGTCGTCGACCTGCCGGCGGGAGCGACGGTGCAGGTGGACATCCTGACCAAGGTCCTGCAGACCGTCCTGTGAGCGAGGCCACGACCCAAGGGTCGAGCCCCATCGTGGTCTTCGTCCCCGGACTGGGTCTGGACCGCAGATCCTGGCAGCGGGTCCGCCACGAGCTGCGCGGGCAGAGCACCGTCGTCCTGCTGCCCTCCATGGGGCAACCCGTGCCGCGCGGCACCGGGGTTTCAGTCGAACTTCAGGCCGAGCGCCTTCTGCACAGACTGCCGAGAGGTGCGTCGACCATCCTGGTAGGTCACTCGGCCAGCTGCCCCGTCGTGGTCGAAGCGGCCCGCCACACTGACGACGTCGTGGGACTCGTCCTCGCGGGCGCGGTGACCGATCCCGCGGCCCACACCTGGCCGAGGATGCTGGCCCAATGGGGCCGCACCGCCATTCACGAACGCCCGGGTGAAGCCCGTGTGCTCGCCCCGCAGTACCGGCATACCGGGATCCTCAGCATGCTCCGGGGGATGGATTCGCTGCGACGCTTTCGCACGGACCACGCACTGAGCGGGCTGGATCTGCCGGTGGAGGTCGTGCGCGGGGACAAGGACCGAATCGCCTCGCACGAGTGGTCATCGGTTCTGCGGCGCGCGTCCAACGGAGGTCTGAGCACAATTCACGGCGCCGCTCACATGGTTCCCCTGACCCATCCCGCCGCCGTCGTGGCTGCCGTCGACCGAGTGCGCCTGGCCGCCGAGCGGCCGTCCGCCCGGCTTCCGTAGGCGTCGCCCGCCGAGCCGTGTTTGCCCGCGGCCCTGGGGGGGTAGGTGCTGAACAGACAGTCGTGGCCGAGCTTTCCGTCGCGAGCTGATTCGCCGCATCGCGAGAGGGAGTCATGTCGAAGAAGAACACGACGAAGCTTGGTTCGACCCGGGCCGGCGCGGGGAAGGCGAAGGCTTCTGCGGCGGGGCAGCCTGCCACGCAGCCCGCCGCGATCCTCGGTTCCGGGGGAGAGGTGCACCAGCCGGTCCAGGGCGGTCAGGTACTCACCACGGCCCAAGGCGCTCCGCTGTCCGACGACCAGAACAGCCTGCGTGCCGGCCAACGCGGACCGACCCTGTTGGAAGACTTCGCCATGCGGGAGAAGATCTTCCACTTCGATCACGAGCGCATCCCCGAGCGCGTCGTGCACGCCCGCGGCTACGGCGCTCACGGCACCTTCGAGACCACCGCCGACCTGTCAGAGCTCACCAGGGCAGCCATCTTCTCGACCGTCGGCAGGAAGACCGAGGCGTTTGTTCGCTTCTCGACAGTGGCCGGCGCCAAGGGATCCTTCGACCTCGCGCGCGACGTACGTGGGTTCGCGGTGAAGCTCTACACGACCGAGGGCAACTGGGACATCGTCGGCAACAACATCCCGGTGTTCTTCATCCAGGACGCCATCAAGTTCCCCGACCTCGTGCATGCGGTCAAGGAGTCCCCTGACCGGGCGTTCCCCCAGGCGCAGTCGGCTCACGACAGCTTCTGGGACTTCGTGTCCTTCACGCCCGAGGCGATCCACATGACCGTGTGGCAGATGTCGGACCGGGCGATCCCGCGGTCGTTCCGCTTCATGGAGGGGTTCGGGGTCCACACGTTCCGCTTCGTGAACGCCGACGGGGTGTCGACCTTCGTGAAGTTCCACTGGCGACCGCTCCAGGGCCTGCAGTCGGTCGTGTGGAACGAAGCGGTCAAGATCAACGGTGCCGACCCTGACTTCCACCGGCGTGACCTCTGGAACGCGATCACCAGCGGGGACCTGCCGCAGTGGGACCTTGCCGTGCAGGTGTTCGACGAGTCGTTCGCCGAGGAGTTCGACTTTGACGTGCTGGACGCGACCAAGCTGATCCCGGAGGAGCTGGTGCCGCTGCAGGTCGTCGGACGGCTGACGCTGGACCGGGTTGTGGACAACGACTTCGCCGAGACCGAGCAGGTCGCCTTCCACACGGGGAACGTCCCGCCGGGCATCGACTTCTCCAACGACCCGCTGCTCCAAGGGCGCAACTTCTCCTATCTCGACACCCAGCTCTCCCGCCTGGGCACGCCCAACTTCACGCAGCTGCCGATCAACGCACCTCGGTGCCCGGTGGCACACTTCCAGCGCGACGGCAAGATGCAGTACGAGGTGCCGACGGGCCGAGTCAACTACGAGCCCAACGGTTTCGGCGCCGCCGAGCGCGGACCTCGAGCGGACGCGGCAGCGGGCTTCCAGAGCCATGAGGAGCCGCTCGAGGGCACCAAGGTGCGGGTGCGTTCGGCCACCTTCTCCGACCACTACAGCCAGGCCCGACAGTTCTTCATCAGCCAGACGCCGGTCGAGCAGGACCACATCGTGAAGGCCTACACGTTCGAGCTGAGCAAGTGCGAGATCCCGCAGGTGCGGACGCGCATGCTGGCTCACCTGCTCAACGTGCACGAGGACTTGGCGACTGGCGTGGCAGGCGGCCTTGGTATGCCGTTGCCCGAGGCAGAGTACCGCCGATGGCTCGACCTCCCGCCTTCGGACGCGCTCAGCATCCTCAAGAGGGGTCCGGGCAGCTTCGCCGGCCGCAAGCTGGGAGTGCTCGTCACCGACGGCACCGATGCCGCGGTGCTCACGGCACTGGCGGACGCGTTCGCCGAGGCTGGCGCCGTCCTGGAGACGATCGCCCCCGTCGTGGGTGGGGTGACCCTCAGCGACGGCTCGGTGCTGCTGGCCGACCAGATGATCGACGGTGGACCCTCCGTGCTCTACGACGCGGTGGTGCTGCTGCCGGGCGCCAAGGCCGTCCCGGCGTTGGCCGTCCGCAGCACCGCCAAGGACTTCGTCTCGGACGCCTTCGCCCACCACAAGTTCGTCGGGTACAACGCCGCCTCACGCCCGCTCCTGGAGGCGGCCGGGGTGGCCGACCTGCTCGATGCCGGGTGTGTGAAGGTCACCAAGTCGACTGCGACCACGTTCGTGAAGAAGTGCGGCGCGCTGCGTTACTGGGAGCGCGATGTCCAGCCCTGACGGGCGCTGCTCACTGCCCGCTGACGCGTTCGCGGCGTTTGCCCTCGGCGATGTACGCCAGCCGGCGCAGGGCCTCGACATTGCGCGGGCCGATGGCGAGCTGCCGCAACGGGCGGGGCAGCAAGGTGCCGGGCCCTGACACGGCGTCCTCGGCCATGGCCACAGTGCACGACTCGTCGCTGCCGGGGATGATCGTGAGTACGACCTTCGCCTCACCCACGGGCCAACCGCGGGCCTTGAGGACGAGCTCGCTGGGCTCGCTGGAACTCAGGACGTGCGTCGTGTCACTCAGAACCGTGGGCCACACCCCGAAGGAGTGGTGGATGCGCGCGCCTTCGGCCGGCCATTCGGGGTCGACGCCCCTCACTCTTGACGCGCCGACGACCCAGGTGGCGTAGAACCAGCCGTCGGCGAGCACGTCCCAGACGGCTTGCGCAGGAGCATCGATGTCTCGGGTGACGGTGATGACGCCTGTGGTCGGGAGTTCCATGGTCAGCTCTTCCTCCAGTCGGGCGGGTGGACGCTGCAACGGCAACGGTAGCGCCGTCGGCGGCTGCGAGACGGGTGTGGGACGGGGCGGCGCGTATCTGGCGGCTGACGCCTTCGAGGGCCGGACATGACGCGAGTGTCAGTGGCTGGCCGGCTTCCCCACGCTGGGATGGTGGCGCGCAGCCGCCCCGCGAACCACAGATCCCGCGTCATGTGGCTGCCGACCGGAGTCTTCATCTGTGTGGACAGGAACCAGATGGACCTACAGGTCCACGCCTAGCCAAGGAAGAACAAGCCCCTACGGAGCTCCACCCGGGCTCCACCGAAGGAGCAAGTCATGTTGAAGACCAAACTTGTCGGAACCGGCACGGCCATTCTCTTGGCCGGGGCAGTTGGACTCGTCCCGGCTGCCGCCTCTGCGAGTGCGGCGCCCACAGCGAAGGCCGTGGCTCCCACCGCACAAGCCGCAGCCACGACCCTGCCCGTGACGGGCACCTTGCCCAACGGCACGGCGTTCACGGGTCAGCTGAGCAACCTGACGACCTCGGTCGTCAATGGTGTCGTCCAGCTCTCCGGGACCATCACCGGCACCGGACTGCCCGCGGGCGGGACGACCTTCACGGCACCGCTGCAGGACGTTGCGGTGACGCAGGGCTGCAGCATCCTGACCCTTGACCTCGGCCCGCTCCACCTCGACCTGCTGGGTCTGGTCATCGACCTCGCCCCGGTGTCGTTGGACGTCACGGCGGTCCCCGGTGCGGGCAACCTCCTGGGCAACCTGCTGTGCGCCGTTGCCGGCCTGCTGGACGGGCCGGGCAACGCTCTCGGTGGCATCGCAGCGCTGCTCAACCGTCTGCTGACAGGTCTCGGCCTCTGAGCCGCGTGAGCGACTGACGTGGCAGTGGCGTCCCTGCGCCGCCCCTCACCGCAGGGGCGCCGCTGCCACCCCCCAAAGCCCGGCGACAGCGCCCGACGCAATTGGAGCTCGTGATGACCGTGATCGCCTTCAGACCTCGTCCCCGGCGTGGTGCGCGTCCCCCGGACGGCGACGGCACGCCCATCAGTGGGACGTTCCGATCTCCGCGGGGACGTTCAGGGGCCATGACCGGGTCGCTGCGGCTCCAGCGACTGGTCATCGTGCCGCGCGGTGCCTTCATCACCGGGGTCTTCACGGGTCAGCTCCGTGAGCCGGACGGAACCCTGGTCGGAGTGGACAGCCGTCGCGCCACCGCCCCGGTCGACCTGGTGCGTGACGACAGCGGCCTACGACCCGTGGTCCGACCACTGCAGCTCGACCTGATGGGGATCACCGTCCACGTCGAGCGTTTCACGATCGAACCTTCGCTTGCCTTTCCTCGCGGGGAGAGCAGCACCGGAGGGAGGGCACGCACCACCCGCACGAGTCGGGCTCGCGTGGAACCGCTGTGAAGGCCGTCGCGCTGGCTGCGCCGGGTCTGGTGCTCGGGCTGCTGCACGTTCTCCAGAAGCTGGAGTCGTGGACCGTGGAGGACAGCGCGCCAGCTGTTTCCCGCAGACCGCCCCCGGCACCGTTTCCGCACCCAACGGCCCTCGAAACCAAGGACCACTGACCAGCGAGGGCGCTCCACCTGCTGATGGTGACGGGACCAGCCGCGCGGCGCCGGGATGCGAGGTTCCTCTCCCGGCGCCACGCGGTGTCCACCCGCTCTCGGTCACGGCACGGGGCGTCCTGCCTGTCGCCGCTGGACGCCAACTGTGCAGGTCAGAGGGGTGGAAATGCTCGGTGCGGCGTAGTGTCGCACCCGTGAGCACGGCCGGGGCGGCCGACGAGCCGAGGGAGCCAACAGGGGCGGCAGATGTCGCGGCCCTGATCCCCATGCTGCGCCGGATCGTCGCAGCCCGGGTCGGCCAGCACCCCGCGGCGGAGGACCTGGTCCAGGAGACGCTGCTCCGGGTGCTGGCGGCCGAGAACCGGATCGAGCCCGGCATGATCGAGCCATACGCGATCGCCACGGTCCGCAACGTCATGGCCACCATGTGGCGCAACGACGACCGAGAAGTCCGCAACAGGCACCGGGTGCTCGACCCGAGCGAGCCGGAGGAGGCCGAAGAGGTCGTCGTCGCCTCGGAGGAACAGTCCGCCATCAACGAGGCGCTTCGCCGGCTGACCGACCGCGAACGAGAGGTCCTGCTGGCGCATGAGGTGAGTGGTCGCGCCACCCAGTCGCTGGCGGAGGAGACCGGAAGCACGGCCGGTGCTGTGGCCGCCCAGCTGAAGCGGACCCGAGCCCGGTTGCGGGTCGAGTACCTGCTCGCGCTGGAGCGGGCCGAGCCCCCCACAGACAGATGCAGGCCTGTGCTGCTGGCCCTCTCCAGCGCGGACCGACGACGACAGCGTGAGGTCGATGCTGCTCGACACCTGCTCGAGTGCGAGCTCTGCGCCCGGCTCAGCGAACCACTGCTCGGCAGGGGGCCGGTGCGGGACGACGAGGTGCACGTGCCAATCAGCGCGGACCCGGACATCGTCACGGTGCGTCAAGCCGCTCGCGAGCTGGCGGTGCGCGCCGGCTTCAGGGGCACAGACCTGACGCTGCTCGCCACGGCCGTGTCGGAGGTGGCCCGCAACATCGTCCGGTTCGCCTCACCCGGGGAGGTGACGATCGAGCTGCTCGAACGTCCACGTCCCGGCATCCGGGTCGTCGCCCGGGACACCGGACCCGGCATACCGGACGTCGAGAAGGCCATGGAAGACGGCTACAGCACCTACAGCGGACTCGGCCTCGGGCTTCCCGGAGCCAGACGGCTGATGGACGAGTTCACCATCGTCTCCGAGGCGGAGCACGGCACCACTGTGAGCATGACCAAATGGTTCGACAAGAAGGGATGAGCATGAACGCCCAGAACACGGAGGACCCGACGGAGCACGAGCCGTCCCTGTCCGGCAACCAGCTGCTTCCCCAGCTGGTGGCCCACCTGAGGGAACATCGCGCGAAGCTCCGCAACGAGTGGGCGTCCCGCATCCGCGATGCCCACCTGCTCGAGGCCATGACCCCGCAGGAGATGATCGCCGAGACCACGTCGGTCTATGACAACTACGTGGAGGTGCTCGAGACCGGCAGTGTGGAAGCGTTGCAGCACTATGCCCGCGACCTGTCGGAGCGGATCATCCCGCGGGGGGTCGAGACGCATGAGGTGGTCGGCATCGTGTTGCTGCTGAGGGATGTCCTGGCGCGGTCGCTCTTCGAGAAGTACCAGCGGGACTTCGCCCTACTCAACCAGATCCTCGACGCGTACGAACCGGCGGCGAACCGTATCGCCAACACCGTGGCCGTCAGCTTCGTCGACGAGCGTGAGCGCGTCATCCGCCAGCAGCAGGACGCCATCAAGGAGCTGTCGACCCCGGTGCTGCCCGTTCGGGAGAGGCTCCTCATCCTGCCGATCATCGGCGTTTTGGACAGCGAACGGGCCAGGCAGCTCACCGAGCAGCTGCTGAGCGGCATACGCACCCATCGCGCCAAGGTGGTCGTCATCGACATCACGGGGGCCCCGGACGTCGACGAGACCGTCGCGAACCACCTGGTGCAGACGGTAGACGCCTCGCGGCTGATGGGTGCCAGCGTCATCATCACCGGCCTGTCGCCCACGATTGCGCAAACCCTCGTCACGATCGGCGTGGACCTGAGCAAGATGAACACCATCGGCGACCTCCAGGGCGGCCTCGAGGAGGCCGAGCGGCTGCTCGGCTACGCGGTGACGCGCAAGGCGGTGACTGACGGCTCGTGAACTCCGGACCGGCCCTCGTCTCCATACTGCGTCAGGGTGACACCCTCGTCGCGTCGGTCCACACTGCCCTGGACGACTCGGAGATGGTCCGGTTCCAGGACGACCTCGTCCGCCAGATCGGTGAGCACCGCGCGCGTGGCGTCATCATCGACGTGGCAGCACTGGACGTGATCGACAGCTTCGGGTCGCGCACGCTGCAGTCGATCGCCGACATCGCCCGCCTGCGCGGCGCGGCCACCGTCATCGTCGGCATCCAGCCCGAGGTCGCGTACGCCATGGTGCGCCTGGGTATGGGGATGGGTGAGGTCCCGACGGCGCTGGATCTGGAGGAGGGCCTCGACTACCTCACGAGGATCCGTGGACAGGGGAACAGGCATGAGTGACGTCGAGGACCTGACCCTCGACTACCGTGCCGCGTTCCAGCGCTACCTGCCCCAGCGCAGTGAGGCGGCGCTGACGCTGGGCTACCAGCTGGGGCGCCAGGCGATCGTCCGGGGGGTGAGTCTTCTCGACCTGGTCCACGTCCACCACCTCGTCCTCGCCGAGGTCCTCGAAGACAGCCCGGAAAATGACGTGCGCGGGGTCACGGCTGCCGCCTCCGAGTTCCTGCTGGAGGTGCTCTCGACGTTCGACATGGCACACCGGAGCCTGAGCTCCGCGACATCGAAAGCCGTGCAGGGCAGGGGCAACGGATGACATCCCGCTACCGAATCATCATGGCCCTCACGTCCCTGGCCACAGTGTCGGGCTGCGCGGGCCAGGGGAACGTCGAGGCCGCCACCGTGAAGGCAGCGGCCAGCACGTTCGTCCGGTCCGTGAGCACCGCGCCCGCGACGGCCTGCGGGCTGCTGGCCCCCGAGACCCTTCGAGCCCTCGAGGAGTCCGACGGCCCTTGCGCGGAGGCCTTGCAGTCCTCCGCGGAGGAGAAGGGCTCCACCTCGGTGGAGTCCGTGCAGGTCTACGGCAAGGACGCTGTGGTGCACCTGTCGACGGACACGATCTTCCTCGCCCGGTTCAAGCAGGGATGGCGCGTGACCGCCGCGGGCTGCAGCCGGCAGCAAGACGGCCGGCCGTATGACTGCAAGGTCAAGGGAGCCTGACGTGCGTGCATGGTTCGCCGGGTACCTGCTGTTCATCGGACTGGGACTCACCTTCTGCTTCGCCATGGGGGTGACCCACCGATGAGGACGTGGCTTCGTGAGAACAGCCTCACCCTGGCCTTCTCGGTGCTACTCCTGGTTGCCCTCGTCGGTCAATCACTCACCGGGGAGGCCTCGTACAACGAGGCGGCGATGGACGCCGGGCTACCCACACTCACCTTGCGGGAGTACGTCACCTCGTCGCAGTTCGCGGTGGACGTTGCAGAGAACTGGCAGTCGGAGTACCTGCAGTTCCTGCTCTACATCCTCCTGACGGTGTGGCTCCTGCAGAAGGGGTCCCCGGAGTCCAAGCCCCTCGACCACGCCGGTCGTGGGTCGGACAAGGACCAGAAGGTCGGACGCTATGCGGACGTGGGGTCGCCCACGTGGGCCAAGGTCGGGGGTTGGCGGACCAGCCTGTACTCACGCTCCCTCGGACTGGCGATGGGGGCGGTCTTCCTCGGGTCGTGGACGGCGCAGCTGGTCGCCGGTCGCAGTGCCTACAACGCCGAGCAGCTGCAGGACCTCCAGGATCCGCTGACGTGGAATGGCTACCTGCACGCTCCGGACTTCTGGAATCGCACCTTCCAGAACTGGCAGTCGGAGTTCCTCGCCGTCGGCAGCATGGTGGTGTTCAGCATCTACCTGCGGGAGCGCGGGTCGCCGGAGTCCAAGCCGGTCGGGAGCGCCCACAGCAGCACGGGAGTCGAGGGCTAGGCGCCCTGCCCTCCGGAGCCGCGGCAGCTACGCGCCGGGCGAGGCTTCCGGTCGGGCACTCCGGAGGGCGTCGTGCAGTGCGGCGAGGTCGGGGAAGGTGAGCTCGGCTCCGGCGTCGTGCAGCTCGGGCGCACTGGTCCCCCCGGTCGCGACCCCCACCCCGGAGGCCCCGACGCGGGTCGCGGCCTCCATGTCCCAGACGGAGTCACCGACCACCATCAGGTCCTCGGGCTCGAGGTCCGCTCGCGTCATGACGGACTCGAGCAGGTCCTTGCTGGGCTTCGAGCTCGCCACGTCGTCGCCCGTGACGATCAGGTCGAAGTCGGGCTGGTCCAGGACCTCGAGCATCGCCCACAGGTCCCGTTCCCCGCCGGACGTGGCGAGCGCCACCGTCAGCCCGGCGTCCCGACACCACTGCAGGAGTGAACCGGCGCCCGGAAGCGGGTGCAGACGGTCGTGCCACGTGCCGAACAGTGCATCGTGGGCAGCCGTGATGGCGCTGTCCTGGCTCCGGTTCCGCCGGTCACCGAGCACGTGGTCGAGCAGGTTGTCGGCCCCCATCCCCACCGCGTGGTGCACCATCGCCATGGGCCGGTCGTGACCGAACTGCTGCATCGCCTCCCACCAGCTGATCGTGTGGACGTAAGTCGAGTCGACCAGGGTGCCGTCGAGGTCGAAGACGATCCCGCTGACGCGGGTGAGCACGTCAGACATGCTTCCTTCCCCGCATCGCCCGCCCTGCGAGGACCGTCCCGCCCGCGGCGCCGAGGGCGAGGACCGCCGTGACCTCCTTGGGGCGGTGGGAGAGCTCCTGCTGCCAACTGCGGCCCTTCGCCCGGTCGTCGAAGGAACCGTGGGCGCCGAAGTCCCGGCCGCCGGGACCGTCCGCCGCGTCCCACAGGTTGGCTGGGTCGGCTGGGTCCCGGGGTTCGTCGGTCTGCTGGGCGTTGTATGCCGTCCGAGCCAGGTAGCGATCGAGCAGGCCGGGCGCGACGGCGTTGGCGACCAGGGTGCCGACGGTGGAGGCGCCGACCCAGTACTCCCGCCGACGGGGGTGGTCGGCTGCGTAGACGACCGCACGCGCAGCGACCTCGGGCTGGTAGATCGGCGGGACGGGCTGGGCACGTCGAGGGAGCTTCGACAACACCCAGCCGAACTGAGGTGTGTTGAGGGCCGGCATCTGGACCATCGTGACGCGGACGTTGCTGCCATCGTGCAGCAGCTCGCAGCGGAGCGACTCGTGGAAACCCTGGACGGCGTGCCGTGCACCGCAGTACGCGGTCTGGAGCGGGATTCCCCGATAGGCCAGCGCTGACCCCACGTGGACGATCGTTCCGCGGTTGCGCGCCCGCATCCGGGGAAGGGCCGACATCGTGCAGTACACGTAGCCGAGGTAGCTCACCTCGGTGGCGCGGCGGAACTCGTCGGCGGTGACCTGGCTGAACGGCGCGAACACGGAGGTGAACGCCGCGTTGACCCACACGTCGATCGGACCGAGCTCGTCCTCGATCCGGGCCACGGCGCTCTCGACCGCCTCTGCGTCGGCGACATCCACGGGCACCGAGAGGGCCTTGACCCCAGCCTGCTGTGCCTCCCGGACGGCAGCCTCGAGCCCCGAGCTGCCTCTCGCGATGAGAGCGACGTCGTCGCCTCGCCGCGCGAACTCACGGACGCAGGCGCGTCCCACGCCTCCACTCGCACCCGTCACGACCACCACTCGTTTCATCGGACTGCTCCTCTCCTTCGTTGGTCCTTCCCGATGCGGTCAGGCGATCCGCTCGTCGCCTTCGCGAATAACCTGCAGCCACCTGCACCCGTAGCCGTCGAGGTCGACCTCGACCGTCGGAGCGCCCGAGCCGTCTCCGACCGGCTCGAGGCGGTAGTCCGCGAGCAGGTCGGTCAGGTGGACGATCGGCGGCAGGTCGTCGCCGGCGATCGTGGCCAGCGAGAGCGGCACGCGACAGGCCTCCGAGCCGAGGTTGTGGACCGCGATGGTGGCCCAGGGGTCTACGCGGGCGACGTGCGCCAGGACGGCGTCGAACGGCTGCTCGAGCGGGTGGAACCGACCCCATCCGAGCTCGGGCGACTGGCGGTAGCGGCGGATCAGCTGGGCCACGAAGGTCCACAGCGAGTCGGGGTCGTTGCGCTGGGAGGCCACGTTGACGTGGTCGGGTCCGTAGGCGCCCTCCGTGACGGGCCGCGGCAGCCGGCCCTTCGCCGCACGGGAGAAGCCGCCGTTCTTGGCCGCGCTCCACTGCATCGGCGTCCGCACGGCATACCGGCCCGGCACGTCGAGGTTCTCGCCCATGCCGATCTCTTCGCCGTAGAAGAGAACCGGGCTGCCGGGCAGCGAGAACATGAGGGAGTAGGCCAGCCGGATGCGGCGGGGGTCGCCGTCGAGCATCGTCGGCAGCCGGCGGCGCAGGCCGCGCCCGTAGAGCTGCATTGCGGGGTCGGGTCCGAAGGCGTCGAAGACCTCCTGGCGCTCCTCGTCGGTGAGCTTGTCGAGGGTGAGCTCGTCATGGTTGCGGAGGAAGTTCACCCACTGGCTCTCCTCGTCGGCCTCCGGCCTGCCCTGCAACGCCTTGCCCAACGGCCGTGCGTCGCCGCGCGCGAGGGACAGCCAGGTCGCCTGCATGCCGATGAAGTCGAACTGCATGGTGAGCTCGTCCCCGTCCGCTCCGCCGAAGAAGGCCGTCTGCTCTGCGCGCGGCACGTTGACCTCTCCGAGGAGGACGACGTCGCTACCCCGCCGCCCGCAGAACGCCTTGACGTGGCGCAGGGTCTCGTGGGGGTCCCACTCGAACTTCTGGTCCTTCTTGGGCACGGTGTCCCGCGCGAAGAGGAACGGCACCGCGTCGATGCGGAAACCCGAGACGCCCAGCTCGAGCCACAGACCCATGACTTTGACGATCTCGTCGCGGACCTTGGGATTGGCGGTGTTGAGGTCAGGCTGGGTCTTGTAGAAGTTGTGCAGGTACCACTCGTCGGTGCGGGGGTCCTTCTCCCAGATGCTGTCCTCCTTGTCGGGGAAGACGACCATCGCCGACGTGTCCGGTGGGGCCGTCGAGCGCCACACGTAGTAGTCCCTGTACGGGTTGTCGGTGCCCTTGCGGGCCTGCACGAACCACGGATGGTGGTCCGACGTGTGGTTCATGACGAAGTCGAGGATGACCCGGATGCCGCGCGACCGCGCGGTCCGGACCAGCTCGACGAAGTCACCCAGGTCGCCCAGCCGGGGGTCGACGCCCAGGAAGTCGGTGATGTCGTACCCGTCGTCCACGTCGCGCGTCGGGTAGAGCGGCATGAGCCACAGGCACGTGACGCCGAGGTCGGCCAGGTAGTCGATCCGGCGCGCCATGCCCGCCAGGTCGCCCTGCCCGTCCCCGTCGGCATCGAGGAAGGTCTGGACGTCGGCGCAGTAGAACACCGCGGTCTTCCACCACAGGTCGGCCGTCTTGGACATCTGCATGTGTCCTCACTACCACCGTTGGCCCGAGCCAGCCACCGCGAAAGCGCTGGTCAGGAGGCCGCGCCGATCTCCCGACCCCCAAAGATCGTCCGGCCGGGTTCTTGGCGATCCCGAGCCGCGGCAGGCGCTCGCTGTCATCATGTCGGCATGACACAGGGGTCTGGCATCGAGGCGCGGCTCGACTACCGCCTGACCGGACTTGCCCGCGTGACGGCCGAGCTCATCCGGGCGGCCAGCGCAGAGGACGTCACCAGGATCGTGGTCGAACACAGCTCCGAAGCCGTGGGAGCGACCATGGCCTCGCTCAGCCTGAAGGACGGGCCCGACACGATCCGGCTCATGGGGCTGCGGGGTGGGGACGAGGGAGATGCCGAGGCCTTCGCGACCTACCCCTTGTCGATGCCGAGCCCGGCGGCTGACGTCATCGTCTCGGGTCGTCGCATCCTGTTGTCCGGTCGTGAGGCGATCCTCGATGCCTATCCGGACACCCCGCGGATAGATCGCGGCGACCGCTCGGTGCTGGTCCTGCCGTTGAACACCGCGAACGACACCCTCGGGGCGATCGGGCTGTCCTTCCCCGGACGACGCAGGTTCGAGCCCACGGAGCTCGACTGCCTCGACATCCTGGCCGACACCTGCGCCCAGGCGTTGCAGCGCGTGCAGGCCGAGCAGGAGGCAGCCGACCGCCAGACCAAGCTGACCTTCCTCGCCGAGGCCTCGGCCGAGCTCGCGAGCAGCCTCGACTACGAGTCCACCCTGGCGCGGGTGGCCCAGCTCGCAGTGCCGACCTTCGCCGACTGGTGTGCGATCGACCTGGTCAAGGACAACCGGCTGCGCCGGCTCGCCGTGGCCCATGTCGACCCGGCCAAGGTGGCGTACGCGCACGAGCTCGCGGAGCGGTACCCCAGCGACCCGAACTCCGCCAGCGGTCCGTGGCAGGTGATGAGGACAGGGCGCAGCGAGCTCATCGCGGAGATCACCGACGAGATGCTCGTCGCCGGGGCCCGGGACGAGGAGCACCTCCGGATCGCGCGAGAGCTGGCGTTGTACAGCGCGGTGACCGTCCCCCTCGTCGCGCGCGGACGAACCCTCGGCGTCATCACGTGGGTGAGCGCGGAGTCCAAGCACCGCTACACGGAGGGCGACCTCGTGTTCGCCGAGGACATCGCGCGCAGGGCGGCCGTCTCGATCGACAACTCCGAGCTGCACAGCGAGACCCTGGCGGTCGCCACCCGGCTGCAGCACGCCGTCCTCCCGGTCGGGCTGCCGGTGATCGAGGGCTGCGATGTCGCGGCGCGCTACCTGCCGTCTGGCCGTACCGAGGTGGGGGGCGACTTCTACGACGTGGTCGCCCTCACGGACGGGCGGGTGGCGGTCTTCGTCGGAGACGTGATGGGGCGTGGGGTCGAGGCCGCCGCGTCGATGGCGCAGATGCGGGCATCGGTGCGCGCCTACATCGCCGCGGACCCGCTCCCGGACGTGGTGCTGACCAAGCTCGACCTGATGCTCGCTGCCTACGGTGACGAGCAGTTCGTCACGCTGGCCTACCTGCTGGTCGATCCGGGACGGAACGACCTGCTGGTCGCGAACGCCGGACATCCGGCGCCGATCCTCCTGCGAGCAGACAATTCCGTCGAGCAGTTTCCCAGTGCCGACGGTGGGCCCTTGGCCATCGGAGAGGGACGACGTCGTCGCCATCGGATGTGGTTCGGTCCCGGCGACACCGTCCTGCTCTTCACCGACGGGTTGATCGAGCGGCGCACCGAGGACATCGACGTCGGTCGAGAACGACTCACGGCTGCCCTCGCCGGCCTCACGGACCCGGACCTGTTCCGCGGCCTGTGCGGCACCATCGCCGCGGTCGCGGACGAGACGCATGACGACGACGTGGCTGCGGTCGCCCTGCGTCGGCACGCCGCGGTGCCGACGGCGCGAACCCTCGAGAACGCCGCCGCCGGCGCCGAGGACCTCGAGCCCGCGCCCTGACGACCGCGCGCCCTGACGACTTCCAGGCGCCCTGCGACTGTCAGGCGCCCTGCGACTGTCAGGCGCCCTGCGACTGTCAGGCGCTCTTGCGACGCAGGTAGGCCCAGGCCAGGAGCGCGCAGGCCAAGCCGTTGGCCATTCCCACCAGGATGTCGGTCAGGTGGTGCATGCCTCGGTAGAGGCGGGCCCACGCCACCAGCACAGGGATGACGAGGCACACCGCCGTCACGGCCCGGCGCAGCACGGGTGACTCGATCCGCTGGGCCAGGAGCGCGAAGCTGACGTAGAGCGCGGTGGCCGCACCGACGTGACCGCTCGGGTAGCTCGAGGTCGGCGGAGCCGGGTCGAGGTGGGCCACGTGGGGCCGGGGCCGGCCCACGACGGCCGTGGCGATCACGAAGACGGTGGCCTGGAGGGAGATCGCGATGGCCGGTATGACGGCCACCCACCACTGCCGCGTGCCCCACCAGAGGAGGCCGACGGCGATCACGCACACCCCGATGACGATCTCGGTGTTGCCGATGTGGGACCACACCAGCGTCACGTCGTCCCACCGCGGGGTGCGCACGCCCTGGGCGTCCTTGCTGATGCCCTCCTCGGAGGGCAGGCCGCCGAGAGGTCCCTTGATCAACAGCCCGATGCCCACGATGGCAGCCCAGAGGGCAACTGCCGGGGCGACGGCGCGGACGAACGCGTCCCGGACCGCGGAGCCGACTGGAGGCGACGAGCGATCGTCGGTGTAGCGCGTCAAGAAGGCCATGGTGTCCTACTCCGGTGGGGGTGCACAGCTTGACGAGCCTAGCGCCCAAAGCCTCGGCCACGGGTCGCTGACCTGCGCAGATGCTGAGCCGGCAGGTGGGACACCGGAGTCGCGCTGCTCCGTCAGTCCCGAAGCCCAGCCAGGGCGCGGACCGCGGCGAGGCCTTCGGGGCTGCCCGGCCAGTGCCGCTCGAGCGCCTCCGCCCCTGCGCGCCGGGTGACCGAGCGCAGTACCAGGGCCACGAGGATGGCGTCGTCGGCATAGCCGATGACGGGGAGGAAGTCCGGCACGACGTCGACCGGGCTCGCGAGGTAGGCGAGCAGCAGCCACAGGCGCACTCGCGCGGCACGCGGCACCGTGGCGTCCACGGCCAGGCGTCGCAGCAGGCGAAGGAGGTCGGGCAGCAACCGCAACGCCTCCCGCAACCGCAGGTCGTCCGGACGGGCCCACCACAGTGCCACCACCAGGACGACCCAGAGCAGCACCAGGCCGCCACCGACGGTTGCGGCCAGCGACCACCACGCGGGCGCGCCGTCGGCCAGGTCGATCCGCGGGAGGGGCATCCCGTCAGTCTCGCCCATGCCCAGGCCGCGTATACCGGCGACACCGCAGGCACGCTGGTTCGCCCCTCCGGGGTGGTCTAGTCCGTTCGGTCAGAACTACGCAGGCCAAACGTGCCAACCGCCGTTGGATACCTATCCCTGCCCCCTGTGGGCGCACGTATGTTGCCGTTCGCCCAAGTTTTCGTCGTGAGGAAGGTGGCTCCGTGTCCAGACTGCAGTCGGCGGCTGGCCGTGTCCCCCAACGCTGGTCGTTCGGTCAGTGGCCCCTCCGTCGCAAACTGGCAGCCGCCATCGTTCTTCCCGTGCTGCTGGCCTTCGTCTTCGGTGGCCTCCGCGTCAAGAACGACTTCGACTCCTCTCGCAAGCTCTCGCGGGCCGCGGACACCGTCCTCGTCATCCGCCCCGTTGTCGAGTACAACCTCGCAGTCCAGCGGCTGGCTGCTGCCGAGAGCGTCGGCGGCGGCGGCGTCATCGCCGCCATCACGAAGTACGAGTCCGCGGCGGCGAACCTCCGCATCGCCATCAAGGTCCCCGGCGTCCCTGACTCGGTGAAGGAGAGCGCCACGACGGCGCTGTCGCTCGGGCAGGCAGTGCGTACGGCCAAGACGCAGAACGGCTTCTCCGACACCGTCATCGACAAGTCGGGCAACACCGCCACCCTGATGTCCTCGGCGGTCTCCGACCTCGGCCTCAGCGACGACTCGGCCTCCGCCAAGCTCGTCGTGGCCCTCCAGGACGCCATCGCCGCCCAGCGCGCCATGACCGGCGAACAGGTCAACCTCGCCAACACTGACGACGCAGCCGCCAACCTGCGCGCCGTCGGTCAGGTCGGCGCCGAGACCGCAGCCCTGACGCGACTCATGTCGGCCTCGACGGGCGAGCAGGTCGGACAGGTCCGCCAGCTCCTCAACGAGAACGGCCGCCGTGGCTACACCCTCCAGCAGGCGTCGCCCGACAAGGCCCAGATCCAGGGGCTCGGAACGGTCATCGAGTCCAGCAACGCCGGCTACACCAAGCTCATGGACGGGCAGCTGACCGCGCTCGAGACCAACCTCCGCCAGCGCGCGGCAGAGCACCGCACCGCAGCGATCCTCAACGCCATCATCGTGATCGCTGCGCTGACGGCCGCCCTGGCCCTGGTCGTGGCCCTCATCCGCTCGCTCCTCCTCCCGATCCGCGCCGTGCGCCAGGGCGCCCTGGAGGTTGCCAACAAGCGGCTGCCGGAAGCGGTCACCGCCATGCGTGACGGCACCGAGCTCCCCGCCTTCGAACCGATCCCGGTCCACACGACCGAGGAGATGGGTCAGCTCGCTCGCGCCGTGGACGACCTCCACACCCAGGCCCGCACCCTCGCCGGCGAGCAGGCCCGCCTGCGTGTTCAGGTCGGCCACATGTTCGAGACGCTGTCGCGCCGGAGCACGTCCCTCATCGACCAGCAGCTCAGCCTCATCGAGCGCCTCGAGAGCGACGAGGAAGACCCCAAGCGGCTGCAGAGCCTCTTCCGCCTCGACCACCTCGCCGCCCGTATGCGCCGCAACAGCGACTCGCTGCTGGTGCTCGCCGGCACGTCCACCCGTCGTGGCGTGTCCGGGTCGGTCTCGGTCTCCGACGCAGTCCGTGCGGCCGTGTCCGAGGTGGAGAACTACGAGCGCATCGACATCGGTGACACCTCGAACGACCACGTCCTGGGTGCGGTCGGCTCCGACCTCATCCACCTGGTCGCCGAGGTCGTGGACAACGCCCTCTCCTACTCGCCGCCCACCTCCCGTGTGGCGATCCGTGGTGCCCGCACGCCCGAAGGCGGCCTCCTCATCGAGGTCTCCGACCGTGGCCTCGGTATGCCGCCCAAGGAGCTTGCTGCCCTCAACGACCAGCTCGCGCACGGTGGCGACATCACCGCCGACACCGCCCGTCGCATGGGCCTGTTCGTGGTCGGAAGCCTCGCGAAGCGGCACGGCATCGCGGTGCGGCTGCGCCGCAACGGCGACGACAAGCAGGGCATCACGGTGTCCGTGCACCTGCCCGCGGCCCTGCTCGCCGACAGCAGCCGGGGCGAGCGCCCGGCGCGCCCGGCCGCTGCTCCAGCCGTTCCTGAGGCGCCGGCAGCCTCCTCCCTCGGAGCCCCGCCCGCGTCGGCTGTCGGCGGCACCACCAAGTCCGGCCTGCCCACCCGCGTGCGCGGCGCCAGCGGCGCCACGCCGAGCCCGGTGCCGGGTGCAGCCAAGAAGGTGCTGCCCACCCGCACGCCGGGGGCCCACGGCCCCTCGGCCGCGAACGGCATACAGACCCCCGCCAAGCCCGTCATCGACGGTGCCGACGCGGCGGTGGAGGAGAAGGCGCCCACCAACGGCCACGCCGCCCCGGAGAAGGGTGTCAACGGCTCGTCCGACAAGCCCGCCGTCAACGGCGCGACCGTCGCGCCGACGGACGACACCCCGGCCACGCAGGTTCCTGCCGAGGCTGCGACGGCCGCTGTCGCCGACCCCCAGGTCTCCGACCCCGAGGTCACCGAGGCCCCCACCCAGAGCCAGGACGCTCCGGCGGCAGAGGCAGCCACCGGGCCCCAGCTCTCGGCGTCCGGACTTCCGGTCCGCAAGCCACGGGCCACCGGGATCACCGAGTACCGCGAGTTCGAGGACGCCCCGTCCGCGCCCGAGGAGGAAGCACCGACCAAGCCCGGTGCCAAGTCGAGTGCCCCCGCCGCCAAGTCGGGCCGGCTCAGCTGGCTTCCCGGCCGCGCGAAGGCGGCCGCCGAAGCCGCCCGGATCGAGGCGGAGGTCGACGAGCCCCGTCAGATGCCCTCCAACCTGTCCGCCTGGCTCGAGCACCGCGCCAAGATCGTCGAGGCCGGCAAGGCCCGTGAGCTCGGGGCCGAGGACCCGGCAACCGACGGCGAGACCGCAGCGCACACCGACATCGCCGCCCAGGACAACTCGATCGACTCGATCGACTCGATCCACTCACCTGAGTCGAACGGCTCGTCGGTCAGCAGCGACTCGATGGACTCGCACGACTCGACCACCGAGATGCACGTGCCCGAGGAGTGGGTGGCCGAGGTCGCCCTTGTCGAGGCCGCCGATGCCGGGTCCGACCAGGTCCCGGAGCAGCACTCCGAGCAGGACTCTGACGACGCTCCCGTCGGAGAGGCCGGAGGCGAGCTGGTTGCTGACGGCGCACCCGAGGCCGTTGCCGACGCGCCGGCGGAGGCTTCCGCCGAGGTGTCGGCGCCGGTCGACAGCCTCGATGTCGTCCAGGCCCCTGTCACCGGGCCGGAAGGTGCCACGCCGCTGCCGACCCGCGTCCCGGGGGCGACGTCCGCGCTTGCCACCCAGGACCCCACGGCTGGCGCACCCAGCTCACGGCCGGCGATGCGGGCGCACAACACGTCCTTCTTCGGCGCCCGTCGGGCCCGCGACGCGGCCGTGGTGCCGGAGCGCGAGGAGACCGTCGTCAGCGCGGAGGCCGCGACCACCGAGTCCGTGCCCGAGGCCGTGACCGAGCCGGTCGCCGTTGTCGAGCAGGAGACCGAGGTCGTCGCGTTCCAGGAGCCGGTGGTCGAGGCAGTCGCCGACGTCGAGCAGGAGACCGAGGTCGTCGCGTTCCAGGAGCCGGTGGTCGAGGCAGTCGCCGACGCTCCCGAACAGCGCGTCGACGAGGGCGTCGAGACGGCAGCCGAGGAGACCACCGAGCTGGTTGCGGTGGCGCCCGAGGACGTCGAGGAGCCGGCGAGCGCGCCTCGCAGCGGGAACCTCAACGACACCCCCATCTTCCGAGCGATGATGTCGCGCTGGCTGACCGACGACTCGTCGGTGCCCGCATCGGCATCGTGGTCGACCAACGAGGCTGACCAGGCGTGGTCAGCCGCCGCACGGATCGAGGAGACCCAACCCCTGGAAGAGTCCGCAGCCGGCCTCCCCATGCGACGCCCGGGCAGCTACCTGATCCCCGGCGCCGTCGACGAGGCCGACGAGAAGCCCGCTGCCCCCGCAGCATCGCGACGCGATCCCGAATCGATCCGCCGCAACCTCAACCGCCACAAGAACGGCGTGAGCTCCGCTCGCACCGAGGCACAAGATGGAACACACCGAGAGGAAGCCGATGTACACCACTGACGCCATGGCCCAGCCCAAGGGCGAGTACGACTGGCTCGTGGCCAAGTTCACGACGGAGACCCCTGGCGTTTCACACGCCATCCTGGTGTCCGCCGACGGGCTTCCCATGGCCGCCAGCGAGCAGCTGCCCGTCGATCGCGCCGAGCAGATGGCAGCCGTGGCCTCGGGCATGGCCAGCCTCGCCTCGGGCGCGGCCCGCCTCTTCCAGGGCGGCACGGTCCTGCAGTCCGTCATCGAGATGGAGCTGGGCTACCTGCTCCTCATGAGCGTCGGGGACGGCTCGCACCTGGCAGCACTCACCAGCACCGACTCTGACATCGGTCAGGTCGGCTACGAGATGGCGGTCCTGGTCGACCGCGTCGGCAAGATGATCGACGCGTCTGCCCGGACCCCGATGTCGGGCTAGACCCATGGCGCCAGACGGACGCGAAGTGTCGGCAGGCCCTCGCCTGGTCCGGCCGTACGCACTGACGTCCGGACGCACCGAGTCCGTGGTCGACCTTCCCATCGAGGCCACGTTCGAGGTGCTTCCCTCCGGACGCACCACGACCTGGCCCGAGGGCGACCTCTCGGGGCGGATCATCGACCTGTGCGCAGCCAAGGAGTCGGTGGCCGAGGTCTCGGCAAAGCTGCACATCCCACTCGGCGTCGCCCGGGTGCTCCTGGGTGACCTGGTCACCGCCGGGCACCTCAAGACGCGAACGACCATCTCCGAAAACACGACATCCGACGAACGACGTGAACTGATTGAAAGGACACTCAGTGGACTACGCGCCCTCTAGCCGCAACAGCGCCTCGACGAAGATTGTCGTGGCCGGCGGGTTCGGCGTCGGCAAGACCACCTTCGTTGGTGCCGTCTCCGAGATCGATCCCCTGCGCACCGAGGCTCTTGTCACCAACGAGTCCGAAGGCCAGGACGACATCTCCAAGGTGCAGCAGAAGCACACCACCACCGTGGCGATGGACTTCGGTCGCATCACCTTGGCCGAGAACCTCGTTCTCTACCTGTTCGGCACTCCTGGCCAGCGCCGGTTCTGGTTCATGTGGGACGACCTGGTCAAGGGCGCCATCGGTGCCGTCGTTCTGGTCGACGTCCGTCGCCTCGACGACAGCTTCGCCGCCGTCGACTACTTCGAGGCCAAGGGCCTGCCGTTCATCGTCGCGCTCAACCAGTTCGACGGTTCGCAGGAGTTCGGTCCCGACGAGATCCGCGAGGCTCTCGCCATCCCGTCGCACATCCCCGTCATCGCGGTCGATGCCCGCGACCGCGAGTCCGCCAAGCGGGCCCTCGTTCGCATCACCGAGTTCGCGCTGACCCAGCTCACGGGTGTCTCCGCCTCGGCCTGACCCCGGCCCGTCACCGCACGGGCCTGCTGACCGCGACGCCGGGTGCCACTTCGACGAGGTGGCACCCGGCTCGGTCATGTCTAACGGCCGGTCAGGACTCCCGCGAGCCGCTCGACGTCCTCGGGGCCTTCGAGGTCGGGCAAGCCCACGAAGACGGTCCGGACGCCGCGTTGCGCCAACGTGAGGAGGCGCTCGTGGTGCAGGGCCGCTTCGCCCGCGTGGTGACGTGACGCGTAGGTCGTGGCCGGCGTGCGACCTCGCAGCCGCTCGACCCGGCGCCAGGTGTCCTCACGGTCGAGGCCGACGACAGGGAGGTCCAGCACGGTCACGGCCACCTCGTCGGCATCGCGCCCGACCCTGTCGCAGTGCCTGCGCAGGACGGCGAGCTTGCGTTCCAGCGTCGGCAGGTTGCTGGGGAGGTTGCAGGCGTCCGCGAGCTCCGCCGCGATGCGCAGCGTCCGCTGCTCGCCGCCGCCGCCCACGATGATCTGTGGTTGCCCCACAGGCCGCGGGTATGCCGTGGTCTCGGGCAACGTGACCCGTCTGCCCTGGTGTGCCTTGGTGCCCTTGCCCCACAGGGCGCGGATCGTCTCGATCGAGGCCTCGAGCTGGTCGAGCCGTTCTGCCGGCGGGGGAAAGGGCAGCCCGAACGCGAGGTGCTCGCGCTCCCACCAGCCGGCCCCGAGTCCGACGAAGGCGCGACCACCGGAGAGCACATCAAGCGTGGCAACGGTTTTCGCGATGATGCCGGGAGCGCGGAAGGTCACCGGCGAGACGAGGGTGCCGAGTCGCAGGTTCGTGTCCAGGCCGGCGAGCATGCCCAGCGTCACCCACGGCTCGGGGATCGGCTCCCAGGCCCGGTCCACCTGGGGGATCTGGATCAGGTGGTCCATGAGGGCGATCCCGCTGAAGCCGAAGTGGTCCGCCGCCAGGGCTACCGAACGCAGCCAGCCGGCCGGGTCCGCACCCCAGGGAAAACGTGACACCTGGATCACGACGTCGAGCCCGAGGTCACCCGCCCCGGTCGTCGACGCCGCGGTCACCTGTCCGGCGGACGCCGGCCGAGCGGCCGCCGCGTCCTCCGGCGTTGTGGTGGTCCCCGACATCCGGTCGGCCGCCGACGACGTCTCGCTGACGGTCCGGACCACGTCCCACCCCTCGTCGGCGAGGGCCTCGCGGACGCGCCCGAACGTCGCGAGCTGTCGGCCCAGTACGGCCGCGGGAACGGGTCGGTCGCGCTGGGAGTTGCGCGCGCGGCATACGGCGGGGGTTGTCTCGAAAAGCACTGCGACGCAAGGAAGTCCAGCCGCCCGGCCTTGCTCGCGCAGGCGGTCGCGGAGGTCCGGGTCCAGCCCGAGGGTGTCGACGACGACGGTCAGTCCGCGGCGAGCCCGCGCCGCCACGACCTGGTGCAGGACCGCGAACGCGTCGGCCGATGCGTCGAGGTCGTGCTCACCACTGCCGACCACCGCGCGCAGGGCGTCCGACGACACGACCTCCTGCTGCCGGTAGTGCTGCGCAGCCCAGGTCGACTTGCCCGCACCGCTCGGGCCGACGAGCACGACCAGCGCAGGGTCGGGCAGCGGGGGCGCTGTGGTCAGCCGTCTGCCCTCGGCGCGTGGCTGACCAGCCCGACGAGGTTGCCCTCGCTGTCGCGGATGAAGGCCATCCACTCGTCGCTGCCGGCGGGCCCGAGGGTGTCGTCGGTGTGGCTGAAGATGACGTGCGGCTCGGCCTCGACCACGACCCCGTCGGCGCGCAGCTCCTCGATGCGGGTGGGGACGTCGTCGACGGCGAGGTACAGCAGGGCCGAGCTCGCACCCTCCTCGAGGAGGAGCCGGGTGTCGCCGAGCCCGAAGAACAGCAGTCCGGGCGGGTCGAACCTGGCCAGTGGTGGCGACCCGAGCAGCCGTTCGTAGAAGGCGGCCGCTCGGTCGAGGTCCTCAGCGTGCTGGGCCACCTGTGCCAGTCCGGTGCCACCTGTCATCGCACCCACCTCCTGGGCGTGAATCTACTGCTGGAGCGTGCGTCGCCGCTCGAGGATGACCGCGGCGACCTCCTGCGGATGGGTCTCTGGCAGCCAGTGCCCGGCGTCGAGCTCGGTGAAGGTATAGTCGGCGGCCACGTGGCTCCGGGTGCGCTCGGCGGCCGCCCGGCCCAGCGCCGGGTCGTGCCGGCCCCAGACGTAGGCCGTGGGCGTCGAGATCCGGTGTGAGGTGGTCGCATCGTGAGGGGCGCTGCGGCGCAACGGAATTGCGCGATACCACGCCAACCCGCCACTGGCCATGCCCGGCCGACGGAACCGCGCGGCATACCTCTGCACGTGCTGCTCGGGCAGGCCGGAACGGCGCAGGGCGGCAGGCAGGCGACGACGCAGGACCAGCTCGGGCAGGGCGGGGAGCTGGAAGGCGGCCATGTACCAGCTGCGCCGGGCCTGGTCCGCGTGGCGCAGCGCCCAGGCGATGGCCCGGTGGTGCGGCGTGGAGACCGCGGTGAGGCTCAGCAGCCGTTCGGGGTGACGCTCGGCGAAGGCCCAGGCGACCGAGCCACCCCAGTCGTGGCCCACGAGGTGCACCCGGGTCTCGCCGAGCGCGTCGACGAGGGCCAGCACGTCGGACACGAGCTCGCTCATGCGATAGGCATCGCGACCCCGGGGGAGCGCGCCCGGCGAGTAGCCCCGCTGGTCGAACGTCACCACGCGCAGGCCGTCGGCGGCGAGCAGCGGGGCCACCTGCGACCACGTGTGCCGGTCCTGGGGCCAGCCGTGCAGCAGGACCACGACCTCGTCGCCGGCGCCGCTGTCCGCGACGTCGAACACCAGGCCGTCCCGGGTGAAACGCTCCATGGGGCGAACCTACCGGGGTGCCTGGCGAGGGCGGACGTGGTGGGCAGCGGCCCGGCGGGGGCGAGCATGATGAGTGGTGTGCCGACCTTCCACTTCCACCACCGGTGGCGCCTGCCCGCCGCTCCCGGGCGCGTCTTCGACGCACTCGCGGACGTGGAGCGGTACGCGCTGTGGTGGCCGCAGGTCCGCTCCGCCGAACGCATCGACGACCACTCCGGGCGCACCGACATCCGCAGCTTCCTGCCCTACACGCTGCACCTGGTGCTGCGACGGGAGGTCGAGGACCCGTCGACCGGTCACTTGCGGGTCGAGGTCAGCGGTGACCTCGAGGGCTGGTGCGAGTGGCGGGTCCGGGCTGGTGACGACGGCGCCACGATCGCCGACTTCGACCAGGAGGCCGTCGTCACCCCCGTGCTGCTGGCGCGGACCGCGCGCGTGACCGGGCCGTTGCTGCGCGCCAACCACGGCTGGATGATGAGGTCGGGGCGAGCCGGGCTGGCGGACTACCTGGCTTGACCCGCGGTGCCCGTGAAGTCGGGCTTGGGGGACACTGGGGCCGTGACCAGACCCGCCACCCAGTTCGCACTCGGCGGGCGGCGGGCGTGGATCGTGTATGCCGCGTCCGTGTCGGTCTACGTGCTGGCCGTCTTCCACCGCAGCTCGCTCGGGGTGGCGGGGCTGCTGGCCAGTGAGCGCTTCGACATCGCGGCCACGCAGCTGTCCGTGTTCACCATGGTGCAGCTGCTCGTCTATGCGGCCATGCAGATCCCCGTCGGCGCGCTGCTCGACCGGTTCGGGCCCAAGAGGCTGCTGCTCACGGGCGTGACGATGATGACCGTCGCGCAGCTGGGGTTCGCCTTCGCCGACTCCTTCGTGGTGGGCATCGCGGCCAGGGTGTTCGTCGGGATCGGCGACGCGATGATCTTCATCCCCCTGCTGCGCCTGGTGGCCCTGTGGTTCCCGCCGCTGCGCATCCCGATGGTCTCCCAGCTCACCGGGCTCCTCGGCCAGCTGGGGGCCCTCGTGGCGGCGACTCCCCTCGTCTACGCCCTCCACACCTGGGGCTGGACGCCGTCCTACGCGGGTGCCGCGCTCTTCGGCGTCGTCCTGGCGGCGATCGTCCTGGTGGTCGTGCGGGACTCGCCAAACCCCGACCACGAGCTCGACCAGATCAAGGTCCGGGCGCTGGCCCGCAGCGTGCGCGCCGCCTGGCGCACCCCCGGCACCCGGCTCGGCCTGTGGTCGCACTTCTCCGCCCAGTTCGGCGCGACGGTGTTCGCCCTCCTGTGGGGCTACCCGTTCCTCGTGGCCGGGCAGGGGCTCTCGCCGAAGGCGGCGGGCATCCTGCTCATGCTGATGACCGTGACGACAGTTGTCACCAGTCCCCTCATCGGTGGGTTCGTCACGAAGTACCCGTTCTCGCGCTCGACCCTGATCCTCGGGATCGTCTTCTCGATCATGACGGTCTGGGCGGTCGTGCTGCTGTGGCCCGGGCGGGCGCCGCTGCCCCTGCTGGTGCTGCTCGTCGTCATCACGGCGGTCGGTGGTCCCGGCTCGCTGGTCGGCTTCGACCTGGCCCGGACGTTCAACCCGCCCACGCGGCTCGGGAGTGCCACGGGGATCGTGAACGTCGGCGGCTTCCTCGCCTCGCTGTCGACCGTGACGCTGATCGGCATCATCCTCGACAGGGTGGCGCCCGGTGGGCCGAGCACCTACGACGTCGACACCTTCCGCGCCGCGATGTCGGTGCAGTACCTCGTCTGGGGTGCCGGTGTCGTGCAGATCCTCCGTTACCGCCGCAAGACCCGCCGGGCCCTGAAGGAAGGCGATCCCGAGGCCTACGCCGCCCTGCGAGCCGGCGAGGCCATCACGCCCTGATCTCGCCGACTTCTGGAGCGGGGCGAGATCGCCGCTCAGGGCCTCTCACCTGCGAAAATGCGGATTTCGTTACCGATTCGTGACCGTTGTCGGACAGGTGATCGAAGGAGCGTCGCTGCCTGCTGAAAGACATCCGTGTAACTCCCCGAACTACAGGGGTGTCATTCGCCGTACCGGCGTAAGGCGTGGGATTTGTGTGACTGGAGTGTTCCGAGTGAAAACCCGGCTCTAGTCTCGTGCGGCTGTCACAACCAGACCGGTCCCCCGACTCGAGAGGCATCCCCCGTGCCGAACGCCCGCCCCGCACGTCGCGCGCTGCGCTCCGGCGCGACCCTGTCGATCGTGGGGATCCTGGCCGTCAGCACGGGGCTGTCCGCCTCCGCCAACCCGGGCCCGGTCTACCCGTCCAAGTCCCAGGTCGACAAGGCGAAGTCGGCTGTCGCCAGCACCTCCGGCAAGGTCTCGAGCCTTGACGCGCAGTACGCGACGGCCAGCGCCCGGCTGAGCCAGGTGCAGGAGAGCGCGGCGGCAGCGGCCGAGGCCTACAACGGGGCCCGCTACCAGCTCGACAAGCGCACGGCCGAGACAGCGGCAGCCAAGAAGCGTGCAGCCCAGGCCCAGGAGATCGCCGACGCCGCGGGACTGCAGGTGCGTCGCTACGCGGCCAGTGTCTACCAGCAGGGCGGCAACCTCGGTGAGCTCGACGCCTACCTGTCGAGCACCGGACCGCAGGACCTGCTGGACCGCGCCACCGCCCTCGAGGCCGTCAGCGACGCCCGGACGCGCACCCTGCAGCGGGCAGCCGCCTCCTCGATCGTCGCCGACACCATGCGCCAGCAGGCCGCCAGCGCCGAAGCGGCGCAGGCCAAGGCGGCAGCGGCCGCCCAGGCGGCTCGCAACGCTGCGCAGGCCCAGGCCGACCAGGCCCAGGCCGCAGCAGCCCAGATCCAGCACCAGCAGCAGGCGCTCACCGTGCAGCTGGCCAGCCTCCGCAAGACCTCGGTGACCCTCGAGAAGCAGCGCCAGGACGGTCTGGCCGCGGCAGCCGTCGCCCGCGCCGCCGCGGCCGAGGCGGCCAGGCAGGCTCGCCTTGCCGCCGAGCGGGCCAAGGCCGCCCGCACTGCTGCCGCACGGAAGGCGCCCCAGCAGGCAGCGGCCCGTGCCGCGGCCGAAGCGGCTCGCCAGAAGGCCGCTGCCGAAGCCGCCGAGCAGGCTGCTCGCGACGCCGCCCAGCACAACCAGCCGAAGCCCAGGCAGCAGCCCGACAACCCGCCCCCGCCGCCGCCGTCCACCAACGGTGGGGTCTCCGCGGTCATCGCGTACGCGCGCGCGCAGATCGGCAAGCCCTACGAGTGGGGTGGCGACGGCCCGAACACGTTCGACTGCTCCGGTCTCACGATGCGCGCCTGGCAGCGAGCCGGGGTCGGCCTCTCGCACTACACCGGTGCGCAGTGGGAGGAGACCTCACGGGTCGCCATCAGCGACCTGCGCGCCGGTGACCTCGTCTTCTTCGGCAGCTCCGGCCCGACCAGCCACCACGTGGGTCTCTACGTCGGCGACGGCCAGATGATCGAGGCTCCCTACACCGGCGCCGACGTCCGCTACGCCTCCATCTACCGGTCGGACCTCGTGTCCTACGGCGGCCGTCCCTAGCTCCTGTATGCCGGGTGCTCGCCTCCGCGCGCGGGTTCAGTCGGTGGGGGGCTTGGCCTCGGACATCGGCTCGGCGGACACGTCGGGCATGCGCCACCGAGCGGTCGTCATGCCGGCGTCCTTGGCGCGCTGGATCGCCTCGCGCACCACCTTCTCGGCTTCCTCACGGCCGGCCCAGTGGGCGCCTTCGACGGACTTGCCGGGCTCGAGGTCCTTGTAGGTCTCGAAGAAGTGCTGGATCTCGAGGCGGTCGAAGCTGCTGACCTGCTCGAGCTCGGTGATGTGCGCCTGGCGCGGGTCGCCCGCGGGCACACAGAGGATCTTGTCGTCGCCGCCCGCCTCGTCGCGCATGTGGAACATGCCGATCGGGCGCACGCGCACGAGGCAACCGGGGAAGGTCGGCTCCTCGAGGAGCACGAGGGCGTCGAGGGGGTCGCTGTCCTCGCCGAGGCTGTCCTCGACGTAGCCGTAGTCGGCCGGGTAGCGGGTGGAGGTGAACAGCAGGCGGTCGAGCCGGATCCGGCCCGTCTCGTGGTCGACCTCGTACTTGTTGCGGTGCCCCTGCGGGATCTCGATGGTGACGTCGAACTCCACGACGATGTCCCTTCCGTTGTGCGCATGCCTGAGACTTGGTGCGCGCGCCTATGACCTAGGCTCGCGGCTAAGTGTTCCGTATGACGCAAGTCCAGCGCCTGAGGGGGTCGAGTGCGTCGCATCCTCGCCGCCCTGCTGGCCGTGGTGGTGCTGGGGGTGGCCTACGCAGCGCTCGACGTGTTCGACATCGTGCCCGGGATCCTGACGCGTGACCAGCCCCGGGTCGCCCCGACGACCACCACCCCGACCGGCACGGCGACGCCGACGACCGCCGCGGTCCCGACCATCGACGCCGCCGCGCAACCGCTCCAGCCCGCGTCCGCCAGTGCTCCGATCCCGGACCCCGCCGCGCTGGCGAAGGCGCTCGCGACCGTCGTCTCCGACCCGGCGCTGCGTCCCGGGCCGGGCATCGTGGTTCGTGACGCGTTCACGGGCCAGACCCTGCTGACCAAGGACGCGACGAGGGCCCGGGTGCCCGCGTCCACGGCCAAGCTGCTGACGGCGCTGGCGGTCGACACGACGCTCGACCCCCTGTCCACCCTCCCCACGACCGTGGTGCAGGGCACCACGCCCGACGAGATCGTCCTGGTCGCGGGCGGCGACACGATGCTGGCCAGGGGCAAGGGAACGCCCACCGCCGTCGAGGGTCGCGCCGGGCTGGCGGACCTGGCGGATCAGGTCGCCTCGGCGCTGCAGGCCGCAGGGAAGACCCAGGTCAGTCTCCGGCTGGACACGACCTACGCCAAGGGTCCGCGCTGGGCGCCGGGCTGGAACCAGGCGGACGTGAACGCCGGCTACACCGGAGGGGTCTCGATGCTGGGCCTGGCAGGCCAGCGGGCCGTGCCGTTCAAGCCGGCACCACGCAACCCCGAGGCCGCCACGGGCGCCGCCTTCGTGGCCGCCCTGGCCAAGGTCGGCATCACGGCGACCCTCGCCCCGGAGGCCACCTGGTCCACCAAGGTGCCCGAGGGCGCCACCGAGCTGGGGCGGGTGGAGTCGGCCCCGATCGGCGACCTCCTCGCCCTCGCCCTCGACGACAGCGACAACGCGCTCACCGAGGGGCTCGCGCGAATGGCAGCCGTGAAGGCCGGGGACCCTGCGACCTTCGCGGCCGCCGTCTTGTTCGTGACGACGACGGTGCAGGCCCGGGGTGTCGACCTGACGGGGGTGGTCCTCAAGGACACCAGCGGGCTCACCTCGGGTCAGGCGATCCCTCCGCAGGTGCTCTCCGACGTGCTGCAGCTCGGAGCCGACGGTTCGGTCCCCGCCATGCAGGACACCATCGCGCGGCTGCCCGTGGCGGGCCTGTCGGGCACCCTGGCGACCCGGTTCCACGCGAGGAACACGCGCGCCGTCGCCGGCCTGGCCCGCGCCAAGACCGGCACGCTCACCGGCGTGAGCGCCATGGCCGGCACCGTCATCGACGCCGACGGGCGCGTGCTGTCCTTCGTCGTCCAGGCCGACGGGCTCCCCGGGGGCCCCGGAACGCTGAACGCCCGGGCCGCGTTGGACCGCTTCGTGGCGGTGCTCGCGACCTGCGGGTGTCCCTGACCTACCGTGAGGGGATGACCGTGTCCGAGGCAGCAGCTCCGAAGACCACCCGCTACGTCGACTGGCAGTTCGCCAAGACCACCGGGACGCGGCTGGTGCCCGCCGGACCCAAGGTGACGGTGGCCGAGGCTGCCGAGGTCGTCGCGTCGGTGCGGGCGGCGGCTCACCGAGCTCAGCAACCCGTCGCCGAGACCGCTCGGCTGCACGCCCCCGGCGACGCCCCCGGGCCCGTCGTCGTCGACCGCCGCACCTGGATCTCGCTCAACGCGGACTCGATGTCGGCGCTCATGGACCCCGTCTTCGGCAAGCTCGTCGACAGCCAGAAGACCGCCCCGAACCAGACCATGCAGGCCATCGGCGGCAAGGTCACCGGCGGCGAGGCCGGGGCGCTGCTGGCCTTCATGTCGAGCAAGGTCCTCGGTCAGTACGACCTGGCACCGGGTGGCACGCCACAGCTGATGCTCGTGGCCCCCAACCTCGTCCAGGTCGAGCGCGAGCTCGGCCTCGACCCGGCCGACTTCCGGCTCTGGGTCTGCATGCACGAGGAGACCCACCGCGTGCAGTTCACGGCGGTGCCCTGGCTGCGCGACCACATGGTCGAGCGCGTCCGCACCCTGGCGTCCGACCTGGTCCCCGACCCCGAGTCGCTGCAGGAGACGCTCTCGCGCCTCACCAAGCAGCTGCCCGACGCACTCAAGAGCGGCGGCGCCGGCCTCACCGACCTGATCGCCACGCCGGAGCAGCGCGCCGAGCTCGCCGGCGTCACGGCGGTCATGTCGCTGCTCGAGGGGCACGCCGACGTCGTCATGGACGAGGTCGGCCCCCAGATCATCCCCTCCGTGGCCCACATCCGCAGCAAGTTCAACGAGCGCCGCAAGGGCGTCGGCGCCTTCGACCGGGTGCTGCGCCGGCTGCTGGGGCTCGAGGCCAAGATGCGGCAGTACCGCGACGGCGCGATCTTCGTCCGCGAGGTCACCGCGGCCGTCGGCACCGACGGCTTCAACCGCATCTGGGAGTCCCCCGAGACGCTCCCGCTGCCGGCCGAGATCGCCACGCCCTCGGCCTGGGTGTCCCGGGTCCACGGCTGACCGGTGGCCGCACACCCTCGCACTGTGCTCCCGGAGGTCTGACGTGACCGGCCCCCACCCGGCCAGCGCGGCCATCCGCGTCGCTGTGCGCGTGACCCTGGCCGAGTGCCGGCCCGGCGACCTGGTCCTCGTCGCGTGCAGCGGGGGAGCGGACTCGCTCGCGCTCGCGGCGGCGGTCGCCTTCGAGGCGCCGAAGCTGGCTGTCCGGGGCGGTGCGGTCGTCGTCGACCACGGGCTCTCGGCCGAGTCCGCGGACGTTGCCCGCCGGGCGGCCGAGCAGTGCGAGGCCCTCGGGCTGGCGCCGGTGAGCAGGGCCGTGGTCGAGGTCGTCCAGGGCCCCGACGGCCTCGAGTCCGCCGCTCGCGACGCCCGCTACGCCGCCTTCGACACAGCCGCCGAGCGGCACGGCGCGCGCCTCGTTCTCCTGGGCCACACCCTCGACGACCAGGCGGAGCAGGTCCTGCTCGGCCTCACGCGGGGTGCGGGCGCCAGGTCCCTCGCCGGTATGCCGCGGGCTCGCGACCGCTTCCGGCGTCCCCTCCTGGGGGTCACCAGGGCACAGACCCGATCCTCGTGCGCCGCCGAGGGCCTCACCCGGTGGGACGACCCGATGAACGACGACCCGGCCTTCACCCGGGTCCGCGCCCGCCGGGCCCTCCTGGACCTCGAGCGCGACCTCGGCCCCGGTGTCGCAGCCGCCCTCGCACGCACTGCGGACCTTCTGCGTCAGGACGCCGACCACCTCGACGACCTCGCCGACGCGGCCGTCGTGGCGCTGGGGGCCGGGCCCTGGAGGACCGGGGACCTGGCCGCCCTGCCGCGGGCCGTGCGCACCCGGGTCTGGCGCCGCCTCGCGGTCGCGGCCGGTGCGCCGGCCGGGCAGGTGAGCACCCGGCATACGGAGGCGTGTGACGCCCTCCTCACGCAGTGGCACGGACAGGGTCCGGTGAGCCTGCCCGGCCCGCTGCAGGCGACCCGATCTGGCGGTCGGGTATCCATCGCCCCACCTGCTCGGGTTGAATAGCCCCGCACCCGCCGACAACTGAGGGAGTTTGAGCCGTGGACGCTGCCCATATGGGAGCCGATCTCGAGAAGGTCCTCATCACCGAGGAGGAGATCCACGCCAGGCTCGACGAGCTCGCCACCGAGATCTGGGCCGAGTACGAAGGCAAGGACCTGCTCCTCGTCGGCGTCCTCAAGGGCGCCGTCATGGTGATGGCAGACCTGTCCCGCGCGCTGCCCGGCACGGCCCCGGTCGACTGGATGGCCGTGTCGTCCTACGGCTCGGGCACGAAGTCCTCGGGTGTGGTCCGGATCCTCAAGGACCTCGACACCGACATCACCGGCAAGCACGTCCTCATCGTCGAGGACATCGTCGACTCCGGGCTGACGCTCTCGTGGATCAAGGCCAACCTGGAGTCCCGCTCGCCGGCCTCGGTGGAGATCTGCACGCTGCTCCGCAAGCCCGAGGCCGCGAAGGTCGAGATCGACGTGAAGTGGGTGGGCTTCGACATCCCCAACGAGTTCGTCGTGGGGTACGGCCTCGACTACGCCGAGAACTACCGCAACCTGCGCGAGGTGGGCACGCTCGCCCCCCACGTCTACGCCTGAGGCGTACTCGGAACACTGGGCCGATCCGGGTCGTTGTCCAGCACGAGCCACCGGAGCACTGCGTAGTACCGTCGTGGTAGAGCCGAGCCCAGGCCGGGCAACGGCACCCAGCGTCAGCGAGCAGGAGGAACGGGGCGGCCAGCCCCGCTACACACATGGATTTCAAGCGCATCCTTCGGGCCCCGTTGTTCTGGGTCGTTGCCGTCATCGCGATCACGTTGATGGTCTTCAGCCTCAGCGACGCCGGTGGCTACACGCGGATCGACACCTCCGCCGCACAGCAGCTCATCACCGAGAAGAAGGTGGAGCGCGCCGTCGTCACGAACAACGAGGTGGTCGACCTCGACCTCAAGAAGGGTGTGACCTACTCCGACGGCAAGAACGTCAAGAACGCCACGAAGGTCCGCACGCAGTACGTCGAGGCCGCCGGTCCGTCGTTCATCAAGCTCCTCGAGGACAACACCCCTCCCGGGCGGATCAACCAGGTCATCAAGGACACCAACCCGCTGCTGTCGCTGCTGGGCTCGCTGTTGCCGATCATCATCCTGCTCGGCCTCTTCTGGTTCCTCATGAACCAGATGCAGGGTGGCGGTTCGCGCGTCATGCAGTTCGGCAAGTCCAAGGCCAAGCTCGCCAGCAAGGACACGCCCAAGGTCACCTTCGCGGACGTTGCGGGGGCCGACGAGGCGGTCGAGGAGCTCCACGAGATCAAGGAGTTTCTGGCCGAGCCGGCGAAGTTCCTGGCGGTGGGTGCCAAGATCCCCAAGGGCGTCCTGCTCTACGGCCCTCCCGGCACGGGCAAGACCCTGCTCGCCCGGGCCGTTGCCGGTGAGGCCGGGGTGCCGTTCTACTCGATCTCGGGTTCGGACTTCGTCGAGATGTTCGTCGGTGTCGGTGCGAGCCGGGTCCGCGACCTGTTCGAGCAGGCCAAGGCCAACGCCCCGGCGATCGTCTTCGTCGACGAGATCGACGCCGTAGGCCGGCACCGTGGTGCGGGCCTCGGCGGTGGCCACGACGAGCGTGAGCAGACCCTCAACCAGCTGCTGGTGGAGATGGACGGCTTCGACGTCAAGACCAACGTCATCCTCATCGCGGCGACCAACCGCCCCGACATCCTCGACCCGGCCCTGCTGCGCCCCGGCCGCTTCGACCGCCAGATCGCGGTCGAGGCTCCCGACATGATCGGGCGGCACCGCATCCTCGAGGTGCACTCGCAGGGCAAGCCGATGGCCACCGGCGTCGACCTGCTCGCGGTCGCCCGCCGGACGCCCGGCTTCACAGGTGCCGACCTCGCCAACGTGCTCAACGAGGCGGCCCTGCTGACGGCTCGCAGCGACGGCAAGCTCATCGACGACGCCGCGCTGGACGAGGCCATCGACCGGGTCATCGCCGGCCCCCAGAAGCGCACCCGGATCATGTCCGCCAAGGAGCGCAAGATCACGGCCTACCACGAGGGCGGGCACGCGATCGTGGCAGCAGCCATGAACCACCTCGACCCGGTGACCAAGGTGACGATCCTGCCCCGCGGCCGGGCGCTCGGCTACACGATGGTGATGCCGACCGACGACAAGTACTCCACGACGCGCAACGAGATCCTCGACCAGCTGTCCTATGCGATGGGTGGCCGGGTGGCCGAGGAGGTCGTCTTCCACGACCCCACGACCGGTGCCTCGAACGACATCGAGAAGGCCACCGGTATGGCCCGCAAGATGGTCACCGAGTACGGCATGAGCGAGCGCGTCGGCGCCATCAAGCTCGGCCAGTCGCAGGGCGAGGTCTTCCTCGGCCGCGACATGGGTCACCAGCGGGACTACTCCGAAGAGGTCGCCAGCATCGTCGACGAAGAGGTGCGCAAGCTCATCGACGCCGCCCACGACGAGGCCTGGCACGTCATCAACGACAACCGCGACATCCTCGACCGGCTGGTCCTGGACCTGCTCGAGCACGAGACGCTGAACGCCAAGGAGCTCGCGGCCATCTTCGAGCCGATCCGCAAGCGCCCCGTGCGCCCGACCTGGCTCTCCAGCGAGACCCGGTTCCTCTCCGACCAGCCGCCCGTCCTGACCCCGGCCGAGAAGGCCGCCCAGAACGGCTCGGCCCCCGCCCTGGAGTCCGCGGGCACCAACCGCCAGACCGCCGAGGCGATCGACAAGGCGGCCGAGGCCGGCGCGGTGAAGGCCCACGAGGAGCACCCGCCCACCCAGGTGATCGAGGTCCCCGAGGGTGGCCAGGTCGATCCGAATGGCCACTGAGGCCAAGCCTCACGTGGTCGACCAGCCGCGTGCGGAGGCTGCCGTGCGTGAGCTGTTGATCGCCATCGGCGAGGATCCCGACCGCGAGGGACTGGTCGAGACCCCGGCGAGGGTGGCGCGGGCGTACGGCGAGTTCTTCGCCGGGCTGGCTCTCGACCCCGCGGAGGTCCTCGCCAAGACGTTCCAGATCGAGCACGACGAGATGATCCTGGTGCGCGACATCGAGGTCTACTCGATGTGCGAGCACCACCTCGTGCCCTTCCACGGCGTGGCCCACGTCGGCTACATCCCGGCCAAAGACGGCCGCGTGACCGGACTGTCCAAGCTGGCCCGGCTCGTCGAGATGTACGCCCGGCGACCGCAGGTGCAGGAGCGGTTGACGACTCAGGTCGCCGACTCGCTCGTCACCCACCTCGGCGCCCAGGGCGTCATCGTCATCGTCGAGTGCGAGCACCTCTGCATGTCGATGCGCGGCATCCGCAAGCCGGGGTCGCGGACGATCACCTCGGCCGTGCGGGGCCAGCTGCGCGACGCGGCCACCCGTGCCGAAGCCATGGCGCTACTTCTGGGGGGCAAGCGGTGACCGGACGCGAACTCGCGCGCCCCACCACCCCTGCCAAGCCCAACAGCCGGCTCCCCGGCATGCTCGCGGCGTCCAAGGCGCCCCGACTGCTCGGCAACCTCACCTACCTCGTCGGCACGCTGGACCTGCTGACCGGCCTGCTGCACTCCTGGCGGGTCCACCTCCAGGGGCTCACCGAGGTGCTGCCCGGTGCCCTCTCCGATGCGGCAGCGGCGGCGACGGTGGTGTCCGGGATCTTCCTCATCGTGCTGGGGCACTCGCTCAAGCGTCGCAAGCGGCGCGCCTGGCGGGCGGCGGTCGGACTACTCGCCCTGTCGGTGGTCCTGCACGCCATCAAGACCGAACCCGCCTCTGCAGTCATCTCCCTCGTCGGTCTCGGGCTGCTCGTGCGGTACCGCACCGAGTTCCGCGCCCTCGGTGACCCGACGACGCGGTGGCGCGCAGTTCGCGCCTTCGTGGTGCTGCTCGTCGTGTCCGTGCTGGCCGGCGGCCTGGTCATCTGGCTCAACCGGCGCGACATCGTGGGCGGCTTCCCGGGGCCGGGGGAGCTCGTGCAGGAGCTGGGCCTGGGCATGGTCGGGGCCAACGGGCCCCTGACGTTCACGCAGGACAGGTCCGCCGACATCGTCGGGTCGCTGCTGCTCGGGCTGGGGCTGATGACGCTGCTGACGCCGGTCTACCTCGCGCTGCGTCCCGCCGAGCCCGTGCCGTCCCTGACCGATGACGACGAAGCCCGCCTCCGTGCCCTCGTCGACCGGCACGGCGACTCCCTGGCCTACTTCAACACCCGGCGCGACAAGTCGGTGATCTGGTCGTCGTCCGGCAAGGCGGCGATCGCCTACCGCGTGGTGTCCGGCGTGATGCTGGCCAGCGGTGACCCCGTGGGCGACCCCGAGGCCTGGCCCGGTGCGATGCACGCCTTCCTCGCGGAGGCAGCTGCGCATGCGTGGACGCCCGCCGTGCTGGGCTGCTCCGAGCACGCCGGCACGATCTGGGTGCGCGAGACCGGCTACACGGCGCTGGAGCTCGGCGACGAAGCCGTCGTCGACGCCTCGACCTTCACCCTCGAGGGCCGCCCGATGCGCAACGTGCGACAGATGGTGGGCCGGGTCGCGCGGGCCGGGTATGCCGTGGACGTCTGCCGCGTCCGTGACGTCACCACCGACGTGCGTGACCACGCCATGGCGGACGCCTCCGCATGGCGGTCCAGCGCCACCGAGCGCGGGTTCTCGATGGCGCTCGGCAGGTTGCTCGACGAGGGCGACCCCGAGTGCGTGTTCGTGGCCGCACGGCAGGATGGGGTCGTGCGAGCCTTCCTGCAGTTCGTCCCCTGGGGTCCCGACGGGATGTCCCTCGACGTCATGCGGCGTGACTCGAGCGCCGACGCGGGGGTCAACGAGCTGATGATCACCGAGGCGCTCGCGGCGGCGCCGGGTCTGGGCGTGCGACGGGTCTCGCTGAACTTCGCGGCGTTCCGCTCCGTGCTGGAGCGCGGTGGCAAGCTGGGTGCCGGGCCGATCCTCAAGTCCTGGCGGCGGGTGCTGCTGTTCGCGTCGCGGTGGCTGCAGATCGAGAGCCTCTACCGGTTCAACGCCAAGTTCCAGCCGCAGTGGCAGCCACGGTTCCTCGTCTACCCCTCGGGATCGGACCTGCCGCGGGTCGGTCTGGCTGCTCTGGAGGCCGAGGCCTTCCTCACCTGGCCGACGCTCGGCCGGCTCGGCGGTGGGGCGTGAGCACTCCGGCTGGGAACGTCTCGTGGCCGCTGCGACGGGCCGACGGGCTCCCGGTCGTGATGGGCGTGGTCAACGTGACCCCCGACTCGTTCAGCGACGGCGGCCAGTGGTTCGAGCCGTCCGCGGCCGTCGAGCACGGTCGTGAGCTGGTCTCCCAGGGTGCCGACATCCTCGATGTCGGCGGGGAGTCGACGCGACCGGGTGCCGAGCGTCCGTCGGTGGCCGAGGAGAAGCGCCGGGTGCTCCCGGTCGTCGCCGCCCTCGCCGCGGCGGGCGCCGTCGTGTCGGTCGACACCATGCGCGCGGAGGTCGCGGCCGAGGCGCTCGCGGCCGGGGCGGCCATCGTCAACGACGTGAGCGGGGGGATGGCCGACCCGGAGATGGCCGGCGTCGTCGCGTCGGCAGGGGTGCCGTTCGTCGCGATGCACTGGCGTGGGCACAGCGTCGACATGCAGTCCCGGGCGGTCTACGACGACGTGGTGGCAGACGTGGTGGCCGAGCTGTCCCAGCGGGCAGGGGAGCTCGCGGCTGCAGGGATCGGGGCCGACCGGATCGTGCTCGATCCCGGCTTCGGGTTCGCCAAGCTGACCGGGCACAACTGGTCGCTCCTGCGCGGGCTCGACCGGCTGGTCGAGCTCGGCCACCCGGTCCTGGTCGGCACCTCCCGCAAGACGTTCCTGGGCCGGATCGGCGTGTCCGCGGGGGCTGAGCCGCGGCCACCACTGGATCGCGACGTGGCCACGGCCGCGACGTCCGTGCATGCCGCGCAGCTGGGGGCGTGGGGCGTGCGCGTCCACCACGTCCCCTCGACCCTCGACGCCATGCGGGTCGCCCGCGCCATCCGGGACGCCCAGTGACGCCGGCAACAGCAACAGGGGTGCATCAGTGACGGATCAAATTGTCCTCAAAGGGATTTCGGCCAAGGGCTACCACGGCGTCCTCGACTTCGAGAAGCGTGACGGACAGACCTTCGTCGTGGATGTGACCCTGCACGTCGACCTCGGGCCCGCGGGCACGAGCGACGACCTGGCCGACACGGTCAACTACGCCGAGGTCGCGGGCGACGTCGTGGCGCTCATCGAGGGCGACTCCCTCGACCTGATCGAGGCCCTCGCGTCCCGCATCGCCGACCGCGTCCTCGCACGGCCCCTCGTCGAGGCGGTCGAGGTCGTCGTCCACAAGCCCGAAGCCCCCGTGGGACACCCGTTCACCGACGTGCAGGTGCGGGTCACCCGAGAGCGCCAGTCGCACGTCGTGATCGCGATGGGCTCCAACGTCGGCGACTCCCTGGAGACCCTGCACGACGCCGCCATCGCGCTCTACGGGCTGATCGACATCATCGAGGTGTCCCCGGTCGTCGAGACCGATCCGGTGGGTGGTCCCGACCAGCCGGCATACCTCAACGCCGTGGTGACGGGGACGACCCACCTCGCGCCGTCATCGCTCCTGGCCGGGCTGCACGACATCGAGCGGGCGCACGGCCGCACCCGTGAGGTCCACTGGGGCCCGAGGACCCTGGACCTCGACCTGGTCCAGTACGGCGACCCGGTGTTCGACACCGACATCGTGATGGACAGCCCGACACTCACCCTGCCGCACCCGCGGGCGCACGAGCGCGGCTTCGTGCTCGTGCCGTGGCTCCAGGCCGACTCGGAGGCGGTGCTGCGCGTGGGCGGCCAGGTCCGGCGGGTGGCCGACCTGGTCAGCGGGATGGACGTGTCCGGCGTGCGCCCGGGGCCCGACATCGACCTGCTGGAGGGGCCGTGGTGAACCAGGGCCACGGCCTGCGCTGGGCGCAGCTCGGCGCGATCGCCCTCGTCGTCGGGCTGCTGTCGTGGCTGGGCTGGAGGCTCTACCTCAACGCCGGCCACCTGCTGGGACCGGCGTCCTGGGTCTCCGCCGTCATGCTCGTCGCCATGGCGGTCCTGGTCATCGGGGCCGGGCTGCCGGTGCGCCGCTTCCTGCGCGGCGAGGCCCGCAAGTCGCTCAGCCCGATCCGGGCGGCCCGCACACTGGTGCTCGCCCAGGCCGCCGCGCTCACCGGTTCAGGCGTGCTGGGGTGGTATGCCGCGCAGGCGGCTCACGCGGTGGCGGACGTGGACCTGCCCGGCTACCGCGACCTGCTCTGGCGGCTGCTGTCGCTGTGCGCGGCGTCGTTGGTGCTCACGACCGCCGGGATGCTGACCCAGCGGATGTGCCGGGTCGACCCGCCCGGAGACGCGGACCGCGACTCCCGCACCTGACCACCGGCAACCGCCGTTGTGCGTGGACGGGGGGCGCGGGGGACGCGGGCGCCGCGGGCAGGGTGGGAGGGGGTTACTTGTCGACGTCGCCCACGACGAAGAACATCGAGCCGAGGATCGCCACCATGTCGGCGATCAGGTTGCCGGGCAGCACCTCGGCGAGCACGGCGACGTTGTTGAACGACGCCGAACGGAGCTTCAGCCGCCACGGTGTCTTCTCCCCGCGCGAGACGAGGTAGTAGCCGTTGAAGCCGAGCGGGTTCTCGGTCGCGGTGTACAGGTCGCCCTCGGGGACCTTGAGCACCTTGGGCAGCTTGACGTTGACCGGGCCCTGGGGCAGCGACCTAAGGCGGTCCAGACACGCCTCCGCGAGGTCGAGGCTCACGTGCACCTGCTCGAGGAGCACCTCGAGCCGGGCCAGGCAGTCGCCGGCCGTGCGCGTCACCACGCGACCGGGGCCGCCTTCGGCGAACAGCTCGGCGTAGGCGAGGTAGGGCTCGTCGCGCCGCAGGTCCATGTCGACGCCGGCAGCGCGCGCGATGGGACCCGAGACCCCATACGCCGCAATCACTTCCGGCGACACCACGCCTACTCCGCGGGTGCGGGCCTCCAGGATCTCGTTGCCCACGATGAGCGACTCGATGTCTGGCAGCCGCCCACGAACTGCTGACACGGCATACGCGACGCGGTCGAGCCAGCCGGCTGGGAGGTCCTCCTTGAGCCCACCCACCCGGTTGAACATGTAGTGCATCCGCCCGCCCGACGCCTCCTCCATGACCGCCTGGAGCTCCTCGCGCTCGCGGAAGGCGTAGAAGATCGGCGTGATGGCGCCGAGCTCGAGCGGGTAGGAGCCGAGGAACATCAGGTGGTTCAGCACCCGGTTGAGCTCGGCCAGCAGGGTGCGGGCCCACACCGCCCGCTCGGGCACCTCCATGCCGAGCATCCGCTCGACGCCCAGCACCACGCCGAGCTCGGAGGAGAAGGCCGACAGCCAGTCGTGGCGGTTGGCCAGGACGATGATCTGCCGGTAGTCGCGGACCTCGAAGAGCTTCTCCGCGCCGCGGTGCATGTACCCGACGATCGGTTCCGCCGACACGATGCGCTCGCCGTCGACGACGATGCGCAGCCGCAGCACGCCGTGCGTTGCCGGGTGCTGCGGGCCGATGTTGAGGACCATGTCCGCCGTGGCCAGGCCGCCGGCACCCATGCCGACGGTGAGCTCGCGTCGGCCTTCCGTCGTGGTCACGGCGCCAGTCTGCCGTATGCCGCGTGGTCGCCGCGGTGCACGGGCGTCAGGTCAGGCGGTGACGCAGGTCAGCCGGGGCAGCCGGGGATGTTCTGCATCGAGGTGGCGTAGCCCTTGGCGTCGAGCTGGACGAGCACGGTGTTCTCGCGGTCCGCCAGCCCCGTGAGGCCGGACGGCGGCACGGACTTGATCTGCAGCGGCTGGTCGGCGGCGATGCAGTGGCTGTAGAGGATCCGAGCCCCGGCAGCCACCGGGATCGTGTAGGTCAGCTTGGTGTTCTGGTTCGTGTAGGGGACCGCCCCCTTGAACGGGCCCGTGGGGACGCCGTTCTTCGCCAGCTTGGCATCGTCCAGCTTGTTCCACGTCACGCGGTCCAGCTCGATGACGGCTGTGCCGGCAACGGAGCTCACCTTGGTCACGAGGCCGAAGTCGAAGGCGCGGCCCTTCACGTCCGACTTGGGGGCCTTGGGCGTGGCCGGTGTCTTGTCAGCCGGAGGCGTCGCGGTCACGGTCGGCGTCACCGTCACCGTGACGTCGCCGCCGGTGCGAGGAGAGTCGGACCCACACGCGGACAGCAGAGCACCAGCCACGGAGGCGGCCAGGATCGCGGCGGTGGTCGCGCGCAGGTGGTGCTGGTGCTTCATGGGGACAGGGGTCCTTTCGAGTGACAGCAACAGTCAAGTTTGCCCTCGAAGCAGCGCCTGACAAAACCGGGCAACCTGCGGCAGGCTGCTCCTGTGCCCGCCCAGCCCCCTGTCGACGCCGCCGACTTCCTCGATCTGGGCGACCCCGCAGTCGTCGCGGACCCCTACCCGCACCTCGCCGCACTGCGTGCCGTTGCACCGCTGGCCTGGCACAGCGGCCTGGGTGTCTGGCTCGCGAGTGGGCACGCCGAAGCCGGCGCCGTCCTGCGCGACCGACGACTGGGCCGGGTCTTCGCGCCGCGCACGCCGGACGCCGACTGGGACACCTTCAACTGGCTGCACGCCGACTCGATCCTCGACAGCGAACCGCCGAAGCACACCCGCCTGCGCCGCCTGGTTGCCGGCGCGTTCGGGCGAGGGCACGTGCAGCGGCTGGCGCCCCGCATCCAGGAGCTGGCCGAAGGGCTGCTCGCGGAGCTGCCCGACGGCGAGTTCGACGTCATCGAGCACTACGCCGAGCCGTTGCCCGTCCTCGTGATCGCCGAGCTCCTCGGCGTCCCCGAGGCCGACCGGCACCACCTGCGCCCGTGGTCCCAGGCCATCGTCCGCATGTACGAGGTGGGCCGGACGCCGGCGGACGAGAAGGCGGCGCGCGAGGCCTGCGGTGCGTTCGCGGCATACGTCGAGGAGCTTGCGGCGCACCGCGCCGAGGCGCCGGGCGACGACCTGCTCACCGACCTCGTCACCGCTCGTGACGGGTCGGACCGGCTGTCGGCGCACGAGCTCGTGGCCACGGCGGTGCTGCTGCTCAACGCGGGTCACGAGGCGAGTGTCAACGGGTTCGGCAACGGGCTGCACTCGTGGCTGACCGCCGCCGACCATGCTGCAGTGGACGTCGCCGACGATGCGGCCGTGTCACGCCTCGTCGAGGAGTTCCTGCGCCACGACTCCCCCCTGCACCTGTTCGAGCGAACCGCCAAGGAACCAGCCGAGGTGGCAGGGGTGGCGTTCGAGCCCGGTGACAAGGTGGCGGCGCTGCTCGGTGCGGCCAACCGCGATCCCGCGGTGTTCGCCGAGCCCGACCGCTTCGACCCGACGCGTGACCCCAACCCGCACCTGGCGTTCGGGGCCGGGATCCACTTCTGCATCGGTGCGCCACTGGCGCGGCTGGAGCTCGAGATCTCGGTGCGCACCATGCTCGCCCGCTTCCCGGACCTCGTGGTCGTCGAGGCGCGACGTCGCCCGACGTTCGTGCTGCGCGGTTTCGAGCGACTGGTCGTCAGCCCACGCGCTTGACCGCCCACAGGAAGTCGCCGAAGCCACCGGCCGCGGTCAGGGCCGCCGCCGCTGACGAGGCGGCCAGCCCCTGCAGGTAGGCCTGCGGGTCGCGTCCCGCGAGCTCCACGGGTGGGTGCCGTCCGTCCACCCCCAGCCCGCGCAGCGCCGTGCGCTGGTCGAGCAGCTCGTCGTGGTCGAGGGTGTCCATGGCCACGTGGGCGGTCAGGTCGCACGTCCCGTCGGGGACGGCCGGGACCAGCTGACCGCGCCGGTATGCCGCGAGCGTGCCCGCCCGGGGACGGTCACCGCCGCGGTGGCCGTAGTCCACGGCCACGAGGACGCCGCGGTCGACCCGGCTGACGAGCTCGGCCCACGCCTGGTCGCGGGGGAGCCCGACTTCGACCCGGTCGCCGCTCTCCGTTGCCTCCCAGTGTGTTTCGGCCCATGCGAGGTCGTCGCCGTCAACCGTCGCACCGAGCGTCTCCTCACCGCTGTGGACGTCCACCTGAACCAGCCGAAGCACTCCGTCATCGTCCACCTCGGCCACGGGACACGGCACGACGTCGAGCCACTCGTGGGCGAAGACGAGCGCGCGGTCGAGGTCGCGCAGCTCCACCGGCAGTGTTGGACCCCCGGGCGAGACCTGCCACTCGACGGACGGGGGGAGAGCCTCGGGTCTCGCCACGACGTCGACCCCGGTGAGGCGCAGTGCAGGGTCCGCGGCCTGCACCTGGGTGAGGAGCTCGCCGCGGCCGGCGCCGACGTCGACCACGTGGGTGAGGCCGTTCTCCCGCGCCAGGCGTGCCACGGCGCCGGCGAGGACCTCCCCCAGGGCGCCGTGCGTGGCCGTCGTGAAGTGACCCGCCGGCCCCGGAGCGGCGCGGTAGAAGCCATCGGGACCGTAGAGGGCGCCCTGCCAGGCCGCCTGCCAGTCGAGGAGGGTCACCCAGCCAACCTATGCCGACCCAGGTTGGTCGGCACTCGCGCAATCAACGCAGGAGCGCTGCGTCGGGTGCAGAACCCGCGAGATAGGTTGGACAGGTGACTTCGGCCGACGAGCGTCCAGCGCGACTCGACGTCGGCGTCGTCGGGACCGGTCGCGTCGGTGCCGTCCTGGGGGCGGCGCTCCAGCGGGTCGGCCATCGCGTGGTCGCGGTCTCGGGCGTCAGCGAGGAGTCCCGCAGCCGCGCCGCCCAGCTCCTGCCCGGCATACCCGTCGTCTCCCCGGAGGACGTGGTGCGGCGATCCGAGCTCGTCCTCCTCGCGGTCCCTGACGACGCGCTGGCCGACCTCGTCGCCGGGCTGGCCGCGACCCGGACGTGGCAGGCGGGCCAGCTCGTCGCGCACACGTCGGGTCGACACGGGCTCGAGGTCTACACCCCGGCCCTCGAGCAGCACGTCCTCGGGCTGGCGCTGCACCCGGCCATGACGTTCACGGGCACTGGACTCGACCTCGAACGCCTCGTGGAGTGCTGTTTCGGCGTGACCGCTCCCGAGCCGCTCCGCCCGGTCGCCGAGGCGCTGGTCCTCGAGATCGGCGCCGAACCCGTCTGGATCGAGGAGTCGGCCCGGCCGCTCTACCACGCAGCCCTGGCGCACGGGGCCAACCACCTCGTCACCCTCATCGCCCAGTCACTGCAGGCGCTGCGGGCAGCAGGCGTCGAGACGCCGTCCCGGGTGCTCGGCCCCTTGGTGTCCGCCGCACTCGACAACGCGTTGCGCGCGGGTGACGCTGCCCTCACCGGGCCCGTCGCGCGCGGCGATGCGGGTACCGTTGCCGAGCACCTGCGACAACTCCAGAGCCTCAGCCCTGACATCAGACCCACCTACCTGGCCCTCGCGCGGGCCACCGCCGAACGAGCCCTGGCCAGCGGTCGGCTCAAGCCACACGTGGCCGAACCCCTGTTGGACATCCTCGCGACCGACCAGGAGCGATAAGTGAGCGAACACTCCGGTATGCCGTCCGCCTCCGCGGCCACGGCACTCACCGACCCGAGGCCTCTCGGGGGTGGCGAACCCGTGGTGGCGCGGACCCGCGACGAGCTGCGCGCGGCCAGGCGCACCCTCACCAACGGCGACGTCGCGGTGGTCATGACCATGGGCGCCCTCCACGAGGGGCACGCGACGCTCATCGAGACGGCTCGGCAGGCTGCCGCCCACGTGGTCGTCACGATCTTCCTGAACCCCCTTCAGTTCGGGCCGCGCGAGGACCTGTCGCGCTATCCCCGGACCTTCGACGACGACATGGAGATCTGCCGTCGGGCAGGGGTGGACCTGGTCTTCGCCCCGACGCCGGACGTCATCTACCAGGACGGCGACCCCGCCGTGCGCATCTCGGCGGGGCCGTTGGGCAACGTGCTCGAGGGGCAGGCCCGCCCCGGCCACTTCGACGGCATGCTGACGGTCGTCGCCAAGCTGCTGCACCTGACCCGCGCGGACTCCGCCTACTTCGGGCAGAAGGACGCCCAGCAGCTCCTGCTGATCCGGCGGATGGTGCGCGACCTCGACTTCCCGGTGAAGGTCGTCTCGGTGCCCACCGTGCGTGAGTCCGACGGGCTGGCGATGAGCAGCCGCAACACCTACCTCACCGACTCCGACCGCGAGACCGCGCTGTGCCTGTCGCAGGCCCTGCGTGCCGGTGCGGCGGCGGCGGCCGAGGGACCGTCGGCTATCCGGCGGGCCGCCCGCACCGTGCTGGTCCGCGAGCCGTTGGCGCTGATCGACTACCTCGTCCTCGTGCACCCTTCGACGCTGGAGGACGTGCCGGAGTGGTACCGGGGCGAGGCCCTCCTTGCGGTCGCCGGCCGCGTCGGCACCACGAGGCTGATCGACAACCTGCCCATCTCGGTGGGACCCGGCGGAGGGGCTCTCGAGGTCTTCTCCGACGTCGACTCCGCCGGCAGCTGACACCCAAGGCAACCACCCCACGCAGTAACCGAGGAACGAGCACATGCAGCGCTTCATGCTCTACGCCAAGATCCACCGGGCCACGGTGACCCAGGCGGACCTGCACTACGTCGGGTCGCTCACGATCGACCGCGACCTCATGGATGCCGCCGGCCTGCTGCCGGGGGAGCAGGTCGACGTGGTCGACGTCGACAACGGCAACCGCCTGACGACCTACGCGATCGAGGGGGAGCGGGGGTCCGGCATCGTCTGCATCAACGGTGCGGCGGCTCGGCTCATCTCACCCGGCGACACGGTCATCATCATCGCGTACGCCGCCATGGACGACCAGGAGGCGAGGACCTTCGAGCCGGAGGTCGTCTTCGTCGACAAGGACAACAAGATCGTCGAGATCGGCCACGACGGCGGGGACGTGCCCGAGGGCTTCGGACTGAAGACCTCGGCCGTGACGCGGCGCCACCATGACTGACGCCCCCGTCGCCGGCCGCGCCGCGACCGACCAGCCCGGACCGACCATCCCGCGCCGGCTGGTCGCGGGCCTGCCCGGGTGGACGACGTCGGCGGACGTCATCGTGGTGGGTTCGGGCATCGCCGGCCTCACGACCGCCCTGCGGCTGCGGCAGCGCGTGGACCGCGTGCTGCTGGTCACCAAGACGGTGCTCAACGAGGGGTCCACCCAGTGGGCCCAGGGCGGCATCGCAGCGGCCCTCGACCCGGGGGACTCCCCCGAGGAGCACCTGCACGACACCCTGGTGGCGGGGTGCGGGGTCTGCGACGTCCCCGCGGTGACGGCCCTGGTCCACGAGGGTCCCGCGCGCGTCCACGAGCTGGTCGCCCTCGGCGCCGAGTTCGACCTCGACGACGCGGGAGGGCTCAAGCTCACCCGCGAGGGCGGCCACCACAAGGACCGGATCGCCCATGCCGGCGGCGACGCCACGGGCAAGGAGATCTCCCGGGCCCTGATCGCCGCCCTGCACCGCGTCAAGGACGACCCAGGCATCGAGGTCATCGAGCACGCCCTGGTCGTGGACCTGTTGCAGGACACGGAGTCCCGCGTCTGTGGCGTGACGCTGCACGTCATCGGCGAGGGGCAGATGGACGGCGTCGGAGCAGCCCGGTCCCGTGCGGTGGTGCTCGCCACCGGCGGGCTGGGACAGGTCTACTCCGCGACGACCAACCCGTCGGTCGCCACGGGCGACGGCATGGCGGCGGCGCTGCGCGCCGGTGCCGTCATGGCCGACGTCGAGTTCGTGCAGTTCCACCCCACGGTGCTGTGGCTGGGGCCGGGCTCCAGCGGTCAGCAGCCGCTCATCTCCGAGGCTGTGCGCGGTGAGGGGGCCTTCCTCGTCGACCGCGACGGAGAGCGGTTCATGCAGGGACGTCACCCGCTGGCCGACCTCGCGCCACGCGACGTGGTCTCGCGGGCCATCGTCGACCGGATGCAGGAGACGGGGGAGGACCACGTCTACCTCGACGCCCGCCACCTCGGCAAGGAGTTCCTCGAGGAGCGCTTTCCCTCCATCGTGGCGCGCTGTCGCGAGCTCGGCTTCGACCCCGCGACCGAGCTGCTGCCGGTCGCCCCGGCGCAGCACTACGCCAGCGGCGGCGTGCGCACCGACCTCGTCGGACGCTCGTCCCTCGACGGCCTCTACGCCTGCGGCGAGGTGTCCTGCACGGGGGTCCACGGTGCCAACCGGCTCGCGTCCAACTCACTCCTGGAGGGTCTGGTCTTCGCCCACCGCATCGCTGACGACATCAGCGAACGGCTGGCGCGGGGGGAGCTCCCCCAGGCCGTCCCGGCCGCGCCCAGTGGTGAGGGCGCGCTGCTCGACGGCTCGGCCAGGGTGCAGGTCCAGGCCGCGATGACGGCCGGGTCAGGCGCGGTGCGGTCGGCCGCCTCGCTCGCGAGCACCGCGCTCGCCCTCCACGACCTCGCGCTGGCCGCCACGTCCACCGAGTCCGGTCCGCAGTCGTGGGAGACCACCAACCTGCTCCACATCGGCCAGGTCCTGACGCTGGCGGCCTCCTTGCGCGAGGAGACCCGCGGTGGTCACGTCCGCAGCGACCATCCCGACCAGGTCGATCCCCGCTGGCGCGGCCACACCCTGGTCCTCCGAGGCGCCGACGGCACGCTCTCCACCACTTTCGAACCCGTTCCCGAACAGGACCTCGCATGACCGGCGCACCCTCGGCCGACCCTGTCGACCTCGCAGACCTGCGGTTCCCCGAGGCCGACGCCCTGGCCGTCATCCGCACCGCCCTCGACGAGGACCTCGGTGGGCCGGACGGCGTCGACGTCACGACGACGGCCACCATCCCGGTCGAGCAGGTGAGCACGGCGCACGTCGTGGTGCGCGAGGACGGCGCGCTGGCCGGCATACCCCTCATTGCGATGGTCTTCGACGAGGTGGCCAGGCGGATGGGCGCCGAGCCGCTGCGCATCACCACGAAGCACCGCGACGGCGACCTCGTCGGCAAGGGCGACGTGGTCGCCACGCTGGCCGGGTCGACCCAGGTGACCCTGGTCGGCGAACGAACCATGCTCAACCTCGTGTGCCGCCTCTCCGGCATCGCCACGAACACCCACGCCTGGGCGCAGCGGCTCGAAGGCACCGGTGCCACGGTCCTCGACACCCGCAAGACCACCCCAGGGCTGCGCGCCCTCGAGAAGTACGCGGTCCGCGCGGGTGGCGGCACCAACAAGCGCATGGGCCTGTTCGACGTGGCCATGATCAAGGACAACCACAAGCTCGCCGCCGGCTCGCTCAGCAAGGCGTATGCCGCGGTGCTGGCGAAGTTCCCCGACGTGCCGATCCAGGTGGAGGTCACCACGACGGAGGAGGCCCTCGAGTCGGTCGAGGTCGGCGCACGCTTCCTGTTGTGCGACAACATGTCTCCACAGCGGCTGCGCGAAACGGTGCAGGCCGTGCGTGCGACCGGTGAGGCCGTCGAGCTCGAAGCCACGGGAGGGCTCACGCTCCAGGTGGCGCGCGAGTACGCCGAGACCGGTGTCGACTACCTCAGTGTCGGCGGGCTGACCCACTCCTCCCCGATCCTCGATCTCGCCCTCGACCTCGCGGACTGACCTCGCCCCGCCCGCCGCTTCCAACAGAGGCCGCCGCGGTCCGCCCTGCGAGGCACCGTGTGCCGGTCGGTACCCTTTGCGGGTGAGCCAGACCCCCAGCGCGACCGACGCCACTGACGTGGCGACCCAGCCCGACGCCGACCTCCCCGAGCAGATGAAGGTGCGTCGCGAGAAGCGGGACCGGTTGCTGGCCGAGGGCAAGCAGGCCTTCCCGGTGCAGGTGCCGCGCACGCACACCCTCGGTGAGGTCCGTGAGCAGTGGGGGCACCTCGAGACCGGCGAGGAGACCCAGGACGTCGTCGGTGTCGCCGGGCGCGTCATCTTCATCCGCAACACCGGCAAGCTCGCCTTCGCGACGCTCCAGGAGGGCGTCGGCACCCGCCTGCAGGTCATGCTCAGCCTGGCGGAGGTCGGCGAGGACGCCCTGGCCGACTGGAAGTCGACCGTCGACCTCGGCGACCACGTGTTCGTCGAGGGCAGGGTGATCTCCTCGCGCCGCGGCGAGCTGTCGGTGATGGCCACCCGGTGGGAGATGGCGTCCAAGGCGCTGCGTCCGCTGCCGGTGCTGCACAAGGACCTGTCGGAGGAGTCGCGCGTGCGCCAGCGCTACGCCGACCTGATCGTCCGGCAGGAGGCCCGCGACATGGTGCGCACCAAGGCTCGCGCGCTGTCCGCGATCCGCGGTGTCCTCGACACCCAGGGCTACCTCGAGGTCGAGACGCCGATCATCCAGCTCGTCCACGGCGGCGCGGCGGCTCGTCCGTTCCGCACCCACATGAACGCGTTCGACCAGGAGATGACCCTGCGCATCGCCCTGGAGCTCAACCTCAAGAAGGCCGTGGTCGGGGGAGTCGACCGGGTCTACGAGATGGGCCGCATCTTCCGCAACGAGGGCGTCGACGCCACCCACAGCCCAGAGTTCACGATGCTCGAGGCCTACCAGGCCTACGGTGACCAGACGAGCATCGCCGCCCTCATGCGCGACGTCTTCCTCGGCGTCGCCGACGCGCTCGGCTCGCGCCAGGTCGAGACCGCGGCCGGCACCGTCGACCTCGACGGCGAGTGGCGCTGGCTGCCTGTCTACGAGGGCGTTTCCGAGGCGGTGGGTGAGACGGTCACCATCGACACCGACGTCGACACCCTGCGTGGGTATGCCGCGAAGCACGACGTGGCCATCGACCCGGCCTGGGACAAGGACAAGGTGTTCCTCGAGCTGCTCGGTGAGCTCGTCGAGCCGGGGCTGCTCCAGCCGACGTTCCTGTGCGACTACCCCGCGATCGCACAGCCGTTGGCCCGCCCGCACCGCAGCGAGCCGGGGCTGATCGAGGCCTGGGACCTCATCATCGCTGGGGTCGAACGCGGGACGGGCTTCTCGGAGCTCGTCGATCCGGTGGTCCAGCGCGAGGTGCTCACGGCCCAGTCGGTCAAGGCTGCCGGGGGCGACCCCGAGGCCATGCAGCTCGACGAGGACTTCCTTCGGGCCCTGGAGTACGGCGCACCCCCGATGGGCGGACTCGGCTTCGGCGTGGACCGCCTCGTGATGCTGTTCACCGACGCCAGCATCCGCGAGACGATCCTGTTCCCGCACCTCAAGCCGGAGGTTTCCCGATGAGCGGCATCTGGCCCTACATCGCCGCGCTGATTCCCTCGGCCGGTGTGGGATTCCTCTTCTGGCTGGTCATCAAGAACATGATCGAGGGCGACCGCAAGGAGCGTTTGGCGCATTCCCAATGGGAGGCGGCGCACGCCGGGGACGAGAGTGCGAAGGACAATTCAGGGCATTCTGCGAATGGCGAGAAGATTTCCTGAGGGGCCTTTCTGACGGGCATTTGAGAATGAACTGGCGTGGCCACTATCTTTGGCCTCCCGCCCCATTCATTTTTGCCGAGAGGAAACTCCATGGCCCAGCGCGTGAGCATTGTGCTCGAGGACGACATCGACGGTTCGGTTGCAGACGAGACGGTGACCTTCGCCCTCGACGGGGTCACCTACGAGATCGACCTCAACGGCAAGAACGCCGCTGCCCTGCGTGATGCGCTGGCGCCCTATGTCGGCCATGCACGGCGCTCGGCGGGCCGCCGCACCGCGGGTCGACCTGCTGCCGGCGGCCGAGGCACCGGCAAGCGCGACCTCGGTGACGTGCGCGAGTGGGCGCGGTCCAACGGGCACAAGGTCAGCGATCGCGGCCGCATTTCCGCCGAGGTCCAGGCCGCCTACGACAAGGCGCACTGACGCTGGATATCCGCCGCGTCCCAGAAGGCACTCCGGACCTTTTCTGGGACTGGCGGGCAATTCTTGCTGGTCAGCGCAGGGGTGAGGATCCATTACGTGAATGGCGTCAGCGGCTGACGATCTCGACGAACCACCAGTACGCCACCGTCGTCCCGGCCTCCATGCCGTCGGCTTTTGTTCTTCAGTGGACTCTCGAGGTGGCCGCGGAAGTCGGGGTGCATGCCGCCCGGCACCATTCAGGGGTCCTGCACCCCGAGGACTCCGGCCTCAGTTTCGCCCTGCAACCGACGCAGCTCTACCCCGTCGCAGCCCAGTTCCGTGCCCCCACGGTCACCGAGGCGGGCCTCGACGACCGGCTGGAAGCTGCCCGGGCGGCATACCGGGTGGCGGGGCTCGAGCTGGCGCTGGGCTATCGGTCCGACGCCAAGCTGGGTGAGCACACCAGGCGGGCGATGGTCGACGACGTCTGGGCGATGACCCTGGCGCGAGCCAGCGGCCAGCGACCTCCCCGGCGCGGCTCGTGCTGCTTCATCTACGTGCTGCCCGGCGTGCACGAGTGCTCCGGCTGCCCCCGGCTCGCGACTGCGGCCGGCCGCGGACAGACCGGCGGTCGGCTGCGCGGCTAGCTGAGCAGATCGGCGAGCAGGTCCCCCTCGGACTCGAGCCGGTCGAGCACCTCGTCGAACATCAGCTGCTCGAACTTCGCGCCGTCGGCTCCGGCTTCGACCTCGTCCCACGACCGGGGCGCCGCGACCGTCGGCGTCTCCTTGCCGCGCAGGGAGTAGGGGCAGATGGTCGTCTTGGCTGCGACGTTCTGGCTCCAGTCGAGGAAGATCTTGCCGGGTCGCAGCGACTTGGTCATCTTCCAGACGATCAGGTCGGGGTGCTTCTTGGTGAGCTCCTGGGCCAGCTGCATGGCGAGATCGCGGGTCTGGTCGGAGGTGAGGTCGCCCGGCAGCCCGGCATAGAGCTGCATCCCCTTGCTGCCGCTGGTGACCGGAAAGAGGTCCAGGCCCAGCGCGCCGAGCCGGTCGCGCACCATGATCGCGACCTGCGCGCACTCACGCAGGCCCGCGGGCGACCCCGGGTCGAGGTCGATGACCAACCGGTCGGGGTGCGCCCGCTCGCCGCCGACGACCCGCCACTGGGGGATGTGCAGCTCGATGGAGTTGAGGTTGACCAGGTAGGTCAGCTGGGCCAGGTCCTCGACCATCGGGTAGGTCACCGTGTCGACCGTGACCCGGGGCAGCCATGGCGGGGCCCCCGACGGCAGGTTCTTCTCGAAGAAGCTCTGGTCGCCGGTCCCGTGCGGCCAGCGCACCCGCGTCAGCGCCCGGTCGGCCAGATGCGGCAGGATCACGTCGGCGACCTGCGCGTAGTAGTTGAGCACCTCCCCCTTGGTGGTCTCGGTCGAGGGGAAGAGCAGCTTGTCGAGGCTGGTCAGCTTGAGCCTGCGGCCGCCCACCTCGACGCGCGTTGTCTGGGGGACGTAGCGCTCAGGCATCGTCCATCTCCTGCAGGTCCTCGGGCGTGAGGTCGGTGCGGATGCCGAGGTATGCCGGCTGGCGCAGCCTGCCGTCGCGCGTCACCTCGAGGGTGCGAGCCTCCACCACCACCGCAGGGTCGACCCACGTCGCCCCGACGCTGTCGATGCGGGGTACCTCGTCGCTGAAGGGCGAGTCCGGGCGGGTGTGAGGGGCGAGGGCCTCGGCGAGCTGGGTGGCCGCGCGTCCGGCGATGCCGCTGCCCATCCGCCCGGCGAACCGCCATCCTCCGTTGCCGTCGGGGACCCCGAGCAGGACCGCCCCGAGCCGCCCGGAGTCGTTGGTCTTCTCCGCTCGCCAGCCGCCCACGACGGCGGACAGGGTTGCCCGGTGGGGTGACTTGAGCCAGTCGGCCGAGCGGCGGCCCGGGAGGTAGGGCGCAGTGAGGCGCTTGCTCACCACGCCTTCCAGACCCTGCTCGAGGGTCGCTGCGTAGAGCTCCTGACCGTCCTCGTAGACCGGTGGGACCTGCCAGTGCCGACCCGAGAGGTCGAGGCGTTCCAGCAGCTCGCGCCGAGCCGACAGCGGCTGGGCGGTGAGGTCGGACCCGTAGAGCCGCAGCAGGTCGAAGATCATGAACGTCACCGGTCTGACTGCGGCCAGGCGCTCGGCCTTGCGGCGGTCGCGCACGTGCATCCGGTCGGCCAACGCCCCGAACGACGGGCGACCCCCCTCGAGGGCGACGACCTCGCCGTCCAGCAGCATGTCGTCGTAGGAGGCCGCGAGGTCGGCCAGCTCCGGGTAGCTGGCCGTCACGTCGTTGCCGATGCGCGAGGTCAGGGTGAGCACGCCGTCGCGCACGTCCGCGAGCACGCGCATGCCATCCCACTTCACCTCGTGGATCCAGTCGTCCCCGTCGGGGATGCTGGTGGCGGGACTGGCCAGCATGGGGCGCATGGGGCCATCCTGACGCATAGGCTGGTTTCCACGCGCGAGGCCCGAGGCGCCTCGTCAGGGATGGGTGCCTGTCCGCGGGCAGGCAGACGGAAGGACGACAAGCATGCGAGCGATCTGGAAGGGCGCGGTGTCCTTCGGCCTGGTGAACGTGCCGATCCGTCTCTACTCCGCCACCGAGAACCACGACGTGCAGTTCCGGCAGGTGCACCGCGAGGACGGTGGCCGGATCAAGTACCAGCGCATCTGCAGCATCGACGGCGAGATCGTGTCCTACGACGACATCGCCAAGGGGTACGAGACCGAGGACGGCGAGATGGTGGTCCTCACCGACGAGGACTTCAAGGACCTGCCGGCCACGAGCAGCAAGGAGATCTCGGTCGAGAAATTCGTCCCCGCCGAGCAGATCGACCCGATGCTCTACGACAAGTCGTACTACCTCGAGCCCGACAAGGCCTCCACCAAGCCGTACATCCTGCTGCGGGACGCCCTCGAGAAGGAGAACCGGGTCGCAGTCGTGACGGTCTCCATCCGCACCCGGATGACGATGGCGGTGCTGCGCGTCCACGAGGGCGTGATCCTGATGCAGACCATGTTGTGGCCCGACGAGATCCGCAAGCCCGACTTCGCCTCCCTCGACGACGACGCCAAGGCGACCAAGCAGGAGCTGGCGATGGCCGACCTGCTGATCGAGCAGCTCGCGGGGGACTACCAGCCCGATGACTACGAGGACGACTACGCCGCGGCCCTGCAGTCGCTCGTCAAGGCCAAGGTCGAAGGCGGCGAGGTGCAGTTCGCACCCGAGTCCAAGGACGAGTCGGGCGAGGTCGTCGACCTGCTCGCCGCCCTCAAGAAGTCCGTCGACAAGGCCAAGGCGTCGCGTGGGGAGTCCACCTCCGAGACGAAGAAGCCGGCCACCAAGACCGCCGCGAAGAAGACAGCGACCAAGAAGGCCGCGAAGAAGGCCAGCTGAGGCCGACCTCCGACCTAGGCGTTCTCCTTGCGGAAGGTCGAGGTGCCCCACCAGAGCGCGATGGCGAACAGGCCCACCGCCCAGAGGGAGCCCCAGAGCATCGCGTTCGTCCCGAAGTCGCCGAGGAACGAACCACGCACGGCATCGGTGATCCACCGGAACGGCATGAAGTCGCTGGTGCGCTGGAGCCAGTCCGGTCCGAGCGTCATCGGCAGGAGGATGCCCGACAGGAGCAGGACCGGCATCATCACGACGTTGATGACCGGTGCCATGACGTCCTCGCTCTTGGTGGTCAGTGCCAGGGCGTTGGAGGCCGCCGCGCACGCGCCGCCGACGAGCAGGGTGAGCGCGACGCCGAGGACGACCCCTCGCAGGGGCGCCGCCATGCCGACCCAGTAACCGAGCCCGACCAGCACGAGTGCCTGGACGAACAGCTGGAGCAGGTCACGCCACAGCCGTCCCATGAGCAGGGCCGTCCGGCTGGCCGGCGTCACCCGCTCGGCCTCGATGACGCCGTCACGCCACTCCGAGATCAGCCCGAAGCCCGCGAAGAAGGCGCCGAACATGCCGAGCTGGATCAGCATGCCGGGCACGAAGAAGGTCCAGCTGTTCGCGTAGCCCATCTGAGCGGCCATCGGCTTGAGCAGCGGTCCGAACAGGAACAGGTAGAGGATCGGCTGCATCAGGCCGATGAGCACCCAGGCAGGGTTGCGCAGGTTCATCCGGAGCTGGCGGCGGAAGACGATGAAGGACTCACGCAGGAACTGCATGTCACTTCTCCTTCGAGGTCGGGTCGGCCGGCGTGGTGGCCTCTGCGTCGCGCAGCGAGCGGCCGGTGAGGGTGAGGAACACGTCGTCGAGGGTGGGGCGCAGGACCTCGATCGACTCGAGGTCGATGTCGGCGCCGCGCAGGTCGGCCAGCAGGCCGGGTACCGCCTTGCCGGCGCGCTGCACGCGGCCGCGCACGTGGTTGCCGTCGATCTCGACGGCGTCGCGGCCGTCGCTGCCGGACTCGGCGATCGCATCGAGTCGCTTGGCCGCCTCGGCCACCAGGTCGGGGTCCGCAACTTCCAGGTCGACGAGGTCGCCGGAGACCTGGGCCTTGAGGTTGTCGCTGGTGTCGGCGGCAATGATCTTGCCGTGGTCGATCACGATGATCCGGTCGCTCAGGGCGTCGGCCTCGTCGAGGTAGTGGGTGGTGAGGAAGACCGTCGCACCGCGTCGCTTGCGCAGGTCGGCGATGTGGGTCCAGAGGTTGGCCCGGGCCTGCGGGTCGAGGCCTGTCGTCGGCTCGTCGAGGAAGACGAGCGTCGGCTCGTGGATCAGCCCCATGACGATGTCGAGGCGGCGGCGCTGGCCACCCGACATGGTCTTCGGCTGGCGCCCCCACAGTCCCTCGAGGTCGAGCTGGCCGAACAGCTCCTGGCCCCGACGGCGCGCGTCGGCGCCCGACATGCCGTAGAGCATGCCGTGGTCGACGACCTCGTCACCGGCGCGGGCGAACTGCCCCGTGGCCCCGCTCTGCGAGACGTAACCGATCGACCGTCGGACCTTCTCGGACTCCTTGACGACGTCGAAGCCGGCCACCGTGGCCGTGCCCGCCGTGGGCCTCAGCAAGGTGGTCAGCATGCGCAGCGTCGTGGTCTTGCCGGCGCCGTTCGGCCCGAGGAACCCGACGACCTCGCCCTCGGCCACATCGAGGTCGACGCCGTCGACAGCACGTACCTCGCCCTTCTTCCTGCCCTCGCGCGTCTGGAAGGTCTGCACCAGACCTCGTGCGTGGATCATCCCCAACTCCCTCTGACGGACCGTCCCCTTGGCGGCTGGGTCGCCGTTTGTTCAAACTTGAATATCGCTAGTGTTCAACATTGAATACTCTGGCGTCAAGCCGATATCTACCGCCCGCGCCACCAAGGTAGACCCGGCTGCTGACAGCAATTCATCGCTCGCGGGAGATGAGCTCCACGTAGCGCTGCCGGTCGCTGGCCATCTGCCAGCCCGGGTCGTCCGCGGGGGCCTGCCAGTCCACCGGCTCACCCCGCAGGGCGAAGTCGCCGCGGTCGATGCGGGCGATGAGGGTGACCAGCCACTCACGCTCGGTCTGGCCCATGCCCATCCAGAGGTCGGCCAACGCGAGGACGTGCGGGGGGACAGCCCCGGCCGGCCGCTCCTGGGCCAGCTGTTCGCGGACGTTGGCGTCGAGGTTGGCCAGCCTGGTCTGCAGGGCCTCGCGGACCGCGGTGCGGCTCATCAGCGGCATCAGGGCCATCCCCGTGTGGAACGGCAGGGGGGACAGGAGGTCCGGGCGCTCCACGGCTGCGCGCCACAGCTTCTCGAACTCACGTCGGCCCAGGGGAGTGCTCGTGTAGACGGCCACCTCGCGACTGCCGTCGACCAGGTCGTGACGCTCGAGGTTGCCCTGTCGCGCCAAGGTGGCCAGGCCCGAGTAGATCGAGCCCGGGTTGACGTGGGCCCAGTCCTCGACCTGCCAGGACAGCAGCTCGCGGCGCAGCTGGTACCCGTTGACCGGCTCGAACAGCATGACGGCGCCGAGGAGCAGCAGTCTGGTCTCGGTGGCCGCCATGCGGTGCAGTGTAGGAGGCGGGGCCACAGTGGATCAGGTCATCACGGTCAGGTCATCACGGAGCGGGACGTCATGGCGCAGGCCATGATGGGCCCATGCCCGAAGGCCACACCCTGTTCGCGCTCGCACGCGACCTCGACGCGGCATACAGGGGGACGCAGCCGACGGTGAGCAGCCCGCAGGGAAGGTTCGCGGCCGGCGCCGCGCTGCTGTCCGGCCGCACCTTCGTCCACGCGACCTCGTGGGGCAAGCACCTCTTCGCCGAGTTCGAGGAGGACGCCTGGCTGCACGTGCACCTCGGCCTCATCGGCACCTTCACCATCGACGACCGCCCGTATGCCGGGGAGGTGCCGATCGTGGGCCAGGTCCGGTTGCGGTTGGCGACCGACGAGCACGTCGCCGACCTCCGCGGTCCCAACCTGTGCGCCGTGACAACCCCCGACCAGGTGGAGGCAGTGATGGCCCGCCTCGGCCCGGATCCCCTTCACCCAGAACCGGATCCGGAGATCGCCTGGCGCAAGATCTCCCGCAGCAGCAAGGCGATCGCCGAGCTGCTGATGGACCAGTCCGTCCTGGCGGGCATCGGCAACGTCTATCGCAGCGAGGTGCTGTTCCGTCAGCGGGTCGACCCCTTCCGGCCGGGCAAGGAGATCCGTCGCACGACGTGGGACGCAATCTGGCTCGACCTCGTCGACCTGCTGCCGCTGGGGGTCGTCACCGGCAAGATCGTGACCGTGGCCGAGCAGGTCGAGCAGATCCGGGCTGAGCTCGCAGCGGGGGAGGTCGACCGGCTGACGGAGCGGACGTCCTACGTCTACCGCCGTCAGGGCGAGCCGTGCCGGGTCTGCGGTTCACGGATCCGCACCCAGGTGGTGGCGGGCCGCAACCTGTTCTGGTGCGGTCGCTGCCAGCGCCGTCGCTGACTCCCGAACGACCGAGGTCGGCACCGCCGAACCCGTCACTGGGGGTGGGCGGTCCAGCGTCCGGCGAGCCAGAGCCCGAGCAGCAGCAGGAGCGCCGCCAGGCCGGCAAAGGCGACACTGATCTCGACGTTGCGCTCCTGCAGGTCGACGTGCTTGGGCAGGTCGTTCAGGACTCCCTGCAGCTGGTCGGCGTCGCTCGCCTTGAAGTACTCGCCACCGGTTGTCCGGGCGACCGCCTGCAGTGCGTCCTCGTCGACGACGAGGAAGTTGCGCCCTCCCGGCCCCAGGCCGCCGCCGAAGCCACCGGGCGGCCCGTCGAACAGCCCTCCTCCGAGCTGGTCGCGGGTGCAGACCATCTGGGTCGGCTCGGTGGTGCCGAAGCCGATCGGGTAGACGCGCACCCCACGGGCCGCCGCCTGCACGGCCGCGTCCTGCGGTGTCACCCCGCGCGTGTTGGCGCCGTCGGTCAGCAGGACGACGATCTCCGGCACGGTCTTGGTCCCCTTGGGTGGCGTCGCGCCGGGAGTGCCGGTGGGGTCCGGAGTCGGGGTCAGGGCGTCCGGTCCGTCGGCGCCGGTGTCCCCCGTGTCGACCGGCGCCACATCGGGGTTGATCTCGGCGATCGCGTCGATCGACTTGAGGATGGCCGCGCCGATGGTGGTGCCGCGGCCGGTGGTCAGTCCGTCGACGGCGTGCAGGAGGTCGTCGTGGTTGGTGGTCGGCGCGACCGCCACCTGGGCGAACCCGGAGAAGACGACCAGGCCGATCCGGGTGCGGTTGTCCTGCTTGCCGATGAAGTCGCGGACCGCTTCCTGAGCTGCCGCAAGGCGATTCGGGCTGACATCGGTCGCGCACATCGATCCCGACACGTCGACGGCGAGGATGACGGCAGAGCTCGAGATCGGCACCTGCGCCCGCACCTGGGGTCGTCCCGCGGCAAGGCCGAGGAGGGCGAGGCTGCCCAGCACCAGGGCGAGCGGCACGTGTCGTCGCCACATCCGCTGGCGGGGCAGGACCGCCCGGATCAGGGCGACGTTGGAGAACCGGACGGCCGCCCGGCGGCGTCGCCGCAGCTGCCACAGGTATGCCGCGACGAGCAGTGGGACGGCGAGGAGCCCGAGCAGGGCGACGGGGAGCGCGAAGGACACGGTCACACCACCCTTCCCGAGCGGACGACCGAGGCGCCCGCCCCGAGCAGGAGGAGGACGGCTGCCGCGGCGGCGAACCAGGACGTGATCTCACGACGTTCGGTCCGGGCGGTCCAGGTCAGGTCGATGGAGCTGTAGACCTTGCTCAGGGCGGCGGTGTCGCTCGCGGCGTAGTAGGTGCCGTCGGTGGTGTCGGCGATCTGCTTGAGGGTGGCCTCGTCGAGTCGCGTCGAGATCTGGAAGCCGTCGACCTCGAGCACCGTGCCCTGCGGGCTGCCCAGCCCGATCGGGAAGATCCGCACGCCTGCGGTGGAGGCGAGCTCGGCCAGGACGAGCGGGTCGGGATCGGTCGTGTTCTCGCCGTCGGACAGCAGCACCACGGCAGCCGAGCCGTAGTAGCCGAGCTCGTCACCCCCGGCCGTGCCGTCCTGGCCCGTCTCGTCGACGCTGATCGGCTTGCCCGCTATCGCGCTGATGGCCGAGACGATGCCGCGCCCGAGTGCCGTGCCACCCTGAGGGGCCAGCCGGTCGATGGCGGCCAGCACCTCCTTGCGGTCGTTGGTCGGCTGTTGCGAGATGACGGCCGAGTCCCCGAAGGCGACGACGCCCAGCCTGATCGACGACGGCTGCTTGGCCACGAAGGTGCGGGCCGCGGCCTTGGCCGCGTCCAGCCGGGTCGGTGCGAGATCCTTGGCTGCCATGCTCGTCGACACGTCGAAGGCCAGGATGACGGTGCCCTCGCGTCGCGGCTCGGCCACCGTCGCCGAAGGACGGGCCAGCGAGGCGAGCAGCAGCGTCAGGGCGGCGAGCAGCAGCAGGGGCGCGACGTGACGCCACCGGTCGGGGCCACCGGGACTGGCGGCTACCAGCCCCTCGGCCGCCAGCTGTGCGCGACGCTCGTCGCGACGGCGCAGCTGGGCCCGGTACGCGATCACCAGGACCGGGACCGCGAGCAGGGACAGCAGGAGCACCGGCCACTCGAAGGTCATCTCCGCCTCCGCCTGCGGAGCTCGGAGATGCGGGCCAGCGCCCTGACCAGGTCGTCGTCCGTGGCGACGGGGTAGGTCTCGGTGCCGGACCGTCGTGCTGCCGCAACCAGGGCGTCCTGCCTCTCCCTGGCCGCTACGGCCAGCCGCCCACGGAACACCGGGTCGTTGGTGTCGACGAAGATCTGTTCGCCCGTCTCGGCGTCCTCGACGTAGACCATCCCGACCGCCGGGAGCTCGGACTCCCTCGGGTCAACCACCTGGATGGCCACCACGTCGTGGCGTCGCGCCAGCAGCGACAGCGGCTGTTCCCAGCCCGGTTGAGTGATGAAGTCGGAGACGATGACCAGCAGCGAGCGCCGGCGAGCCAGCCCTAGTGCCGCGCGCAGCAGGCGGGACAGGTCGGTGGTGTCCTTCGACCGGGTGCCCGGCGGCGGGCGCAACAGGGCCTGGCTGATGCGGAGCACCTGGTTGCGACCGTGCCCCGGAGGAATCGTCTCGATGCTCCCGTCGAACAACGCCGCCCCGATGCGGTTGCCACCGCGGGCCAGGATGTGCGCGAGCGTCGTGGCGATCTCGGCCAGCACCAGCGACTTCTGGCGGTCCACCGGCCCGAAGCCCATCGACGCCGACCGGTCCAGCAGGAGCCAGGCCGTGACCTCCCGGTCCTCCACGTACTCGCGCACGTACGGGGTGTCCATCCGGGCGGTGACGTTCCAGTCGATGTGCCGCAGGTCGTCACCGGGCTCGTACTCGCGCAGGTCGGTGAAGTCCACGCCCGTCCCCCGGAAAAGGGTCCGGTAGTCACCCTGGAGCCGCCCGTCGAGCCGGCGCACGACGCGCCACTCGAGCCGCCGGAGCAGTCGCTCCGCGGTCAACGGCCCCGCGGCGGACGGCCCGGGAACCGGGGGCCCTTGGCTCAGCGGGGTCCGGCGGCCCATGGCGCCTCGGAAGTGGACTGGGTCTGCTGGCGGCGCTCGCGCAGGGGCACGTCGGGCATCGTCACCGCATCCAGGATCGGGCCGAGGAGGTCGTCAGCCGCAATGCCCTCGGCCAGCGCCTCGTAGGACAGCACCAGCCGGTGGCGCATCACGTCGCGCGCCAGGTCGCGCACGTCCTGGGGCCGCGCGAAGTCGCGACCCCGGAGGAAGGCCAGTGCCTTGCCCGCGAGCACCAGGTTGATCGACGCACGCGGGCTGGCACCGAACGACAGGTAGCGGGCCAGGTCGGGCAGGCCGACCACCCCGGGTGAGCGGGTCGCGCCGACCAGCCGCACGGCATACTCGATCACGGCGGGATCGACGTAGACCGCGTCGGTCCGCTTCTGGAACTCCACCAGCTGTCCCGGTTCGAGCACTCGCTGAGCCGCCTCGAAGGTCGTCGTCATCCTCTCGACCACGACGAACTCCTCTGAGGCAGTGGGATATCCGACGAGCGCCTTGAGCATGAACCGGTCGACCTGCGCCTCCGGGAGCGCGTAGGTGCCTTCGGACTCGATGGGGTTCTGGGTCGCCATGACGAGGAAGGGGTCGGGCGCCTTGAACGTCTCCCGGCCGATGGTGACCTGGCGCTCCTGCATGACCTCGAGCAGCGCGCTCTGCACCTTGGCCGGGGCGCGGTTGATCTCGTCGGCCAGCACGAGGTTGGCGAAGACGGGGCCCAGCGAGACCTGGAACTCGCCGTCCTTCTGGTTGTAGATGCGGGTGCCGATGACGTCGGCGGGCACGAGGTCGGGCGTGAACTGGATCCGCTGGAACTCGCCGCCGATGGCCTGGGCGAGCGTCTTGATCGCCATCGTCTTGGCCAGCCCCGGGACGCCCTCGACGAGCAGGTGACCGCGGGCCAGCAGCGCGACGAGCATGCGTTCGAGGAGGACGTCCTGGCCGACGATGGTCTTCTTGACCTCGTAGAGCGCCTGCTCGAGCGGGTGCTGCCGGCCGAGCTCGGGGTGGGGATCCATGCGCTCTCCTCGGGTGCGATCTGTTGCTTTCGTTGCGCTGGTGCGGCGGGGTGAAGCGGGCTACTGCGGCGGGCTGCCGGCGACACCCCCGGCGGTGGCGATGGGGACGGCGAAACCGATGCCGACGAAGAAGTTCTGTTGCGAGGGGTTGGCCAGTCCGGTGACGATGCCGACGACCTGACCCGCCTTGTTGAGCAGGGGGCCGCCCGAGTTGCCGGGGTTCACGGCGGCGTCGAACTGGATGAGCCCCTTGAGCGTCTCGTCGGAGTCGACCTCGATCGTCCGGTCGAGCGCAGACACCACACCGGCGGACAGGGATCCCTTGAGGCCCAAGGGATGGCCGAGCGCGAACACGGGGTCGCCGACCTGTGCACCGCCACCCAGGACGGCGGGGACCACGACCTGGGGGAGCTCCTCCGGCGTGAGGACCGCGATGTCGGTCGCGGGGTCCTGCTCCTTGACGCTCGCGCTCGACTCCGTGCCGTCGGAGAACGTCACCTCGATGCTCTTCGCCCCCTTGACCACGTGCAGCGCGGTCAGCACCGCCCCCGCGGCGCTGATGACGACCCCAGCGCCGGTACCCCGCTCCGCACCGCTGCTGCCGGTGCGCTGCGTGGCGATCGTGACCAGTGACGGCAACGCCACCCGGTATGCCGCGGCCGCGTCAGGAGGCGCCTTGGCGGCCTCCTCCTTGGCCTTGGCGAGGCCGTCCTGGACGGCCTTGTCCACGTCTCTGCCCGTGATCGGCGCGGTGTCGGTGCCCCACGTCGCCGCGAGCACGGCCACCGAGAGCAGGGCCAGCACCACGATCGCGGCCACCAGCCACCGCCGCGGCGGCAGCCGCCTGCGAACGCGCGACGGGGTTTCGTCGACCACCTCCCGAGGTGGCTCGACGACCAGAGGCGAGCCCACCCGGTCCACCTTTCGCAGCGTACGTCCGATCCCGGCTCGGCGATACTGAAGCCGGGGATTCACGGCCAACTCTCAGGTTGGCGGCACGGGCTCGTCGGCGCAGGCTGGTGACGGCGGCATACCTCGCATGCCGTTGCGGCCGTAGATTGCCGGACATGGACAACGTCGTCTCCACCGTGGCGGAACTGCGCGCGCTCCAGCTGGACCGGATGCGCTGGAGCCTGGCCCACGCCTACGGCAACGTGCCGCACTACCGGGCCGCGTTCGACGCGGCGGGGGTGCGCCCCGACGACCTGCGCGACCTGGCCGACCTGGCGCGGTTCCCGTTCACGGCCAAGGCGGACCTGCGCGACAACTACCCGTTCGGGATGTTCGCGGTGCCGCGCGAACAGGTCGTGCGCGTCCACGCCTCGAGTGGCACGACGGGCAAGCCGACCGTGGTGGGCTACACGCGCGACGACATCGACATGTGGGCCGAGGTGATGGCGCGGTCGATAGAAGCCGCCGGGGGCCGCCCGGGCGACCTGCTCCACGTCGTCTACGGCTACGGGCTGTTCACCGGTGGGCTGGGTGCGCACTACGGCGCCGAGCGGCTCGGCTGCACCGTCGTGCCCGTCAGCGGTGGCATGACGCAGCGACAGGTCCAGCTCATCCAGGACTTCAGGCCACGGATCGTCATGGTCACGCCGTCCTACTTCCTCGCCATCCTCGACGAGATGGAGGCGCAGGGGATCGACCCCAGGCAGACCTCGCTCGAGATCGGGATCTTCGGCGCCGAGCCCTGGACGGAGCAGATGCGCGAGGAGGTCCAGCGACGCAGCAACATCCGGGCCGTCGACATCTACGGCCTGTCCGAGGTCATCGGGCCGGGGGTGTCGCAGGAGTCCGGGCTGACCCAGGACGGCCTGCACATCTGGGAGGACCACTTCTATCCCGAGGTCGTCGACCCGGTGACCGGCGAGGTGCTGCCCGACGGCGAGGAGGGGGAGCTCGTCTTCACGTCGCTGACCAAGCAGGCGATGCCGGTCGTGCGCTATCGGACCAGGGACCTGACCACCTTGCTGCCGGGGACGGCCTACCCCCAGTTCCGGCGGATGGCCAAGATCACCGGACGCAGCGACGACATGATGATCGTGCGCGGCGTCAACGTGTTCCCTTCGCAGATCGAGGAGCACCTGCTCACCGTCGAGGGCCTGACGCCGCACTACCTGTGCGTGCTGACCCGGCCCGGTCGGATGGACGAGCTCACGGTGCAGGTCGAGGCGGCGTCCGAGGCCTCCACGGGGGAGGACCGTGCCCGGATGGCCCGCGACCTCACGAAGCGGGTCAAGGACCGGGTCGGCGTGACGATCCGGGTCGACGTGCTCGCACCGCATGCCCTCGAGCGCTCGCTCGGCAAGGCGAGGCGGATCAGCGACCAGCGCCCGCACTGAGGGTCGGGGGGCGGCGTTCGCCGACGGCGAACAGTCCTTCCCGACCTCCCGTAATCGTGTAATCATCATTACATGGCAACGAAGACAACAGCGGAGGCGTGGCTGGCCGGCCGCCTCCCGACCGACTGGTTCACCGGCCCGGTCGAGGTCACCCGCGACCGCGACGAGCTCATCATCATCGGCACCCTCGCAGAACCCACCATGGACGACGGCGTCGACGACACCGACCGCACCATCGCCGCGCGGGGCCGGATCAAGTCCTTCCGCGAGGACACCCGGGAGCGACGCATCGAGATCGCCCGCGAGCTCGAGCACCTGAGCGGCCGCAAGGTCTCGTGGGGTGTGCGGGTGGGCGAGACCGAGGCGCTGTTCACCCATCTCGCGGCTCCCGTCATGACGCGGTTGAGGCAGCCCGAGCGCCAGGTGCTCGACACCCTCGTCGAGGCAGGGGTGGCCAAGAGCCGCTCCGAGGCGCTCGCCTGGTGCGTCAAGCTCGTGGCCGACAAGTCCGACAGCTGGCTCGGCGAGCTGCGCGAGGCGATGGCCCACGTCGACGAGGTGCGCAAGAAGGGCCCCACCGCCTGAGCGCGCTTCCCAGGTGAGGTGTGCCGGGGAGCGGGCTTCGCGGCATACCGAGCGGTTTGCGTCCGCCCACGGCGAACATGAGCGGAGGGCGCTCAGGGCGGGGAACAGCGGAGGAACGCCCCGCGTTCCCCCAACGAGTCGTGTCAGAGGAACTGTTTCGTCCCGATCGGGTATCGGTGGACGAAAGGCGTACGCCGGGACCTCACAGCACGGATAGCATCGAGGTGATCTCGATAGGCAGGAGCAGAAGATGTTTGAAAGGTTCACCGACCGGGCCCGTCGGGTGGTCGTGCTTGCGCAGGAGGAAGCGCGCATGCTCAACCACAACTACATCGGCACGGAGCACATCCTGCTCGGTCTCATCCACGAGGGTGAAGGCGTCGCCTCCAAGGCTCTGGAGAGCCTCGGCATTTCGCTGGAGTCGGTCCGCGAGCAGGTGCAGGAGATCATCGGCCAGGGGCAGCAGGCCCCGAGCGGCCACATTCCCTTCACGCCCCGGGCGAAGAAGGTCCTCGAGCTGAGCCTTCGCGAGGCGCTGCAGCTCGGCCACAACTACATCGGCACCGAGCACATCCTGCTCGGCCTGATCCGCGAGGGCGAGGGCGTCGCCGCCCAGGTCCTCGTCAAGCTGGGCGCCGACCTGAACCGCGTGCGCCAGCAGGTGATCCAGCTCATCTCCGGCTACCAGGGCAAGGAAGGTGGCTCCGGCGCCGGCCTCTCGGGCAGCGTGCAGCAGGAGGGGACTCCTGCCGGTTCGCTCGTGCTCGACCAGTTCGGCCGCAACCTCACGATGGCTGCCCGCGAGGGCAAGCTCGACCCGGTCATCGGGCGTGAGAAGGAGATCGAGCGGGTCATGCAGGTGCTGTCCCGCCGCACCAAGAACAACCCCGTCCTCATCGGCGAGCCCGGCGTCGGCAAGACCGCCGTCGTCGAGGGCCTGGCGCAGGACATCGTCAAGGGCGAGGTGCCCGAGACCCTCAAGGACAAGCAGCTCTACACCCTCGACCTCGGCGCGCTCGTCGCCGGCAGCCGCTACCGCGGTGACTTCGAGGAGCGGCTGAAGAAGGTCCTCAAGGAGATCCGCACCCGCGGCGACATCATCCTGTTCATCGACGAGATCCACACCCTGGTGGGTGCGGGTGCCGCCGAGGGCGCGATCGACGCCGCCAGCATCCTCAAGCCGATGCTGGCCCGCGGTGAGCTCCAGACCATCGGGGCCACCACGCTCGACGAGTACCGCAAGCACATCGAGAAGGACTCGGCGCTCGAGCGCCGGTTCCAGCCGATCCAGGTCGCCGAGCCGACGCTCAGCCACGCGATCGAGATCCTCAAGGGCCTGCGCGACCGCTACGAGGCCCACCACCGGGTGTCCATCACCGACGGTGCCCTCGTGTCTGCCGCCAACCTCGCCGACCGCTACATCAACGACCGGTTCCTCCCGGACAAGGCGATCGACCTCATCGACGAGGCGGGCGCGCGGTTGCGCATCCGCCGGATGACGGCTCCGCCGGACCTGCGCGAGTTCGACGAGAAGATCGCGGCCGTGCGGCTGGAGAAGGAGTCGGCCATCGACGGCCAGGACTTCGAGAAGGCCGCCCACCTGCGTGACGACGAGAAGAAGCTGCTGCAGGCCAAGGCCGAGCGCGAGACGCAGTGGAAGTCCGGCGACATGGACGTCGTGGCCGAGGTCGACGAGGAGCTCATCGCCGAGGTCCTGGCTGCCAGCACCGGCATCCCGGTCTTCAAGCTCACCGAGGAGGAGTCGAGCCGGCTGCTCCACATGGAGGACGAGCTGCACAAGCGCGTCGTCGGCATGGACGACGCCATCAAGGCGATGTCCCAGGCGATCCGTCGCACCCGCGCCGGTCTGAAGGACCCGCGTCGTCCCGGTGGCTCGTTCATCTTCGCCGGTCCCACCGGTGTCGGTAAGACCGAGCTCGCCAAGACGCTCGCCGAGTTCCTGTTCGGTGACGAGGACAGCCTCATCCAGCTCGACATGTCGGAGTTCTCCGAGAAGCACACTGTCTCAAGGCTTTTCGGTTCGCCTCCCGGCTACGTCGGCTACGAAGAGGGTGGCCAGCTCACCGAGAAGGTGCGCCGCAAGCCGTTCTCCGTGGTGCTGTTCGACGAGGTCGAGAAGGCTCACCCCGACATCTTCAACACCCTGTTGCAGGTGCTCGAGGACGGCCGCCTCACCGACTCCCAGGGCCGGATGGTCGACTTCAAGAACACCGTCATCATCATGACGACCAACCTCGGCACCCGCGACATCACCAAGGGCTCGCTCGGCTTCTCCGCCGGCGCGGACACCCAGAGTGGCTACGACCGGATGAAGAACAAGGTCACCGACGAGCTCAAGCAGCACTTCCGCCCCGAGTTCCTGAACCGCGTGGACGACATCATCGTGTTCCCCCAGCTCACGCGGGACGAGATCGTGGCCATCGTCGACCTCGAGATCGCCAAGCTGGACAAGCGGCTCAAGGACAAGGACATGGGCATCGAGCTCACCATCGAGGCCAAGAACGTGTTGGCCGCGAAGGGCTACGACCCCGTGCTCGGTGCGCGACCGCTGCGTCGCACGATCCAGCGCGAGATCGAGGACGTCCTGTCCGAGAAGATCCTCTACGGCGAGCTCAAGGCGGGCGAACTCGTGCTCGTCGGCGCCGAGGGCGAGGGCAAGAGCGGCACCTTCACCTTCGTCGGCACGCCGCACCCCGGCAGCATCGAGCTGCCGGTCGTGCAGACGGTGGCAGACTCCGCCGACGCCAGCTGAGGGGCGCCAGACCCAGACACAAGCCGAGGTATGCCGCGTGGTCACCACGCGGCATACCTCGGCTTTGTCATGGGCGAGTTCACGAAGCTGCGCGCAGAACGCTTACTCTGGAGCGCGTGTCTCATTCCCCCCTGCCTCGCCGTTCGGTCCTCGTCGGTCTCCTCGCCGCACCCCTGACCCTCGCCGCCTGCTCGAAGGACAAGCCCGCCGCTGGTCCCTCCAGCACCACGACGACCCCCGCGTCGACGCCGCCCCCAGCGCGGGTCACGGGCAAGCTGCCGGCTGACCTGCTCGCGACGATGACCGCCCTCTATCTCGGCGGCAAGCCGGCCACCGGTGGGTCGACCATCGCGGCCGCCCTCGCGAAGCGGACGCCGCGCTCCACCCCGGTCGCGGTGACCGGCACCACCGGCACGTGGCACGGTGCGCCCATCGCCACGGTCGTGCAGGGCAAGGACGTCACCCTGCTCGTCAAGGCCAAGGCCGGCTGGACCGTCGTGGGTGGCTGGTGGCCCTCGCTCAAGGTCGCGCGGCCGGCGTTCCCCACCATGCGGGTCCTCGCCATCGGGTCGGACGCCCGCAACCCACAGCCTGTGACCAAGTGTCGGGCCGACGCCCTCCACATCATCGGGGTGAACGCGACGAAGGGTGTCGGTGGCATCGTCGGCATCCCCCGCGACTCCTGGGTCCCGCTGCCCGGAGGTGGCAGCGGCAAGATCAACGCTGCCCTCGTCTTCGGTGGTGTCAACGGACAGGTCAGGACGGTCTCCCGTGCCTCGGGGGTGCAGATCGACGGCTACGTCATCACCGGGTTCAAGGGCTTCCGCGGGATGGTCAGGAGCCTGGGCGGAATCGTCTTCGTGGCGGCCAAGGCGCTGAAGAGCGTTGACGGCCTGGCGATCGTCAAGCCCGGGAGCAACAAGCTCGACGCCACGCACGCACTCGCCCTCGCCAGGGAGCGCAAGCACCTGCCCAACGGCGACTTCGGCCGCTCCGCCAACCAGGGCGCGATCATCCGGGCCGGCATGGTGATGGCCCAGAAGGCCGGCCCCGGCGCGTTGGCGGGGCTCCTGTCCAAGATGGGTCCCCACCTGAGCACCGACCTGAGCGTGTCCGAGGTGCTCAACCTGTCGGCCAGCCTCTACCTGTCCAACGCGGCCAAGGTCCCCAACACGGTGGTGCCCGGCGCGATCGGCACCCGGGAAGGCCAGTCGGTCGTCCTGCTGGGTTCCCCTGCCAGGAAGATCTTCGCCGACATGAAGAACGGCCGTCTCGGTGGCTGAGCCCGAGTCGGCTGAGCCGGGGCCCGTTGGGTCGGCCGACCCTGAGCCGGCGCCCCCCGTTCGGGACGCCGCGTCGGTCACCGTCCGGGCGGCGCGCACCAGCGACATCCGGACGATCCGGGAGATCGTGCGACCGCACTCCGACTCGCGGGTGCTCGTGTCGAAGGACGCGGTGACCTACTACGAGGCGCTCCAGCAGTTCCGGGTCGCCGAGCTCGATGGCGTGGTCGTCGGGTGTGGCGCCCTGCACGTGATGTGGGAGGACCTCGCCGAGATCCGGACCCTGGCGGTCCGGCCCGAGGCCAAGGGCCGCGGGGTGGGTTCGATGCTGCTGGACGCGCTGATGGCCGATGCCCGCGAGCTCGGGGTGCAGCGGCTCTTCTGCCTCACCTTCGAGGTCGACTTCTTCACCCGGCACGGCTTCGAGGTGATCGAGGGCCAGGCCGTCGATCCCGAGGTCTATGCGGAGCTGGTCCGGTCCTACGACGAGGGCGTCGCGGAGTTCCTGGACCTCGAGCGGGTCAAGCCCAACACGTTGGGCAACACCAGGATGCTCCGCACCCTCTGAGCTCTCTGCGCGTTTGCATCGATCCGGGGCGGGGGGCCTCCCTGCTGGCCTAAGGTGTCCGCACGGACCAGCGACCCAGGGGGGACACCGTGTTCAAGAGTGCTGAGGAGAGGGAAGCCGAGCGCCAGCAGCGCGAGGCGGAGCAGGCGCGGCTGGCTGCCGCTCAGGACCAGCAGCGCCACGAGGAGGAGGCCGAGCGCCAGCGGCAGGCCTACCTCGCCTCACCCGTCGGGGCAGCCACTGCGGCCCGAGATGCCGGCGAGCAGTTCTTCGAGCTTCAGCTCCACGTGCGGAACCAGCAGGGTCAAGTGTCGTTCGGTGCAGTGAAGACGTCGGGCTCCATGACGAGCTCGGCCTCGACCCTGGCCGAGGTCGAGGCCGTCGGGTGGCACCTCGAGCACGCGAGCTACTACTTCGCGGTCACGGGTCAGAGCAGCGCCGAGCGCGTCTTCGGCTCGGGGGAGAACACCGCGGTGACCGGCGTGACGGTGGGTGCCTACCTCTTCCGCCGGACCGCAGTCGCGGACTCGATGTAACCGCGCCGGGGACGCCCAGCTGCATCTACCTCGAGTGACGCGGCGCGCTCACCTCGAATCAGGCAGGGGGGCCGGGTGGGCTCGGTGGTGGCGGCTCATCCTGATCCGCACCGAGGCGGCGAGGACGAGCAGCAGGAGACCGGAGATCACCCCGAACCCGAGGCGGGGGATCAGCGGCAGCGCGATGCCGATCCCGCCACCGATGACCCACGCGATCTGCAGCACGGTCTCGGACCAGGCGAACACCCTGGTGCGCACCGACTCCTCGATGTCACGTTGCACCACGGCGTCGCTGCTCAGCTTGATGAGCTGGGCACCGAGTCCCGCCACCAGGCCGAGGACGAGCAGGGTGGTCAGGGAGTAGAACAGTGCCGCGGCCAGGGCGACTGCCACGTCGGCGATCAGGGCCACCGCGATGATCAGGTCCGGTCGCAGCCGGCGCAGGGCGTTGCCGATGACCGTGCCCAGGGCGTTGCCGGCGCCGGCTGCCCCCACGACGAGGGCCAGCACGAACGTGCCGCTGTGTCCTGGCAGCGGGTGCTCGCGCATGAGGAAGGCCATGAACAGCGTGAGGAACCCGGTGAGGAGTCGGGCGCCCACCGCGCTGCACAGCGCGGTCAGCACCGGGACCGGCAGGGCCGCCACCCGTGCCCGCAGCCGCTCGAACAACCCGAGCCTGCGGCCGTCGCGCCGGCCCACTGGCACCGGGCCGGAGTCCTCGATGTCCTGCTCGCCACTGCTGGAGTCCACCCGCGACGGCAGCCGGATGGCCAGCACGGTGCCCGCGACGTAGATGAGGAAGGCCAGCCGCAGGGACCACTCGGGTCCCACGCGCGCTGCCGCACCGGCCAGCGCTCCACCGACAGCCATCCCGGCCACCCCTGCCAGGGCGTTGCGGGAGTTGGCATTGACCAGGCTGAACCCGGGCGGCAGCAGTCGCGGCACCGCCGAGGCCCGCGTCACGCCGTAGGCCTTCGAGGCGACCAGGCATCCCAGGGCCGCAGGGAACAGCCAAGGCGAGTCGTTGGCGACGGCGCCCGCCAGCACCCAGCAGAGGAACGCCCGCAGGGCGAGGGTGGTGCCGATCGCCCAGCGGCGGCCGTGCCGGAACCGGTCGAGGAGCGGCCCGATGAAGGGCGCGAGCAGGGCGAAGGGAGCCATCGTGAGGACGAGGAACTGGGCCACCTGGCCGCGTGCCTCGTCGGTGGGGATCGCGAAGATCGTGCCGGCGAGGGAGACGGTGAGCGCGGCGTCGCCCATGAGGTTGACGAAGTGCAGCTCCACCAGCCTCGCGAGGCCGCTCTCGCCCGCACCGGCCGAGTGCGTGTAGGCCCGCGCCCGACGGGCACCGGCCTTGCTGCCCCGACCAGCCAGCCTGGCCCCCGCCACGGTGCCCCGGCCGACGACCCGGCCGGTGCGTGAGGCGCCGATGCGCAGTGCGTGGGCAGCTCGCCTGCCGGCGGTCGGCCCGGCGGTCGGCCCGGCGGTCGGCCCTTCGGTGGGCCCGCCGCTCGGCCCTGACGCGGAGCCGCCACCGACATCGCGTCCCCGGCCCTCGTCCTCGTCGCTGGGTGACATCGAGGTCTCAGCTCGCCTCGCGCGATGCGGGCAGCTGGTAGCGACCGCCCGCGAGCGGCTCGACCAGACCGTCCGCGACCAGTGAGTCGAGGCACCTCTCGCGTTGGATCTCGTTGTCGGACAACGCCTCCAGCGTGGCGCGCTGCACAGGCGTGTCGCTCGCGCGCAGCACCGCGAGCAGCGCGCCACGCAGCTGGCGGTCAGTGCCCTCCCAGGCCTGGCCCTTGCGGGCCGGACCTGAGTATGCCGGCCGGCCGGCGACCTGCCAGGCGCACAGGTCCGCCACGAGACAGTCCGAGCACCGCGGCGACCGGGCGCTGCAGACGAGTGCTCCGAGCTCCATGACCGCGACGCTCCACGTGCGGGCCTCGGCGGCATCGACCGGCACGAGGCCGGCAGCAACGGTGAGCTCGGCCCTGGTCGGTGACGGCGCGGCATACTCCTCGCCTGCCACGACGCGGGCCAGCACGCGGCGCACGTTGGTGTCGACGACCGTGGTCCGCTCGCCGAACGCGAAGGTGGCGACGGCGGCGGCGGTGTAGGTGCCGACCCCGGGGAGGGCGAGGAGCTCGGCCTCGGTCGAGGGGACGGCTCCCGCATGGTGCTCGGTCATCGCCACGGCGGCGGCGTGCAGCCGCAGGGCCCGGCGGGGGTAACCCAGTCGGCCCCACGCGCGGACCGCCTCACCAGGCGGGTCGGCCGCCAGGTCGCCCGGCGTGGGCCACCGCGCCAGCCACTCGCGCCAGACCGGCTCGACGCGGACCACGGGGGTCTGCTGGAGCATGATCTCGGAGACGAAGATGCCCCAGGGAGTGGCGTCCGGACGGCGCCACGGGAGGTCGCGGGCGGACACGGCGTACCACTCCAGCACCCGGTGGTGCAGGTGCTCAGGAGCGGTGCGGGTGCTCACACGTAGCGTTCGAGGATGCTCGACTCGGCCAGCCGGGACAGGCCCTCGCGGACGGCGCGGGCCCGGCCCTCGCCGACTCCCTCGACGTCCATGAGCTCCTCGAGGTTGGCGGCCAGCAGCTTCTGCAGGCTGCCGAAGTGCTCGACCAGCCGGTCGACGATCGCGCCGGGGAGGCGGGGCACCTTGGTGAGCAGGCGGTAGCCGCACGGGCTCACCGCCGAGTCGAGGGAGTCGCCGCCGACCGCGAACCCGACGGCCTTGGCCCCGGCGGACAGGTCGAGCAGCTCGGTGGAGGTGAGCTCCTCGAGGGCGGCCATCGCCTCGTCGAGCGTCAGGTCGGTCTTGGTGACGGGGAGGTAGTCGCGGACGACGAGCTCGCGGTCGTTGCCGAGGCCGCCGGTGAGCTCCTCGAGCTGCAGGGTGAGCAGGCGCCCGTCGACGCCGAGCTCGACGACGTAGCCGGAGATCTCGTCGCGGATCCGCCGCACCATCTCGAGGCGCTGGAGCACGCTGGCGACGTCGCGGACGGTGACGAGGTCCTCGATCTCGAGGGCCGAGAGGGTGCCGGTGACCTCGTCGAGGCGCGACTTGTAGCGCTCGAGGGTCTGGAGTGCCTGGTTGGCGCGGGACAGGATCGCGCTGGAGTCCTCGAGCACGTGGCGGCGGCCGTCGACGTAGATCGCGACGATCCGCATCGACTGGCTCACCGAGATGACGGGGTAGCCGGTCTGCTTGGCGACCCGCTCGGCGGTGCGGTGACGCGTGCCCGACTCGCTCGTCTCGATCGAGGGGTCGGGGACCAGCTGAGTGGCGGCCCGAAGGATGCGCGAGGCCTCACGGTCGAGCACGATCCCGCCGTCCATCTTGGCCAGCTCACGCAGGCGGGTGGCGGAGAACTCGACGTCGAGCGGGAAGCCGCCGGTGGACAGCTGCTCCACGGTCCGGTCGTGGCCGAGGACGATCAGGGCACCGGTGCGCCCCCTCAGGATGCGCTCGAGCCCGTCACGCAGCTCGGTGCCGGGTGCCACGGCGGCGAGGGTGGCGCGCAGCACCTCGTCCTCGCGAAGATCCACTGGTCAAACCCCTTTGGTGCCGCTGGCGTCGGTCTGGCGCGAGTCTAACTGTGCACGGGCTGCAGCGCCGCGCGCACCGCGGTCCGAATGTCGTCGCACTCGATCACCTGCATGCCCTCGGGTGTCGGGGCCGTGCCGAGGACGCCCGAGGGGACGTAGGCGGTGCGGAACCCCAGTCGTCCCGCCTCCGCCAACCGACGGGGTATGCCGGTCACCGGCCTGATCTCGCCCGCGAGCCCGAGCTCACCGAAGGCGATGGCGTTGTCGGGCAGCGGCTGGTCCTTGACCGCGCTGGCCACCGCGAGGGCGATCGCCAGGTCGGAGGCGGGCTCGGTGAGCCGCACACCGCCCACCGTGGAGAGGTAGACGTCGGCGTTGCCGATGGGCGCCTGGGCTCGCTTGGCCAGGACGGCGATGATCATCGCGACCCGGGCCGAGTCCAACCCGCTGGTGGCGCGCCGCGGCGTGGGGATCTCGCTCTTGGCGACCAGCGCCTGGACCTCGGTCATCAGCGGCCGGCGACCCTCGAGGGTCACGGTCACACAGGTGCCGGGCACGCTGAGGGTGCCCCGCGACAGGAAGAGCCCACTGGGGTCGGCCAGCCCCACGATGCCGACGTCGGACAGGTCGAAGCAGCCGACCTCGTCGGTGGGGCCGTAGCGGTTCTTGACCGCCCGCACGAGCCGCAGGCGGGAGTGCCGGTCACCCTCGAACTGCACGACCACGTCGACGAGGTGCTCGAGGACGCGGGGGCCGGCGATGGACCCGTCCTTGGTCACGTGGCCGACCAGGAGGGTGGCGATCCCGCGCGACTTGGCCACCTGGATCAGGGAGGCCGCGACCTCACGGACCTGGGTGACGTTGCCGGCCGACCCCTCGACGTCGCCGCTGGAGATCGTCTGCACCGAGTCGACGATCACGAGGTCGGGCTGCACCGCGTCGATCTGGCCGAGCACGGTCGCGAGATCGGTCTCCGACGCCAGGAACAACGAGGAGGCCATCGCCTCGATCCGCTCGGCCCGCATCCGCACCTGGGCCGCGGACTCCTCGCCGGTGACGTAGAGGACGGTGCGGCCGTTGCCGGACCTGGCCGCGCGGGCGGCCACGTCGAGCAGCAGCGTGGACTTGCCGATGCCGGGCTCGCCCGCCACGAGCACCACCGCCCCGGGCACGAGCCCGCCGCCGAGCACCCGGTCGAACTCACTGACGCCGGTGCTGACCGCCTCGGCTCGACGGGCGTCGACCTGACCGATGGGCACGGCGGGCCGCTCCACGCGGGCGGCAGCGGTGGTGCGCACGGTGACGGCGCCGATCTCGCTGACGCTGCCCCAGGACTGGCACTCGCCGCAGCGGCCGACCCACTTGACGGCGGTCCAGCCGCACTCGGAGCAGCGGAAACCGCTCGACCTGGTCGTCGTCTTCGCTGCCATGGTCGACAACCTACGGCGCGGCACCGACAGGCCGGCGGACCGGCCGCGCGACCTGCCGGAGCCCAGTGGTTCAGTGCCCTTCGGCGACCTTCTTGAGGCCGTCGAGCATGCCCTGCCAGTTCTGCGAGAACTGCTCGGCCTGCTTGGCGCTGTCGCAGCCGTCCTGGGTGAGCTGGACCGTCGTGCCCTCACCGTCCGGCGACAGCTCGTAGCGCACGCGGTGGTAGTTCTCGGGGATGTCCTCGTCCCCGGTCATCGGGCTGTAGTGGGTGACCTCGAGCAGCCGTCCGGGCTCGGCCTGCAGCACCTCGCCCTTGTCCTGGTAGGGCTTGCCCTCCCACTCCCCGGTCCAGGTGATCGGGCTGCCGGGCTGCCAGTCGCTGGCGACCTCGCTGCCCATCATGTACTCGGCGACGAGCTTGGGTTCGGTCATCGCCTGCCAGACCCTGTCGGGGTCGGCGTCGATGGTGGTGCTGGCCGTGGCCACGTGGTCGGTCATGGTGCCTCCTGGGGGGGCCGGGGTGTCCGGTTCCATCCACCTTGTCCCCCGACGGTGCCCGTGTCCAGACCTCGGGCGTCACCCGGGTGGCCGCCGACACCACCGCGTCAGTAGTGGCGCCACCACAGGCTGACGGCGTAGTCGACCCCGGTGCCCTCGTGCTCCGCGAGGATGCCCTCCGCTGCCGTCTCGGGGAACTCGATCCGCACCACCGACTCGAACTCCTCGCGCGAGTCGAACTCCCAGTCGATCACCAGCCGCTCGCGTGACCATCCCTGGCGGGCCCAGAAACGTTCCACCGCAACGGGATCGTAGGAGGGGTTGGCCCGCGTGAACCACCTGCCGAAGGTCGAGCGGGTGGCGTCGTTGTCGATCACGTATGCCGTGCCGCCGGGTCGCAGGACCCGCTCCAGCTCCTGCAGGCCGGGTTCACAGCCGGCGCCGAAGAAGTAGGCCCACCGGGCATGGGCGATGTCCATGGAGGCATCGGCCAGCGGCAGGGACTGGGCGACACCCTCGACGACCCGCACGTCCGGCATACCTGAGATGCGTTGCTCCGCAAGGGAAACCAATGGAGGGTGCGGCTCCACGCCGACCACGCTCGCGCAGCCGAGCGAGGCGAACCGGGGCAGGTGGAACCCGGTCCCGCAGCCCACGTCGACGAGGTCCGCGCCGGCGAACGGGTGCAGCGACGCCATCGCGGCCTCGATGAGCCCGGCGCGGTCGACGCCGAGGTTCTCGACCTCGTAGACGTCGGGGGAGTCCCAGATGTTGGGGCTGCGCGTCGGCTCGGGCGGCGACCCGGGCGGCTCCGGCGTCGAGCTCATCGGGACTTGCGGGCCTCTTGCGCGGCCAGCGTCGCGGGATGCACCAGGAGGGGAAGCATCTTGCGTGAGTAGGCGTTTCGGGCAGCCTTCACGCTCGCGAGGTGCGCCTCGCAACGGATCTCGAGCTCGGCGTAGGCGTCCTCACCCATCAGCTCGACCAGCTCAGCGCGGTTGCTGCGGAACACCGGCTCCCGGCCGACGTGGGCCTCGGGGTTGCTCGAGCAGTACCAGTCGAGGTCGTGGCCACCGGGCCCCCAGCCGCGGCGGTCGTACTCGGTGATGGTGACCTCCTGCCAGCTCGACCCGTCAGGCATCTCCACCTTGCGGTAGGTGCGGCGGATCGGTAGCTGCCAGCAGACGTCCGGCTTGACGGTGTGCGGCTCCTTGCCGGTGAGCACCGCGTGCTGGTGCAGCGCGCAGCCGGCACCGGCGGGGAACCCCGGCCGGTTGAGGAAGATGCAGGCGCCGTCGACGACCTTGGTCTTGAGGGCGTCGTCCTCCTTCTCGGTCCAGGCGCCGAGCTTGGTGGAGCCGGGGTGCAGCTGCCACTCGTCCTCGCCGAGCTCCTTGACAGCCTTCTTGACCCGCTTGACGTCGTCGTCGTCGGTGAAGTGGGCGCCCAGGGTGCAGCACCCGTCGTCGGGTCGGCCGGCGTAGATCCCCTGGCAGCCGTTGCCGAAGATGCACGTCCAGCTCGACGTCAGCCAGGTCAGGTCGCAGCGGAACCGCTGGCCCGTGTCGGCGGGATCGGTGAACTCCACCCAGATGCGGGCGGTGTCGAGCGGGGTCTCAGGCACATTCGCAACCTTACGTCGCGCAGTGCGCCGCACTCGGCGTGGCCCGCATGCCGGTCGTGCCCGAGAGGCGGCAGACCGCCGCCCGAGAGGCGGCAGACCGCCTCCTCGGGAGGCGCCGGACCGCCTCCCGGGCGCGGGCCTTCAGCCGATCGGTGCGGGCACCGGACCGGAGGGGTCGAACTGCAGGGGCACTGGCGCCGGCTGCCGACGCGGCGTCGTGATGCCCTTCTCGGTGCGGCCGTCGACCTCCAGCTTGCCGCCGACGAGCGACACCGTGACGTGCGCCGCGGTGGCGCCCGGGGTGTCGACCGCGTCCACGGTCACCGACAGCCCGCCCTCGACGACCGTGCCCCGCCCCACGAAGCCGACCTCACCGGTCGGCCGCGCCACGGTGACGGCCAGGCCGTCTCCGTCGGGCCGGGTCAGCACCACCCAGCGGACGAAGGTCGTGCCCATCGACTCGTTGACGCCGAGCAGCGCGCCGGCGATGCCGGGCGCCGACGCGAGCGACTCCGGGTCCTTGCCTGCGAGCACCACGTGCGTGCGGTCCCCACAGCTGAACGCACCCACTGGCGCGGCGCCCTCGGGCACCAGCGACCGCCAGGGCAGGTCCGCGGTGGCGGCCTTCCGCGCGACGGGGAGCTCGACCGGCTGGACGCGGGTCTTGAGCCGCGCCGTCACCGGCAGCACCGGCGCGGTCTCACCGGGGAGCTGTTGTCGGGGGTCGGCCGGGTCGACGGCCGCTCCCACCCGGTGGGCCAGCAGGCGTGCCGAGGCGCTCGCGCGAGTGCTGGCGTGCGGCCAGTCAGCGAGCTCGCTCGCCGTCCGCAGTCGCCGCACGTCACTGCGAGCGCCCAGGTTGGTGAGGCCTGCGGACGCCGCCGCGACGAGCTGGCCGTCCTCGGCCTGGTCGACCACCTTGCGCAGGGCGCGCAGCGAGGTCGGCGAGTGCACCTGTGCCAGGCCCTTGGCCGCGGCGACGCGCACCTGCGGTTCGTGATGGTCCGAGACCACCTTGGCCAGGGCGTTGGTGGCCCGGCGCCCGGCGACCTTCTCCGGGCCGGCGGCGGCCGCCTCGGACAGGATGGCGATCGCTGCCCCAGGGGTCAGTGTGGTGGGTTTGCCGGCGAGGGCCGCGATGGCCCCCGACACGGTGCGGTCCTTGCGGGACCCGATGATGACTGACATGTCGCCTCCTAGCAGGGGTTCTTCATGCGGCAGTGGTCCCGCATGTTGTCGGCTTCGGACGTGGTGATGACGCCCCCGTTGGGGATCGTCGGGTTCATCAGTGCCGTGGAGCTGTTGCGGTGGCTGAGGCCCAGGTAGTGGCCCAGCTCGTGCGCGGTGGCGAAGTCGGAGACCCCGCCCCCCGCGTTCATCTCGACGACGCTGCCGTCCATCCCCTTGGCGTTCTTGTCGCACGGACCGTCGACCCGGGACAGGCCGGCGGTGCTGCCGACGTACATCCGGACGAAGAACAGGTCCAGCGCGTCGTTGGGCACGGTCCACTCGTCGGTGAGCGTCTCGGCCTCCCCGTCGGAGTTGATGACGTCCCGCCCGTTGGCGTCGCCGGTCGAGATGACGAAGTGCTGGATCCGCCCGACCCCCATCGACCGGCCGGCACCGGCATACAGGTCCCGGGTCTTGGCGACGGCGCGGTCGATCTCCACCGCGTCGTTGAAGGTGAACTGGTCGGACCCGACCTCGATGCAGTTCACGTGGACGAACTTGCTCCCGAGCCGGTCCAGCTGGGTCTTCAGCGACACGGGGACCGAGTTGGTCAGCTGCCCCATGAAGTCACGGCGGACCGAGAGTGGCGACGTCGCGATGCCGATGCAGGCGGCGCGTTGGCGAAGGCTGGCCACGGGTCAGCCCTCGAGCTTCTTGATTCTGGCGTCGAGGTGCTTGATGAGGTCGCTGTAGCGGGCCAGCGTGTCCTCGAGGCTGAGGTGGCCGAACGGGCTCTTCACCGTCAGCGTGCCGTTGACGACGACCGCCCCGTTGATCTTCAGGGGTCCGTTGATGGTCACCCCGCCCGGGTAGTCGTGCGCCCAGTTGATGGTCAGGCCGTCGTCGAAGTCGTGCACGAGTGCCCGTCGCCACGGCGTGGAGCTCTTGCGCCGCGCCGCGTGGTCGAGCACCACGTCGGCCTGGTGACAGGTCAGCCGGAACCCCTCGACCGTGACGCCACCGGGGTAGTCCGAGTCCCAGTTCAGCGTCATGCCGTCCTTGAAGTCGTGCACGATCGCGCGGCGCTGCCCAGCACCGGTGGAGCGACGGCTCGGCGCGTCGATGACGACATCGGCGGCGGTCGTCTTGAAGACGTCCCCCTGGGCCGTCGTGGTGTTCCCGTCCAGACGCAGGTCTGCATCCATGCTTGTTCCCCCCTGTTCGACAAGGCCCCGACGGCCCCGTCCCCGCAGGCAAGGAGGCTCGGGAAGGACTTCGTGATACCTCTGCGGTGAACCGTCCCAGTGGCCGGCCACCTCAGCCGATACCGTGCAGCCATGCGCCTCGGGGTCATCGACGTCGGCTCCAACACCGTCCACCTGCTCGTCGTCGACGCCCATCGCGGGGCCCAGCCCCTCCCCGCCACCTCGCACAAGATCGAGCTGCGGCTCTCTGAACACGTGACCGACGGCGGTGACATCGCCGAGTCGGGCGAGGCCGCGCTCATCGAGTTCATCGGCGAGTGCCTCACGGTTGCGGAGGACCAGGGCGTGGAGGAGGTGATGGCCTTCGTCACGAGTGCGATTCGTGAGGCTCCGAACGGCGAGGAGGTGCTGTCCCGCGTGCGCGCGAGGACCGGGGTGGAGCTCCAGGTGCTCTCCGGTGAGGACGAGGCGCGGCTGACCTTCCTGGCCGCACGTCGGTGGTTCGGCTGGTCGAGCGGCACGCTCCTGGTGGTCGACATCGGTGGCGGGTCGCTCGAGCTCGCCGCCGGCATGGACGAGGACCCCGACGCCGCCGTCTCCCTCCCCCTCGGGGCCGGGCGGCTGACCCGCGACCTCCTCCCCGGTGACCCGCCGACGGCGGAGGTGGTCAGGGAGGCGCGCCGGGCCATCCGGCTGCGCATGGCCGCGGCCATGCGGCCCCTGGCCAAGGCCGGGACCGCCGACCGTGCCGTCGGCACCTCCAAGACGATGCGTTCGCTCGCCCGCGTCACCGGCGCGGCGCCGAGCAGTGACGGTCCGTATGCCGCGCGCAGCCTCGAGCGCAGCGCGCTCGCCTCGCTCGTCGCCGACCTGGGCGGGATGACCGCACACCAGCGGGAGCGGCTGTCGGGCGTCTCGGCCAGTCGCTCGCCACAGCTGCTCGCCGGTGCCCTCGTGGCCGAGGCGGCGATGGACCTGCTCGGCCTGGAGCGCCTCGAGATCTGCCCCTGGGCGCTGCGCGAGGGGGTCATCCTGAGCCGACTCGACGCGATGCGCTGACCCGCGCTGGGTAGGCTCGGTGCATGGCCCAAGCCGTGTCGATCCCAGGAGCCACGGTGGCCCTCTCGACCGCGTCGGTCTACCCGGACACCTGCGCGTCGGCCTTCGCCACGGCGGCCCGGCTCGGCTACGACGCCGTCGAGGTGATGGTCTGGACCGACCCCGTCTCGCAGGAGGCCGGCGCGCTCGCGGCGCTGTCCCGGCTCCACGGCATACCCGTCGTGTCGGTGCACGCACCCACGCTCCTGCTCACCCAGCGCATCTGGGGACCCGACCCGTGGACCAAGGTGGACAACTCGATCGCCCTGGCCCAGGAGGTGGGGGCGTCCACGGTGGTGCTGCACCCACCCTTCCGGTGGCAGAAGGAGTACGCCGGCGAGTTCGTCGAGGGGGTGGCGCTGCGCGAGCACGAGACCGGCGTCGCACTGGCCGTCGAGAACATGTTTCCCTGGCGCGCCCGGCAGCGGGAGTTCGAGGCCTACCTGCCGCACTGGGACCCGGTGCCCCAGGCCTACGACAACGTGACCCTCGACCTCTCGCACACGTCGACGGCGGGCTCCGACGCCATGGCCATGGCCGCGGCGCTCGGGCCCCGGCTCGCCCACGTCCACCTCGCCGACGGCCTGGGCTCCCTCAAGGACGAGCACCTCGTCCCCGGGCGCGGCACCCAGCCCTGTGCGGAGTTCCTCGAAATGCTTGCGGTGCAACAGTTCTCGGGATCGGTCGTCGTCGAGGTGGGGACCCGCAAGCTCACCCAGGAGCAGCGGGAGGTCGACCTCGCCGAGTCCCTGGCGTTCGCCCGGCTGCACCTCGCGACCGCGACGACGGTCGGCGCGTCATGAGCCCCCGTGGACGCCGCCCCGGAGGTGTGGACACGCGCCAGGCCATCGTCGAGGCCGCCCGGGTCGACTTCGCCGACCAGGGCTACGACGGCACCTCGCTGCGTGGCATCGCCCGCCGGGCTGCGGTCGACCCGGCCCTGGTGCACCACTACTTCGGCGGCAAGGCGCAGCTGTTCGCGGCCGTGATGGACATCCCGGCCGACCCGGCGGCGCTGATCAGCGCCGTGGTCGAGGGGCCACGGGACCAGGTGGGCGAGGCGCTGGTGCGGACCTTCCTCGCGGTCTGGGACTCCGAGGACGGGAGGCAGCGCTTCCAGGCCCTGATGCGGGCGGCGGTCAGCCACGAGGAGGCGACCCGGATGCTGCGCGAGTTCCTGACCCGCGAGGTCTTCGGCAGGGTGCTGCGGGCGATGGCAGCCGACGGCGACCGGCCGGCCGACCTCGAGCTGCGCGCCGGTCTGGCGGCGTCCCAGATGGTCGGGCTGGCGATGATGCGCTACATCGTGGAGTTCCCGGCGGTGGTGGACGCCGAGCACGACGAGCTGGCCGCCCTGGTCGGGCCCACGATCCAGCGCTACCTCGCCCCGTAGGGCGACCCCGCGGCATACCGGAGGACGACCAGGCTCGGCAGGTGCGCGGGTTTGGTCGTGCTCGCGCCTGTCGCCCCGCCCCCGACCATGGTCGTCCGGCGACGGCTGACAAAGGTCTTGTCCGGGCGAAGGAGCAGGGCTATATTCATCGCATGATGAATATAGCCATCGAGATCACGAACCTCCGCGTGGTGCGCGGCGGTCGTGAGGTGTTGCCCGACCTGACCATGTCGGTCCCGGCCGGGCAGGTGGTCGGACTGCTGGGGCCCAGTGGCAGCGGCAAGTCGACCCTGATCCGGGCGGTCGTGGGGGTCCAGGTCGTCGAGTCCGGCGACGTCACGGTGCTCGGGGAGCCCGCGGGCTCGCCGTCGCTGCGCAACCGGATCGGCTACGTCACCCAGACGCCGAGCGTCTACGACGACCTGTCCGTGCGGGCCAACGTCCGCTACTTCGCCAATATCCTCGGGGCGGCCCCGTCGGCAGCCGACGAGGCCATCGAGGCCGTCGACCTCACGAGCCACGCCGACTCCCTGGTCGGTCGCCTGTCCGGTGGGCAGCGGTCGCGCGTGTCGCTCGCGGCCGCGCTCGTCGGCGACCCCGAGCTGCTGGTCCTCGACGAACCCACGGTCGGCCTCGACCCGGTGCTTCGGCGCGACCTTTGGGAGCTGTTCAAACGCCTTGCGGGCCAAGGGCGTTCGCTGCTGGTGTCGAGCCACGTGATGGACGAGGCGAGTCGCTGCGACCGCCTGCTCCTGCTGCGTGAGGGCCGCATCATGGCCGACGACACCCTGCCCGAGCTGCTCGCCCGCACCGGCGCCGACGACGCCGAGCACGCCTTCCTGTCCCTGATCGACCGCGCCGAGGAGACTGCCCGATGAACGCCCACCGCACCCTCGTCACGGCCGGCCGGGTCCTGGCCCAGCTGCGTGCCGACCACCGGACCATCGGGCTGATGCTCGTCGTCCCCTGCGTGCTGATCGGCCTGCTGGCCTGGATCTTCAACGGCACCCCGGTCTTCGACGGCCTCGGGGCACCATTGCTCGGTGTGTTCCCGTTCGTGGTGATGTTCATCGTCACGAGCGTCGCGACCCTCCGTGAGCGGACGTCGGGGACCCTCGAGCGGCTGCTCACCACGCCGATGGGCAAGGGGGACTTCATGTTCGGCTACGCCCTCGCCTTCGGGGTGATGGCGGTCCTGCAGGCCCTGATCGCGACGGCCTTCGCGGTCTACGTGTGCGGCCTCGACGTCGCCGGTCCCGCGTGGCAGCTCGTGGTGGTGGCCGTCCTCGACGCCCTGCTGGGGACCGCGCTGGGCCTGCTCGCGAGCGGTTTCGCGCGCACCGAGTTCCAGGCGGTGCAGTTCATGCCGGCGTTCGTGCTGCCGCAGTTCCTGCTGTGCGGACTGCTCGTGGCCCGCGACGGGCTGCCCGACGTCCTGCGCTGGCTCTCCGACGTGCTGCCCCTGTCGTATGCCGTGGACGCCATGAAGTCGGTGACGTCCAGTCCCACCCCGGGCGCCGACGTGACCGCGGACGCTGCCGTCATCGGCCTGTGGGTGCTGGTCGCGCTGGTCCTCGGCAGCCTCACCCTGCGTCGCCGCACCGCCTGAGGCGGGCGCGGCACCCCGCGGCGCGGCATACCTGCTGGTTGGCGGTTAGCCTTGTCGGCGGCCGCGACCTCCGCGGCACCCGGTCGGAAGGACTCACGTGGACGCCAGTGACCTGCTGCGCAACAGCCTGCTCCAGCTCTCCAAGAGCGGCGCTGTGCGACAGACGATCGAGAAGGCGCCGGTGAGCCGCAGCGTGGTCAAGCGGTTCGTCCCCGGCGACCGCACGCAGGACGCCGTCAGCGCGACCGCCGAGCTGCGCGCCACCAACCGGCTCGCGACGATCGACTACCTGGGCGAGGACACCGCCGACCTCACCCAGGCGATCCGCACCCGTGACCACTACATCGAGCTGCTCGAGGCGCTCGCGGACGCCGACCTGTCGCAGCACGGCATGGGCGAGGTCAGCCTCAAGCTGTCCGCGCTGGGCCAGTACCTCCCCGGCGACGGTCACAAGATCGCCCTCGACCATGCCCGCGAGATCTGCCAGGCGGCGGCGAACGCCGGCACGACGGTGACCCTCGACATGGAGGACCACACGACGACCGACGCCACGCTGGAGTCCTTGCGCGAGCTGCGCCAGGACTTCCCGTGGGTCGGCGCGGTGATCCAGTCCTACCTGCACCGCAGCGAGGCGGACTGCCGCGACCTGGCCCACGAGGGCAGCCGCGTGCGGCTGTGCAAGGGTGCCTACAAGGAGCCCGAATCCGTTGCGTACCAGAGCAGCTCGGACGTCGACCAGAACTACGTGCGCTGCCTCAAGATCCTGATGGCGGGCGACGGCTACCCGATGGTGGCCAGCCACGACCCGCGGCTGGTCGAGATCGCCGGCGCGCTGGCCTCGCACCACCACCGCGACGCCGACAGCTACGAGTACCAGATGCTCTACGGGATCCGGCCCGAGGAGCAGAAGCGGATCGCCGACCGGGGCAACCAGATGCGGGTCTACATCCCCTATGGCGAGGAGTGGTACGGCTACCTCATGCGCCGGATGGCCGAGCGTCCCGCCAACACGGTGTTCTTCCTGCGCGGTCTCGCCACCAAGAACTGAGGCGCACACACCTCCCGCGACTGGAAGACTGCCGCCATGGGAACTGTCGCAATCCTCGGTGCCGGTGTGATGGGCGAGACGCTGCTGTCCGGGCTGATCCGGTCTGGTCGCAGCGCTGACGAGCTCGTCGTGACTGCTCGTCGGCCGGACCGGGCCGACCAGCTGGCCGAGCAGTACGGCGTGCGTGCCATGTCGAACATCGCGGCGGCAGAGGCCGCCGACACCCTGGTCCTGGTCGTCAAGCCGCAGGACATGGGCGGGCTCGTCGAGGAGATCCGCGACCACGTCTCGCCCGGAAACCTCGTGGTCAGCCTCGCCGCGGGCATCCCCACGGCCTACCTCGAGCACCGGCTCCCGGCGGGGGTCGCCGTCGTCCGGGTCATGCCGAACACCCCGGCCCTGGTCGACCAGGGGATGGCTGCCGTGAGCCCCGGTCGCAGTGCTGACGCGGCCCACCTCGAGGAGGCCTCCGAGCTGCTGCGCTCGTGCGGTCGCGTCGTCCAGGTCGCCGAGAAGCACCAGGACGCCGTCACCGCGATCAGCGGCAGCGGACCGGCGTACATCTTCTACGTCGTCGAGGCGATGATCGAGGCGGGCGTGGTGCTGGGGCTGCCCCGGCCGACCGCCACGGAGCTCGTCGTCCAGACGCTGTTCGGTGCGGCGACGATGATGCGCGAGACCGGCCAGCACCCCACCGTCCTGCGCGAGCAGGTCACCTCGCCCGGTGGCACGACGGCCGCCGCGCTGCGCCAGCTCGACGACCACAAGGTGCGGGCCGCCTTCATCACGGCCATGGAGGCCGCCGCCAACCGCTCGCACGAGCTCGCCTCGGGCAACGACTGAGGGCTGCCCCACCCACCCCAGCCGGCCGGGCGCGACCGTCTGCGTGCTCGGGGAACTCCCAGTCGGCTCTGGGTGAACACCCAGCAACCCACCTGACCGAACACGCGTGGATCATGCGAGAGTGGGTCCATGAGCGACATCACCGTGCGGTCACTGGGTGAGGACGAGTGGGAGCAGTACCGATCGGTGCGGCTCAGCGCGCTCGAGGAGTCGCCCGACGCCTTCGTGGCGAGCGCCGACGAGGAACGCGGCTACGAGGAAGACTTCTGGCGCCGCAGGATGCGCCGCTCCCAGCGACTGATCGCCGAGCAGGACGGGGCGCCGGTGGGGGTGGCCAGCGTCGGCCAAGCCCGCCAGGAGGGCGAGAAGGACAACGAGAAGATCGCTGAGCTGTTCGGTCTGTGGGTGGCTCCGACTGCCCGAGGCACGGGTGTGGCGACCCAGCTGGTGCAGGCCGGCGCCGACGCCGCGCGCCAGCAGGGTCGCAGCCACCTCGCCTACTGGGTGGGGGTGGACAACGGCCGCGCGGTCGCCTTCGCCAGCGGCTTCGGCTTCCGCCCGACCGACAGCCGCCGACCGATGCGCGTCAAGGGTGACGACGCCGCGGAGGACGAGGTCGCCATGGTGCTTCCCCTCGGCGAGGACCGCGGCGTCCCCAACCTCTGACCGCCAGGTATGCCGCGTGGCCGGCCACGCGGCATACCTCGCCTGGCGGGGGAGGAACGGCTGGCTAGGGGCGTGYGGCGAGGCGGTCGAGCAGGTCGGTCGGGCCGCTGACGATCAACGTGTCGTGGGCCGTCACCTTGGTCTCGGGCACGGCATACGTGAAGTCGCTGCCGGGCGCCTTCACGCCCACGATGGTCACGCCGTACTTGCTGCGGATCGCGCTCTGCTTCAACGTGAAACCGATGGCTTCCTGCGGCGGCTTCATCTTGACGATGGCAAAGCCGTCGTCGAACTCGATGTAGTCCATCAGCTTGCCGTTGAGCAGGTGCGCAACGCGGCGGCCGCTGTCGACCTCGGGGGAGATGACGTGGTGGACGCCGATGCGCTCGAGGATGCGGGCGTGCTCGGGGGAGAGCGCCTTGGCCCAGATGGTGGGGATGCCGGCGTCCACGAGGTTCATCGCGCACAGCACCGAGGCCTCGACCGACGAGCCGATGCCGACGACCGCGATCTGGAAGCTGCGGGCCTTGAGGTTGGCGACCGACTGCGGCTGGGCCGCGTCGGCCTGGACGATGCGACCCACCTTGCCCAGGAACGACTCGGCGAGGTGAGGGTCGCGCTCGACGCCGACGACGTGGTGCCCGAGCTTCGTCAGCTCGATCGCGACCGCACTGCCGAACCGGCCGAGGCCGATGACGAGGACGTCGTCTTCGTAGAGCTTCTTCGCCACTGCGGTCCTCCGCGGCATCGGGGATGGTGAGACCTCCCACGCTAGCGCGTCCCTGCAGGTGGGACCGTGCTGTCCGCGATGACCCCTCGCCCGGTAGCGTCGGCCCATGCCCTCACAGGTGCGGGTGGTCTGGGATCCCGGCTTCACCGCCTACAACTTCGGACCGGGTCATCCCATGAACCCGGTCCGTCTCGACCTGACGGCCCGGCTCTGCGACGCCCTCGGCGTCTTCGATCCCGACGACGTAGAGGTCTTCTCCCCGGACGTGCCGGGCGACGACGTCCTGGCGACCGTGCACACGGCCGACTACGTGGCGGCGGTCAGGGCGGCGTCGGCAGACCCGTCGTCGGCCGATCCGGCCTACGGCCTCGGCACCGAGGACGACCCGGCCTTCCCCGGCATGCACGACGCGAGTGCCCGGGTGGTCGAGGGCACCCGCCAGGTGTGCGCCGACGTCTGGGAGGGACGCACCCAGCACGGCGTCAACTTCTGTGGCGGGCTGCACCACGCGATGGCCGGAAACGCCGCGGGGTTCTGCATCTACAACGACATCGCCGTCGGCATCCAGTGGCTGCTCGACCACGGTGCCCAGCGAGTCGCCTACGTCGACATCGACGTGCACCACGGCGACGGCGTCGAGCGCATCTTCTGGGACGACCCCCGGGTGCTGACGATCTCGCTGCACGAGTCCGGCCGGGCCCTGTTTCCCGGCACCGGCTTCGCGGGCGACATCGGGGGCCCGAAGGCGCAGGGCGAGTCGGTCAACATCGCGCTGCCGCCTGGCACGGGCGACTCCGCCTGGCTGCGTGCGCTGCACTCCACGGCGCTGCCCCTGGTGCGGGCGTTCAAGCCGGATGTCCTGGTCACCCAGCACGGCTGCGACACCCACGCCCAGGACCCGTTGGCCCACCTGGCCATGTCGGTCGATGCCCAGCGGGGGGCGGCGGAGTCGCTGCACCGGCTCTCCCACGAGGTCTGCGACGGGCGCTGGGTCGCCCTGGGTGGCGGCGGCTACGAGCTCGTGCACGTCGTGCCGAGGACGTGGACGCACCTGACCGCCATCGCTGCGCACCGCCCGATCCCGTTGACCGAGCAGGTGCCGCAGGACTGGCTCGACCACGTGCGCCAGGCCTTCGGCCGCGAGGGTCCCCGCCGGATGGGCGACTTGGACCCGGCCGACGGTCCGATCTGGCACCAGCCCTGGGACATGGGCTACAACCCCCACGACGAGGTGGACCGGGCCATCATGGCGACGCGTGAGTCGGTGTTCGGGCTGCACGGCCTGGACGTCTGGTTCGACTGACCGGGGTCGCCGGCGGAGTGACACCTCTGTGATTCACAGGACCTTGGCGGCGTGTCGACTGGACAAGTCGAAAGAGTTTTCCCCGTTGGCTTCCCCACGAGTCACATCAGCCCCTACAGTTCCTTCTGCACGAGCGTAGAGGTCCGCCGGACGGGAAGCCGGCGATGCGCGCGTGTAGAAGATCGAGGTAATCATGTCCAACGAGCGACAGCTCGCCGAGGTGCGGTTCCTGACCGTTGCCGAGGTGGCCTCGATCATGCGCGTGTCGAAGATGACGGTGTACCGCATGGTGCACGCTGGAGAGCTTCCCGCCATTCGCGTGGGACGGTCCTTCCGGGTTCCGGAGGACGCCGTGCACAAGTACCTGCGCACGTCCTACGTCGACACCGCCTGATTGGTGCTGACCGCACGACGACAGGGTGGGCCGGGACGAGAAGTCCCGGCCCACCCTGTCCGTTGACGCGGGCGGAGCAGCGGTCAGCGGTTGTCGACCGCGGTGACGTCCACCTTCACGTTCGCCCCGGTGTAGAGCTGGGTCACCAGGTAGACCGAGCCGGGCGGGATGACCGCCGACTCGTCAGCAGCCGACGTCGCCGCAGAGCCCGTCAGCTGGCAGGCGCTGTCCAGGAAGTACAGGTCCAGGTCGTGGCCCACCGTGGCGTCCGCGTCGCTGGTGCCCTTGACCGAGACCGAGTGCAGCCCGTCGGAGAACCCGAGCGGGAACTTCGTGACCCAGCCGTCGGCACCCTGGCTGGCCGGCGGGAACGTGCACGCGGTGTTCATCTCGGTGCCGGTCACGCCGAACACGTTCTGCAGACCGGTCGGGTCGCCCGCAGCCGGGTTGGGCGCGACGATCGTGCCCGAGTCGGTGTAGGCCGGGTCAGGCGTGACCGAGCCGTTGGCGACGGTCGCCCCGGCCCCGAAGACCTCGATGTCCGCCACCTGGGCCGACGTCGACGTGTTGCCCTGCACCGAGTCGATGAAGAACCGGACGTAGCCCGCCTTCACCGGCTTCGCCAGTGAGAACGTCGCGAAGTTGAGGTCCGGCGCGGTGGGCCGCGGCGCGGCATACGCGAAGCCACCGGTGCGGGCCGTGGTCCAGCTGACCCCGTCCGTCGACGTCTGGACCGTGAAGTCCTTCAGGGCGACGAAACGTGAGGCGTTGGTGGCCTTGAACGCGCTGACGCGCAGGCTGCTGACCGTGGCCGGAGCCGCGAGCTTCACCGTCACCCGCTGGTCCGGGCCTGCGTTGTATGCCGTGGCGCCGGGCTTCGTGGACCACACCGACGCGGCGGTGTCGTCGAAGGCGAACTTGGCGGGGGCTCCGTCGTCCTCACTGGAGACGTTGACGATCTGCGCACCTGCGGCCGTGGAGGCCAGGTTGGGGGCGAGCTTGATCGTCCTGGCCGTGTTGCGTCCTGCCGTCACGGCGAAGGCGTCGATGGTCTGGACGCCGAACCCCGGTGCCTGGATGGTCAGCGGGTAGGTGCCTGCGAGCGCCTTGACACTGGCGCCGCCCGCGGAGCCGGTGCGGACGAGCGGGGTGACCCTGGCCTCGAACCGACCGAGGATCACCTTGGCGTTGTTGATCGGCTGACCCGTGGTCGCGTTGACGAGCGTCAGCGCGACCGTGCCGTTCTTGGCCGCTGAAGGGTGGTCGAAGGCGGGGGTGGGGTCGGTGTCGTCACCGGTGTTCGAGTGGGCACCGGCGCCCGCACCGCGCTTGGCGAAGACCGACCAGATGAGGTCGGTGTTGTCACCGTGGTAGCGGTCGAGGTCGGCGGAGAGGATGCCGTCACGGGCGTCGAGGAAGCTCGGGTCCGGTGCGGTCAGCGGCATTCCGTCGGTGACCAGGCGGGCGGCGACCTCGGCTCCCTGGGTGGCGCCGTAGCGAGCCACCAGGGCCTTGCGCAGGTCCCACAGGGTCGCGGTCCAGATCTCGCCGTCGGCGTGCACCTCCGGACCGGTCAGGTCGTAGCCGATGTCCCCGAACGTGGTCGGGTTCTGGTCGTAGTTCCAGTTGCGGATGCCCCGCGTGGGGTTGCCGGTGACGTAGTCGCCGACGATCGGCTGGGTGAGCAGCCCGGTCTTGAAGCCGTGGTTGAGGGCGTACCAGTCCGACCAGCCCTCACCCATCGACCCCGCCTGCTGCGAGCCGAGCGCGCTGCCGCCCGCGACGTAACGGGTCGAGAGGCCGTGGGTGTACTCGTGCTGGATCACGCTCATGTCGAACGAGCCGTCGCGGTAGGGCCCCTCGAAGGCGTCGTCGATGGGTTCCCACAGGAACATGCCGCTCCACGGGGGGATGCCGTCGTCGAGGGTGAGCATGTAGGCGTTGTCGCGGCCCGTGTAGGTCGGGTTGCCACCGGACGCGGCACCGGCCTGGACCAGCCCGCGGACCGGGTCACCGCCGTTGCCGCCGTTGCTCCCGTTGTCGAGCTGGAAGTTTCCGGCGGTCTCGGTGAACCCGAGGTCGTAGTACTCGTCGTGGATCCTGTTGTGCTGGAAGAACAAGTTGGTCGCAGCGGGGTTCAGGTCCTCGGCGTAGGACGGGGGGACCGTCTGCCCCTTGGTGGCCGCCCACTGGTTCGTGTAGGTGTAGCTGAAGTTCCCGGTCGGGGCGACCGGGCGCGGGGCGTTGTCCACCGGCCCGATGAAGTTGGACCAGTTGGCGTAGGTGTCGGCGTTGTTGCCGTAGGTCGTGACGCCGGTGCCGAGCAGCCCGGTCGGGTCGACCCAGCCCTTCGGCGACTGCGTCGTCGGCCCGAACGACTGCTGCCGTGGCTGGCCGCCCTTGGCCGCGCCCGGGTAGTTGTCGTAGACCGTTCCCTGCGGGTCGCCCTCGAAGTCGACGACGGAGGTCCGGTAGAGGGTGCGCCCGGTGGTGCCGTCGACGACGACCTCCCAGGCCTCCTGCGGGCTCTTGATGAAATACACCTTGTATGCCGCGACAGGGCCGGCCTTGGTCCCGAAGGTCACCTTCTTGACGTACGACGGTCCGCCGAAGGGTCCGGCCGCGTAGGTGGTGTAGCCGGCCTGGGTGCCGCTCGCCTTGGGGGCGTAGGACACGTCTGGTGCGAGGCCACCGGCAACCTTCAGCAGCGCGGCTGCCTCGCCGAGCGCCCAGCCGCCGGTGAGGTTCGCACCCGGGGTGGGGTCGCCGGCATACGAGAGGACTCTGCCGTCCTTGGTGACGGCGACGTTGAGCCGCCCTCCGCGCGCAGCAGCGACGCCGTCGGCGGTCTGGACGAAGTCCACGACGTGCGTGCCGGTGGTGGGCAGGGCGTGGTCGCGCACCACGGCGAGCGAGTCGACCTGGGCGGTCGTGAGCCCGAAGGCCGCGGCGTTGGTGCGCAGCCAGCCACGGGCGACGTCCACGGCGGTGCCGGTGGTCGCCGACGTGAGGTAACCGTCAGTGCGCACCGAGCGAAGCGTGCCGAACCGCTCGTCCCAGGTGGCACGAGTGCCGCTGCCGGCCTTGGCGAGCAGGGCGGACGCGGCGTTGCGGGCCGACGTCGTGGGCACGACGGCGTCCTTCACCGCCCGGGTGTCCAGGGTCCTGCCGAGCGCGTCGACGGTGTCGCCGAGCGCGGGGAGGACCGGTGCACCGGGAAGGGCGGCGGACGCGGTGGACAGGGGGAGGGCGGTGGCCGCCGCGGTCAGCAGGCACACCCCGATTCCCAGTGGTCTGACAGAGGGGTGCCTGCGGGACATGGTCGACGTCTCCTGCGCTCTGCGGGCCCTCGTTGGCCCGGGTGGCCTGACAACGAGGGCTCCCCACGAGTGGTTACTGGCTGGTCATGTCGGGCTGACGCCCTCGTGGTGGCGGATCCCCGCCACGTGCGCCTCGGGGGCCTTGCCTGGACGTGGGTTTGGGTTGCAGGGTCGCGGGCCGCTAGAGTGACGTCCACAGTTCGGCGTGGTGCGTTGGTTCGTTGCCCCGTCCGGCAACACCGACCACGATCAAGAGGACACCATGGGCTCTGTCATCAAGAAGCGCCGCAAGCGCATGGCGAAGAAGAAGCACCGCAAGCTCCTTCGCAAGACGCGCCACCAGCGTCGCAACAAGAAGTGATCGAGGGCCCCCGCTGAGCGGGGGCCTTTTGTCTTGAGCGGGGGTATGAGTGCGGCAGTCCGAAAGTGTGACGAGGCACGCGTCCACGGAAGGCGCACTCCCGTCGGCCGGGGCACGGCTCTCGGTAGGGTTGGCACGGGTCGCGAGCCTCGCGACCATCGGACCCCGCGGGAGGGATCGTGGCTGAGGTCGTCCTCGTGACGGGTGTCTCCCGCTACCTCGGCGGGCAGTTCGCCAGGGCCCTGACCCAGGACCCCACCGTCAAGCGCGTCATCGGCGTCGACGTCATCCCCCCGCCGGGGGACATCGGCCGGGCCGAGTTCGTCCGCGCTGACATCCGGAACCCGATGATCGGCAAGATCATCGCGCAGTCCGAGGTCGACACCGTCGTGCACATGAACGTCATCGCGACGCCGACCGGCGCCGGTGGCCGCACGTCGATGAAGGAGATCAACGTCATCGGCACGATGCAGCTCCTCGCTGCGTGCCAGAAGGCGTCCAGCATCAAGCGTCTCGTCGTGAAGTCGTCCGCGGCCATCTACGGTTCCAGCCCGCGCGACCCTGCGATGTTCACCGAGGACATGGGCCCGAAGTCGTTGCCCAGAGCGGGATTCGGCAAGGACTCGGTCGAGGTCGAGGGCTACGTCCGCGGCTTCTCGCGTCGCCGTCCCGACGTCGAGATCTCCATGCTGCGCTTCGCCAACATCATCGGTCGGGGCATCCGCACGTCCCTGACCGACTACTTCGCCCTGCCCGTCGTGCCGGTGCCCTTCGGCTACGACGCCCGCCTGCAGTTCGTGCACGAGAGCGACGCGATCGGCTCGCTGCTGCTCGCCACCACGGGCCCGAGCACGGGCATCACCAACATCGCCGGGGACGGGGTCATCACCGTGAGCCAGGCGGCGGGCATGGCCGGCCGGCCGATCATCCCCGTGCCGATGCCCGCTGCGGGCATCTTCGGAAACCTCGTGAAGCGGTCCGGGCTCGCCGACTTCAGCAGCGACCAGATCCAGTTCCTCGCCTTCGGTCGCGGGTTGGACACCCGACGGATGCGTGAGGTGCTGGGGTACGAGCCGGACTACACCACGCGGGCTGCCTTCGCCGACTATGCGCAGGGGGTCGGCTCGGCGATCCCGGGGGCCGGGATGTTCGGGTCGGCCGTCACCGGCGCCGCGGAGAGTGCCGCCGGCGCGATCAGCCACGTGTGGGCTGCAGGGAGGAACGACTGATGGCCTCGACGCCCAAGAAGCCGGCGAAACCCACCGCGCGCAAGGGCGCCCTCGCAGCGGGCGCCGCCAGGGCATCCGGGGAACGCGCCAAGCGCCGCAGCACGCCCCTGCTCGCGTCGACCACCCCGGCTGCCCCCGCAGCTGCCGCTCCCACGACAGCTCCCGCTCCCGCACGCGCATCTGCGTCGGCATCGGCCGCCTCGGCGACCACCCCCTCGACGGCCAGTGGCAAACATCGCCCGAGCCCGGTGGCCAAGGCGGTGCCAAGCCGCAAGGCGGTGTCCCGTTCCGGCGCCCGCACGACCCAGCCCAGCAAGGCCGCCAAGCCCGCCCGGCCACCTCGGGAGGTGACGGGTGCGGCCACGTCAGGAGAGCGGCATACCCCTGACGCCAAGGTGCGCACCCTCAAGGCGGTGACGGACGAGACCGTCGTGCCGGTTGACGTGCCGGAACCGGCGACCTCTCGCAGCATCGCGCCGGGAGTCGAGGAGCTGCTGACTGCGGGCATCGCTGCGGTCCGGGTTGCCTCGGAGGCGGCGGGGATCTCGTCGGACGACGTCGAGCGCCACATCGCCTCGTTGCTGTCGTTCGTGCGGCGTCGGGTGACGGGCGACTACACCGTCGACGAGTTCGGCTTCGACGAGGACTTCACCAGACACTTCTACCTGCCGATCCTGCGGCCGCTCTACCGGTCGTGGTTCCGCGTCGAGGTCCGCGGGATCGAGAACATCCCGACCGTTGGCGGCGGCCTGGTCGTCGCCAACCACTCCGGCACGGTCGCCATGGACTCGCTGATGACCCAGGTGGCCGTCCACGACGAGCACCCTGCGCACCGTCACCTGCGGATGCTGGGTGCCGACCTGGTCTTCCAGACCCCCGTCGTCGGCCAGGTCGCGCGCAAGTCGGGCTCGACGCTGGCCGCGAACCCCGACGCCGAGCGGCTGCTGTCGAGCGGCGAGCTGTGCGGGGTCTGGCCCGAGGGCTTCAAGGGAGTCGGCAAGCCGTTCAGCGAGCGCTACAAGCTGCAGCGGTTCGGGCGGGGCGGCTTCGTCTCCGCTGCGCTCAAGACGGGCGCGCCCATCATCCCGTGCTCGATCGTCGGCGCCGAGGAGATCTACCCGATCATCGGCAACATGAAGACCGTTGCGCGGCTGCTGGGGGCGCCCTACGCGCCGATCACGCCCACCTGGCCCTTGCTCGGCCCGCTCGGGCTGATCCCGTTGCCCAGCAAGTGGATCATCGAGTTCGGCGCACCCGTGGAGACCGCAGACCTGGGGCCGAACGCCGCCGACGACCCCATGCTCGTCTTCGACCTCACCGACCAGGTGCGCGAGACCATCCAGCAGACGCTCTACTCCCTGCTCATGCAGCGCCGTTCCGTCTTCTTCTGACGGGAGCTGGCCCCACGGGGCTGGATCAGGCAGCGTGACTGAGGGCAGCGTGACTCAGGGCAGCGTGACTGAGGGCAGCGTGACCGTGACGCCGGGCAGGGTGACCGGGCCGAGGGTGCTGCTCGGGACCGCGACACTGCCGCCTCCGGTGCCGAGCGACACCGAGGGGAGCGGCACGGTGGCGCTGGCGGAGGGCACTCCCGGCACCGAAGCACTGACGGTCGGCAGGCGCACGCTCGCGCCGCCCGTCGACAGGCTGGCGCTGCCGCCACCGCCTCCGACGACCGCTCCGGAGCCGCTCGAGCCGCCGGGCAGCACGCCGCCCGCCGGTGCCGTCACGGCGGTGCTGGGCACGGTGATGCCACCGGACGCGCCGCTGGTCGGTGACGCGGAGGGACCCGAGGTGGTCGTGGCGCCGGGCAGCGAACCCGGGCCGATCGTCGAGGCGAGGTCTGAGCTGCAGGAGCTGCCGCAGGCAGCGATCCGTCGCGAGGTGCTCTCCTGCGTGTCGCGCAGCAGGGCCTCGAGCCGCCCGAGCGTCAGCAGCGATGGGGCGGGCACCTCGGCCTTCAGGGCGTCGACCTGAGGGAGGGCCCGCTCCGTGAAGTCGCGCATGGCGAGCAGGGACTGGGGGTTGCCGGTCGCGGCATAGGAGGTGTCGAGCGCCTGCCGCCCCTTGCGCACGGTGTCGATGGCACCCTCGAGCGCGACGTCGACGTCCGTGGGGTCCTCGCGGTCGGCCTCGGCCAGCTGACGGGCATCGGAGATGTGTCCCTGGGCCTGGGACAGGTAGGTCTGGCCGCGGTCGAAGTCGTTGTCGGCGAGCCGGACGGCCACGCCGTCGAGCCAGCCCTTCACGGGGTACAGCGCGTCACCGGGCACCGCGCTGCGGGAGACCGCGCCCACGATGCCGCCGACGAGCAGCGCCGAGGCGGCGGCGCCGGCGACCAGGCGGGGCAGGCCACGACCCACCAGGACCACGACGGGGGTGTTGCGGGAGGCGGCACGACGGGCGGCCGCGGCCTTGGCGGCGACCGGGCTGGGCGCGGGCATCCGTGCGGCCTCGGCCATCAGCCGCTCGCGCAGCGTGGTGACGAAGGCGGTGTCCGGAGCCGGGATGGTCGGGACGAGGTCCACGAGGTGGCGGCTGGTCTCGACGAGCTCGACGAGGTGGGCATCGGTGATCCGCTCGCCTTCGAGGGCGCGCTGGAAACGGTCTGCCGAACGGTTCAGTACTGGCATGTCGGCTTCTCCCTCCCCAGCCCTGCGGTGTCCCCGGTCATGATGTCCCGGTCATGTGGTCGGTGAGCGTGTTGTCACCGAACGTGTGTCGTGCTGAGAACGAGGTGCGATGCCGGAAGTTACGCGTCGCCACGTAGCGAAACCTGCGGGTCTCAGATGTCGACATCGGCGAGCTCCCGGTGCAGGGCGCGCACGGCGCGCAGCTGGAGCTGCTTCACTGCGCCCTCGGACTTGCCGAGGACCTTGGCGGTCTCCGCGAGGGTCAGTCCCTGCAGGAACCGGAGCACCACGCACTCGGCCTGCTCGGGCTTGAGACCCTTGACGGCGGCGAGCAGGCGCTGGTCGCGCAGCCGGTCCAGCACCTCCTGGTCGGGGGCGTCCACGCGACGGTCGGCGTCGAGCATGTCGGCGGTGGTGACCTCCATGCGGAAGCGAGCCGACTTGGCGTTGTCGGTGATCAGGTTCCGCGCGATGGTGATGAACCAGGCCGCGATGTCGCGGCCCTGCCAGGAGAAGGAGTCCATCCGGCGCAGTGCACGCAGGAAGGTCTCCGAGGTGATGTCCTCGGCCAGCTGCTTGCCTCCCACCCGCACGTAGACATAGCGGTAGACGACGTCGACGTAGCGTTCGTAGAGCATCCCGAACGCCTCGGCGTCGCCACGCTGGGCCAGCTCGACCAGCGCGGAGATGCGTTCGAAGTCCTGGGGCGCCTCACCCGGCCCGAAGCCGGCGCGCGCAGCCGAACCGCCGCCTGAACCTTCGTGGCCACCTCCCGACAGGGTGCCGGCCGTGCCGGCCTCGCCGGCGAGGCTCAGCAGCACTCGCAGGGTGCCGAGGAAGTCCGCCGTGGCCGCTCCCATGCCGTGGTCGCCCACCGTGGCGTAACCGAAGGCCGGGCGGCTCGTTGCCCAGAGCGGACCCTGGTCTCCGGCCCAGTGGGCAGCACGAGGGACCGCGAGTCGTCTCGCGGCGCTGCGTGGTGCACGAATCCGGATCGGGGCCTCCTTGATCGGACAGTTTCCCCGATATCTGCCAGATTGTCAGGAGACCTGCGACACATCTCGGTATGCCGCGGTGTCCAGCGAGCCCCGTGGGGCGGGTGAGGCGCCCGCTACCGCGAGCGGCGGCGGGAAGCGGCCGTTGGGCCCACGCGGCATACGCTCGGGGTGTGTCCGCAACCCCCACGCCCGCCGAGGTGCGCATCACCCTGGTCAGCAAACCGGGGTGCCACCTGTGCGATGAGGCGCGGGCCGTCATCGAGCGCGTGGCCGCCGACCTCGGGGTGGGTTGGGTGGAGCTGTCGATCGAGGACGACCCGGCACTCAACGAGCAGTACTGGGAGCAGATCCCCGTCACCTTCGTGGACGGGGGCCAGCACGACTACTGGCGGGTCGACGAGACCCGGCTGAGGAGCGCGCTCACGAGCACGAAGTGACGTGGATCACGCGGGTCCTGAGACGGACGCTTGTGACTTTGTGCATCCGTTCACAAAAGCGTAATCTGGCCGGGCTCCCATCCGCTCCAGCCAGGCGCGGACTGCCCGTGATGAGAAGGAGCCGGAAGAGACTGTGTCTGCCGACCCGAGCGCCCGTCGGGGTATTCCCGACGCCACGGTCGCACGGCTACCCGAGTACCTCCGAGCCCTGACCGGCTTCGCGGAGCGCGGGATCACGTCGGTGTCCTCCGAGGAGCTGGCCTCCGCCGCGGGCGTCCGCAGTGCAAAACTCCGCAAGGACCTGTCCCACCTCGGGTCCTACGGCGTGCGCGGGGTCGGCTACGAGGTCGACCACCTCGCCTACCAGATCTCCCGCGAGCTCGGCCTCACCCAGGACTGGCCGGTCGCCATCATCGGGATGGGAAACCTGGGCCACGCGCTCGCGGCCTACAGCGGCTTCGCCACGCGCGGGTTCCGCGTCGTCGCCCTGCTCGACCAGGACTCCGCCCTGCTGGGGCAGGAGATAGCCGGGATCACCGTGCAGCCGATGGGCGCCCTCGCGTCGCTGGTGGCCGACCAGGGCCTGGCGATCGGCGTCATCGCGACGCCCGCCGCGTCGGCGCAGGACGTGGCGGACCAGCTCGTGGCAGTCGGGGTGCGCTCGATCCTCAACTTCGCCCCGTGCGTGCTCGTCGTGCCCGACGACGTCGACGTCCGCAAGGTCGACCTCTCGACCGAGCTGCAGATCCTCGCCTTCCACGAGCAGCGCAGGGCGCTGGCCGCCGAGGGCGCGCTCGACCAGGTCTCGGCCGGCTCGCTCGACCACGTGGCCCAGGCGGTCAGCCGATGAGCCTGGTCATCCTGGGCCTGTCCCACCACACCGCGCCGCTGCCCCTCCTCGAGGCGATGTCGCTCGACGCCGACCGCCGCCGCGCGCTCTCCGCCGGCCTCACCGGCCGCGAGAACCTCTCCGAGGCGATCGTCGTGTCCACGTGCAACCGCACCGAGGTCTATGCCGAGTCGATGACCTTCCACGGTGCGGTCACCGACATCTCGGACGCGCTCACCGAGGTCACCGGCGTGGGTCGCGACGAGCTGCGCGAGCACCTCTACGTGCACTACGAGGACCGCGCGATCGCGCACGCGTTCACGGTCGCCTGTGGCCTGGACTCGATGGCGGTCGGTGAGGCCCAGATCCTCGGCCAGATGCGCTCTGCCCTGCGCGAGTCGCAGAAGTACGGCCACGCCGGCCCCGCCCTCAACACCCTCTTCCAGCAGGCCCTGCGCGTCGGCAAGCGCGCCCACACCGAGACCGGGATCGACGCCGTGAGCGTCTCCCTCGTCGAGGCCGGCCTGGCCCGCGCGGAACGCGAGCTCGGGTCCCTGGCCGGGCTCAAGGTCCTCGTCGTGGGCGCCGGAGGCATGAGCTCGCTGGCCGCCACGACCGTCTCGCGCCGCGGCGCCGCTGGGCTCACGATCGTCAACCGGACGCTGGCCAAGGCGCTTCGGCTCGCCGAGCGCACCGGCGGCACGGCTCGCCCCCTCGACGACCTGGCGGCTGCCCTGGCCGGCGCCGACGTCGTCATCTCCTGCACCGGGTCGACCGGCGTGGTCGTCGACCTCGCCACCGCCGGCGATGCCCAGGTGGCCCGCGCCGGGCGCCCGCAGGCCTACGTCGACCTCGCCCTTCCCCACGACGTCGCCCCCGAGGTCGCCTCCCTGAGTGGGGTCACCCTCGCCGGGCTGGGTGCGCTGGGGGAGGAGCTCTCCGGAGGCCAGACCCCGCCCCAGGTGCGCGAGGTGGCGGACCTCGTCATCGGTGAGGTCGCGGCATACCTCACCTCGCGGGCGGCGGAGACCGTCGCACCGACCGTGGCGGCGCTGCGGTCGCACGCCGCCGACGTCGTCGCGGGCGAGCTCAACCGGCTCGACCAGCGGCTCCCCGACCTCGACGACGTCGCCCGGGCAGAGGTCCAGCTCGCCGTCCACCGCATCGTCGAGAAGCTGCTGCACACCCCGACGGTCCGCATGAAGGAACGCGCCGTGGGCGGTGAGGGCGCCGACTACGCGCAGGCCCTGCGTGAGCTGTTCGACCTGCGTCCCGGCGAGGCCGTCATCGCGTCCGTGCCCCCGCCAGAGCGTGGAGGTATGCCGTGAGCGCACCTGCCGCCGCACCCCTCGCCCTGCGTCTGGGCACCCGACGCAGCCCCCTGGCCACGACCCAGTCCACCGGGGTGGCCGACCTGCTGCGCGCCCGGGGTCATGCGGTCGAGCTCGTGGAGATCGTCACCGAGGGAGACACGTCGACCGCCTCGCTCGCCTCGATCGGCGGGACCGGGGTGTTCGCGGCCGCCCTTCGCCGCGCCCTGCTCGCGGGTGAGGTCGACCTCGCTGTGCACTCGCTCAAGGACCTGCCGACCACGCCCGAGCCCGGTCTGGTCGTGGCAGCCCTCCCGGTCCGTGAGGACCCGCGCGACGTGCTGGTCTCCTCGGGCGGTCGCACCCTCGGTGAGCTCGGCGAGGGCGCGGTCGTCGGCACCGGCTCGCCGCGGCGCGTGGCCCAGCTCGCGGCCCTCGGGCTCGGGCTGTCGTTCAAGGACATCCGCGGCAACGTCGACACCCGCATCGGGCTGGTCAGGGACGGCGCCCTCGACGCCGTCGTGCTGGCTCGCGCGGGTCTGGCCAGGCTCGGGCGGCTCGATGAGGTCGCCGAGGCGATCGACCCCCTCCAGATGCTGCCCGCCCCCGGCCAGGGTGCACTCGCCGTGGAGTGCCGGGCCGACGACGACATCACCCGCGCCGCGCTGGAGGTCCTCGACGACCCCGACACCCGCGCGTGCGTGACGGCCGAGCGTGCTGTCCTCGCGGCCCTCGAGGCCGGCTGCTCGGCACCGGTCGGAGCGCTGGCCGAGATCGTCGAGGGTGAGGACGGGCTCGAGCTGTCCCTGCGTGCCTTCGTCGGTGCCGTCGACGGGTCGTTCGACCTGCGCCGGTCCCTCGTGGGCGGCGTCGACGACGGCGAGGCCCTCGGCCGCCGGCTCGCCGCCGTGCTGCTCGAGGACGGCGCCGACCTGTTGCAGGGACCCGAGGACCGCCCCCCTGCCCGACCGGTGCCGCCCGGCACGGGTCCCTCGAGCGCCGTCACCGACGGACTGACACCAGACCCAGCCGAGGCGAACGGACCAGCTCCGCTCGCCGCCCCCGACCGCCACCCAGAACACGACAGCACGGAGCGTGCACTGTGAGCCCCACGCGCTCGACCCAGCCCACCACCCACCAGACCCCTCGTCAGAGCCGGGTCCCGGGACGCGTCGCCTTCGTCGGCGCCGGCCCCGGCGACTCCGGACTCATGACCGTGCGGTCCCTGGAGTTCCTCGCCGCAGCCGACGTGGTCGTCATCGACCAGGTGGCTCGTGAGGACGTCGTTGCCCGCTACTGCCGTGCGGACGTCGAGATCATCGACGCCGGCCACGGCGAGCACGGGCAGCCACTGACCCACGCCATGAGGGCCAAGCTCGTCGTCAAGGCCGCCAAGTCCGCCACCGGCGGCTTGGTCGTCCGGCTCATGGACGGCGACCCGGGCACCTTCAACGGCCTCGCGGAGGAAGCCCTCGCCTGCCAGAAGGCCGGCATCGGCTTCGACATCGTCCCCGGGGTCAGCGCGGTCTCGGCCGTCCCGGCCTACGCGGGCATCCCGCTGACGTCGAGCAGCTCGCCGGCCGTGCACGTGATCTCCGCCAACGACCGGCACGTCGACTGGTCGGCCTCGGTGGCCGACTCGGTCACCGTGGTCCTGCTCGGCCAGCCCGAGGACCTCGGTGTCGCGCTGGGCAAGCTGCTGGGGGCGGGTCGGTCAGCCGACAGCCCGGTAGCCCTCACCGAGCGCGGCACGACGATCCGTCAGGCCACCCGCGTCACGACCCTGGGTGAGGTCGCCAAGGTCATGAAGACCCTGGAGTTCCCCGCCCTCGCGGTGGTCGGCACGACCGTGGCTCTCCGCGAGAACCTGTCCTGGTTCGAGACCAAGCCGCTGTTCGGCTGGAACGTCCTGGTGCCCCGCACCAAGGAGCAGTCCGGCTCGACCATCGCCCGGCTCGAGTCCTTCGGTGCGACCGCCGAGGTCGTCCCCACGATCTCGGTCGAGCCGCCGCGCACGCCCCAGCAGATGGAGCGTGCGGTCAAGGGCCTGGTCACCGGTCGCTACGAGTGGATCGGGTTCACCTCGGTCAACGCCGTGAAGGCCGTGCGGGAGAAGTTCGAGGAGTTCGGGCTCGACGCACGGGCCTTCGCCGGGCTCAAGATCGCTGCGGTCGGTGGCGTGACCGCCGCGGCGCTGCGCGAGTGGGGCATCGTGCCCGACCTCGTGCCGTCCGGCGAGATGTCCGCCAACGGGCTGCTCGAGGAGTGGCCGCCGTTCGACGAGGTGCTCGACCCCATCAACCGGGTCTTCCTCCCGCGCGCCGACATCGCCACCGACACCCTCGTCGCAGGCCTCCAGGAGATGGGCTGGGAGGTGGACGACGTCACGGCATACCGCACGGTGCGCGCCGCTCCGCCGGCCGCCCACATCCGTGAGGCCATCAAGGGCGGGCAGTTCGACGCAGCGGTGTTCACGTCGTCCTCGACGGTGCGCAACCTGGTCGGCATCGCCGGCAAGCCGCACCCGTCAACGGTCATCGCGTGCATCGGTCCGGCCACGGCCAAGACGGCCGAGGAGCACGGCTTGCGGGTCGACGTCCTCGCGCCCGAGGCGTCGTCCGACTCGCTCGTCGACGCGCTGGCCGACTACGGCCTGGGGCTGGCAACCGCTGCCGCGGAGGCGGGCGAGCCCGTGGTGCGTCCCAGCGCCAAGAAGTCGGCGTCACGCCGCCGGGCGAAGTAGCCGTCCCGCATGACTGACCACTCGCAGCCGGTGGGGCCGGTGATCCGGCCCCGTCGGCTGCGGCAGTCGGTGGCCATGCGCCGGCTCGTCGCCGAGACGAGGCTGGACCCGGCCGAGCTGGTGCTGCCCGTGTTCGTGCGCGAGGGCATCGACGAGCCGCAGCCGATCTCGGCGATGCCGGGCGTCGTCCAGCACACGCTGGACTCGCTGGTGGTCGCCGCACGTGAGGCGGCGGACGCGGGGCTGGGCGGGCTCATGCTCTTCGGCGTGCCGACGGCCAAGGACGCCGTGGGTTCCGGCGCCGACGACCCGGACGGCATCCTCAACGTGGCGCTCCGAGCCGTCGCCGACGCCGTCGGTGACCGGCTCGTCGTGATGGCCGACCTGTGCCTCGACGAGTTCACCGACCACGGCCACTGCGGGGTCCTGTCCGAGGACGGACGGGTCGACAACGACGCCACGCTCGAGCGGTATGCCGCGATGGGCCTCGCGCAGGCCCGCGCCGGCGCCCACGTGCTCGGGCTCTCGGGGATGATGGACGGCCAGGTCGCCCACGTCCGTGCGGCGCTCGATGCCGAGGGCTACACCGACACCGTTCTCCTGGCGTATGCCGTGAAGTACACCTCGGCTCTGTACGGCCCGTTCCGCGAGGCCGTGCAGTCCTCGCTCGAGGGTGACCGGGCGACCTACCAGCAGGACCCGGCCAACGCGACCGAGGCCCTGCGCGAGCTCGAGCTCGACATCGTCGAGGGCGCCGACATCGTCATGGTGAAGCCGGCCGGGCCGCACCTCGACATCGTGGCAGCCGCTGCGGCGGTGTCGACCGTGCCGGTGGCGGCCTACCAGATCTCGGGGGAGTACTCGATGATCCAGGCGGCCGCGGCCAACGGCTGGATCGACCGCGACCGGGCGATGATGGAGTCGCTGCTGACCATCCGGCGCGCCGGGGCCCAGGTCATCCTCACCTACTTCGCGGTCGACGCCGCCCGCCTCCTGCGCCCCTGAGGGGCCCGGACATGACGAACGGGCCGGTTCCCCCGAACCGGCCCGTCGTCAGTCTGTGTGTGAAGCGCTGGGTCAGGCAGCCTTGGTGAGCTGGATGTCCAGGTTGAGCTTGACCTTCTCGGAGACGAGCACGCCGCCACCCTCGAGGGCGACGTTCCAGCCGAGGTCCCAGTCCTTGCGGTTGATGTCGGCGCTGGCCTCGAAGCCGGCCTTCTCGTTGCCCCACGGGTCGGTGGCCAGACCGGTGAACTCCAGGTCGAAGGTGACCGGCTTGGTGACGCCCTTGATGGTCAGGTCGCCGGTGAGCGAGTCGGGGGTGACCTCGGTCGAGGTGAAGCTCATGGTGGGGTTGGCCTCGGCGTCGAAGAAGTCGCCGGACTTGAGGTGGGTGTCGCGGTCGGCGGAGCCGGTGTCGACGGAGGCGATCTGGGCCACGGCGGTCACCTGCGAGTCGGTGATGTCGTCGCCGACCTTGACGGTGCCCTCGAACTCCTTGAACTGGCCGCGGACCTTCGTGACCATGAGGTGACGGGCGACGAAGCCGATCTCGCTGTGCGAGGCGTCGACGGTCCAGGTGCCGGCGGGGAGGTCGTTGATGCTTGCCATGGGGGTCTCCTGTGGTGGGGGGTGCGACCGGGCAGTTCCCGAGCGCTTCATCTCTTCGAACATAGCAGACCTCATTTATATTTCAACTATCGCTTGGGATGCCATACTCACGCTCATGAGCACTCCCACCGGTGAGCCGCAGTGGCTCAGCGACGACGAACAGCGGGCTTGGCGTGCCTACCTGCGGGGGAGCCGCCTGATCGAGGAGGCCCTCGACCAGGACCTCCAGTCGCACGGCGTCCAGCTGACGGAGTACGAGATCATCTCGATGCTCTCCGAGAGCCCCGGCCGGCGACTGCGCATGTCGAGCCTGGCCGACCTCGTCGTGCAGTCGCGCAGCCGCCTGACGCACACGGCCTCGCGCCTCGAGAAGCGTGGCTGGGTGGTGCGAGAGTCCTGCCTCGACGACAGGCGCGGGGTGGAGCTGGTGCTCACGGACGCAGGGTGGCAGGCCGTCCAGGACATGGCGCGAGTGCACGTCGCAAGCGTCAGGCGCTCGGTCATCGACCCTGTCCCGGCGCCGCTGTTCAAGGCCCTGGGCGAGGCGATGGACGCGATCCGGACGGCTCTGGCGCCGGGCGGCGACGAGGGTGACCACCCCGCGGTGGCCCGCGAAGCCGTGGCGCACGAGGTCCACACCCAGGCGGAGGCCCGCCGGGTGGGCAGCGCCTGACCCCCAGGGGCGCAAGCGCTCAGGTACGGCTGGGACACTGGCACCATGACGGCATACCCCTTCGACGCACCGGCCTCGCAGGCGCTCCTCGAGCGGGCCCTGGCGGTGACGCCCGGAGGCGTGAACTCGCCGGTCCGCGCGTTCCGGGCCGTGGGCGGGACGCCGAGGTTCATGGTGTCCGGCCAAGGCCCCTACCTCACCGACGCCGACGGCCGTGAGTACGTCGACCTGGTCTGCTCGTGGGGGCCGATGATCCTCGGCCACGGCCACCCGGAGGTCCAGCGGGCGGTCACCGAGGCGGCGGCCAAGGGCTTCTCCTTCGGCACCCCGTCGGAGAACGAGGTAGCCCTCGGCGAGGAGATCGTCCGGCGGGTGGCTCCGGTCGAGCAGGTGCGCCTGGTGTCGAGTGGCACCGAGGCGACGATGAGCGCCATCCGACTTGCGCGCGGCTACACCGGGCGCTCCCTCGTCGTGAAGTTCGCCGGCTGCTACCACGGGCACGTCGACTCCCTCCTGGCGCAGGCCGGCTCGGGCGTCGCCACGTTCGCGTTGCCGGACTCGGCCGGGGTGCCCAAGGAGATGGCCGCCGAGACGATCGTGCTGCCGTTCAACGACCTCGACGCCGTCGAAGCCGCCTTCGCCGAGCGTGGCGCCGAGATCGCGGCCCTGATCACCGAGGCGTCCCCCGGCAACATGGGCGTCGTCCCGCCCGCGCCCGGCTTCACGGAGGGGCTGCGTCGCATCACCGCCGCCCACGGTGCGCTGCTCATCTCCGACGAGGTGATGACGGGCTTCCGGTGCAGCGAGGCCGGGTGGTTCGGCCTCGAGGCAGGAGAGCAGGGGTATGCCGCGGGCGCACCCGACCTGTTCACCTTCGGCAAGGTCATGGGGGGCGGCTTCCCTGCCGCCGCCTTCGGCGGACGGGCCGACGTGATGGGGCTGCTCGCACCCGTCGGGCCGGTCTACCAGGCGGGCACCCTCTCCGGTAACCCCGTGGCGACCGCCGCCGGGCTGGCCACCCTCCAGCAGTGCACCCCGGCCCTCTACGCCCGCCTCGGCGAGGTGGCTGACGCGCTCACGACGGGGCTCCACGAGCATCTCGGTGCCGCAGGTGTCCCGCACGTCATCCAGCGGGCCGGCAGCATGTTCAGCGTCTTCTTCCGTGACGGCCAGGTCAGCAACTACGACGAGGCGCGGGCCCAGCACGTCCCGGCGTTCGCGGCGTTCTTCCACTCGATGCTGAGCCAGGGGGTCTACCTGCCGCCGAGCGCCTTCGAGTCCTGGTTCGTCAGCGGGGCCCACGACGACCGGGCCGTCGACCGGGTGCTGGCGGCGATCCCGGCAGCGGCGTCGGCTGCCGCCGAGGCGTTTGCGACAATCGACTCGTGACCAGCGCAACCGACCACACCGTGGTGCACCTGATGCGCCACGGGGAGGTGCACAACCCCGATGGCGTCCTCTACGGACGGCTCGACGGCTACCACCTGTCCGACCTCGGTCACGAGATGGCGCGCACCGTGGCTGACCACCTGGCCGACCACGACGTCACCCACGTCGTCGCGTCCTCCCTGCTGCGCGCGCAGGAGACGGCCGCGCCGGTCGCCGAGGCGCACGGCATACCGGTCACCACGGACGACCGCGTGATCGAGGGCGGCAACGCGTTCGAGGGTGAGCGCGTCGGCGAGATGAAGCCGCTGGACTTCCTCCGCCCCGCCCACTGGTCCAAGCTGGTCAACCCGCTGCGTCCGTCGTGGGGTGAGCCCTACGCCGAGATCGCCGAGCGCATGTCCGCCGCCATCGCCGACGCCAGGGCCGCCGCGCGCGGCCACGAGGCCGTCATCGTGTCGCACCAGCTGCCGATCTGGACCGCCCGCAACGCGGTGATGGGCAAGCGGTTGTGGCACGACCCACGCAAGCGTGAGTGCCGCCTCGCCTCCCTCACCACCCTCACCTACGTCGGTGACAACCTCGAGTCGATCACCTACTCCGAGCCCGCCGCGTCGCTGCTCGCCCAGTCCCACGGCGGCACCGGATGACACGTCCCGCCATGCCGCGTGCGGCTGTGCTGCTCGCGGTGCCCCTGCTCGTCGTGTCGCTGTCCGCATGCACGGATGACCCGAACTCCATTGCGGCGCAAGCGAAGTCGGGCAACCAGCAGGGCTACGTCTCCCAGGATGGTGCGTTCGAGACGATCCCTGCCGCCAAGCGCCAGAAGCCGGTCGCCCTCACCGGCACGACCCTCGACAACCAGCCGTGGTCGTCCCAGGACGTCGTGGGCAAGGTCGCGGTGCTCAACGTCTGGGCCTCCTGGTGCCCGCCCTGCCAGAGCGAGGCCCCGGAGCTGAGGAAGGCAGCCGAGCAGATCGCCGCCGCCGACAAGCCGGTTGCCTTCATGGGCATCAACTACCGCGACAACGCCGACTCGGGTCGGTCGACGGCGAAACGGTGGGGCATTCCCTTCCCGTCGCTCGACGACCCGGCGGGCCTGACGATCCTCGCGCTGCAAGGCAAGGTGACGGCACCGCCCACCACCCTCGTGCTCGACCGCACCGGACGCATCGCCGCTCGCGTCAGCGGTGAGGTGAAGGCGTCGACCCTCACCGGGCTGGTCGACGACGTCCTGGCCGAGCAGTAGAACCCCCTGACTGATGACGGACGACTGATGACTGCCGACGCGGCGAACGCAGTGACCTCCGGCGCCCTGCCGGTGGCGATGGCGGTCGCCCTCCTGGCCGGCCTGGTGTCGTTCGCCTCTCCCTGCGTGCTGCCCCTCGTGCCGGGGTTCCTCGGCTACGTCACCGGCCTGTCCGACGAGTCGCTGGCGGAGCGCAAGCGGCACCGGATGGTGCTTGGTGCCCTGCTGTTCGTCCTCGGGTTCACGGTGGTGTTCATGGCGACCACCGTGGTCATCGCCGGGATCGGCGCCACCCTGATCCGGCACCGTGAGGTGCTGGAGCGGGTCGGTGGCGTGCTCGTCATCCTCATGGCCCTGGTGTTCATCGGTGCGGGCTCCCAGCGCGAGCTCAAGCTGCACCGCCGTCCCGCCTCCGGGCTCGCGGGAGCGCCCCTGCTCGGTGCCGTCTTCGGCCTGGGGTGGGCGCCCTGCACCGGTCCCACCCTGGGCGCCGTGCAGGTGCTCGCCGCCGCCACCGACAACCAGTCGGCGGTGACCCGGGGGGTCATCCTGGCGGTGGTCTACTCGCTGGGTCTGGGCCTTCCCTTCCTTCTCATCGCCGCCGGGTACGAACGCTTCGGGCGGGTGTCCGCCTTCCTGCGCACGCGGCAGCGCGGCATCCAGCTCTTTGGTGGTGCCCTGTTGTTCGTCGTCGGGATCCTGCTCGTGACCGGACTCTGGGAGTCGATCACCCGCCACGTGCAGACCACGCTGGTCGCCGGGTTCCGGACGGTGATCTGAGGTGACCGACCCCATCACCCAGCCACAGCTGGGCCTGGTCGGCTGGCTGCGCTGGATGTGGCGGCAGATCACGAGCATGCGCACGGCGCTGTTCCTGCTGCTGCTGCTCGCGATCGCGGCCCTCCCCGGATCCATCTGGCCACAACGCAGCATCGACGCCGCGCGCACGGCGCAGTACATCGCCGACCACCCCGACGCGGGACCCTGGCTCGACAAGCTCGGCTTCTTCGAGGTCTACGCGTCCCCGTGGTTCGCCGCGATCTACCTGCTGCTGTTCATCTCGCTCGTCGGGTGCGTCCTGCCCCGCAGCAAGGTGCACTGGAAGGCCATGACGTCCTCGCCGCCCAAGGCGCCGGCCCGGCCCGCCCGGCTGCCGGCCGGCGGCACGGTCGAGGTTGCGGGCACGCCCGAGGTGGTCATCGACGCGGCACGGGAGGTGTTGCGCGGCAAGCGGTTCCGCACCGTCAACCATGACGGGGAATCGGTCAGCGCCGAGAAGGGCTACCTGAAGGAGACGGGCAACCTCGTCTTCCACCTGGCGCTGATCTTCGTCATCATCGGCGTCGCGATCGGGCACCTGTTCGGCTGGAAGGGCGACGTGATCGTCCCGGTCGGGGAGTCGTTCGCCAACACGCTCGGGAACTACGACACCTTCAGCCCCGGTCCCCTGGTCGACCCGGCCAGCCTGTCGCCGTTCCAGCTCACGGTCGACAAGCTGGACGCGACCTTCGAGGAGACCGTCACCGGTCGCGGACAGTTCGGCCAGCCACGGGACTTCACCGCGCACGTCACGACCAAGGCGACTCCCGGTGCGGCCGCAAAGAAGTCGACGATCAAGGTCAACCACCCGCTGGAGATGGACGGCGCCGGGGTCTTCCTCCTGGGCAACGGGTACGCCCCCGTCGTGACGGTCCGCGACGCGAAGGGCACCAGCATCTACCACGGCGCCACGCCGTTCCTGGCGAGGGACAACAACTACACGTCCGTCGGGGTCATCAAGGTGACCGGGGCCCAGCCCAACCAGCTCGGCTTCTCCGGGCTGTTCCTGCCCACGGCCGTCATCGACAAGGAGAGCGGCCCGATCTCGGTCTTCCCCGATGCGAAGAAGCCGGCCCTGGCCCTGACCGCCTACGAGGGTGACCTGCTGCCCGGCGGACGTCCCCAGTCGGTCTACGTCCTCGACATCGCCGAGCTCACCCAGCTCGAGAACGACAAGGGTGACCCGCTGCGCATCTGGCTGGAGCCGGGGCAGACCTATCAGCTCCCCGGCGGGCGCGGCAGCATCAGCTTCGACGGGGTCGAGCGGTTCGCCGGGCTGTCGATCCGTCACGACCCCGGCAAGTTCGTCACCCTGGCTGCCGCCCTGCTCGCCCTGGCCGGCCTGATCGCCTCCCTGGTGGTCCGGCGCCGACGCGTGTTCGTGCGGGTTTCCCCCGCCGCCGTGCCGGGTCGTACCGTGGTAGCCGTCGGCGGCCTCGCCAAGGGCGACGACGACGGGCTCCAGGACGTGGTCGAGGAGTTCCTTGCCGCCATCGAACGACGATTGGGCACCAGCACATGACGAACGAAAACCTGGCCGGTTACGCCAACCTGAGCCTCTACTCGGCGATGGCTGTCTTCACGATCGCCATGATGTGCCACGCCATCTACCTCGCAGCGCTGCTCCCCGCCCGAGACCGTGGCCGCGAGGGCGTCTCAGCCCTCGTGGCCGACCGCGACAGTGAGCTGGTGACGGCCGGTGCCGGCACCAGCGGTGGTGCCGGCGCCCCCGCCGCGCCCACGCGGCATACCGAGGCGGAGCTGTCCCGCCGGGCGCTCACCGCAGCGGGCATCGCCTCCACGACCACCTGGCTGGGCGGCTTCCTGCTCGTCCTCTCGGTGCTGCTGCGCGGCCTCGCCGTGCACCGCTGGCCGCTCGGCAACATGTTCGAGTTCGCCGTGATGGGTTCGATGTTCACCGTGCTCGCGTACTCGATCTGGTCCACGCGACGCGACCTGCGCTGGCTGGGGCTGTTCATCACCGGGCCGGTGCTGCTGATCCTGGGGATGGCCGTGGCGGTCTGGTACACCGAGGCCGCCGAGCTCATGCCGTCACTGCGCAGCTACTGGCTGGTCATCCACGTCACGGTCGCCACGCTCGCCACGGCGGTCTTCACCATCGGGGCGGCGCTCACCGCCGTCTACCTGCTCAAGGACGCGTTCGAGCGGTCCGGCCGACGCAGCGTCCTGGACCGGTTCCCGGAGACCGGGTCCATCGAGCGCACGGCCTACAGCCTGCACATCGTGGCCTTCCCGCTGTGGACCTTCACCCTCATCGCCGGCGCCATCTGGGCCCGTCAGGCGTGGGCGTCTTACTGGAACTGGGATCCCAAGGAGGTCTGGACGTTCGTGATCTTCGTCGTCTACGCGGCCTACCTCCACTCGCGGGCCACCAGCGGGATCTCCCGCCAGACGGCGTCCTACATCGCCCTGGCCGGATATGCCTGCATCATCGTCAACTTCGCCGTCGTGAACGTCTTCTTCGTCGGCCAGCACTCCTACTCAGGGCTCTAAGGACTGACCAGGTCATGCTCCGCTACTCCGTCCTTCGCCTGCTCCTCTTCTTCGGCGTGCTGTCGCTGCTGTGGCTGCTCGGGCTCCGCGACCAGGACCAGCAGTGGATGCTGCTCGTCCTCAGTGCCCTGATCTCGATGGTGCTGTCGTTCTTCGTGCTCGCCCGGTTCCGCGAGGAGGGCACGGCGGCGATCGCCGACCGCCTGCAACGTCGCGTCGAGGCCAAGCAGGCGGGCAAGCCTGCCGTTCACGGGGCCGACGAGGAGGCCGAGGACGCCGAGGACGAGCGCGGACCGGCCGAGTACCGCTAGCGCGACTCGCTAGTGGCTGGCGGCGATCCCGACAGCCAGCAGCGCGGCATACCCGATCTCGAAGAAGCCGGTCGCGGCGAGGACCGGAACGAGGTCGCGTCCCGTGGCGCCGGACAGCAGGGACTTGAGCGGCTTGCCGACGATGCCGAAGGCGAGCAGGCCCAGGAAGGCCCACGGGTAGTCGCGGGCGACCGCCACCAGCGCCACCGCGGCGACGACGAGCAGCCCGACATAGAGGGCGCGGGTGCCGCGGTCACCCAGCCGGACCGCCAGCGTCAGCTTGCCGCTCTCGCGGTCGGTGGGGATGTCGCGCAGGTTGTTGGCGACCAGGATGGCCGTGGCGATGGCCCCAACCCCGACGGCGCACGCCAGGCCCGTCCAGGTGACCCGGTGGGCCTGCGTGTAGAGCGTGCCCAGGGTGGCCATCAGGCCGAAGAAGAGGAAGACGTAGAGCTCGCCGAGGCCGCGGTAGCCGTAGGGGTTGTCGCCACCGGTGTACTTCCAGGCGGCGACCACGGCCAGGGCTCCCAGCGGGATCATGATCCAGGTCTCGGTGATGGCCACCAGGGCCAGTCCCACCAGGGCGGCAGCGCCGAAGAACGAGAAGGCCATCAGCTTGACGTTGCTCGGATCCGCGAGGTGCTGTCCGACCAGCCTGACCGGACCGACCCGCTCGCCGTCGGTGCCGCGGATGCCGTCCGAGTAGTCGTTCGCGTAGTTGACCCCCACCTGGAGGCCCAGGGAGACGAGGACGGCGAGCAGTGCCAGACCGAAGCTGGCCTTGTCGAGCGGGATGGCTGCGGCAGTACCCGCGACGACGGGGGCGATGGCGGCAGGGAGGGTGCGCGGGCGGGCGCCGGCGATCCACTGGTTCAGGGTGGCCATTCGGGTGGTGTTCTCACTCAGGTCGTGCGGGCAGGGCGGTGGGGCGGGCAGGTCGTGCGGGCAGGGCGGTGGTGCGGGCGGAGCCGTACGGCGGGTGCTGCTCAGAGCCTACGGAGGAAGTCCGGGTCGTCGTCGGGGCCACGCGGGGGCGGCGGCCGGTGAGATGGCCCACGCCCACTCGGCCCACCACCCGTGGTGCCACGCTGCGGTCGTCCGGCGATGAACCAGGCGATCGACCCCACGACCGGGAAGAGCAGGATCAGCAGCAGCCACAAGAGCTTGGGCAGGCCCCTGACCTGCGCATCGTCGGTCTGGATGCAGTCGACGACGGCGTAGACGGTCACCGCGATCGTCAGCAGCCAGGGCAGCAGCCGGATCATCTCCCCATGGTGTCACGCGTGGTCGGCGAAGCGTGCGGCGACCGCCGACCGGTCCGGTTTGCCCGGCCCCCGCAGGGGTAACGCCGTCAACACCAGGAGTCGTCGGGGCAGCGCCTGCGCCGGGAGTATGCCGCGGAGCAGCTCTCGCAGCTCCTCCACCGTGGGTGCGGGGGAGCCACCGAGGGCGTCGGGGGCATGGGGGGCGTGGGGGGCGTCGGGGGCCTCGGTGGCCGCAAGGACGACGGCGGCGCTGACGACCTGACCCCAGTGGTCGTCGGGGGTGCCCACGACGAGGGCCTCCGCGATGGTGGGCAGGGCAGTCAGCGCGTCCTCGACGAGGCGGGGCGCGACCTTGAGCCCGCCGGTGGTGATGACGTCGTCGACGCGTCCGTCGAACTGCCACCGGGCGTCGGCATCCGCACCGACCGCGGCACCCGCGGGCAGGCCCTTGTCTCCGAAATGCCCCAGGTCGTCGGTGCGGAACCACCTGCGCCCAGCGGAGTCGGTGCTGAAGGCTGCCGCAGTGAGGTCCGGACGGCCGAGGTAGCCGGTCGCCAGGGTGGCGCCCCCGAGGTGGAGCCGACCGTCGTCGTCGACGCGGACCTCCGTGCCCGAGAGCGGGACTCCGTCGTAGACACAGCCGCCGGCGGTCTCGCTCATGCCGTACGTCGTGACGACGGGGATCCGTGCCTCGCGAGCCCGACTCAGCAGTGCCGGTGGGCAGGCGGCGCCGCCGACCAGCACGGCGTCGAACCCGGCGAGCCCAGCGGTGGCACGCTCGTCCTCGAGCAGTCGGACCAGCTGGGTGGGCACGAGGGAGGTGTAGCGGCGGCTCCCACCGAACGTCGCGGACGCCTGCGTGAACGCGTGGGCGGTGAAACCCTCGGACAGGTCCACGAACCCGGGCTCGGTGCCCGCTGCGAGGCATCGCAGCAGCACCTGCACTCCCGCGATGTGGTGGGCCGGCATCGCGAGCAGCCAGGCACCGGGCCCGCCGAGTCGTTCGTGCGTTGCGGCGGCGCTCGCGGCGAGGGCGGTTGCCGGGAGCATTGCGAGCTTGGGAGTGCCGGTGGATCCCGACGTCCCGACGACGAGTGCGGTCCCTGCATCGGGGACGGCGCCCTCGGGGACCGGTGGCGGGGGGCCGTCCACGGCATGGGGGAGGACGGCGAACTCGCCGTCCAGGGCCCGGCGGAGCGTCGGCAGGACTGACGCAGCGGCTCGGCCGGCGGGGATGGCCAGCGGTCGCAGCGACGTCACCCGGTCAGGTTAGCCGCCGGGTGGACGCGCCCGACGCGCGGCGGGACGATGGACCACGGGAGGTGCCATGGACGCCGACTTCGCGGCATACATCGATCGGGTGCGGGCTCACCGCGGGGAGCTGCGCGACTCGGTCGTCGCCGTCGACGAGGCGCTGGCCTCGCCCATCGCCCGGGGAGGTGCGTGGCGCGAACGGGTCCGGGCGGCGCTCGCCGAGCTGTCCCACGACTTCCGGGACCACGTCGACCTGACCGAACGGCCCGGTGGGATCTACGACGGGGTGCGACGCGGGGCGCCCCGCCTGATGAGGGCGGTCGACCGGTTGACCGGTGAGCACGCGAGCTATGCCGAGGCGATCGCGGGTTACCTCGCAGTCCTCGAGCACGGTGGCACGATCGCCGACCTGCCGGCCTTCCGCGAGGAGGTCACCACGCTGATGGGGCAGCTGGTGCGGCACCGCCAGCGCGGGGCGGACCTCGTGTACGAGGCGTTCGAGGTCGACCTCGGCGGCTCCGGCTGACGGCTCCCCGACTTGTTGCGCGCTGGTGGTCACGGAGAGGGGTATCGGGGGGTGCGGTGACCACGAGCCGGCAACACGTGCCATGGCGCCCCGACTTGTTGCGCGCCGGTGGTCACGGAGAGCGGTTCCGGGGGGTCCGGTGACTACGAGCCGGCAACACGTGCCATGGCTCCCCGACTTGTTGCGCGCCGGTGGTCACGGAAAGGGGTTTCGGGGGTCCGGTGACCACGAGCCGGCAACACGTGCGAGCGGGTCGGCCCGCTCAGCTCAGAAGTACCAGGGGAAGGGTGACCAGTCCGCGTCCCGCTTCTCCAGGAACTGGTCGCGCCCCTCGACTGCCTCGTCGGTCATGTAGGCGAGCCGGGTCGCCTCCCCGGCGAAGACCTGCTGTCCCATCAACCCGTCGTCGAGCAGGTTGAACGCGAACTTGAGCATTCGCTGCGCCTGCGGGCTCTTGCCCATGATCTCGCGCGCCACCTGCAGGGCGTCGGCCTCGAGCAACGCGTGGTCGGAGACGAGGTTGACCGCGCCCATCCGGTGCATGTCGTCGGCGGTGTAGGTGCGACCGAGGAAGAAGATCTCGCGGGCGAACTTCTGGCCGACCATCTTGGCGAGGTAGGCCGAGCCGTAGCCGCCGTCGAACGAGCCCACGTCGGCGTCGGTCTGCTTGAACCGGGCGTGCTCGCGGCTGGCCATGGTCAGGTCGCAGACGACGTGCAGCGAGTGCCCGCCGCCCGCCGCCCAGCCGTTGACCAGCGCGATGACGACCTTGGGCATCGTGCGGATCAGCCGCTGCACCTCGAGGATGTGCAGCCGTCCGCCCTCAGCCTTGACCCTGCGCTCGTCGACCGTCTCGGCGGTGTCGCCCTGTGCGTACTGGTAGCCCGAGCGACCCCGGATCCGCTGGTCGCCGCCGGAGCAGAACCCCCACTGGCCCTCGCTGCCCGTCCCCTCGGGCCCTGGGCCGTTGCCGGTGAGGAGCACGACGCCGACATCGGGCGTGCGACGTGCGTGGTCGAGCGCCTGGTAGAGCTCGTCCACGGTGTGCGGCCGGAAGGCGTTCAGCACCTCGGGCCGGTCGAACGCGATCCGCACGGCCCCCACTCCACGCGCCCGGTGGTAGGTGATGTCGGTGAACTCGAACCCCTCCACCACGTCCCACGCGTCCGGGTCGAAGGTCTGGCTCACCACAGGCTGCTCGCTCACCTGCGCGAGCCTAGACGGTATGCCGTGACCGCTTGCGGCTGAGTGGTTGCGGGCCGGGGCCTCACGCGCACAGATTCGTGGGTTGCTGGACAAGTGCCCTTGCCCGGCCTATCCGACATGTGTGGGAGGCCCCGGTGTTTTCTGAGCGTACGAGTGTGGGACTGGATGTGCACGCACGGTCGGTCGTCGCGGCGGCGATCGACGGGGTGACAGGTGAGGTGTTCCGGGC
>NZ_JBFUEM010000009.1:0-131953 GCF_056403955.1 Pedococcus sp. P2_E2
CGATGGTGGTCGACGCCGAGGCGAAGGCGGTCATCGAGGCCGCCGTGCAGGGACTGTCGGCGCCCCGGCCGGCGCAGGGTGAGCCGGACCGGCGGCCGTCGGGGCAGCGGCGGATGGACGCCCTGGTGGAGGTGCTGCGCCGCGGGGTGGCCTCGGCCGGTGGGGTGGCGACCACCCCCAAGGCGGAGCTGTTCGTGACCGTGTCGCTGGAGGACCTGGTGGCCCGGTCGAACGCCGCGACCGTGTTCGGGTCGGGGGAGGCGGGCACCCTGATCGGGCCGGASACGGTCCGSCGGATCGCGTGTGACGCSGGGGTCGTGCCGGTGGTGCTGGGCACCGACGGGCAGATCCTGGACCTGGGCCGCAGGTTCCGGCTGTTCACCTCCGCCCAGCTGCGGGCGTTGTGGTTGCGTGACGGCGGGTGCACCTTCCCCGACTGCACCGTGCCGGCGTCCTGGTGCGACGGACACCACCTGCGGCACTGGGCCGACGGCGGAGCCACGGACCTGACCAACGCCGCCCTGTTGTGCGGGCGGCACCACACGATCGTGCACCGCAACGGCTACCACGCCGAGCTCACCGACGGCCGGGTCCAGTGGGACCTGACAGCGGGCGCCTACGACCACTGGCTCACGGTCAGGTCAACTGCATCCCCACCTTGGCGACCATGACCACGCCCCACAGCCCGCAACCCCGGCGGGCCCGCTGGCATGCCCGTCGGGCAAGGCCTCAGCCGGCTGGCGCACGCGGACACCCAATCAGACGGCGGTGAGGGCCTCCATGGCCTTCTTGATCTCGCCGAGCCGGGTGGCGGCGACGGCCCGTGAGTCCCGCAACGACTCCGCACTCGCGACGGGCTCGATGACCTCGAGGTAGACCTTGAGCTTGGGCTCGGTGCCCGAGGGGCGCACGATGATCCGCGAGTTGTCCTCGAGGTAGTAGCGCAATCCATCGGTCGGCGGGAGGGCCTCGCTGCCCACCGCGAGGTCGTCGGCCCGCGAGACGGGGATGCCTGCCACCTCCTCGGGTGGGTTGTCGCGGAGCCGGGTCATGACGGTGCCGATCAGGGACAGGTCCGCCACTCGCACGGCCAGCGCGTCCGTGGCGTGCACCCCGTGCTCGACCGCCAGGTCGTCGAGCAGGTCGGTCAGCGACCGCCCTTCCGACTTGAGGGTCGCGGTCATCTCAGCCACGACCAGGGCGGCGCTGACGCCGTCCTTGTCGCGCACGTGGGGCGGGTCGACGCAGTAGCCCAGCGCCTCCTCGTAGCCGTAGCGCAGCCCCTCCACACGGGAGATCCACTTGAAACCGGTCAGCGTCTCCTCGTGCCGCACCCCGGCCGCCTTGGCCATCGCCGCGAGGAGCCGCGACGACACGATCGAGTTCGCGAAGACGGCATCGTCGTCGACGCCGCGGGCGAGGATGTGCGCCCCCAGCAGAACCCCGACCTCGTCGCCGCGCAGCATCCGCCAGCCGCCGGGACCGGGCACCGCCACGGCGCAGCGGTCCGCGTCGGGGTCGTTGGCGATGACGACGTCCGGGCCCGTCTGCTCGGCCAGCTCGAGCGCGGCGTCCATCGCACCGGGCTCCTCCGGGTTGGGGAAGTGCACCGTCGGGAACATCGGGTCCGGCTCCGCCTGGCTGGCGACCGGGATCGGCGCGGCATACCCCGCCTGCACGAAGGCCTTGGCCACCGTCTCGGACCCGACACCGTGCAGTGCTGTGTGCACGACGGTGACGTCGCGCGGGGTGTCGGCGGCCACCACGGTGACGACGTCCTCGAGGTAGGCGGCGAGCACGCCGTCTCCGAGGGTCTCCCACCCGTCCTTGGCCAGGGGGACGTCCGCGACCGCGGTGACGCGCGCGATCTGTGCGGCGATGCCGGCGTCGGACGGCGGCACGATCTGCGAACCGTCCCCGAGGTAGACCTTGTAGCCGTTGTCCTCGGGCGGGTTGTGGCTGGCGGTCACCATCACGCCGGCGTCGGCTCCGAGGAAGCGGATCGCGTAGGCGAGCACCGGGGTCGGCAGCGGCGAGGGAAGGATCGCGGCGCGACCCCCCGCCCCGACCACGACGGCCGCGGTGTCGCGGGCGAAGACGTCGGAGTTCTTGCGGGCGTCGTAACCCACGACCACGAACGGTTCGGGCTTCAGGGCCTGGACGTATGCCGTGAGGCCGGCGGCCGCACGAATCACCACGGAGCGGTTCATCCGGTTGGGACCGGCGCCGAGGGCGCCGCGAAGCCCGGCGGTGCCGAACTCGAGCATCCCCGAGAACCGGTCGGCGAGGTCGTCGACGGCGGCCTGGTCGCCCTTCTTGGCCTTGGCGAGGACGTCGCCCAGCTCGACTCGGGTCTCGTGGTCGGGGTCGTCGTCGACCCAGGCCTGCGCGGCGTCGATCAGCTCCTGTGCGTGCGCCTCGGAAGCGGAGGGCGAGGTGGCTCCGCGGCCGTGTCGCGCGGCATACGTCATGGTTGGACGTCCTCTCTCAGATGGTGGCGACGACGGCGGCGAGCAGCTTGCCGCAGCGTTCGGCTGCGGCCTGGCCGGCTTCGATGACCTCCTCGTGGGACAAGGGTTGGTCACTGATCCCGGCTGCCAGGTTGGTGACCAGCGAGATGCCGAGGACCTCGAGCCCCGCCTGGCGGGCGGCGATCGCCTCGAGGGTGGTGGACATGCCGACGAGGTCGCCGCCCAGCACCTTGGCCATCTGCACCTCGGCAGGCGTCTCGTAGTGGGGCCCGCGGAACTGGACGTAGACGCCCTCGTCGAGGTCAGGATCGACGGCCCGGGCGAGGTCACGCAGCCGCGGCGAGTAGAGGTCGGTGAGGTCGACGAAGTTCGCGCCCTCGATGGGGGACGTCGCCGTCAGGTTGAGGTGGTCGCGGATGAGCACCGGGGTGCCGGGAGCCCAGGCGGGGTTGAGTCCACCACAGCCGTTGGTCAGGACGATGGTCTTGCAGCCGGCTGCCGCCGCGGTGCGGACGGCGTGAACCACGGCCCGCACGCCCTTGCCCTCGTAGAAGTGGGTCCGGGTGCCGTAGACCAGCGCGCGGCGACCGGTGTCGGCGATCGCGACCGAGCGCATCGTGCCGCTGTGCCCGGCGACGGCGGCCTTGGCGAAGCCCGGGACGTCGGCGTTGTCGATCGTGGCAAGCGTCTCGCCGATGAGGTCGCCGGTCTGTCCCCAGCCCGAGCCGAGGACGAGCGCCACGTCGTGCCGCGCCGCGCCGCTGCGTTCGGCGATGACCGCTGCGGCGGCCCGGGCCACCTCGAACGGGTCCGTCGAGGGGTCTGCCAGGTCTGGATGGCCCGCGGACGGGCTGCGCTGCTCAGTCACGCTCGAAGACTACCGACGCTGCGAGGGGACGGCTCTTCGGATGGTTGGATAGGGCTCGTGAACGCGCCCAAAGCCTCCGTAGTGATCCTCGGCGGTGGCCCCGGTGGCTACGAGGCCGCGCTGGTGGCCGCCCACCTGGGTGCCACCGTGACGGTCGTCGAGCGAGACGGGGTCGGCGGCGCCGCGGTGCTGACCGACTGCGTGCCGTCCAAGACCCTCATCTCGACGGCCGACTTCATGAGCCAGTTCGAGACCGCATCCGACCTCGGCGTGCACCTCGAGGACCACGAGGGCGACGAGGTCTCCGACTCGGTCGCCGAGCTGACGGCGGTGAACCGCCGGATCCTGGCCCTGGCCGCAGCGCAGTCCCGCGACATCGGCGCGCGGCTCGCGGGTGACGGCGTCAGGGTGTTGTCCGGCACCGGTCGCCTGCTCGCTGCCGGCGAGGTGGTGGCAACCCTCGCCGACGGGACCACGGAGACCCTGACCGCAGACGTGGTGCTCATCTCCACCGGCGCGACTCCCCGCGTGGTCCCGACGGCCCAGCCCGACGGCGAACGCATCCTCACCTGGCAACAGATCTACACCCTGGCCGAGCTCCCCGAGCACCTGGTGGTCGTCGGGTCAGGTGTCACCGGTGCCGAGCTGGCCCAGGCCTACCTCGGGCTCGGGTCGCGCGTCACCCTCGTGTCGTCGCGTGACCGGGTCCTCCCGGGCGAGGACGCCGACGCGGCCGCCGTCATCGAGGACGTGTTCCGCAAGAGGGGCATGGACGTGCTCGGGCGCTCGCGGATGGCGTCGGTGTCCCGGACCGCGTCCGGCGTGGTGGTCCGGCTCGAGGACGGCCGAGAGGTCGAGGGCAGCCACGCGCTGCTCGCGGTCGGTTCGGTCCCGCAGACCTCCGACATCGGCCTCGAGGACGTCGGCGTGGCCGTGAGCGAGTCCGGACACGTGGTCGTCGACAAGGTCTCCCGCACCTCCGTGCGAGGGGTGTATGCCGCGGGCGACTGCACCGGGGTGCTGCCCCTCGCGTCGGTGGCCGCCATGCAGGGCCGGATCGCCATGGCGCACGCCCTGGGTGACGCGGTGGCCCCGCTCAACCTGCGGGCCGTGTCGGCCAACATCTTCACCGACCCCGAGATCGCCACCGTCGGGTTCTCCCAGAAGGACCTCGACGAGGGCACCGTCGACGCGACGTCGGTGATGCTCCCGCTCGCCACCAACCCGCGCGCCAAGATGCAGGGCATCACCGACGGCTTCGTCAAGCTGTTCGCCCGCAAGGGCGGCGGCACGGTCGTGGGCGGCGTGGTGGTCGCTCCTCGAGCGTCGGAGCTGATCTACCCGGTGACCCTGGCTGTGCAGCACGGGCTGACGGTCGACCAGCTGGCGGGCACCTTCACCGTCTACCCGTCGCTGTCCGGATCCGTGGCCGAGGCGGCTCGCCAGCTGCACCAACGCGACTGACCTCCGACTGACCTCCGACTGATCTCACGCGTCGCGCCTCGTCCGGCCGTTCCCCCACGTTCGTGGGTAGTGTCCGGGGTGAGGGTGTTGCGATGCGCCGACTACGACGCGTCGACACTGAAGTTCCCGAGAGAGGGGCGTGGGCATGGCAGGCGGTTGGCTGGACAAGATCAAGGACCTCGCCAAGGGCAATCCGCAGCAGGCGGACTCTGCCATCGACAAGGTCGAAGACCTCATCGACAAGCAGACCGGAGGCAAGTACGCCGACCAGGTCGACAAGGGTGGTGACGCCCTGCGTGACCAGCTGGGCCTGCCGGAGCAGACCCCGGAGCCCGCGCCCGAGCCGGATCCCGAGCCCGCGCCCGAGCCGGATCGCGAGCCGGCGCCCGCCCCCACCCCGGAGCCGGAGCCCGCGTCCGTGCCAGAGCCGGCGCCTGAGCCCTCGCCAGAGCCGGCGCCTGAGCCCTCGCCCGAGCCGGCGCCTGAGACTGTGCCCGAGACTGTGCCCGAGCCGACGCCGGCTCCCAACCCGGCGCCGTCCACCGGCGACCCTCAGGAACCTGCTTCCGGAGACGGCCCCCTGACGCCGGGGGAGCCGCAGCAGCCTGGGCAGCCCGGTGGCCCGCTCGATCCCTCGCAGGTTCCCGACAGCGGACCGGTGCAGGTCCCCAGCGACGAGCCCGGCACCGGCAACATCCCCGAACCCGGCCCCGACGTCGAGACCGACACGGGCGACGGCGGCACCAAGGAGCTCCCGCCGTTCGGGCGGAGCTGAGCGAACCGGCATACGACAGCGGCGCCGTCTCCCGGCTGGGAGGTGGCGCCGCTCCGGGTTTCTGGCCAGTGCTGGGTATGCCGGGTGGTCAGTCCTTGATCTCGGCGATGACGGCGCCGTTGGTCACGGTCTGGCCGACCTCGGCGACGAGGCCGGTGATGGTGCCGGCCTTGTGGGCGTTGATCGGCTGCTCCATCTTCATCGCCTCGAGGACGACGACGAGCTCGCCGGCGGCGACCTCCTGGCCTTCCTCGACGGCGATCTTGACGATGGTGCCCTGCATGGGGGCGGTGAGGGAGTCACCGGACGCGGCGGCGCCGGTCTTGGACCCGCCGGAGCGGCGCGGGGCCTTCTTCTTCGCCGCGCTGGAGCCGCCACCGAGCGACAGCCCGCCGGGCAGGACGACCTCCAGGCGCTTGCCGCCGACCTCGACGACGACGCTCTGACGCTCGCCGTCCTCCTCGGGGGCCTGCGCCACGGTGCCGGAGTAGGCCTCGATCTGGTTGTCGAACTCGGTCTCGATCCACCGGGTGTGCACCGAGAACGGCTTGTCGCCCTCGGGGGCGAAGGCGGGGTCGGACACGATGACGCGGTGGAACGGCAGGACCGTCGGCATGCCGTCGACGGTGAACTCGGCCAGCGCGCGCCGCGACCGCTCCAGGGCCTGGTGCCGGTCGTGACCGGTCACGATGAGCTTGGCCAGCATCGAGTCGAACGCCCCGCCGATGACGTCGCCGGCGACGACGCCGGAGTCCAGGCGCACGCCCGGGCCCGACGGCGGCTCGAAGACCGTCACGACACCGGGGGCGGGCAGAAAGCCTCGACCGGCGTCCTCGCCGTTGATGCGGAACTCGAACGAGTGGCCGGTGGGTGCGGGGTCGTCGTAGCCCAGCTCCTCGCCGTTGGCGATGCGGAACTGCTCGCGGACCAGGTCGATGCCGGTGACCTCCTCGGTGACCGGGTGCTCGACCTGTAGGCGGGTGTTGACCTCGAGGAAGGAGATGGTGCCGTCCTGGCCGACGAGGAACTCGCAGGTCCCGGCGCCGGTGTAGCCGGCCTCGGTGAGGATCGCCTTGGAGGCGCGAACCAGCTCGGCGTTCTGCTCGTCGGACAGGAACGGCGCGGGGGCCTCCTCGACGAGCTTCTGGTGACGGCGCTGCAACGAGCAGTCGCGGGTCGAGACGACGACGACGTTGCCGTGGGTGTCGGCCAGGCACTGGGTCTCGACGTGGCGCGGCTTGTCGAGGTAGCGCTCGACGAAGCACTCGCCGCGACCGAACGCCGCGACGGCCTCACGGGTGGCGGAGTCGAACAGCTCGGGGATCTCCTCGATGGTGCGCGCGACCTTCAGTCCGCGACCGCCACCACCGAAGGCCGCCTTGATGGCCACGGGCAGGCCGTGCTCCTTGGCGAAGGCGACGATCTCGTCCGCGGTGTCCACCGGGTCGGCGGTGCCGGGCACGAGGGGGGCGTTGGCGCGGGCGGCGATGTGGCGGGCCTTGACCTTGTCACCGAGGGAGTCGATCGCGGCGGGAGAAGGGCCGATCCACCGCAGCCCGGCGTCCATGACGGCCTGGGCGAAGGAGGCGTTCTCGGCAAGGAAGCCGTAGCCCGGGTGGACGGCGTCGGCACCGGCCTTGCGGGCCACGGCGAGCAGCTTCTCCTGCACGAGGTAGGAGTCGCCGGGGGTGGTGCCCCCGAGCGCGTAGGCCTCGTCCGCGACCTTGACGTGCAGGGCGTCGCGGTCCGGATCGGCATACACGGCAACGGAACCGATGCCACTGTCCGCGCACGCGCGGGCGATGCGCACGGCGATCTCGCCACGGTTGGCAATCAGGACCTTGGAGATCGGCTTCGTCGTCGACTCGGAAATGGGCGCCATGCGCGGGAGCCTAGCCCGTTTCCGCGACGGCACTGCCACCCTGCGGGTGTGGTCTCGCCCACCCGTGGGGCGGCCTCGTCAGCACTCGGCGGGCTCAGCTGAGGACGCCACCCACCTTCGACCAGGTGTAGTGACCGCCGCGACCGTCATAGGCGTACAGGGCGTTGTCGGTCCCGCGGCCGAGCACGACGTAGCTCGTGGCGGAGCGGCTGGTGACGGCCGGCGCGCCGCTCAGCAGCCCACCGATGGCTGTGGCGAAGCTGCCCTGGGTGATCACCGGCGTCTGGCCGTTCCGGCTGACCATGACGGGCGTGGGGCCCTGTGCCAGGGTCGGCCCGGACCACGTCAGCCGACCGAGGTTGGTGAACCCGCCCGCGACTCCTGTCGCGGACAGCACGACGCGGAAGATCTGCCCGTTGGTGCCACGGACGACCACCGAGACGGTCCCGGCGGCACGGTCCGCGCTCGCGGCGGGCGCGGCGGACAACACGCCGCCGACCTGGGTCCACGGGGTCCAGCGAGCGCCGTCCCACCGGATCCGCGACAGCGCATCCCCGGTCGTGCGGGCGACGATGTCGATCGTGCCGGTGCTCAGGGAGGCAGCCGAGGGAGCGCTGGTCAGCGCGCCGCCGACGTCCTCCCACGCGTGGTAGGCGCCGCCGGTGGAGTACGTGTGCAGGAGGTGGCCGTTGCTGCCCTTGGCGAAGAGGTCGACCCGTGACCCACCCCAGGTCACGGCCGCCGGGGCCGAGGCGATCGTGCCGGGAATGAACCGGAAACCGCTGAAGGCGCCACCGGCGGCGGACTGGGTCGTGTACCAGACACGGTTGTCCGTGCCACGCACGAAGGCGGTCACCGCTGACCCGCGAAGCACCGTCGCGACCCCGCTGGGCGAGACGTCGAGGCCGGGGGACCACCGCGTCAGTGCGGGGGCGACCGGGTCGACCCGTGAGATGCGGTCGTTCCCGCCGCCGTTGCTGGTGCTGACGTAGACCGCGCCGCCGGCGGCACTCTGGACGGTGCGGATCCGGCCGATCGTGTCATCGAGCTTGCTCAGCTGCTCGTTGCCGATCACGCGCCCGTCCGGCGTCAGGGAGAGGACCCGGACACCCTGGTTCTTCAGCTCCGCGACCGCGAGCGCGCCTTCCCACCGACCCCAGGCCGCCCCGGTGAGGAAAGTGGCTCCGCTCGTGGCGACCGTCGGGCTGCCGGACCGCCACTTCGCGCGAATCGCCGCGGGGTACGTGACGGTGTCGGTCATCGGGACCGACTGGTCGTAGTTGTGCGTGGCGCCGTCCGGGTCCCAGCCGTAGTTGCCGCCGCTGCTCAGCAGGTTGACCTCGTCGTCGACGTCCGGCCCGTGCTCGGCGCTCCACATCTGGGAGGTGCCCGGGCGCAGTGCCAGGCCCTGCACATTGCGGTGGCCGTACGTGTAGATGAACCGAGCATTCCCGCCCTCGCCGTAGAACGGGTTGCTCGTGGGCGCGGTGCCGTCCCTGTTGACCCGCAACGTCTTGCCCCCCAGGGACGTCAGGCTCTGAGGGGCCGGCCCGGTGATCGCGTCGCCCGTGCCGACGTGAAGGGTGCCGTCCGGCGCGTTGCGCAGCCGGCACCCGCCGTGCTGCCCCGTCGTGATGGGTATGCCGGTCAGCACCGGGGCCCCGCTGCGAGTCGCCGACGTGCCATCGGCAGCAAGGAGCCAGCGCAGCACGCGGATGTCCACCGCGGACGTGCCGGTCCCCTTGGAGGCCTGGCAGGTGTAGTAGAGGCGGTTGCTCGCGAACGAGGGATCCAGGGTGAGCCCCATCAGCCCGGACTCCGATCCGACGAACAGGTCCGACTGGTTGGTGGCCACGGTCTGCACCGAGCCGTTCGTGCGCCGCAGCCTCGTGGCGCCGCCCCGCTCGGTGAACAGCACCGACCCGTCGGGGAGCACCGCCAGGTCCCAAGGGAGGGTGAGCCCGGTGGTGAAGGTGGTCACCTGGACGCCTGGCGCGGGTTCTGCGGCTGCCGCGACCTGCGGTGCCACCGTGGGGGTGACCAGGCAGGCCGTTGACGCGAGTCCCGCACACACTCGCACGGCGACCCTGCGGACTGCGTCCTTGCGCACCGCAACCGAACGCGCCGCAACCGAACGTGCCGCGACCGGACGAACCGCAACCGAACGTACAGAGTCCATGCTGGGGACGGTACCCCCGCCGCACGACCTCGGCCTGTTGTCAGGAGGAGCTTCGCGGCGCCATAGGGTGGCGCCATGAGCGGTGACGACGCACGGGCGGTGCGGGAGATCGAAGAGGGTGTGCAGCGGGACTTCTCGGCTGCGATGTCCTACGGCGACTACCTGGGACTGGACCAGCTCCTCACGGCGCAGCACCCGCGGAGCGAGCCGGCGCAGCACGACGAGCTGCTCTTCATCATCCAGCACCAGACCTCCGAGCTGTGGCTCAAGCTGATGCTGCACGAGCTGCGCTCAGCCCGGGCCCTGCTCACCACCGACGACCTGGCGCCCGCCCTCAAGCGGCTGGCGCGGGTCAAGCGCATCCAGGAGATCCTCACCGACCAGTGGTCGGTGCTCGCCACCCTGACGCCGAGTGAGTACGCCGAGATCAGGCCCTTCCTGGCGACCAGCTCGGGCTTCCAGTCCTGGCAGTACCGCGCCGTCGAGTTCCTGCTCGGCAACAAGAACGCCGACATGGTCACGGTTTTCGAGCACGACCCGGTGGCGCGCGACCTGCTCGCCGAGCTGCTGGTCGAGCCCAGCCTCTACGACGAGTTCCTGCGCTACCTCGCCCGCCGCGGGTATGCCGTGCCCTCCGAGCAGCTCGAGCGCGACTTCACCCAGCCCTATCGGGAGAACGACGAGCTCGTCGACACGTTCGCATCGGTCTATGCCAGCCCGAGCGAGCACTGGGGCGTCTACGAGACCTGCGAGGAGCTCGTCGACCTCGAGGACAACTTCCAGCAGTGGCGGTTCCGGCACCTGCAGGTGGTCACCCGCACCATCGGCCACAAGAAGGGCACCGGAGGCTCGTCCGGCGTCGACTTCCTGCGCCGTGCCCTCGACCTGACCTTCTTCCCCGAGCTCTACTCAGTGCGCACCCGCGTCTGACTGCTAGCGGGCCGCCTCGTCGACCCTTCGCCACGCACCGACCTGCCGCGTGCCGGGTCTCGAAGGGCTCGGATCCCCCGCTCAGGTCTTCCGCAGGAGCAGCCCGTCCACCTGGACCGACCTCCCCTTCGTGGTCGCGCGCAGGGTCACCGTCCCCGAGCGCGCCGACGTGAGGACCGGCAAGGACTTCGTCTGCCTGGTCTTCGTCGTCGAGGACCAGAGGCTCACCGTCCCGATCCGGGTCGAGCCCACGTACACCTCCACAGAGCCACAGGTGGAGCAGGTCGTCGCCACCACGGCGACCCGCCGGAAGGCGCCCGCTGACCGGGTCAGCTTCGCACCCACCGTCGTCGTCCGGGTCAGCGTTCCGGCGTATGCCGTGGACGACGCCGCGCGCGTCCATCCCGAGGTCGTGGTCGAGAGGGAGCGGTCGTCGAGCGGACGTGCTGTGCATCGTTCCGTCGACCATGCGGACGTGTTTCCGACCTTGTCGCGGGCTCGCGCCGAGAAGCAGTACTCGTAGCCCGCTTTCGGCGTCACGACCTGGCTGGTCGCTGTCACCTTCGTCCACACCGTCGGCTGGCTCCACGCCGAGAAGGAGGAGGCGGAGCTCGAGGCGGAGCGGTAGCGGACGTCGTAGCTCGCGACCCCGCTCGCGTCCGTGGCGGCGTACCGGACCGCGAAGGTCCCGGTGAGGACCAGGGCGGGCAGGGCCGTCACGGAGACGGTGGGCGCTGCCGTGTCGACGATCCAGCGGTAGGAGGCGGTCGACGTGTGGCCGTGCGGGTCCGTGGCCGTCACCGTGAGGGTGTGCGTCCCCGCCGCAAGCGTGCCGGCATACCCGCTGGCGCACCGCGGCACCGCCTTTCCGTCCACCGAGCAGGCAACGGTGATGCCGCCGACCGGCACGGTGTCGTCGGTGACCCGAACGGGGATCCGTGCGGAGCCGGACGTCTTGGCGGGCGCTGCGGGGAAGCTGATCGACGGCGCGGCCGTGTCGAGCCTGCGCCACGCGACCGCTGAGATGTCGTTCGTGTGCGCGGGGTTGATCGTCGTGAGGCGCTCGGCCAGAGGAGCGTTCGGACGCCACAACAGCACGTTCTGCCCCGAGTAGGGCTGGTAGGTGGGCACGACGAGGGCGTCGCCTCCGGGAGACCACACCGGCCGGTCGTAGATGGTGTAGACGTCGGAGGCCCTGGCGACCTCCTGGCGCGCCCCACCTGCCGTCGGCACGGTCCAGACGTGGTCGTAGCCGGAGTCGTCGGTGGTGACGAAGGCGAGGCGGTCGCCCAGCGGGGAGACGGCGGGCCAGGAGCCCAGCTCGGTGCCGGTGACGGGAGTGCGCTTGCCCGTGGAGTCCAGGGAGAGCACGCCCCCCACCGTCACGTCGGTGACGAGGAGGCGGCTGGTGTCGGGTAGGAACGTCGGCTCCACCGTCAGACCGGCGCCCGGGAAGGCCGCCGGCACCGCACCCGTGCCCGTGCCGACGCACCACACGGCCACGGTCGTCGTGGTGAGCCGCGAGTAGCAGACCTTGGAGCCGTCCGGACTCCACGTCGGGTCGAGCTCGTCGGCCGTGGAGCTGTCCACGAGCACCCGAGGGGACGGACTACCGACGAGCGACCTGACCCAGAGGCCGGCGTCGCCCGTCTCGTCGTAGACCACGTAGGTCAGTGAGCGGCCGTCCGGCGAGACGACCGGCAGGTCGGTGTCCTGGCCGGTGCCCAGGGCGTACGGCCGTCCCGTGGCAACGGGTGCCGACCAGAGGTCGCCGGTGGGGGAGGAGTCCTGGGTCGATGCGACGACGAGCTCCTCGTCCGGGGCGACGAGGGTGGCGATGTCGGCGTCGTTGCTGGGCGTGCTGCCGTACTGGTTCGTCGCGACGAGGCGGTACCGGTACGTGGTGCCAGGGACAACCGTCGTGTCGACCCAGGAGAAGGTGTCGGCCGGCAGCTGCGCCATCGCGACGAAGGCGCCATCGCCGGTGGCGCGCTCGACGGCAATGCCCGTCAGGGGTGACAGTCCGTCGCCGCCGACGTCCCAGTGGACGAGCGCTCGGTCCAGAAGCCCGCTCACGTCGGGACGCCACGACCCGGGCGCACCGGATGCGAGGCCCGAGACCACGAGCTCCTGGGAGCCCACTGGCGTTCCGACGGGCACGACGACCGGGACGTTGTCGACGTTCCCGGTCGCGTGGGGGCGGAAGACGACGTCGACCATGCAGCTGGCCTGTGGGTCGAGCGAAGCCGGGCAGTCGGAGTCCGTGACGAACTCGCCTGCCCCCGTGCCCGACAGGTGCGGAGCGCCCACGGAGGTGGTGACGCTGCCGACGTTCTGGACCCGGACCTCGAGCGGCGTCGAGGACTCACCCACGACGGCTTCGAGGAGCCTGGTGGCGCTGCTCACCGGCGAGACCTGGACGGCGCGGTACGACGCGTCCGAGCCCACGCGAAGCTGGAGCTCGAGCGGGGCAGTGCCGCAGGTGGCGTGCACGTCGGCGTCCAGGCGGTCGACCGTCCCGTCGGCCCGCACCCACGCCTCGCGCACGTCCACGGTGCCCGTCGGGGTCGAGCAGCCCGACGGGACCGTCGACAGGTTCAGTGGGTATGCCGTGTCGGCAGCCAGCGGGTAGGTGCCGGGTCCGGGGTAGCGCGGCAGGTCGAGAGAGGAGTTGCCCGCGATGAGGGTCGTCGCGTAGGCGTTCGAGACCGGCGCCCTGGACGTGACCGTCCCCCCGGCCATCGTGTCGACCACCGTGACGGCCATCAGGCCCTCCACCACGACGGCGGACCGCCCGCCGGGTGTGGGCAGGTCGGGCAGGTCCGGGCGGGCGACCGTGACGGGCTCGCCGACGACCTCGCCGGCCAGGTTCACGGCGGCAACCGTGTAGGTGGCGCGCTCCCCCTTGGCGAGCGTGGTGTCGACGAAGCCCGGGCTGGAGACCTCCGCAACGACGACGGGCTCGGCGCCGTCCACGCGGCGCACTCGCCACTTCTCGGGCGGTGGGCTGGTCGAGTCGGTCGACCAGCGCAGGCGCACCCCGTCGTACCCGGCGTCGGCCACGACGTTCGTGGGGGCGAGTGGAGGGTAGACGACCTCGGCAACGGACACGCCCACCCGGAGCAGGCCGGTGTAGAGGGTCGGGGCCGGGATGGCGAGCCACGCGGGATAGCCCCCACCGGGGATGCCGTCGTCGACGTACTCGACCGTGAGGGTGCACTGCGCGCCCGCCGCGAGGGTCTGCCCGGAGCAGGTGTCGGTGCCCGCGACGACCTCGAGGCGAGGCTGGTCGGCGGCCATCGTGGCCGGGGTCGCGTCGCCCAGGGGGAGTGGCTCGGTGCCGGTGTTGCGCAGGGTCATGAGCCGGGCCGACCGCGACCCTGCAGTGACCCTCCCCAGCTTCACGGCCGCCGAGGCGCCGGAGGTGTAGCCGCGCGTACTGGCGACCCGCACGATGCCGGAGAGCGTGCCACCGCCTGAGCAGGACATCTGGTACGACGCAGACAGGCTCGTGAGGACTCCGTCTGCGGCGTACTCGACGTCCTCCACCTCGAGCCGGCCGGGGGCCGAGCTCAGGGTGGTGCAGAAGCTCGGTGGCGACACCACCCGGACGACCGGCTGGGTTCTCGTCCCGCCCGGGAGGTAGCTCGTGGGACGGAACGAACCCACCGTGAGGCGGCCCGTCGAGTCCGGGATCACCTCGATCCCCGGTCCGGTCCGGGCATCGGTGGGCCGCGTCAGTCGCACCCCGCCGGGGGTCGCAGTGGCCGAGACCACTGGCGCGTTCCCGCGCAGCGAGTCGTACAAGGCCTGCGAAGTGTCCGGTCCGTAGTACGACGAGTCGTTGACGTGGTCGACGACGAGGGCGTCGCGCACGACCGGGTCCTCCGCGTGCGCCGTCGCAGGCACGCCGACCCACGTCCCCGCCACCGCCACGGCCGTCACGACCGCCCGGGCCGCCAGCCGCGTGGCCCTGTCCCCTATTCGCATGCGCGCCGTTCCCGTCCACCATCCCCAACCGCCCGGATCGGAGCGGCCGGGGAACCATATCCCGGGCCGGTGCGTGGTCGAGGACGAATCGGTCGGATCCGGACCTTCGGACGCCAGAAGGCTAGGGCGCGAGCCAGCCTTCGGGGCCGCTCGACCCCGCGGCATACGTCTCCAACGGCACCTTGTCGTCCGCCCACGCCTTGATGACCGGTGCCATCACCCGCCAGCACTCCTCCGCGGCATCGCCGCGCACCGTCAGCAGCTGGCTGCCGTCGAAGATCTGCGCCAGTACCTCCCCGTAGGGCTGCATGCGGGGCGCGGCGAGGCCGGCCGTCAGGGTCTTCTGCTCGAGGTCGACCGGGTCGCCCTCGGCGTTCATGGTCACAGTGAGCGAGACGGCGCCGGGCTTGAGGTCGATGGTCAGCAGGTCCCCGTCGGAGCCGCCGGTGAAGCCGGTCGGCAGGTGCGGGACGTCGCGGAAGTGGGCCACGATCTGCTTGCGCGGCGCGCCCATGGCCTTGCCACTGCGCAGCACGAACGGCACCCCGGCCCACCGCTGGTTGGCGACCTCGAGGGTGACCTGCGCGAGCGTCTCGGTGGACCGCTTCGGGTCGACGCCCTCCTCCTTGGCGTAGTCCGGCACCGTCCGGCGGCCGAGCTTTCCCTCGGTGTAGCGCGCGCGCCGCGAGGACCGCTTGGGTGAGCCGCCCCAGATCCTCGTGGCGCGCAGCACCTGGGCCTTCTGGTCCTGGAGCTCACGGGCGTCGAGGGCGGCGATGGACTCCATCGCGAAGAGCGCGAGCACCTGGAGCAGGTGGCTCTGCAGCATGTCCTTGAGCGCCCCGGCGCCGTCGTAGTACCCGGCCCGCCCTTCGAGAGCAAGGTCCTCGTCGTAGACGATCTCGACCCGCTCGATGTGTTCGGCACTCCAGATCGGGGCCAGCACGCGGTTGGCGAACCGAAGGCCAACGAGGTTGAAAACTGTTGCGACACCTAGGAAGTGGTCGATGCGAAAGATGTCCTCCTCCGGCACCACCTTGTGCAGGAGGGCGTTGAAGTGCACTGCTGACGCGTGGTCGGTGCCGAACGGCTTCTCCAGGGCGAGCCGCGTTACCTCGGGCAGCTCGACGTGCCGGAGCAGCTCACAGACCTTCATGGTCACCTGAGGAGGTAGCGCGAAGAAGATGACCAGGGGGCCCGCACCGCAGCCGGCCACCAGCTCGCGCAGCGCCGCCTCGTCGAGCAGGTCGGTCTTGACGTATGCCGTGTGCTTCGTCACCGCGCCGGTCACCGTCGCGGGTGGCTTGGCCTCGGCGAACGACTCCTTGACGCGGGCCTTCCACTGGGCGGCGGTGATGTCGACGCGGTCGGCGCCGACGACCCTGACCCGACGCTCGGGCTCGACCACCAGCAGGCTGGCCAGCCCGGGCAGCAGCAACCGCCTGGTCAGGTCGCCCCCTGCGCCGAGGATGAGCAGGGTCGTCTCCGGTGCCGTCGCCATGCCGTGCAGCATTACACGGCAGGGGGATCAGGTCGCCATGGGTCGCGCGGGGAGCACCGGACGCGCCCACCCGGCATACTCGCTCAGCATGAGCACCCACGAGGGCGCGCCGGACCGCGCGGCGGCTCCGCGGGTCATCCACACCGCACAGGCCCTCGTCGACGAGGTGGTCGTGGTCGAGGCGCTGCCGGTGCGTGGTGGCAACGCGGTGGCGCAGTCCTATGCGCGGTATGCCGGGGGAGCGGTCAACATCCTCGTGGCCGCGGCGCGTTCGGGGGCCCGGGCTGTGCTGGCTGGGGCCGTGGGGACGGGCGCCAACGGCGACCTGGTCCGGTCGGCGCTCGCGGCCGAGGGCGTGATCGCGAGCAGCCCACCTGTCACCGACCTCGACACCGGGATCTGCTTCGTGATGGTCGAGCCGAGTGCGGAACGCACCTTCGTGACGACCCAGGGCGCCGAGCGCCGGATCAGCGTCGAGTCGCTGCAGACCTCGTCCCCGGTGGCCGGGGACCTGGTCTGCGTGAGTGGCTTCTCGCTCGTGGGTCGCACGAGGGACCCGCTGGTGGAGTGGCTGGACGGACTGGCGACGGGTGTCGTCGTGGTCCTCGACCCGGGCGCTGCCTTCGCCGACCTGCCCGACGAGCTGCAACAGCACGTCCTCGCCCGCACGAACGTGTGGACCAGCAACGCCGAGGAGGCCGAGCAGCTCACGGGGCACGCCGATCCCGCGGCTTCGGTGGAGGCGCTCACCGGGCGTCTGCCCGCGGGTGCCGTCGCCATCGTGCGCGACGGGCCCAAGGGGTGCCACCTGCGCGAAAGGGGGCAGACGGCATACCTGCCGGGCTATCCGCAGGAGGCGGTCGACACCAACGGTGCGGGAGACACCCACACCGGCGTGCTCGTCGCCTGCCGCACCGCAGGCCTGGAGTGGGAGACGGCGGCGAAGCGGGCCAACGCGGCAGGGGCGATCAAGGTGACCCGCCGTGGCCCGGCGACCGCGCCGACGGCTGCCGAGATCGACGAGTTCCTCGCCCTCCAGGATCGGTAGGCGGACACCGGGTCGAGCCGGTGGCTAGCGCCAGGCGGCGGCGACCTCGACCGCTGCCAGCGCTGATGCGCCGGCGCAGACGAGGAGGAACGTGCCGTTCCAGACGGCTCGCGGCACGTGGGTGAGCGACGCGAGGACCGCCGGGTCGCTCGAGTGGGCACGTGTCCGCAGCACGGCGCCGAGGTGTCGCCAGGCCCCGACCAGCAGCACGATGCCGGACCCCACGAGGACCTGAGCCTGCACCGCGTCGTCGCGCCACCACCACAGCGCAGCCGTGGCGCCCAACGCGGCCAGCATCACCACCGCAGTGAGCAGTGAGCGCACCCGGACGAGCGCGACCAGCAGCACGACGCCGACCAGCGTGACGGCCGGGGCCGCCCACCCGCGACCCGCGGTCCAGACCAGCGCCGCACCCACCACCGCCGGCGCGGGATAGCCGGCCCACGTCGAGAGCACCCGACCCACACCACGCGACGGACCGACGGTGACCGCGTGCCCGGACATGTCGCCGCGCAGCACGAACCCGGTGAAGCGGCGGCCGACGGCAAGGCCCACCATGGCGTGACCGAGCTCGTGGACCAGGGTCACCGCGAGCCGCAGGACCTGCCAGACGGCGGGTACTGCCACCACGAGGAGGGCTGCCACCAGGGCGACGGTCACGGCGGGAGCACTCAGGGCGACGTCACCCGTCGAGGGCTCGATCCGGCCACGCACCTGTTCCCAGTCCACGGCGGCGAACCTAGCCGACGTCGCTGTGCGCGAGGGTGGGGCCCTCCTGGTGCGGGAGCCCTCCTGACTCGGGGCTACCGGCTGGGAAGACGGTGGGCCTCGACCAGGCGGTCGTACAGGGCGTCGAGCTGCTGGTCGACCGTCCGGCGGGCGGGATCCGCGTCGTGCCAGTCGACGATCTCCTGCGCCCCCTGCCGGAACGGCACGCGGGCGGTCCAGCCGGGCACGAGCGTGCGGATCTTGGTGTTGTCGAACACCATCGAGTGCGCCTTGTCGCCCAGCAGGCTGTCGCCGAACTCCTCGTCCACGGCGGCGATGGCCTCGGACGTCACGTGCACGAGGTGTGGCTCCACCCCTGCGGCCTCGGCGACGTCGGCGTAGATCCTGTTCCACGTCGGCGCCTCGTCGCCCGTGATGTGGAACGCCTCGCCGAACGCCTCACGACGGCCCAGCAACCCGACGAAGGCCCGCGCGAAGTCGGTGTGGTGCGTGATGGTCCACAGGGACGTTCCGTCGCCGTGCACGACGACGGGCTTGCCCTGCCGCATCCGCTCGACCACCGTCCAGCGACCCTCGAAGGGCGGCAGGGTGTGGTCGTAGGTGTGCGACGGCCGGACGATCGTCACCGGCAGGCCGCCGTCCCGGTAGGCCCGCACGAGCAGGTCCTCGCAGGCGATCTTGTCGCGCGAGTACTGCCAGAACGGGTTGCGCAGCGGAGTCGACTCGGTGACGGGCAGCCGCGACGGGGGCGTCTGGTAGGCCGATGCCGAGCTGATGAAGACGTACTGCCCCGACCGCGCGGCGAACTCGTCGAGCTGCTGCTGCACCTGGTCCGGCGTGAACGACAGGAAGTCGACGACCACGTCGAACTCGCGGCCGCCGACGGCCTCCCGCACTGCTTCCGCGTCCCGGACGTCAGCCTGCAGCGCCTCGGCGTCGGGGTGCGGCGGATGGGTGGTGCTGGTTCCGCGGTTGAGGATCGTGACGCGGTGTCCCTGCGTGACGGCTTCGGCGACGCACGCCGAGCTGATCACGCCGGTGCCACCGATGAACAGGACGGTGCGTGCGGCCATGTCACGAGCCTAGGACCAGGGCCCGGTGACTGCCCCTGATGACTGCCTGTCCCTGATGCCTGCCGCCTCGTGTCGGGGTTGCTCGCGTCAGCCCAGGCGATGGAGGTCCGCGCGGCAGCGGCGCTCGAACTCCCCGAGCTCGGTGATGGCGTCCTCGAGGTCGCGGCGACGCTGCTCGAGGTCGGCGCGACGCTCGTCGATCTGGTCCAGCACGTACTCCAGCTGGCTCGCCTTGCCGCGCGGCCGGTCGTAGAGATCGATGATCGTGCGGATCTCCTCGAGCGGGAAGCCGAGCCGCTTGCCCCGCAGGATCAGCGCGAGGCGGGTCCGGTCACGGCGGTGGTAGATCCGCACGGTGCCCCGTCGCTCGGGGGTGATCAGGCCCAGGTCCTCGTAGTGCCGCACCGTCCGGTGGGTGACCTCGAACTCGTCCGCGATCTCGCGGATCGTCCAGGTCTCCCGGACGCGCTCGTCGACGGCGGTGGAGGCGGGGGCTGGCATACCCGTGAGTATTGCTTTACGTTTACGTCAACGTCAAGCACCACCACACCCACGGTATGCCGCGTGGCCGGGAGCAGGTGTCCGATCGACACCGCCCCGGGCGCGCACCACGAAGGAGAATCGATGTTCGAGCTGAGCAAGGAGCACGAGGACTTCCGCAAGGTCGTCCGGGAGTTCGCCGAGGCAGAGGTCGAGCCGCACATCGCCAAGTGGGACAAGGACCACCACTTCCCGAGCGACCTCGTGCCGAAGATGGGCGACCTGGGGCTGTTCGGCCTCGTCGTGCCCGAGGAGTTCGGCGGGATGGGTGACGACGGTGACTTCACCTCGCTCTGTGTCGCCATCGAGGAGCTCGGCCGGGTCGACCAGTCGATCGGCATCACGCTGTCGGCCGGGGTCGGCCTGGGCATCAACCCGATCCTGACCTACGGCAGCCAGGAGCAGAAGGAGCGCTTCCTGCCCGACCTCGTGGCGGGTCGCGCGCTCGCCGGGTTCGGCCTGACCGAGCCCGACGCCGGGTCCGACGCCGGTGCCACCCGCACCAAGGCCGTCCGCGAGGGCGACGAGTGGGTCGTCAACGGGTCGAAGGCCTTCATCACCAACTCCGGCACGGACATCACCTCCGTGGTCACCGTGACGGCCCGCACCGGCACGAACGACGACGGCTCGGCGCAGCTCAGCGCCATCATGATCCCCTCCGGCACCAAGGGCTTCACCGTCGAACCGGCCTACGACAAGCTCGGCTGGCACGCCTCCGACACCCATGGCCTGACCTTCGAGAACTGCCGCGTGCCGGCCGGAAACCTCCTCGGCAACGAGGGCGAGGGCTTCAAGCAGTTCCTCAAGACCCTCGACGACGGCCGCATCGCCATCTCGGCCCTCGCGGTCGGCATGAGCCAGCGGATGCTCGAGGAGACCACCGAGTACGCCAAGACCCGCAAGGCGTTCGGCAAGCCGATCGGCGTCAACCAGGGCGTGTCCTTCCAGATCGCCGACCTCGCCGTCATGGTCGAGGCGTCGCGCCAGCTGACCTACAAGGCCGCCTGGCTCAAGGACGAGCTCGAGCACGGTCGCCGCTCGGTCAAGGAGGTCAAGCAGGCCGCCGCGATCTGCAAGCTCTACTCGACCGAGGCGGCCGTCACCGCGACCCGCATCGCCACGCAGGTGTTCGGCGGCAACGGCTTCATGGAGGAGTACCCCGTCGCCCGCTTCTACCGCGACGCCAAGATCCTCGAGATCGGCGAGGGCACCTCCGAGGTGCAACGCATGGTCATCGCCCGCCACCTCGGCCTGCCGACCGCCTGAGCCCGTGACAACCGACGCAGACGCAGCAGCCCCCGAGACAGTGCGAGAGGGTATGCCGGTGACCTCCACCTCGTCGTCAGGCGCCTCGGCGTCCACCCCCGCCCTTCCGTTCGCCGTCGGAGCCGACTCCGGCACCGACCCGAAGGTGACCGACGTCCGGGAGCGGCTCGCCGCGGCATACCTGGCCTCTGCGGCGGCGCCCGAGAAGGCGCAGGCCAAGCTGGACGCGCAGGGCAAGCTCTACGTGCGCGACCGGATCGCGATGCTGTTCGACGAGGGGAGCTTCGTCGAGGACGCGCGGTTCGCCAACGCGACGGCGAAGGGCCTGCCGGCCGACGGTGTCGTCACGGGTCGCGGCACCGTCGACGGACGCCCCGCGATCGTGATCGCCAACGACCCGACGGTCAAGGCCGGGTCGTGGGGGGCGCGGACGGTCGAGAAGATCGTGCGGGCCACCGAGATGGCGCTGCGCGAGGAGCTGCCCGTCTTCTGGTTCGTCGACTCCGCGGGCGCCCGCATCACCGACCAGGTCGAGATGTTCCCCGGACGCCGCGGCGCGGGCCGCATCTTCCACAACCAGGTCGCACTGTCGGGCAAGGTGCCCCAGATCTGCTGCCTGTTCGGGCCGAGCGCCGCGGGCGGTGCCTACATTCCCTCCTTCACCGACCTGATCATCATGGTCGAGGGAAACGCCTCGATGTATCTCGGCAGTCCTCGCATGGCGGAAATGGTTGTGGGAGAGAAGGTTTCGCTGGAGGACATGGGTGGTGCGCGGATGCACTGCACGGTCTCCGGTGTGGGTGACCTGCTGGTCGCCGACGACACCGAGGCCATCGAGATGGCGCGGCTGTACTTCTCCTACCTGCCGGCCAACTGGCGCTCCGACCTTCCGTCCTACGCGCCGGAGGAGCCCTCGACGCCGCTGACGCGGCACACCGTGCCCGAGCGCGAGAGCCAGCCCTTCGACATCCACGAGGTCATCGACGGCCTCGTCGACGACGAGTCGTTCTTCGAGGTCAAGCCTCTGTTCGCGCCGGAGCTCGTCATCGGGTTCGGCCGGATGGCGGGGGAGACCGTCGGCATCGTCGCCAACAACTCCATCGTCAAGGGTGGGGTGCTCTTCACGGACAGCGCCGACAAGGCCGCGCGGTTCATCTGGCTGTGCGACGCCTACTCGATCCCGCTGATCTACCTCGCCGACGTCCCGGGCTTCATGATCGGGTCGGAGGTCGAGCGCGGCGGCATCATCCGGCACGGCGCCAAGATGGTGCACGCGGTGTCCTCGGCGACCGTCCCGCAGTTCTGCGTGATCGTCCGCAAGGCCTACGGCGCCGGGCTCTACGCCATGGGCGGTCCCGGCTTCGGTCCCGACGCGACCATCGCGCTGCCCACCGCGCGCATCGCCGTGATGGGCCCGGAGGCGGCCGTCAACGCCGTCTACGCCAACAAGATCGCGGCGATCGACGACCCGGCCGAGCGTGAGCAGTTCGTGCAGGACATGCGGCGCGAGTACGAAGAGGACGTCGACCTCGAGCGGCTCGCCGCCGACCTGGTCCTCGACCAGATCATCGAGGCCGACGCCCTGCGTGCCGAGCTCCTGCTGCGGCTGCGCTACGCCAAGGCCCGCGAGCGGCACTTCGCCACCAAGCGGCGCGACATCCCCCCGGTCTGACGGGTTGCGGTCAGCCGCGCTCGCCCTGGGCGCCCCGGTGCGCGGTGCTGCGCAGGTCGTGCCATGCCAGTCCGACCTCCATGAGCAGCTCGCGCAGCAGCGGCAGCGAGAGCCCGACCACGTTGCTCGGGTCGCCTTCGATGCCGGTGACGTAGGGCCCGCCGAGCCCGTCGAGGGTGAAGGCCCCGGCGACACGCAGGGGCTCGCCCGTCTCGACGTAGGCCTCGATCTCGTCGTCCGTCAGCTTGGCGAAGTGGACCGTGGTGGAGGCGGTGGCCCCGAGCGTGGCGCCCGTCCCACCATCGGCCTCCTCGCGGGTGTCGACGACCCAGTGGCCGGTGTGCAGGACGCCTGAGCGGCCGCGCATCTGGCGCCACCGCGACCTGGCCTCCGCCGCTGACGCGGGCTTGCCGTGGATCTCGCCGTCGAGGTCGAGGACCGAGTCGCACCCGACGATGATCGCGTCGTCGATCTGGTCGGCCACGTCCTCGGCCTTGGCGCGCGCCAGAACCAGCGCGACGTCCTCGGCGACCAGCTCGCCGTAGGTCTCGAGGGCCGCTGCGGTCACCGCTGCCTCGTCCACGGAGCTCACGACCACGCTGGGCTCCAGCCCCGCAGCGGCGAGCAGTCGACGGCGGGCGGGGGAGGCGGAGGCGAGCACGAGGGACGTCACGAGGCGAGGCTACCCACCCGAGGCGCCGACGCGGCATACCCGCGTGTGGCCGCGGCGCTCAGCCGAGCTGGTCGTCGACGAAGCACCAGCGCCAGGACTCGCCCGGCTCGAAGCTGCGCATCACGGGGTGGTCGGTCTCTCGGAAGTGCGCCGAGGCGTGCTTCTGGGGTGAGGAGTCGCAGCACCCGACGTGGCCGCAGTCGAGGCACAGCCGCAGGTGGACCCACGTCGTGCCGTCCCGGAGGCACTCCTCGCACCCGTGCGGGCTGGTCGGCGCCACGAACCGGTCGTGGTGGTCGGCGAGGTGCTGACACTCGTCCTCGGGGCGCTCCGGGGGCAGCAACGGGTCCTCACGGAGCTCGTCGGAGCGTTCCTCGATCCGGTCGAGCATCGACTCCTCGATGTCGAGCTGGGCGAAGACGTGACCCAGCACCTCCTGGTCGACCGTGCCCGCGTCGCGGATCCGCAGGAGCTCGGCGCGCTCGGCCCCGAGCATGATGAGCCGCACCCGGCGGTAGGTCGCGCTGGGCGTCTCGACCGCGTCGGCGCGCCCCTGGCCGAGCCGCTCCCAGACGATGTTCGTGCGGTTCTCGGCGCGCCGGCGCAGGGTCTCGATGACGTCGTCGTCGACGTCGTGGTGCTCCTCGAGCGCCTTGAGCCCGGCCGCGACCGACGACTGGAGGATGGTCGCCTCCTGCAGGGCGTCCTCGCGTGGGTCGGGGCCGCGCACGCCGAGGCTCCTGGCGAGCCAGGGCAGCGAGAGTCCTTGCAGGAGCAGGGTCGCCACGGTGACGGTCATGGCGGCCAGCACGAGCGTGGAGCGCTCGGGAGTGCCCTCCGGCAACGTGAAGGCCGCGGCGAGGGTCACCACCCCGCGCATGCCCGCCCACGAGATGACGGCGGCTGCCCTGGGGTGGAACTTGCCCTCGCCCTTCGGGAGCTTGGCTTGCAGGAGCTTGAAGGGGAAGACCCAGATCGGTCGCAGGATCACCACCGTGGCCAGCACGGCAAGGCACACCAGGATCACCCGACCCCACCCCGGACCGGTCTGGCCGGCGTCCTCCACGAGTCGGCGCATCTGCATGCCGAGCATCAGGAACACGACGTTCTCGAGGATGAACTGGATGGTCGTCCAGTTGATCCGCTCGCTCAGGCGCGACGAGGCGTTCTGGATGATCGGCGACTTGTGCCCCAGCAGCAGACCCGCGACGACCACGGCCAGCACTCCGGAGCCGTGGTAGTGCTCAGCGGGCAGGTAGGCGAGGTAGGGGACGATGAACGAGATGGACGTGTCGATGGCCGACTCGGTGACCTTGCGCCGGACGAAGGCGATCACGACCGCCACGAGCACTCCGAAGCCCACCCCGAGCACGACCGCGCGGCTGAAGTCGAAGGCCACCGAGCCCATCGTCACCTTGTCGGCGTGCTTGCCGGAAGCGACGACGCCCGCGGCGAGCGGGAAGGCGGCGATGGCGGTGCGCAGTGACACCAGCGCCGTGGCGTCGTTGACCAGCGACTCGCCCTCGAGGATGGTCACGATCCGCCTCGGCAGCCCGATCCGTCTGGCCACCGCCGTCGCCGCGACCGCATCCGGTGGGGCCACGATCGCCCCCAGCGCGAAGGCCACCGCGAACGGGACGTCGAGCAGCTTCCAGGTCACCAGGCCCACGCCCGCCGCGGTGAACAGGACGAGCCCGACGGACAGGCCCAGGATCGGTGTCCAGTTGGCGCGGAAGTCCACGAGCGAGGTGCGGATCGCGGCGGCATACAACAAGGGCGGCAGCAGGCCGACCAGGACGACCTCGGAGCTCAGCTCCGGCTCGGGGATGAACGAGACGTAGCTGACTGCGACACCCACCACGAGCAAGGCCAGGGGCGCGGCGACGCGCCACCTCTGCGCGAAACCCGCGACGACGATGACGGTCGCGATGATGGCGACGATGGCGCCGGCAGTTTCCACGGGGACATCCTCGCAGGCAGCCGCAGACGTGCCGGGCGTGGGCGGGTGAAGGCGGTCCACCGCTGGGGGTGGACCGCCTTCAGGCGCCCCGGGTCACTCGGGCCGTCAGCCGAGCTCGCCCAGCACCGCCTCGCGCAGCGTGTCGAGGCCCACGCCACCGATGTCGAGCGCGCGGCGGTGGAAGTCCTTGAGCGAGAACTGGTCTCCCTCACGCTCCTCGACCTGGTCGCGCAGCTGCATCCAGAGCCGCTCGCCGATCTTGTAGGAGGGAGCCTGGCCGGGCCAGCCGAGATAGCGGTCGAGCTCGAACCGCAGCCACGCCTCGCCCTGGTTGGCGTGGTCGGTGAGGTACTGCCAGGCCTTGTCGTAGGTCCACTGACCCCCGCCGACCTCGGCCGGGGCGTCGAACCCGCAGTGCACCCCGATGTCGATGACGACGCGGGCGGCGCGCAGCGACTGGCTGTCGAGCAGCCCCATCTTGTTGCCGGGGTCGTCCATGTAGCCGAGCTCGTCCATGAGCCGCTCGGCATACAACGCCCAGCCCTCACCGTGACCGGAGGTCCAGGCGAACATGCGACGCCACTTGTTGAGCAGCTCCGATCGGAACACCGTCTGGGCCACCTGGAGGTGGTGCCCCGGAACGCCCTCGTGGTAGACGGTCGTGAGCTCCTTCCAGGTGCCGAACTCCGTCACGCCCTTGGGCACCGACCACCACATGCGTCCGGGACGCGAGAAGTCCTCGGAAGGGCCCGTGTAGTAGATGCCGCCCGTCTGGGTGGGGGCGATGAGGCACTCGATGGTCCGCACCGGGTCGGGGATGTCGAAGTGGGTGGCGGCGAGGTTGGCGATGGCCTCGTCGGCCCGCTCCTGCATCCACGCCTTCAGCTCGTCGGTGCCGTGCAGCTGGTATGCCGGGTCGGCGTCGAGGGCGGCGATGGCCTCCTTGACGGAGCTGTCGGGTTTGATCTGGTGGGCCACCTGCTCCATCTGCGCGGTGATCCGCTCGACCTCCTGCTGGCCCCAGGCGTAGGTCTCGGCAAGATCGACCGTGGCGCCGAGGAACGAGCGGGAGAGCAGCGCGTACCGCTCCGGACCGCAGGCGTCCGCCTCGGGTGCGACGTCGAGCAGGTGGGCCTTGAGCCAGGTGCCGAGCTCGGCATACGCCGAGGAGGCGCGGTCGGCGGCGGTCGCGAGCACGTCCCTGGTCGACTCGGCCAGCTCGCCTGCGCCGCTGTCGTCGCCGCTGAGCCTGGCGTCCTCGACGAGCTTGGCGAAGTACCCGTCGTCCGCGACGAGGTCGACGCACTGCTGGATGCAGGCCTCGACCTGGCGACGCGGCGCGACGTTGCCCTTGGCTGAGGCGCTCAGCAGGCTCTCCTGCCACCCGGCGAGGGCGTCGGGCACGCGCTGGAGGCGTCGGCTGATGACTCCCCAGTCCTCGTCGGTGGCCGTGGGCATGAGGTCGAAGCAGCCGCGGACCTCCTGCAGCGGGGAGGCGATGACGTTGAGGGACATCTCGTCGAGCCCGGCCCGGTGGGTCTCCTCCGCTAGCCCGAGGCGCTCGCGCATGGCGGCCAGGGTGACCCGGTCGATCTCGTCGACAGGGGCTGCTCCGTCGAGCCGCGCGAGGGTGTCGGAGCGCAGGGCGGCGTGGGCCTCGTGGCCGGCCGGGGAGAAGTCGTCGAGCTCCTCGTCGTGACCGGCGATGCCGAGGTAGGTCGCGGTGATCGGGCTGAGGGCGACGAACTTCGCCAGGAAGTCGTCGGCGATGCGGTCGATGTCGGTGGCGGGTCGGGCCGCTGCGGTCGTCTCTGTGCTCACGCGAGCGAAGGTACCCCAGCGTCCTGACGGCGGGCACCGCAATAACCCGGGAGCGGCGCCCGCCCTTCTGCGTGCCGCACGGCATACCCGGGCTCCACCGCCACACGGCGTTGCCACCGTCCCTAGGCTGGGCGCATGGCTGCACACCTGCTGTCGCTCAACGTCGGACGCGCCGAACCCAGCACCGCCAAGAACGTCGGCGTGACCGGCATAGCCAAGCGCCCGGTCGGGTCCGCCCACCTGCGTGCCCCGGGGCCCAAGCACGGTGGGCTGGGCAGCGGTCTCGAGGGCGACTTCCTCGGCGACACCCGGCACCACGGGGGCGACTACCAGGCTGTCTACGCGTTCGCCCGTGAGGAGCTCGACTGGTGGGCGGAGCAGCTGGGACGGGACCTGCCCGACGGCATGTTCGGGGAGAACCTCACCACGAGCGGTCTCGACGTCGACGGGGCTCTGGTCGGTGAGCGCTGGGCGGTCGGCAACGAGGTCGTGCTCGAGGTCTGCGGGCCCCGGATCCCGTGTGCCACGTTTGCCGCGCGGATGGGCGAGCGGGGCTGGGTCAAGCGGTTCAGTGGCGTCGGGCGCACCGGCGCCTACCTGTCCGTCGTGACCGGCGGGACGGTGCGCCAGGGGGACGCCATCGAGGTGGTGGCGCGCCCCCCGCACGACATCACGGTGCCCGACACGTTCCGGGCGTTCATGGGTGACCTCGAGGTGGCCGAGCGCGTGCTGGCGGCCAACTGCCTGGTCGACGTCGAGGCTGCAGAGCTCCGCGAGACCGTCACGCGCCGCCGGGCCGCCGGCACCGAGCTCGACGAGTAACCCGCGTCGAGCACGGGCCCGTCGACCGACGACCACGGTGCGGTCGACGGTCACGGCGCGACGAGGTGTGACGCGCGTTGACGGTGGGGTCCCGTCCGCCCGGGCTGACCAGGGTCGTCCGCCCACGGCGGGCGCGTGGGGGAAGTCGGTCAGCCGGGCCAGGCGGAGGCGCGCCAGGCGCCCCGACCAGGGGTGAGTGGGCGGCGCACCGCCCGGGCGGGGGAGGACCACTGCGAGGTATGCCGCGCGGCCGGCGCCTCGGCGCCGCCAGAGGCAGCGGACAGCACCGCCAACAGCGCGGCCACCTCTTCGGGGGTCGCGTCGCCGCGGACCAGACGCAGTGGCGGCTGGCTCGACGCCTGTCCCGAGGTCCCCTCGGTGTCGCTCATCGCCCCGGCCCCCAGCCGTGAGCCTTCGAACGGGTCACAGCGGGATGTTTCCGTGCTTCTTGGGCGGCAGGGTCTCGCGCTTGGTGCGCAGCGCCCGCAGCGCCTTGGTGACGTTCATGCGCGTGTTCGACGGGGTGATGACGGTGTCGATGTAGCCGCGTTCGGCGGCGATGTAGGGGTTGGCGAGGGTGTCCTCGTACTCGGCGATGAACCGGGCGCGGGCCTCGTCGACGTTCTCCCCGGCCTCGGCCGCGGCGGCGAGCTGCTTGCGGTAGAGGATGTTGACCGCGCCCTGGGCGCCCATCACGGCGATCTGGGCGGTCGGCCAGGCGAGGTTGATGTCGGCGCCGAGGTGCTTGGACCCCATCACGTCGTAGGCGCCGCCGTAGGCCTTGCGGGTGATCACCGTGACGAGCGGGACGGTGGCCTCGGCGTAGGCGTAGATGAGCTTGGCGCCGCGGCGGATGATGCCGTCCCACTCCTGGTCGGTGCCGGGCAGGAAGCCGGGCACGTCGACGAACGTCAGCACCGGCACGTTGAACGCGTCGCAGGTGCGCACGAACCGGGCGGCCTTCTCGGAGGCGTCGATGTCGAGCGTCCCGGCGAACTGCATCGGCTGGTTGGCCACGACGCCCACCGACCGGCCCTCGATGCGGCCGTAGCCGACCAGGATGTTCGGGGCGAACAGTGGCTGGACCTCCAGGAACTCCCCATCATCGAGCACGTGCTCGATGACGGTCTTCATGTCGTAGGGCTGGTTGGCGCTGTCGGGGATGAGCGTGTCGAGCTCGCGGTCCTCGTCGGTGACCTCGAGCGACGGCAGCTCGGCGCCGTCGTCGGCGAACGAGGGCGGCTCCTCGAGGTTGTTCGATGGCAGGTAGGACAGCAGCGCCTTGACGTACTCGATCGCGTCGTCCTCGTCGGTGCCCATGTAGTGCGCGACACCGGACTTGGTGTTGTGGGTCCGGGCGCCGCCGAGGTCCTCGAACGACACGTCCTCACCGGTCACGGTCTTGATGACCTCGGGGCCGGTGATGAACATGTGCGAGGTCTGGTCGACCATCACGGTGAAGTCGGTGACGGCGGGGGAGTAGACCGCGCCGCCGGCGCACGGCCCCATGATCAGCGAGATCTGGGGGATCACCCCGGACGCGTGCACGTTGCGACGGAAGATCTCGCCGTAGAGCCCGAGCGAGACGACACCTTCCTGGATGCGCGCGCCGCCGGAGTCGTTGAGGCCGACGACGGGGCAGCCGACCTTCATCGCGAAGTCCATGACCTTGCAGATCTTCTCGCCGAACACCTCACCCAGCGACCCACCGAACACGGTGAAGTCCTGCGCGAACACCGCCACGGTGCGACCGTCCACCGTGCCGTAGCCGGTGACCACGCCGTCGCCGTAGGGCCGGTTGGCCTCCTGGCCGAAGGCGGTCGACCGGTGTCGGGCGTACTTGTCCATCTCGATGAACGAGCCCTCGTCGAGCAGCATCTCCAGGCGCTCGCGGGCGGTCTTCTTGCCCCGTGCGTGCTGCTTCTCGACGGCCCGCTCGGACCCCGCGTGCGCGACCTCGGCGACCCGCCGCTTGAGGTCGGCCAGCTTGCCGGCCGTGGAGTGGATGTCGATCCCCGAGTCGGGGGCGGGAACGTCGGTGCCGCCGACCGAGAGCGGATCAGCGACGGAATCGGTGGTCTGCGCCATGCCGGCGAGCCTAGCCTTGCCTCCATGCGCGAATCGCTCGACCGTGAGGCATTGCATGAGGCGTTGGTCACGCCGGGTCAGCCGTGGACGGGGGTCGACGTCCACCCGGCGCTCGGCTCCACCAACCTCGAGGCGGCCCGCCTCGCCCAGCAGTGGCGCGTGGTGGTGACCGACCACCAGCAGGCCGGCCGAGGGCGCCTCGGCCGCTCCTGGGACACCCCTGCCAACACCTCGGTCACGCTCTCGGTGCTGCTGCCCGCCCCCGACCAGGGTCGCGGCTGGCTGCCGCTCGCCACCGGTCTGGCGGTTCGCGACGCCCTCAGCGAGGTCGCCGGGGTCGACAGCGCGCTCAAGTGGCCCAACGACGTGCTGCTGCCCGCGGACGACGACCGCAAGGTGTGCGGCATCCTCTGCGAGCTCCAGCCCACCGGGATCGTGGTCGGCCTGGGCATCAACGTCGACCAGGACCGCGACGAGCTCCCGGTCGACACGGCCACCTCGTTGCGGCTGGCGGGTGCCCCCGACGTGAGCCGGGAGCGCCTCGTCGTGGCGGTGCTCAGCCACCTCGCCCGGTGGCACGGTGAGCTCAGTGGCGCCGCGCCGGCGCGCGCCGGCGTCCACSCGGCATACCGCAAGGCGTGCGCGACGATCGGGCGCGAGGTCGAGCTGCACGTGGCGGGCGGTGACGTGCGCAGCGCTCGGGCCCTCGGCGTGGACGACGAGGGCCGACTCGTCGTGAGCAGCGCGGGCAGCGAGTACGCGGTCGCCGCTGGCGACGTGGTCCACCTGCGCTCCACCACGCCCTAGGGTGACCGCATGAGCGAGGTTGGCCGGCACCGGGTGGTGCGCCCGGAGGACTTCGCGGCGCTGCGCGCGGACGACCTCGAGGCGCGGCTGCTCGGCAAGCCGGCCACCATGGCCCGCCGGGACGTCTCCCGCGGCGCCGAGGTGTCGCTCCTGTCGGCCCGCAAGTTCTGGCACGCGTTGGGCTTCCCGAACGTCGAGGACGACGACGCGATGTTCACCGAGGCCGACCAGATGGCCCTGGTGGCCACCGCGCGACTGGTGCGCGAGCAGGAGCTCGACGAGACGACGGCCCTGGCGATGACCCGGGCGTTCGCCCGCACCACCGACCGTCTCGCCGTCTGGCAGACCCAGCTGATGGCCGAGGCGCTCGCCGATCCCGATCTCGAGGCGGCGCTGGACGAGGCTGACGCCCGAGCCGTGCCCGACCTCGCTGCTGCGGAGGCCGCCGCGCGCAAGCTCACCGACATGGCCGACCAGCTCGAGCCCCTGCTCATCTACGCCTGGCGGCGCCACCTCACCGCCGCCATCTCGCGCATGCTGGCCGATGCCGACCCCCAGCAGTCCTCCCAGGGTGTGCGCCGGGTTGTCGGGTTCGCCGACCTGGTCAACTTCACCTCGCTGGTCCGGCGGATGACCGAGCGCCAGCTGGCCGTGGTGGTGCAGCGGTTCGAGGCGCTGGCGACCGACATCGTCACGGCGCACGGGGGACGCGTCATCAAGACCGTGGGCGACGAGATCCTGTTCGTCACCATCGACGCGGCGCCGGCGGCAGCCGTGGCGCTCGACCTGGTCGAGACGATGGCCGAGGACGACCTGCTGCCCGACGTGCGGGTGGGCATGGCCGTCGGACCGGTCCTGTCACGCCTCGGCGACGTCTTCGGCACGACGGTCAACCGCGCCAGCCGACTGACCAGCGTGGCGCCCGGTGGGGGAGTCCTGGTCGACGACGCCCTCGCCTCGGCGCTCGCGGCCCTGTCGGGGTTCGAGACGACGGCGCTGCGGCGTCGCACCCTTCGCGGCATCGGACCGGTCACGCCCAGCGAGCTGCGGCGGGCCGCCGGCGGTCGCCAGCCGACCGCGCAGGCCGTCACCCCCACCCGAAAGGCGTCTTCATGAGCGCAGAGCTGGTCCGCATCGACCGACACGGGGAAGGTGGCCACGTGGCCGAGCTCGTCCTCGACCGCCCCGAGGCGATGAACGCCGTCTCGACCGCGATGGCCCAGGCCCTCTCCCGGGCGACGACCGAGCTCGCCCAGGACGCGGGCGTTCGGGCGGTCGTGGTGTCCTCGACCCATCCGAGGGCCTTCTGCGTCGGCGCGGACCTCAAGGAGCGCAACTCCTTCACCGACGACGACCTGCGCGCCCAGCGGCCGGTGGCGCAGGCGGCATACCGGGGGGTCCTGGACCTTCCCGTGCCTGCGATCGCGGCGGTGGACGGCTTCGCGCTGGGGGGCGGCTTCGAGATCGCGCTCTCCTGTGACCTGGTCGTGTGTGGTGAGGACGCGGTCGTCGGCCTGCCCGAGGTGAGCGTCGGCGTGATCCCCGGCGGGGGCGGCACCCAGCTGCTCACGCGCCGGGTGGGCTGGTCGCGGGCGGCCCAGATGGTCTTCACCGCCCAGCGGTATGCCGCGCACGACGCGTGCGGCCTGGGTGCGGTGGACGAGGTGGTGGCCGCGGGGACTGCGCGCGACCGCGCCCTCGAGCTGGCGACCATGATCGCGTCCCACTCACCTGTCGGCATGCGCAACGCCAAGGCCGCCATGCGTCGCGGGTTCGACACCGACCTGGACTCCGGACTGCGCATCGAGGACGAGATGTGGGCGGCAACGGCCTTCTCCGGGGACCGTGCCGAGGGGGTCGCCGCCTTCAACGAGAAACGCCGTCCCGTGTGGCCTGGTCGCTGAGATGGGTCCCTTCTACATAGCATCACCCTCATGACCCGTGTGCTCCTCGCTGAGGACGACCCTGCCATCTCCGAGCCGCTAGCTCGCGCCCTGCGCCGTGAGGGGTATGACGTGGACGTCCGAGCAGACGGACGGGCGGCACTCGAAGCCTCCGCGGAGAACCCGGACCTGGTGGTGCTCGACCTCGGGCTGCCGTACGTCGACGGGCTCGAGGTGTGCCGCCGGATCCGTGCCGAGGGCCGCACCGTGCCCGTGCTGATCCTCACCGCCCGCGCCGACGAGGTGGACACCGTGGTGGGCCTCGACGCAGGCGCCGACGACTACGTCACCAAGCCGTTCCGCCTCGCTGAGCTGCTGGCCAGGGTGCGGGCGCTGCTGCGCCGCAACCCCACAGACGCCCCCTCCGCCCACGAGCTCGTCCGCATCGACCCGGAGGGTCGGCGGGCTTGGTTCAAGGAGGAGGAGCTCCAGCTCACTGCCAAGGAGTTCGACCTCCTGCGCGTGCTGGTGCGTGAGCAGGGCAAGGTCGTCTCGCGTGAGCAGCTGATGCGCGAGATCTGGGAGACCGCCTGGTTCGGGTCGACCAAGACCCTCGACATGCACATCTCCGTGCTCCGCCGGAAGCTCGGCGACGACGCTGCACAGCCGCGCTACATCGCCACCGTCCGTGGGGTCGGGTTCCGGTTCGAGCGCGGCGACGAGATCTGACCGCTGACGATGCGGCAGCAGCTGATCCGCTCGACCGTGCTCGCGGTGGCCCTGGCGATCCTGATCACCATGACCCCGGTGGCGTTCGCCATCTGGAACGCCACGGTCCACGGCAAGGGCATCGTCGCGACCTGGCTCGAGGAGGGCACCCCTGCCTCGACCTCGATGCGGCTGGTGCTCGTGGTCATCGGCCTCGGCGTGGTTGCCCTCGGTGTGGGGGTCCTGGTCGCGATCCGGCAGGCCCACCGGATGTCGCGGCCGATGACGCTCCTCGCCGAGCGCGCCGAGCGACTCGGTGCCGGTGAGTCCCGGATCCAGCCCATCAACTCCGGCATCGCCGAGCTGGACCAGGTGTCGGAGGTGTTGTCGCGCAGCGCGCAGCGGCTGACCAAGTCGCTCGCGTCGGAGCGCGACTTCGCCGCCGACGCCTCCCACCAGCTGCGGACGCCGTTGACCGCGCTGCTGATGCGGCTCGAGGAGATCGCCGCCACCGACGACCTCGAGGTCGTCCAGGAGGAGGCCAGCATCGCGATCGACCAGGTCGAACGCCTGACCCGTGTGGTCGACGACCTGATGTCCCGCACCCGCCGGGGCGGCGACGAGTCGAAGGCCACCGTCTCGCTCGACTCGGTCATCGCGGCCCTCCAGCGCGAGTGGCAGCCGGCGTTCGAACAGGCTCGACGCAGCGTCCGGGTCCACGGCGAGCGAGGGCTGGTCGTCCAGGCCAAGCCGGTCGACCTGTCGCAGGTGCTCTCGACCCTGCTCGAGAACGCGCTCGCCCACGGCCGGGGCACGGTCGACGTCCACGCCCGGCGGAGCGGCCCGTCCGTCGTCGTCGAGGTGAGCGACCAGGGCGAGGGGGTCCCGTCCTCGATCGCCCCTCACATCTTCGAACGCTCGGTGACCACGACCGGCACGGGCCTCGGGCTGGCGCTCGCGCGCGACCTGGCCGAGTCCAACGGTGGCCGCCTCGAGCTCATCCAGGCCCAGCCGGCGATCTTCGCCCTGTTCCTCAGCGAGTCCGACAGCACCTGACCGCCCGCCCCGCCTTTATCGGGTGACCGATAAAGGTCGACTCCACCCCGAAACGGTTCCGGGGTGGAGTCGACCGTTGTCGGGTGAGGCTGCCCGGCCCGGGTGCTGGTTCGGGGCGCTCAGCCTTGGGTCTCGGCCATCGGTGAGGTGTCCTCGAGCGGCTCCTCGCTGAACACGAACCGGCGGTAGGCCCAGAACCGGAACAGGGTGCCGAGCGCGATGCCGACGAGCTTGGCGACGTTCTCGGCCACCAGGCTCTCCTGCCCGAGGAAGTGGTGCGAGAAGCCGACGCAGGCCGCCTGGATGAGCAGGGCCACGCCGTTGGTGAGAGCGAAGAGGAGGGCTTCGTGGTGCACGGGCCGGTTGCGGCGGTGCCGGAACGTCCACATCCGGTTGCCGATCCAGGCGACGCACGTGGCGACCGCTGCCGAGATGACGGTGGCCACGACCGCGCGGGAGAGCGGCCCGTTGCCGTAGCCCGACAGCACGGTGCTGCGCAGGATGTTGAACAGGCCGAGGTCCACGACGAAGGCCACTGCTCCGACGATCCCGAACTTGATCATCTCGCGGTAGAGGACGTCGATCGTGCCGCGCAGGCGGGCGACGACGGAGTGGTTCTCGGACACCAGAGGAGCCTATCGGCGGATGCCCGCGGCCCGTCGGCGACGGTGGCAGATATCCTCGCCGCGTGACGTCACCGCAGCGCGCCCCCGGAGGATTCCCGGTCGTCGGCATCGTCGGCGGCGGGCAGCTGGCGCGGATGTGCGCCGCCCCGGCGGCAGAGCTGGCGATCACCCTCAGCGTCCTCGCCGAGGCGCCGGACGCGGCGGCAGCCCAGGTCATCCCATCCTCACCGGTCGGTGACCACACGGATGTCGAGGCGGTCCTGGCCTTCGCCAGGGAGTGCGACGTCGTCACCTTCGACCACGAGCACGTCCCGCCGAACGTGCTGGAAGCCCTTGTCGCAGAGGGCATCCCGCTGCATCCCACGCCCGAGGCCCTGCGTTTCGCCCAGGACAAGCTGGCGATGCGCGAGCGCCTCACGGAGATCGGCGTCGCCTGCCCGGCGTGGGCCGGCGCCAAGACCGCCGCCGAGGTCGAGGCCTTCGCTGCCCGGGTGGGCTGGCCGATCGTCGCCAAGACACCGCGCGGTGGATATGACGGCAAGGGCGTGCGGGTCATCGACTCCGCCGCGGAGGTCGACGACTGGCTGGCCCTGGTCGCGCAGCAGGAGGGGACAGCCGACCTGCTCGCCGACGGCATCCTCGTGGAGGAGAAGGTCGACTTCGTCCGCGAGCTGGCCGTGCTCATCGCCCGCAGTCCCTCCAACCAGGCAGCCGCGTGGCCGGTCGTCGAGACCGTCCAGACCGACAGCATCTGCACCGAGGTGCTGGCCCCCGCGCCCGGCCTCGACCCGGCCCTCGCCGCGGTGGCCACCGAAGCCGGGCTGCGCATCGCCGAGAACCTCGGCGTGACAGGGGTGTTCGCCGTCGAGATGTTCGAGGTGAGGGACCCGCGGACCGGTGCCCCGGCATACGTCGTCAACGAGCTGGCCATGCGCCCGCACAACAGCGGGCACTGGTCCATGGACGGCGCCGTGACCGGTCAGTTCGAGCAGCACCTGCGCGCGGTCCTCGACCTGCCCCTCGGGGCGCCCACCCCGCGTGAGCCGCACACGGTGATGGCCAACGTCCTCGGCGGCGACTACCCCGAGCTCTACCCGGCCTATCGCCACATCATGGCGAGGGACCCCGGGCTCAAGGTGCACCTCTACGGCAAGGGCGTCCGCCCGGGTCGCAAGATCGGTCACGTCAACGTCTCCGGCACCGACCTGGCGCAGCTGCGCGAGCGGGCCGGCCACGCGGCCGACTACCTCGCAGGAGTGATCACCGAATGAGCGACAGCACTGCACCACCCGCCACCACCGAGGCGTCGCCCCTGGTCGGGCTGGTCATGGGCAGCGACAGCGACTGGCCGGTCATGGAGCTGGCGGCCCAGGCGCTCCAGGAGTTCGGCATCGCCTACGAGGCCGACGTGGTCTCGGCGCACCGGATGCCCGAGGAGATGATCGCCTACGGGCAGAACGCTTCTGGGCGCGGACTCCGGGTGCTCATCGCGGGCGCCGGCGGTGCTGCCCACCTCCCGGGGATGCTCGCATCGGTGACACCGTTGCCCGTGATCGGCGTGCCCGTGCCCCTGAAATACCTCGACGGCATGGACTCGCTGCTCTCGATCGTCCAGATGCCCGCAGGGGTCCCGGTCGCGGCGGTGTCCATCGGCGGGGCCCGCAACGCGGGGCTGCTGGCCGCCCGCATCCTCGCCGCCGGCGAGGGGGAGTATGCCGCGGGGCTGCGTCAGCGGATGACCGCCTTCCAGGCCGAGCTGCGGGACCAGGCCCACGCCAAGGGTGCGGCGCTGCGCGAGCGGCGCAGCGGCTCCTGGCAGGGCGCGCCTGGCTCCTGACGAGCCCGCCTGATCACTAGCGGGCCATGCCTGCCGAGCGCACCCCTCGCCACTCGATGCGCGGGCAGGTGTCCATCACGACGTCCATCCCGGCGGCGCGAGCGCGGTCCGCAGCGGCCTCGTCCACGACACCGAGCTGCATCCAGATGGCGTCGATCAACAGCCGGTCCTTGTTGGAGATGGCGTCGTCCACCACCGGCCCGACGTGCTCGGAGTTGACGAAGCAGTCGACGACCTTGATATCGGTGCCGTCGGGGATGTCGGACAGCGACGCGTAACCCTGTTCGCCGTGCACGGTCTCGGCCTTGGGGTGCACCGGGATCAGGCCCTTGCCGAGCTCGACCTTGAGCCAGCGGGAGACCCCGAACGCCTCACGCTCCTGGTTGTTCGACAGGCCGACCACGACCCAGATGCCGGGGTCGATGAGGAGCTCGCGGATGAGGTCGGGATCGTTCTGGTGGCGAAGGCTCATGCCTTCAGCATCACACGATGAGGACGCGTTGGGGAGGGGGACCGGGAGGGGGGACAGGGAGGTGACAAGGAGGGGGACAGGGGAGGGACACGGGCGAGAGACACGGGGAGTGCCGGCGGGAGGCAGTAACGTCGGCCCCATGAAGTTCGGACTGTTCGTGCCACAGGGCTGGCGCATGGACCTTGTCGGGATCGACCCCAGTCAGCACTGGGGCGTGATGGCGGGTCTGGCGCGACGGGCCGACGCCAACGAGGACTGGTCCTCGATCTGGGTCTTCGACCACTTCCACACCGTCCCGATCCCCAGCGAGGAGGCGACGCACGAGGCCTGGACCCTGATGGCCGCCTTCGCCGCCGTCACGGGACGGGTGCGCCTGGGACAGATGTGCACGTGCATGGCCTACCGGAACCCGGCCTACCTCGCGAAGGTGGCCGCCACGGTCGACATCATCTCCGAGGGTCGGCTCGAGATGGGCATCGGGGCGGGCTGGTACGAGCACGAGTGGCGCGCCTACGGCTACGGCTTCCCGCGGGCCGGTGAGCGCCTGCGGGCTCTCGACGAGGGCGTCCAGATCTTCCGACAGATGTGGACGACCGGCACGGCGACGTTCGAGGGCAAGCACTTCCAGGTCGACGGCGCCCGCTGCTACCCGCAGCCGCTCCAGGGCACGACGGCCCCGGGGTCGAAGCACAACGGCATACCCATGTGGATCGCCGGCGGGGGCGAGAAGAAGACGCTGCGCATCGCCGCCCAGTACGCCGACTACACCAACTTCGACCCCAGCCCCGAGGGCTTTGCCGCCAAGAGCGCGATCCTCAAGGGGCACTGCGACGACGTGGGCCGTGACTTCGGTGAGATCGTCCGCAGCGGCAACCTCAACGTCTTCATCGGCGCCACCGAGCGCGAGGTCGAGGATCGGTTCGCCGCGCTGCGGGCGCGGCTCCTCTCGGTGGGGACGCCGGAGGCCCGCGTCGACCACCTGCTCGCGGACTACCGCAAGGCCGCGACGGTCGGCACCCCCGAGCAGGTGGTGGAGAAGCTCGGCGCCCTGGAGAAGCTCGGCCTGACCTACGCGATCCTCAACTTCCCCGAGGCGGCCTACGACACCACGGGCATGGCGATGTTCGAGCGCGACGTGATGCCCGAGCTGCTCGACCGTGAGGAGCACGGCCACCTCTGGCACCTGCCGCGTCGTCGCTGAAGCCGGCGACTCAGGCGGAGGGTGCGCTGGTGGGCCGCGCGGGGAACAGTGTCTGCCAGACGCGGGTGCGGCGCAGGCCCCTGCGCACCGAGGGGTAGTGGCGCTCGAACAGGAACCAGAAGCAGAACGCGACGACGTTCGCGACCACGAAGCCGAACACGATCGCCGCAGCGGGGTGGGCGCGTACCCTGGGCACGGTCTGCAGGTACACGAGCAGGCTGAAGTGGACCAGGTAGAGCGAGTACGAGTAGTCCGACACGTACTTGACGATCGTCCGCACGGGCGCGGGGATGCGTGACTGACCGGCCGGCATCACGGCTGCACCGGCCCCACCCCTCGTTGCCGCGTTCGCGGCCGTTGCCGCCGGGTTGGCCGGGTCCGTGGCTGGGGCCGGGCGGGCCGGGTCCGTGGCTGGCGCTGGGCGGGCGAACCCGAAGTAGAAGGACATCACTCCGACCGACAGCGCGAGCGCGACGAACTCGTCATAGACGTTCCAGTGCGTGCGATGCAGGCACACGGGGGTCGCCAAGAGCCCGACCACACCCAGGACCTGGTGGAGCCGGCGGTGGGTGAACCAGGCGAACCGGTCTCCGATGGCGTATGCCATGCCCACCACCCAGGCGAGGACGAGGCCCTCGCTCGCGACCAGCGTCTGGGCCACGACAGCGCCGGAGAAGAGCAGGACAAGCACGCCGACGACCCCTATTCGTCGGTCCCGCACCAGTCGGAGCAGGATCAGCCCGAAGGTGATGTAGATCCAGAACTCGATGACCACCGACCAGAACGGGTCGGCGGTTCCGATCGGGCCGGTCCTCAGGGGCAGTCCGGTGACTTCGGCGACCGTGCGCATGACTGGGTTGTTGTAGAGCATCGTGAGGTTCGTGACGGTGGTCCACACGTCGAGGGGGATCGTCGTGAACGGGTTTCGCCGCCCCTGCAGCACCAGGCGGTCCGCGACGGCTACGAGGAGGACGGCAGGGACGAACGGGACGAAGATCCGCGCGAACCGCTCGAGGAAGAACTCGCCGAAGGTGTAGCCCGGTGAGGCCATCTTGGTCAGCGCCGACCGGCTGACGAGGAAGCCGGACAGGACGAAGAACAGCAGCACGCCGAGGCTCTGCATGTAGAAGATGCCGGGCGTGGTGCGGTAGGTGCCGTTGGCACGCTGGACCATGAAGACGGCAGGCAGGAAGAGGTTGAGGGAGTGCCCGACCACGACCATCTGTGCGGTCAGGCCGCGGACCGCGTCGAAGTAGAAGAGCTGGTGCTTGCTCGCCGCCTGCAGGTGTGGGTGGGCGACGGTCGTGGTCGGTTCTACCACGCGGTCCACCCACCATCGACGGCCACCATCTGACCGGTGACGTAGGCCGAGTCGTCGCCGGCGAGCCAGGTCACCACGCCGGCGAAGTCCTGCTCCGTCGCCATCCGACCGAGGGGAGTGAGCCGGCTGTACCGGTCGAGGAACAGCGGGTCCTGCCCGCGTTCGATGCCACCAGGGGCGAAGCCGTTGACGCGGATGTCGGGCGCCAGCACGGTCGCGAGGTAGCGAGTGAGCTGGACGAGCCCACCCTTGGTGGCGCCGTAGGCGGCGGGGTTGCCCATCCGGGTGCCGTCGTAGAGACCCATGTTGGGCCCGACGAGCCCGTAGATCGAGGACACCGTGATGACGCTGCCGTGCCCACCGGCGCGGAGCAGCGGCGCCAGCCGCCGGGTGAGGGAGAACGGCACAGTGAGGTTGAGCCAGGTCGCCATCGCGAAGGCCTCGTCGGTCTGCTCGTCGAACGGCACGGCATACCCGGCGATCCCGGACGTTCCCGTGAAGGCGGCATTGTGCACCAGGACGTCGCAGGCCCCGAGCTCGGTGACAAAGTGCTCCACGGCCGTGAGTCCTTCGCCGGTCATCAGGTCCGCGGTGACGCCGAGATGACCATCCCCCAGCGCTGCGACCGTCTCGTCGACGCCGGCACGGTCGATGACGACCACTCTTGCTCCGGCAACCACGAGCGCGCCCGCGAGGACGCGGCCGAGAGGGCCGGCCCCACCGGTGACCACGGCGGTACGTCCAGCGAGGCTGGCGGTCATGCGTGCTCCTCCACCCAGGGGAAGGTGATCAGCCCGGCGGCGATGAGCGCCTCGATCAGCCGGAACTCGTACTCGTCGTCGATCGAGAAGGCCTGGGCCTCAGGGATCTCGATGCCGGCGTAGGTCCCACTGTCGAACCACGAGCGCTCCAGCGCACGGGCCGAGGCGGCACGCCAGATGTAGAAGTTGCCGTTGATCCGAAGGTAGCGTCCGGCGTCCTGACGTCGGACGACTCCGGTGCCGCTGGCGAAGTAGCGCTCCAGCGCTCCCTCCGCACCCACTTCCCGCACTCCGACCCACTCCGGCTGGAACGTCGGCTCGGACACCGAGATCACGCCGTCCAGGTCGGGGTTGCTCCAGAGCAGCTCAGCGGCCGCGTCGAGCTGCTGCGGCAGGCGAGCCGGGCTCGTGGGGTCGAGCAGCAGCACGGCGTCGTAGGGCTGACCCTCCTCCCTCTCGACCCACTCCAGCGCGTGGGTCACCACCGGGGCCATCGGCGTGTCGTCACCGGCGAGCTCGACGGGGCGCATGAAGGGGACGTCGCCACCGAAACGTCTCGCGACATCGGCGATCTCCTCCGAGTCGGTCGTCAGGATGGTGCGGGTGACGCTCGGCGTCATCGCGGCAGCGCGGATCGCGTGGCCGACCAGCGGTATGCCGCACAGCGGGCGGACGTTCTTGCCCGGCAGCCCGCGCGAGCCGCCTCTGGCGGGGATGACGGCCAGGACTCGGGGTGCAGCGCTCACGGGGACTCCGCTCCTCGGGTGCTGGGACGCGACGTCTCGATGGGGTCGGCCGACCCTCTGGCGCCGTCACAGATGCGCACGGCGAGGGCGCCCTCGGCGAGGGTTGCGGGCGCCCCTGCGCGCAGGAGCAGCTCAGCGTCTGCTGTCGGGGCCAGGGCCAGCGCGGCCTGCATCTGCCGGGCCATCACGCCGTTGCGCTCGAGATCTTCGGGAAAGGCGACCACGTCGACCGACCCGTCCGGCGCCGTGGACGACACCGAACCGGTCACCGGGTCCCAGGCGACACTGCCGTCGGCGCTGGTGACCAGGGCGCCCCGCCGAGCTGGGCGAGTCGTGTAGTCCAGCCGGAGCGTCACCGTCGCGGACGGCGTCCGCCAGAGCACCGTCGCTGCCTGCTCGGCGGCGATGTCAAGAGGTCCTTCCCACTCGACGACGGCCTGGATGCTGTCCTCCGCGGGCGGGCCGAAGACGGAGACGGCGTAGTCGATCTCGTGCACCAGGTCCCGCAGCACGCCGCCCTCGTCGGCCCGCGCCGAGTAGGACTGGCGGTAGTCGCGGTCCGGCCGCCAGTCGGGCAGCCAGGACTGCGAGTAGACGTGCGCGCTGGCCGGGGCAGGCAGGGCGAGGGCACGGTCGCGGAACTCGAGGAAGCCGAGGTGCGCTCGCAGGGGGGCGGCCACGAAGACCCGGTGCTCAGCCTCCGGATGCTGCCTGAGACGCCCAGCGTCATCGGCCGTCGGTGCGACCGGCTTCTCCAGCAGCACCCGCGCGGCGCCCGCGTCGAGTGCGGCGAGTGCGTCGTCGACGTGCCTGGCCGTGTCCGTGGCGATGACCACCAGGTCCGCCTGCCCGCTCATCTCGGCGCCCTGGACGTCGTCGAGCAGCGGCGTGCCGTCCAGGTCGCCCACGCGTGGGCGAACCGGCCAGCCGTGGACGTCGGCGCCGAGATCCCGGAGGACGGTGGCGTGCCGGCGGCCGATGGAGCCCAAGCCCCTGACGACGACCGTGCCGGTCATGGGGCCTCCTCCTCGCCTCGCTGCAACGACTCGAGCAGTCATAGTGCCATGACGTCGGGTCGCGGCACGCACGGCACGCACCATGGGGCGCCGGTCGTCCCCCCGGGGCTGGAGGGCGGGTAGTTTCTCCCCATGACCTCCCCTCCGACATGGATCGTGCTGGGTGCAGGTGGACACGCGCGCAGCGTCTGCGACGTGATCGAGCGAGCGGGCGGACTGGTGGTCGCCGTGGCTGGAGACCTCGAGGGCTCGCCCTGGTCGGTTCCGGTGCTCGCTGATGACGACGCCGCCGTGGCCATGGCCCTGGAGGAGGGGCACCGGGTCGCGCTGGGAGTCGGTGCCAACGCCGCCCGCGCTGCCCTCATCGAGCTCTTGGTGCACGCTGAGGTGTCCGTGCCCCCGGTGCTCGCGCTGACAGCGTCGATCGCGCGTGATGCCGAGGTCGGCATTGCGTGCGTCATCCACGAGCATGCGCACGTCGGACCGTTGACGCGGGTCGGCCGCGGTGTCGTCGTCAACACAGCCGCGGTGGTCGAGCACGACTGCGTCATCGGGGATGCTGCCCACATCGCGCCCGGGGCCGTGCTGCTCGGAGCGGCACGCGTCGGAGCCGGTGCCATGGTCGGTTCGGGTGCGCGCATCCTGCCTGGCCGCACCGTCGGTGCGGGTGCGGTGGTGGGCGCCGGTGCCGTCGTGCGGGACAATGTGGCGGCCGGGCGGACGGTCGTCGGCGTCCCGGCCGTCGAGCTCGGCTCGACGGCCGACCGCTTGAGCCCCGGCTGACCACGACCACGAGGAGAGGGCACATGCGCACTGCCGAGATCGCAGGCCGAACCATCCCCACGGCAGGAGACGTCTTCGTCATCGCCGAGGCTGGGGTCAACCACAACGGCGACCTGCAGCTGGCCCACGAGCTGGTCGACGTCGCGGCCGAGTCCGGCGCGGACGCGGTCAAGTTCCAGACCTTCGACCCCGCCATGCTCGTGTCCAGCACCGCGTCGTCGACGCCCTACCAGCGCGCCCGCGGGGGAGCCCAGGACCAGCGTTCGCTGCTGCAGGCGCTCACCCTGCCGCACACGGCGTGGGCGGAGCTCCAGTCGCATGCTGCCGAACGCAGCATCACCTTCCTCAGCACGCCGTTCGACACGGCCAGTGCGGAGATGCTGGTCGGCCTCGGCCTGCCCGCCCTGAAGGTGTCGTCGGGCGAGCTCACCAACATCCCCTACCTGCGCGCCCTCGCCTCGCTCGGGGTGACCCTGCTCGTCTCGACGGGCATGGGCACGGCGCAGGAGGTGGCCGATGCCGTGAGCGCCTGCGAGCAGGCGCCGGGCCTGATCCTCTTCCACTGCGTGTCGGCCTATCCCGCGCCGATCGAGGAGTGCAACCTCCGGGCCATCCCCGCGATGCAGGAGGCACACGGCATACCCGTGGGTTGGTCCGACCACACGCCCGGTCTGACCACGGCACTGGGTGCCGTTGCCCTCGGGGCGAGCATCCTCGAGAAGCACTACACGACCGACCGCACCCTGCCCGGCCCGGACCACCGCGCCTCGCTCGAGCCGGCGGAGCTGACCGCCTACGTGAGCCAGACCAAGGTGCTGGCTCTCGGGCTCGGTGACGGTGTCAAGCGGCGGATGCCGTCCGAGGAGGAGAACGCGGCGCTCGTCCGGCGCAGCTGGCACGCGGCAGCCGACCTGCCGGAGGGCACCGTCCTCGGCGACGAGCACCTGCTGCTGCTGCGACCCGAGGGGGGCGTGAGCCCCGCTGTCGACATCCGAGGCCGTGGCCTCGGTCGATCGGTGCAGGCCGGCGCTCCCATCGGCGAGGACGACCTGTCGCCCGCAGGGGCCCGATGACCGCCGCGGGGCACCCGCTGCGCGTGGCTGTGTTCGTGGGCACGCGCGCAGACCTCGGACCTCTGTCGCCCGTCATCACGGTCCTCGCCGAGGCGCCAGACATCGACCTGCACCTGTTCACGGGCGTCGCCTACGGCGGCGACGAGCTGGCCGCCGCACTTCCGGCCACCGACCGGGAGGGCGGGTGGCGCGACGCCGTCCACGAGCTGGCCGAGCCGATCGTGGCGATCACCGTCGACGCGATGCTCGAGCACGGCCCGCGGTTGGCGTCCGGCGCCTCGCGGATGCTGCGCGAGGTCGCGCCCGACGTGTTCGTCGTCCTCGGCGACCGCTGGGAGCTGTTGTATGCCGTGCCGCCGGCCTTCTTCGCGGGCATCCCGATCGTGCACCTGCACGGCGGAGAGGTGACCGAGGGTGCCTTGGACGAGCGCGTCCGGCACGCCATCAGCAAGCTCGCCGACCAGCACTGCGTGGCATCCGCGGATGCTGCTGCCAGGCTGCGCCAGATGGGTGAGCCCGCCGACCGCGTCCACGTCACGGGGGCGCCCGGGCTGGACCGGCTGGCCCACGCCGAGCCGTACTCCGATGCCGAGCTGGGCGAGGAGCTCGGCGTGCCGGTGCGCAGACCGGTCGCGCTCTTCACCTACCACCCCCCGACCGCCGAGGCCGGCGCGCCGGTGGGGACCTGGGCGGCTGAGGCGCTGGCAGCGACGGTCGAGCACTTCGGCACCGTCGTGGCCACCTACCCGGGCATGGATGCCGGCCGGGACGACATCATCGCCGCCCTCCTCGCGGCGGCCGACACCCATCCCGGGGTCGTCGTCGTCGAGGCTCTCGGGGCGCGCTTCCCCCGGGTCCTGGCCAGCGTCGACGTCGTGGTCGGCAACTCGTCCTCCGGCATCATCGAGGCCGCTGCGGCCCACCTGCCGGCGGTCAACATCGGCGCGCGACAGCAGGGCCGGTTGCGTGGCACCAACGTCGTGGACGTGGCCGAAGGCGGCACGGCTGTCGGAGCGGGCCTCGCCATCGCGCTCAGCCCGGAGTTCGGCGAACGCGCCCGTGCGGTGGTCAACCCCTATGGCACGGGAGACGCCAGTGACCGGATCCTCGATATCGTGCGGCAGGCGCCGGCCTCGCCGCGCGTGAAACCTTTCGTCGACCTCGTGCCGGCGATCCCGACCGAGGAGGACCGGTGACCCAGCGCCAGCTGCAGGAGGCGTGCGCCCCGACCACCGCAAGCCTGCGTGACGTCGCGATCGTCATCGACACCTTGGCCTCGTCGTTGTGCATGCTCACCGAGCCCGACGGCCGGCTGGCCGGGCTGCTGACCGACGGCGACGTCCGTCGGGCACTGCTCCGGGGGGCCCACCTCGACGATCCCGCGCTCCAGCACGCCACGACGTCCCCGCAGACCGTCGCCGCCGGTTCGCCGCGCGCCCTGGTGCTCGACCTCATGCGTGCCCTGCGCATCTCGGCAGTCCCCGAGGTGGAGGAGGACGGCACCGTCGTGGGGCTGCACACCCTCTCGGACGTCGTGGGCGCCGACCCCCTGCCCAACGTCGCCGTCATCATGGCCGGCGGCAAGGGCACCCGGCTCGGCGACCTCACCAAGAACACCCCGAAGCCCCTGATGACGGTGGCCGGCCGGTCGATCATCGAGTGGATCGTCCTCAACCTCGTCGGCGACGGCATCCGCGAGGTCTACGTCAGCGTCAACCACCTCGCCGACCAGATCGAAGAGCACCTCGGCGACGGCACCAGGCTCGGGTGCACCGTGCGCTACCTCCGTGAGGACCCGGACCACCCCCTGGGCACGGCGGGTTCGCTCACGCTGCTGCGCCAGGAGCGGGGCGACCTCGCCGACCCGGTCATCGTCATGAACGGCGACCTCATGGTCGAGTTCGACACGAGCCAGCTGCTCGAGTTCCACCGGCGGCGCGGAGCCCAGCTCACGATGGGCGTCCGCAGCTACCAGCACGAGGTGCCCTTCGGGGTCGTCGAGAGCGACGACCAGCACCTCGTGACCGCCGTCACCGAGAAGCCGACGATCCGCTTCAACATCAACGCGGCCGTGTATGCCGTGGAGCCCGCAGCGCTGGCTCTGCTCCCCGAGGGGCAGGCCAGTACGATGCCGGGACTGGTCCAGCAGTGTCTGGACCGCGGCCACCGTGTCGCCGCATGGACGATTTCCTCCGACTGGATCGATGTGGGCACCCCCGTGGACCTGGCCCGCGCGAAAGGACAGGCGTGACCGACGCTGAGCTCACCCCCCAGGCCATGCAGGGCAGCCTGAAGGGCAAGACCGTGCTGGTGACGGGCTCCGACGGCTTCATCGGCAGCCACCTGGTCGAGCGCCTCGTGGCCGACGGGGCACACGTCCGCGCATTCTGCCTGTACAACTCCAACGGTTCGACGGGTTGGCTCGACGAGTCCGAACCGTTCAAGCAGGCGGTGCGTGACGGCCAGGCGGAGGTCATCCTCGGAGACATCCGCGACCCGGAGCACGTGCTCGCCTCCGTCGACGGAGCCGACGCGGTGCTGCACCTCGCGGCCCTCATCGCCATCCCCTTCTCCTACGTCGCGCCGCGGTCCTACGTCGAGACCAACATCATCGGCACGCTGAACGTCCTCGAGGCCGTGCGCCGCCACGGCACCCCACGCATGGTCAACACGTCGACCTCGGAGGTCTACGGCACGCCCGAGGAGGTGCCGATCACCGAGGCCCACCCGTTGCGCGGTCAGTCGCCCTACTCGGCCACCAAGATCGGTGCCGACAAGATGTGCGAGTCCTACGCGCTCTCTTTCGACACCCCCGTCACCACGCTGCGACCGTTCAACACCTTCGGGCCCCGCCAGTCCTTCCGGGCGGTCATCCCCACCGTGCTGTCCCAGCTGCTTGCCGGTGCCACCCAGGTCAAGCTCGGCGCCGTCTCGCCCAAGCGGGACTTCACCTACGTCACGGACACGGCTGACGGCTTCGTGCGGGCGGCCCTCGCAGACGTCGCCCCCGGCACCACGGTGCAGCTGGGCACTGGCCGCACCGTGTCGGTCGGCGAGGTCGTCGACCTCTGCAAGAAGGTCACGGGATCCACCGCCGAGATCGTCACCGACGAGGCCCGGCTCCGCCCCGACGGCTCCGAGGTCGAGATCCTGCTGTCCGACCCGTCGAACGCGCACGCCACCTTCGGGTGGGCCCCCACCGTCTCGCTCGAGGAGGGTCTGTCCCTGACCGCGGAGTGGCTGCGGCCACGGGTCGACGCGGAGACCGCTGGGCGCTACCACCGATGAGCATCCCCGCCGGAGAGGCGCACGCACCGGGCGCGCGTGGCCCGGAGGGCACCATCCCCCTCGCCGTTCCCAACATCGGAGCCCTGGAGCGTCAGTACGTGCTCAAGGCGGTCGAGTCGGGTTTCGTCTCGTCGGTCGGTCCCTTCGTCAACGAGTTCGAACAGCGGTTCGCCGAGCGGGTCGGCAGCCGGTTCGCGGTTGCCTGCTCGACCGGAACCGCAGCCATCCACATCGCCCTGCTGCTGCTCGACGTGGGCCCGGGCGACGAGGTCTTCTGTTCGGACTTCACCTTCGTGGGCTCGGTCAACCCCATCGCCTACACCGGCGCCACGGCCGTCTTCATCGACTCCGAGACCGACACCTGGAACATGGACCCGGCCCTGCTCGAGGGCGAGCTGGAGCGCCGCCAGCAGGCCGGCGAGCCGATGCCCAAGGCAGTCGAGGTGGTCCACGTCCTGGGCCAGCCGGCTGACCTCGAGGCCATCGCCCCGATCTGTGAGCGCTACGGCGTGCCGATCCTCGAGGACGCGGCCGAGTCGCTCGGCGCCTCCTATGCCGGGACCGGACGGTTGGCGGGCAAGCACACCGGCAGCGTGGGCCGCGTCGGTGCGTTCTCCTTCAACGGCAACAAGATCGCCACGACGGGCGGCGGCGGGATGCTCGTCACCGACGACGAGGAGCTGGCCCGCCGGGCCCGGCACCTGACCACCCAGGCCAAGGTCCCGGACGTCGGCTACCTCCACGACGAGGTGGGGTACAACTACCGGCTCACGAACATCGCCGCCGGCCTCGGGCTGGCCCAGCTCGAGCGCCTGGACGAGTTCGTGTCCCGCAAGCACGAGATCGCTGCGCGCTACGACGAGGCGCTGCGGGACACCCCGCTCGTCCTGCCTCCGCGGCTCGAGGGATACGACCCCACCTACTGGCTCTACTCGGTCCTGACGCCTGAGGCGGACGGTCGGGACGCCTTCCTGGCCCACTTGAACGACCACGGTGTGGGCGCGCGAGCGCTCTGGCGACCGCTGCACCTGCAGCCGCCGTTCGCCGACCTGGCCGTCATCGGGGGAGAGGTGGGCACGAGCCTGTTCACCCGGGGCGTGTCGCTGCCCTGCGCGACCGAGCTGACCGTGGCCGACCAGCAGCGGGTCATCGACGCGGTCCTCGCCTACTTCGGCTGACGCGGGCACCGCGGCTCGCGACTCCCCGCACGTGCCCCTGGACCTCGGGTCTCCAGGTCAGCGAGGTGTCCGGTGACACACGCAGGGGCGGGGACGTCACGGCATACCAACGGGTAACCTGAGGCCCGTGAGCACCGGTAACGACGCCTTCGACCTGTTCAAGATCTCCGAGGACCACGAGGCCCTGCGCGAGGCAGTGCGCGCCGTCGCGGAGGACAAGATCGCTCCGTATGCCGCGGCCGTGGACGAAGAGGCGCGGTACCCCCAGGAGGCGCACGACGCCCTGGTGGCCTCGGACTTCTTCGCGCCCCACATCGCCGAGGAGTACGGCGGCGTGGGCGCCGACGCCCTCGCGACCTGCATCGTCATCGAGGAGGTCGCCAGGGTCGACGCCTCCGCCTCGCTCATCCCGGCCGTCAACAAGCTCGGCACGATGCCGTTGATCATCGCGGCGAACGACGAAGTGAAGAGGCGCTACCTCACGCCCCTCGCGGAGGGGAGGACGACGTTCTCGTACGGGCTGTCCGAGCGCGAGGCCGGCTCGGACACCGCGGCCATGAAGACGCGCGCGCGGCGGGACGGTGACGACTGGATCGTCAACGGGCAGAAGTCCTGGATCACCAATGCCGGCGTCTCCGAGTACTACACCGTCCTGGCTGTCACCGACCCCGACGGCAAGCGCGGCAACAACGTCACGGCGTTCGTCTTGGAGAAGTCCGACGAGGGCTTCACGTTCGGTGAGAAGGAGCGCAAGCTCGGCATCAAGGGGTCCCCGACCCGCGAGCTGCACTTCGACAACGTCCGTATCCCCGGCGACCGGATCGTGGGCGCCGAGGGTGAGGGCCTCAAGATCGCGCTGGCGACCCTCGACCACACCCGCGTCACCATCGGTGCGCAGGCCGTCGGGATCGCCCAGGGCGCACTGGACTTCGCGGTCGGCTACGTCAAGGAGCGCAAGCAGTTCGGCAAGCACATCGCCGAGTTCCAGGGCATCCAGTTCATGCTCGCCGACATGGCGATGGCCGTCGAGGCCGCGCGGCAGATGGTCTACGTCGCGGCGGCCAAGTCCGAGCGGGGTGACAAGGACCTTCCGTTCTTCGGGGCGGCCGCCAAGTGCTACGCCTCGGACGTCGCGATGCAGGTCACCACCGACGCCGTCCAGCTGCTCGGTGGGGCGGGCTACGTCCGCGACTTCCCGCTCGAGCGGATGATGCGCGACGCGAAGATCACCCAGATCTACGAAGGCACCAACCAGATCCAGCGCGTCGTGATGGCCCGCCAGCTCCTCAGGTAGGGACGGCTGAACCGCCTCAGGGCGGTTGCCAGGTCCGCGCTGCCGTACGACGTTGGCGCTACGCGATTCGGCGCACGTTCTTCGACATCTGGCATAGGCCGGGCGACGGATGAGCATCGGCGCGCGCCCCACTAGCGTTGTCGAGCACGCCTGCACGGGGTCGCGCAGGCAACCACTACGTGCTGAACCGCTGGTTGGAGGCAGATCATGCCTGGAACTTTCCCTACCAGGCTGATCGCTCGCCTGGCGGTCGCCGTCGTCGGCTGCACTGCGGGTCTCGCGCTGGCGCCACCGGCCTGGAGCACGGCTGCCGATGGCACCTTCGTGGTGACATCGACGGGTGATGGCGGCGACCCCCTGACCGTCGACAACTGCTCCGCCGGAACGGGCGAGTGCACCCTGAGGGCAGCCATCCTCGCAGCGAACGCCCATTCCAATGTCGACGGGGGGACCGACGTCATCAGCTTCGCGATTGCCGGCGCGGAGCCTCACGTCATCGCCCCGACGAGCGTGCTGCCTGTACTCACCGACCAGGTGACCATAGATGCCGGCCTGCCGGCCCCGTGGGCGCCCCGGCGCGTGGAGCTCAGTGGTGCAGAGTGCAACCCAACCGGAAACCCCTGCGATGGCTTGGTGGTGGGGGGATCGGGCACCATCATTCGAGGGCTTGCGGTGCATGAGTTCTTCGCGGGGATCCGCAACATCTCGGGACGTGGCGACGGCCTCGTGGTCGAGGGGGACTTCATCGGGACGAACGCTGCAGGCACGGCTGTCGTCCAGCGTCCCTTCGCGCCCACGAGCAGCGGGGTCCTACTGGACCACGTTGAGGGCGTGCGGGTGGGAGGCGATCTCGCACAGGGCGAGGGCAATGTCATCGCCGGGCACCCCTTTGCGGAGGTTGACGGCATCGCCACACCGGGGGTCGAGGTGCTGGGCAACCACATCGGCGTTCTCGCCGACGGCCTCACTCCGCGAAGCGGCGGCGCCGGAATCAGGCTGCAGCAGGCCAGCGGCAGCCAGGTAGGCACCAGCGCAGCGCCCAACGTCATCTCCGGCGGCAGCTCGGGCGTGGGACTGCTCCTGCTGGACACGGCGGGAACCAAAGTCCAAGGCAACCTGATCGGGGTGGACTGGACCGGGAGTGTGCGCGCGGGAAACGGAGGAATCGACGTTCAGTCGGAGGGCATCCTGATCGGTGGGGCAGGTTCCGGGAACGTCGTCTCGGGAGGTTTCGGGATCCACGTGTCCTCGAACCCGGCGACAGGGGCGGAGGGCTCCACCGTGGTGAGCCACAACCTCGTGGGAACCGATGTCACCGGAACGGTCGCCATCCCGAATGCCGACGGAGTCACGATGGTGGACACCGGCAGCCTGGTGGAGGACAACGTGATTGCTGGCAACTCGGGCAACGGACTCGTGATCGGAACGAATGCCGGTCCAGGACATCGTGTCCTCCGGAACTGGATTGGCGTCGGCACGGACGGAACTGCGCTGGGCAACGGAGGCTTCGGTGTCTTGGTCTCGGACGACTTCGAGGGCGGCGCCCACGTCGTCGGCGGCGCGGCCGGGGATGGCAACACGGTCGCCTTCAACGGCCGGGGCGGCATCGCGATCGCACATCGCCCAGAGATTCCCGGGTTGCCGCTGCCACGCGGCGTCACGATCCGATACAACTCGGTGCACGACAACGGCACGCAAGGCTCGCCCGCGCTGGGGATCGACCTGCCGAGCGAGGCCGCACTGGGTGCGCCGGATGGCATCGACGACCTCGACGCCGACGCGGGCGCCAACGACCTCCAGAACGCTCCGGAGATCCTCGCGGCGACGACGACGGACACGGCGACCGTGGTCAGCGGTCGACTGCGCAGCACGCCGGGCGAGCGGTTCGACATCGATCTGTACGAGAACGGGGCATGTGACGAGACCGGGTACGGCGAGGCAGAGAAGTTCGTGGCCACGCAGGCTGTCACGACTTCGGGGTCAGGAAGCAGCACGCCGGGAGTGGCGTCCTTCAGTTTCACCGTGACGCCGCCCGTAGCCGATGGACACACTCTTGCCGCCTCCGCCACGAACGCGAACGCAAGCACCTCCGAGCTGTCCCGGTGCGGCGCCCCGTTGCCTGGGGCGAGGGTGTCCTACACGGGGCCCACCACCGTGACCTACTCGGACCCCGCCACCCTGAGCGGCCGACTCGAGACGGTGGCGGAGCCGCCGGCGCCGATCTCTGGCAAAACCCTCTCGCTCACGCTGGGGAGCCTGTCCACGGTGACGGCCGGGCCCACCAGTGCCGCGGGCACCGCCAGCGCCGCCGCACTCACCGTGACTCTCAAACCAGGCCCAACCACCGTCACGACCGAGTTCGCCGGCGACGACGTCTACAACCCCGCGACTGACACGGATCCCGTGACCGTCGCGAAGGAGAGCTGCACCCTCGCCTACACGGGCGACACGTCGGCGACCACCGGAACAACGAGCACGCTGAGCGCCCAGTTCGGCGAGAGCGACACCAACCCCGGTGACTGGTCCGGACACGTGCTCGACTTCGCGGTCGTCGGCTCCAGCGGGAACACCTCGCACTACACGGCCACGACCACCGACGCAGGTTTGGCCAGCACACGGGTCCAGCTCCCGCCCGACGCGCGTCGTGTGGGGGTGAGCTTTGCGGGTGACGACTACTACCTACCCTGCGCCACGTCCGCCGACACCAGCCTGATCGTGCAGCCGGCGAACACGGTGGTCACCTACACAGGACCTGCCACCGCCACCTACTCCGATCCCCTCACGCTCAGCGGACGGCTGGTGACCGGCGGCACCCCTGCGTCACCGATCGCAGGGAAGACCCTGTCCTTCACGCTGGGCGCGATGCCCACCGTGACCGGTGGCCCCACGGCGGCCGATGGCACTGCCTCGTCGACGCCGTTCGCCGTGACGGCCACACCGGGCCAGCGAACCGTGACCACCCACTTCGCCGGCGACACGGCATACGGGGAGGCGACCGACACGGATCCCGTCACGGTGCTGCGAGAGGACTGCACCTTGAGCTACACCGGTGACCTGCTCGTGAGCCCGCTGGCGTCGACGACGCTGCGCGCCCAGTTCGGGGAGAGCGACACCACCCCCGGCGACTGGTCAGGACATGCCGTCGAGTTCGTCGTTCTCGACTCGGCGTCCGCGACCACCGTGTACGCCGCTGCCACTGATGCGCAGGGGGTCGCGTCGCGAACCGTTGCCCTGCCTGCCAACGTCTATGGCGTGGGCGTCACCTTCGCCGGGGACGAGTTCTACAACTCCTGCCGCACCGCCCGCGACGCGGTGTTCACGGTCGAGCAGGCAAGAGCGAAGGTGACAGGTGGCGGCTGGGTCAGCACCGGAATCGGGCGCACCTCCTTCGGGTTCAACCTCATCCCGCAAGCGGGAGGCGCCTTGACCAGCCAGTTCCAGGCGCGTACGGCAGACAAGGACACGTTCCACGGATCTGGCCCCGCGACGGCGACCGTGCTGTCAGCCGCCTCAGTTCGCTGGACGGGTACCGGACGGTGGAACGGTGTGACCGGCTACGGATACACCGTCACCGTGGTGGACAACGGATCCTCGGGCGCCAAGAAGGGCGACACCATCTCAATCGTCGTCTATCGAGTGGCAGATCCTGCACATCCGGTCTTCTCCACGGGGAGTCAGACGCTCAAGGGCGGCAACATCACCGTCCACTGAGGCGGGGAGGGCCATACCTCGGCGGTCAGCCGCCGGAGGGCTTGCCGTCGGTGCCGGCCGGGGGCGCCTCGAGGGGCTCGTCGTTGCGGAGCATGGTGAACAGCGCCTTGGCGCGCTCGGAGTTCCACTTGACCGAGCTCCCGGCCGACGTCTGGTAGTTCACGCTCTGGATCGGGACCACGAGGCTGAGGCCCTGGTCGTTGGAGACGGCCCGCATGGCGAGCAGCACGCGGCTGGCGTCACGCATCGAGGTGTCCTCACCGACGATGAGACCCTTGGCTGCGGCGTGGGTGAACCCCCAGTAGCGCGTCGGGACGAGCACGGTGGAGGGGGTGGCGGCCTTCTTCATGATGGCGGCGAGGAACTGGCGCTGCCGCTCCGCGCGACCGATGTCGCCGCGCGGGTCGGAGTAGCGCGCGCGGACGAAGCCGAGGGCGTTCTTGCCGTCGAGGACCTGGCACCCCTTCTTCAGGTTGATGCCGGCCTTCTTGTCGTTCATGCGGAACGGCACGCAGATGTTGACGCCGTCGACGCTGTCGACGACCGAGGCGAAGCCGGCGAACCCGATCTCGACGTACCCGTCGATGTGCAGGTCGGTGACCTGCTCCACGGTCTGGACCAGGAGGTTCGGCCCGCCGAAGGCGAAGGCTGCGTTGATCTTGTTGCTGCCGTGCCCGGGGATCGGCACGTAGGAGTCGCGCGGGATCGAGATGAGGGCGGGCTTGCCACCACTCTGGGAGACGTGCACGAGGATGATCGAGTCGGTCCGACGGCCCGCGGCGTTGCCGGTGGCGTACTCCTTGCGCTGGGCCGCGGTGAGCCCCTCGCGACTGTCCGACCCCACGAGCAGGTAGGTGAATCCCTTGCTCTCCGGGGGTCGCTTGCCGGCGGGCGTGGTGTCGACCTTGGTCACCGAGTTCCACGCGTGCAGCGGCGTGAAGACCATGAACGCCACCCACGCCACGACCAGCAGTAGGACGACCCGCACGATCGGGAACCTGCGCCGGCGCCGAGGGGGTGACGTCTCGTCATACCCCGGGCCTGCAGGTGTCGCCGACGAGCCACGGCCGGACCCGGCAGCGGCGACCGAGGCCGGGGGAGCCGACTCGGCCGCGCGGGCGGCCTTGTCGCGCCGTCGGCCACGCACGTCGACGGTGTAGACCCCTTCGCCCTCGGGCGTCCCCTCGCCGTCCGACAGCCCCCCGGCGTCGGCGCCGCTGCCACCGCCACCCTGGGGGATGGGGCGTGCGTCGTCGGGGCGTTGGGGGCGTCCACTCATGCGGCAAGTCTGGGGTGAGGGGGTGGTCGAGGCAAAACGCCGCACGAAAGTTGCCTAGACGCAGAACAGCCAATTCCATGACGAAACGACCCGGCGACACGACACTCTGGAATCCCACGCGTCACAGAATTCTCACCTGTTGCGTCCCATACTGATGCACCATGAGCCGCCCGACCGTTGCCGACCCGGGACTGGTCGTCCCTCGCCGCGCGACCGGGCCCCGGCCGTCGCCCTCGGGCTGGCCGGCTGACGGCGTCTACCTGTCGGGAGGCCCCGGTCGCCGACTGGGCGATGCCACCCCGGCCAGCCCCCGGATGCGACGACGGCGGGCGTTCACCCTGGTCGCCCTGACGTTGGTGCTCCCGGGCGCCGCGCAGCTCGTGGCGGGGAACCGTCGGCTCGGACGCCTGGGTCTGCGGGTGTGGCTGACCATGGTCACGCTCGTCGTCGCGGTGGGGCTGCTCTTCCTGGCGAGCCGGTCGACGGCCCTCGGGCTGGTCGGCCGACCCTGGCTGATGCTCGGCCTGCAGTGGGTGCTCACGGGCTTCGCCGTCCTGTGGGCGGTGCTCTTCGTGGACGCCTGGCGGCTGGGTCGCCCCAACGGGCTCGTCGCCGCCTCGCGGCGCTGGCTCACCGGGCTGACGGCCGCGCTGCTCGTGGTCACCTCGGGCGGCCTCGTGTATGCCGCGCAGACCGTAGGTGCCGGGCGCGAGGCCCTGGGGGCGATGTTCCAGGGCAACAGCGCGATCGCGTCGACGAACGGGCGGTACAACATCCTGCTCCTCGGGGCCGACTCCGGCCGCGACCGGGTCGGCACCCGGCCGGACAGCATCCAGCTGGTCAGCCTCGACGAGAAGACCGGCCGGGCGGTGACCTTCGGCTTCTCCCGCGACACGGAGAACATCAACTTCCGCCCCGGTTCCACCATGGCTCGGCTGATGCCCGAGGGCTGGAACTGCGGCGACGAGTGCCTGCTCAACGGCCTCTACACCTGGGGGCAGGAGCACGCTGCGCTCTTTCCCGCGGGAACCCGCGATCCGGGCATCGTCGCCACCCGCGAGGCGGTCGAGGCGCTCAGCGGTCTGGAGGTGCACTACTACGTGATGATCGACCTCAAGGGCTTCCGCCAGATGGTCGACGCCGTCGGCGGCCTGGACATCACCGTCAAGCACCGCACCCCGATCGGCGGGGGCACCTCGCCCATCGTCGGGTGGATCGAGCCCGGTCACCAGCACCTCGACGGGTACCACGCCCTCTGGTACGCCCGCTCCCGCCAGGGGTCGACCAACTACGAGCGGATGGCCAGGCAGCGGTGCGTCACCACGGCGATGGCCAGCCAGCTCGACCCCCAGACGGTCCTGCTGCGCTTCCAGAAGATCGCCTCGGCCAGCGCCGGGCTGATCGAGACCGACCTGCCCCAGTCCGAGCTCGGGCGCTTCGCCGACCTGGCCATCAAGACGCGTTCGCAGAAGATCCGCGGCGTCAACTTCGTCCCGCCGCTGATCAAGCCGTGGGACTACGACCCCTCCGTGGTCACCTCGACGGTCCGGTCCACCATCGCCGCGTCGGAGAAGGCGGGCAGTACCAGCTCGAAGAGCAAGGCGCCGGCCGCCCCCCGGCCCGTGGTCAAGCCCAGGCACCAGCCGGGCACGGCCGTCCAGGACCCGGCCAAGGCGGCGGGGAACGCGGCGGAGAGCGATCTCTCCTCCGTATGCTCATCCTCCTCATGACGAGTACGCCGCCCGACGAACCGCTCCGCACGGCCCCCTTGGCGCCGCTGCCGTCGCTGCCCAGCGTCGGAGTGGTGATGCCGATCCTCAACGAAGAGCGGCACCTCGAGGAAGCGGTGGACGCCGTGCTGGGGCAGGACTACGACGGCCCCGTCCACCTGGTCCTCGCGCTCGGACCCAGCCACGACCGCACCGACGAGATCGCACGGGGCATCACCGATCGCGAACCCCGGGTGCGGAGCGTAGGCAACCCGTCGGGTCGCACCCCGGAGGCGCTGAACGCCGCCCTGGGCGCGCTCGACGAGGTCGACGTGGTCGTCCGGGTCGATGGGCACGGCGTGCTGGACCGCGACTACGTCAGCACCGCGGTGAGCCTCCTGACCGAGACGGGGGCAGCCAACGTCGGTGGCCTGATGGACGCCGAGGGCGTCACGTCGTTCGAGCGGGCCGTTGCCGCAGCCATGACCTCCAGGCTCGGCGTGGGAGCTGCCCGGTTCCACACCGGTGGCGAGGCCGGGCCGGCCGACACGGTCTACCTCGGCGTGTTCCGGCGTGAGTGGCTCAGCAGGTTGGGCGGCTACGACCCGCGTTTCGTCCGCGCCCAGGACTGGGAGCTCAACCACCGGATCCGGGAGGCAGGCGGGCTGGTCTGGTTCTCGCCCCGGCTCCGGGTGGCCTACCGCCCGCGGCCGACCCTCCGGGCACTGGGCCGGCAGTACCGCGACTACGGCCGCTGGCGCCGGGTCGTGGCCCGCACCCACGCGGGCACGATCAACGCGCGCTACCTCGCGCCTCCGGCGGCGCTCGTCGGAATCCTCGCCGGGCTCGTGGGGGGCTTCGTCTGGTGGCCCCTGTGGCTGGTGCCCGCGGCATACCTCGCCGTCATCACCGTGGGCGGGCTGTCGGTCCGCGACTCGCGGCTGCACCTGGCGGACCGCCTGTGGCTGCCGGTCATCCTGCCCACCATGCACCTGTGCTGGGGCTGGGGTTTCCTGTCCAGCCGCGTGCGGATCGACACCTGAGCGGTCGCGTATGCCGTGGGGCCGGCACCGCGCGGCGCCACGCCTCGCGGGTGCCGGCGGACGGCTCAGCGGCAGGCGTCGAGGCGGTAGAGCGTGTAGTCCCCGGCTTTGCCGACCACGGTGAACCCAGGGGCGTCGGGAACCGCGTCGATGCCTTCGTAGAGTCGTTTCTGGTACGCGCTCCCCGTCTTCGACCTGCCTCCCGCGAGGACGTGGGTGACGCCCAGCCGGCGGGCTGCCGTGCACACCTCGGGGTCGTTCGAGACCTCGTCGAGCTTGCGACCGAGAAGGGCGCGGTCGCCTTCGGTCCACGACTTCTCGGTGGGGAAGAGCAGTGACCGGTCACTCGTGAGATAGAGGTAGGTGCCACCTCGCCACGGGTTGGCCGCCACCACATCGCCCGGCGGCACCTTGGCCCCCAGGGTGCGCAGGGCGTCGAGGTTGGACTTGGACACCCAGGCGCCGCGACCGCTGGTGACGAAGAAGGGGCGCAGGGCTTCGCGATGCGAGTGCAGCCCGAGCCCGGCCGTCCCGGCCACGAACGCGACGGCCACGACGGCGGCGATCGCCGGCGTGGGCTGGGTGCGTGGTCGGCCACGGCGGATGGCGGCCACGACGAGCTCGGTGACCCCGGTCAGCGCCGCCGCGGCCAGGACCGCCCCGGTGAGCACCATGAGTGCTCCGAGCCTTGGCGAGTTGTTGTACCAGGGCCAGGTGAACCAGCGCGTGTGCGGCGTGTCGACCAGGGTGATCGCGAGGTAGAGCGCGAGGACCCCGCCGTGCGCCAGCACGAGCCACACGTGCGACCTCCGCACGAGCAGCACGAGGCCGCCGACAGCCACCGCCAGACCGACGCCCCACACCGGCAGCAGGTTCCTCGGGGCGAAGAAGGCGACGTCGATCAACCCGTCGTGCACGGACATCTCCGGACCGGGCCCGTTGGAGGCGCGCATCGCCGTGGACACCCAGGTCGCGCCCACCCAGATCAGGGCTGCCACGAGCAGCACCCCGAGGGCCGCGCCGGCGAGGCCGACGGCGGCGCGGGCGTTCCTCCGTCGCTGCCGCCAGGCGCCGCGCACGAGTCCGGCAACCCCGGCCAGGGTGCCGAGGAGGAAGAAGGCGATCAACGCGCTCGGGTGCGCCGCCGCGAGGCCCGGAAGGGCGGCGGTCCCCACGAGCGCCGAGCGGGCCCGGACCGGCCCATCGACCACGACGACCAGGAGCGCGAGCGCGCCCGGCAGCAGGGCCTGGCCGTAGAGGTTGGGCCACAGGACGCCGTACCCCTCCATCCAGAACGGATAACCGGAGAACGCCACGGCGGCGAGGGAGGCGGCCAGGGTCGGCCACCAGCCGGTGCCCAGCACCCGGCGGGCGAGCAGCATGAGTCCGAGCGGCCACACGACTGCGGCCAGGACGAGGCTGGTCGCGGAGGCCGCCACGACGGGCGTGCTGCCGGTCAGCTGGGCCACCGTCGCGGCTACGGCGTGGAAGGCCGCGGGGTAGAAACCGCCGGCGCCGGAGGCGGCGAAACCCCCGGCGTGGAGCGTGGAGACGTCACCCCGCTCGAGCATCCACTGGATGGTCCCGAGGTGGAAGATCGTGTCGGGGCTCTGGGGGAACGTGGTCGGCCGACCGCTGACCGGCAGGACGACGAGGGCAACCACCACGGCCGACACGGTCCCCCCGACCAGCAACGACCACAGGCTGCCGTCGTCGCCGACCTCGGGGCGTGAGCGCAGCAGCCGCCCCACGATGGCGCACGCGCCGACCAGGAGGAGGAAGCCGGACACCAGGGGCAGGGCGCCCCACGAGACGCCCGCCGTCGCCGCTGCGACGCCGGCCAGCGCGATGGTCGTCGTGCCGAGCAGGGGCCCGACGGCGAGGGCGGTCGGCCACCGCAGCCCGGTGAGCCGGGCGCCAAGGGCTCCGGGGACGACCAGCAGCACCGTGGCGACCAGGACGACCGGAAGGGCTTCCAGCCAGGTGGTGCTTCCCAGCCCCATCAGGGTCGCGTCGCCAGGTCGACGATTCCGCGGTTTCGGAAGGCGTGGCGGCCGGGCGGGCGCGTCGGTCGGGTCATGGCGGACAGCATACGAGCGGGGTCTGGCCGACCTCGTCGTCGCCACCCGGGCCGAGGGTGCCGGCGGCTATGCTGCATTGCCCCTGCTCCCCTCGAGGAAGAACCGCATGCCCGACGCGCCTCGCGGCGACTGGTGCCTTCGATGAAGTCCTGGCGCGCCCTCCTGCGCACCGCGGTCGGCAGCGGTCTCTCGTCCGGTCCGTTCCTTCCGGGATGGCTGGCCATGACCCGGGTGCTGGTCGTCGTCGCCCTCACCGTGGGCTACCTCGCGAGGCGCCCCCACGACGTCGTGGTCTGGTGGCCGGTGGCCGTCATCCTCCTCAGCACCGCCGGTGAGACGCTGGCCCGTCGGCTGCTCCCGACTCCCCGGGCGGTCCAGCTGCCGGGCTACGCCGACCCCGACGTGTCGTGGGTGAGTGGCGTCGTCCCGGCCGCCCTCTCCGCGCTGCTCCTGCTGGCGCTGGCCGTCGCTGCGCGCTGGTCGCCCGGCGTGGTGGCGGTGGCCGCCGCCGTCCAGGCAGCCGTGCTGCTGGCTGCCGGGCTGCAGCTGGTGGCTGCGTATGCCGGGCGGCGGGCCCGGGGCGCAGCCGTGCGTGAGGCGCTGGCTGCCTACGCACCCGAGTTCGTCCTCTACACCGCCCGTCGGGGCGGCGCCTACCAGCTGGACATGTGGCTGCCGCACCTGCGCGCCCTCGATCGCCGGTTCGTGGTCGCGACCCGCGACCCGGTGGCCCTGGCGGCGCTCGGGGGAGTGGCGGAGGTGCCTGTGCTCGCCTGCCCCGCCTGGCGTGACCTCGACAACGTCGTCGTGCCGAGCCTGCGAGCGGCCTTCTACGTCAACAGCGTCGCGGCCAACGCCGACTTCGTCACCTACCGCCAGCTCACCCACGTCTACCTGGGGCACGGGGAGTCCGACAAGGCCCTGTCACACCACCCCGCGCACGCGATGTACGACCGGATCTTCGTCTCGGGCCAGGCCGCCATCGAGCGGTACGCGCGGCACGGCGTCCAGGTGCCCGCCGGCAAGTTCGTGGTCGTGGGCAGCCCCCAGTCGGCCGCCGTCCTGCGCGCCCAGCGGCCGGTCGCGGAGCTCGCAGCGCCGACGATCCTCTACGCGCCGACGTGGCAGGGCTACAACGACGACTCGTCGTACTCGTCTCTGCGACAGGGAGTCCGGCTCGTCACGAGCCTGCTGCGCCGACCGGGCGCCGTCGTCTTCCGGCCCCATCCGTTCTCGCGCTCGCGTCCCGCCGAGGCCGTCCTCGTCAGCGCGATCGAGCAGTTGCTCCTCGAGGACGCCCGCGTGACCGGAAGGTCCCACGTGGTCGGGCTCGACGAACCGTTCGCCGCGTCGGCCAACCGCGCCGACGTCATGGTGGCCGACCTGTCCAGCGTGGTGACCGAGTTCCTCGCCGCGGACAAGCCGTTGGCGATCATCGCCGACGCCGACCTCTCGACCTTCAGGCAGCGCAACCCGGTCGCCGACGCGGCATACCTGGTGGCCTCCGATCTCGCCAACCTCGACGAGGTGCTCGCGGAACTGCTCGGGGCTGATCCGCTGAAGCAGGAGCGCGCCGCCGTGCGCGCCCGCTACGTGGGCGCTGACGGGGACCGCGCGTTCGGCGAGGCGGTGCTGGAAATCCTCGACCGAGCCCAGCCGCCTGCCGGTCAGACACCTGCCAGCCGGTAGGGTCGCGTCCGTGACAGAGTTGCGCACGGTGGCCGTGGTCCTCGCGGGTGGAGTCGGCAGCAGGGTCGGGCTCAGCATCCCCAAACAGCTCATCAAGATCGCCGGTCGGCCGATCATCGAGCACACGATCGAGGCGCTCGACAGCAGTCCCCTCGTCGACGAGATCATCGTGATGATGACGCCCGGCCACCTCGACCCGGTCCGCGCAATCGTCGCCACCGGCGGCTACTCCAAGGTGACCCAGATCCTCGAGGGCGCCGACACCCGCAACGGCACCACGGGCCGGGCCCTGCAGGCCCTCGGCTCCGAGGAGTGCAACGTCCTGTTCCACGACGCCGTGAGGCCCCTGCTCAGCCAGCGCATCATCGCCGACTGCGTGGCCGCCCTGAAGACCCACGAAGCGGTCGACACCGCCATCCCCTCGGCGGACACGATCATCTCCGTCACCGACGAGAGCGAGATCAGCGACGTCCTCAAGCGCTCGGAGCTGCGTCGCGGCCAGACGCCCCAGGGTTTCCGCCGGTCGGTGATCTCCCGGGCCTACGAGCTGGCGTCCCGCGACCCGAACTTCGCGGCGACGGATGACTGCACCGTCGTGCTGCGGTACCTCCCCGATGTGCCCATCGCCGTCGTGGCGGGCGACGAGCGCAACATGAAGGTCACCGAGCCGATCGACGTCTACCTCGCCGACAAGCTCTTCCAGCTCACCAGCCACGACCTGCCCGAGGACCACACCGACGACGAGTTCGGTGAGGTGCTGCGCGGCAAGACGATGGTCGTCTTCGGGGGCAGCTACGGCATCGGCGCCGACATCGTGACCCTGGCCGAGCGCTTCGGGGCCACGGTGCGTTCGTTCAGCCGCTCCGGCACCCGCACCCACGTGGAGCGCAGGGCCGACGTCGTGGCTGCACGCCAGAAGGTCCTCGAGGAAACCGGCCGCGTGGACTTCGTGGTCAACACCGCTGGGGTCCTCCCGCGGGGGACCCTGGAGGAGACGACGGAGGAGACGATCTACGCGGCCACCGAGGTCAACTACATCGCACCGATCCTGATCGCCCAGGAGTTCTACCCCTACCTGCGCGAGGCGGGGGGAGCCCTGCTCCTGTTCACCTCCAGCTCCTACACCCGCGGTCGTTCGGGTTACAGCCTCTATTCCTCGGCCAAGGCCGCCACGGTCAACCTGACCCAGGCGCTGTCGGACGAGTGGGCCTCCAGTGGCGTCCGGGTCAACTGCGTCAACCCTGAGCGCACCGGAACTCCCATGCGCACCAAGGCCTTCGGTCAGGAGCCGGCAGACAGCCTCCTCGACTCCGAGACCGTCGCGAGGGCTGCCCTCCGAGTGCTGGTGTCCGAGCTGACCGGTCACGTCATCGACATCCGTCGCGCCGACCCGTTCTCGACCCACGAGCTGACGTCGGCCCTGGCTGACGACATGCACCAGACAGAACCGCATGACGAGATGCCCGAGAACGCCGAGTCGGCCAGCGGTAGCGACCGCTCCTAGGGCACGAACCCGTTGCAACGAGAGGGAGTCCAGTGTCGGTAAAGGTGAGCGTGGTCGTGCCGGTGTACAACCCGGGACCGTACATCGACCCCTGTATCGAGTCCCTGCTCGGACAGACCCTGCCCGCCGAGGAGCTCGAGCTCATCTTCGTCGACGACGGTTCGACCGACGACTCCCTGGCGAAACTGCGTGCCGTCGCTGCCAAGCACCCCCAGGTGACGGTGATCCCGATCCCCAACTCGGGCTGGCCGGGGAAGCCACGGAACATCGGGGCGGACCAGGCCAAGGGCGACTACGTCATGTTCGTGGACCAGGACGACACGATGGAGCCCGAAGCCCTCGAGCGGATGCACACCCTGGCTGCGGCCCACGGCGCCGACGTCGTGCTGGGCAAGGTCATCAGTGACTTCCGGGGGGTCAACCACGAGGTCTACCGCACCCATCGCCCGTCCTGCACCGTGTTCGACGCACCCCTCATGGAGAGCCTCACCCCGCACAAGATGTTCCGCGCGGAGTTCCTGCGCGAGAAGGGGATCCGCTACCCCGAGGGCGCCCGGCGCCTCGAGGACCAGCTCTACATGGCGAAGGCCTACTTCCAGGCCAAGGCGGCGACCATCGTCGGCGACTACGTCTGCTACCGCTACCTGCGCCGACCCGACGGCGGCAACGCCGGCTCGAAGCGCTTCGACCCGGCCATCTACTACGCCAACCTCCGCGAGGTGCTCGACGTCGTCGACGCGCACACCGAGCCCGGCGAGGAGCGCGACCACTTCTACCGCCGCTTCCTGCGCGTCGAGCTGCTCGGTCGCCTGGGCGGCGGCAAGGTTCTCAAGCACCCCGAGGACTTCTTCGAGGCGCTGCTGCGAGAGGTCCGTGCCCTGCTCGAGGAGCGTTTCCCGCTCACGGTCGACCAGGGCATGGGCGCCGCCATGCGCGTGCGGGCCGGCATCGTCCGCGGTGGAGACCGGGAGCAGATCCTCGCCCTCGCGCGTGAGTACAACGCCGTCAAGGCGCTCGCGGTCCTCACCGGTATGCGCACGGTCGGCTCCACCTTCGAGGTGGACGTCGAGGTGCGACTGACCCATCGGGGCAGTCCGCTCGTCCTCGAGTCCCGCGACGGAAAGCTCTACCTGCCCAGGGCTGTGGTCGGCGACGCCGCCACCGACGAGGAGCGGCGCGTCGACGACCAGGTCGACGCGGCATACGGCGACGTCGTCCTGCGCCACCGCGACCTGCGTGACGAGTGGTTCCTGCCCGCCCCACTGGAGGTCTCCCTGGAGCCGAGTGGGAGCGGCAAGCAGGTGGTGTGGCGGGGGACCGCGACGGTCGACCCCGCGACCGCCGCGGGTGGCTCGCCGCTGCGCTCCGGCAAGCAGGACTTCTACCTCCGGCTCGGCTGCTTCGGGTGGGCCCGGCAGCAGCGGATGGGCGCAGACCGCCGCGACGGACTCCGGGTGCCGGACCTGTTCGTGGAGCCGGGTGGACGGCTCGTCGAGCGGTTTGACACCGACCCGCACCGCAACCTCAGCCTCAACGTCGGCATCCCCAAGGACCGCGCGCGGACCCTGCTCGCCAAGTCCGCCGTGCGGTCGGCCTCACGCACCACCGTCGAGATCGCCCCCAACGTCCATCTCGCCGGGGCCAGCGGCCAGGGGAGTCTGGGGCTGCGTCGCGCCGACGGACACCGCACCTCGTGGAAGGTCGCCACGGAGGGTGGTCCCACCTGGGTGGCCACCGCTCCGGAGGGTGACCAGCTGCGCCCAGGCACGTACGAGCTGACCCTGTCGGCGCCGGGACCGTGGGGTGCCGTGCGACTGCTCGAAGTGGTCGTGGTCTCGCCGCTCGGAGTCAGCACCCGCAGGGCCACCGCGGGACCGACCACGGTCGAGCGCCTGACCCGCCTGGCCGCCCGCGCCCGCCGATCTCTCAAGCGCTGACGCGGCCCTCAGCCGTTGACGCCGCCCTTCAGGCGGTGACCCGGCCCTTCAGGCGGTGACTCGGCCCCACGCGGCAACGGCGTCGTCGAAGGCTCGGTCGAAGCGCGCCACCGGGTCGCCCGTCTGGTCACCCAGCAGGTACGCCGCGGTCGTGGCGCGGACTGCGCTGAGCGAGTCGACGTCGCGGGCGTCCCGGACCTGCTCGGCGATGTCGCTGCCGTCGCCGCTGAGGATGTAGGCACCGCCGGCCGAGGGGAACTCGAGCCGGAAGCGGTCGTCCGAAGCGGTGCCGAAGCGGGTCACGACGTACGGCTTGCCCGAGGCCAGGAAGTCCGTGATGACGCTCGAGATGTCACTGACCAGCAGGTCGGCGCGGTTGAAGGCCTGGTAGAGGCCTTCCGAGCCGGTGACGACCTCGTGCGGGGCCCCGGCGGCGGTCACCAGGTCCTTGAGCGCCTCGACCTCGTCGCCGAAGGCCGGGTCGTCGGTGCCGGTGCCGGGGTGCGGCTTGAACAGCACGCGGACGCCAGGCATGGCCAGCAGCGTCTCGAGGATGACCCGGCCCTGGCTGAGGATCGAGGAGTACTCCCACTGGGCGAAGAATCCCTCACGGGTGGGCGCGTAGAGCACGGTGTACTCCCAGGTGCTGTCGCCGTCGTCGCCGTGGTGGTCCTCGGCGAGGGGCGCGGCGACTCGGCGGATCTCCGCCAGCTGCGGACGCCCGATCTCCCGCACCTGCTCGTCCCGCACGCCGACGTCGGCCACTCGATACCGGTCGCGGGCAGCGGGCCCACTCACCCACGCCTCGTCGAAGATCCTCGTGAGGACCGTGGCGCTGCCGCCCTTGTCGCTGTCGCCGTGGCCGACGAAGACGTCGACGATGCCGGGCAGACGGAGCAGGTGGTTGTTCGTGGCGACGTTCGACGGGTAGAGGGCGATGCGCACGGACGATGGCACGACTCGCTCGATGTCACCTGGGCGGCTGACCATGATGACGGGGAGCGTCTCGGTCGCCACAAGGGGCTCGTTGTAGGGCTCTCGCACGATGATCACGACCTTGCGGTCGATGCGCTCGAGGGTCGGAACCCACACGTTCGCGATGTAGCCGACGGCTTCGGGACGGCTGTAGTAGAACACCGCCTCGGGTGCGGACTCGCGCAGTGCGGCGGCGAGCAGGTCGACCGTCTTCTCGTGGGGCGTGTCCCGGCGTGCCCGCAAGGCGTCGACCAGCGCGAACGACACGAACAGCCCGCAGATCAGGACGGCCACAGATGCGGCAACCCGCGTGGCGCCGGCAGGACCCCCAGCGAGCGGGACCAGTACCCCGACCACCAGGGCCAGGGTGGCCCCTGAGATCCAGCGCTGGGCCTCCGCGAGCAGGCGCGGTGCCAGGGGTGGATGTCGGACGACACCGGGCACGTCGAAGTTGCGCCAGGTGACGGGGGACAGGCGGTGGCCGACGGCATCGGCGACCAGCACCTGCATGGCGAGCCGTGCCAGCCAGGTCACGATGAGGGTGGTCGCGACGACCACGAAGCCTCCGTCGTCGCTGCGGAGCGCTGTCACGGCAAGCCCCCCGAGGAGCAGTCCACGCAGACCGGTGCGGACGGACAGGCCGGCGCCGAACCCCTCCAGCGCCTCCGCCACGTCGTCGCGCTCGCGCACCAGCATCTCGCCCGCGAGACCGACGAGCGTGCCTGCGGCGAACAGCGCCGCGGCGACGCGGGGGAAGGCCTCGGCGACCGGCAGGGCCAGCACGAGCAGGGCGAACCCTGTCCCGAGCATGCCGATGACTGGCAGGTACTTCCTCACGCGTCCTCCTCCTGCGCCGCGGCCTGGGCAGCAGCCACCGTCCGTGCGAGGGCCTCCTCGCTGCGCTGACAGGCGCGAGTCACCTCGTCGGTGAACCGGGCAATGGGATCGCTGACGGGGTCGCCGAGGAAGTACGTGGCGAGCTCGAGACGGCGCGGGCGCAGGCTGTCCGCCCCGGCGGCGTCCTCGATCGCGGCGACCACGGAGTTCGGGTCGAGGGTGACGACCCCGCCTCCAGCAGTGCTGGGGAACTCCCGGCGGAAGTCTGCCAGCGGGATGTTCTTCGGGTTGGTGACCAGGTAGGGCTTGCGCGACGCGAGGAAGTCGGCGACGACGCTGGAGATGTCGGCGATGAGCACGTCGGCGTCGTTGAAGGCCCGGTACAGGGCATCGGGTTCGGTTCCCACGACCTCGTGCGGACCCGCGCCGGACAGTCGGCGCTCGATGTCGGCGCGGGCCGTCGCGGCGGCGTCGAGTCGGGTGCCCGTCGCGGGATGGGCCTTGAACAGCACCCGGATGTCACGGTCGGACTGCAGCAGGGCATCGACCAGGGCCACGCCCATCGGCGCGACCGACGAGTAGTTGACTCCCTCGAAGTTGCCCTCCCACGTGGGGGCGTAGAGGACGGTGAGTGGGGAGGCGCCGCGGGCACCGTCAGGGACCGCCTGGATGCTGGCCAGCTGAGGTCGCCCGACGGTGACCAGCTGCTCGGCGCGGACGCCCTCGCCGCGCTGGAGGTATCGGTCGCGCGCTGCCGCACCCGCGACCCAGATCTCGTCGAAGACCCGGTGCAGCGGGCTGTAGGTCACCGACTTGTCGCCGTCGCCGTGGTTGATGAAGACGTGCCGCAGCCCCCGCAACCGGATCATGTGGTTGTTCTTGATGACGGTCGTCGGGTAGAGCGCCACCCGCATCGACGGCAGCTGGAAGGCTTCGACGTCCTGGGCCCGGGGCAGGACGAGGACGGGTGTGCGGGTCGGCAGCAGCGCATCGAGGTGAAGGCTCTCGCGGATGAAGATGACCGTCGGTTGCTCGATGCGGTCGATGGTCTCGAGCCACACGTTGAGCTGGTAGGTCGTGTCGGGGCCGCCGCTGAAGTAGACGACCACCTCGGGCGCCAGCTCCTGCAGGGCGGCGAAGACTCCTGACCGTTCCTGGGCCGGCGTGGCGAGCCGACCGACCAGGCGACGGCGCGCCAGCGCCCGCAGCACCACGAACCCCGCTCCCCCCACCACGAGCACGAAGGCTGCCCAGACGGGCCACGCCGCCCCGAGCGTCCACGACAGCCAGAGTCCGACGACGAGCGGCACGTCCACGTGGAGCGCGAACTGGGCACCTTCCACCGGCCCCAGGCTGGGCAGCGTGGGAGGCAGGATCTCGGGGCCGCTGTCGGCGCCGCCGACGTCCAGCCCGCGCCACCACACCCGACCGCGCCGGCGCCGCCGGTTGCGCGCCCCGATGATGCGGTATGCCGTGTGGGCGCCGTGGACGACCGCCACCCCTGCCAGCGCGACGGTCACCTCGAGGGCCGAGGGGCTGCGCACCATCGCCCAGCCGAGGAGCGCTGCGCCCTCCCGGAGCAGGTGCCGGTTGACGGGTGCCATCTCGCGGTCGTTGAACCACGTCACTGCGCGTTCGTCGACGCGGTAGAACGCGGCGTCGGCCAGGTAGTTGACGACCAGCGCGACCGCGAGCACCCAGCCCCACGCGAGGACTGCCGCCAGCACCATGACGACCGCGCTCAGCACCCAGGCGAGGCTGACCTGCACGTCGGGCCTGCGCAGGGCGGAGGTCGTGCGCGTCATGGTGTCCGTTCGTCGGGGCGGCTGGGCGGCTGGGCGGCTGGGCGTAGGGGGGCGCTGGATGGTGTCCCCAGCGCTGCGCCGAGGATACCGGGGTCGCAGGCCGTCTCTTCGAGGCGGCGTGACTGAAGGGGCCGCGCGGTGTGGCGTACCCTCGGTCGTCGGATCGCACGCGAGATGATGCGAACGAATCGTGCCGGCACCCCCGCATCCACGACAGGCAGGACACATGAGGATCATCACGCGCACCCAGGCGATCCTGGCCAGGCGCAGCGTGCTGTGGACCCTTGTCATCCGCGACCTGCGTGTGCGGTACTCGCGCAGCGTCCTGGGTTACCTCTGGACCATCCTCGATCCGCTGTTGATGTCGCTGATCTACTTCCTCGTCTTCGTCTACATCTTCAAGCGCAAGGACCTCGGTCACGAGCCGTACTTCCTCTTCCTGGTCGTCGGGCTCTTGTCGTGGCAGTGGTTCTCGGGCTCGCTCACGGACACGTCGCGCTCCCTCATCCAGGAGGCGAAGCTGGTGCGGTCCACCAACCTGCCGCGCGAGATGTGGGTGCTCCGCGTGGTGCTGTCCAAGGGGATCGAGTACCTGCTGTCCTTGCCGGTGCTGCTCTTCTTCCTCGTCGTGTACATGGTCAAGGGCGACGTCCACCTCAACGGCTGGCTGGCGCTGTTCCCGGTCGGCATCGTCATCCAGGCAGTGGCGCTCATCGGCATCGGCCTGATCCTGGCTCCGGTGACCGCCCTGGTGACCGATACCCAGCGCGTCATCCGCATCGTCATCCGGATGCTCTTCTACGCCACCCCCGTGATCTATGCCAGCCGCCTGGTGCCCAAGCCGTACGACATGATCACCTGGCTCAACCCCATGACCGGAATCCTGGAGATCATGCGGGCCGGTCTGTTCGCGCACGACAAGCACCCCATCGTGTGGGAAGCCGTCGGGGTGTCCGCGGTGATGTCGGTCATCCTCCTGTTCGTCGGGGTCTCGGTCTTCGGCCGACTCGAGCGCGCCGTCCTCAAGGAGATCTGATGGTTGATCCAGTGATCTCCGTGCACGACCTCGGAATCGAGTTCTACCGGTCCCGTCGGCGGCGGATGCAGCTGCGCGAGATGCTCTTCCACGGTCGCAGCGGAGCCGCCAAGGAAACCTTCTGGGCACTGCGCAACATCAGCTTCGACATCCAGGCCGGTGAGGCAGTGGGACTCGTGGGCGGCAATGGCGGCGGCAAGAGCACGTTGCTCAAGATGATCGCCGGTGTCCTGCTCCCTGACGAGGGTTCGGTCACCGTCCGTGGTGGTGTCGCGCCCCTGATCGAGCTGACGGGTGGCTTTGTGGGCGAGCTGTCCGCCCGCGACAACATCTACCTCACCGCTGGTCTGCACGGCCTGTCCAAGTCCGACGTCGAGGCACGCTTCGACGACATCGTCGACTTCGCCGGCCCTGAGGTGCGCGATGGCCTGGACACGCCGTACCGGCACTTCTCCTCGGGCATGAAGGTGCGCCTCGGGTTCGCCGTCGTCACGACCCTGGATGAACCCATCGTGCTGGTCGACGAGGTCCTCGCGGTGGGTGACCGGGCCTTTCGCGAGAAGTGCTACCAGCGCATGGAGTCGCTGCTGGCCGACGGTCGCACGCTGTTCCTCGTCTCCCACTCGGAGGGCGACCTCAAGCGGTTCAGCACCAGGGGCCTCTACCTCAAGCGCGGCGAGCTGCTCATGGACGGGCCGATGCTCGACGTGCTCGACCGCTACAACCACGACCTGGACGCCGGGGCGTGAGCCGTACCTCGCCTCCCTCGGTCGGCGACGACGCAGCCCGCAGCGTCCACGGTTACTCGGCCGGCGCCTTGGCTGTCCTCCTCGGTCCGGGGACTGGAGAAGGTGTCGCGGAAGTCTTTGCGGCACTGGGGATCTCGGCTCTGGTTCGGGTGGCGGAGGCCACCCTGGCAGCACAGTTCGAGACGCTGGCCGATGTGCTGGGACAGGCCGACGACGGGCCCGCCGTCATCGCGGCGGCCGACCTCGAGATCTCCTGGGTCGCGTTGCTCGACCTCCTCGACAGGCCCGGAGTGCACACGGCCGCACTGGTTGCCGACCCCCTTGCGCTCGTCGAGGGCGTCGACGTCGTGACCCCCGGCCGCGTCGGCCGCGACGGCAAGCTGGTCGAGTCTGTCGGCACGTCGTCGCACATCGCGGGCAACCCCACCTCCGCGCTTCCCGGAATCGTGCGCGTCGCGGCCGCCGACCGGTCACGGGCGGCTGCGCTGCTCCGGGACGCCGCACCGTCGGCCGAGCCGAGCTGGGGCGCAGACCGGGTTGCCGCGGTCACCCTCGTGCTCGTCCGCGGCGGCCTCGCCGTGCAGGCGGGTGCGCTGGGCCCCTTCGACTGGGCGCGCACCGGCGTGCGTGCGAACGGTGCAGCGGGCGACCCGTGGCGCCAGCGGCTGCGTGGTGCGTCTCGCGGTGGCGACGGCTTCTTCTCCACGTTCGCGGTGCGGCCGCTGTCCCGGCGCCTCACCGGGGTGGGCCTCGGCATGGGCTGGACACCCAACGTCGTCACGGTCGTGTCGCTGGCCTTCGGGATCCTCGCGGCGCTCCTCGTCGCCACCGGCGCCCGGTGGGCGTGGGCCCTTGCCGCGGTCCTGCTGCTGGTGGCCCTCGTGGTCGACTGTGTGGACGGTGAGATCGCCCGGTTCACGAGGCGGTTCAGCCCGCTGGGAGCCTTCCTCGATGCCGTCGGCGACAGGGTCAAGGAGTATGCCGTGCTGGCGGCGGTCGCGTCGGTCGCGGTGCGCCAAGGGGCAGATGGCTGGCCCGTTGCCCTGGCCGCGATGGCGGTGGTCACGCTCCGACACCTCGAGGACTACGCCTACGAGGACAGGCTTCGTGGTTCGCGGCGCAGCAGCGCAGATGTCCTCCCTGTCACGTCAGCCCACGACCTTTCGCCGCAGGGGGCGCGGACGACCTTCGCCGGGCCGCCCACGGGCCGCACGCAGGCGGTGCACTGGGCGAAGAAGGTCGTGCACATGCCGATTGCCGAGCGCTACCTCCTCATCTCCCTCACGTTGCTGACCGGCCGTCCGATGCTGGTGCTGTGGACGCTGCTCATCGCGGTCGGCCTCGCCGTCGCCTGGACCCAGGGTGGACGGCTCGCCGCCGTCCTCGCGCGCCGGGACCCGACCTGGTCGCTGGCCGAGCGGGCCACGGTGAGGGGTCGCCTCGACGAGCAGCTCGACCTCGGTCCGATCGCCGTCCTCCTGGGCAGGCTGTGGCGGGCCCCTTTCGCGGTGGGAGTGCTGGGTGCCACCGTCCTGGTCGTCGCGGTGCCGCTCCTGCTCTGGGCCGACAGGGTCGGCAGTGCGGCGACTGTGGCGCTCCTGGGCGGTGCCCTCGTGGCCTGTGGCTGGCAGCCGCCGGTCCACCACCCGTTGGCCTGGCAGGCACCAGCCGCACTGTGGGCGGCCGAGGTCCTGGTCGTCGGCGTGCTCGTGCACCACACGCTGGGCGAGCAGACCGCAGCCGCCTTCGCCTACCTCGCCGCGGTGGCCTACCACCGCTACGACGTGGTCTACCGGCTGCGTGACACCGGGACCGCCCCGGCTGGCTGGCTGGCGCGGGTCGGGCTGGGTACCGATGGCCGACTGGTCGTGCTGCTCGTGGTCGCCGCGGTTGCACCCGCAGTCGTGGTTCCGATGTTGTGGGTGGCGGCCGCGGCCCTCTTCGCCACCTACGTCACCGAGTCGTTCTTCGGCTGGCGTCGCTGGATCGGTGCCCAGGAAGATCCGCTGCGTGGTGGGATCCCGACATGAGCCAGCTCGCCCACGACCCCACGGACAACCGGCCGACGATGGCCGAGCTGCGTGCCGTGGCCCAGCCTCCGGAGCACATCGCGCGCTACAACGCGGAGCACTGGTCCGGCGCCCTGTACATCCGGCACCTCTCGATCTACGCCACCAGGGCGATGCTGCCGACCGGGATCACGCCGAACGGCGTCACCTGGCTGATGATCGTGGTGGGGGTGCTGGGCGCCCTGGCCCTGCCCCTGGGCGGACTGGTCGGGCCGCTGCTCTGCGTCCTCGCGATGCAGCTGCAGATCCTGCTCGACTGCAGCGACGGCGAGGTGGCTCGATGGCGACAGCGGTTCTCCCCAGCCGGGATCTACCTGGACCGGGTCGGGCACTACCTCACGGAGGCCTCGATCCCTGTCGCCCTGGGCCTGCGCGCCGACGGCTGGTCGCTGTCCGATCCGCTCGACGTCAGTGGCTGGACCGTCCTGGGTCTGCTCGTCGCGGTCCTCGTCCTGCTGAACAAGGCCTTCACCGATCTCGTGCACGTGGCCCGTGCCAAGACCGGCCGTCCCATGCTCGAGGACGTCGCCACCACGACCCGGTCCAAGGTCTCGGGTGTGGCTGCGGTCCGTCGTGCCCTGGGATACCTGCCGATCTTCCGCGCCTTCGTCGCGGTCGAGGCCTCGCTCCTGGCCCTCGTCGCCGGCCTCGTGGACGTCACGCGGGGTGATCTGGTCGGCACTCAGGTCCTGGTGGTCGTCATGGTTCCACTGGCGATCATCACGGCCGGGGGTCATCTCCTGGGAGTCCTCACCAGCTCGCGGCTCGACTGAGGTCTGCGGTGTCGCCATGAATTCGACTGGTACGCAAGGGGTTCAGGTGCTCCAGTGGGCCCAGGAGGACGGCGAGGTCGGTGGGGTGCTCACCAGCCACCGCCAGCTCTCGCGACAGCTGACCGCTGCCGGCCATCGGGTGCGCTACGTCGACACCGGGTCGGCGGCGCGTGCCGCGGCTGCCCTCCCGCACCTGTGGCGGCGACGTGCCCTGCACCTGTTCCACATCACCAGGCTGTGGCGCGCGATCGTCCTCGGACCGCTGTTCGCCGTGCTCCCGGGACGCACCGTGCTGGTGCTCCACTCCGGTTCGGTCGGCGGTCAGCTCGATGCCATGCGCCCCTCGGAGGCGCGGCTGCTGAGGCTCGTCCTGCGCGCCTACGACGAGATCTGGGCTGTCAACGACGAGATCGGCCGACGCCTTCCGGCGTCCCTGGCCCGTCGCGTCAGGGTGGTCGCACCGTTCGCCGCGGAGCAAGTGGCCGCCGGTGAGGGCGACGCGCAGGCCCCGGCTCGCGACCCCCACCTGCTCGCCGTGGCGACCAACGCCGGGCTTGCGCACTACCGTGCCGAGCTGGCCGTCGACGCCGTGGCGCTGGTCCGTGAGGTCTGGCCCGATGCCCGCCTCCGCGTCCTGGCCTACGGTCACGACGGGCCCGAGCTGGCTGCCCTGCGCGCCCGTCTCGTCGGGCGGCCCTGGGTCGAGCTGAGCTTCGACTCCTCGCCGGACGAGGTCCACGGGGTGCTGCGCCGCACGGGGGTGTTCCTGCGCCCGACAGCCTGGGACGGAGACTCGGTCGTCGTGCGAGAGGCCCTCGCGGCCGGCGCCCGAGTCGTCGCCACGGACTCCTCGCCCCGACCAGCCGGGGTGGAGCTGAGTGGCTCGGACGTGACGGAGGTTGCCGCGGCGGTGCTGCACGGAGGTCGGGTCAGCGACGGCGCCGGGCTGGCGGCCACGACACTGCTCGACGCCGCCCAGGGGGCGATGACGCGGTTGCGCGTTCGTCAGGCTTCGTCGGTCGGCTGACCGAGCGTGCCACGACCACCCTCGGGGGGCTGCGGGAAGTCCCGTTGGGTCTCGTCCAGGGCCAGGCGTCGTGCGAGCCGGGTGTAGCGCGACTCGAACTCACGGAACCGCAGGTACGTGGTCACGGTGAAGCTGAGGAAGGCGACGACGAGCGCGTAGAGCACCATGTCCGTGCCGCGTCCGACCCCCGCCACCCGGGCGATCTTGTTCCACAGGTCGGGGAACAGGATGGAGACGACGGCGAAGGCGGCGAAGAGCAGGAGCCCCAGTCGCCGCACGGCCTGGGCGCGGGCACCGCGCGAGCGGAACAGCCGCGCGGCCACCGCCAGGACCACGAGGATCAGCACGATCTGGATCAGCACGATCTTCATGTCAGAGGCTCCTGGTCGGCAGGCTCATCGGAGAATCAGCTCGGCGAGGATGTTCACGGCGTTCCACAGGGACTGCCCCTTGGCGCGGGAGTAGTCGGTGTAGAGGATGTGCACCGGGCTCTCGGCGTACCGCACGTCGAGGGCGCCGATCTGCTGGACCAGCTCCGAGGCGTGCGCCATGCGGTTCTGGGTGATCTCGATGCGCTCGACCACGTCGCGCGACAGGACGCGCAGGCCGTTGTGGGCATCCGTGAGTCGCGTGTGCGTGGTGAGGTTGGTGTAGCCCACCGCCATGCGCAGGACGAGCTTCTTCAGGGCGCCGGCATCGGTGCGGTTGTCGAGGAACCGCGACCCGAACACGACGTCGAGCCCTTCGCCGCGGGCCTTGTCGAGCATCTCCACCACGTCGGAGGTCTGGTGCTGCCCGTCGGCGTCGAAGGTGACCACCCAGCGCATGCCCGGGACGCTGCGCGCATACTCGAAGCCCGTCTGGAGGGCCGCTCCCTGACCGAGGTTGACGGGGTGTCGCACGACGACAGCCCCGGCCGCGGCGGCCTCCTGAGCACTGTTGTCCTTGGACCCGTCGTCGACGCACACGACGTTCGGAAAGGTCTCACGGGCATGACGGACCACGTCCCCGATGACCTGCGCCTCGTTGAAGAGGGGGACCACGAGCCAGACGTCATCATTCTCCATCGCAGCACAGCGTATCGGCTCGGCTGACCACTCGATCCAACGCCACGCTGCGCTGCCGCCGGTCCGGCGCGGGTGGCTGGCTGCGTGCCCTGGGCACCGTTGCCGATAGCCTCGTCGACATGGAGTCCCAGAACCATTTCTACGGTCACAGCGCGGGCCTGGCCGCCTACCTGAACCGTGCCCGGCCGAGCCACATCAACGGGCTGGTCCAGCATGGATGGACGGCCGTGTCGCCGGTCGGATCGCACTTCAGGGACTTCCCGAACCTGCACGGTGACGGTCGCCGCAAGCTTCTGGTCTGGTCCCACTCGTCACGAGCCTGGTCGCCTTCGGACGAGACCCATGAGACGACGGCCATCGGGGCGCAGTTCGCCTACCTCGCTGCCGCTGCGGGCCCGACACCGGAGCCGCGGCAGGAGCACGACCGCGTCGTGCTCATGCCCCTGCACGGCATTCAGACCCAGCGGGTCCGCGGCGACCACGCGGGCCTGGCACGGATGTGGCGCGAGAAGGAGGGGCCCGCGACGGCCTGCCTGTATGCCGCCGACGCACAGGACCCGGAGATCGTCTCCGCCTACCGGGCTGCGGGGCACCGCATCGTGATGCTCGGGGAACGTCTCGACCCTGCCTTCCTGTGGCGGGTGTGGACCATGCTCGGCCGAGCCGATCGGGTGGTCTCGAACCGACTCTCGACCCCTGTCCTGTATGCGGCTCACCTCGGTGCCGACATCGCGATCTATGGCGACGGGCTTCGGGTCGACGGCGAGCAGACGACGACGGCCAACGAGTACCGGCGGGTCTGGCCCGAGCTCTACGGAGAGCACCTGGACCGCGCTGCCGCCAAGGCACTGTCCGAGCTCGAGCTCGGAGTCCAGCACCTGAGGTCGCCGCAGGAGCTCGAGCACATCCTGGGATGGGATGGCTCCACCGCGGTGGCCGCAGTCGAGTACTGGACCACGTCTCCGGCGCAACGAGCCATCATCAACCTGCGCAGGCGCGCGGCGCCCGCGACGCCGGTGGCCGACACCCATGAGCCCATGCGCTTCAGCGCGTGGCTGCGGGCCGCCACCAGCTACCTGCCCGGACGCATGCCGACGTCGATCCCGGCTCCGGGGGAAACGCGCGAACCGATCACCGTCGCCTGACGACCTCCGCCCGGAACGGGCGCCTTCCGCCCATGACGCCGCGTCGCGTCCTGCCACCGGCGTGGCCAGGCACGCTCGCCCGAGCGTCAGGAGGTGAACGCGCGGCGGAAGACGAGCAGGCTGAGTCCCACCGTGCCGGCGGTGAGAACGAGCCGGGCGATCATGGCCGCGCCCGTGGTCGGCAGGACGGCGCCGAGCGCGCACAGGGCGAAACCGAGCAGAGTGGGAGTCACGAGCACCCGGTAGTGCCAGCGGGTGCTCGAGACCATCCGCGCCAGCACTCCCGTGCCGAGGGCCATGAGGGAGTAAGTGACCGGCATACCCACGCCGATCCCCGACAAGCCGAAGGCCTGGGCGCCCACCCAGGCGGCCAGGGTCCCCACGACGAGGCTGAACGGCGTCACGAAGGCCAAGCCGCCGATCCGACCGGAGACGAAGACCAGGTGCACGTTGCACAGGTAGGGAACCGAGAGAACCGTTCCCGCCGCCACCACGCCCACGGCGGCCGTCAGTGCTCCGGGGTCGTAGGAGGGCGGCGCGACCATCGCGAGGAGGAACGGTGCAGCGCATGCGACGAACCCCGCGGCCAGGGCGGTCAGGAAGGCGATGTTCTGGCCGGTGTGCTCGAGGACGTCTGCCCGGTCACTCTCCTGTGCCCGGTAGACGATGGGGGCCCAGGCGTTGTTGAGCGAAGCGGAGACGATGCCGGGCGCGGAACCGATGAGCACCGCCAGCTGCAGTCGACCCGCCTGCGTACTGTCGAACACGCGTCCCGCCACCAGCACGAGTGCGCCGCTGGCCAGGAAGATCGCGACCTGGTGCGGCACCGTGGGCAGTCCGATGCGCAGGGCTCGCCGGGTGTCACCCTTCTCGTGATGCAGGTGTCCGTCGCGGACAGCGATCGCGAGCCCGACCAGGCCCGACACCACGAGGCCCAAGGCCAGCCCCGTGATGTAGGCCTCCGCCGTCCGGGCGACCAGCCGCACCAGCAGCAGGCCGAGCACGGGCCCGCCCAGGGCACTCGTGAGGGACAAGGACACGAACAGGCCAGGGCGGTCGATGACGCGCAGATAGGACTGCACGTTGACCACCGTCGCGAAGCCCGCAGAGGCGGCCAGCGCGAGCGCCAGGACGGCCGGTTCCTGCAGGGCGAAGGCGTGGTGGGCCCAGGGGGCCGCGGCGGCCCCGATCCCGCAGAGGACCGCTGAGGCGAGGGCGCCCCTGAGCAGGAGGCTTCGCGCGCCTTCGATGCCGGTGCGCTCGAGTATGCCGTGCCTCATGATTGCGGCGGCGAGGCCGAGGCCGGCGACGATCATCCCCACCTGGATGATGACCAGTGCGGTGGCGACCGCACCGTAGGCCTGAGAGCCCACGCTGCGCGTGACGGCCGGAGTGACCACGGCATTGCTCAGGATCGGGGCCGCTGCGCCGACCGTGTAGATCAGTCCCCGGCCCAGAACGCTCCGCGACGCGTCGGCGCCGGGGGAGCGGATCTCTGCCTCCCCGGCCGGCTCAGACACGGTGGGACCCCCGTGGTGAGCTGGGCGTGGAAGGGGGGTGGCTCATCAGTGCTCCGGTTCGCATGGGCGTCGAGTCGAACTGCAGCCCTGGGCAGTCCAGCGCCGGCGCCAGCAGCCTAGGCGACGTTCCACACCGCAGCCGCGTCAGGCGGACTGGGGGTTGCGGGTGGGTAACGATCTGTGGTGCCAGTGGGGAAGTTGGTGCGTTTGTGTGGCATTGCGCCTGCCTTTGGTGCACCGTGTGAGGACTGTAAATCCCCTCTGACGTCTGAGAGCCCCTGCCGTGTTGACCGCGAAGACACGCCGGACCACCGTCACGCCCGCCGCGCTCCTGGCCATCTTCTCGACCGCCGCGGCCGCGCCCCTGATGACCCCGGGCCTCACTGGCCTCGTCGACCTCGGACGCCACCCCACGCCGCACCAGGTCAGGGCCACCACGCAGGTGCACTCCCTCCGGGTGGCACCACGCAGTGCGCTGGAGCGGGCGCAGTCCGCCCCCGGTGCCCGCTCGAGCTTCGACGACCGCCGTGCCGTGCCCGGCCCTGGTGACCCTCGTGACGCCGGTAGCCCTGGAGGCGCGGGCGAGCTGGCCAGGGCCACGGCTGGCGGCCTCAGCGACCCTGCCGCAGTGCGGTCGGGTCTGGCGGTCGCCGGCGTGACCTGGCGGCCCGGCGATCTCGCGAGGGGCGACCACGTCGAGCTCCGGGTAGAGCGCGAAGGAGTGTGGGGAGCCTGGGAAGAGGTGCATGCCGAGGCGGACCACGGTCCTGACCCGGGCACGGCCGAGGCCGCACGCGGGCTCCGGGCCGGCAGCGACCCGTTCGTGGTTCAGGGCGACCAGGTGCAGGCGCGCGTGCTCAGCTCAGACGCAACCGTCCCCACGAGCCTGTCGCTGACGGTCGTCGACCCGGGCACGTCCGATGCGGACGCCGGCGTGGGAACCACGCCGGCGGGTGGGGCCGTTGCGGCGACAGCCAAGCCCACCATCTACACGCGGGCACAGTGGGGAGCCGACGAGTCGATCCGTCAGGGCAGCCCCGGGTACTCCCAGGCGCACGTCGCCTTCGTGCACCACACGGCTGGCTCCAACACCTACTCGCAGGCGCAGGTCCCGGCGATCATCCGGGGTATCTACGCCTACCACGTGAAGGGCAACGGCTGGTCCGACATCGGCTACAACTTCCTCGTCGACAAGTTCGGTCGGACGTGGGAGGGCCGCTACGGCGGGGTGGACAAGGCCGTCATCGGTGCCCACACGTTGGGGTACAACTCCTGGTCCTTCGGCACCAGCGTCATCGGGGACTACAACACCGTCGCGGTGCCCCCCGCCGTGACCACGGCACTCACGAACGTCATCGCCTGGAAGATGTCTCTCGACGGTATGCCGGCCACGGGCACCGTGTTCGCCAAGGACAAGTACTTCAACCGCATCTCCGGGCACCGCGACGCGGTCAGTACCGAGTGTCCGGGCGCCAAGCTGTATGCCCTGCTCCCCACCCTTCGCAGGAACGTTGCCGCTCGCATGGGGAGCCTTGCGACCACGAGGCTGTCGCGAGACGTCGACCGGGCGGGGCAGGCTGACCTGTTGACGCACGCGTCGGCGGTGACTGGGGCGGCACTTGGCTCGGTGACGCTGCTGACCTCGGCCACCACGAACCCGTTCACCTCCCAGCGCACCCTGGGCAGCAGCTGGAACACCGTGAGGCTCGCGACCCTGTCGCCCGACTTCACGGGAGACGGCCGGCCCGACATCGTGGCCCAGTACCCCGGGGCCGGCAACCTGCGCATCTACAGCGGCGATGGCCGTGGCGGGATCGCGAGGATGACCTCCACCGGCAGCGGCTGGAACTCCGTCCGGTCGCTCATCGCGGCAGGCGACCAGAACGGCGATGGCCACGCGGACCTCATGGCCATCAGCAGCACGGGGCAGCTGGTGCTCTACCCGGGGACCGGGAAGGGCACCTTCACTGCGCGTACGGTCGTGGCCAGTGGGTGGGGTGCCTACCGCTACGTCAGCGGCGCCGGCGACGTCACGGGTGACGGTCACCCTGACCTCCTCGCCGTGCGTGTCAGCGACGGCGCCCTCGTGCTGGCGCCGGGGGACGGTCGCGGACACCTCGGCACGCTCGAGCGGCTGGCCGCCGGGTGGGGCGGCTTGACCGCTGTCTTCGCGGCGGGCGATCTCGACGGCGACGGGCACGGCGACATCTTCGGCCGCGAGCCGAGTGGTGCGATGCGGGTGTACTACGGCGACGGGAGCAATCCCTCCGCGCGGTGGAACCGGTGGGGCAGCGGATGGAACAGCATGGCGCAGATGACCAGCGGCGTGGACTTCACCGGCGATGGCCACCCGGACCTCCTCGGTGTCGCAACCACGGTCTCCAACGGCAGCCTGCGCGTCTACCCCGGTACCGGCCTCAGGGACCTCCGCGTGGCCTCGACCTTCGAGGCCCCGACCGGAACGGACCTTGTCCAGCTGGTGGGTGACGTCAACGGCGACGGCTACGTCGACGCCGTGGTCCGGGTGGGCGACGCGCTGCAGGCGCTGCCCGGCCGAAGCGGCGGAGGGTTCGGTGCGCCGGTCATGGTCGGTGCCCGGGGGTGGGCGGCGATGCGTCAGATCGCCGCAGCGGGCGACCAGGACTACGACGGAATCCCTGACGTCCTGGTCATCACGAAAGCCGGGCTCACCCTGCGGTACTCGTTCAAGCGCGACTTCACCATGCCGCGGGTCGAGGAGCTCGAACAGGGCTGGGGGGACGTCGTGAGCCTCGCAGGAGTCGGCGCCTTCAATGCCGACGCGAACGGCGATGTCGTCGCCCTCCGCTCGGACGGCACGCTCCAGCTCTTCCGCGGTTCGGGCCCCAACCCCCTGTTCGACTTCACTGTGCTGCGGTCCGGTCAGACGGATCTGACCCAGATCCTCGGCGTGGGCGACTACAACGGGGACGGCGCAGCAGACATCATGGCGGCGGGGAGCTCCGGGCGACTGTGGCTCTATGCAGGCAGAGGCGATGGCACGCTGCATGCCGGACGGATGCCGCTCTCGGGCGGCCTTGGCGCAGGACAGGAACTGGGGTGACCATGGAAGCCATGAGGAGAGTGCTGCGCATGCCGTTGGTGGGGAGGCGTCGTGGCTGGGCGTCCGGTGCGCTCGTCGCCCTCACCGGCGCCGCGGTGCTGGCGTCCGCCGGGTCTGCCGGTGCCGAGGCCCTGCCCATCCCTCTGACGGGTCCGTCCTTGATCTCGGGCCACGGCTACGGCCACGGCCACGGCATGTCGCAGTGGGGCGCCTACGGCGCGGCCACGAAGGGTCTGACCCACCAGCAGATCCTGGCCTTCTACTACCCGGGTACCGCTCAGGTCACCACCGCTCCCGGACCGCTCCGCGCCCGCCTGAGCGGGGTGTCAACCTCCAGCCTCACCGTCGCCATGCGACCGGGTCTGAAGTTCGTCATCGGCAGCAAGGTCCTCGCCCTGGGGGGCGGTACGGCGAGCCAGCCCGTCGACCGGTGGAGACTGCTGGTCACTGCCGGTGCGCTCGACCTCCAGTGGCGCGCGGGTGGGGTGTGGAGCACGGGCAGCTCCTACAGGGGCCTGACCGGCACGCCCGGCTTCGTGAACCCGACAGCCACCACCGTTCGCGTCGAGCGGACCGACGGCACGCTGCGCGACTACCCGGACCGGGTCCAGGGGACGCTGAGCGGATCCTCGCTCGTCACGGTCAATGCGACCTCCATGGAGAGGTACCTGCGCGGCGTCGTCCCCAACGAGATGCCCGCGTCCTGGCCGGCGGCGGCGTTGCGAAGCCAGTCAGTCGCGGCCCGGACCTATGCGGCGTATGAGCAGCAGCACGCCACGAGCTCCCTCTACGACGTCTGCGACACGACGTCGTGCCAGGTCTACTTCGGCTACGCCGACTACAGCGCCAGCGGCACCCTGACCAGCACGAGGACCCATCCCAACGCGGACGCAGCCGTGAAGGCCACCACGGGAGTGATGATCGCCTACCAGCACTATGTGGCCTTCACGCAGTTCTCGGCTGCCAACGGCGGGTGGATGGCAGCGGGAAGCGTTCCCTACTTGGTTGCCAAGGCCGACCCGTACGACGGGGTGGTGGCCAACAACGCCAACTCCTGGACCGTCTCTGACACGACGCTGCGCACCGACCTGCAGAACGCCCGCCCCGCCATCGGGACCCTCCACAGCGTGGTCGTCACCCGGGACGGGCACGGGGAGTGGGGTGGCCGCATCCGCGGCGTGACCCTGGTGGGCAGCAGTGGGACGGCCACGCTGCCCTGGGACGAGCTGCGCAGCCGGCTCGGCCTCAAGTCGGAGTGGTTCACCGTGACCAATGGTGACTTCCTGCGCAGGGACACCACGGCCAACGGCAAGGCGAGCGTGTTCGGCCGCACCGCCAGCGGCACGCTCTCGCGGATGACGCTGACCGGAACCGCGCTCAGCGCGCCCACGACGATGGGGACCGGCTGGAGCACGATGAAGCTCCTCGGATTTGCTGGCGACCTCAACGGCAACGGCTCGGGCGACCTGATCGCCCGGGACGCCGCCGACCGCTTGTGGTGCTACCCGGTTCCCCAGACCGGAACCCTCGGGACCCGCACCGAGCTGACCAACGTCCCGGCGACCCTGGACCGGATCACCGGCGTCGGCGACGTGACCTCCGACGGGCGCAGCGACATCGTGGGGCTCGACCCCGCCACCGGCACGCTGTGGCTGTACGCCGGCAACGGTGCCTGCGGCGTGGCCTCGTCACGCACGAGCCTCGGGGGGAACTTCAACCCCTTCGGCATCATCGTCGGGGCGGCGGACGCGAACCGCGACGGACGGGCCGACCTCTGGGCTCGCGACGCGAGTGGTGTGCTCTGGACCTACAAGTTCGACGGTGCCGGTCGGATCACGGGTCGCACCAATGCCGGCGGCGGCTGGAACGCGATGACCGACCTCGTGGCGGTGGGCGACGTGAACGGTGGCGGCGGAGCCGACCTGCTCGCCCGCGACAACACGGGCAAGACCTGGTTGTACCCCGGCAAGGGAGACGGGACGTTCGGTGTCCGCCTGAGCGTGTCAGGCGACGTCTCCACCATGACGATCCTGCGCTGACTGTCGGCGACCGTCGGCGACAGTCGGCGGCTGTCGGCGGCGTCGGCGACAGTGCGCGGGTTCAGCCGGCGGGTTGCGCCTGCGGCGCCCGGAGGTGCACGACGGTGACTCCGCCGTGGTCGTAGACAACGGTCCCGTACTCCGCCAGGCGAGGCGAGACCGGACCCGTGGCCTCGTCGGCCAGGACCCAGCGCACCCCCCGGGACCAGGCCGCGGTGGCGAGGGCCTGACTCGGCGCCGTGATGAGGGCCTGCTCGGACCGCAGCCTTGCGGGGTCCCAGAAGGGCATCCGTGAGTACCCACCGGTTGTCTCCCAAGCGTGGGCAAGGGAGCGGTCGGCGTAGGCCCACCCGCTGACGTCGACGCGCAGACCGGTGTAGGCCGCGACCGTGAAGTCGGTGGGGTTGCAGAGCCTCGTCCTGGTGATGATCCGCCACTGCTGGGCGCACACGTGGTTGGTGGCGACCACGTCGTCAGGGTGCGCGGCAGCGTGGATGCGCTGCGCGCCCTCGATGAAGGCCGCCGTGGTCAGGCTCGCCTTTCGGGCGACGGCGCTCCTCTCCCACGTGTGCCGGCGCTCGTCCGGGGACTGGTGATGGGCGCCCGTGACCGCGAGCCAGGTCGGCACCAAGCCGCAGGCGACGAGCGCGAAGGCGAAGACCGTGGCGAGGCGCCCGAGGACCGGCTGAGGGGGGCCCGTCCGGGGAGGGCGTGCCGCGAGCACCACCACGGCGGTGATCACGGTCAGGAGGCCAGCCAGCGCCAGGATGGGGCCACCCCACGCGAGGACCTGGTCGGACACGGCTACCCCGAAGCCGAGCCGGTGTCCGCCCGGTGGCCTCGTCGAGCGCCAGACCGCGAGGGGCGAACGCAGCCCGGCCCAGTCCGTCACGGCCGCTGTCGCCGCGACGGCAGCCACGGCGGTCGCCGTCATGACGACGACCGTCTGCCGCACACCTGCCCTGGCCCAGCGGGCCAGGGCGTCGGAGAATCCTGCTGCGGACCCCGCCAGCCCCAACGGGTAGGCCCCCACGATGAAGAACACCTCGCTCTGCCCCGGGTGGCGGGTCAGGAACGTTCCCGCGAGGCCGGCGAGGACCACCCCGCTGCAGAGGATCCCGGCCGGGTCCTGAGGTCGAAGTCGGCTGAGCCACCACAGCCCGGCCAGCCGGGGCAGGAGGGGCAGCGTCGCCACGGCTGCCGCCGCCAGGGCGACGGGAAGGCTGGCCGCCACCGCGCGGTTCTGTGCGTCCCAGGTGGCGAGGTCCGGCATCATCAGGCCCACCAGGAAGGACGCGTGGACGCCGGGCTGCAGCCGCAGTCCGTAGGACCCCCCCGGGTAGACGAACACCATGGCGAAGACCCAGGTGGCTGCGGTGACGGCGGCTGCCGAGGCGCCTCGCAGCACCCACGACCTCTCGCGACGGACGAGGCCGTATGCCGCCGCTCCCGCAAGTCCGCAGATGATGACCGGAGGTACCGACGACTTCGACCCCGCGGCGACCAGGGACATCACGGTGAGGCCCCCCAGCGTTTGGACCCAGCGGCTGCCGGTCGCCCGGAAGATCTCGATCGCCAGTCCCAGACAGGCGACGCCGGCGACCCAGCTCATCGTCTGGGTCGGGCTGACCTGCCAGTAGAGCCGGAGGGGGTCCGGGGTCAGGCCCCCTCCGTCCGCGTCGTACCGGCCCGCGATGCCGGTCGGCTGGACCCAGGCGGTGGTCAGGGTGTTGCCCACCACGCCGACCAGGAGGGCGGCGATCGCTGCTGCCGAGCTGCGTCCGGCGATCTGGCGCGCGACCGAGGCCGTGATGAGGACCAGGGCGAGCATGAGGCACACGGGAAACAGCCGGGTCACCACCGTCGCCGTGTCCAAGCCCTGGCCGAGATGGGCGGACGCCGCGTGGAAGAACCAGTGGTAGCTGCTGGAAGCGCCGGCGACCATCGGGTACGACGGCGAGACGCCCCGGGTGAGCTCGCCCGTCATGGCGACCTGGAACACCGAGTCAGGTGTGTAGGCGAACCCCGGGCCGGAGGGTCGGACCGGGACCGCGGCCAGCAGCGTCGTCGCGGTCCACAGCAGCGTGACCAGCATCGACCCCACCACGACGACGCCGGCGCCAAGGCCCCAGCCCGGCGCAGGTCGCCCGAGCAGCCTCCGGCGGGTGAGGGGGAACGCGAGGACGACCGCGAGGGCTACCGCGGCCCCCCACGCCGGGTGGACCGGCCGACCGAGCGCTTGTCCTGCCAGCCATCCGAGCAGGGTGATCGCCAGACCGATGGGTGTCGACCACGCCACGTCGTCGAGGAGGGCGGCGGGTCGGTGGCGCGCCGCCCGGGCCACGGCAAGACCCGGAAGCATGACGGTCCCGACGAAGATCCCCAGCCAGCGCAGGACCGTGCCGAGGTCCACACCGGTCGCCACCTGAGCCCAGGCGAAGCCGGCGAGGGGGAGCGCCAGCCCCACTCCCAGGAGGAGACGACGAATGGGCTGCGCTCTGGCTCGGACAAACACGTCCTGAGTATCCACCGCGCCGTTGGGCGCAGCCTGAAGGACGGAGGACGACCCGCCGGACACCCCCTGGGCTGACGAGGCCGTCCCGTCGCTCACGCCAGGCCGGAGACGAAGTCGGGCTCGGTCTTCTCCCGGACCTCGTCCTCGGTGACACCGTCGGCGAGCTCGCGCAGCACGAGGCCGTCTGCCGTGACGTCGAAGACGCACAGGTCGGTGATGATCCGCTGCACGACCCCGCGACCGGTGTAGGGCAGCGAGCACTCGTCGACGATCTTGTAGGACCCGTCCTTGGCGTTGTGCTCCATCAGCACGATGACCCGCTTGGCGCCGTGGACCAGGTCCATCGCGCCGCCCATTCCCTTGACCATCTTGCCGGGGATCATCCAGTTCGCGATGTCGCCCTTGGCGGAGACCTGCATGGCGCCGAGGATGGCCGCGTCGACCTTGCCGCCGCGGATCATCCCGAAGCTCGTCGCGGAGTCGAAGAACGACGACCCGCGACGCAGGGTGACGGTCTCCTTGCCGGCGTTGATCAGGTCCGGATCCTCTTGTCCGTCAACGGGATACGCGCCGACGCCCAAGATGCCGTTCTCGGACTGGAGGACGATCTCGACGTCGTCGGGGACGTAGTTGGGGACCAAGGTCGGCAGGCCGATGCCGAGGTTGACGTAGGAGCCGTCGGACAGCTCCGCGGCCGCACGGGCGGCCATCTGCTCACGGGTCAGTGCCATCTCAGGCCTCCTGCGCGGTCGTCTGGCTGGTGTCGGTCGCGGGGCGGACGGTGCGGCGCTCGATGCGCTTGTCCCTGGCCTGGTCGGCCGTCAGCGGCAGCACCCGGTGCACGTAGATCCCGGGCAGGTGGACCTGGTCGGGGTCGAGCTCGCCCGGCTCGACCAGCTCCTCGACCTCGGCGATCGTGACCCGGCCGGCCATCGCGGCCAGCGGGTTGAAGTTGCGGGCGCTCCGGTTGAAGACGAGGTTGCCGTGGCGGTCGCCCTTCCAGGCCCTGACCAGCCCGAAGTCCGCGACGATGGCACGCTCCAGGACGAACTCCTTCTCGACGCCGTCGACCTCGAACACCTTGACCTCCTTGGGAGGCGAGGCCTTCGCGACGGTGCCGTCCGCGGCATACAGCCAAGGCAGTCCGCCGTCGGCGACCTGGGTGCCGGCGCCGGTCACGGTGTAGAAGGCCGGGATCCCCGAGCCTCCCGCACGCAACCGCTCCGCGAGCGTGCCCTGGGGCGTCAGCTCCACCTCGAGCTCGCCCGAGAGGTACTGGCGCTCGAACTCCTTGTTCTCCCCGACGTAGGAGGAGACCATCCGGGCGATCCGCTTGTCCTTGAGCAGGATGCCCAGGCCCCAGTCGTCGACGCCGCAGTTGTTGGAGATGGCTTCGAGTCCGGTCACCCCCGCATCGTGGATCGCCGCGATGAGCACGCTCGGGATGCCGCAGAGCCCGAACCCGCCCACCGAGAGGGAGGAGCCGTCGACGATCCCGTCGATGGCTGCGGCCGCGGTGGAGACGACTTTGTCCATGGCGTGGACTCTAGCCGGAGGGCTTGGGTCGCCCTGCGTGGTCCCTCCCCACCGTTCCGGGTATGCCGCGTGGTGCCCCCACATGGGCCGGCGCACCAGCGTGGCCGGCACATGCCGGCCCGTGCTGGCTGTGGCCATCAGCCGATCGGGGGAGGGGAGAACGAATTCCGTGGTTGTAGTTCTCCAGAGGCCCTTGTGACGGCTGTGCACTGGTGGGACAAATGTCCTGCCTGCTCAGGAAGTGACCCCTGGGGCTGGTGTCCAATTCGTCACCGCGGCTCGGGATCCGAGGCGCCATCCCCCCTCTGGAGTGTTCCGTGTCGCGTGTCGTGCGTGCCCTTGGAGTCCTGGCCATCCCGGTGCTCACCGTGCCCGTCGGCGCGGCGACCGCGGATGCCGCGACGTCGGTGACGTCGGTGACGACGCCGAAGCCGCCGACCAAGGCGCTCCCCCCGGCGCTGGACATCGCCTCGCCGTACCAGGCGCAGCGGCTGTGCGACCCCAACGCCAAGCCCGGGGTCGTGTCCTTCGCGAAGCTCATGTCGGGCCACTACAGGCTCGGCAGCGCGGACTGGGGCATCGTCCGCAACTGCAACAGCGGCCTCACCGAGCACTCCGAAGGGCGTGCGTGGGACTGGATGCTCAGCGTCAACAAGCCGAACGAGAAGGCTGTTGCCGACGCCGTGACCCAGTGGCTGTCGGCACCGGACGCCCAGGGTCGTCCGGGCGCGATGGCCCGCCGGTTCGGGATCATGTACATCATCTGGAACCACAAGATGTGGCGCGCCTACGACCCCGCCAGGGGATGGGCCACCTACACCGGACCGGTCCCGCACACCGACCACATCCATTTCTCCTTCTCCTGGGACGGCGCCTACGGCCGCACGTCGTGGTGGACGGGCAAGGCGCTGACCACGGTCGACCCCGGCCCGTCCTCGACGCCCAAGCCCACGACTCCACCCCAGCCGCCGTCGGCCGTCTACTCGGTGCTCATGCCGGGAGCGACGGGCCCCGACGTCGCCTTGGCGCAGAAGGTCATCGGGACCACGCCGGACGGGGTGTTCGGGCCCAAGACGGCAGCCGCGCTGAGCGTCTGGCAGGGCAAGAACGGCGTCAAGGTGACCGGCCAGCTGGACCTGGCCACCTGGGCGAAGATGGTCGCCCTCAAGCTCATCCCGGCTCGCGGCGCAGCGACCACGCCCACCCAGCCGACCACCCCCAGCACGCCGACCACGCCGACGACACCTGCGAAGCCGCCGCCGCCGCCGACGTCGACGCCCGCCAGCCCGCTCGCTCCCTACGCGAAGCTCACCCTGGCGCAGGGCGCCAAGGGCCCCGCCGTCGTGGCCCTGCAGAAGGCGCTCGGCGTCACGCCGCTCGACGGAGCGTTCGGACCGAAGACCCACGCGGCCGTCAAGGCGTTCCAGACCCGGCGCAACCTGCCGGCGACCGGCATCGTCGGCCCCACCACCTGGGCCGCGCTCATGACGACGACCGCGACGACCGCCACGGCATCGCGGAGCACCTCGACCCCGCGCGTCGCCACCCCCTACACCGCCCTCGTCTCGACCGTCCTGAAGGCGGGCTCCCGGGGCGCGGCGGTCAAGACCCTGCAACGTGCCCTCGGCGGTCTCTCCGTCGACGGTGCCTTCGGGGCGCGCACCTCCGCTGCGGTCAAGGCCTTCCAGAAGGCCCGGCACCTGCCGCAGACGGGGGTGGTGGACGTCAAGGTCTGGCAGGCGCTGGAGAACCGCGACTACCCGTTGCGGGCCTACTACGGCACGGTGCTGCGGGTCGGCTCGCGTGGGGCTGCGGTCACGGCTCTGCAGAAGGCCCTGCGGATCCCCGCGGACGGAACGTTCGGCTCGAGCGACGAGGCGGCCGTCAAGGCCCTCCAGGGGCGGGCCAAGCTGGCTCGGACCGGCGTGGTGGCGACGCTGACGTGGCAGGCGCTCGAGGCAGAGCTGCGTCGCCGCTAGGGCTCGCTAGAGCTCCAGGGTGACGCCTTCCGACGCCAGCCGTCCGGCGCGACCTGACGCCGGCTCCGGGCCTCGTGAGAGCACCACCGAGCCGCCGGACGCCCAGGCCGCGAGCGCCAGCTCCAGCACTGTCCGGAGGTCGTCCGTGGAGGTGTGCACGCGGACGCCTTGGGCCCAGTTCCGTTGCGGCACAACATCTTCGTATGCCGTGTCAGCTCCCTTGTCGCTCAGCGCCACATCGCTGGGAGTCGGCTCCTCCCACGGGCTGAACTGGTCGGCATACGTGGACAGCTCGCGTGCCTCGTCCATGGCCCCGAGAGGGACCGGTTGGCTCGCGCTCCGCGCGAGGGCGGCCAGGGTGACGAGGACGGTGGGGCCGGACCTGGCCGCGGCCACGGCGACGTCGTCGGTCACCACCAGGTCGTTCGGGTCAGCGGAGGTGTCGTCCGACGTCTCGTCGTCGAGGACGACCGTCGCGCCCACGGACCAGACGGCGAGCGCCCAGTAGAGGGAGCGCCAGTGTGGCGGCAGAGCCAGGCGCACCCGCGAGCCGGGAGCGACGTCCCACTCCTCCTGCAACGCGTTGGCGGCCTTGTTGACCCAGTTGGCGAGCACCTTGGCGCTCAGCTCGATGCGCTCACCCTGGGTGGGTCCCGGGGTGTCGTCGTAGAAGGTGACCCGCGGGCCGGCCGGGTCCGAGCCCAGCAACGCCGCGAGGACCTCCCCGGGTGTGGCGGCCATCAGGCCGTGTTGGCGATGTGCTCGATGAGCTCGGTCGTGGACACCGACGGGGTGCGCGGGAAGTAGACGACCTCGCACAGGTCCGAGACGAAGTCGAAGCGTCCCTTCCAGTCGTCTCCCATGGCGAGGACGTCGGCCCGGTGCTCGATGATGTAGTCGCGCTTCAGCTCGAGGCTCTCCTCGATGAAGACCGCGTCGACGAACTTCAGGCTGCTGATGATCTCCACCCGCTCGTCCTGGGAGAACACCGGTGCGCGACCCTTCTTGGCCTCGTTGAGCGCATCGGCAGAGACGCCCACGACCAGTCGGTCACCGAGCGAGGCGGCCCGTTTGAGGATCCGGATGTGACCGACGTGGAGCACGTCGAAGGTCCCGAAGGTGATCACGGTGCGGGGGGTGGCGTCGTCCTCGGCGCTGTCGGCAGCAGGCATGGCGGTGAGGTTATCGCGAGACCCGTGCTGGGCTCGCATCCTCGTCCACCCCTGACGACCGCAGCGGCGCGCGCCGATGGGCCCCCACCGGTGCACAGGTTGCGGACACGGGAGCAGTAGCGTTGCCGACCGTGAGCAGCCGCGAGTCCCGCAGCTACCCGTATGCCCCAGACCCCGGCGACCTCCCGCTCCTCCGGGGCGAGGCGTGGGGCGGCTGGTTCGTCACCCGCACCGTCGTCTGGTCGGGTCTGGTGCTGGTGCTCGGATCGGTCGCTGCGGCCCTGCTCGCCCTCGGCGGGCTGTGGTCACCGGTGGTCGCCATCCCCGTTCTGCTGGTGCTGGCGGTCGCTTCGGCGCTCGCCACGTCGCTCGTGCCGGTGCGTCCGCTCCCGGTGTGGTCGGCCACCGTGCTCGTGGTGTTGTCGCTGGCCGCCATGGTCTGGGCCGGGGTCACGCACTCGGAGCAGGTGCTCCCCAGGCGCGACTCGGGCTCCTACCTCCAGTCGGCGGTCCAGCTCGCGTCCGGGCACGCGCGCCCCATCGCGGTCCCGCGCGAGTCCGTCGGGGGAGCCGACGTGCTGGCCATCGACGGCATCACCCTGGCGAGTCCGGCCTTCTACGCGACCGGGACCCCCCAGGACCCCAGCATCCAGCCACAGTTCCCGATCGGGGCCTCCGCCTGGTACTCCGTCGCCTGGTGGGTTGGGGGTTCGGCCGCCCTGGCCTGGGCGCCGGCCATCCTGTTCGGCCTCACCGTGCTGGGCGTCGGCTTGCTGGCCTCGACCGTCGTCGGCCCCCGGTGGGGCCCGCTCGCGGCACTGGGCACGGCGCTGCTCTTCCCGCTGGTCCATGTCGCCCGCGCGACCTACTCCGAACCGGTCGCCCTGCCCGTGCTGGCTGCGGGGCTCCTGACGATGGTGCTGGCCGCACGGAGCGCCGCTGTGCCCGACGTGGTCGTCTCGCGCCGTACGGCCCTCCTCGCCGGTGTGCTCATGGGCGGGGCGGTCCTCATCCGGGTCGATGCCCTGCGCGAGGTCGTCCTGGTCGTGCCGGTCGTGGTCCTGGCAGCGCTGCAGCGGCAGGCTCATGCCCGGGTGCTCGGCGTGGCCACGGCCGTCTCCGGGACGGTCGCCCTCGGGCTCACCTGGCTGACGTCGAGCGAGTACCTCGGCAGCATTGCCGCTTCGCTGCTTCCGCTCGTGGCGCTCGGGGCGGCGGTGTGCGTCCTCGGCGCTCTCCTGCTCCACGGTGCCCGACGGGGCTGGGCCATGCCCGCCCTCGTCCAGGCCTGGTTGCCGCGCGTCCTGGCCGGCGGCGTCGTGGTGGTGGGACTCGTGCTGGCCAGCCGCCCGTGGTGGCAGGTCGTGCGTCAGTCCGCTGCGGACCCGGGGGCTCGCGTCGTCGCGGGGCTCCAGGCGCGTCAGGGGCTGCCCGTCGACGGAGGCCGCACCTACGCCGAGCAGACCGTCGTGTGGCTGTCATGGTGGCTCGGTCCTGCCGCGCTCGGCCTCGCGCTGGTGGCGGCAGGGGTGCTCGCGCACCGGGCCGCGTCGGCCTGGGTCGACGGCCGAGAGCTGCCGGGCTGGACCGGACCGGCCGTCGTCGGGATCGGCTCCACCCTGCTCACCCTCTACCGGCCGGGCATCACCCCCGACCACCCGTGGGCGGACCGACGTCTCCTGATCGCCCTGCCCACGGTCGTCCTGCTCACCGTCGCCTGCGCCGCCGTCGTGTCGCGCTGGTCCACCCGCCGGCTCCCGTATGCCGTGAACGTCGCTGTGAGCATCGCCGTCGCCCTGGCCCTGCTGGTTCCCACCGGTCTCGCCACGTGGCCGCACGCGGACGAGCGGGTGGAACACGGCGAGTGGGCGGCCGTCGACCACGTGTGCGCGGCCCTGCGACCTGGTGATGTCGCCCTCATGGTCGACTCGAGGGCGGCGAACGAGTGGCCCCAGGTGCTGCGCGGCTACTGCGGCGTGGCCGCCCTGTCGACGACGTCGGCGCTCCGCAACGACCCAGCCCGCCTGGCCGCGGCCGTCGACCAGGTCCGAGGCGCCGTCGACGCCCGCGGGGGACGGCTGGTCCTCGTGGCAGCCGACTCGACCGAGGCGCTCAGCCGGCTGGGGCTGACCTCTGCTGTGGTGGCGGTCGACGCGCGGGTCGAGGAGGACGCCCGGCTGCTCGAACAACGCCCGGACTCCTTGGTGCCGCTGCCGATCCAGGTCTGGCTCGGCCGGCTCGGCTGAGCAGTATGCGCCTCAGGGGGCGAGCCGCCACCTGGTGGTCGTGCCATCCGGGCCCACCAGGCTTCCCCCTGCCAGCGCCTCCCGGATCAGCGCGCGAACCTGCTGTTCCTCAGGCTGCGCGGCATCGAACCGCACGGTGGCGACCACCTCGTCACCGGCCCTCGTGCTCGTCGTGTGATGGGGCCAGCGGCACGGACCATCGTGCTCCCAGTGCCCACAGAGCGCGGTGGTCACGGCCCCGCCGAGAGCCCTGACGTCGCCGCGGAGCGCGACCACACGACATACCTCCTCGTGGTCCCAGTCGCGGTCGCTCGCCATGCGATGGAGCCTAAGACCCTGCGCCGCGCCTCGCCCGATCGCTAGCCTCGACACCGTGAGCCTCGACTTCCGCCCGCTGACCGAGTCAGACCTCGATGCGATGCAGGACGTGCGGGTCAGGGCTTTCGGACCCATGTCGGGCTCGGGCGCGCAGAGGTGGCGCGCCGTCAACGCGGAGCTGATCGCCGAAGGCCGGCAGTTCGGTGTCTTCGACGGGGGCCTGATGGCGGGCTGCGGCAAGGTGCGCGGGTTCGAACAGGTCTGGCACGGGAGGTTGGTACCCATGGCCGGGATGGCCGGGATCACCGTGCTGCCCGAGTTCCGCGGCCGCGGGGTGGGGACTCGGCTCATGCGGGGGCTGGTCGAGCAGGCGGTCACGCGGGGCGAACCCCTCTCGGCGCTGTATCCAGCCACGATCCCGGTCTACCGCCACCTCGGCTGGGAGCTGGCTGGGACGCAGAGCCGCTACGCGCTGAACGCAGCCCAGCTGCGGACCCTCGGTGGAAACACGCGGCTGCGGAAGGCAGGGACCGAGGACGTCCCTGCCCTGCGCGAGCTGTGCGCGACGGCGCTGCGACAGGGGCGTGCCAGCGGGCCGCTGCTGTGGTCCGAGAGCGAATGGCAGCGCCGGGTGACCGACCCCGAGACGTTCGTCTACCGCGCTGAGGACGGTGTGGTCGTGTACGGCTGGCACGGCACCGACCTCCTCGTCCACTTCCTGTGGGGTGCGACGCAGACCACCCTGCGCAGCCTGTGGGCCGTGGTGGGCTCCGGGTCGTCGGTGGCCAGGACGGTGCATGCCTATCTTTCGCCGGACGATCCGCTCTTCTGGCTGCTGCCCGAGGAGGCGGGTCACGAGGTGGAGCAGCACGCGTGGATGCTGCGGGTGCTCGACGTCGCACCCGCCCTGTCGGCGCGCGGCTACCCCGCCGGTGTCGAGGCGGGTCTCACGCTGGCAGTGGAGGATCCGGAAGCCGCCACGAACACGGGAGCTTGGCGCCTCACCGTCGCGGACGGCCGGGCCATGGTGGAGCACGCCCCGCAGGCCGACCGTCCGGCGCTACGAGTGACGGGCCGCGGACTGGCGGCGCTCTACGCGGGTAGGCCGCTCGCCGCCGTCACGGCTGCCGGGCTGGCCGCCGACGTCGACCCCGCGCTGGCCGAGCTGGTGGACGCCGTGTTCGCGACGTCCACGGCCTACCTGACCGACTACTTCTGAGGCCGGCTCCTGAGGCCGGCTCCTGAGGCTCCCTCGCGACGGCCCGGCGAACCCGTCCTGGTCCCTTCCGGTCAGCTGCGCTTCGCGAAGGCGTCGGCGGCATGGCGACGGACGGCGGCATACGTGCCCTTGTCCGCAGCCACGATGATTCCCGGCGTGAGAACCGTTGGTGCGTAAGGCGTTCCGTCAGTGTGACCGACGAAACCGCCGGCCTCGGTGACCATCAGCGAACCAGGCGCATGGTCCCACGGGCTGTTGCGGGCGTAGAGGATGTAGTCGGTCGCCCCCTCCATCAGCCGGGGGTAGTCGACGCCGCAGCAGACCCACGAGCCGACCAGTGCCGGCAGCCGCCCGAGCGAGTGACCGCGCAGGGGCCAGATCGAGGTGACGCCGTGCGGGGGGACGCCGTCCTCCACCGGCTCGCGGGTGACGCGTTCGCCGTTGCGGTAGACGCCGGCTCCCTTCTCGGCGACCCACGCGACCTCGTGCTCGGGCTGCAGGATCCAGGCACGCACCGTTTCGCCACGGACGACTTCGCTGACCATGACGGCGTGGTCGGGGGAGCCGTGGACGAAGTTCTTGGTGCCGTCGACCGGGTCGACCGTGAAGGCGTGCTCCGCCCCGACGTAGCGGTCGAGAGTCGTCGGGTCGGCCGAGGTGCGCTCCTCGCCGAGGACGAACGCGCCGGGGAAGGCCGCCGAGAGCTCGCGGGTGAGGATCGCCTCGGACTCGTGGTCGGCGATGGTGACGAGATCACCAGGGTTCTTCTCCATCACCTCGCCGTCGGCCAGCGCCCGGAACCGCGGCGTGATGACCTCGGCTGCGACGGTCTTCATCAGGTCAAGCACCTGTTGGGTGTCCACGGGTCCCACCGTTCCACACCGGAGCCCCGGGTGGGCAACCGGTCCACGACTGGGATCCCGCGACTCTGAAGGATCCTCCGGACCCAGCCCCGGACGATCCTTCAGAGTCGCGGGGCTGTGGACAGCCGACCGCCCGCCACCGCCGAGCGGCCACAGTGGGCGGATGCCGATCGACTGGTCAACGCTGCGCCAGCACGCGAACCGCCAGTACGACCTGCTGACCCGTCGGCAGTGCCTGGCAGTAGGCATGACGGACGACGCTGTGCAGTGGCGCGTCACATCGGGGAGGTGGGTCCGGCTGCGCCAGGGCGTGTTCCTCACCAAGCCCGGCCGGGACGACTGGCACGTCACTGCGACTGCTGACCTGCTGCGGTGCCTGTCCGGCGCGCCAGCCGCCGATGCAGCCTTCTGTGGTCGCTCCGCCCTCTACCTCTGGGGCTTGGAGAGCAGGCCACCAACGGTCACCGAGGTGGTCGTTCCCTACGAGCGGGCCATCGCCTCGGGTCCGACTCTGCGGGTGCGCCGTTCGGTGCGTTGGGAGGATCTCGTCGACGAACGCGCATACCCGTGGCGGACAACGCTCCCTGCCACCCTCCTGGACGTGGCGGCCACAGGGACCGTCGTCGACGCGCTGTCGACCGTCGCCCGCGCGGTGCAGAAGGAGGTCGTCACGGTCGGCCAGCTCCGGGCCGAGCTGGCCATGCGTCAGGGTCATCGCCACAGCCGCGTCCTCGGTCCCGCTCTGGCTGACGTCGAGGACGGCGCCCAGAGTGGTGCCGAGGTGCTCTACGTCCGTGACGTCGAGCGCGCCCACCGTCTGCCCGTCGCTGCGCGCCAGGCACTCTCGGACGTCGGTCGTCGACGGTTCCATGACAACGCGTACGAGGACTACGGCCTGCTCGTCGAGGTCGACGGTCGGTTGGGGCACGAGCGGTGGGCGGACCGGGTGAAGGACGGACGCCGCGATCGCCAGCTGCTTTCCAGGGCGCGCGCCACCACGAGGGTCTTCTGGGCCGATGTGGCGGTCACGCCCTGTGACACCGCCGTCGACATCGGGGCGATCCTCCGGGCCCGCGGCTGGCCGGGCCGGCCGCGACCTTGCCGGCGGAACGGCTGCACGGTCCCGGTCCGCTGACCGTTGCCTGGCGGCCCGCGACTCTGAAGGACGCTCCGGACCCAGATCCGGAGAATCCTTCAGAGTCGCGGACTGGCGCACCGCCGCAGGCGGGAACAACGACGGGGAGCACGGGGGAGGTTTCCGACGGGTAGGCTCCTCGCGAGATGAGCGAGCACCCCAGCACCGGTCCAGTCGCCCCCGCCACGGAGCGCATTCCCACCGACCCCGAGCAGGCCCACAGCCCCGCCACGGAGCGCATGCCCGTCGCGCCCCAGCAGGTCAGCGCCCCCGCGACGGAGCTGGTCAGCACCGGTCAGCAGGTGGCCCCCACCACCCCGGTGGGTGACCTGCCCGTGCACCCGGCCGACGCGGCATACCTCCCGGCACGTGAGCCGGCGCCTGCCGCCCTGCCCGGCGAACCCGGCCACGGCAAGCCGTACGTCACCATCGTCCTGCCGTGCTTCAACGAGGCTGCGCACGTCCTCAAGGAGATCGACCGGATCACCGAGGCGATGAACGCCAGCGAGTTCACGTACGAAGTGCTCTGCATCGACGACGCCTCCACCGACGACACCCTCGAAGTGCTCCAGCGCGCCGGTCGCGACTACGCGAACCTCCGCGTGATGCCGTTCCGCCGCAACGGCGGCAGCGGCACCGCCCGCCGCATCGGCACCCAGCAGGCCCACGGCGAGATCGTCGTGTGGACCGACGCCGACATGACCTACGAGAACGAGCGCATCCCCGAGCTGGTCCGGATCCTGCGCGACGACGACTCCTACGACCAGGTCGTCGGCGCCCGGACCACCGAGGAGGGCACCCACAAGTGGGCCCGGATCCCGGCGAAGTGGCTGATCCGCAAGATCGCCGAGAAGCTCACCAACCAGACGATCCCCGACCTCAACAGCGGGCTGCGGGCGTTCCGGCGCGAGGTGTCCCTGCCCTACCTGCGCCTGCTGCCACCCGGATTCAGCTGCGTCACGACGATCACGCTGGCGTTCCTGAGCAACCAGCACGACATCAAGTACGTTCCGACCAGCTATGCCAAGCGCGCAGGCGTCAGCAAGTTCCACTTCGTCCGCGACGCCTACCGCTACATCCTTCAGGTGCTGCGGATGGTCATGTACTTCGACCCGCTCAAGGTGCTCATGCCGCCGGCCCTGTGGCTCATCGTCATCGGGTTGCTCAAGGGCATCGTGGACATGGTGCGGCACCCGTTCTACTTCCCGGCGAGCACCGTGCTGCTCATCGTCAGCGGCATCATGATCGGCTCGCTCGCGCTGCTGTCCGACCTCGTCGTGCGTTCCCGGACGGGCGTGTGAGCACGGCCCGGTATGCCGCGTTGCCGGCCAGCGTGACGCCACGCGAGGGCGCGCGGTCGGCCGGCGAGCCGGCACCGGGCGTCCGTCTGGCGGGACCTCTGCCGGGACGTCCGGCGGGCAGTCCTGCTGGGCGAGTCCGGTGACCCCCAGCGCCGCGCTCAGGGTCGCGGTCGTCGGGCCCACCCACCCCTACAAGGGCGGGGTCGCGTCCCACACGACGAGCCTGGCGCACGAGCTGGCCGAGGCCGGTCACGACGTCACGCTCGTGTCCTGGTCGCACCTCTACCCCTCCAAGCTGTATCCCGGTGAGCAGGCCGTCCCCGGCGGCGCCCCCGACGTCGAGCCTTTTCCCCGCACCGTCCGCGCCCTGAGCTGGGCCCGTCCCGACACGTGGGTTCGCACCGGGCGTCGGCTGCGCACCTTCGACGTCGTGGTCGTCGTGCACGTCATCCCGGCAGTCGTCCCCGCCCACCTGGCACTGCTGAGGGCGGCCGGCGTCGGTCGTCGCAACGCCCAGCGGGGCGTTGCCCATGCGGGGCCACGCACCGTCGTGATCGCCCACAACGTGCTGCCGCACGAGACGCACCTGGGCGACCGTGAGCTGATGCAACGCTTCTTCGAACGCGTGGATTCCGTTCTCGTGCACAGTGATTCGCAAGCAAGGATCGCCTACGAGCTCGGCGCGCCGCGAGTCTCGGTCACCGACCTCCCCCCGCACCTGCCCGGTGGCGCACCAGTGGAGCGAGCCTCCCACGACGGCCCGCCACGCCTGCTGGCGCTGGGGATGGTCCGCGACTACAAGGGTGTCGACCTGCTCATGGAGGCGCTCGCGGAGGTGCCCGGACCGACCCTGACCGTGGCCGGCGAGATGTGGGGCACCAGCGGCGAGCGCGTCAAGGAGCTTGCCCAGGATCCTCGGCTGCGCGACCGGGTCGAGGTCCACGGCGGCTACGTGCCGGCCGACCGGCTGGCGCCGCTGCTGGCGACCCACGACGTCCTGACGCTGACCTACCGCAGTGCCACGGCATCGCAGAACGCCCTGCTCGGCCAGCACCACGGACTGCCGATCCTGGCCTCCGACGTCGGCACGTTCGGCGGTCAGGTGCGCGACGGTGTCGACGGGTTGCTGGTGCCGCCGGGGGACAAGAAGGCGCTCGTCGAAGCCCTCCAGCGCCTCGCGGAACCCGGCTGCACGGACCGGCTGCGCGCGCAGGTCCGTCCTCCCGACCTCTCCGGGCCGTGGGCGCGGTACGTCGGGACGATCGAGGCCCTCGCCGCCGTCGAACCGGCCGCCGAGGCTGACGAGCCGGGGTCCGAGCCGGGGGCCGAGCCCACGGCCACCGGGGCGGCCGCCGTCGTCGGGCACCTGAGGCACCGGGCGGCGAGCGTCGCGCGCACCGTCATCGCCGCCTCGCGTCCCGAGGTGGAGCTCGGCCGTGGCGACCTGCCCGAATGGGTCCACGCCTCAGACATCCTCGCCGACGGCCACGATGCCGACGAGGCTAAAGCCTTCGCCCGCAGCCTCGGACTGCCCCGGTGCAGCGACGCGATCGCGGCCTGGGCAGCCCTGGGCGCTCTGGCTGCCATCGTCCGGGTCCGCGACGACGGCCGCCGCAGCGCCGTCATCGTCGACGAGTCGGGCAGCCGCTCGCCCTTGTCCAAGTGGGCCCGAGCCATCGGGTTCGTGCCCGTCGAGCTCGAGCTCACCGGTCGTCGGTCGTCGGTCGAGGTCCTCGACGTCGACACCGCGTCGCTCGACGTCATCGTGCGGTTGCACCCGGGAGGCTGCGACGCCGACGACATCGACGAAGCGATGAGCCAGGCGTCCTGGGCACTGAAGTCCGGCGGTCTGCTCTGCGTGACCCTGCCGATCGGTCACTCCGGAGCCGAGGGTGCGCTGGGCCCCGCCGACGTCCGTGCTGTCCTGGCCCGCTCCCACGACTTCGGGTTCGTGCTCGTCGGCGACCTCGACGGCGACCTCGCCGGACGCATGCGGATGGCGTCCGACACCTCCACCCGCACCGACGCGGCATACGGGTTGCTTCGTCTCACTCTGCGAAGACGCTGACATGACGGAGAGCCCACGATGACCCGATCCCGCGTGTTCACCCTGTTGCGAATCCTGTTGGCACTGCTCGTCGTCGCGGCTGTGTCGATCGCCGTGGCGCGCAACTGGCGAGCCGTGTCGGCCGACATCGACCGGATCGACGCGGGGTCCTTCGCGCTCGCAGCGCTGCTGGTCTGCCTGCCCCCGCTGCTCACTGTGCTGGGGTGGCGCATCCTGCTGGCCGACCTCGGGTCGCCGCTGCACGTCGCGCCCGCGGGCGGGGTGTTCTTCGTCGGCCAGCTCGGCAAGTACGTGCCTGGTGCCGTGTGGAGCATCGTCGCGCAGGCCGAGATCGGCGCGAGGCTGCACATCCCCCGCCGCCGCTCGGCCGTGGTGGCGTTCGTGACGGTCGCGATCGCGGCGATCTGCGGACTGATCGTCGGCGTCCCGGCCCTGCCCCTGCTCATCACCCGGGACGACTCGGCGGCGGCAACGGGCTGGATGGTGCTGCTCGCCATGCCCCTGTTGGCCGTCGTGCTGTGGCCGCGGCTGCTCAACTGGGCCATCGCGACAGTCCTGAGGATCCTGCGGCGCGAGCCCCTGGAGCGGGAGCTCTCGGGCCGCGCCGTGCTGTCGGCGACGCTGCTGTTCATCGGCGCGTGGGTGTGCTCCGGCCTGCACGTGCTCGTCCTCGCACGTGCCACGAGCACCGACTACGAGAGCGGCCAGCTGGTGCTCGCGACCTTGTCGGGCTTCGCGCTGGCATCGTCACTGGCGATGTTCAGCGTCATCCTGCCCGCCGGCGTGGGCGTCCGCGAGGGAGTGATGGTGCTCATCCTCGCGCCGGTCACCTCGACCTCAGCGGCGACGGCGGTCGTGGTGATCTCGCGGTTCCTCACGGTGGCGGCCGACGTCCTCTTCGCCCTGCTCGGCTGGGCCTACGCGCGATCGCACCACCTGTTGACCTCCGCCCAGGAACGCGAACACGACCACATCGTCGTCGACCCCGCCGTGGACGTTGCCGCCGACGGTGCACCCGAGGAGCAGGCGCCCGGCCCGAGGCAGGCCCGGTCATGAGCGGCGAGGCCACCGGACGCGAGGAGCAGCTCGCCTACTCCGAGCTCATGGACGCCATGCTCGACGAGCGGAAGCGGCGGCAGAAGGCCCAGAAGATCCTGGCTGTCGTCCGGCACGCCCTGGGCCGCGACGACCTGGCCGGGCTGCGTGCCCTCGACGTCGGCTGCTCGGCGGGTTTCATCGCCGACGAGCTCGCCCTGGCAGGCGCGCACACCACCGGCGTCGACATCGACGAGCCCGGGCTGGTGGCCGCCCGTGAGCGCTTCGGCGAGCGGGTCGAGTTCAGCCTCGCCCGTGGTGAGGCCCTGCCCTTCGAGGACGGCTCGATGGACGTCGTGGTGTTCAACCACATCTACGAGCACGTCGTCGACCCCGAGTCGGTCGTCGCCGACATCCACCGCGTGCTCAGTCCCACCGGCGTCCTCTACCTCGGCATCGGGCACCGTCACCAGGTGGTCGAGCCGCACTACAAGCTGCCGTTCCTGTCGTGGCTGCCGCAGGGCGCCGCCGACCGCTACATGCGGCTCACCCGGCGGGGCGAGCACTACTACGAGCACTACTACTCCCGAGCAGGGCTGCGCCGGCTGTTCGGCGCCTTCGACGTGTGGGACTACACCCTGCCGGTGCTGGCCGACAGCCGTGCCTTCGCGGGCACGGACCAGATACCGCAGTGGGTGTCGCGCGTTCCCGCGCCGCTGCTCGAGAGGGCAGCGCCGATGGCCCCGACCTACATCTGGGCCGCCTTCAAGGACGCCTCACCCTCGGGCCCGGCGCTGCGCGTCAGCCCCGTCCACCTCTGACGGTTCTCTCCAACCCGCGCCACCCGACGCCGGTACGCCGCCCACTGAGGCCAGTGGGCGGCATACCGAGGTGGTGGGTGGGCTTGCGGCCTGCTGGGCCGTTACTGCGCGCCCGGCTCCTGGGTGTCGTCCTTGGGGAACTTCTTGACGAAGTCGACGACGACCTGGCCGGAGATGTCCCCGCAGAGCTGGCGGTGACCGGCGTCCTTGGCCCAGTGGACGAGGGCGTACGGCTTGTCAGCGGGGAAGGCGCCACGGCTGGCGTCCCACTCGACGACCTTGAACTTGCCGCTCGAGTCGGTCAGCTTGTTGCCCTGGTCGGCGATGTCCTTGAGGAGGGTGGTGTCCTTCACCTTGGCGCCGTCGTACCAGAGGATGGTGTAGCCGTGCTCGAGGTTGTGGACCAGGGTCTCGAGGACGGGGCGGTCGGTCGCGGTGTAGAAGTCGCGGCCGCTGACGTCGGGGCTGACGAAGTGCGGGCCGTTGCTCGGCGGGATGGTGGCGTACTTCACCGAGGTCTCGTCGGGCTTCTGCGTGCCCGGACCGACGTGCTCACCCGAACCGGCGTTCGCGTCGGTCGTGACCGGGTCGCACTTGGCGGCGGCAACCGAGGCTCCCAGGTTGGGCAGCTGCTTCGCCTTGGCGTCGTTGATCGCGTAGAGGACGACCCCCGTGAGACCCGCGAGCAGGACGAGGCAGCCGACGACGATGCCGGCGACGACCTTGCGTTCCTTCGCCTTCTGCTGGTTCTGGATCTCGGCCAGTCGGGCCTTGCGGTCCTGGCTCACGCGCTTGTTTGCCACGGGTTCCTCGGGTGGTTCGGGGTCGGGACCCGCAGAGTCTACGTGGCCCGCCTGCGGACCCTGTCACCCCTACGCGCAAGACTGACGGCATGTCCCCGACGGCCGAGACGACCCGTGTCTGGCGGCCCGGGCGCCCGACGTCGGTCGGCCTGATCGTCTCGGCATTCCGTCGTGGTGGCGCCGATCCGACGTTCCAGCCCGACCGCGGTGAGGGCTGGTGGCTCGGCCTTCCCACGCCCTCGGGGACCGCGACGCTGCGGCTGGTTCAGCGCGGCGACGTCGGTGAGGTCGTCGCGACGGCGTGGGGCGACGGCGCCCAGTGGGCCCTCGACCAGGTGCCTGCGCTCCTCGGTGGGGATGACGACGACAGCGACTTCGTGGCGCACCACCCGCAGGTGGCCACTGCGTGGAAGAGGTATGCCGCGTGGCACGTGCCGCGCTCCGGGCTGGTGATGCACGCGTTGGTGCCGGCGGCGATCGAGCAGAAGGTCACCGGGCAGGAGGCCTTCGGGGGCTACCGCAGGCTCGTCCACCGGTTCGGCTCCCGCGCGCCCGGGCCGGGGGAGGAGCGGCGGCTGTGGGTGGCGCCGACGGCCCAGGAGTGGGCGGGCATCCCGTCCTGGGAGTGGCTGGGCGCTTCGGTCGACGGCGCCCGGTCCGCGACGGTGGTGCGGGCGGCGCGGGTGGCCGGCCGGTTGGAGGAGAGTGCCTCGTTGCCCCTGGCTGAGGCCCGCCGACGACTTCGCTCGGTGCCGGGCGTGGGGGTGTGGACCGCTGCCGAGGTGGCCCAGCGGGCGCTCGGCGACCCCGACGCCGTGAGCTTCGGCGACTACCACGTGGCCAAGGACCTCACCTGGGCCCTGCTCGGAGAGGTCCGCGACGACGAGGTGCTGGCCGAGCTGCTCGAGCCCTACCGCGGCCACCGCTACCGGGTGCAGCACCTCCTCGAGCTGTCCGGGGCCAGCCGGCCCCGGCGTGGCCCGCGGATGGCGCCGCGAACCCATCTGCCCACCCGTCGCTGACCCCTCCGCCCCGGGACACCTCCGCGCCGGGACACCTCCGCGCCCGGACTTGTTGCTCGCTCGTGGTCACCGGACCCCCGAATCGACCGCTCTGTGACCACCAGCCGGCAACACGTCGCAGCGGGCCGGGACTTGGTGCTCGCTTGTTGTCACCGGACCCCCGAATCGACCGCTCTGTGACCATCAGCCGGCAACACGTCGCAGCGGGCCGGGACTTGTTGCTCGCTCGTGGTCACCGGACCCCGAATCGACCGCTCTGTGACCACCGGCCGGCAACACGTCGCAGCGGGCCGGGACTTGGTGCTCGCTTGTTGTCACCGGACCCCGAATCGACCGCTCTGTGACCTCCAGCCGGCAACAGTCCCAGCGGGCCGGACTTGTGGCTCGGTCAGCGGGGATGCACCTCGAGGCGAACGTCCAGCCCGCTCACCTCGTCGGGCACGTCGGTGGCCAGCCCCTCCCCCCAGAGCGCGACCTGCAGGCGGCTCACCGCCACCCCCAGCTGGTATGCCGTCGGCGCACTGACGTGGACCACCTCACCCCCGACGTCCACGCCGGCCTCGGGCGCTCCGCGCAGGGCGACGGCCACCGCCCGCCGCAGTCGGGACGCCACGTCCTCGGGTCCGATCGCGGCGATGCCGTCCTCGATGGCCTCCGGGCTGCCCGGGGCCGTGCCGAGGGCAGCCCGGATCGACTCGGCGCGCCCGTGGTCGAACCAGTCCTCCCGGCCGACGCGGACCAGTGCGCGCGCCCCCGCCCCCCGCCCGTCGATCGCCAGGTCGGAGCCGCGGACCACCGCGGCGGGGATCGAGTCCGCCTTGCCCTTGACGAGGTCGGCTGCGGCGGCGAGCTCGTCGCCGACGGCCCTCGCCGTGACGGCCAGCGGTTTGCCGTCGGCGTCGACAGCCCCCCGGAGGTCATCGACGACGGAGACTCCGGCTGCCCCCAGGGCGAAGTCCGTCTGTCCGAACCGCCAGGGCCGCCCCGCCGTGTCGCTCAGGATCACTCCGACGCGCCGCAGCCCTGTCGCCGCGAGGAGGGCCACCCGCAGGTGCTCGGCCTCCGCATCGGGGTCGGCGGGGAGGAGCAGCACGTCGTCGCGACTCCCGGTGTTGGAGGCGTCCACCCCGGCCGCTGCCATGATCGGACCGGCCGTCGACTGCACGATGCGGGTGATCCGGTCGTCCGACATGCGCTCCGCCACCACCCTCACCGTCTGGCTGATCACGGCGGCACTCCTGTCGGCCGAATCAGCCCACAGACCAAGGGATTTGGAGACGATCTTGCTCGAGACGACGAGGACGTCGCCGTCCGCCAGCGAGATGCCCGCAGAGGCCGCTGCGTCGAGCAGGAGCGTGACCAGGACGTCGCCCGCCGCCACCTCCGGCATCCCCGTCAAGGGGATGAGTGACACCGACACGGTCAGGCGCCCTTGAGCTCGAGCGCGAGCTCCAGGGCGGCGCCGGCGATGTCGGCCGCGGCATCGGCATCCGACATGAGCAGCGGCCGACTGCGAACCGTCGCTCGGGGCAGGCGCACGGACGCCTCGTCCTCGGCGGACACCAGCCACCCGTCGAGGAAGTCCTCGTAGAGCCCGGCGACGGCAGCTGCTGTCGACTCCACCCCGATGGCCCGGAGGCACGCGTCCGCGTGCCCGCGCACCGGCATACCGCCGATGAGCGGTGAGACGCCGACGACGGGAGCGGCGCTGCCACGCAACGCATCTCGCACGCCGGGCACGCCCAGGATGATGCCGATCGAGACCACCGGGTTGCTCGGGGGGAGGAGCACCACATCGGCGGTCCGGATGGCGTCGAGGACACCCGGTGCTGCGGTCGCGCGGTCCATGCCCACCGCCTGGAACCGCTGCGCCGGGATCGAGGCCTGGTGACGAACCCACCACTCCTGGAAGTGGATCGCGCGCTGACCCTCCTCGTCCTCGACGACGACGTGCGTCTCCACGGGGGAGTCGCTCATCGGCAGCAGGGTGATCCGCTGGTCGGGCAGGCCCCAGCGGGCCGCCAGGCGTGCGGTCACCTCGGTGAGGGACACCCCCTGGCCGAGCCACTGCGAACGGATGACGTGGGTCCCGAAGTCGAGGTCGCCGAGGGCGAACCACTGCGGCACGGCGCCGTATGCCGCCAGCTCACCCTGGACCCGGTGGCTCTCGTCGGCCCGGCCCCAGCCCTGGCCCTCGTGGATGCCGCCGCCGAGGGTGTAGAGCAGGGTGTCGAGGTCGGGGCAGACCCGCAGCCCGAACAGGCTGATGTCGTCACCGGTGTTGCCGATGATGGTCAGCTCGGTGTCCGAGAGGCCGGGGGAGCGGTCCAGGTGGGCGCGAAGGCCACGCAGGAAGCGGGCACCTCCGACGCCGCCGGCCAGTGCCGTGATGCGCATGCTCCGCAGTCTTGCAGCCCGTCCACAGCCCCCGCAGCGGGGGCGCCGTGGGGGTGCCGTCGGGGCCGTTCGGGGGCGCCGTCGGGGCGACGCCTGTGCCGGGAGTCTTCTAGCGCACCTCTAGCGTCCTGTGAAGCGGCGTTATCAAGGTTCATCCGATCGGGCAAATATCAGACTTCCGCTTGACGAACCACGTATGACACGCGTGTAATTCCATTGTTGTGACCAAGCAAGGTCACACGCAGCGGCGAACCGGGTCGAGGAGGAAGCCGTGCAGGAACTTCAGTTGGTCACCTTCGAAGGTGGCGAAGAGGTGGAGATGTCATGGCAGGAGCGCTCGCTCTGTGCCCAGACCGATCCCGAGGCGTTCTTCCCTGAGAAGGGCGGGTCGACGCGTGAGGCCAAGAAGGTCTGCGTCGGCTGCGAGGTGCGGGCCGAGTGCCTGGAGTACGCCCTCGCCCACGACGAGCGGTTCGGCATCTGGGGTGGGCTGTCCGAGCGGGAGCGCCGCAAGCTCAAGAAGCGTGCGGTCTAGTCGCCCCAGCGGCGACTCCGTCACCAGCGCATGACGCTTGCCCCGCCCCATGGCCTGACAGACCCCGCAGGATCACCTGCGGGGGTCGCGACGGTGACGGCGGTTCTGGTGCTCCGCGGCCCGACCTCCGCGCTCGCGGAGACCCTCGACTCCCTCGCGCGCCAGACGCGCAGCCCCGAACGCCTCGTCGTCGTCGACCTCGGGAGGGACGAGCGCGACGGCAACGCCGTCGAGACCGTGCGCGCCCACCGCGGCGTGGCCGAAGCCATCGACGCGATCACCTTCGTCACCGTCCCCGGCGCAACCTCCCTCGCGTATGCCGTGCGGTCGGCCCTCGCACTGACCGACCGGGCCGCGACGGCCGACGGCGCGTCCTCGCCCGACGTGGCCCCCGGCGTGACCCTCGACGTGACCCCCGACGCGCCAGGGATGACCCACGTCTGGGTGCTCACCTCAGACAGTGCCGCGGCCCCCATGACGCTGGCGCGACTGCTCGATGCCGTGCGACGCAGCCCGTCGGTCGGTGCAGCCGGCCCCAAGCTGCTCGACTGGACGCGTCCCGGCGCCCTGCGATCGGTTGGCCTGCAGCTGACCCGCAGTGGCCGGGTGATCCCCTCACCGGCCCCGGGTGAGCCCGACCAGGGCCAGTACGACCGCCGCACCGACGTCCTGGCCGTCCCGGCGACCGGCATGCTCGTGGAGCGCGGAATGCTCGACGAGCTCGGCGGGCCCGAGCGCGCCTTCGGGGACTTCGGCGCCGACGTGGACTTCTCGTGGCGTGCCCAGCAGTCCGGCCGCCGCGTCGTCGTCGTGCCCCGCGCCACCGTGCGCACCGGTGCCCGGGCGGAGCCGGACGACGCCGCCCTCGGCGACTCGACACCGCGGATGCGTCGCCAGGCCCGGCGGGTGGCGCTGGCCAGGTGCGCCTGGTGGGCCCTGCCGCTGCTGGCGGCCTGGATCGTCCTGACGAGCGCCGTTGCCGCCCTCGCGCTGCTGCTGGCCAAACGACCCCGGGCCGCATGGGCCGAGTTCTCCGACATCGGTGCGGTGCTGACCCCCGGACGAGTGCTCGGGGCCCGGTGGCGCTCGCGTGGCACCCGACAGGTGCGCCGACGCGACCTGCAGGGCCTGTTCGTCCCATCGCGCACGGTGCTGCGGCACACGACCGACCTCATCCACGACGAGGTCGCGCTCGAGCCGGGGCTGGGCGACACCGGCCGCGCCGACGCCGTCGAGTCCGGCCCGGTGGCCGACGAGGCCCAGGACCTCAACATCTTGGGTGCGACGTGGGCCTCCCATGCCGCCCGGAACCCCGGTCTGCTGGCGACCCTGGTCATGACCGTCGTCGCCGCCCTGGCCACCCGACACCTTGGAGGCAGCTTCGTCGACCGGCTGGACAACGGTGTGACCGGCGGCGAGACCCTCGGGGTCAGAGCCGACGCGGGCACCCTGTGGCACGCCTGGTTCGACGGCTGGCACGGCGCGGGGCTCGGCAGTGCCGGCGAGCAGGGTCCGCACCTCGTGATCCTGTCGGGCCTGTCGTGGCTGGTGGCCCACCTCCCGCTGCTCAGTGCACCCGCCTCGCCTGTCGGCGCTGTGACAACCCTGCTGGTGACCTTCGCCCTCCCGATGGCGACCCTCACGGCATACCTCGGCGCCCGGGTCGTCACGCACTCACGCTGGCCGCGTGCCATCGCCGCCCTGGCCTGGTCCACCAGCGCGGTCCTGGCCACGGCGGTGGGCTCTGGTCGGCTGGGCGGCATCGTCGCCGCAATCCTCCTCCCGCTGGTGGCCGGGGGCATCGCGCTGGCCGGTCGCCGCACCGGCACCGCGACGGTCACTGCCGCAACCGTCCTTGCCGCCACTGCTCTCGGAGCCTTCGCTCCTGCCCTCCTCGTGCTGGTGCTCGTCGCCGGCCTGGGCGTCGCGCTCGTCGGTCACGGCTGGGCACGGGTGCGGGGCCTGGCCATCGTCCTCGGCCCGGTCCTACTCCTGGGGTCCTGGCTGCCTGCGCTTCTCGACCGTCCGGCGTTGCTCTTCACCGGCCCCGGCCTGTCGGTCTGGGGGACGACCCAGGCGCAGCCCTGGCAGATTGCGCTCCTGCACCCCGGTGGCCCCGGGTCCTACCCCGTGCTGCTTTCGGCGCCGCTGGTCCTCGCCGGGCTGCTCGGCCTGCTGCGTGCCGGCCGGCGTGGTCGCGCCGCGAGCGCCCTCGGGGTCGTGGCCCTTCTCGGCCTCGCCTATGCCGTCGTGGCACCCCGGATCCAGCTCGGCGTCGTGCCGCAGGGACTGCCCGACGCCGGGGCGCCGGTGACGGCGTGGTCGGGTGTCGGCCTGCTCGTCCTCGCCCTGGCGCTGGTGGCCGCAGCCCTGCTGGGCGCCGACGGCCTTGCCGTGAGCCGGGCGCGCGGCGGGTGGCAGGCGCTGGCTCGTTGGCCCGTGGCCGGTGCGCTGATCGGGGCCGTGCTGGTCAGCTCCGGATGGCTCACCGTCCGGACTGTCGGCGACGGGCTGCGGGCCTGGCAGGACCCCCGTCCAGCCGTTGCCATCGACCAGGCCGAGAGCGGTCTCGGCAACCGGATGCTGCTGCTGCGGCCCGAGGGCGACGCCCTGACCTACGAGCTGCTCGGCCGCGAGGTCGGGGAGACCTCCCGGATCCTGCCCCCGATGACGGCCGACCGACCCACCGCTGAGGCACTCGCCGCCTCGGTGAGTGCGCTGTTCGAACAGGGAGCTGCGCCCGGCGCGCTCACCCCCGCAGTCGACCTGGCGGACCAAGCCGTCGGGTTCATCGGCCTGAGTGCCGAGCCCACCGACCCCCGGATCCGCGCCCTCGACGCCACGGCCGGGCTGAGTCGACTCGGCGAGCACGATGGCGTGCTGTTCTGGCGGGTCCTGCCCGGAGGCGGAGGGGCGGCCGACGACGCCGTCGCACCCTCCCGCGCCCGTCTGCTGACCCGCACATCGGAGCAGGCCATCCCCGTCTCGGGTCCCCACTCGCGGCTCGAGGTGAAATCCGTTGTGCCGCAAGGGGCTTCGCTCGTCCTGTCCGAGCCGGGCCAGTGGGTCAGGCACGCGCGGGTCGCCGTCGACGGTCACGTGCTCGCGCCCAACGGCGACGCAGCGTCGTACTCCCTGCCTGCGGGGCCGGCCACGATCTCCGTGGACGTGCTCCCGACCAACGCCATCTGGCGCTACGCCCAGGGCGTCCTGCTCCTGGTGGTCGTCTTCCTCGCCGTGCCCTTCGGCAACCGCTCCTCGAGGCGGAGGCGCCCGTGAACCTCTCCGTCAGCGGCATCGTCCGCACCTCGCTCGTGGCTGCCGCAGGCGTCGGGATCGTCACCGCAGCCGTGCACAGCCAGGGGGCCTTCGCCGTCGCGTCGACCCGTCTCGTGGACACCGCCACCACCTCGGCCACCAACCCGGTGCGCAGCTCTTCGCTGGTGTGCCCGGGTCCGGAGCTCAAGGGCGTCAAGGGAGTCGACGACGTCGACGTCGGCGTGCGGGTTGCCGCGGCTGAGGCCCCCGTCCGGGCCCTGACCGGCACCGCGCCCGCCACGGCCCCCGGTCGGCTGAGCCTCAGCCGTATGCCGCGGGGCGACCTCGGCACGCCCGTGACCGTCCGCGGCTCCAGCGTGATGGGCGACCAGGGCCGTGCGGAAGGGGTGCTGGTGTCGGGCACCGAGTCCATGGCTGCCGGTGTCGCCGCGGCACAGGGCTGGCTGGTGCCCTCGGGCGACCAGCGGTCGCTGGGCTCGGCCCCGTGCGGGCCGCCCGGTGCCGAGTTCTGGATCATGGCCGGCGGGGGGGCGCCCGGTCGGCAGGAACGACTCCTCCTGACCAACCCCGGCGGCAACGCCGTCGCCGTCGACGTCACCCTCTACGGCGGCAAGGGGGCGGTCTCGTCCCCGAACGGCAAGGGCATCGTCGTCCCGGCGCACGGACGCACGGCCTTCCTCCTCGACTCGATCAACAGCGAGCTGGCCAACCCCGTCGTGCACGTCGTCGCCGATGGTGGTGTGGTCGGGGCGGTCGTCAACGACCTGTGGCTGGACGGCACCCGCGCGGGTGGGTCCGACGACTCCGTGCCCACTGCGGCGCCGTCGCGCGACCAGGTGATCCCGGCCGTCGCGGTGGGGGGCCAGGCGGTCCTGCGCGTCGCCGTGCCAGGGACGGGCGAGGCTGTCGTCCAGGCCAGGGTGCTCACCGCCCAGGGACCGCGGGCCCTGCCCGCCGGCGGGGTGACCCGGATCGACGGTGGTGCCGTGCGTGACATCGACATCTCCGCGCTGCCGACCGGCACGGTGGGGCTCCAGGTGCGAGCCGACGTGCCCGTCGTGGCCGCTGCCGTGGTCACGCGGACCGCCCCCGGCAAGCCGGGGGACTTTGCGTGGACGTCCTCCACGCCGCCGATCTCGGGGGTCGCCGGGATGCCTCTCGTCGACCCGGTCGGCGCGCCCGGCCCCATGCAGCGGTTCCTGTCGTTGACGTCGTCCGGTGACACCGCCGGCGTCGAGGTGGTGACCGTCGACGCCAAGGGTGTGGAGACGTCCCGTCGTCCGAACCTCGGTGTCGACGCGTCAGGGGTTCTCGACCTCACCGGTGCCACCTCCGTGTGGGTGCACCGCGTGTCCGGCAAGGGGCAGGTCCGGGCAGGCGTGGTCACCTGGGTGAACGACAGCCAGGGAACGCTCCTGACGACGACCCCTTTGCACGACGCTGCCCTGCGCACCACGACCGTGGGCCTGCGAGAGGTGACCCGGTAGATCGGGGCTCGACGCAGGGTCAGGACCCGTCGTCGTAGCGTGGGTCGAGGTCGCCCGGCGGCAGGTTGAACAACGCGGCGACCTGCTCCACCACCACGTCCTGCACGATGGCCGTGAGCTCGCGCTGGTTGTCCGCGCGGCTCTCGATCGGGCGGCGGTAGATGACGATCCGCGCCGGGGTCCTGCCGTGCGGAGGGAAGGCCCGGGCGAGCGGCGCCCCCTCACGCTCCCACGGGGCAGGGTCGGTCGGAGGCACGTCCTCGACCGCGAACTCGACGTCCTGGAAGCGAGCGCCGAGCCGCGTCTCCAGGCGAGCAGCACTGTCGAGGACCAGGTCGTCGAACTGCTGCCGGCGGGTGGCCATGGCGGGGACGGCCGGCCAGGCCAGCGGACCCCTCACCCCTCGGCCTCGACGGTCCCGTCGCGCCGCCCGGGAGCGCCCTGCCTGCGGGCCGGTCGAAGTCACCAGACCAGCCTACGGCGTGCCGACCCGGGGGCCCCGCCTTGCTGGCATAGAGTCCGCGTCGTGAGTCTGTCCAGGAGGTGCTCCCGCACCGCGTGCTCGAAGCCTGCCATTGCGACGCTCACCTACGTCTACGGCGACCAGACCGCTGTGGTCGGACCCCTGGCGACGTATGCCGAGCCGCACACCTACGACCTGTGCGCGACCCATGCCGAGGGACTGACCGCCCCCCGGGGCTGGGAGATCGTGCGCCTCTCCGGGGAGTACGTCGAGCCGGAGCCCTCGCACGACGACCTGCTGGCGCTGGCCAACGCCGTGCGCGAGGCAGGCCGGCCCCGGCTGGGCGAGGCCCCCGGTCCGGCACAGGCGCAGACCAGGCGCCACCCAGCCGACGAGGACGCCTCCGGCGCCGTCGAGACGGGTCGCCGCGGGCACCTGCGCGTCCTGCGCGACAACTGACACCGCTAGGGTTTCGGGCGTGCCCAAGCCTGTCCTCTCCGACTTCGTCAAGGCCTACGACGTCCGGGGCCTCGTCCCCGACCAGCTCAACGTCGATGTGGCGTGGGCCCTCGGCGCCGCCTTCGCCCGGACCGTGGTCGGGCCGGAGGGAGCTCCCGGAGTCGTCATCGGCCACGACATGCGCCCTTCGTCGCCCGAGCTGTCCCGGGCCTTCGCCGCAGGCGTCACCGCCCACGGCCTCGACGCCACACTGATCGGGCTGTGCAGCACCGACGGTCTCTACTACGCCAGTGGCGCCCTGGACCTCCCCGGCGCCATGTTCACCGCGTCGCACAACCCGGCCCAGTACAACGGCATCAAGCTGTGTCGCTCGGGAGCGCGCCCCGTGGGTCAGGACTCGGGTCTCTCCGACGTCAGCGCCCTGGCCCAGCAGCTGCTCGACGCGGGGGTCAGTGCGGGGCCTCCGGCCACGAGGTCTGGACACGTCGTCGAGCGTGACGTCCTGGGTGACTACGCGGCCTTCCTGCGCGGCCTGGTCGACCTCTCCGGTGGTCGGCCACTGCGCGTGGTCGTCGACGCCGGCAACGGCATGGGCGGCCACACGGTGCCTGCCGTCCTCGGCACGGGCACCGGCTTGCCCGCGCTGCCGCTGGAGGTCATCCCCCTCTACTTCGAGCTGGACGGCACCTTCCCCAACCACGAGGCCAACCCACTCGAGCCCGAGAACCTGCGTGACCTCCAGGCTGCTGTGGTCGAGCACGGCGCCGACCTCGGCCTGGCGTTCGACGGCGATGCCGACCGCTGCTTCGTCATCGACGAGCGTGGCGAACCGGTGAGCCCCAGTGCCGTCACGGCCCTGGTGGCCACCCGTGAGATCGCCAAGCAGGTCGCAGGAGGCGTCGCCGCGGCTGACGTCGCCGTCGTCTACAACGTCATCTCCTCGGCCGCGGTCCCCGAGATCATCGCCGAGCAGGGCGCTCGCGGGGTGCGGACCAGGGTCGGCCACTCGTTCATCAAGGCCGAAATGGCCCGCGAGGACGCGGTCTTCGGCGGCGAGCACAGTGCGCACTACTACTTCCGGGAATTCTGGTTCGCCGACACCGGCATGCTCGCCGCGATGCACGTGCTCGCTGCCCTGGGCGAGCAGGGTGAGCCACTGAGCCGGCTCACCGCGGCATACAGCCGGTATGCCGCGTCCGGCGAGATCAACTCGACGGTCACGGACGCTGCGGCCGCGACCGCGACCGTGCGTCAGTGGGCTGCCGAGCGCGGCGCTGAGTTCGACGAGCTGGACGGACTGACGGCGACCCACGCAGGGACGAGCGATGCGCCGATGTGGTGGCTCAACCTGCGCGCCTCCAACACCGAACCCCTCCTCCGGCTCAACGTCGAGGCGGCTGACCAAGACACGATGACCCAGGTGCGGGACGATGTCCTCGTACTGGTGAGAGGAGAACGCTGATGTCGCAAGGACAAGGGCAGGACGTCCGGATCGAGCCGTGGCTGCGGGAGATCCTGAGGTGCCCGGCCTGCCGTTCCGAGCTCGCCGACGCCACCGTCGAGGGCAAGCCCGAGCTTCACTGCACCAGCACGGCCTGCGGCCTGCAGTACCGCATCGACGACGGTGTGCCGGTGCTGCTCGTCGACGAAGCCCGCAAGCCGGTCTGACGGACGGCGGGGAGGCGCGACGATGGCACAGTTCTTCGACGAGTCGCGCATCGACAGCGACGAGGCGCTGGCCACCCTCGACTCCCGCCAGACCCTGCGGGGGCTGGCGACGGCCGGTGCCCAGGTGCGCGAGGCGATCGAGCTGTCCGCCGAGGGCGGGATCGAGCGCGTGGCCGGTGGCGAGCGGCCGCGGTCGGTCCTCGTCGCCTCGCTCGGCGGGTCGGCCGTCGTCTGCGACGTGCTCGAGCTGCTTGCCGAGCCGGGCTCGCCGGTCCCGGTCAGCGTGCGGCGCAACCTGCCGTTGCCCGGCTGGGTGGGTCCGCTCGACCTCGTCATCGCCGTCTCGCTGTCAGGACGCGCTCCGGGCCCGCTTGCGCTCGCCGCCGAGGCGGCTCGTCGAGGCGCTGCCCTGCTCACCGTCGGGGCCATCGACTCGCCGCTCGCGGACGTCGCAGCCCAGGCACGGGGTGTCCACATCGGCATCGGCCGCGGTCGCACCACGTCCCGCACCTCCCTCTGGTCGCTGCTCGCCCCGGTGCTGCTGGGCGCAGGGCACCTGGGCATCGTTGACGTCGACGCCCGGGTGCTGACCGAGGCCGCCGACCGCCTCGACGAGATCGCGGAGTCCTGCCGTCCCTCGTCGGAGTCGTTCGTCAACCCGGCCAAGGTGCTGGCCGCCGATCTCGCCGAGGGCGTCCCGGTGGTCCTCGGCGACGGTCCCCTGAACGGCGTGGCCGCGGGGCGGGCCACCTCGATGCTCGCGCGCACCGCGCGGGTGCCGGCCACGTCCGGTGAGCTCCCCGACGACGCGGCCCAGGTCGTCGCCTGCTTCGACGGCCCGTTCACCGCCGCGTACTCCGGCGGGGCCGCGTCTCGCCCGGGCGCACAGGCCTCCGGGGTGGTCGACGACATCTTCACCGATCCGTTCCTCGACGGCCCGGCCGCACCACGGTTGTCGTTGCTGATGCTCAGGGACGTCCTGCCCGACCCGATGACGCGAGAGGCCGACGAGGCGCGGGCGCTGGCCGAAGCCCTGACCTCGGCGGCTCGTGAGGTGGGGGTCAGGGTCAGCGAGGTGACGGCGCAGCCGGGGCACGCCCTGACCCGCCTGGCGGGTCAGATCGCGACCACAGACTTCGCCGCGACCTACCTGGCCCTGGGGCTGGGCCTGGATCCTGCGGTGTCGCCGCACGTGGCGGACCTGCGAGGCCGAGCCGGCGGCTGACCCGAGTGGCCTGGCGGGCCGGGTGCCCTCAGGGCCGTACGGAGCGGATCAGGGCGACGACGTCGCCCACCACACCCCGCATGCCGGGCAGGCGGCTGAGCCGCACGAGCTTGTCGACGAGGGGAACGACCTGGCGCACGAGGGCGCGGGTGCGCTTCTGGCCGGTGCTCGAGTCGTGCACCCAGAAGAGCACGACCCCCATCTGGAGCAGCCACAGCAGCTCGGGCAGCTCCGCCCGGATGGCTGCCGGAGCCTTGAGGTCCGAGCCGTCCACCACGCGGCGGAACAGGTCGATGCTGGCCTCCCTCGCGCCGCGGGACTCGCTGCTGAACGGTGACAGCGGGCTGGTCGGCTCGGCGGCGACCTTGAAGAACTTCCCGGCGAACCCGTGGAACGGCTCGGCCACGTCCACCCAGCTGGTCAGCACCTCGCCCAGGCGGTCGGCGAACTTGTCGTTGTCGGCCAGGACCTCTTCTGCAGCGGACGCGTGGGCGACCTGGACCTGGTCGTAGAAGGCCTGGACCAGGTGCTCCTTGGACGCGAAGTAGTAGTAGGCGTTGCCGATGCTGACGCCGGCCCGGTCCGCGACGGCCCGCATGGTCGTCTTGTCGTAGCCCCGCTCGAGGAAGAGCTCCTGGGCGGCCGCTGCGATGGCGGTGCGGGTCTGCTCACCACGGTCGGACCGGTTGGCGGGGTCAGACCGGTTGGCAGAGTCCGTCACAGTCGTCAGCGTAGCCATTGTCCTCCACCGCCTCGGGCACGAGCGTGGTGGTGAGGGAGGCGCGGAGCCCGGCCGCGGCATACGCCATCGCCTTGGCCACGGGCAGTCCGAGCGGGGTGGACAGGCGGATGGCGAGGTCGCGGTGCTCCACCGTTGTCCAGAGGCAGGCGACCCAGGCGTGGGCGCCGGTCCAGACCTCCCCGCCGTCACCGACCACCGTGATCTCGCGGAGCGTGGCCGCGTGGTCGAGGTGGGGCAGGAGCGCGCGGGCCTCTGCGGAACCGGCGGGGAGGGCGGTCACCGCCACGAGGTGGGGTTGCCCGACCAGCCACGTGCGAAACCGTGAGCACATCGGGCAGCCGGCGTCGTAGAGGACGACGAGCCCCTTCACCGCGCCGCCTCAGTGCGGTCGATGCCGTCGAGGTGGTCGGGGCGCTGGGTCGGGGCTGCGAGGGCGGCGAGGACGGCCACCCCCAGGCCCGCCACGGCAGGGGCGAGGAACACGCCGATGCTGAGCAGGCTGAGGACGGTCAGGACACCGAGCAGGGCCACGACCACGACAGCGGCGACCGTGGCCGCGCGACCGCCCGGCCCGAGCAGCAACGTCCCGACGACCAGGCAGGCGCCCAGCGGGATGCTCGCCACCACCAGTCCCCACCACCCGTTGACCTCGACGAGGGTGGCCGCGGTGGAGGTGGCGCCCGGCACGCCGTCCGCGTCCGCTCCGGCTGTGTCACCGGAGTAGACGGGGACCGTGAGCGCCGCCACGACCAGCGCGAGGCTCCACAGGGTGGCGCCGGCGAGCGCGATCCGGACCGTCCTCACGACCCTCACCCCATCGGAGCCGGGAAGGGCTGGGTCCAGCCCTGCGGCGGGACCGGGGGAGTGGCCATTGCGTCGAGGCGACCGCGGCGGCGGATCTTGTTGAAGACGTACACGTTGGTGAGGTGCACGAAGCCGAGCATCAGCAGCACGACGCCCAGCTTGACGCTCAGTGTCTCGACGATGGCGCGGGCGTCCGCGAGGGTGTCGCCGATGCGCAGGTAGAGCGCGACGATACCGAGGTTGAGCAGGTAGAAGCCGACGACGAGCAGCTTGTTCACCGCCTCGGCCAGCTCGTCGTTGCCGTCGAAGACGTCGACCAGGAAGACCCGGCCGTTCCGCGACAGGGTCGACCCGACCCAGATGGTGAGGGGGACGGCGATGACCAGGTACAGCACATAGGCGATGACTGCGTTGTCCACTGCGTTGTCCACGAGGGCTCCTTCGTGACGGACGTTCTTTGAACGTGTTCAAGTTGATGGACCCGACAGTAGCAGGGAAGGTTGAACATGTTCAAGTGACGACTGTCAGAGCGACAGGCGGAGCACCTCGGCCGAGGGCAGCGCAGCCAGCTCAGCGGCTGGGACGAGCAGCTTGCTGCCGCGGATGCCACTGCCGATGACGACGTCCCCGGCCGCGACGACCGCCTCGTCGACCAGCACGGGCCAGGCCGCAGGCAGCCCGACCGGCGTGATCCCGCCGAACTCCATGCCCGTCAGTGCGACCGCCTGCTCCATGGGGGCGAAGCTGATCTTGCGGACGTCGAGGTGCCGGCGCACGGCGCCGTTGATGTCGGCGCGCATCGACGCGAGCACCATCACGGCGACGTACCGCACCTCGCCACCGCGCTTGCCCGCGACCACGACGCAGTTGGCCGAGCTCTCCATGGCCACGTCGTAGGCCGCGCAGAACGCCGCCGTGTCGGCGAGCTCGGCGTCGATCGGCGCGACCCGCGCCGAGGGTGTGCCGGCGATCGCCTGCGCCACCGGAGCGGCCAACAGCTCGGTATGCCGCGTGGCCGGCTCCCAGGTCAGGTTTCCTTCGGCGCTGCTCACCCGTCGAGGTTAGCGAGCCAGCGCCGGATCAGCGCCTGCACCGCGTCCCGCGGGTCATCGCGGCTGGGACTCCTGGATGTCGAGGACCATGGCGTGGATCAGCATGTGGAAGCCGCTGAGCAGGGGAGCGACCGCCAACACGACCGTGCCGGCGCTGGCCGTCGCCGGGCCGAGGGTGTGGGCGACGGTCCACGCACCGACCACCAGGCCGAACGCGGTGAGGGCGAGACCGCCGAAGAGCATGAGGGCGACCGCGGAGAAGGACTGCAGGACGTACTTCCACCAGATCCGGGTCCAGAAGCCCTTGGCGAGGTGGGACAGGGCCCGCGGCGCCTGGGTGCGCAGGTTGATCCCGGAGACCTCGTCGCCGTACCGCGCCGGGATGGCCACGTCGACAGCGGGGACCCGCAGGATGTTGAGGTGGATCAGCAGGTCGTTCTCGAACTCGTAGCGGCGCGAGATGCGGGTCAGGTCGAGCCGCTGGAGAGCCTCCCGGCTGATCGCGGTGTAGCCGTTCAGCGGGTCGAAGAGGTTCCAGTACCCCGAGGCGGCCTTGGTGAGGAAGGACAGCGTCAGGTTGCCGGCGATGCGGTGCTTGGGCATCCCGTCGAAGGAGCCCCTGCCGTAGAACCTGTTGCCCTTGGTGAACTGGGCCTGGCCGGCGGCTATCGGGTCCAGCAGGGCGGGCAGGTAGTCAGGGTCCATCTGTGAGTCTCCCGCCATGACCACGGAGACGTCGGCGTCGAGGGCCAGGGCGGTCTGGTGCCCGGTGATGATGGCACCCCCCACGCCCTGGTTCTCGAGGAGGGTGAGCACGTCGGTGCGCGAGTCGCCCACCGCCTTGGCCGCCTCGGCGGTGCCGTCGGTGCTCGCGTCGTCCACGACGATGATGTGGTCGACGAGGGCGGGCATGGTGGACACGGTGCGACCGATCAGGCGCTCCTCGTTGTGCGCGGGCACCACGACCGCAACCCTCAGTCCCTTGTACATGGCTTCCTCTCGCGCGGAGTACAGAGCAAATGTCGAGAAAGCGGTCGCCCCACCACAAGAGGTCGGGGGGCGTGCTGTCCGTTCGCGGGGCAGGGTCGTCCGAACGGGGGAGGCTGCCGCACCGATACGCTGTCGGCCATGTCGACCGAGGGTGGGACCAAAGCCGTCGTGGCCGCACTGCTGGCCAACCTGGGGATCGCGATCACGAAGTTCATCGCGTTCTTCCTGACCGGCTTCAGCTCGATGCTGGCCGAAGCGATCCACTCGTTGGCCGACTCCGGAAACCAGCTGCTGCTGTTGACCGGTGGTAAGCGGGCCAAGCGCGCCGCGACACCCGAGCACCCCTTCGGGTACGGCCGAGAGCGCTACGTCTACGCCTTCATCGTCTCGATCGTGCTGTTCAGCATCGGTGGCCTCTTCGCGCTCTACGAGGCGTACCACAAGTGGCACGAGACCCACGACCTGCACGACTTCGACCCCTTCAGCGACGAGCACGGTGGCAGCGCCCAGTGGTGGTGGGTGCCCGTGGTCGTGCTCGCGGTCGCGATCGTCCTCGAGTCGTTCTCGTTCCGCACCGCGATCCTGGAGTCCAACAAGGTCCGTGGGCGCCGCAAGTGGCTCGAGTTCGTCCGTGGCGCCAAGGCCCCCGAGCTGCCCGTCATCCTGTTGGAGGACCTCGCGGCACTGTTCGGCCTCGTCTTCGCCTTCCTCGGGGTGGGGCTCATGCTGCTCACCAGGAACCCGCTGTTCGACGTCATCGGCACGGGCCTGATCGGCCTTCTCCTCGTGGCGGTCGCGATCTTCCTCGCCATCGAGATGAAGTCCTTGCTGCTCGGCGAGTCGGCCTCGCCCGAACACATCGGACGGATCGTGCAGGCGATCGAGTCCGTCGAGGGCATCGACCGCGTCATCCACCAGCGCACCCTGCACATCGGACCCGACGAGGTCGTCGTCGCCGCCAAGGTCGCGGTCCCGGCGGGCACGACGGCACGGGACATCGCGGATGCGATCAACTCAGCGGAGGCCAGGGCCCGTGAGGCCGCTCCCGACCTCACCCTGCTGATGTACCTCGAGCCGGACATCGACACCGGCACCGAGGAGCGCCCGCAGTGGCAGCACAGCGATGCCACCCTCACCGACGCCGCCGACGACCCGCTGCCGTCGAGCGGCGACGGTCACTAGGACTGTTCGGCGTCCGCCTCGGGTGCCGGGGTGTCGTCTGCCGTCGCGTCAGCCGTCGTGTCGTCAGCCGTCGCGTCGTCGCTGTCGAGGTCGCTCCCGTCCAGGCTGTTGGCGACTGGCTGCCCGTCGGGCTCGACCTGGTAGTCGCCCTTGACCTCGTCCCAGGCCTCGATCTTCTCCTGGTCGAGCTCGAGCTCCACGGTCGTGGGCTCGTCGCTCGTGGGGGCCTCGACCTCCGCGTCGGCGATCTCGCCGGGGACCCCGCTGCTGGGCTCGCTCATGGTGCTCCGTTCGTGGTGGGTAACTCCCTTCCTAGTGCCGCAGGCGGCCGGGCGCACCCTGAGCACCGCGCTGGGGCTGGCCACGCGGCATACCTCCGGTAGAGTGGGTCCCCGCCGGCGTGGGTGATAACCCGCTCCAACGATGTGTGCCCAGATGGGCTGCGCCGGGTCCGCAAACCATCAAGTCATCTCCAGGAGTACTTCCATGCCTTTTGACTACAAGGTTGCCGACCTGAGCCTCGCCGAGGCCGGCCGTCACCAGATCCGCCTGGCCGAGCACGAGATGCCCGGTCTGATGTCCCTGCGCGAGGAGTTCGGGGCGGCCCAGCCGCTCCAGGGCGCCCGCATCGCCGGTTCGCTGCACATGACCGTGCAGACCGCCGTCCTCATCGAGACGCTGACCGCGCTCGGTGCCGAGGTCCGCTGGGCCTCGTGCAACATCTACTCCACCCAGGACGAGGCGGCCGCCGCGGTCGTCGTCGGGCCCCACGGTTCCCCCGAGGACCCCCAGGGTGTCCCCGTCTTCGCCTGGAAGGGCGAGACCCTCGAGGAGTACTGGGACTGCACCGAGCAGATCCTCACCTGGCCCGGTGACAGCACGGGCTCCACCGGCGCCAACATGATCCTCGACGACGGTGGCGACGCCACGATGCTCGTGCACAACGGCCGTGCCTGGGAGACCGCCGGTCAGGTGCCGCCCACCGACGAGTCGGACTCCGAGGAGGTCGGGGTCTTCAAGGAGCTCGTCCGCAAGACCCTCAAGGCCGACCCGACCAAGTGGACCACGGTCTCCGAGCAGATCAAGGGAGTCACCGAGGAGACCACCACCGGTGTCCACCGCCTCTACGAGCTGGCCGCCACCGGTGACCTGCTCTTCCCGGCGATCAACGTCAACGACTCGGTCACCAAGTCCAAGTTCGACAACAAGTACGGCTGCCGCCACTCGGTCCTCGACGGCCTCAACCGCGCCACTGACGTCCTCATCGGCGGCAAGGTCGCCGTCGTCGCCGGCTTCGGCGACGTGGGCAAGGGCTGCGCCGCTGCCCTGGCCGGCCAGGGCGCACGCGTCATCGTCACCGAGATCGACCCGATCTGCGCGCTGCAGGCCGCGATGGAGGGTTACCAGGTGGCCCGCCTCGACGACGTCGTGGACATCGCCGACATCTTCGTCACCACCACCGGCAACTTCAACATCATCACCGCCGAGCACATGACGAAGATGAAGAACAAGGCGATCGTGTCCAACATCGGTCACTTCGACAACGAGATCGACATGGCCGGCCTGGCCAAGGTCGCCGTCACCAAGACCGAGATCAAGCCGCAGGTCCACGAGTGGACGTTCGAGGGCGGTAACTCGATCATCGTGCTGTCCGAGGGTCGCCTGATGAACCTGGGCAACGCCACCGGCCACCCGAGCTTCGTCATGTCGAACTCCTTCGCGAACCAGACGATCGCCCAGATCGAGCTGTTCACCAAGAACGACGACTACGACAAGCAGGTCTACGTGCTGCCCAAGCACCTCGACGAGAAGGTTGCCCGCCTCCACCTCGACGCCCTCGGCGTGCAGCTCACCGAGCTGACCAAGGAGCAGGCCGCCTACATCGGTGTCGACGTGGCCGGCCCCTACAAGCCGGAGCACTACCGCTACTGAGGCTGCGCCCCACCGGCGGTTCGGCCCCGCCACGCACCATCCCGTATGCCGCCCGCTCACCTCGAGCGGGCGGCATACGTCGTGTGCGGTGCGTTGGCCCTGGTGCTCGGCACCGAACTGGTACCTTCCCAACGTTCCCGGGCGAGAGGTGTGGACGTGGCGATTGCGCGTGAGCGGGCGTTGCTGATCAGGAACTTCCTGGACAACTGGGTTCCCCCGGTCCTGCGTGACAGCCGGGTCCTGATGTGGCCGCTCCTCCGTGTCGCCTTCGGGAACCGGTACCGCACGTTCGCGGACTTCAAGCAGGACGGCTTCTCGATGTCGCCTGCCGAGTTCGTCGACGTCTACGCCCGCACGTCGGACCTGCAGCAGGTCCAGGGATGCACCGACCTCAACGGCAAGTCGGTCGAAGCCATCCTGCGCAGCGTCGTGGGTGAGTCCGTGCTCGATGCCGGATGTGGGCGCGGCTACCTGGTCGAGAGGCTGGCCAGCATTGCGCCGAAGGTGGTCGGCTGCGACATCGTGCTGGATGGCGAGCTGCCCAAGGACCCCCAGATCTCCTACCACGAGGGATCAGTCGAGCAGCTGCCCTTCGAGGACCAGGCGTTCGACACGGTGGTGTCCACCCACACGCTCGAACACGTCCAGAGGATCGACCTGGCCCTGGCTGAGCTGCGCCGGGTGACCCGCCGCAGGCTCATCGTCGTGGTCCCCCGGGAGAGGCCCTACCGGTACTCGTTCAACCTGCACCTGCACTTCTTCCCGTACCCCTGGAACTGGCAGGCGGTCGCTGGGGCTCCTGCCGGGGCGACCCTCACGGACGTGGGCGGTGACTGGTTCTACGTCGAGGACGTCCAGAACGTCCAGGACGGGCACGCCCCGGCGCTGGCGCCGTCGCAAGCGCCGGCCTAGTCGCGAACAGGTCCTGTGGGTCCAATGGCCAGGCGATGATGACTGAACGGATGAGCCGCCGAGCCGCGGAGCGGCGCGCCCACGTCAAAACGGACATACTGCGTCGGTCACTGTCTGCCGCTCCCGAGGACACCCCACCATGACCGCCGTCAGCGAGGCTCGCGCCACGACAGCCCCGTCGGTCAGGGCGTGGAGGGGTGCGAGCTTCTCGTGGTACTGGCCGCTGGGTGTCTTCCTCCTGACGCGCGTTGCTGCGTTCGTGTTCATCGCGGTGGCCTCGAAGTCCCAGATCGCAGTGGGCTTCGACACCTTTCCGGACATCGTCCGCAACGGGTTCCCCCCGTACTTCGTCTATCAGGAGCTCCCGGCCGACCCGGGCTACCTCGGCGTCGTGACGAACTGGGACGGACAGTGGTTCCAGGCGATCGCCACGGACGGCTACCAGGTCCCCACGGGCAGCGAGTCCGCCACCGAACGCTTCACCACGATGTGGACCTGGGCCTTCCCGCCCGGGTTCCCGATGGTCGTGCGCGCCGTCATGGCAGTCACGGGCTTGTCGTTCGCGTGGTCGATGACTGTCGTCAACGTCGTCGCGGGTGCCCTGGCGATGCTCGTGTGGTTCCGCGTGCTGGACCGCGCGGGTGGCCGCGCCCTGGCGACCGCCGGGACCCTGTTGGCCTGCACCTTCGTCACCGCCCCGTTGTTCCAGGCTGCCTACAGCGAGGCGCTGGGGATGCTGTTCCTCGGTCTGGCTCTCTGGGCGATCCAGCACCAGCGGTACCTGCTGGCGATAGCGCCGGTCTCCGCTCTGGCGATGACGCGCCTGATCACCCCCGTCCTGGCCGTGGTCGTGGCCGTCCAGATCGCCGAACGCGTCCGCCGCGAGGGGTTCGGTGCCCTCCGGGGTCGGCGTGCGGTCGCGCCTGCGCTGCTGTGTGCGGTCGCCGTCGGCAGCACCTTCCTGTGGTCAGCCATCGCCTCGGTCGTGCTCGGTCACAACGAGGGATTCCAGCGCACGTCGATGCTGGCCGGTGAGTATCGCTTCGGATGGTTCGCGTCCGCCTTCAAGGCCGCCGGCGCCACGGGGCTGGTCCTCGTGCTCCTGATAGCCGGCCTCCTCGTGTTGAGCACCCTGAGCAAGCTGGGCTCAGGCTGGAGCCTGGAGCTGCGCACCTGGGCGATCGCCTATCCGTTGTTCCTGCTCACGTTCACCCCCATGCACACCGGGATCCTGCGCTACCTCCTGCTGGCCCCCACCCTGGGCCTGCTCGTGGTCGGGAGTCCCGGACCGAATGGTCTGAGCCGCGCGCGGTGGTGCGCAGTGGGGCTGGCGGCTGCGGCCGGCCTCGTGTGTCAGTACTACTGGGTCGGCGCTTCGCTGGCCGTGACGAGCACGACGCCCTTGATGCCATGAAGGTGCCGCAACTCGACGCTGTGAAGACATCCCGACCGGTCGTGCGGCGGACCGGTCGGCGGGCCGGTCGACCTGCCGGTGGACCCGCCGGTCGACCCCGGGAGATCGTGCTCGTCTGCGTCTTCACCCTCACCGCGTTCGCAGGCGCCGCGCTCCTGTTCGTGGTCCAGCCGATGGTGGCGCGGTTGGTCCTGCCGTCCTTCGGTGGATCGGCCACCGTGTGGAGCACGAGCAGCCTGTTCTTCCAGGTGCTCCTCCTGCTCGGCTACTCCTACTCCCACGCCACGACCCGGCGCCTCGGACCGGCCTGGCAGCCCCCGGTGCACGTCCTCGTGCTGCTGGCCCCCCTCGCGGTACTGCCGATCGCCCTCCCTCCAGATGCCGCGCCGAGCGCCACCGCGTCGCCGGTGCTCTGGCTCCTGAGGGTCCTCCTGGCCACGATCGGGCTGCCCTTCCTCGTCATCTCCACCGCCGGGCCGCTCCTGCAGCGGTGGTACTCGTGGACCGGCGGGCCGCGCGCTGACGACCCGTACTTCCTGTTCGCCGCCGGCAACCTCGGCAGCTTCGGGGGGCTGCTGGCCTACCCGTTCATCGTGGAACCACACCTCTCGCTGGCTCAGCAGCGGACGTGGTGGTCGTGGGGGTTCGTGGGGTTCGTCGTGCTGACGGCAACGTGCGCCGGCCTCACCCGCCTGTCGGTCAGCCGCGGTCGCGTCGGTCCCGCAGGGTCGCCGCCCGCTGAGGCCGCTCCCCGGCCCGAAGGCCCCAGGGCTCGACTACGACGCGAGGGGCAATGGGCACTCTGGGCCTTCCTGCCCTCCGCGATGATGTTGGCCGTCACGGCCCACGTGAGCACCGACATCGCCCCCATCCCGCTGCTCTGGGTGGTACCACTCGCGATCTACCTCGCCACCTTCGTCATCGCGTTCGGCCGCACCTCACGCCACGTTCCGGCGGCTGTGGTTCGGCTGGCGGTGGCGAGCACGGTCCTCGCCGCGGCGGCCGCGATGATGCAGGCTCGCACCCCCATCCTGCTCGGTGTCGTGCTCAACATGGTGATGTTGGCGCTGGTGGCGTTCGTCGCCCACGCGCGACTTGCGGCAGACCGTCCGGCGGTGGGTGACCTCACGCACTTCTACCTGGTGGTGGCGGGAGGCGGAGCGCTGGGTGGACTGCTCAACGGCATGCTCGCGCCCCTGGTCTTCGACCGCGTCCTCGAGTACCCGATCGTCGCGGCACTGGTGCCCCTCCTGCTCATCGGCAAGGCTGTTCCCCCGTCTCGTGCCGACCAGTCGGCGTCCGTGGCGGACTCAACGCCGGCGTCAGCGTCAGCGGCGGGGTGGGCGTTGCGCAGGGCCGGTGTCGTGCTCGGCGCCCTGGTCGGTGCGGCGGCCCTCGGCCTGGTGATCAGTCGGTGGGCAGACTCCATGGCGCTCGCCCTGGTGGGACTGGCCCTGGCTGCCCTGGCGGGGTGGCTGCTGTCGACGCGGAGGATGGTCGTGGCCGTCGTCCTGCTGCTCACGTTCGTGGGGGTCGAGGTGAAGCTGGACCAGGGATCCCTGGACCATCGGCGCACCTTCTTCGGCAGCTACCGCGTGTCCGAGAGCGAGGGCCAGCACGAGTTCGCCCACGGCACCACCGTCCACGGCACGCAGTGGCTCGGCGGTCAGCGCGGCGAGCCGACCACCTACTACGCGCGCACCGGCCCGCTGGGCGACGTGTTCGCGACCCCGGGGATCGCCGACGTCGGGGCGGTGGGCCTGGGGGTGGGCACGTTGGCGGCCTATGGAGCGCAGGGGCAGCGCTTCACCTTCATCGAGATCGACCCTGCCGTCGTCGCCATCGCCCGCGACCCGCGGATGTTCACCTACCTCTCGGACTCGGCCGCACACGTCGACGTGGTGGTGGGCGACGGCCGCCTCGAAGTGGCCAAGCTGGCGCCCCGTTCGCTGGACCTCCTCGTGCTCGATGCCTTCAGCTCCGACGCCATCCCGGTGCACCTGCTGACGGAGGAGGCGATGCGCGTCTACGCGAACAGCCTGCGGCCAGGAGGACTGCTCGTCGTCCACATCAGCAACAGGGTCTTCGACCTCGCGCCCGTCCTGACCGGCAGCGCCGCGTCGCTCGGGTGGGCCGCTCGGGTGGCCACCAAGGGCGACGGCCCCGGAGCCACCCGGAGCACGTGGGTGGTCATGTCGTCCGACGAGAACCGGCTCGCTCCGTTTGCCGCGAGCCGGGGATGGGAGCCGCTCACCGGGCGGAGGGTGGACTGGACCGATGACTACTCCTCGACCCTCTCGGTCCTCAAGTGACGCCTCTGCCAGTGTTGGGCCCGTGAGCACCCTTCGACCTCTGGCCCGGGACTCGGCCAGCGCCCTGGGCTGGTCGTGGCGCACCTTCGCCGCGCTGTCGGCGGTCACGGCATTCTCCGCGTGGCAGGCCATCGTGGGGGCCGACGCGTTCTGGGTCGTCGCGCTCGGGAGGCACATCGTCGACACGGGCAGCATCCCGCACCACATCCCCTTCGCTGCGGCCCCCTCCGCGGGATGGCACAACGTGCCGGTCCTGGCCGAGCTGCTCTTCGCCGCCGCCACCGGTGCCGGCGATCGTGGACTGCTCGCCCTGCAGGGAGCCATGGGCTTTGCGGCCCTGCTCCTGCTCGCCGTGACTGCGCTGCGTCGTGGGGCGCGGGACGCGAGAGTCGCAGGCGTGATGCTCCTGGTGGCAACCATGTCCCTCCAGGCGCTGGTGGTCGTGCGGCTGCAGATGCTCTCCCTCGTGCCCTTTGCCGTGCTCATGGTGATCCTCACACGGCAGGCGCAGCGGCCGACGCGCAGCATCTGGCTGCTCCCGGTGCTGGTGGCAGTCTGGGCGAACCTGCACGGCGCGGTGCTCGTCGGCGTTGCGGTCGCGGGCTGCCACCTCCTGGTCAGCCGCCTCCACCGGCGCCCGGCAGAGACCATCGCCGTGGGCGTCACCACGCTCGGCGCCCTGTTCCTCACCCCCGCAGGGCTCGGCACGTTCCACTACTACGTCGGCGTCTTCTCCAACGAGGCCGCCAAGCGGGGCTCCGAGCTGTGGTCCGCTCCGGATCCGCGGCGCCCCTTCGATGCCCTGCTGCTCGGTGCCGGTTTGGTGGTGCTGGTCCTGTTCCTGAGGTCGCGACGGGCCGCGTGGGAGTACGTCGTCGCGGGCCTGCTCGTGATCGCGACGCTGATCGCCGCGCGCAACGGCGTCTGGCTCGCCCTGGGGCTCTTCCTCCTCGTGACGGGCACCTCCGACGCTGAGCGGTCGACCCTGGGCGACGAGTCGCCCCGGGTCGACCTGCGGCGCCCCCGCCCTGTGCCCTGGCTGATCTGGTCGCTCCTCGCGGTGGCCGTGTGGACGGCGGCTCTCGCGACCAAGGAAGCGGTGCCCGGCTACGTGCCCGGCCCGGTGGTGTCGGCCGTGCGCGACCTGGCCGGTGACGACGGTGTGGTGTTGGCCACCGAACCGGGAGTCGAGCAGCTGGCGGCCGACGGGCTCACTGTCTGGGTCAGCGACCCGATCGATGCCTTCGCCCCCGCGGACCAGGCCGTCTACCTGGACTTCCTCGCCGGCGACCCCGCCGGTCGACGGGCGTGGGACTCGGCCGATGTCGTGGCCGTCGAGAAGGGTCGCCCAGCGATGGCGCTGGTGGAGGCCGACCCGACGTGGCGCACGGCCCGGGTCATCGGTGACTGGCACCTGTTCGTCCGCGAAAGTCCGCGGTGAGGCTCGTGGCTCGGACACCTCCCGCGTTGCGTGTGTGATGATTCGGGGGAAATCATTGCTGACTGCTGGAAAGAGGGTTGACGCAGGTGAAGGGTCGCGTGCTCATCGTCGATGACGATCTGGCGCTGGCGGAGATGCTCGGCATCGTCCTGCGCAACGAGGGACTCGAGGTGTCCCACGTGGCCGACGGGGCCGGGGCCCTGGGGGCCTTCCGTGACAGCCGACCCGACCTGGTCCTGCTCGACGTGATGCTGCCCGGTCTGGACGGCATGGAGGTCTGCCGCCGGATCCGGGCCGAGTCGGGGGTCCCCATCGTCATGCTCACGGCGCGCACCGACACCGTCGACGTGGTCGTGGGGCTGGAGTCCGGCGCCGACGACTACGTCGTCAAACCGTTCAAGCCGCAGGAGCTCATCGCGCGCATCAGGGCGCGGCTGCGTCGCGGCGACGAACCGGAGCCCGAGCGGCTCGAGATCGGCGACCTCGTCATCGACGTGGCAGGCCACTCGGTCAAGCGGGACGTCACTGCGTTGTCCCTCACGCCGCTCGAGTTCGACCTCCTCGTCGCCCTGGCCCGCAAGCCGTGGCAGGTCTTCACCCGCGAGGTGCTCCTCGAGCAGGTGTGGGGCTACCGCCACGCAGGCGACACCAGGCTGGTCAACGTCCACGTGCAGCGGCTGCGCTCCAAGATCGAGCACGACCCCGAGCACCCCGAGATCGTCGTGACGGTGCGCGGCGTCGGCTACAAGGCCGGCCCGAACTAGCCATGTCCGAGTCGGCCCGTCCGAGGCCTGGTCGGACGCCGACACCGCGGTTGTCCGACCACCGCGCCCAAGGGCTGCGCGCTGTCCGCGCCATCCTGGGGCGAGCTCGACGCCGGCTGACGGTCTGGGTGCGGTTGCTGGCGCACCTGTGGCGGGCGTCCCTGCAGTTCCGGGTGGTGACCTCCACGATGCTGCTGGGCTTCGCAGTGGTCCTGCTCCTCGGCTCCTACCTCTTCTCGTCCATCTCCGACGGTCTCGAGCAGGACCGGATCGAGTCGGCCAAGCTCGAGGCCTCCCGGCTGACGACCGAGGTGCAGGGGAGCTTCGACAACAGCGACCGCACGAGCAGCGAGGGTGACCTCAACCTGCTGGCGCGGCAGGCCGTCCAGAGCGCTGCCTCTCCGGGGGGCGACAACGAGCGCTACCTCGTGATGACCCGCAGCCTCGACAACACGTCGAACACGTCGGTGCAGACGCTCTCCAGTGGACGGGTGGGGCTCCCGGTGGTCCCGATCTCGCTGCGCGAGGCGGTGCGCGCCGACCCACGTCGCCAACAGGTGATGCTGATCGGCATCACGGACCCCAAGAGCGGCGGGGACGTCCCGGCCGTCATCGTGGGCTCACAGGTCGAGGTGCCCCTCGCGGGGAAGTACGACCTCTACGCCGTGTTCCCGATGCAGCGCGAACAGGCGACCCTCGACCTCATCACCCGCACGTTCCTCATCGGTGGACTGGCCCTGGTCTTCCTCGTCGGCGTCATCGCCTGGGTCGTCACCAGGCAGGTCGTCAGCCCGGTCCGCCGTGCCGCCGTGGTCGCCGAGCGGCTGTCGTCGGGGCGGCTCAACGAACGCATGCGAGCGCGCGGTGAGGACGACCTGGCCCGCCTGGCGAAGTCCTTCAACGAGATGGCCGACAGCCTGCAGACCCAGATCCGCCAGCTGGAAGGCCTCTCCCGGGTTCAGCAGCGGTTCGTCTCGGACGTCTCGCACGAGCTGCGCACGCCCCTGACCACCATCCGGATGGCCGCCGACCTGATCCACGACTCCCGCAGGGGGTTCGACCCCGCGGTCTCCCGCTCGGCCGAGCTGCTGCACAACGAGCTCGACCGGTTCGAGGAGCTGCTGGCGGACCTGCTCGAGATCAGCCGGTTCGACGCGGGAGCGGCGGCCCTCGACTCCGAGGTCACCGACCTGCGGGCAACGGTCTCGCGGGCGGTGCAGTCGGCCCAGCCCATCGCCGACCGCTGGGGCAGCGCCGTCACCGTGACCTCGAACGGGCGGTGCGACGCCGAGGTCGACGCCCGTCGCGTCGAACGCATCCTGCGCAACCTGGTGGTCAACGCCCTCGAGCACGGGGAGGGTCGCCCCGTGGAGATCGCCATCGCCGTCAACGAGAGCGCGGCTGCCGTCACCGTGCGCGACCACGGCGTCGGCCTGCGCCCCGGTGAGGGTGCGCTGGTCTTCAACCGGTTCTGGCGTGCCGACCCGGCCCGCGCCCGCACCACCGGAGGGACCGGCCTTGGCCTGGCCATCTCGCTGGAGGACGCCCGGCTCCACGACGGCTGGCTCCAGGCATGGGGCGAACCGGGGGAGGGGTCCTGCTTCCGGCTCACCCTGCCCCGGCACGCCGACCGGCCGATCGTCGAGGCGCCACTGCCGCTGCGGCCGAGCGACGTGCCCGAGCCGCCGGCTGCGGCCGCGCGGCCGGCCGGCGTCCCCACGCAGGATGGCGCGTCGCCCCCCGTGGCGAGCACGCGGCATACCCCCACCGCGCCGTGGAGTCCCCGATGAGGCGCCGGTATGCCGCGAGCCTGGCCGTGTGTGGTGTGTTCGCCGTCGGCGCGTGCGGGGGGCTGTCCACCAGCTCGACCATCCAGCCCGGGCTCGAGGTCGGCTCGGTGCAGGAGAACGAGGTGCGGGTGGAGGTCAACCCGGTGGCGCCGGGGTCCTCGCCGCAGCAGGTGGTGCAGGGGTTCATCAGGGCCGCCGCAGCCAGTGACGACGGATACCAGGCGGCGCGGTCCTACCTCGGGTCCGGGCCCCAGGGCTCCTGGCGGCCGGACTCCTCCGTCGTCGTCTTCGGCTCCGACTCCGAGCTGACCTACACGCCGTCCTCCGACAACACCGTCACGGCTGTCGCCAACGCCATCGCGCGGATCGACGGTTCGGGTCGCTATCAGGAGCTGCCCCCGAGCTCGCGCGTGCAGGTCACCTTCGGACTGTCCCGATCGAGTGGGGAGTGGCGGATCAGCACGATGCCGGACAACTTCGGCACCTGGCTGAGCCGAGCCGACCTCGACCGGTTGTACGACCCGTTCCGCATCTACTACGTGTCCGCCGGCGACCACCGACTGGTGCCGGACGTCCGCTGGCTGCCGCTCGGCACCGGGCTGGCGACCAGGCTGGCCAGGTCGCTGCTCACCGGGGTGCCGAGCTACCTCAGGGGAGCAGTCAGGACCGACATCCCCTCAGGGACGCAGCTGGCGGTCGATGCGGTCACCATCGACTCGGGGACGGCGAAAGTCGACCTCGCGGCCACCCGGCTGGGCAACGACCCCGGCCAACGCCAGAACCTCGGCGCCCAGTTCCTCGCAACAGTCACCCAGGCGCCCGGCGTCGAACGCGTCGCGCTGAGGCTCGAGGGCGCCGACCTGCAGATGCCCAATGGCGAGAGCACGGTCGACTCGCTGTCGGCTCTGGGCTTCCCCACCCCGTCCGACCCGGTCGTCAAGCCCCTCCTACGCGTGGGGACGGCGTTGGTCCCCGTGGATCCCGATGACGTGGGCGACTCGGTCGAGCGGACCCCGCCGCCCGAGACGGCAACGCTGCCCGCGGTGCAACCGGGGTGGGCCTATCTGGCCATGTCCCGCAACGGTCAGGAGGTCGCGGCCGTCGGAGGCGACCGCGCCCAGCTGGCGCGGTGGCGTGGCAACAGCCAGGTGCAGCTCGTCTCGCCCGGCACGCGGCTGACCCGGCCGACCTACGACCGTGAGGACGTGCTCTGGGTCGCGGGTCGAAGCAACGGCACGACCAAGGTCTGGGCCATCAATGCCGCTGCCGACCCGGCGGACGCATCCAAGGCACTGCCCCGGGTCGTGGCTGTCGACTGGCTCGCAGACCGGTCGGTGGTGAGCCTGCGGCTCTCGCCCGACGGGCAGCGCCTCGCGGTCATCACCACCAAGGGGGACGGCACGGACCCACGCGTGGACGTGGCCGGAGTCGTGCGGCAACCGAACGGGCTGCCGGCCTCTCTGGCGGAGCCGCTCCGACTGGCGCCGACGCTGACCTTGGCCCGCGACCTCGTGTGGGTGGACGACGCCACGCTGGCGGTCCTGGGCCGGCTGACGCCCTCGCAGGTGGTCCGGCCATGGCTGGTCCCCCTGGGTGGAGCGATAGCCGCAGGGCCGGATATCGCTGGGGCACAGTCGATTACGACGGTCAACGGGGAGCGTGGACTGGTCGTGACAACCGACAAGCACCAGGTGCTCATCCGCGCCGGCAGCAGGTGGCAGCGGGTCGGCGAGGGCACCGACCTGGTGGTCGCCGCGAGGTGACCCAGGTTGCCGCGAGCTCGGTGACGCGCCGCGACGATCCATTCGCATAGCGCGCCACCCCCGGGGTGCCATCCACCGTTCGGACGATGCAGCCGTCGACCATCAGCCAGCGGCGTTGGACCCCAACAGCCGATGTGGCGCAGGCCCCGCAAACGGCAGTCTCTACCTCGGCGCAGTACCGCAGTGGTCTGAGCCGCGGGATACACAGCCTTTGAAAGGGATATCACAATGCTCAAGACCATCGCGAAGTTCCAGACCAGCGTCTTCCACGCCCGCACCTCTGAGCGTGGCGCGACCGCTGTTGAGTACGGCCTGCTCGTGGCCCTCATCGCCGCCGTCATCGTGGCCGTGGTTGCCACCCTCGGTGGCAAGATCAACAGCGCGTTCACGACTGTCAACACCGCAGTCTGACGTCGAAGTGGCCCGACCG
>NZ_JBFUEM010000010.1:0-151181 GCF_056403955.1 Pedococcus sp. P2_E2
AGAGTGAGAGTGCACGACACGCTGACCGGGCCGGCCATCCGTCAGCGTGTCGTGCACTCTCGACCGGCCGGGCCCGGCCGCCTGTGGATGACCGGCCGGGTGGGCGGCGCAGGTGCACCACAGTGTCGCCGGTGGGACTGCAGTGGTTGCCAGCCGAGCTCGCTCGTGCGCCGTTCTCCGTGGCCGACGCGCGCGAGTCAGGTATGCCGCCTTGGCGCCTTCGCGACGCGGCGCTCCACCGGCCGACCCGGGCAGTCCGGGTGGGCGATCGGCCGAGCAGCTGCGAAGAGCTCGCGCGCGCGTTCCTGGTGGGGCTGCCGGACGACGTGGCATTCAGCCACATCACTGCGTGCCACCTCTGGGGTCTGCCCCTGCCTGGCGCACTCGAGGCGCAGACCGACCTCGACGTGATGCGCTCGACAGAGCACGCGCAGATCCGCCGCCAAGGCTGCATCGGACATCGCGGGCTCGAGCGACGCGGGACGGGGAGGTTGCGCGGGTTGCCCGTGACCGGACTCGCCGACACCTGGGTCGACCTGGGTGAGGTCGTGGATCGAGGGCTGGAGGTGGACGACCTGATCGTGGTCGGCGACAAGGTCGCCACGAGGCTGGGTGGTCGCTGGCGCCTGGGCGAGCAAGGGCCGGACGGCGCTGAGGAGGGCCATCGCCTGATGTCCGCGGCGCTCGACCGAAGGGTTCGGCCTCGGGGGCGAGCCCTGCTGGACGAGGCCCTGACCTTGGTGCGTGCGCCGGTCCGGTCGCCCATGGAGACCCGAGCTCGGGTGATGTTCGTCCGCGCAGGCTTCCCCGAGCCTGCGGTCAACCGGAACGTCTTCCACCGCGACGGCGGTTGGCTGTTGGAGGGCGACCTCGTCTGGGAATCCCACCGCGTGATCGGCGAGTACCAAGGCAGCGACCACGGCTCCATCCGCCGACGCAGCCACGATGCGAGTCGCAGCGCTCTGGCGCAGGACGAGGACTGGTGCGTTCTCGAGATCTTCGCCGAGGACGTGTATCGACCAGCCCGCCGGATCGACTGCCTGCGCCGGTTCGCAGGCGCCCTCGACCTCGACCCGAGAACCCTGGACATCTGCTGAGCGCCTGACCTCCGCCGCTTACCGGGCCGTCGGTTCCCCCGCCATCCCCAGTCGAGAGTGCACGACGCGCTGACCGCACCGCCCATCCGTCAGCGTGTCGTGCACTCTCGACTCACAGCGGTGGTCAGTCAGGGGCGCTGGTGCCGCCAGCCACGCCAGCGACGCCAGCCACGCCAGCCACGCCAGCGATGCCGGAGGCGGCGTTCGGCTGGTCGCGCCAGGAAGCCCAGAGCGCGGCATACGGGCCATCGGCGGCGACGAGCTCGTCGTGGGTGCCGATCTCGCTGACCACCCCGTCCTCGACCACGGCGACCCGGTCGGCGTCGTGCGCGGTGTGCAGCCGGTGCGCGATCGCGACCACGGTGCGCCCCTCGACCACGGCCGCCAGGGAGCGTTCGAGGTGGCGGGCGGCGCGAGGGTCGAGCAGCGACGTCGCCTCGTCGAGCACGAGGGTGTGCGGGTCGGCGAGCACGAGGCGGGCGAGGGCCACCTGTTGCGACTGGGCCTCCCCGAGCGGGTGCCCACCGCTGCCCACGAGGGTGTCGAGCCCCTCGGGGAGGTCGGCGGCCCACTCGTGGGCGTCGACAGCCCGGAGGGCTTCGTGGAGCTCGTCGCGTGAGGCGCCGGGCCGGGCGAGCAGGAGGTTGTCGGCGAGGGTGCCCACGAACACGTGGTGCTCCTGCGTGACCAGGGCGACCTCGCCGCGCAGCTGGCCGAGCGTGAGGTCGACCAGCGGCACGCCGCCCACCTCGACGCTGCCCTCGCGAGGACCGTCGATGCCTGCCATCAGCCGGCCGAGCGTCGACTTGCCCGCGCCGGAAGGGCCGACGATGGCGAGGCGTTCGCCCGGTCGCAGGTCCAGTGACACCCCGCTCAGCACGTCGTGACCGGGACGGTAGGCGTAGCGAACGTCGTCGACCGAGAGGTCGGAACCTGACGGCTGCTCCCCGGTGGAGACGCGGTCGGGCGGCACGTCGCCGACACCGATCACCCGGGCCAGGGACGTCGCACCCACCTGGATCTCGTCGAGCCAGCCGAGCACCTCGTCGAGCGGGTTGGTCATCTGGTGGATGTAGAGGGTCACGGCCGTGGCCGCACCGGCGGTGATGTGGCCGTTGATGGCCAGCCAGCCGCCCCAGAGCACCGCGCCGGCGGTCGGGACGTAGTAGCCGAAGACCACTGCTGGGAACCAGTGCAGCCGCAGGCCCAGGGTGTATCGCTCGGCGTGGAAGCACTCACGCAGCGCCTCGTGGAACCGCGCCCGACGCGCACCGGTGAGCGACAAGGCGTCGATGGTGCGGGCCCCGTCGACCGTCTCCGCGACGACGCCGTTGAGCTGGGCATAGGTGGCCCGCTCCCACAGGTAGCCATCCGACGCGTGCCGCAGGTAGCGCCTCGTCGAGAACCAGTAGAACGGCAGGCCGAGCAGGATCGGCAGGGTGGCGAGCGGTGAGGTGAAGAGTGCCGCGACAGTCGTCATCAGCACCGTCATCGACGCGACGAACAGCGAAGGGATGCCGAACCGCACGACGTGCGACAGCGCCTCCACGTCGTTGGTGGTGCGCGCAACGAGATCGCCGGTGCCCGCGCGCTCGACGGTGGACAGGGGCAGGTTGACCGCGCGCCCGACGAACTGCTCGCGCAGCTCGGCGAACACCGTCTCGCCGAGGATGAACGACCACCGCCGGGCTGCCCACGTCAGCCCCGTCTGGGCGACGACCGCGATGGCGAGGCCGATCGCGATCTTGTCGACGGTGCCGGCGCCGCCATGGCGCCCGCTGACGACGTCGACGAGCCGTCCGACCAGCCAGGGTGCGGCCAGGGCGGCGAGCGCGGCGAGGGCGTGCAGCCCCAGGACGCGGGCGACGAGGCCTCGGTGCTCCCGCACGAGGCCGCGAGTGTGCTCCCACACCCCGGCCATGTCGGCGATGGGCAGCGTGCGACGGGCGTGGTCGGTGATCACTGGTCGTCCTCCTCTCCGCGGATCACGATGTGTCGGTATGCCGGGTGGGCCAGCAGCTCGCGGTGGGTGCCGGTGGCGATGGCGAGGCCGTCCTCGAGGAGCACCACGTTGTCGGCCTGCCCGAGCAGGAGCGGGCTGACGGTCGTGACGACCGTCGTGCGTCCGCGACGGTGCTCCGCGAGGCGTCCGGCGATCCTGGCCTCGGTGTGGGCGTCGACAGCGCTGGTGGGTTCGACGAGCACGAGCACCGGGGCCTCGGTCAGCAGGGCCCGCGACAGCGCGAGACGCTGGCGCTGCCCTCCCGAGTAGGAGCGGCCGCGCTCCTCGACGGTGCCGTCGAGCCCGTCCGGGACGGCGTCGAGCACGTCGAGGGCGCTGGCCGTGGTGAGGGCGGCCATGACCGCGCGGTCGCCACCGCCGCCCACCTCGGACTGCGCGACCCCGGCGTGCTGGGCCTCGGGTCCGTCGTCGGCGCGCGGGGGTCGGACGGCGTTGCCACGGAGCTGCTCTCGCAGGACGCCGGTGAACAGCCTCGGGTCGGGCTCGCTGACGACGATGTGCCGTCGCACGTCGGCGATCGACAGGTCGTCGAGGCGGATGCCGCCCCAGGTCGTCTGGTGTGGGCCCGGACCGTGCCGACCCAGCCGATCGGCCAGGGCAGCAGAGTCCTCCGGTCGCGCCGAGACGATGGCGGTCAGCAGCCCGCCGCGAACCACGGTGCCCGACAACGGGTCCACGAGGTCGGCGTCGTCGGCGGGCACGGTGGCGGTGCCGGGCCGAGCTGCGTCGTGGTCGGGCTGGACCGCCATGACGCGCAGCATCTTGCCCGCCGCGATCTGCGCCCGGATGCCGCGGTCGACCACCTCGATGGCAGTCTGCAAGGGCATGGTGAGGAACGCCGTGTAACCGTAGAAGGCGACCAGCTGACCGGCCGTGAGCTCGCCGGCGACTGCCTCCCGCGCGCCGAGCCACGTCACGAGGACGACGAAGATGCCGGGGATGAGCACCTCGGCGGAGTCGAGGGCTGCTTGGATGCCCGCCACCTGGAACCCGCGCTCGCGGACCTTGGCGGACTGCTGCTCGTAGCGGCGCAGGAACGTCTGCTCACCGCCGATGCCGCGGAGCACCCGAAGCCCCGCGACCGTGTCGGCGCCCAGCGTGGTCAGTCGCCCGGCCTCCTCGCGCTGCCGGGCCTGGCGGCGTTGGAGGGGTCGCACGATGAGGCTGAGGCTGGCCAACATGACCGGGCCGCCGAGCAGCACCAGCCAGCCGAGCGGCGGGGAGGCCGCGAGCAGGATTGCGCCCACGACGGCATAGCTGACGACGGCGCCCGAGAACCGTCCCATCACGTCGTAGAGCCCGCCCAGTCGCATGACGTCGTTGGCGAACACGGCGACCACCTCGCCCGAGGGCATGGTGCGGGTCAGTGCCGGCCCTGCGCGCTCGGCTCCCTGCGCGGTGAGCTGCGCGCCGCGGTAGGACGCGAACAACCAGTTGTAGACGGCGAAGTAGTGCCGGATCGCTGCCGTGGCGGCGCAGATCGCCCCGAGCCCGATCAGCACCAGGGACCAGCGGACCAGGCCGCCGAGGTCGCCCGGGACGATGCCGTCGTCGACGCCCTTGCCGACCGCGGCGGGCACCAGCGCGATCGCCAGCATCCACGCCATGCCCGCCAGCATCCCGAGCACCTGGGTGCGCCACTGCTGGCGAGCGACCCAGAGCATGAACCGCGTCGTGTTGCGGGTGTCGGGCCGGCCGGGGTCGGGGAACGGAATCGTCTGCATGAGGTCCCCACCGTAGGCGGCAGGACCGACGCGCCGACACTGGTTTTCCGGGCGTCCCGTAGCCTGACCCGGTGCTGCGAACCGCCCTCAAGCCACGGTGGCTCGGCCTGTTCGCCCTCCTGCTCGGCATCATCGCGGCCTGCACCCAGCTCGGGCTCTGGCAGCTGCACGTCGCCCAGGACAAGGGTCTCGCCGATGCCCTCCGCAAGGCGCACGAGGCACGTCCGGCCCTGATCGACTCCGTCGTCCATCCGCACGAGGCCTTCCCGAACCCCCAGTCCAACCGCGCGGTCACCGCGATCGGCACGTATGCCGCGTCCGACCAGTTCCTCGTCGGTCCCCGCCGACTCGGGGGGCGAACCGGCTACTGGGTGGTGACGCCGCTCGACGTCACCGAGACCGGCGCCCGGCTCGCGGTGGTGCGAGGCTTCGTCACCGACGTGTCCCGGCCACTCGAGCCACCGACCGGCCCGGTCACCGTCGACGGATCCCTGGCGCCGGGGGAGGCCCCGGCCGCAGCGCCGGCCGGGGTGCCGCCCTGGCCACGGACTGCGCGGGGGTCGATCGACTTCTCGCTGCTCGTCAACGAATGGCCCGGCGAGCTCTACAACGCGTTCGTCTTCGCCCAGACCGAGAGGGCCGCCACCGGGGTCGCGATTCCGGCCCCCGCTGGGCTCGAAAGGGTGCCGCCACCCGAGGTGACGGGCGGCCTGAAGTGGCGCAACGCGGCATACGCCCTGCAGTGGTGGATCTTCGGCGGCTTTGCCGCGTTCATGTGGTTCAGGATGGTGCGAGAGGATGCCCAGCGTGAGTGACACCCGTGTGAGTGAGATCAAGGACGTCGAGGCGGCCCGCAAGGCCCTCGGCTTCTTCAAGGTGATGGCGTTCGTCGTCGGGACGGGGTTGTTGATCCTCGTCGCCGAGATGGTGCTGCGCTACGGCTTCGACAACCACGTGCTCGACTGGTGGCCGCAGCCGCACGGGTTCATCTACATCGTCTACCTGGTCGCCACGGCGAACCTGGGTTTCAAGGTGGGCTGGTCGCTCGGTCGGATGGTGCTCATCATGCTCGCGGGCGTCGTGCCGTTCCTGTCCTTCTGGGCTGAGCGCGTGGTCGCGCGTGAGACCGAGGCGCGGCTGGCCGCAGCCCGCCGGTAACCTGTGCGCGTGAGCGACCCCGCAGCCGCCGACGTGGTGACCCAGGCCCAGGACGACGACCGCGTCGAAGCCCCCGACGCCGAACGGTCGGAGGAGCCGGCCACGCCCCTGCAGGCGCGTCCGGTGCTCGTCGTCGACTTCGGCGCGCAGTACGCGCAGCTGATCGCGCGGCGCGTGCGCGAGGCGAAGATCTACAGCGAGGTCGTGCCCCACACGATGAGCACGGCCGAGCTGCTGGCCAAGGACCCGGCGGCCATCGTGCTGTCGGGTGGCCCTTCTTCTGTGTATGCCGATGGCGCGCCTGAGCTCGACCGTGCCGTCCTCGAGGCCGGGGTGCCGGTGTTCGGCATGTGTTACGGCTTCCAGGCGATGTCCCAGGCCCTCGGCGGCACGGTGGCCCACACCGGGCTGGGGGAGTATGGCGCGACACCGGCCGAGATCTCCGACACCGAGTCGACGCTCTTCAACGGCCAGCCCCTGGAGCAGTCGGTCTGGATGAGCCACGGTGACTCGGTCACGGAGGCACCCGCCGGCATGGCGGTCACCGCCTCGACCGCCGGTGCTCTCGTGGCGGCCATCGAGGACGACGAGCGCAAGCTCTACGGCGTGCAGTGGCACCCCGAGGTGATGCACTCGACCTTCGGCCAGCGGGTGCTCGAGAACTTCCTCTATCGCGGCGCGGGTCTCTCCGGTGACTGGACTGCTGCGAACGTCGTCGAGGAGCTCGTCGAGGCGATCCGCTCGAAGGTGGGCGACTCACGCGTGCTCTGCGCCCTCTCCGGTGGGGTCGACTCATCGGTGGCCGCGGCCCTGGTCCAGAAGGCCGTGGGCGACCAGCTCACCTGCGTCTTCGTCGACCACGGGCTGCTGCGCTCCGGTGAGGCCGAGCAGGTCGAGAAGGAGTTCGTGGCGGCCACCGGCGTCGACCTGGTCGTCGTCGACGCGCGTGGACGCTTCCTGTCGGCGCTCGACGGGGTGTCCGATCCCGAGGAGAAGCGCAAGATCATCGGGCGCGAGTTCATCCGGGTCTTCGAGCAGGCGGCGCGAGACGTCGTCGGCACGCGCGGGGACTCGGAGCACCCGGTGGAGTTCCTCGTCCAGGGGACGCTGTATCCCGACGTGGTCGAGTCCGGTGGCGGCACCGGCGCGGCCAACATCAAGTCCCACCACAACGTGGGCGGGCTCCCCGACGACCTGCAGTTCAAGCTCGTCGAGCCGCTGCGGTCACTGTTCAAGGACGAGGTCCGCCAGGTCGGGCTCGAGCTCGGGGTGCCGGAGGCGATCGTCTGGCGCCAGCCGTTCCCGGGTCCCGGACTCGCCATCCGGATCGTCGGCTCGGTGACCGCTGAACGGCTGTCCATTCTTCGTGCTGCCGACGCCATCGCCCGTGAGGAGCTGTCTGCCGCAGGGCTGGATCGTGACATCTGGCAGTGCCCCGTGGTGCTGCTCGCGGACGTGAGATCCGTTGGGGTGCAAGGCGATGGACGCACCTACGGTCACCCGGTCGTGCTGCGCCCGGTGTCCTCCGAAGATGCCATGACCGCCGACTGGACCCGAGTGCCCTACGACGTGCTGGCCAAGATCTCGACCCGGATCACGAACGAGGTCCGCGAGGTCAACCGGGTCGTGCTCGACGTCACGAGCAAGCCGCCGGGCACCATCGAGTGGGAGTAGTGCGTGCGGCCAGGTAAGGCTCGCGGCCTCAGCACGGCCAGCGTCAACGACGCCGTGAGCCGGGCCGTGATGCGCTACGTCCTCATCGGGCCGCCGCTCAAGCTGCTGACCGGCCTCCACGTCGAGGGCCGCGAGAACGTGCCGCGCGAGGGCAGCCTCATCGTCGCGTCGAACCACCTGTCGTTCATCGACTCGATCGTCATCCCCCTGGCCTCCGGTCGGCAGGTGCACTTCCTCGGCAAGGCGGAGTACTTCCAGGGCTCCGGGTTGCGGGGCGCGGCGGTGCGGTGGTTCCACTCGACTGCCGGGACGATCCCCGTGGACCGTTCCGACCCGCGGGCTGCCGCTGCGTCGCTGGAGATGTCCGAGGACGTCCTGCGCCAGGGGGAGGCGTTCGGCGTCTATCCCGAGGGCACCCGCTCACCCGACGGCCGCCTGCACCGCGGCCGCACCGGGGTCGCCCGCATGGCGCTCTCGACGGGCGCAACGTTGCTGCCGTGCGCCGTGATCGGCACCGACCACGTCCAGCCTTCTGGGTCCAACGGCTTCCGGCCGGCGAAGGTCACCGTGCGCTTTGGTATGCCGGTCGACGTGGCCGGCTTGTCCGCTCAGTTCCAGAAGGCGGCGCTCCTGAGGGCCATCACGGACGCCACCATGGACGCGATCGGCGAGCTGTCCGGCCAGGAGCGCTCCGGCCTCTACGCCTCCGACGTGAAGGCGTCCCTGGGCAGCTGAGTCATACATTCGTATCTCCCTGTCCTGCTCTCCGCCTCATACGCTGGGCGTCTACTCGACAACAGGATGTTCCTCGTCTCTGGTCACCGAGTCGCTTGGCCAGGCCCGATGAGCCCGCAACTGCGGCAGCTTCGGTTTGGGAGACGGGACGTCCACCATGGCAAGACCCGCCAACCGAGGCGCTTCCCTCGCGTGTGCCGCGATTGCCGTCACCGCATTGGCTACTTCCGCCTGCTCGGGGGGCTCGACGAACACGACGGCAGCCTCGAACGTGGCTCGCACTTCGACCCGATCTGGGCCTGCGCCTTCGAACCCACCCAACTCGGCCTCGGCAGCTCCCAACCTTCAGGGAATGATGCCGAACTCGGCACCCCCTTCGATGGGGATGGAGCCGAACGAGGAAATCGTCGATTGTTGGCCCGTTCTCTGTACGGGCAACGATGGATCGAACGAGCGTTACCAATTCGGACCTGTCTACGCGTTCGACGACGCCGGCCTCCGGGCCTATCGCGTGGCCAACTACCACCTGTGGTTCACCGGTGACGGGAACGGGTTCGTGCAACTAGGCGATGCCGCGATGTTTACCCCTGACGGCACCAGCAGCATCCACGCGGATCAGGTCAGCTGGAAGAACCCCGCATGCCTTCAAGGTGGAGCACAGGGAACCGTCCAAGGTGGTGGGTACAACGTGGTGAACCACGCCATCCTGACCCTGCCCAGGGACATGTGTTTCGCATTCGTGGGACCGAATGCCAAGATCCCGACCACCCTTCAGGCGCCCGGCGTGGTCAACCTGACCCGGGCCACCAGTACGGTGCCCCCGTCACTGGCGAGCGACGACAAGCTCACGCCCGAACAAGGCCGGCACGTTGCCGTGCTGGGTGACTCCTTCGCCTCCGGTGAGGGCACCTTCAACAACGGCCTTCCCGGCAACCCACTATCGGTCGACTACTACGAGGACACCAAGGTCGCTCCCGATGGCCACAGCGGCTGCCACCGTTCCCCTGTCGCCTACGCACCACTCATGGGGGTGCCAGAGGCCAATTTCGTAGCCTGCTCCGGCGCGACCACCGACCAGGTGCTCTTGGGATTCAAGGGTTCACCCCGCCTGTCGGACGTCGTGGTTCCGGGCATCAAGGTTGTCATCCTCAGCGTCACCGGCGACGACCTGGGGTTCGGCTCGATCCTGGACGGCTGCATCAACGTCCTGGTCGGGCACCCGAGATCTGACGCGACCTGCGACGCCGCCATCAGGACACACGCCAGCCCTGACGGGATATCCGGAGCAATGCTGAAGCTGAAGTCGCTGTGGGGCACGATCGAAGACGTCGACGACAACGTCAGGATCATTCAGGTCGGGTACCCAGCCTTCTTCCCGGTGGGCGGACATGCGAGCTGCAACGAGATTGGCATCAACAACCAGGTGAGCCTCAACTTCACGGTCAACGCGGTCGACTACGCGCTCGCCAACACCGCTGCGGACGACCCGCACGTCACCTTTGTCGATGTACGGCAGTTGTTCACCGGACATGAGATTTGCGGTGACGTCGCCGGGCCGTACATCAACGACCTGCAGCAGAACGTTGCTGCCATCCGCAACTGTCCGTCCGAATACGTGGTCAACCATGTCTGCTCGCAGAGCTTCCACCCCAACACGACGGGGTATGCGGCTGAAAAGGACCTGCTGATGCCGACCGTGAAGCAGCTGCTCGGCGTCAGCTGACGCTTCGTGCGTACAGAGATGAAGGCTGCAGGCGTGCGGCGCGTTGGTACGCCGCCAGGTCAACTGCCCGCAGATTCCACCAGCTGGAGGTACTGATGCACCTGCTGGATGGCGACGGACCCTTCTCCGGCGGCAGATGCCACGCGCTTCACTGAACCCGAACGCACATCGCCGACCGCGAAGACCCCCGGCATCGACGACTCGAACACGAAGGGCGCCCGGGCCAGCGGCCAGCCGTTGCTCGCGGCCCCAGTCACGACGAAGCCGTAGCGGTCGCGGGCGACCTGTTCGGGCAGCCAGTCCGTGTGCGGCTTCGCGCCGATCAGGATGAACACCGCGTCGGCAGGCAGGGTCTCGGTGGCGCCTCGCCCGGAGTCGTGAAGGGTGAGGCTCTCGAGCTCTCCGTCGCCCGCGCCGTCGACGATCTCGGTTCGGTAGCGAACGTCGATGTTGAGCTGTCCCTCGATCTCCTCTATGAGGTAGCGCGACATCGTTTCGGCGAGCGTGATGCGCCGCACCAGGATCGTCACCTTGTGTGCGTGCGCGGCCAAGTGGACGGCGGCCTGGCCGGCCGAGTTGCCGGCCCCCACGACGAAGACCGTACGTCCGGTGAACCGTTCCGCCTCTGAGGCCGAGGCACCGTAGAAGACGCCTTGTCCGACCAGGTCGTCGAGGGACGGGATGCCCAGCCTGCGATAGCTGACTCCCGTGGCGAGGACGACCGCGCCAGTCGCGATTTCCGCACAGTTCGACGTGGTCAGGTACAGCCGGTCGGCGTCGCTGCGGATCGCCTGGGTCTGGCACATCTGCAGGAACGTGGTCCCGAACACCCACGCTTGCTGGTGCGCCCGAGTGGCGAGGTCGGCACCGGTGACTCCACGCTGGAAGCCCAGGTAGTTGCGGATGAGCGAGCTCGACCCCGCCTGCCCGCCGATCGTCTCGCGTTCGATCACGAGGGTGCGTAGCCCTTCCGAGGAGGCGTACACGGCCGCGGCGAGTCCGGAAGGCCCGGCGCCCACGACGGTGACGTCGTAGTCGCGGGAGCCCTGCAGTCGGGTGCGTGCGCCGTACGCTTCGGCGATCTCGACGTTGGTCGGGTCGACCAGAACCCGCCCATTGCGTTGGACGACGACGGGAACGCCAGCGTCGGCCGCGCGGACTTCTTCCAGGATCTGCGTTCCTGCTGCCGAACCCGTTGGGTGGAAGACAAAGGGCACCCGGTTTCGGCTCAACAGGCTGCGCAGCTCTGAGGCGCGAGCGTTGCCCGCCTCGGCGACGATCGTCAGCTCCCTCGACAGCGAAGCGTCTGAGCCGGCCCACTCGTGGAGGTTCTCGGTCACTGTCCGGTGGAACAGTTCGTCGGCTGCGCGCCAAGGCTTGATCGCGTAGTAGTCGATCTGCCCGAGGCCGATCCCTCGGCGCAGCGGGTGGGCCGTGGCATCCATCGCCCACTCGCCCCATGAGATCAGCAGGAGCCGGCGTGAGTGTGGGAAGAGCTCCCTGGCCTGGGCCAGAAGCTCGCACCCCGTGCCGTCCGGTAGCCACTGGTCGGACAGGACCAGAGCCACCCGCTCGCCCGCCTCCTGCAGCGCGGTCAGCTGGTTCAGAGCCGAGGTGGCCGCCCGGGCAGTCCGTATCTGGTACGCCCGGCCGTATCGGTCATTCAGCTCCCCGCCCAGGAGCTCGATGGCGTCCGGGTCATCGTCGACGGCCAGGATGACGGGACGTCGCTCGGGTGGGTCGACGTCGCGCGGAGCCGGGAAGAGGGCCACGCCCCATTGTGGCGTCATAGATTCGTCAGCGACGAGCCCCGGCTTTCTTGAGACAATGACGACATGACCGAGCCCTCGACCCTGCCTGGGGCCAGCGAGGCGGTGTCGCGCTACGCGTGGGGCGAGGCGTTTCAGCTCTTCGCGGCGGCGGACGCCGTCGCACCGCTGGGTCCCGATGAGCTCGACCAGATGGCCGAATGCGCCTGGTGGATCGGCAAGATGCGCCACTGCATGGCGCTTCGTGAGCGCGCCTACGAGACGCACCGGAAGCAGGGCAACCCGCGCCGGGCTGCTCACGTGGCGATCGACCTCGCCCAGCACTATGGCGACCTCGGTGAGCGCGGCACGGCCACGGCGTGGCTGCAGAACGCCACCCGGTTGCTCGAGGGACAGCCAGAGAATGCCGAGCACGGGTGGCTCAGTTTCGCGCGCAGTATCGCTGCCCGCGACGAGGGCGACCTCGATACGGCGATCAGGTGTGCCGAGGAGGCCGAGGCCCTGGGCGCACGCCATGGCGACAAGGACCTGTTCGCCCTGGGACACGCTTTCCAAGGAATCGGCCTGGTCTACAGCGACGACCCCGACCGGGGCCTGCCCATGGTGGAGGAGGCGACAGAAGGGGCGGTGGCCGGGGACCTGGGTGCCCGGGCGACCGGAATGATCTACTGCATGATGATCGCGGTCAACGCACAGGTCGCCGACTGGCAGGCGGCGGGTCGCTGGACCGAGGCGGCCACGCGATGGTGCGACCGGCAGGCCATCAACGGCTTCCCCGGTGTCTGCAGGGTCCACCGGGCCGAGATCCTGCGCTTGCGAGGTTTCCTTTCCGAGGCCGAGGAAGAGGCTTTGACAGCCACCACGGAGCTGGGCTCCTTCAACTTGATGTTCTCCGCGCTCGCCTTCCGGGAGCTGGGCGAGGTCAGGCTCAAGATGGGTGAGATCAACGCGGCCGAGGAGGCCTTCCGGCAGGCGGAGGAGATGGGCGTGACGCCGCAGCCGGGTCTTGCCCGGGCCCTCGTCCAGCGGGGTCGCCCGGGGGCCGCGGCGACGGGCCTCCGGAGGATCCTCGGCGGCAAGGGCATGGGCGCGTTGGAGCGAGCGAAGCTCCTGCCCACTCAGCTCGAGGTTGCCCTGATGCTTGACGATCTCTCGACGGCGCGCACGGCCGCGATCGAGCTGGCCGAGATCGCGCTGAACCACCGGACCCCCGCCTTGCGGGCGATCGCCGACGCCGGTGAGGCCGCGGTCCTCCTCGCCGAGGGTGACCTCGCCAACGCCGAGAGAGCGGCGCGCAACGCGCACCAGCTCTTCACCGAGATCGACCTGACCTACGAGGCGGCCCGGGTCTCCTCGCTTCTCGGTCGCATCTACGCGTCAGGGGGCGACCTGGATCGTGCCCGGGCTCAGCACGAAGCCGCACTGGCGACCTACGACAGGATCGGTGCCGTGGTGGACGCCGCAGGTGAACGGGCATTCCTGACCACACCCGACATCGCATAGCTGCGGCCAACGGCTACGCGCCGAAAAGGTGCCAGCGTCGTCCTCCGGTCCACAACCCTGGTCCGCCCGGATGACGCACTCGGACCGTGCGGCCGATGACATGCGTTGAGGGGGGCGAGATGGTTTGTAGGTAGAAACCATTGTGCGACATGGAAAACCGCGTAGGAGGTGCCATGAAGCTGTTCGCGAGTCCGATCCGACGGGTGATGCCGCAGCCTTGGAACAGGTACCTGCTCACGGCGCTGATCGTGTGGCTCCTGTCGCTGGTCGCCACCCGGGCGCCGGTGTTCCTCAACGCCCCAGAGCCCTCCGTCTCGGACTATCAACTGGCGGTCGGTCTCAGGGCCACAGTGTTGGTGGCCACGGTGCTGTTCGGGTTCGCCATCGGTTGGACGCGACGCTCCTCGAGCATCGTGCGGTGCGCCCTCTATGGAGCGTTCGTGCTGACTACCACCCAGTTCCTGCTCGCTCACTGGGTGCCTGAAGGGGGCGAGCCCGTCTTTCCCATGCCGATCAACTTCCTCATTGCCCTGGTGTTCAACGGGATCTACATCGGAGTCTTGCTGGGCCTTGGTGCCCTCGCCGCGGCGGGAGCTCGCCGATGGTTGCGCCCTCGCACCGCGCACCGTGAGCCGTAGTTGACACGCCTGTTTCCTGGACGGTGAAGTGCTGGACCCGACCAGTGCATCAACGAGGAGGGGGGCCGGTCGCAGGACCGGCCCCCCTTGAGCTGTGTGTTGTGAGCGGTCAGCTGGCCGCGATGGAGACCGAGGCGGTCGAGAGGCTGCCACCGAGGATCCCCACGTAGGCGGACGAACACGAGGGCCGGTTCGCCGTCACGTTCGGGATCGCCGCCGGCGAGTTGCAGCTCGGCTGGTTGACAGTCAGGGTGGCCGCGCCGAAGCCCGTCCTCCCGGTGATCTGCCACGCGTCACCGAGGGTGCCGATCAGCAGGATGCTGCCTGACGGACGCTGGAGGGTGACGTTGCAGGTGGCTGTGCCCAGCATGACCGTTCCACCGGGCCAGTGCTGTGCGAAGTCATTGTCCTTGATGCCGGTGATCGTGTTCGTCAGTGTCGTGGAGGAGCAGGTGGGCGGCGGTGTCGTCCCGCTGCACACCAACGCGCCAGTCGCCGAGAAGCCCGTCACGGACTGCCCGGTCGGACACGTCAGCCCGGCAAGCCCGGTGATTCCCGGCGCGCCTTGGGGCCCGGCAGGCCCGGCAGGCCCGGCAGGTCCGGCAGGTCCGGCAGGTCCCGCAGGTCCGGCAGGTCCTGTGGCACCCATGGGGCCAACGGGTCCCGCGGGTCCAGTTGCGCCAACGGGCCCAGCGGGCCCGGCGGGTCCTTGGATGCCCTGCATGTTCCAGGAGATCGGGACCTCCGAGTGTCGGCATGTCTTGCTCCCGACGAGCAGTCGCAGCATCCCCTGGTTCTTCTGGTAGCAGGCCTTGATGATGCCCGAGGCGGACACGCTTTGAGACGGTGGAGCCTTGGCGGCGACGGCCTGCGTGCCCGTCACGAGCAGGACAGCGGAACCGATTACCACCAAGGAAACTCGCCAGTTGGGTCGAGACATCGTGGATCCTTCCCGTCAGAAGGGTGCGTAGGATCCGGCCCATTGCCGGATGCGTTGCGTCGCCCGTGTTGGATGCTACTCAGCGCCGTAGCGTTCACAATGGGTCAGCAACCTCAGTTTGGTGAACATCGGTGCCATTCATGGGTTTTCGACGCGGTATGTCCATGGTCGGCCCGTTTGTCGGATGCTCGGCCACGTTTCGAGTCGCGTGCTCCGGCGGGTCTGGCGATCACCCGATCCAAGCTCCTCCGTTTGTCGGGGGAGTCCGGCACATCGCCCGATTGGCCACAGCGTTGGGTAGGGGTTCGATGGAGGCAGAGACACGACCTCCGGAAGGGCGGCCCCGATGTTCGACTCGACACAAGAGAAGTCCGATGGCCCGGTGGCCGCCTGCACTGTCGACGCGGTCCATCGACGCGACCACCAACACGGAGGTGAGGAGCCCTGCCATCCTCACCTGATCGAGGTCGTCCACCTTGGCCCAAGAGCCGTCGCGGTCTGCCACGACTGTTGCCGAGACTCTGGCTTCCTTCCCGAACGCGACGCCGACCGGCTGGCTTCCGCCCACCGGCAAGAGACCGTCTCGGACGGGTGTTCCACCTTCACGTCACGGGTGGCGTGAGCGTACGTCCCAGGGCGACACATGAGCCAGCTCGGGTCTCGTAACCCGCCTCCTCGGCCTCCACCGGCCGCATGGCGACGCAGGGTGACCGGCCAGGAACGGACGGCCGCTCCAACCCCCTGGTGTGGAGCGGCCGTCCTGGATCTGGACGTCGATCACTCAACAGACAGGGTCTGGGTCTGCGGGCCAACCATCGACCTGGCACAGAACGGTACCCCCCCAAGATGGACGAAGGATGGGAAATCGGCGATCTGGGCTCGCGCCGTGGTGACCAGCTCGGTGAAGGTGCCGGCGGCGGCATACCCATCGATCCGCTTGGCTCGCGCAGCTGCCAACTCGATTGCGATCGACCGACTTCCGCGGGACCATCGGGGTGGAGGCGCCGTTGGATGGCGAGGCATCCATCAGCGCCGCGGGAGGGGATCATGGGCGATGGGGACCCCAGCACTCACGAGCGCGGGCGGCGAGACGCGACTGCATGGCTGGTCGATGCTGCGGACGGGACCTCGTGGCCGCTTCGCGAAGGTCCGACGGAGGCGTCACTGGGTCGGGAGCCAACTGCCGATCTTTGGGTCGACGACCCCAACGTCTCGCGTCGACACGCGACGCTGCGCCGCCACGGCGCGGCATACGTCCTGGCTGACCATGGGTCTCGCAACGGGACGTTCGTCAACGACCGTCGGATCCAGGCCGACACGCCCTTGACGGACGGTGACCGAGTGAGGGTCGGAGAGACCACGTTCGTCTTCCGCCAACCAGCGCCCACCGCGCGTCGTCAACCGCCGCCCTCCACATCGCCTCGACCGGTGCCGAAACGCCGCAACCTGCGGAAGGTGCTGACCATCTCGGCTGTGGTCAGTGTGCTCGGTATCGTCGCCAACTCACTGACGACCCTGTTCGCGCACAGCGGCAACCAGTGGTCCCGTTGGCTTCTGGCCCCGGCGGCGACGGTGGTCTTCGGCATGGCAACCGCTCTGGTGGGCGAGTGGGGCAACGCGGACGAGACGCAGACCCTCAACGACGAACCCTCCGTCGGCTGGCGTCCACCTCCGGCGCGGCGGGGTCGCGGTGGTCGGGCGATGGCAGGCGTCCTCACGGTGTTGCTGGTCCTCGGCGTCGGTGGCGTGGCCGTTACCGCAGGTGTCCGCGCAGTCGTCGGACACTTCAGCAGCGTGAACAGGCTCTCGGGAGCCCCCGTGGTGGGAGGCAACAGCAAGGTCCGGCTCACCGTCAGCCAGGTCCTCCAGGACACGCGCAGCACCTCCGTCGAGCTCACGGGGCTCAGCTCGAGCGACAGCGTTGTCCAGCTGCCCGCGGGCTTCGCACAGCTCACGGGCTCGGACGGGACCACCCTTGACGTCGATGTCCTGGGAAGTCACTGGTCGCCAACCCTGACTCGCGATGTCCTGCAACGTGGAACCCTTCGGTTCGAAGGACACTTCGACGACAGTGTCGCGTCCGTCACGCTGAGCTTCACCTTCGGCAACGCGGTGTCAGTCAAGAAGATCCCGCTTGTTCCTCCGCCGTCCTGACTCCTTCGCCCATCCCGCGAGACCCGGGCTTCAGCGTGCGGTGCGCCAGATGCTGGGGGCCAGCTCGTGGTCGCGTTTGAAGGCGCGGCTGAAGGCCTCTTCCGACTCGTAGCCGACCTTCGGAGCGATCGCAGCGACCGGCAAGGTCGTGGTGCGCAGCAGGTCCTCCGCGACGTGCATCCGCCAGCCGGTCAGGTAGCGGATCGGCGCGAGACCCAGCACCGAGCGGAACCGTTCGTCGAGCACGGTCGAAGAGACGGTTGCCTCGCGGGCGAGTTCGGCGAGGGTCCACTTGTGGCCCGGGTCGCCGTGGATGGCAGCCAGCGCCGGGGCGACGACGGGATCGCGCAGGGCAGCGAGCCAGCCGGTATCGGTGGCCGGCGCGTTGGCCAGGTGCAGCTTGAGCACCTCGCGCAGCAGCAGTTGCGGGATGTCGGTCGGTGCCGCGATGCGGTCGTCGGAGACCTGGCTCGTCTGCTGGAGGACCAGGTCGCTGCTGGCCTTGACCCACTTGCGGACCGGTCCTTCCGGTGGGGTGACGACGAAGACGGGCGGGAAGACTCCGAGGCTCGGGTCGAACAGCCGGTCGTCACAGGCAAGGAAGCCACACACGAGCTCGCTCCGTGCACCTCCGAGGCCATGGACTATGTGCGGCAACGCATTCCACGGCGGCGGGTCGATGAGCTGCATCACCGGGACGATCTCAGCCGTCTCGTGCCCGCCCATCCGGTGCTGGTCGTTGTAGGGCAGGACGATGACGTCGCCCTCGTGGGCCCAGACCATGTGGGAACCGGCCTCGATCCAGCAGCTGCCGGAGACGACGACGTGGAAGATCACGATCTGTGCGGCATCGGGGGCCAACACCGCGGCCAGGTCCCGCGACGCCATCGACTCGTAGGCCCACGCCTCGGTGTACTCGCTGTGCAGGAAGATCGCGCCGGAGAGCTGGACCTGAGCCAACGCATTCGAAAGTGCGGCGGATCGATCAGCTCCTGCGGCATCCCGGTCATGGTCGGAGCGCCCGATCGTCATGAGACTGAGTGTGTCAGGACGAAGCACAAAGGAACCAAAGGAGACGGCGATGCAGCTCGACCAACTGGAGGTGGCGGTGTCCCGGGCCGACAGGTTCAACGCGACCCCGTTCTCGCAGTGGATCAACGGGCCGAGCGGCCGCGCGTTCCGGTTCGTCGCCGGCGTGGCCTGGCTCGCCTTCGCGGTGGCGTTCCGCGAGCACTGGTGGGGGCTCGCGGCAGGGGTCTTCGGACTGCTCCCGCTGACCGCAGGCACCTTCGACATCTGCTGGATCAGTGCCGCGATGGGCGGGCCGCTCCGGGGCGAGACGATCCGCCGGAACGCCGCGCTCCGAGGCCGTTGACGCTCTCGAAATGCGGCGGGACACTGGGGCTCTGGGGCAAGGAGGGTCCAATGTCGTGGAACCTGGCGGGTAGTTATGTCGAGACGTGTTCGTGCGAGCTCATGTGCCCGTGCAACCTGTCCCTGGATCACGGAGCCACCTACGACTTCTGTCGCGTGACCCTCGTCTTCAACATCAAGGAGGGAGGGGTCGACAGCACCGACATCGCCGGCTGCAAGGTCGCCCTGATCGCGGATACGCCCAAGGTCATGACCGAGGGGGGCTGGCGGGTCGGAGTGTTCGTCGATGCCGCGTCGGACGCGCAGTTCGAACAGCTCGTGCAGGTCTTCAGCGGCCAGCTCGGGGGGCCCATGGCGGGACTCGCGCCGCTGATCGGTGAGATGTTGGGCGTCGAGCGCGCCACGATCGACGTCGAGGACGACGGGCTGCGGCACAGCGTGAGAATCGGGGATGTCATCGACTTCGAGATCGGGGACATCGTGCCGTTCGGGGTGGAGTCCGGTGAGCCGGTGAAGTTCTCCGGCATGTTCCACCCTGCTGGTTCCGACCTGACGATGGCCGAGGCCAAGCGGTCGAGGATCAACGCCTTCGGCATCGAGTACGAAGGAAAGACCGGGCTCTCGAAGTCCGACTTCGCGTGGACCGCCTGAGCGAATGACCGACTTCGGGTCGGCGCCTCCGGCGACTTCGGCGGCCCCCGCGGCGACCTCCACTCGCGGAGACCTCCGTCCCGCGCTCGCGGCCAGCCGCGCCCACTGGGGGCTGGTCGTCGTTCTCTTCGCGCTCGCCGGCGCTGCCTGGTGGTGGACGGTCCAACAGATGCGAGGCATGGACAACGGCCCCTGGACCGCCCTCGGCACCCTCGGCTGGTTCCTCGGCGTCTGGGTGGTCATGATGACCGCGATGATGTTCCCGTCGGTCGCCCCGACGATCGCGCTCTACGCCCGCATGAGCGGGAAGTCGCGCCTCAAGCCACTGGTGTTCACCACCGGCTACCTCCTGACCTGGCTCGGTGCCGGCGTCGTCGCGTTCCTGATCGGCGTGGGGGCAAGCCGCGCGGCTGGGGGCGACCTGGCGTGGGATCGCGCCGGTCGCCCCATCGCGGGAGCCATCCTGGTCCTCGCCGCAGGCTACGAGCTGACCCCGCTCAAGAACGTCTGCCTCGGCAAGTGCCGGAGTCCCCTCGGCACCCTCCTCGGCTCCTGGCGCGGCGGCTGGTCGGGAGCCCTCCGCATGGGCGCGAAGAACGGCGCGTGGTGCGTCGGCTGCTGCTGGGCCCTGATGGCGTCGCTCTTCGCGTTGGGCGTCATGAGCGTGACCTGGATGGCGATCGTCGCCGGGTTCATCGCCGTCGAGAAGATCCTCCCGTGGCGCCGCACAGCCACCTACGGCACGGCGCTGGTCCTCCTCGCCCTGGGCGTCCTCGTCCTCGCCGCACCGGACGTGCTCCCGGGCCTCACCGTCCCGACCCACGACACCGCGCCCATGATGTCGCCGATGGGCTCCTGAAGGCCCAGTCGACGTCGCGCGCGTGACCTGCCGCACGGCATACGTCACTGCCTTGGGTATGCCGCGTGCTCGCCGCTGCACCGCGGGCGGTTAGGGTTTGGGGCGTGCTGAGGACTACGGCGGCGGTGGTCGCGGGCAAGGCGGCGCGGGCGGCTTCGCGCCTGCGCGGCGGAGGCTCGGCGCTCCCGGGCCTGGTCGCCGAGCGGATCGACCCCGGGTTCCTCGCCCATGCGCTGGCCGGCGTGCCCGGCGGGATCGTCGTCGTCACCGGCACCAACGGCAAGACCACGACCACCAAGATGCTGGTCGCGGTGCTGCGCGCCCACGGACGCACCGTCTTCACCAACCCGACCGGCTCGAACTTCACCCGCGGGGTCATCTCCTCGATGCTCGGCGAGCTGCCCGTCCGCGGCTGGCTCAAGGCGGACATGGCTGTGCTCGAGCTCGACGAGGCCCACGCGCTGAAGTTCGCCGCCGCGGTCCGGCCGACGCATGCGTTGCTGCTCAACGTCGCTCGTGACCAGCTCGACCGGTTCGCCGAGATCGACCACACCGCAAAGCTGCTCGCGTCTCTCGCCGAGCAGGCCACGGTGGGGGTGGTGCTCAACCTCGACGACTCCTTCGTCTCGCGGATCCGTGACCGGATCGCCGAAGGGGTGGCGGTGCAGTACTTCGGGGTCGACGCGTCCATCGCCGACCGGCTGCCCGAGCTCCAAGAGCAGGACGTCCGGTTCGACGACGACTTCGTCGCGCCGGTGGCAGGGCCGGACGACGGGTTGCTCAAGCCGTCCGACGAACGGACCTTCGAGGTCGTGTTCGGCGCAGGCGGTGGCGAGGGCGGGCCGGCCAGCGGCACGGTCGGGCCGCTCGAGCTCCAGCAGCGCGGACTCGCCGCCATGATCAACGCCACGGCGGCCACGGCAACGGCCCGGATGCTGCTGGGCGATGCGTTCGACCCAGCGTCTGCGGCCGAGGCGTTGCGAGCGGTCACCCCGCCGTTCGGTCGCGGTGAGGTGGTCATGGTCGACGACCAGCCACTCGAGCTGGTGCTGGTCAAGAACCCGGCCGGCTTCACCGTGGCCCTGGGCACCTATGGCTCGACCCCGGTCGCGACGATGATCGCGATCAACGACAACTACGCGGACGGTCGCGACGTCTCCTGGCTCTATGACGTGAGCTTCGAGAGCCTGCGGACCCGCGGCGTCACGATCACGAGCGGTGTCCGCGGCTACGACATGGCGCTGCGGCTCCAGTACGACGACGTCCCAGTGGCGGCGGTGGAGCCCGACCTCGACGAGGCGCTCGACGCGTTCCTCGCCCAGCACCCCGACGAGCCCAAGCGGATCTTCTGCACCTACACGGCCATGATGGCGTTGCGCCGCACCCTGGCCGCCCGCTACGACCTGCCCGATATCGGCGAGGAGGCGTCATGACCACCTCGGGTGACTCCGCGGCATACCCGCAGGACGTCCACATCCCCGGCGAGCCGGCGGGTTCGGCGCGCGTGCCGGACGCCGACAGCGCGGGCAAGGGCGCGATCCACGTGGTGCACCTCTACCCGCGCGAGATGAGCATCTACGGCGACCTCGGCAACACGCGGACGCTGGCGGCGCGGATCCGGCGCCACGGCTACAGCCCGGTCGTGCACCAGCACCACCCGGGCGGCGAGTTTCCCGAGGTCGCGCACCTCGTGGTCGGTGGCGGTGGCCAGGACTCCGGTCAGGTGCGGGTCGAGGCGGACCTCGAGCAGATCGCCGACCGGCTGCGTGGTCTGGCCGACGCCGGGACGCCGATGCTGATGATCTGCGGGATGTACCAGCTGCTCGGGAACGCGTTCATCACCGTCGACGGCAAGCGGCTGCCGGGGCTGGGCATCCTCGACGTCACCACCCAGGGCAATGCCAAGCGGATGATCGGGCCGGTCGTGCTGACCACCGACTTCGGCGACGTGGTGGGGTACGAGAACCACTCTGGGTCGACGACTCTCGGCGCGGGGCAGGCGGCGTTCGGGAAGGTGCGGTCGGGGTTCGGCAACAACGGCACCGACGGCACCGAAGGTGCGCGGACGGCCAACGTGTTCGGCTCCTACCTGCACGGACCGATCCTGCCGGCGAACCCGGTCTTTGCGGACGCGTTGATCGGGCTCGCCGCCGAGCAGGCAACCGGGCGCCCGTTCGAGCCGGAGGCCCAGGACGACGTCATCGCCGACGAAGCGCGCACCCGTCAGGTCCGCCGACTCGTCAAGCGCTGAGCAGGCTGGTCTTCCCCACCGCGACTTGTTGCCGCAAGGTCGTCACCAGGCGCCCGAAACCGGGGCTGCGTGACCACCAGGTGGCAACAAGTCGGAAGGACGCGGGCGGGAAAGCCCGGTCAGGTCGAGAAGTCGTCGCCGGCCTCGAGCCGCAACCGGATCAGCTCGGACAACGCGATCGACTCGCCGTCGCGAGCGCCTTCGCCCACCTGCAGGGGCGGGTCGCTCGGGTCGATCTCGACGCCGCGGAACCGGGCCAGCGGTCGTGGGGGTACCAGCAGCACGTAGTAGCGGCCGTCGGAGTCGACGGCGACCGAGCGGTCCCGCCGGAGGTACCAGCCACGCACCCCTGTGCTGTAGCGGCGGGGACCGCGCCAGGTGCGCGCCGACAGCTCAGTGGTGGCCAGGCCCCGGTCGCGGGCGGTGCGGACGAACTCGTCGAGCAGCACCTGCGCCTTCGCCGACTCACGGGCCCGCCGCTCCTTCTGCATGCGCACGTGGTAGTCGGCGCGCTCACCAGCGTCGTTGCCCTTGCCCACGTCGGCTCCCTCGCCGGCGGCTGTCGGCCCGTTCACGTCGGTCGCTCCAGGCTCGCGGCGGCGTCGTCGGCCTCGTCGGCGTGCGTGCTCTTGGGGCTGACCGTCCAGGCCGCCCAGCCGAGGGCCCCCAACGGGATCTCCATGAGGTGAGTGAAGCACGAGAACAGCACGACGCCAGCGAGGGCGTCGGCCGGATTCGCGCCCCAGGCCACCAGGGCCGCGACGGTGCCGCTCTCGGTGATCCCGAGCCCCCCGGGGGTCAACCCGACGGCGGTGAGCAGCCGGCCGATGGCATAGGCGGCGAAGAGCTGCCCATAGAAGAGGTCGACCCGCGTCGTGTGCATGCAGACGAGGAACAGCAGGTAGTACACCCCGAAGAAGCCGACGAGCCCCAGCGTCATGCTGAGCCACCCGGTGCGCACCACGTCGTTGATCCGCAGGCGCAGGTCGATGACGAGCGACCGCACGCTCATGCTGCGCCGTCGCCAGAGCCGGCCGATGACCTTGTCGATGCCCTGGCCGATCGCGATCGCGGCCCGCTCGGACACGAGGATCGACACGAAGACCGCGAGGATCACCCCACCGGTCAGCGCACCGGCGACAGCCGCGTCGCCGAGCGCCGGTGGGACGTCGGAGTCGCGTCCGGCGAACAACGCGAAGATCGCGATGAGGGGCAGTGCCACGCGGGACAGGACGTTCCAGACGCCGGTGACGATGGCGGAGGTCGAGATGTCGCGCCGCGAGAAGCCCCACGACCGGCAGATCGTGTAGGTCGCCGCCAGACCGGCCGCCCCTCCGCCCGGCAGCAGGTTGCCGACGGAGGAACCTGCGACGTTGACGATGAGCGCCTGCCAGTGCTTCAGGCCGGGCAGCGAACCCGTGAGGGTGAAGGTGTAGCAGTAGAGCCCCACCACGACCCCCGCAAGCAGCAGCGCGAAGGTCGTCGGCGGCACGTGAGACAGGACCGCCCACACGTCGGACCAGTTGGTCTTGGCCAGGCGGGGCAGGACGTAGACCAGCAGCACGGCCGCCAGTGCCAGGCCGACCCCGGCCTGCACGACCGTGCGAACCCGCGACCGCGACCTGCGCGGCTGTGCCGGCTCACGGTCGGCCACCTCGCGTGCGTCGGCCGCGTCACCCGCGGGCTCAACCCTCTCGCTCGTCACCCCAACCCCTCGAAGACGTCGTGCGACACCGGCAGCCCCGCCGGTCGGGCCGGGTCGATGAACCACTCGCGTCCGAAGACCAGGTCGTACACCGGCCGCGGGATCCGCAGGAACGCAGCGAGCGTGCGATCTGCCCCACCGTCCGCGCTCGACTGGGAGGCGTGCGCGCGCATCGAAGCCCGCTTCGCCGCGGCATACCGGCGCACGTCGATGCGGTGCGTGATCGCGGACCTGGCGCTGAACGCGCGGCTGAACGCCGCCAGGTCGAAGTCCGGGGGGAACGGGTAGACCTTGGCCGCGAGGCGGACGGCGCGCGCGATCGTGTCGCGCGGGACCGTCGCCTCGAGCACCCGCGGCGTGCCGGCGAGGTATGCCGCCCGCTGGCCGACCTCGTGGACGCGGACGTGGTCGCGGTGTCCGTAGCCGCCGTTGCGGTCGTAGGTGGTCAGCACCGAGGCGTCCTCGTCGCGGAGGATCTCGGCCAGCCGGGCGGCGGCCTCCTCGAGCGGTGCCTGGATGAACCGGACTCGCTCGGGCGGGTCGGGCAGCAGCTCGGGTCCCATGCCGCTGTCGGCGTAGCCGAGGTAGACGACGCGGGCGACCCCGAGCGCGGACGCCGACCGGCGCAGCTCCTCAAGGCGTCGCGCGGCCAACCCCCCGTCGGCGACGTAGGCGTCCGCAGCCAGGCCGAGGGCGCCGTCGGTGGCCACCACGACGACCACCCGGTGGCCCTCTGCCGCTGCCCGCGCCAACGTCCCCGAGGTGAGGAGGGCCTCGTCGTCGGGGTGGGCGTGGAAGGCCACCAGGGTGTGCTTCCGGGTGTGGGTCATCACGGGCCATCCTGACGCATGGCAGGCTCAGGTCCGTGAAGGTGGCCCTGCTGACCGACTGTTACCTGCCCAGGCTGGGTGGGATCGAGGTCCAGACGCACGACCTCGCGGCCCAGCTGCGGTCCCGCGGACACGAGGTCGAGGTCTTCACCGCCACGGTCGGGGAGCGCGGCGAGCGGCACGGTTTCATCGAGGACGTCGACGGCGTGCCTGTCCACCGGATGGCGGTCCGCCTCCCGTGGGAGCTGCCCGTCAACCCGTTCGCGCCACCGGAGGTACGGCGACGGCTTCAGGCGGGTGGGTTCGACGTGGCCCACGTCCACATGGGGGTGGTGAGCCCGTTCGCCACGGATCTGGCGGGGGTCGCGCTGGGGCTGGGGATGCCCACCGCGATCACCTGGCACTGCCTGATGGAGCGCTCGCAACCCCTCTTTCGCGCCCTCGGCCACGCTCGGCGATGGGGCGCCAAGGGGGCAGCCCTGTCCGCGGTCTCCGGTGTCGCGGCGGCCTCCGTGCAAGCCGTGGTCGGTCGGGGCACCGAGGTGCGCGTCTTTCCCAACGGCATCGACACCAGCGTGTGGCGGCCGCCGCCGCGCCCGGCCCGCGCGGCTGACGCTCCGGTCGAGGTCGTGGCGGCGATGCGGTTCGCGGCGCGCAAGCGCCCGCTTGCTGTCCTCGAGGTCGCAGCCAGGGCGAAGGAGCTCGTCTCCACCTCGGGCGGCTCCGGACCACGGATGCGCCTCACGCTCTTCGGGGAGGGGCCGGAGCGACGGCGGCTGGAACGGTTCGCCGCCCACCACGACATGACCGACTGGGTGTCCATGCGCGGCCGCGTGGGTCGGGATGAGCTCCGGGATCGCTACTGGGACAGCGACATCTACCTGACTCCCGCCCGCCTGGAGGCCTTCGGCATCGCCGCCCTCGAGGCGCGTACCGCCGGGCTTCCCGTCGTCGCGCGGCAGGACACCGGGGTGGGCGACTTCGTCGTCGACGGTGTCAACGGACTCCTCGGACCCGATGACGACGCCCTCGCCCGCGGACTGGCGCGGCTGCTCAGCGACCCCGAGTTGCGCCAGGGCATCACCGAGACCAACCGCACCGTCGCGCCCGCGCAGGACTGGCCCTCGGTCGCCGCGCTCGCCGAGGCCGAGTACCGGCGGGCCGGTGCCTCGTGACCGAGACCCCCACGCCGAGCCAGGGGCCCCCGTCCAGCAGTGAACGGGTGATGGTCCGGGCCAACGCCGCCGGAGGTCGCGTGGTGGCCGAGTTCGTCCTGGGGCACGGTGCGGACCCGGTCCGTGAGCTGGCTCGCCTCGGGTGGTCACGTCCCCTGCTGCGTGACGCCGAGCGCGACGCGGACGGCGCTCTCCTCTTCACCTACACCGTGACCGCCGCCTCAGCCGTGGCGAGCGTCGCCAGCCCGGTGCCCACCGACCCGGGGCTCGTGCTCGAGCCGGGGGAGGAGGCGCGCCCGTACCAGCGCGCCGCGGCCTACGGCGTGGTCACGAGCGAGCGCGGCGTCCTGCTCACCGAGCTGTCCGCCCTCACCTCCGCGCCCGGGCGGTGGACCCTGCCCGGCGGGGGGCTCGACCCGGGCGAGGCCCCTGTGGCCGCCCTGCACCGCGAGGTCTGGGAGGAGAGTGGCCAGGAGGTGGAAGCCGTTCGCCTGCTCGAGGCGCACACCTCGCACTGGATCGGCCGGGCGCCCAGCGGGCGCCTGGAGGACTTCCACGCCGTGCGGATCGTGTATGCCGCGTGGTGCCCTCAGCCGACCGACCCCGTCGTCCACGACGTGGGGGGTTCGACCGAGGCGGTGCGCTGGGTGCGGCGCGACGAGCTCGAGCACTACTACCTGAGCCGCTCGTTCGCGCCGCACATGAAGCGCTGGCTTGCCGGCTAGGCCTGCGTCACTGCGACTTGCGTCGTGAGCTGAGCAGCCCGGCGAGCCCGAACAGCACGAGCAGGGCACCGGCCGCCACGATCCCGAGTGGGCCGATGTCGCCCCAGTCGACGCTCAGACTCCCGACCTCCTGGGCCAGCACGATGCTCGCCACGGCCAGGCAGACCAGTCCCAGCACGATGGCAGGGGCGTGCGGGCCGCTGGGGCGTTCCGGGATGGCGGGGGGCCAGCCGGCATCGTCGGCGGCCACCCGGGCGTCGGTGGGCTCGGCCCACACTGGCGCTTCGTCGACCTCGATGGCGCGGGTCGCGTCCGTGGTGTCGAGCTGCTCGGTCCGCTCGGTCGTCCGGGTCACGTCGGCCTGGGTCGGGTCGCTCGGGGTCGGGTCGGACTGGGTCGTGGGGGTCTGCACTGCCTGCTCCACCTGTGTCGTCTCGTCCTGGGGTGCTTCGGGGTTGGTCATCGCGGTCACTCCTTGCCGATCAGGATCTGGCCCAGGCCGACGTGCGCGGTCACCACGACGTCGGGACTTCCCGTGCCGAACGTCTCCACGGTGCTGATGTTGCGGCCGTCGCCGTTGTCCAGCGGGACAGGGTCGCCATTGGTGCCGAGGTCAGGGCTGTCGACGCGGGAGATGTCCCCGGCGGCGACCGAGCTGCGGACCTCGACCGTGAGGTTCGAGGGGATGTAGATCCTCAGCTCGCCGATGCCCACGCGGGCCTCGATCTCCCGAGCCGTGCCGGGGTTGTCCTGGGCGCGGGCGAGGTCGAGCTCCGCCGACCCGATGCCCAGCCGGTAGGAGGACGTGGTGTCGCTGGTCGAGGGACGCCACGTGCGCTCGCCGACACCTCCGCCCAACGTCACGTCGGGCACGACCGACGCGGTCCACGTGACGAGGGCGAGCACGATGGCCAGGAAGCCGGTGAGACCAGCCCGTCGGCCCAGCAGGCCGAGCACCAGCGTGCCGAGGCCGAGGACACCGAGGGCGGCAGCCATGGCCACCGTCTCGTCGCTGCCGGCCCAGTGGGCCGCCCGGTGGATCGACAGCGTCGCACCGTAGGCCGCGACGGCCAGGCCGCCGATGAGCAGCACCGAGACGAAGCCACCGCTGCGTCGACGCGGCACCTTGGGGGGACGTGGTGGCTGCGGAGCGGCCGGGGTGGGTGGAGCGAAGTAGGTGCCGCCCGGAGGCGTGTCCGCGGGCGCGGGGGCGTAGGTGGTCGGTGGCACGGCGGCATACTCCTGGGTCTCTGGGGTGAAGGTCGCGGGCGAGGCGCTCGCGGTGGCCACGGTCGCGGTGGCGGTGGTCTGCGGGTACCCGCCCTCGGCGCCCCACGTCCCGGTGGCCGCGTGGGGAGCCTCGCCGTAGGGAGCCGGCGCGTAGGGACTCGGCGCGTAGGGGGCCTGGCCGGAGGGAGCCGGTGCATAGGGGTTCGGCCCGTACGGCGTCTGCGAGCGGGCCTTGCCGTCGCGGTTGCGGGTCACCAGCCAGACGACGAGACCGATGGGAACCACGACCCACCAGATCCACCCGACGCCGGGGGTGTCGCCGGCAAGACCGGTACCGCCGACCAGGGACAGGCCGATGATGACGAGCAGGATGATCCCGAGCACGTCACCGTCGCGCAGCGCCTTCTCGGCGACGATCTCGTCGCGGTTGTTGGGCAGGAAGGCCCAGGCGATGAGGTAGATGGTGATGCCGACGCCACCGAGGATCACCAGGAGCACCAGGGCTGCCCGGATGACGATGGGGTCCACACCGAGGCGCGTGGCGATGCCGGAGCACACGCCGGCCAGCCACTTGTCGTCGGCGTCCCGGCGAAGGTCCACGGAGCGGATCCAGCCGAAGAACCGGTCGAGGCCGGTCGCGTGGGTGGGGTTCGTCGGGCCGGCGGTCGGCCCAGGGGTCTGCGTCATGTCATCAATGGTGTCCGTGCGACGGGGGCCCTGCCATGAGGGTCGACCCTGAACTGACCCTGAAGCAGCGTCCGCGCACCCTGAATCTGCTCGGCATCCACCGGTTCGTGCGTCAGGATGAGGACATGCCGACTCCCTACGAGCGGCCCGTCCCCCCAGCGGAGGCAAGGGCCGCAGAGCGCCGTGCCGCTCGCCCGACCCTCACGCGACCCGTCGAGGGCAAGGTGATCGGCGGCGTCGCGGTCGGTCTGGCCCAGCACCTGGGCTGGCCGGTTCGGTGGATCCGGCTGGGGTTCGTGCTGATCTCGATCCCCACCGGAGCCGGGCTGGTGGCCTACATCTTCCTGTGGGCGCTCACGCCACAGTCCCGGGGTGGCATGGTCCGGGCCGGTCGTCGCGCGGTCGACCCGGCTGATGCGGCAGCGGTCGCGGCAGCCGGCCGCACCCAGCCCGATCCGGTGACGGGCACCATCGAGCGGGACGCGACCCGCGTGCTTCTCGTGGGTGGGCTGTTGCTCGGCATCGGCCTCGTCGTCGTGGCCCAGAACGCCGGTCTCAACGCGCGCCTCGGCATTCTCGTCCCCCTCCTGGTCGTGGCCGCCGGTGCGGTTCTCGCCTGGTCCCAGCTCGACGACTCCCAGCGCGGGCGCTGGCTCGGATCCGAAACGGGGACAAGGCGATTCAGCGTTGCGCGCCTCGCGTTCGGTGGGGTGCTGGCCCTCACCGGCCTGGTCATCATGGCTACGCGCGGCCGGTCCCTCGCAGCGATCTGGGACATCGGCGCAGCGGTCCTGGCGGTCCTGGCCGGTGTGGCCCTGATCTCCGCCCCCTGGGCCCTTCGTTTCTGGTCGGACCTGCGCCACGAGCAGGCCGAGCTCGCCCGCGCGACCGAACGCGCCGACATCGCGGCCCACCTCCACGACTCGGTGCTGCAGACCTTGGCGCTCATCCAGCGCAAGGCCGGCGACGCCGGCGCAGTGACCCAGCTCGCCCGTGCCCAGGAGCGCGAGCTCCGCTCGTGGCTGTATGCCGGCCCCTCCGACTCCGATGCCAGCCTTGCCACCGCGGTGGTCGAGGCCGCCCACGAGGTCGAGGACCTGCACGGCACGCCCATCGAGGTGGTGTCGACCGGGGACCGGCCGCTGGACGACGGCGGGCAGGCCCTCGTCCGTGCTGTGCGCGAGTCCCTGCACAACGCGGTCCGCCACGGGGCCCCGCCCGTCTCGCTCTACCTCGAGGTCGGACCCTCGGGGGTGGAGGCCTTCGTGCGCGACCACGGGCCGGGGTTCGAGGTCAGCGAGATCCCCGAGGACCGGCTCGGTGTCCGTCAGTCGATCCTCGGGCGGATGGAGCGGCACGGAGGTGCCGCGAGGGTCCGCCGCCTCGAGCAGGGCACCGAGGTCAGCCTCACCCTGCCTGCGGCCCAGCGACACCCACAGCCCCAGTCCGACCCAGATAATCCGCAACCCGTCTCGGAGGAGACCCGTGAACACGCCTGAGAAGAAGCCGGTCGAGGTCGTCCTCGTCGACGACCACCGCATGTTCCGCTCGGGAGTCCGTGCCGAGCTCGGCACCACGGTCTCCATCGTGGGCGAGGCGCCCGACGTGGACTCCGCCATCGCGGTGATCCGCCAGACCAAGCCGCCCGTCGTCCTGCTCGACGTGCACCTGCCGGGCGGCAACGGCAACGGTGGCATCGACGTGCTGCACGGCTGCAAGGGGCTGGAGACCGCGGACGGCCAGCCGGTGCGGTTCCTCGCCTTGTCGGTCTCGGATGCCGCCGAGGACGTCATCGCGGTGATCCGCGCAGGGGCGCGCGGCTACGTCACCAAGACGATCAGTGCCACCGACCTGACCCGGGCGATCCAGCGCGTGGCCGACGGCGACGCCGTGTTCTCTCCGCGGCTGGCCGGCTTCGTGCTCGACGCGTTCGGTGCGGCGGCCGGCGAGGTGGCTCAGGTCGACGAGGAGCTCGACCGGCTCTCGGCCCGCGAGCGCGAGGTCATGCGACTCATCGCGCGCGGATACCAGTACAAGGAGGTCGCCAAGGAGCTGTTCATCTCGGTGAAAACCGTTGAGACGCATGTCTCCTCGGTGCTGCGCAAGCTCCAGCTGTCGTCACGTCACGAGCTGACCGCCTGGGCCATGGGCCGTCGCCTGCTCTGAACGAGGGCGTGGGTCTCGCAGGCGATCCGCACGGCTTGGTGGTCAACCCTGCGGGCTAGGGTGAGGCCATGGACTTCGTCTACAACCTCGTCGTGGTGCTCCACCTCCTGGGCATGGCAGCGCTGGTCGGCGGCTGGGCCGCCTTCGCGCGCAAGGGGCTCGACACCGTCGAGCTGATGTCGATCGGCGCCCGCGCCCAGGTCCTGACCGGTCTGGTCCTGGTCGGCATGGCCGAGGCGATCTCCTCGCTCGACAAGGACCTCAACCACCCCAAGATCGGGGTCAAGCTGGTCGTCGCGATCGCGGCCGCCGCATGCATCGAGATCGCCCGCGGTCGCGCCAAGCGTGGCGCTCCCCTCAACCGTGGACTCGTGATGGCGTCGGGCGCCCTGGGCGTGCTCAACGTCGCGGTCGCAGCGCTCTGGAACTGAGCCGGGCGCCTTCGAGCGTGCCGACCGGTCAGCGGGGGGCGCGCTGACCGGTCATCCTTCGCGCGAGGTGTCCGCCGTCGCTCCCGGCGAGGAGTCCTCCACACCGCCCCCGGTGCCGGCGGCCCTGGCACTCGGACCGCCGCGTCCGGTGGTCCGTGGGTCGATGTAGCCACCCTCGGGCGGCACCATCTCGGCCCGGACCCCGAGGAGCCTGATGGGGCGGTCGTCCGCCAGGGCCGCGAGGAGGGCCAGCGCGGTGGAGGCGATGACGTCGACGTCGAAGGTGGGCTCGGTCAGCTTGCGGACCCGGTTGGTCGTGAAGAACGGCGCGAACCGCACCTTGAGGAAGACGCGCTGGCAGGCCCTGCCCTCGCGACGGATGTCCTCGACCACCTGCTCGGCCAACGCCCGGATCGCGACCTCGACCTGCTGGGGCTCGACGAGGTTGGCCTGGTAGGTCGTCTCGCGTCCGTGGGCCCGGGCGATCCACGGGGTGTCGTCGACGGTCGCGGAGCTCACCCCGCGCCCGAGCCGGCCGTAGTGCGGGCCCATGGTCGGCCCGAACTCGGCCGCCAGGGTCGCCTCGTCGGCCTCGGCGAGGTCGCGCACCGTCTGGTAGCCGTGGGACGCCAGCCGCTGCGAGATCCTGGAACCCACGCCCCACAAGGCGATCGTCGGACGGTCGCCCATGACCTCGAACCAGTTGTCGCGGGTCAGCTCGAAGACCCCCCGGGGCTTTCCGAAGTCGGTGGCGATCTTGGCCCGCACCTTCGTGTCGCCGATGCCGACCGAGCAGTGCAGGTCGGTGGCCTCGAGCACGGCGGCGCGGATCGCCTGCGCATAGGCCAGGGGGTCGTCGGTCGTCACCCCCACGAAGGCCTCGTCCCAGCCGAGCACCTCCACGACCGCACCCGGCATACCCCTGAGCACCTCCATGACCCGCGCGGACGCCTCCTCGTAGACCGGGAAGTCGACGGGCAGGAGCACCGCCTCGGGACACCGGCGCACGGCGACCTTCAACGGCATGCCTGACCGGACCCCGAACTCACGCGCCTCGTAGGAGGCTGTCGACACCACGGCCCGCTCGGTGGGATCGCCGCGACCGCCGACGATCAGCGGCACACCGGCCAGCTCGGGGTGCCGCAGGATCTCGACCGCTGCGAGGAACTGGTCGAGGTCGACGTGCAGCACCCACGGCACGGCGTCAGCGGCGGGAGCCATGGGCCCATCCTGCCGTGCTCCGGTGTCAGGTCAGGGGACCAGCAGCAGCTTGCCGGTCGTCCGGCGGGCTTCGAGGTCGTCGTAGGCGGTCGCCGCGTCGGTGAGCGGGTAGCGTCCGCCGATCTCGATCGCCAGCCGTCCGGCTGCGATGTCGCCGAGCACCGAGGTGCCGCGTTCGAGCAGCTCCTCGCGGGTGGCGGTGTAGCTGCCCAGGGTCGGGCGGGTCAGGAACAGCGAGCCCAGGGCGTTGAGCCGCTGGATGTCGAAGGGCGGCACCTGCCCACTGGCACCACCGAAGAGGACCATCAGCCCACGGGGGCGCAGCGACGCCAGCGAGGCGTCGAACGTCGCCTTGCCGACTCCGTCGTAGGCGACGTGGACTCCGTTGCCACCATTGGCCGCTCGCACTTCCGCGGCGAGGTCCTCGGACTCCCGGTAGTTGATCACCGTCTCCGCCCCCAGGCCGCGAGCGATCTCGAGCTTGTCGGGCGACCCGGCGGTCGCGATCACCCGACCGCCCTTGGCGGTCACCATCTGCACGAGCAGCTGCCCCACGCCGCCCGCAGCCGCGTGCACGAGGGCCACGGTCCCCGGCCCCACGGCATACGTCGAGTTGACGAGGTAGTGCGCGGTCATGCCCTGGAGCATCGCCGCGGCCGCCACGTCCAGCTCGACCCCGTCGGGCACGGGCACGAGTGAGTCGGCGGCCCGGTTGACCACGGAGCCGGCCGCACCGAGGCCGGCGCCCCAGGCGACGCGGTCGCCGACCGCGACGTCGTCAACCCCTGGCCCCACCACCGTGACGGTGCCGGACCCCTCGGAGCACGAGACGAACGGGGTGGAGAGGGGATAGACGCCCTGTCGCTGGTAGACGTCGATGAAGTTGACCCCGACCGCCGCGACCTCGACCTGCACCTCGCCCTGACCGGGCGGTGCCACCTCTGTCTCCTGGACCTCCAGGACCGAGGAGTCACCGTTGCGGGGGACGACGAGGGCGCGCGACATGGCCATGCCCAACACCATAGGCGTCGAGGTCAGGTGGCGATCCAGTAGCGCCGCTTGCCGCGCAGCTCGCCCTCGAACTCGCCCCCGTTGGCCTCGATGGTCCGCGCCGATGCCACGTTGTCGAGGTCGCACGTCACCAGCAGCCTCGGTATGCCGCGTGCCGCCGCCCGCGGCACGACCTGTCGCAGCGCGTCGCTGGCGAAACCGCGGCGGCGGGCGCTCGGGCGCACCGAGTAGCCGACGTGACCGCCGACGGTCGCCAGCAGGGGGTGGTCGATGTGGTGCCGCAACGAGATCGACCCCACGAACTCGTCGGCGAGTTCGGGGTCCTCCAGCCACCAGTAGGTCGCCGTGGTCCAGCGGGGTGGCCGGACGCTCGTCGGCTCGGCGTCGCCAACCCGGTTGGCCACCAGCCGGGCGAACTCGGCCGGGTCCTCCAGGCCCTCCCGTGTGAACACGACGCCCGGGAAGTCGCCCTCGGCAGGCCAGTTGAGCACCCCGTCGTGAGCCGACTCCCCGTTGGCGCGGAACTCGTCCGCCGCAGCGAGGAACGAATGGCGGAACCGCAGGTGGGGCACCGCGAGCAGCACCATCAGGGCACCGGTCGCAGCCTGGCGATCGCCGCGTCGAGCATCGCCTCGGTGAGCTTGCCCGTGAAGGTGTTCTGCTGGCTCACGTGGTAGCTCCCGACGAGCCGGACCGGCCGCCCGTCGGGGGACACCAGCACTGTCTCCGCCCCGTGCCCGAACTGCGGCTTGGGGCGTGGCACGTCCCAGCCGAGTCGTCGGGCACTGCCGAGCGTCGCGTCCCAGGCGATCGAGCCCAGTGCGAGCATCGACCGCAACCCCGGCGCGGCGAGCTCGAGGTCGCGGTCCAGCCAGTGCGCGCAGGCGGCCCGCTCCGTCGTGGTGGGCTTGTTGGCCGGCGGAGCGCACCGCACCGCTGCGATGATGCGTATGCCGTGCAGCACCAGCCCGTCACCGCTCGCCCACGACTGCGGCTGGCTGGCGTACCCGGCGCGGTGCAACGCGGCATACAGCCAGTCGCCCGACCGGTCGCCGGTGAACATCCGTCCCGTGCGGTTGGTGCCGTTGGCAGCGGGAGCCAGCCCCACGACCAGCACCTGGGCAGCTGGGTCGCCGAAGCCCGGCCCCGGTCTGCCCCAATAGGGCTGGTCCGCGAAGGAGGCCCGGCGGCCTTGTGTCGCAACGGTTTCACGCCACTCGACGAGTCGCGGACACGCGCGACAGACCGAGATCCGGGCATCGAGCTCGGCCACATCGGGTGAGGTGCAGGCGAGTGCGTCGGTCTGGGACGCGTTGCGGGCCACAGGGGTGGCGGCCGACGCCGGGTCGCCCGGCCAGCCGCTGCCCGGCGGCACCGGCGACTCGAACCGCTCACCCGTGACCGGGTGGGGGTCGACGTTCACAGCTCGATCCAGTAGCGGCGGGTGCCGTTGCGCGAGTCCTCGTAGACGCCGCCGTTCGCCTCGATGGCTCGTCTCGAGGCCTCGTTGTCCTCCAGGCAGGTCACCAGCACCCGGTCGAGACCGAGCTCGTCGCGCGCGATGGGCAGGGCCAGGCGCAGTGCCTCACGCGCATGGCCACGCTGGCGGGCTGTCGGCCGGACGCTGTAGCCGATGTGACCGCCCTCGCGCAGGAGGTAGTCGGTCAGCTCGTGGCGCAGCGCGAGCGATCCGACGTACCAGTCGGTGTCGTCGACGATCCAGCGGAAGGTGCAGGCGGTCCAGCCGGACCTCCGCGGTGCGTCCTCGTCGGCGGCCCGCCGTCGCTGCGCCACGAAACGCGCGAACTCGGCGGGGTCCTCCAGGCCTTCACGGGTGAACTGGTAACCCTCGTATCCCGCTTCGGCGGGCTGGGCCAGGTCGCCATCACCGTCGCGCTGCTCCCCGGACACCGTGAACTCGTCGGTCGCGGCCAGGTAGGAGTCCTGGTACCGGACATCCGGGACGACGAGACGGGTCACGATCTCGAGCCTATGAGGTCAGAGCCCCAGGTGGACGCGCAGCGCGTCGTCGAGCTCGCGCAGCTGTGCCGCCGGCACGATGCCGACCCTGCGCGAGAGCCGGCGTGCGTCGATCGACCGAACCTGCTCGGCCTGGGCCTTGGAGTTGTGCCGCAGTCCGGTGCCTGCGCGCGGCAGATAGGTCTGGAAGGCGTAGACCGTCTTGACGTTGCTGGTGACGGGCACCACCGTCACCACACCCTGGCCCAGTCGCTCGGCTGCGGTGTTGGCGCCGTTGTTGCTCACGACCACGACGGGGCGAGCCTTGTCGGCTTCGCCTCCGATGACGGGCTCGAGGTCGGCCAGCCAGATCTCACCCCGCCGCATCGATGCCGTCTCCGGTCGTGGACTCCCACGCCTCGGCCTCGCCGGAGTCGCGCCAATCCGCCCAGGCCGCCTCGTAGGCCGCCTCCAGACGCGACGAACGCAGCGAGCTCACCGCCTGGTGCAGGGCGGCAGAACGCGACTCAGCGCTGGCCTCGAGCACCAGCGCGTCGAGGAACTCGATGTCCTCCTCGGGCAGGCTCACACTGACCTTCATGCCCGGATGCTACCGCAGTGCTACCCCGGGTAACACTGTGGTCGTACCTGCGGTAGTCCTGTCGCTGGGGACACGTAGGCTGGGTGCAACATGAGCACGCTCTTCGACGACCTCTTCCCTGCCAACGGGCACGGCCCTTTCAACGAACAGGGCCCTGCCGACCCGCCGGCCCCCGGCACGCGCCCGACGGCTGCGGCTGCCCGGGCGACCGCGGTCGACGACCGCGGCGTCCCGACGTGGGCCCAAGCCGCCGCCGAGGGGCGCGGCCCTGACGAGGCGAGCAGCCGGCACACCGATCCTGAGACGCTGCTCGAGGGACTCAACCCGCAGCAGCGCGCGGCCGTCCTGCACGAGGGCGGTCCGCTGCTCATCGTCGCCGGCGCGGGCTCGGGCAAGACGCGCGTGCTCACCAACCGCATCGCCTACCTGCTGGCGGCCCGGGGCGTGCAGCCGGGGCAGGTTCTGGCCATCACCTTCACCAACAAGGCCGCGGCCGAGATGCGCGAGCGGGTCGCGTCCCTGGTCGGGCCGCGCGCCAAGGCGATGTGGGTCATGACCTTCCACTCGGCCTGCGTGCGGATCCTGCGCCGCGAGGCTGCGAAGGTCGGGCTCAAGACGACCTTCTCCATCTACGATGCCGCCGACAGCCAGCGCCTCATGGCGATGGTGATGCGCGACCTCGACCTCGACCCCAAGCGCTACCCGCCCCGGTCGTTCAGCCACCAGGTCTCCAACCTCAAGAACGAGCTGGTCGACGAGGAGACGTTCGCCTCGCAGGTGGTCGAGGGGACCCACCAGGAGCGGATGCTCGCCGAGGCCTACACCGGCTACCAGCGGAGGTTGCGCCAGGCCAACGCGCTCGACTTCGACGACCTCATCATGACGACCGTCAACATCCTCCAGGCCTTCCCCGACGTGGCCGAGCACTACCGTCGCCGGTTCCGTCACGTCCTGGTCGACGAGTACCAGGACACCAACCACGCCCAGTACCAGCTCGTCCGCGAGCTCGTGGGTGGCGCCGCAGGCAGCGCAGGTATGCCGGTCGGCGACGGGCCGTCCGTCGGCCCCGCCGAGCTCGTCGTGGTCGGTGACGCCGACCAGTCGATCTATGCGTTCAGGGGCGCGACGATCCGCAACATCGTGGAGTTCGAGGAGGACTACCCGAACGCGCGGACCATCCTGCTCGAGCAGAACTACCGGTCGACCCAGACGATCCTGCAGGCCGCCAACTCGGTCATCGCCAGGAACCCCGAGCGCCGCAAGAAGAACCTCTGGACCGACAGCGGCAACGGCGCGGCCATCATCGGCTACGTCGGCGACAACGAGCACGACGAGGCGGCCTTCGTCGCGAAGACGATCGACGAGCTCGGCGACTCTGCCGGGGTCAAGCCCAAGGACGTCGCGGTGTTCTACCGGACCAACGCCCAGTCGCGAGCGCTCGAAGAGGTCTTCGTGCGAGTTGGCTTGCCCTACAAGGTCGTGGGCGGCACACGGTTCTACGAGCGGCGTGAGGTCAAGGACGCGCTCGCCTATCTGAGGGTCATCTCCAACCCGACGGACACCGTCAACCTGCGGCGCATCCTCAACGTGCCCAAGCGGGGGATCGGCGACCGGGCCGAGGCCTGCGTCGCGGCCCTCGCCGAGCGCGAGCGGATCCCGTTCATCGCGGCCCTCGGCCGTCCCGAGGACGCTCCGGGCATCGCGACCCGCTCGGTCGCCGCGATCAAGGGCTTCACCGGGCTGCTCGAGCAGCTCGGCACCATCCACGCCGACGACGAGCAGGGTGTGGGGGCGCTCCTGGAGGCCGTCATCGAGAAGTCCGGCTACCTCGCCGAGCTGCGCGCCAGCCACGACCCGCAGGACGAGACCCGGGTCGAGAACCTCGCCGAGCTCGTCGCCGTCGCGCAGGAGTTCGACGAGACCCGCGCCGAGACCGGCGAGGTCGCCAGCCTCGAGGACTTCCTCGAGCAGGTCTCGCTGGTCGCCGATGCCGACGAGATCCCGGACGGCGAAGAGGCCGAGGACCTCGGGGTCGTCACGCTCATGACGCTGCACACCGCCAAGGGCCTGGAGTTCCCCGTCGTCTTCCTCACCGGCCTCGAGGACGGCACGTTCCCGCACCTGCGGGCGCTCGGCGACCCCAAGGAGCTCGAGGAGGAGCGCCGGCTGGCGTACGTCGGCATCACCCGCGCCCGCGAGCGGCTGCACCTGTCGCGGGCGGCCGTGCGATCGGCGTGGGGGGCTCCGCAGTACAACCCGGCCAGCCGGTTCCTCGACGAGATCCCGCCCGACCTCGTCGAGTGGCAGCGGGCCGAGGCAGCCACCACCTCGCGTCGACCGGGCACGCCCGCCGTCGCGACCCTGGCCCAGCGCCCCGGCGTCCGCTCTCCGGGCAACCGCCCGCTGATCTCGCTGCACTCGGGCGACAAGGTCACCCACGACAGCTACGGCATGGGCACGGTTGTCAAGACCGAGGGTGAGGGTGACAAGACGCAGGCGCACGTCGACTTCGGCGGCGACACCGGCGTCAAGCGGTTCCTGCTGCGCTACGCCCCACTCGAAAAGCTCTGACCGAGGAGGCAGCCGCTCCGCGCTGTCGCGGCGCTGACGCGGCGCTCAGGCGTCGCTCTCGCACTGCGCTGACGCGGCATACACGAAAGGCGCCCCGGAGGGCGCCTCGTGCGGTGCTGCGGGACTGCTACTGCAGGCCGTGGTCGTGCAACCAGGGGGCGGGGTCGATGGCCGCACCGCCGTCGGGGTGGATCTCGAGGTGCAGGTGGGGGCCGGTGGAGTGGCCGGTGTTGCCCGACAGTCCCACGACGTCGCCGGGGGCGACCTTGTCGCCGACGCTGGTCTCGATCTGGCTCAGGTGGCCGAAGACCGACACGGTGCCGTCCCAGTACTCGATCTCGATCTTGTTGCCGTAGCCACCCTCCCAGCCCGCGAAGGTGACGGTGCCGGTGGACATGGCCTTCAGCGGGGTCCCGACCGGGGTGCCGAAGTCGTCGCCGGCGTGCAGTCGGCCCCAGCGCCAGCCGTAGCCGGACGTGAAGACCGCGCCGTTGATGGGCATGACCCACTTCTCGCGGTTCTTGCGGTCGGCCTCGGCCTTGCGGAGGGCCGCGGCGGCGGCAGTCCGCTTGGCGACGGCCTTGCGCTCGGCGGTGCGGGCGATCCGCTGCGCCTCGAGCACGCGGGCCTGGACGGCCGTGACCTGCACCTCGCGCTGCTGGGCGGCCTCGACACGGTTGAACTTGGCGGCGGCCTGGTCCTGGGTCCGGGCCTTGGCAGCACCGTTCAGGTCGAAGTAGGCCGGGGCGGACTCGGCGACGGTTGCACCGGTCGCGGTCACGACGAGGGCGGCAGCGGCTGCCCCCGGCAGCAGGTACCCACTCTTGGCGAAACGGGGTCCCCGACGAGGCGCGCGGTGGCGACCTGGGGCGCGGTGGCGGCCCGAGTAGGAATCTGAACTCACGAAGCGATGACCTTGCGTGCGGGGGGACACGGAGTGACAGAGGGTAGCGTGATCAGTTCGTTATCCAAAATCGTTCCCCAGAAATCCGCCACATATGTCCTAAATGTTCGCCCTCAGGAGCTACGCCGTCGCAGCTCGGTGACGCCAGGGGTGAGGGTGTGCCCCTCGGAGTCCAGGTGCGCCAGCGTGCTCGAGATGCCGTGGACGACGCTCCCGATGATGGGCAGCGACATGTGGCCGACGCCGTGCAGGTCGATGTTGCGGGCCTGTAGGTCGGGGTGGGTCAGGGCGGCGTTGCGCTGCGGGAAGACCATCTGGTCGAGGTCGGACCAGTACACGACGAACCTCGTGCGGCAGTCGGGCACCGGCTGGTCCAGCTCGCGCATCAACCCGCTTCCCGGGCGCAGCTGACGGGTCAGCTGGTTGTGCCATCCGTATGCCGTGTAGGTGCCCTGGTGGGGCGTTCCCAGCGTCACGAGCGTGTGGACGCGCTCGTCGCCGCCCAGCCGGGTGACGTAGTAGCGGGCGATCAGGCCGCCCATCGAGTGGCCGACGACGTGGATCCGCTCGTAGCCGGTCTCGGCCACGAGGGCCTCGACCTCCTCGGCGAGCTGGGCAGCGGCCACGCGCACGTCCGCGGTGAAGGGGGAGTAGTTCATGCTCGTCACGCGGCCGAAGCCCCGTCGACGCAGGCCGAGCCTGAGCAGGGTGAAGATCGACCGGTTGTCCACCATGCCGTGCACGAGCAGGATCGGCGTGCCTGCCGCCTCGACGTCGGAGATGAGCAGGCCGCGCTGGATGGGGGGCAGGTGCTCGACCCCGAAGCCGAGCTGGCTGTCGCGTCCGTGGCGGCCCACGAGGCCCCACGGGTAGAGCGCGAGATGGGTCGTCACCCAGGCCGCCTCGACCGCGGCACCCAGGGCTCCGGTGGGAGTGGCCAGGGCCCTGGCTGCGCCCCCGACGACGTCGTCGGCCGCCGCGGCGGCGGCCCGGACGCCACGCGTCGCCCGGGTGAGGAGGCCGGGGCGCACCGTCTGCGCCGACGGGCGCCGCTGTGCTGCGGCGGGTCGGTGAGGGCGCGGGAGGCTCTGCGACATATCTAGCTGAACGTAGCGGTTGGAGGGGTGGCCATGGTGTGTTCAGCCGAAGTTTGCCGCGTGTCTGCCCGTGGCGTTCGCCACCCGAGGCGCTGTCTGCGACCGGGAGTGGCTAGTCTGCGGCCATGACTGAGTCTCCCCTGCGCGTCGTCGTGGCCAAGCCCGGACTGGACGGCCATGACCGTGGCGCGAAGGTCGTGGCGCGCGCCCTGCGTGACGCCGGCATGGAGGTCGTCTACACCGGGCTGCACCAGACGCCCGAGCAGATCGTCGAGGCCGCCATCCAGGAGGACGCCGACCTGGTGGGCCTGTCGGTCCTCTCGGGCGCGCACATGACCCTCTTCGCCAAGGTGATGGAGCTCCTCAGGGAGCGCGACGCCGCCGACATCATCGTCTTCGGCGGCGGCATCATCCCTGAGGCCGACATCCCCGAGCTCGAGAAGATCGGTGTCGCCAAGGTCTTCACCCCGGGAGCCACCACGACCGAGATCGTGGCGTGGGTGCGCGGCGCGGTCCGGCCCGACGAGGACGCCTGACCCACCTGACTCGCGGCTGACGCTGCGCATGCTGGGACTCAGGGCACCACGGGCAGGCTGAGGGTGGCCGGAGCCTGCGGTGACGCGCGCACTGTCACCGGCTGCACGGCATACGCGTTCTTGTAGGCGGCATCGGTGCTGGCGAGCACCAGCTGGAGCCGGTGGCCGGCCTCGACCCGGTGCACGATCGCGGGCAGCTCGATGTGCACCGGCTGGGTCACGTCGGCCACGCGGACCGGGCTGATCAGTTTGTGCACCAAGGTCTTCGAGCCGTCAGGGGCGACGTCGTAGAGCTTGGCGAAGACCTGCAGCTGACCGCTGGGGCCGACCGACTGGCTGAGCGCCACGGTGGGGGACTCGAAGCGCACGTCCAGGGTGGGAGCGCCGACGATCGTCAGTGGCTTCGACTGCGCCGGTGTCGACCAGGCGCCGAAGGTGCCGGGGGTGTCGAACGGTGTCTTGAGGCCGCTGGGGAGCGCCACCTGGCCCTCGAGCCCGGAGACCTCGCTGTAGGACGCGGCTGCGCCCCCTCCCGGGTTGGACCAGGACGTCGAGCCGGGCAGGATCGAGGACTTCGACGAGACCAGCTCGTCGGCCGACGAGAGGTAGAGCGCCTTGCGCGTGCCCACCGGGTAGCTGCCCGCGCTGGCGTAGGCCGGAGCGGCGCTGCCCGTGTAGCCGACCCAGTCGCGGAAGTAGGAGAACACCGGACCGGTCGAGACGCTGGAGCCCTTGAGGTAGTGGTCGAACCAGTTCTTGATGCGCAGGCCGAGGTAGGTGTCCTCGATGTGCTGCCCGCTCAGGTCGAGCTCGCCCGGGGCGGCCCCGGTGTTCGTGCCGGTCCCCCCGGAGTGGCCCCAGGACTGCCACGCCATGGTCACAGGCACGCCCTGCGCCTTGAGCGAGCGGTAGGTCGAGGCGGCTTCCTGCAGGTTGAACAGGGTGTCGTTCTCCCCCTGAATCAGGAAGGTCGGCACCTTCACCCTGTCGATGTAGTGGCCGACCGACACGCGGTCGGTGAGCTCGAACGTCGTCGGAGTGGGGTACCCGAGGGTGTCCAGCGTGGCCTTCGCCTCGCAGGCCTCGAGCACGAAGTTGGGGCAGCCGACGTTGCGGGTCGGGTCGATCGCGGCGCCCTGCAGCCCGTCGGCGATGCCGACGCCGAAGAACAGCCCGGTCCAGCCGATCTTCTCCGTGCCCGGAGCAGAGTTGGCATAGGTCACGCCCCTCGTGAAGCTCGTGTTGTTCGGCGCGAGGGAGTACCGCAGGTCGTTCCACGTGATCAGGGGGACGAGCGTGTCAACCCTGGAATCGACTGCGGCAGTAGCGAACTGGATCTGTCCACCGTAGGACCCGCCGATCATGCCCAGCCGCGGGTCGTGGGTGGCCGGGTTGTCGAGCACCGTGAAGTCCACGGTCGTCGTCCCCGGCCCACCAGCTGCGCCCCCCACCTGCGATGAGGTGTATGCCGCGGAGCCGCCACCCCCGAGGAAGGTCACCAACGAGGTGGCTGCGACGCCGTCCACGCCGGGGTCGTCGAGCGAGATCTTGCAGCCGCTGTCGGGGAAGCCGAGGCCGGTGTAGGACAGCACCGCGTAGCCGCGCTTGGCGAAGGCCTCGCCCAGCCCTGCCTGGTCGGCCTTGCTGCCGCCGAACCCGTTGGTGGTCAAGATGGCCGGCACCCTCGCGGAGGGGTTAGCGGAATGCGGCTTGTAGAGGTCCGCGTCGATCGTGCAGGTCTGCGGCTGTCCGAGGTCGTTGCTGCCCGCGGGGACGCTGAACTTCAGGCCGGTGTAGGTGTCGACCGAGTCCGGCGTGGAGGCCGCGGCGGCGCCGGGCGCGGCGGCGGCGGGTCCGGCGGCGGGCGCGACGAGCCCTAGGCCCGCAAGGGTTGCGGCCGCAAGCGCGGCGACGGACCGGATCTGGGACGAGGTGCGGCGCGACATCGAGCCTCCACGGTGGGCGCGCGGGCCGGGGTGGCGCCGCAGCAGTGGTCTGACAACGACGCCGTGGCCGGGCCGGTTACGTTCCGGGGTCGCTGGGTTGGCTCCGACCCTGCTCGAGGGCTCCCGTCGGGCTCGGGGCGAGGCTGCCCGGGAGCTTGCCCGCGCGTCCGCATGGTGAGCGCAGCGATCCACGACGTGGACGCGCGAGGAGAGCCAACGGCATACGGCTGACGTCGTCTTGGGCAACGGCAGAGAAAAAGTGCCTGGTATCTGTACGAATCAGCGGGTTCCCACGCATTTGGCAAAGTCTTCGCCAGTTTCATTGACCCGCTCTTCAGGCGGCCGGTTAGGTCAGCACGGCGCGAGGCCCACGGCAACCCTGAGCCGTCCCTGGAGGGGGACTCGACGCCACACGCAGCGCGGGCAACACACCTGCGCATGTCCGAGAAGAGGATTTTCGTGATCCGTCTGTCCACCGGCGCCGCACTCGGCGTCGCAGTCGCAGCCGCAGTGGCCACACCACTGTCCGCAGCGGCAGCCGCACCACAGTCCGCGCCAACCCACGTCGCCAGCGCCGCCTCCGCACAGTCCGGCGCTGACCAGGACCACGCCGCGCTGGGCCTTTCCAAGGACGAGAAGCTCGTGCTGCGCAACGTCCTCACCGACCGTGACGGCACGCAGCACGTCCGCTACGACCGCACCTTCAAGGGCCTCCGGGTCGTGGGTGGCGACCTCATCGTCGAGAAGACCGCAGCCGGCCAGGAAAAGAGCGTGCACTACAACGCCAGTGGGAAGGTCGCCGTCACCTCGACGACCCCGACGGTGACGCGGAGCAAGGCGGTGTCCGAGGGTCGGTCTGCCGGCAAGCAGACGGAGTCCCCGTCCGGTGAGCTGGTCGTGTGGGCCGGCGGCGCCAAGCCCGTCCTGGCCTACGACGTACTGGTCAAGAGCGTGCGGGCCGACCAGGTGCCCTCGCGGATGCACACCCTCGTGGACGCCAAGTCCGGCGCCATCCTCATCAGCTACGACGAGGTGCAGACCGGCACCGGCGACGGCATCTTCTACGACGCGACCCTCGAGACCAAGGCGCACACCGGCGGTGGCTACGAGCTGACCGACACCCACGGCAACAACACTCGGGACGCCCACAACCTGGGCGACCCCAACACCGGTGTCGGCCCGGCGGGTGACCTGTTCCTCGACTCTGACGACCTCTGGGGCAACGGAGCCGTCTCCGACCGGGCCTCGGCCGCGGTGGACGCCCACTACGGCGCCACGACGACGTTCAACTACTACAAGAACATCCTGGGCCGGAACGGCATCTGGAACGACGGTCGCGGCGCTCCCTCCCGCGTGCACTTCGCCAACGCGATGGAGAACGCGTTCTGGGACGGCACCCAGATGTCCTACGGCGACGGCGCAGCCAACGCGGCCCCGCTGACCGAGATCGACGTGGCCGGCCACGAGATGTCCCACGGTGTCACGGAGAACACGGCCGGCTTGGTCTACAGCGGTGACGCGGGCGGCCTCAACGAGGCGACGTCGGACATCTTCGGCACCGCCGTCGAGTTCTACGCCAACAACCCGAGCGACCCGGGCGACTACCTCATCGGCGAGGAGATCAACATCAATGGCAACGGGACGCCGCTGCGCTACATGGACAAGCCCAGCAAGGACGGCGCGTCCAAGGACTGCTGGTCATCGACCCTCGGGCAGCTCAACCCGCACTACTCGTCGGGTCCGCTCAACCACTGGTTCTACCTCGCCTCCGAGGGCAGCGGCGCCAAGACGATCAACGGCGTCAGCTACAACAGCCCGGTCTGCGGCACCGCCCCCGCCGTGACCGGTGGCGGTCGGGCCAACATCGAGAAGGTCTGGTACCGAACCCTCTCGACCAAGCTCACCAGCAACAGCAACTACGCCGCGGCGCGCAACGGGGCGATCAACTCCGCCATCGAGCTCTACGGGGCGACCAGCCAGACCTGCAAGTCGGTCGAGGCGGCCTTCACCGCCATCGCCGTCCCGGCCGGCTCGGCCACGTGCGGCACCACGCCCCCGCCCACCGGTGGCAACCTGCTGCTGAACCCGGGCTTCGAGTCCGGTGCGGTCAGCTGGACCGGCACCTCGGGTCCGATCACCAACAACACCGGGCGTCCGGCACGGACCGGCAGCTGGAAGGCCTGGCTCGGTGGCAACGGCTCCACCTCGACCGAGACGGTGCAGCAGAGCGTGGCGATCCCGTCGACCGTCACGGCCGCAACCCTGTCGTTCTGGCTCCGCACCGACACCGCCGAGTCGGGGAGCACGGCATACGACACGATGAAGGTGCAGGTGGTCGACGGCGCGACGACGACGACGCTGGCGACGTACTCCAACGTGGGGACGAACGCGACCTACACGCAGAAGTCGTTCAACGTCACGGCCTACAAGGGCAAGACCATCACGGTGAAGTTCCTCATGAACGAGGACTCCACGCTGCAGACGTCCTTCGTGGTCGACGACACCGCGCTGGCCACCAGCTAGCGGACCGGAGTCGGGTCGGCGGTTCCCCTGAGCGCCGGCCCGGCTCCCTCCTGACCAGCGGCAGGTCGCGGGCAACCTCCAGTCCGTGACCTGCCGCTTCCTCGCGTCGGCTACGTGCAGATCTTGCGGCGGGAGGCCGGACCCGTGACGTCGGCCAGGAGCTGGCTGACGATGGGTTCGGCCCGTGCCACGCGTTCGTCCCCGAGGTGCACGAGTCCTGTCCCCGCCCCGAAGAGCACATCCAGCTGGTCGGCGACCGTGCTCGGTGAGCCGGTGGGGGTGTCCGTGTCGTGGATCTCGAGGGCTGCCTCGTTGAGGACGGCCAGGCTGGCCTTGTCGATCGTGCAGGTGACCTTTCCCTGCTTGGTCGTGGCCAGCACCCCGCCGTCGTCCTGGATCGAGAGGCTGTCCGAGAAGCCCGCGATCCCCCCGAGCCTGCTCACCGTCAGGGGAAAGCTCGCCCGGCCGGTGACGGTCGGCGAGGGAGCGGCCGGTATCCGTGGGTCCGTGGTCCCGCAGCCGACCAGGGCGAGGGACAGACCGATCAGGCCGATCAGGCCGCCAGTGGCGCGGAAAGACAAGGGTGCGGTTCGCGGCATACCGGACATCCTGCCCACACTTGCCGGTCGTCGTCACGCACCTCGGGCAGACTCACGCCCATGACCTTCACCCGAGCCGAGCTCGACGCCGCGACCAGCGTCGTGCGCCGCCACTTCGCCGCGACCCCGCAGCTCGAGTGGCCGCTGCTGAGCGAGCACGTCGGCGAGGAGGTCTGGGTCAAGCACGAAAACCACACTCCGACAGGCGCTTTCAAGGTCCGTGGTGGGCTGGTCTACGCAGACCGCGCCGCCCGCGAGCGCCCGCAGGTCAAGGGCTTCGTCTCGGCGACGCGCGGCAACCACGGACAGTCCCTCGCGTATGCCGGCCGGGCGGGTGGGCTGCGCGTCGTCATCGTGGTGCCGGAGGGCAACAGCCCGGACAAGAACGCCGCGATGCAGGGTTTCGGCGCCGAGCTGATCGTGCACGGCCACGACTACCAGGAGGCTCGCGAGCACGCGATGGGCCTGGAGACCGAGCTCGGTCTCGAAGCCGTCCCGCCCTACCATCGCGACCTGGTCGTGGGGGTGGGCACCTATGCGCTCGAGCTGTTCGACGCGGCCGGCCCGCTGGACACGGTGTACGTGCCAGTGGGGATGGGTTCGGGTATCTGCGGCCTCATCGGGGTGCGCGACCTCCTGGGCCTGCCCACCGAGATCGTCGGGGTGGTGTCCGAGCGGGCTCCCGCGTCGGCCCTGTCCTTCGCGGCGGGCGAGGTCGTCACGACACCGGAGGCCGCCACTTTCGTCGACGGGGTGGCCTGCCGTGCGCCCATGGCCGACGCCGTGGCCGAGATGGTTCGGGGGGCTGCCCGCATCCTGCAGGTGTCGGAGGACGACACGGCCGAGGCGATGCGGGTCCTGCTCCGCACCACCCACCAGCTGCCCGAGCCCTCCGGCGCCATCGCGCTGGCCGGCCTGCTTGCCGAGGGCGGCTCCCAGAGCGGCCGGCGGGTCGGCGTCATCCTCTCAGGAGGCAACTGCGACGCCGACATCCTCACCACGGTCCTGGCCGGGAGCACGCCGGAGGCCTGAGCTCTCGTTGAGCGCTGCCGCGACCGCGCCGCGCGAGCGATCTGCCGGCGTCGAGCTGTGGCCTCGACGCCACGGATCAACGCCGAACCGGTGGCAGCACGTCGATTCGTGACGCTGGCGCCACGGATCGACGGGGCGGTAACGGCCGGGTGCCATCACGGCACCGGGCCGCTACGGGGCGTCGCCGCGTCCGACCGGGGCCGGGCCCCTATTGTCGCGGACATGCCCTCCCGTGCTCAGCGTCAACGCACCGCAGCGGTCGCCGGAGTCGCCGTGCTGCTCATCGGGCTCACAGCCGCGTGCTCAGGTGGCAAACCCGCCGCGCGCACCTCCGCGACCACCAGGGCCTCGACGCCGGTGACACCCACGTCCACCCCGAGCACTGCCGGTCCAGCGATGCTTGCGGGAGGGCCGGTGCTCGCCGTCAAGATCGACAACACCCCGGCCGCGCGCCCCCGGATCGGGCTCGACGTGGCCGACGTCGTCTACGTCGAGCCGGTCGAGGGTGGGCTCACGAGGCTCCTGGCCGTTTTCAGCCGCAAGCTGCCGCCCGAGGTGGGGCCGGTCCGCAGTGGTCGGGAGTCGGACGTCGACCTCGTGGCCAACTACGGGAAGGTCGCGCTGGCCTTCTCCGGGTCGTCCGAGTACACGAAGCGGATCCTCGACGCGGGTCGCCAGGTCAACCTCAGCTACGACCAGAGCGCGCGCGGCTACCACCGTGATCGCTCGCGGCCGGCTCCCTACAACGTGATCGGAAGCCCCACGGTGCTCCTCGCCAGGGCGGGGGGCAGCGTCAGGCCCGCCGACATCGGGTTCCGCTACGGGCCCGCAGCCACGGGTGGCACGCCGGCCACCTCGGTCGCCGCCCGGTGGCCCTCCTCCAAGGTCACCCTGACGTGGAACGCCAAGCGCAAGCAGTACCTCGTCACCACCGATGGCCGCCCCGATGTCAGCCCGAGCGGTCGCCAGTACGGCGCCGGCACCGTCGTCGTCCAGTACGTCGCGACGCACAAGTCCAGCAACCGCGACGTCAACGGCCAGCCCACCCCGGTCGTCGACGTGGTCGGCTCCGGCAAGGCGGTGGTCCTCCGGGACGGCACGTCGTGGCAGGGCGTCTGGTCGCGCAAGGGCCTCACGGCACCCACCTCGTTCACGGTGGGCACCCAGCCGCTCACCTTCAACCCGAAGGGTCCCGTCTGGGTGCTCCTCGTCGCGCCCGGGCAGGCCGTCACCGTCCGCTGAGCAGGGCGAGGCCACGCCGAGCGGTGCCTGTGCCGCAGACCGGCCGCCCGGGGCATACCCACCGCTGATGGTGAGATTGGTCCCATTGGGCCCACGGGGCTGCACCCGAGGGAGCCAGCCGGTCCCTACAGGGCTAGTCTCGGCGTCGAACCAAACCCATCCGTAGACGAGGACGTCAGACGTGGATCTGTTCGAATACCAGGCCCGAGACATGTTCGAGGCGCACGGCGTGCCGGTGCTCGCCGGCGCCACCGCCACCACTCCGGAGCAGGCCCGCGCGGCCGCCGAGGAGATCGGTCCCAAGAGCGGCGGCGTGACCGTCGTCAAGGCGCAGGTCAAGACCGGTGGCCGAGGCAAGGCCGGCGGCGTCAAGGTCGCCAAGACCGTTGATGAAGCGGTCGAGGCGGCCGAAGCGATATTGGGCATGGACATCAAGGGCCACACCGTGGGCACCGTGATGATCGCCCAGGGCGCGCAGATCGCCGAGGAGTACTACTTCTCGATCCTGCTCGACCGGGCCAACCGCACCTACCTTGCGATGTGCAGCAAGGAGGGCGGCATGGAGATCGAGCAGCTGGCCGTCGAGCGCCCGGAAGCGCTGGCCCGGCTCGCGGTCGACCCCAACACCGGCATCGACGAGGCCAAGGCACGCGAGATCGTGGCGGCGGCCGGCTTCGACGAGGAGACCGGCGCCAAGATCGTGCCGGTCCTGCAGTCTCTGTGGACCGTCTACCGCGACGAGGACGCCACGCTGGTCGAGGTCAACCCGCTGGTCAAGACGGTGGACGGCGACATCGTCGCGCTGGACGGCAAGGTGACGCTCGACGAGAACGCCGGCTTCCGCCACCCCGACCACGAGGCCCTCGAGGACAAGGCCGCGGCCGACCCGCTCGAGGCCGCCGCCAAGGAGAAGAACCTCAACTACGTCAAGCTCGACGGCTCGGTCGGCATCATCGGCAACGGCGCCGGGCTGGTCATGTCCACCCTCGACGTGGTCGCCTACGCCGGCGAGGAGTTCCCGGGCCAGCCCAAGCCGGCCAACTTCCTCGACATCGGTGGTGGCGCCTCGGCCGAGGTGATGGCCAACGGGCTGCACATCATCCTCGGCGACGAGCAGGTGAAGTCGGTATTCGTCAACGTGTTCGGCGGCATCACCTCCTGCGACGCGGTGGCCAACGGCATCGTCGGCGCGCTGCAGAACCTCGGCGACGAGGCCACCAAGCCGCTGGTCGTCCGGCTGGACGGCAACAACGTGGAGGAGGGCCGGCGCATCCTCGCCGAGGCCAACCACCCGCTGGTGACCATCGAAGAGACCATGGACGGCGCGGCCCGCAAGGCCGCCGAGCTGGCTTCGGCCGCGACGAACTGACCGAAGGAACGGCATACCAATGGCTATTTTTCTCGACGAGAACTCCAAGGTCATCGTCCAGGGCATGACCGGCTCCGAGGGCATGAAGCACACGCAGCGCATGCTCGCCTCCGGCACCCAGATCGTCGGCGGCGTCAACCCGCGCAAGGCGGACACGTCCGTCGACTTCGACGGTGGCATCTCGGTGCCCGTGTTCGGGACCGTGGCCGAGGCCATCGCGGAGACCGGTGCCAACGCGTCGGTCATCTTCGTGCCCCCGGCCTTCGCCAAGTCGGCCGTCGTCGAGGCGATCGACGCGCAGATCCCGCTCGCGGTGGTCATCACCGAGGGCATCGCGGTCAAGGACTCCGCGGAGTTCTACAACTACTCGCTCGGCAAGGTGACCCGCATCGTGGGGCCCAACTGCCCGGGTCTGATCAGCCCCGGCAAGTCCAACGCCGGCATCATCCCCGCCAACATCGCGGGCGCGGGACGCATCGGCCTGGTCTCGAAGTCGGGCACGCTGACCTACCAGATGATGTTCGAGCTGCGCGAGTTCGGCTTCTCCACGGCCGTCGGCATCGGCGGTGACCCGATCATCGGCACCACCCACATCGACTGCCTCGAGGCGTTCGAGAAGGACCCCGACACCGACGCGATCGTCATGATCGGCGAGATCGGCGGCGACGCCGAGGAGCGGGCAGCGGCCTACATCAAGGACCACGTGACCAAGCCGGTCGTCGGCTACGTCGCCGGCTTCACCGCGCCCGAGGGCAAGACGATGGGCCACGCCGGCGCCATCGTGTCGGGCTCGGCGGGCACGGCTGCCGCCAAGCAGGAGGCCCTCGAGGCCGCCGGGGTCAAGGTCGGCAAGACGCCGTCCGCGACCGCCGACCTGATGCGCGAGATCATGCAGGGTCTGCAGAAGTAGCTTCTGCCGCACCAAGGTTCACGACGGCCGTCACCCCGGAGGGTGGCGGCCGTCGTCGCGTTCAGGTCGTGGAGCAGTCCGCGGTATGCCGCGTGGGCGGCTACTTCTGGCGGGCCAGGGCGAGCAGCCGGTCGAGTTCCGCGAAGCCCTGGGCCGCCGTGCCCTGGAAGCCTTGGCCGTCGCTCGTCCCGTGGAAGACGACAGTCGTCATGGCGCCGGGCGTCGTCATGGTCGTGGTGCCGACCCAGCGATAGGCCGTGCCGGTGGCGTCGCCGGTGACCTTCTTGGTCAGCAGGAAGGTGCCGGCATGCGGCCCGCGCGTCGCGGTGACCTTGCCGTCGGCCTCGGTGCACCCCTTGGCCCGCAGTGACTGCTCCTGCGACACCTGGTCCTTCGCCCACGCCTTGCGAGCGCCTGGGTCGGCCGACTGGTCGACGCGCACCCGCTGGTGTCCGATCACGTTCGCGTCGCCCCTTCCGGCCCGGAGCTCGACTACTCCGAACTGGCCCCCGATGCCGGACAGGTAGTCGTCGGTCTCACAGAACACGCCGATGCCACCCAGATCGGCCGCCGACCCAGCCGCCCCGGCGTAGGCGGGAGCGCCCGCCGCGAACCGCGCCGACGTCCACTGGGAGGCTGCGACGAACAAGTCGGACGAGGGGAGTGGGTCGGCGCCGGCGACGGGCATCTGCTCGTTGATCGCCTTCGCGCCGGGGCCGCTGGGCACTGTGGTGGTCGGCGACGGGCCCGCGGCGGCGTAGCGGTCGAGTCGTGCCTGGGCGATGCGCGCGAGCGTGGCCACCTCGTCCTCGGTGAAACCTCCGAGCGAGACGTCGTTGAACGCTGGGTCGATCACCTGGAGCAGGGTCACGCCAGCAGTACCCCCGGCGACGGCGAACCAGCCTGAACCGGCGTCGGTCGTCGCATAGCTGTAGACCGAGACATCGCCGACCAGCCCGGGCGTGACCTTGAACCCCGGTCCCGCCTGGCACTTCGGCACGCTCTGCTCGAGCGCAACGACCTGGTCCTTGAGGTCGCCCTTTCCGTCGTACTGCCAGTAGGTCGCGGCGCCGGACACCGGGGAGTTGGCCTGGGTGGCCGACTCCTGGCGAGTCGCCTTGCCCAGTGCGTCGCCGCACTCGACCCCACCGCCCTTGGTGATCGGCGTGACCGTCACCGAGCCAACGGGCAGCTGCAGCGACTCCTGCCACTCGTTGGCGACAGGCAGGACGCCTGGGACGTCGAGACTGCTCGTGGTCGTAGGGGAGGAGGAGGCGCTGGTCGTGGCGCTGCGCGTCGCCGGCACCAGCGGGCTTGCGGCCTCGCGACCGAACTGGGAGTAGCCCACCGTCCCGACCACCACCGCTGCCGCGGCAGCAGCCGCCGTCCACGTGAGCTGCCGCTGGCGACGCCGCGCCATACCCCTTGCCCTGACGAAACGGACGTCGGGCAGGGGTGCGGCTTCGACGTCGGCGCGCAGCGACGTCAAGGCAGCCCGCAGCCGGGCGTCGTGCTCCGCCGTCCAGTCGTCGTGCTCAGCCATGGGGGTTCTCCTCGTGCCGCAGGGCCTGCGCGAGCTGTGCGCGGCCCCGGTGCAGGCGCGCCTTGACGGTGCCTGCGGGGGTGTTGGTCTCGTGGGCGATCTGGTCGATGGACAGGTCGCCGATGTAGTACAGGGTCACGGCTTCACGGACCGGGTCGGGCAGCGTCCGCAGTGCCGTCACGACCGCGACCCTGTCCTCGGTCGGCGGGCCCGTGGTGTCGTGGGCGCCGTGGCGTTCGTGGGCGCGGTCCTGGCTGGACTTCTTGCGCCACCCGGAGATGGCGATCCGTCGAGCGACGGTGCGCACCCAGGCGAGCGGGTCGTCGTGCGTGCGCACGGTGGACCACTGCTGCCAGGCGCGGGCGTAGGCCTCCTGGGTGGAGTCCTGGGCCACGGTGAGGTCACCGGTGAAGGCATAGACGAGGTGCACGACCCGGCGGGCGGTGTCGCGGTAGAACGCGTCGAACTCCGCCTCGGCGGACTGCGCGCCCATCGACACCCCCTGTCTGGTCGGTACTGCAGTGCCCGTCGGCACTTCAGCGCCCATCGGAACCGCTGGGGCCATCACACCGCAGCAGACGCGCTCGCGCGAGGTTGGGTTGCGGCGCGTTCGGACATTTCTCCGGGGTGTTCGGCGTTGCACGACGGCTGCGTCGTCCCGGTCCGCGACGATGGAGCAGCGATGACTGTGATGGAACTACTGCGTGGGGGCACCTCGTCGACCGACGGCGCGCCAGGCCTCGTCGCGCACCGGCGGGCCCTGGTGGCCGGGGCGCTGGCGGCGGCAGGTTCGGCGGCCGTCTTCGTCCTGCCGGCCCTGCTCGTCTGGGTGGCCGCGCCCGAGAGCACCGTGTCGTGGACCACCTCCCTGGGCGTCGGCGCGAGCCTGTGGCTGCTGGCCGGCGGCGCGCACCTGACCCTCGGTGTCGCGCACGTGACCGTGGTCCCCCTGCTCGCCTTCGGCGTGAGCGTCGTGATCGGCTCGTGGGCCGCCGGACGTGCGGCCCGTGAGGCCGCCGAGGCGCGCACCATCCGCCTCGTCCGGGACACCGTTCACGGCCCTGTCGCCTTCGCCCTCGGTGCCTGGACCGCCGGGTATGCCGCGTGCGCGCTGCTGTGGGTCCTCGTCGCGTTCCTGGCGGGTCCGAGCCCGGTCGCGTGGACGCTCGTCCTTCCCGTGCTCTTCGTGCCCACCCTCTCCGCCACGACCGCACTGGCCAGGCTGGTCAAGGGGCGACCCGAGCTCGCCGGACCCGGTCTGGGCCGACCCTCGTGGTTCCCCGATGCCGTGCGACGCGCGGTGCGCCCGGGGCTGGAAGGTGCCGCCACGATGCTGGGGATCGGCATGGCGCTGTGTGTGCTCTTCGTGGTGCTCCACTTCGACCAGGTGAGCCACCTCCAGGGTGAGCTGGCTCCCGGCGTCATCGGTGGCGCGGTCCTGGTCGTCGCCCAGCTGTCCGTGCTCCCCAACCTGGCTCTCTGGGCAGTGTCGTTCGTCGCCGGCACGGGGTTCTCCGCGGTCGAAGGGGCCTCGGCGACGTGGACCGGCAGCCGCACCTCCCTGTTGCCGATGGTGCCGGTGTTCGGGGCGCTGCCCCAGCCGGGTGCCTTTCCGGGCCTGCTTCCCCTCGTGGTCCTCCTGCCGGTCGCGACCGGTGCTTTCATCGGCTGGCGTTCGCTGCGCGCGGTGGCCCGCCTCTCGACCGAGCGCACCAAGCTCACCGTCACCGGCACGGCCGTGGTGGTGGCCGCGGGGGCGGTGGGACTGCTCGACGTCCTGGGTGGCCGTTCGCTCGGGCTCGCGCGGCTTTCCGACATCGGGGCACCGGCCGGGATGCTGACCCTCGCGCTGCTGGTCGAGTTCGGCGCCGGCGCGTCACTGGTTCTCGCCTGGGACCGGTGGAAGCTCCGAGGCTGACCCTGCCCGTCGCCCTGTGGATGGACGCGGTGACCACGGCTGCGGGGGTGGTCGGTATCGTTCCTGACCGTGACTGCGCCTGAGCCCACCGGGATCGTCGTCCTGGTCTCCGGGTCGGGCACCAACCTCCAGGCGATCATCGACGCCGCGGCCGAGCCGGCCTATGGCGTCCGGATCCTCGCGGTGGGCGCGGATCGCGCGGGCATCAGCGGCCTGCACCGCGCGGCGGCCGTGGGCATCCCCACCTTCGTATGCCGCGTCGAGGACCACGACTCGCGCGCCGACTGGGATGCCGCGCTGGCGGAGCGCATCGGCGACCACGGGCCGGCCTTCGTCGTGTCCGCAGGCTTCATGAAGCTGCTCGGCCCGGCCGTCCTCGGCCGCTGGACCGTGATCAACACCCACCCCGCCCTCCTGCCGGCGTTCCCCGGCGCCCACGCGGTTCGCGACGCGCTCGCGGCCGGAGTTGCGCAGACCGGCTGCACCGTGCACGTCGTGGACGCGGGGATAGACACCGGACCGGTGCTCGCCCAGGCGGCGGTGGACGTCCTTGCCGACGACACCGAGGACACCCTCCACGAGCGCATCAAAGCTGTCGAGCACCCGCTGCTCGTCCAGGTCGTGGGCCGCGCGGCCCGCGAAGGAATCACCGTTTCCGATGGGAAGGCCACCATCCCGTGACCGAGCAGTCCACCACCCCCACCACCGATGCCCCGGACTCCGGGCGCCGGCCGATCCGCCGGGCGCTGATCTCGGTCTATGACAAGAGCGGACTGGAGGAGCTGGCCCGAGGGCTGCACGAGGCCGGGGTCTCGCTGGTGTCGACCGGTGGTTCGGCCGCCCTCATCGAGGGCCTCGGCCTCCCGGTCACCAAGGTCGAGGACCTGACCGGATTCCCCGAGTGCCTCGAGGGCCGGGTCAAGACCCTGCACCCTCGCGTTCACGCCGGGATCCTCGCCGACACGCGCAAGGCCGACCACCTGAGCCAGCTCGCCGAGCTGGAGGTCGAGCCGTTCGAGCTCGTCGTCGTGAACCTCTACCCGTTCCGCGAGACCGTCGCGTCTGGCGCCGGACCTGACGAGGTCATCGAGCAGATCGACATCGGCGGACCCTCGATGGTGCGGGCCGCGGCCAAGAACCACCCGAGCGTGGCCGTCATCACCGACCCCGCGGCATACCCGGCAGTTCTTGCAGCGGTCGCGGGCGGGGGGTTCACGCTCAGCGAGCGCAAGCGGTTGGCGGCCCAGGCGTTCGTGCACACCGCTGACTACGACAACGCGGTCGCGAACTGGATGGGCAACGCCTACACCGACACCTCCGACGGCACCGGCTTCCCCGCGTGGACGGGCGCCACGTTCCAGCGGGCCAACGTGCTGCGTTACGGCGAGAACCCGCACCAGCCGGCCGCCCTCTACACGCACTGGCGTCCCGGCGTGGCGTCCGCGGAGCAGCTGCACGGCAAGGACATGTCCTACAACAACTACATCGACACCGACGCCGCTGTGCGCGCTGCCTTCGACCACGGCGACCAGCCCACGGTGGCGATCATCAAGCACGCCAACCCCTGCGGCATCGCCGTGGGCGCCACTGTCGAGCAGGCGTATGCCGCGGCTCACGCCTGCGACCCGGTGTCCGCCTACGGGGGCATCATCGCCACGAACGTGCCGGTGACCAAGGCGATGGCGCTCGCGGCGAACGAGACGTTCAGCGAGGTCATCGCGGCTCCGTCGTTCGACGCCGACGCGCTGGAGGTGTTGCGGGAGAAGAAGAACCGTCGCCTACTCCAGCTCCCCGCAGACATGGCGGCGCACCGCGACCCGATCGAGACGCGGCCGATCAGCGGTGGCCTGCTGGTGCAGCTGCCGGACCGGATCGACGCGGTCGTCGAAGGCGAGACGCCCGGTGGCGACGACGCCTCCCGCTGGCGGCTCGTGGCTGGCGAGGCCGCCGACGAGTCGACCCTCGCCGACCTCCAGTTCGCCTGGCGAGCCGTGCGCGCGGTGAAGTCCAACGCGATCCTGCTGGCCAAGGACGGCGGCTCGGTGGGCATCGGCATGGGCCAGGTCAACCGGGTGGACTCGTGCCACCTCGCTGTGTCACGGGCGAACGCCGACGGAGCCGACCGGGCCCGTGGTGCGGTCGCTGCGTCCGACGCCTTCTTCCCGTTCGCTGACGGACTGCAGGTGCTGCTCGACGCGGGAGTGCGTGCGGTCGTCGCGCCTGGTGGCTCGGTGCGCGACGAGGAGGTCGTCGCAGCTGCCGAGGCCGCCGGCGTGACGATGTACTTCACCGGCACCCGTCACTTCAGTCACTAGCCACAGCGCGCACTGACTCCTCCCACCGGGCACTTGTTGCCGCCAGGTCGTCACTGACCCCCTTGTCGGGGCCTCTGGTGACGACGAGGGGGCAACAGGTCCCGCGGGTAGGCGACTTGTTGCCGCCAGGTCGTCACTGACCCCCGCATCGGGGCCTCCGGTGACGACGAGGCGGCAACAAGTGCGGGTGGGCGCGAGAGTCTTAGGCGGTGGGAGCGCGGTAACCCGTGGGCTCGCCGGAACCGAGGTCGACGATCGCGGCCACGGGGCCGCCGCCGTCCGGTCCCTGGTGCGCGGCCGACACCGAGACGAAGACTGCCGGGTCGCCGGTGACCGACGCGGTGACGCCGCCGACGGCCGACTTGATCTGGCGGTGCCAGTGCACGTCGGAGTCGTCCAGCATGGCGTTGCGGCGACCTCGCACGGCGCCGTCCTGGCTGACCTCGCACTTGAGGAACACGTTGACCAGTCGACCCTGGATGTCGCTCGTGTGCGGGCGGTCGGGCAGGTCGAGGCCAGCGTCCTTGATGGCGGCCCAGATGCCGTCGGCGTCGAGGGCGTCGCGCATCACCGAGTGGCCGATGCGGTAGCGACCGCCGATCCCCTTGGTGTTGCCCACCACCACGACCTGCGCCTGGTCGAGCTCGACACCCGAGGAGCACGAGGCGACCGCGGAGAACAGCGAGCGGTTGTTCATCACGTCCTCGTTGGTCGGCATCTCGATCTCGCCGAGCGCCACCGCGATGCCCAGACCGGTCGTGCCGTTGGACAGGTCCATCGACTCGTGGGTGTGGTGCGTCCAGACGGACTTGCCGCGGGACTCCGCGTCGCGAATGGTGTGGATGGTGAGCAGCGGGGTCTTGGTCTGCACGTAGTGGACGTCGGCGGGGTCGGTGATGCCGGCCTTGTCCATCGCGACCCGCACGGCCGCGGCGACCTTCTCGATCATGCCCGTGTAGCCGATCTCCTCGGGCAGGATCGGCTCGCTCATCGCGAACCCGACCGTCAGCCGCGCCTCGTCGGACTGCTCGGCCTGGTCGGCCGGGACGGTCGCGAAGATGGTCGCGTGCGGGCTGATGATCCCGTCGGTCCCACCGGACCAGACGATCGGCACCTGCTTCACCTGGTCGGCTGGTGCGCCCTTCGCGACCAGCACCTCGCGGAAGGCACGGTCGGCGATGATGCGGGTGTAGTCGTTGACCCCGCCGTTGCCCTCGGTCTTGCCGATGATGGCGATGACCCGGCTGGCGTCCATCACCCCGTCGTCGATGAGCTTGGCCAGCTCGCTCGCGTCGGACACACTGTGGATCGGGACCTTACGGACCTCAATGGGCTCGGGCACGGGAGTTACCTTCCTGATGACGTTGCGGTTGTTGACGATTCGGTATGCCGGTCGGTCACCACGGTGCCGACCTCGCCGGAGAGCGCGTCAGCGATGCGGTCGAGGGCGGTGATGACGCTGCGCCCACCGCCGTCACGCACGAACCGCATGGCGGCCTCGACCTTGGGACCCATCGAGCCGGACGCGAACTGGCCGTCCGCGGCATACCCCTCCATCTCGGCGAGGGTGACGCGGCCGACGGCTCGCGCCTGCGGTGTCCCGAAGTCGAGGACGGCGTTCTCGACGTCGGTCGCGATGACGAGCGCGTCGGCGCCGATGGCGCGGGCGAGCACCGCTGCCGTGAGGTCCTTGTCGATGACTGCCTCGACACCGCGGACGGTGCCGTCCGCGTCACGCACCACGGGTATGCCGCCGCCCCCAGCCGCGACGACGACGTAGCCCGCGTGCAGGAGGGTGAGCAGGGTGTGGGTCTCGAGGACCTCGACGGGCGCGGGTGAGGCTACGACGCGACGCCATCCCTTGTCGCCGCGGTCCTCCCAGGTCTCGCCGTGCTCGATGAGCGGCCGGGCCTGGTCGTAGGGCAGGAAGCGGCCGATCGGCTTGGTCGGCGTGGCGAAACCGGGGTCGTCGGGATCGACCAGCGTGCGGGTCACGAGGGCAGCGACGGGGTGGTTCAGCCCCCGTGCGGCGAGAGCCGGCTCGAGCGTGTCGAGGATGGTGAACCCGATGGTTCCCTGCGTCTGCGCGCCGCACCAGTCGAGCGGGACGGGTGGGACGACGTTGGCCGCGAGCTCGTTCTTGACGAGCAGGTTGCCGACCTGCGGGCCGTTTCCGTGGGTGAGGACGACCTCGTGGCCCGCCGCGACGACCGTGGCGACGTGTCCCATCGCCCGCCCGATGGCCTCCCGCTGGGCCTGGGGGGTGGCGCTGCCGTCGGGACCGGTCATGGCGTTGCCGCCGAGCGCGATCAGGACCCGCATGCCACCTCCGTTCGTCGTCCGTGCGGCGAGCCTAGGGATCCGCGACGGCCGATGACGTTGGCAGGACCTGCCCAATGGCCGGACCCGCCTTGGCAGATGTGTTCACGTTCACCCCAGGCGGCGGTAGCGCTCCAGCCTCGCGGCCAGCCTGGCGGCCGGGTCCTCGCGGGCGAGGACGGCGAGCTCGTGCTGGATGGCTTGGGACATCCGGCGGCAGAACTCCTCGGGCTCGTCGGCCGCGTCGGGGTGCTCCGCGACGATCCGGTCCACGATGCCGGCGTGGAGCAGGTCGAGCGAGCGGACCCGTTGGCTGGTGGCGAGCTCCGGGGCGTGGCTGGTGTCGCGGTGGAGGATGGCCGAGGCGCCCTCGGGCGGCAGCGGGGACAGCCACGAGTGCTGCGCGCTGATCACGCGGTCAGCCGGCATGACGGCGATCGCGCCACCCCCGGTGCCCTGACCGAGCAGTACGCAGACGGTGGGCGCGTCGAGCATCACCAGCTCGGCGAGGCAGCGCGCGATCTCACCGGCCATCCCGCCCTCCTCGGCTTCCTTGGAGAGTGCGGCTCCCGCGGTGTCGATGATGCTGACGAGGGGCAGCTTGAGCTCGTGCGCCAGCTTCATGCCACGCCGGGCAACGCGAAGTCCCTTGGGGGACAACGGTTCGTCGAGGGTCTGGCGGTCCCTGTCCTGACCCAGCACGATGCACGGGGCGCCCCCGAACCGGGCCAGGGCCATCAGCATCCCGGGGTCGTACTCGCCCTGCCCGGTGCCGTGCAGGGGCAGCACGTCCGTCGCCCCGAGTCGCAGGAGGGCGCGCACCCCCGGCCGGTCGGTGCGCCGCGAGCGGGTGATCGACTCCCATGCGGGGGTGTCGGCGAGCTGCTCCTTGGGCACCTCGGGGACGTCGGGCAGGTCCTGCCGGGGGCCGGTCAGCACGGTGAGGGCGCGGTCGGCCACCTCCGCGAGCGCCTCGACGGGCAGGATCGCGTCGATGAGGCCGTGTTCGAAGAGGTTCTCGGCCGTCTGCACACCTTCGGGGAACGGGTGGTCGTAGAGCGCCTCGTAGACCCGGGCCCCGAGGAACCCGATCATGGCGCCGGGCTCGGCCACCGTGACGTGCCCGAGCGACCCCCACGAGGCGAAGACGCCGCCGGTCGTCGGGTGGCGCAGATAGACCAGGTAGGGCAGTCCGGCCTCCTTGAACTCGGCGCAGGCGGCGCTGATCTTGACCATCCCCACGAAGGCCGGCGTCCCCTCCTGCATGCGCGTGCCGCCCGACGAGGGGGCGGCGAAGAGCGGCAGCTCCTCGCGGCGGGCGCGCTCGAACGCGAGCACCACCCGCTCCGCGGCCGTGCTGCCGATCGAACCGGCGAGGAAGCGGAACTCGCCGGCGATGAGGGCGACCCGGCGCCCCCGGATGCGTCCCTCGCCGGTGATGATGGCCTCGTCGGCACCGGACCGTTCGCGGGCCGCGGCGAGCTCCGCGGCATACGCCGAACCCTCCGTCGCCACCTCGCGGACCGGGCCGTCCCACGACACCCAGCTGTCGGCGTCGAGCACGGTCGTGGCGAGCTCGAGCCCGCCGAGTCGGCGCGAGGGCCTGGACGGGTCTGACATGCCACCTCCCGGGTGCGAGGCGACGAGCCTAGGGCGTCAGCGTCTCGCCCGTGGGGGGAACGCCCAGCGCGAGGACGAGGTCGAGCACGACCCCGGCGTCGTCGAGGTCGTCGCCGAAGAGCTCGCGCAGCTGCCCCATGCGGTAGCGCACGGTCTGCGGGTGCACGAAGAGCCCGGCTGCCACCGCCTCGCGACGCCCACCGAACAGCAGCCACAGGCGCAGCGTCTCGACGAGCTTCTCCCGCGCCGCGGGGGACAGGTCGTCCAGCGGCTTGAGGGCGCGGGCCCTGAGGTCCGTGAGGGCTTCGGGATCGGCGCTCAGGACCAGCTCGGCCAGGTGGGCGTCCGTGTCGTATGCCGTGGTGTGGCGGGGGTTCTCGACGGCCAGCAGGCGCGCCGCCCGCAGCGCCCGCCGGTAGGAGGCGGCCGTCTGCAGCCACGGCCTGGCGGGACCGAGCACGCAGCCGTAGTCGCGCAGCGACCGCAGCAGCCGACGTCGCGCGGGCGCTCGCAGGTCGGGCACCAGCAGGGCCACGTAGTCCTCGGAGGCGGCCAGGTCGGGCAGGTCCTCGCCGAGGTACAGCGACCTCGGGTCGACGAGGGCTCGGGCCTGGTGCAGCCGCTCGTCCGGGACCAGCAGCACGGTGACCGTCGTCGGTGGGGCCCAGTCGGCACGCTCCGCGCGGCGGGTCGTCACCTCGTCGGACGCGCCGCGCACGAGGTCCAGGGCCAGCCGCTCGAGCCGGCGCTCCTGGCTGCGCTCCGCTGTGGCGAGCTCGTCGGCGTGACCGGCGACGCTGGCCGCGGAGAGCTCGTCGATGTAGGCGAACACCAGCTCGGCGAACTGCGCCAGGAGGGGCGCGGACATCCCGGCCCGCACCCCCACGGCCGACAGCTCGCGCCACGAGACGCGGGCGCCGATGCGGTAGGCGGACAGCAGGGCGTCCATGCTCCGCCCGCTGCGGGCCTCGCCGCGGCCCAGGGCGTAGGACGCCTGGCGCGCGGGCCCGAGCGGCGAGCTGGGGTCGTCGGACCGGGCGGCCATGGTCAGGAAGCTGCCGAGGGCCACCTGCACGGCCGACTCGATGTTGCCGACGAGGTAGTCGCGGGCCTCGGCGTAGCTGGGCACCTCGACGATGATGGCCTGGACGGCGTCGGCCGCCACCTGGGGGAGAGCGCGCTTGAGCTCACTCTGCACCTCAGGTGGGATACTGAGCTCCGCCGCGTGCTCAGCAGCGGTCCCGCTGGCCGACGTCACCATGGACTTTTGTCCTTTGCGAACAGTTCTGGTCGCGATTCTCACGCGCTGTGGTCAGGAAATTACCCTACCTGATCGCCCATAGTGGAACTATGACCGCAGTTCTCCCGCTCCGCACGACGCCAGGGTCCACGAGACCCCGGCCGTCCCTGCGCACGGTTCTCCGCCGAGTTGCCGAGGCAGTCGTCACCCCGGTGCTGCCCGACGACTACCTCGACCTGATCGCACCCATGCGCGCCGGCGCCGACCTCCGTGGTCGCGTCGTCTCCGTGACCCCCGAGACCCGGGACGCCGTCACGGTGCGCATCAAGCCCGGTCGCTCCTGGGCCGGCCACGTGCCCGGCCAGTACATCCGGATCGGCGTCGACGTCGACGGGGTGCGCAACTGGCGCGCCTACTCGCTCACCTCCCCGGTGGAAGCCCCGGACGGAATCATCTCGATCTGCGTCAAGGCGATCCCCGACGGCAAGGTCAGCAACCACGTCGTGCGCGCCCTCCAGGCTGGCACCCTGGTCCACCTCGACCAGGCGACCGGTGACTTCACGCTCCCGTCGGCCCGTCCGGCCCGCGCGCTGTTCGTCACTGCCGGCTCGGGCGTCACACCCGTGATGGGGATGCTGCGCAACCACCTCGACGAGCTGCAGGACGTCGTCGTCATCCACTCCGCGCCCACCGAGGCCGACGTCATCTTCGCCGCCGAGCTGCGCGAGTGGGCCGAGGCCGGCCGCATCCGCCTCGTCGAGCGGCACACCGACTCCCAGGGAATGGTCGGCACCGACTCGCTGGACGAGCTCGTGCCCGACTGGCGCTTCCGCGAGACGTGGGCCTGTGGCCCCACGGGCATGCTCGACGCCTTCGAGGCGGCCTGGGCCGACGCCCAGATCGCCGACCGACTCCACACCGAGCGCTTCCGCCCGGTCATCATCGCCGAGGGCGAGGGTGGCACGGTCACCTTCGGTACCCAGCGCATCACCGTCGATGCCGACGGTTCGACCCCGATCCTCGACGCCGGCGAAGCCGCCGGGGTCCTGATGCCGTCCGGTTGCCGGATGGGCATCTGCTTCGGCTGTGTCGTGCCCCTGAAGGAGGGTGCCGTGCGCGACCTGCGCAGCGGCGACCTCACCATTGCCGCCAAGGGCGACGGCATCCGCATCCAGACCTGTGTGTCGGCGGCTGCCGGCCACTGCGAGATCGACCTCTAAGGAGACGTCATGACTGCCACCGCAGAGAAGTTTGACCTCACGATCGATGGTTCCGCTGCCTCCACCCCCAAGGCGCCGGGCGCCCCCTCCGTGCGCACCGCGACCCGGACCACGAACAGCCGGCTGTCGACCGCCATCGCCGAGCGTCGCCACGTGCCGAAGCGCTCCGGCAAGGCCGACCCCACCGCGCACCTGACCGCCGAGGACGTCGAGGCCCTGGCCATGGAGCTCGACGAGCTGCGCCAGGGAGTCCTGGACTCCCGCGGGGCCGAGGACGCGGCATACATCCGCAAGGTGATCGACGTGCAGCGCAAGATCGAGCTCGCCTCGCGCGCGGTGCTGTTGTTCTCGATCTTCCCGCCGGCCTGGATCGTCGGCACCGCCGGCCTGTCGGTCGCCAAGATCCTCGACAACATGGAGGTCGGCCACAACATCCTCCACGGCCAGTGGGACTGGATGCGCGACCCCAAGATCCACTCGACCACCTGGGAGTGGGACAGCGCCACCCCGGCCGCCCTGTGGAAGCACAGCCACAACGAGCTGCACCACACCTACACGAACGTGATCGGCAAGGACAACGACCTCGGCTACGGCATCATGCGCGTCGACGAGGACCAGCGCTGGACGCCGGCCTACCTCGGCCAGCCGATCTACAACTTCGTCAACATGTGCTTCTTCCAGTACGGCATCGCGGCCTACGACCTCGAGATCGGCAAGCAGCTCGCCGGCCGCGGTGACAAGGAGGAGTTCAAGCGCAACGGCAAGATGGTGCTGCGCAAGGTCGGGCGCCAGGCCCGCAAGGACTACCTCCTCCACCCGCTGCTGTCGGGCCCGTCGTTCCTGCACACCATCGCGGCCAACGCGACGGCCAACTTCGTCCGCAACGTCTGGACGCACTCGATCATCATGTGCGGCCACTTCCCCTCGGGCGTCGAGACCTTCGCCCGCGCGTCCATCGAGGGCGAGAGCCGCGGCGAGTGGTACCTGCGGCAGATGCTCGGGTCGGCCAACATCTCGGGCAGCAAGGCCCTGCACATCATGTCCGGCAACCTGAGCCACCAGATCGAGCACCACCTGTTCCCCGACCTGCCGAGCAACCGCTACGGCGAGATCGCCCCGCGGGTGCAGGAGATCTGCGAGCGGTACGGCCTGACCTACACGACGGGGCCGCTCTACAAGCAGGTCGCGTCCGCGTGGGGCCAGGTCATCTCCCTGTCGCTCCCGAACCCGGAGCCCGGTCGCAACCGTGTCGGCATCGCCGCTCAGGCGATCGGCAAGCAGGTGCGCCGCAAGCTGCGCAACCGTCGCCCGGTCCGCACCGCCTGAGCCCGGAGCCCCTCACCCCCCCTCACCCGGCGCCCAGCGCCACGAACGACCACGTCAGCCCGCCCGGACTCCGGGCGGGCTGACGCGTTGGCGCTGGGGCCGGTCGCGGCGTCCGTCACACTCGCGCGGCGGTCACCAGCAGGTACTCCCAGTCGAGCACGGTGTAGCCGTCACCGCGGTCGAACCGTTCGGCCAGGGCGACGAGGTCACGGTCCAGGGCCGCGACCTTGTCGGCATCGTCGGCGATGGCCTTGTAGACGGCGATGGTCGGGCCGTAGTTGGCCTTGAAGAAGTCGCGGAACTCCTCCGGCGTCGCGAACTGGTCCACCACGAGGTCCTGCTGTCGCGCCGTGAGCCCCTCGACCCGGTCGCCGAACAGGTCGCGCACGTGGTCCACGTGGCCCCACAGCGGCGGGGGCTGCGCGCCGGGAGGCGGCGGCGGGGCGTACGGCTTCATGGTCGCGAACATCTGCCCGATGAAGCCCTCCGGCGTCCAGCTGAGCAGGGCTATCGTGCCGCCCGGCCGGCAGGTGCGGACCAGCTCGTCGGCCACCACCTGGTGGTGCGGCGCGAACATCACGCCGACGCACGACACGACCGCGTCGAACTCGCCGTCCGCGAAGGGCAGCGCCTCCGCGTCGGCGACCCGCCAGGCGATCGTCAGGCCCTCGGCCTCGGCGTCGCGGCGCCCCTTGTCGAGCAGCTCGGGGGTGAGGTCGGTGGCCACGACCTCGGCGCCGGTGCGCGCAGCCGGGAGGGCGACGTTGCCGGATCCGGCCGCGACGTCGTGCACGCGTTGCCCGGCCGTGATGCCGGCTGCCTCGACCACGATCGGGCCGAGGGAGGCAATGACCTCGCTGGCCACGGCGGAGTAGTCCCCGAGCGCCCACATCGCGCTGTGCCTGGCCTTGAGGGCGCGGTCCTCGTCGGTGTCGGTGATCGCCGTCCCTGATGTCTGGGTTGTCATGCCGTCCTTCCCCTTTTGTTTGCTCTCGTTCGTCCGGTTGCCCCTGCGATCCCGAAGGTAGGACTGCCCGGAGGAGGGCGGCATCCGTGGAGGTACCCAACTTCGGGGTGCGTGGAGGATGCCGCAGTGCGTGTATGCCGTCAGGCGCGGGTGAGCAGGCGGGCGACGGCCGCGGTGCGGGCGGACTTCCCGTGGAGGTCGAGCTTGGCGTAGACGTTGCTGAGGTGGCGCTCGACGGTGCGGACGCTCAGCGTCAGCGCGGTCGCGATGGTGTCGTTGTCCATCCCCCGCGCGGCGAGCTGCAGGATCTCCACCTCGCGCGTGGACAACCCGTCGAGGGACTGGGGGTGCCCGGAGGCGGGCCTCGCGGGCGCCGAGCCCTCGTCAGTGAGGAAGTCACGCAGCTCCGCGCAGTAGACCTGCCAGGCGGGTTCGTCCTCGAGCACGATGTGGTTGTCGCTCTCGAGGGCCACCAGTCGGGCCCCTTCGATGCCCGCCGCGAGGTAGCGGGCCTCCTCGAAGTCGTTCATCCGGTCGCCGCGTGAGTGGATCACGAGGGTGGGCAGGTCGAGCTCCGCGAGCAGGGCGCTGCTGTCGGCCGCCAGGCGCTGGCGACGTGAGCTCCGCGCGGTGTCGGCGTCGGTCGAGACCCGCTGGAGCTCGTCGAGCCAGGTGTGCTGCTCCTCGGTGGCGCGGGGGATCATCAAGGACGTGAACACGCGACGGAACGCCGAGTCGGGCCGCGCCCAGCCGACCTTGATCAGCGCGTCGAGCGTGTCGTTCATCTCGGCCTCGGTCGGGTCCTTCGACTGCTGTCCGGAGTAGCTGCCGTAGAAGACCAGCCGGGAGACGCGCTCGAGGTGCTTCGCGACGTAGGCGATCGCGACCGGCCCGCCCTGGGCCATCGCCTGCAGCGCGAACCGGTCGATCCCGGCGTCGTCGACGACGGCCTCGAGGTCGCCGAGCCGCGCCGCGAGGCTGTGGTCGGTGACGCCTCGGTCCGAGAGGCCGTGGCCGCGCTCGTCGAACCGGATGACGGTGTTCCGACGACCCCACTCCTCGAGGTAGTGCCGCCAGACCGGGGACTGCCAGTCGTACTGCAGGTGACTCAGCCAGCACGAGTCCACGACCATCGGCGGACCGGTGCCGTGCACGGCATACGCGATCCGCACGCCGTCGGGCGCGCGGCAGAACCGGATCTCCTGCCTCGGTTGCTGCGCCTGCACGCCCACCTCCCCGATGGTAAGTCCGGTCGCTGCGCTCAGTCCGGCGGTGCGTCCATCTCGTCGAGCCACGCGCGCACGCTCTCGTCGTGCTGGCCCAGCGTCGGTGGCGCGAGGTGCTCGCTGCGGCCACCGGCATACGCGTTGTCGTCGAAGCGGATCGGTGGCCCAGGGATCTCGATGTGCCCCAGGACGGGGTGGTCGATGTCGAGCACGAGTCCCTGCGAACGCGTCTGGTCCCAGTCGTAGACGCGGTCGATGCTGCGCACCTCGCCCGCGGGGATGCCCAGCTCGGCCAGGCGCGGGAGGAGGACGTCGAGGGGGTATGCCGCGAAGGCGGCGTTGAGGGCGGCCGTCACCTGGGGGCGGTTCACGGTGCGCTCGCGGTTCGTGGCCATGCCGGGCGTGGCAGGGTCGATGTCGAAGGCCTGGGCGAGCTTGACCCACAACGACTCGCTGCCGCAGGCCACCTGGATGTCACCGTCCTGGCAGTGGAACAGGCCGTAGGGCGACAGCGAGGGGTGGTGGTTGCCCTGCGCGTGCCCGACGTGACCGGCCACGGTGTAGGCCGTGCCCTGGAAGGCGTGGGCGCCGACGAGGGCAGCCAGCAGGCTCGTGCGCACCACCCTCCCGACACCGGTGGTGTTGCGCTCGTGCAGTGCGGTCACCACCCCGTAGGCGCCGTACATCCCGGCGAGCAGGTCACCGATCGGCACCCCCACGCGCTGGGGGGTGTCGGCAGCTGGTCCGGTCACCGACATCAGCCCGGCCTCACCCTGGGCGATCTGGTCGTAGCCGGGTCTTCCGCCCTGGGGCCCGTCGTGCCCGAACCCGCTGATCGACAGGATGACGAGTCGGGGGTTGAGCTCGTGGAGGCGGGCCGCGGAGAAGCCCAGCCGGTCGAGGACGCCCGGCCGGAAGTTCTCGATCAGCACGTCGCTGTGGGTCGCCAGCCGGGTGAGCACATCGCGACCGTCGTCGGACTTCAGGTCGAGGGTGATCGACTCCTTGTTCCGGTTGGCGCTGAGGAAGTACGTCGAGATGGGGTCGTCCTCGGGCCCGACGAACGGGGGTCCCCAGCCGCGGGTGTCGTCACCGGTGCCGGGCGACTCGACCTTGATGACGCGGGCGCCCATGTCTCCCAACATCATTCCCGCGTGGGGTCCGGCGAGGGCTCGCGACAGGTCGATGACGACGATGTCCTCAAGGGGCGCGTTCACGAGGCTGCTCACATCCAGTCGACGTCGGCCGACGTCTTGCCGTCGGCGAGGCGAGCGTAGCCGGGGCCGCGGTCGAAGAACGGCTCCTCGCCTGCGCGGGCGGCGCGCAGCTCGGCGCGAAGGGCGTCGGAACCCGCTGTGTCGACGACCGGAGCGTCCTTGGTCCCCGAGGCGACCACGCCGTATGCCGCGCGGGCGCCCTCGAAGGACACCTTGCCCCAGCGCAGGTCGCGCTCGACGTCCTCGTAGGGACGCTCGAGCGGGTCACCCCAGCCACCGCCGCCGGTGGTGCGGATCCTGATGACCTGACCCGCCTTGACCGGTTCGGCATCGGCCAGGGCGTCGACCTCGCGCTCGTCGGGACCGCCGAGGTCGATGGTGACGTTGAAGGAGCTGCCGGCCTTGCCGCCCTTGACTCCCCAGCAGGCGAGGATCGACCGGTCGGCGATGGACATGAAGTGCGCGTCCTTGAGCATCCGGATCTGCTTCTCGTAGCCCAGGCCACCGCGGAAGCGCCCAGCGCCGCCGGAGTCGACGGCGAGCCCGAGCCGCTCGACGATGAAAGGGAACCGGCTCTCGGTGAACTCGGTGGGCAGGTTCCGCGAGTCGGGCACGACGTGGATGGTGTCCTCGCCATCGGCGTAGTAGCGCCCTCCCGAGCCGCCGCCGAGCACCTCGCGCATGAGGTAGTCGTTGCCGTCGCGGTCCTTGCCGTAGACGCCGGTGTAGCGGATCGTCTCCTGGTCGGCGGGCATCTTGCCGTCGACGGCCTTGGCCACGACGCCGGCCAGCACCCCGAGCAGCCTGAGGATGACGAAGGTCCGGGCGTTCGTGGGGGCGGGGAAGATCGGCGTCAGCAGGGTGCCCTTGTCCGGGAAGCGCATCTCGATGAGCGGCACGATGCCCTCGTTGACGTCGAGCTCGGCCATCCGTTCCGGGGTGTCGGCGAGGTTGCGCAGGATCGGCGCGAGCCACTTCTTGAGGAAGTTGCCGCCGACGTAGTCACCGCAGTGGTTGATCGGCCCCTTGGCCTGCGGTGCCGTGCCGGTGAAGTCGATGATGAGCCGAGGGCCCCCGTCCCCCGGACCAGGACCCCCCGTGGGCTCCTTGGTCAGGGTGATCCGCTGGGTGTGCAGCCTGGGGTCGTCCACGCCGTCGTGCTCGGCGTAGTCCTCCCAGACGTAGGTGCCGTCGGGGATCTTGGACAGGATCTCTCGCCGGTACGTCTCCGTGGTCTGGTCGAGGATCGTGTCGAACGCCGCCTCGATTGTGTCGCGGCCATAGCGCTCGAACAGCTCGGACAGCCGCCGGGCCCCCATCAGGCAGGCCGAGCACTCCGCGTCGAGGTCGGCCGCCAGGGAGTCGGGCATGCGGGAGTTGCGGGTCATGATCCGCAGGGCGGCCTTGTTGGGAACTCCCTTGTCCCACAGCTTGATCGGCGGGACCGCCAGGCCCTCCTCGTAGACGCTGGACGCGTTGCTGGGCATCGAGCCCGGCACCGCGCCACCGATGTCGTCGTGGTGGCCGAACGCCTGCACGAACGCCACGACCTCACCGCCGCTGAACACCGGCACCGTCACGCACAGGTCGGGGAGGTGCCCGATGCCGCCCTCGGACTCGTAGACGTCGTTGTGGAAGAAGACGTCCCCCTCGCTCATCTCCGACAGCGGGAAGTCGCGGGCGATCGGGTGCACGAGGGCCGAGTAGGACCGGCCGGTGAGCTTGCGCAGCTGCCGGTCGTGGATGCCCGCCCGGAAGTCGTGCGCGTCGCGGATCATGGGGGAGCGGCTGGTGCGCGCGATGGCGGTCTCGACCTCCATCTCGACGCTGGCCAGCGTCCCCTGGACGATCTCCACGAGAATCGGGTCGACGGTGCTTCCCGGAGGTGTGAGCCGGTTGCCGTGCTCGTATGCCGTGGGCAGGCCGGCGTTGTTCATCGCGCACCTTCTGTTGAGGTGATGGGGGCTGCTGGGGGGTTCCGCGTGATGACGAGGTTGCCGATGGAGTCGACCCGCACCGTGAAGCCGGGGTGGACCGGCACGGTGGAGCCGAACTCCTCGATGACCGCAGGACCGTCGAGGGTGTCGCCGGCCCGCAGGTCCGGACGCCAGTAGATCGGGGTGTCGGCGGTCCCGGTGTCGGCGTCGAAGCAGACCGCCCGCGTGCTCGTGGGCGCGGGCAAGGCGGCAGAACCGGCCGAGTTTGAAGGATCGTGGTGACCATCACCCGGACTGGCCTTCAAAGTCGCGGCGTCGCGGGTCTCGACCTCGCGCAGCTCGGGACGCGTGATCGGGCCCACTCCCGTCACCCGGAGGTTGACCCACTCGACCTGCTGGGTCGGGTCGTCCCGGAAGTCGTAGCCGTACAACGCGCGGTGCTCCGCGTGGAACGCATCGGCCACGCCCGCGGCATACGCCTCGTCGACGGCGCCCTCGGGGGCGGCGACGCGCACCTCGAAGGCCTGGCCGAAGTAGCGCAGGTCGACGGTGCGCGAGTAGCGGTGCTCGTCGCGCGGGAAGCCTTCTCCGTCAAGGGCTTTCGCGGCCTTGGCGGTGAGCTCGTCGAACGTCTTCTGCACCCCCGGGTAGTCGAGCGTGGCGTGCTTGGACACCATCGTCTGGACGTAGTCGTTCTTGACGTCCACGGTGAGGAGCCCGAAGGCGGAGACGTTGCCCGGGTTCTGCGGGACGACGACCCCGGCGAGGTCGAGGATGTCCACGAGCCGGCAGCCGAGCAGCGAGCCGGAGCCGCCGAACGTCGTGAGCATGAAGTCGCGTACGTCCAGGCCACGCTTCACCGAGACCTGGCGCAGCGCGTTTGCCTGGTTCCACGCGGAGATCTCGAGGATGCCGGTGGCGCACCGGACCGGGTCGATGCCGAGCTGGTCGGCCAGGGCGTCGATGCCCGCGCGAGCGGCGTCCACATCGAGGGGGATCTCGCCGCCGAGCAGGTGCGGAGGGATCCGGCCGAGGACGACGTGCGCGTCGGTGATCGTCGGCTGGGTGCCCCCCTTGGCATAGCAGAGCGGGCCGGGATCGGCGCCGGCGGAGTGCGGTCCCACCCTCAGCGTGCCCTCGGGGGAGACCCAGGCGATGGAACCCCCACCGGCGCCGACGGTGACCACGTCGATCATCGGGATCTTGCTGGGGTAGGCCCCGACGGTGCCCTCGGTCGTCAGGGTGGGCTCGCCGTCGAGGACGACGCTGACGTCGGTCGACGTGCCCCCGCCGTCACACGTCAGCACCTTGGGGAACCCGGCCCGCTTGGCGATCAGGCCGGCCCCGAGCGCGCCCGCTGCCGGCCCGGACAGCACCGTCGTGATCGGCTGGTGCACGACCTCGTCCGCCGACAGCACGCCGCCGTTGGACTTCATGATGTAGAAGGGGATCCCGCTGGCGAAGTCGTCGAGCCGCGTGTGGATGTTGGTGACGTAGCGGCTCACGTTGGGCTTCACGGCCGCGTCGACGAGGGTCGTCATCGAGCGCTCGTACTCGCGGTACTCACGCAGCACCTCGCTCGAGATCGACACGATCGCCTCGGGGTGCTCGCGCTGGAGGATCTCGCGCATCGCCAGCTCGTGCGAGTCGTTGGCGTAGGAGTGCAGGAAGCACACGCCGAGCGTGGTGATCCCGCGGTCCCGGAACCAGTGGGCCGCAGCCACGGCCGTGGCCTCGTCGAACGGCCGGAGCTCGTTGCCCTGGAAGTCCATCCGGCCACCGACCGTGCGCACGGCGTCCGCCGGCACGATGCGAGGCGGCTTCACCCAGAAGTAGGAGTTGCCGTAGCCGTCAGGGACCGCCTGGCGGGCGATCTCGAGCATGAACTCGTAGCCCTCGCTGGTGATGAAGCCGAGCCGTTCGACCTTGCCCTCGAGAAGCTTGTTGGTCGCGACCGTCGTCCCGTGGCAGACCGCCGTGATGTCCGGCCCGGCCGCACCCATGAGGTCCAGCACCTTCGCGACGCCGTTGATGAAGCCGTCCGCCGGGTTGCTCGGTGTCGACGGCGTCTTGGTCGTCACCATCTCGCCCGAGTCCTCGTCGAACGCCACCACGTCCGTGAACGTGCCGCCCGTGTCGATACCGATCCTGATCCGCCGCTGAGCCATGGGTGAGATTCAACCGGTCAGGCGTCCACCTCGCCTTGGCACATGTTGCCAACCACGCCGGTGAAGGCTGTGTCGTCAGTCCTGCGCGGGGAGCGCCGGCCCCCGCACGGCACTCCGGAGCGGGTCGGCTCCGAGCATCGGCACCGCGCGCCAGCCGAGATGCACCGTGCCGTCGGTGCGGGTGTGGAGGCGCATGGTGTGTGGGGTCTCGATGAGGCGGACGTCCGCACTGAAGCAGCCGTCACCGTCCCAGCCGCCGGAGGCGACGACGGGCAGCTCGACGCCACCCACGGCGAGCGTCGATGACGCCCACGTGCCGTCGCCCACGTCGAGGACCACCTTGGTGCCGTGGCAGTCCAGGACCATCTCGTATGCCGCGCCGCCGGGCGAGAGGCTCATCGCGGCATACGCAGGGGGAAGGGTGCTGTCCTCGGCGCGCACCCACCACCCGGTTTCCGGGCCCTGGGCCGAGGACGACGGGGTGGGGACCGCCAGGGTGGCCAACCGCTCCTCGAGTGCGGCGTCGGCGAGTTCGTCGCCGCTCTCGTCCACGTGCCCGACGGCTGGCAGCAGGTGATCCCAGACCAGGTCGAGGACGGCTTGCATGTCGAGGGTCTCGCTGGTGATGGCGACCGCCATGTCCTGCTCGGGGAGCACGATGGCGTACTGGCCGTAGGCGCCGTCACCGCGGTAGCCGTGCCGGGCGCTCCAGAACGAGCAGCCGTAGCCCTCGCGCCAGTCGGGGTTGGGGTCGGCCTCACGGTTGGGCAGGCCAGTCGGTGTCGTCGCCGTCCTGACCCACTCGGGCGACAGCAGCACGGACCCGTCCCACTGGCCGTGGTCGAGGTGGAGCTGCGCCAGGGCGAGGATGGCGTCGGATCCGACGTGGATCCCCGAGAACCCCAGCTCACGGCCGGTCACGGTGCGGTGCCACACCACGTCGCCCCCGCCGCGGGGGTCGAGCAGCGGCAGGACCCGCTCGCGCAGCAGCGACAGCACCGACGAGCCCGTGACCCCCCGCACGGCACCCGCGGCGAGGTAGGTGGCGATCTGGTTGTAGGCCCAGGCCGTCCCCGGCTCGTGCTCGGGCGGGGACGCGAGGATCGCGGCCAGCACGGGGTCGGTGCGGTCGCCCTCGCCGGGCTGGTCGTAGGTCGCCCGCGTGACCTCGGGACCCCAGCCCTCCCCGTCGTGACCGGTCGCCATCGTGAGGCAGTGGCCGAGGGTCAGCCGCCGGTAGCGGTCGGGTACGTCGACCCCGGCAGGCAGGTCGCCGGGAGGCAGCAGGTCGAGGACCGGCTGGTCGAGCGAGAGCCGTCCCTCGTCGACGAGCAGCCCGACCGCCGTGGCCGTGAACGACTTGCTCAGTGAGTAGACGAGCTGGACGCGCTCGGGGGCATAGGGCGCCCACCACCCGCGCGCGACGACGTGGCCGTGCCTTGCGACCAGGAGGCTGTGCGGGTCGTGACCGTCCGACTCGAGGGCGTCGATGACGGCGAGGAGGCCGAGCGCGTCGACGCCCTGGGCCGAGGGTGTGCTGGTGGGCAGCGGCATGCCGGTCAGTCTCGTTGCCGAGGTGCATTCGTGCCACTGGTGCCTCGGATCGACCGCGGTGTGGTCCGTACAGGTCGATCCATGGCTCGCGGCCGCGAAGGTCTCTCCACAACGTGAAACCGGCCTTCGCGATCGTGCAGGCTGGTTTCGCTTTCTGAAAGTTGCTAGGTGGGCTCCGGTCCGGGCTCCGGCTGGTCCGCTCCCAAGCGGCCTCGGTGGTCGAGGGGGATGAGCGGCTTCTCGCCACGGACCTTGAGCTGCTGGACGCCCCAGGTGTTGCCATCGGGGTCGGCGAAACCGAAGAAGGTGCCCCCGTCGCGTTCGTCGAACACGGTGATCTCGCTGCACTCGACCCCCCGGCCGGTCAGCTCCTCGCGGGCCGCGGCCGCGTCGGCGACCACGAGCTGCAGGCCACGCATCGAGCCGGGCGTCATCTCCTGTTGCGAGGGCAGGGTGCCGATGACGATCGAGCACCCGGAGCCCTCGGGGGTCAGCTGCGCGACGTCCATGAAGTCATTGGTGGTGCGGTGGTCGAGGTGGAAGCCGACCTTGTCGCGGTAGAACTCGATGGCCGACGTCAGGTCGGAGACGGGCAGGATGACAACTTCGAGGGTCCAGTCCATGGCGCCCATCCTGCCGGGTTCGCCTCCGCGCTGTAAGGACGTCAGTGGGGGAAGGACGTCTCCGCGGGGCGTTCGAGCTCGTCGCGGTGGTTGCGGATCAGGTCGAGGTTGCGGTCCCGCAGGTGGTCGAAGCCCTGGCCGATGTTGGAGCCCGGCGTGAGCGAAGACAGGGCCGTCGCCGGGTCGAGCAGGGCCGATACCCACCCCTCGTGCGACGCGGCCTTGGCGGCGATGTGGGCGTTCGGCGTCACGATGTGCGAGTTGCCGAAGTAGAGCACCCCCGCCGGGTCGATGCCGGTGGCGTTGGCGCCGATGACGTAGACGTGGTTGTCGTAGGCGCGTGCCCGAGACGTCAGCTCCCAGATGTCGGCCGACCGCAGCAGTGCCGACGGCCGGGCGATCACCTCAGCCCCCTGCACGGCCTGGATCCGGGACAGCTCGGGGTAGTCGCCGTCGAAGCAGATGATCATGCCGATCCTGCCGAGGTCGGTGTCACAGACCGTGACGGTGTTGCCGGGGGTCACCCACCCGCCGCCGTCCACGTGCTCGGTGCAGAACGGGTGGGTCTTCCGGTAGACGCCGATGACGTCACCAGAGCGGTCGATCAGCACCGAGGAGTTGTAGACGACCCCCCGCTCGGGCCCACGCTCGTAGGTGCCCAGCACGGCATAAACACCGAGGTCGCGGGCCACCGCCTGCACGGGTTCGGTCACGGGACCCGGGATCTCCGACACGAGGTCCCACAGCTCCTCGGTCGTGCAGTCGGGGGTGAACCCCGTCGTCGCCGACTCGGGGAGCACGACGAGCTCGGCGCCCGTCGCGTCGACGCAGCGCCGCGTGAAGTCGACGCACTTGTCGAGGTTCTTGCGCACCGACTCCGGGGACAACGGTCCCGGCACCGGCGCGAGCTGGATGGCAGCGGCTGTGAATGCACGCATCAACGTCCTCCGATCGCCCATCCCACGATAACCCCGGCCAGCGCGATCGCCCCGCCCGTGAGGACGCCCCAGGCATACGGACGGCCGCCGTACGCTGCCGTGGAGGTGCCGACCCCCTGGATGGGCCGGGGGCCGCTGGGCACCTCCTCGACGGAGACGCCGGGGCTGACGTACTTGCCGGCCTTCTTCTCCTTGCGGACCCCGGCGATGTCGTCGTCCACCGCCTCGAAGAACTGCCCGGCCATCTTCCTGGTCACACCGGCGAGCATCCGCTGACCGACGCCACCGATCACCCCGCCGACCGCTGCGTCGGCGTCGTAGCTCAGGTCCGTGCCACCGCCGGCCGAAGGCGCGAGGCGAACCACGACGTCCGCGTCGACCGTGCCCGGGCCGCCGGCGCCCTGCGCCTTCATCGTGAACTGCTCGGGATGCTGCGGGTCACGCAGCGCGACCTTGCCCTCGTAGGTGCCCTTGATCGCCGCGACACCCGCCGTGACGGTCATGGCGTACTCGTCGGGGCCGACCTCGGTGAGCGCCTCGCAGCCGGGCAGGCAGCGGGCCAGCACCTCGGGGTCGTGGAACGCGTCCCACACCTGTTGGGGCGTCGCCTTGAGGGCGGCGGTGCCGGAGATCTTCATGGTGCCTCCTGGGCAGGCGGGGCGGGTGCGGAGCCTGACGACGTGGTGGGTGCAGGTGGGGCCGAGGCGTGCCGCGTGCGGGCGAGCGAGGGGATCTCACCGCGGGCGTGCCGCTGGCGCAGCTCCCACAGCTCGACCGGGGAGATCGGCATCGAGGTGATCGGGAAGCCCTCGGCGTCCTCGATGGCCGAGGCGATGACCGCCGTCACGGGGATGCAGCCGGCCTCGCCAGCACCCTTGATGCCCAACGGGTTCAGCGGCGACGGGGTCTCGAGGTGGTCGGTCTCGATGTGCGGCACCTCGGAGGCGTAGGGCATCAGGAAGTCCATGAAGCTCGCATTGAGCAGCTGCCCGGACTCGTCGTAGACCATCCGTTCGTAGAGCGCTCCACCCACGCCCTGGGCGACGCCGCCGTGGACCTGTCCCTCGACGATGAGCGGGTTGATCATGTTGCCGCAGTCGTGGATGACGCAGTAGCGCAGGATGCGGATCTCGGCGGTGACCGGGTCGGTCTCGACGATCGCCGCGTGCATGCCGTTGGCGAAGGTGGCCTGGGTCGGCGAGTAGAAGTCCTTGCCCTCCAGGCCGGGCTCGTCGTCGTCGGCGACGGGGGGCTTGTCGGGGTCGTTGCTCCCGGCGAACTGAGTGGCCGCCTTGGCCGCGTCGTCGAACGCGTAGCGCAACGGGTTGGACATGACGGAGATGGTGCCCAAGGACATCGTGGTTCCGGGGGCGCCCTTGACCTGCACGACGCCGTCGACGATCTCGAGGTCCTCGGCCGACACCTCGAGGGCGTCCGCCGCGATGCGAAGTGCCTTGGCCCTGACGTTGCGCGCGGCGAGGGCGATCGCGTTGCCGCTCATCACCGCTGCGCGGGAGGCGAACGTGCCGACGGCATACGGCATCCGGCGGGTGTCGCCGGTGGTGACGAAGACGTCCTCCAGGCGCACGCCGAGCTCCTGCGCGACGATCTGGGCGAACGACGTCTCGTGTCCCTGGCCCTGCGAGGTCAGGCCGGTGGACACGTTGACCCGACCACTCGTCTCGATCTGGATGTGACCGCCCTCGTAGGGGCCGACGCCGGTGCCCTCGACGTAGCAGCCGATGCCCAGCCCGACCCGGCGACCCTCCGCCTCGGCCTGGGCGCGGTAGGCCGCGAAGTCGTCCCAGCCCACGAGGGCCTTGAGCTTGGCGAGCGAGGCGGGGAAGTCGCCCGAGTCGTACTTGAGCGGCCGCCCGTCCTGGAAGAGCAGCCCGTGGTCGTAGGGCATCTCGCTCGGGAGGATGAAGTTGCGCGACCGCACCTCGGCCCGGTCGAGACCCAGGCGGTCGGCGATGGCGTCCATCGTGCGCTCCATGGCGAAGCAGCCCTGCGGCCGTCCGGCGCCGCGGTAGGGAGTCACGAGCACGGTGTTGGTGTAGAGCGACCAGAACTCACACCGGTAGGCGCCCGGCTTGTAGGGACCGAGCAGCTGGGTGGAGGTGATGATCGGGACGATGATGCCGTAGGGGGTGTAGGCGCCGTTGTCGTGCCAGAACTTGACGTCGAGGCCGAGGATGCGCCCGTCGTCGTCGAAGCCGACGCGGATCTGCTGCAGCTGCCCACGCTCGTGCGCGCTGGAGATGAAGTGCTCGCGACGGTCCTCGGTCCACTTCACCTCCTGCTCGAGAAGTCTTGCGGCCCAAGGGATCAGGACCTCTTCGGGCCACGGGTGGTTGATCTTGACCCCGAAGCCGCCGCCCACGTCAGGGGCGATGCACTCGACCTTGGCGAGCGGCAGGTCCAGCTTGGCGGCCACGGCTGCCCGGACCCCCGTCGAGGTCTGGGTGGAGGAGAAGATGCGCAGCTCACCCTTGTCGGTGTCCCACCGGGCCAGGACGCCCTTGCCCTCCATCGGCATGCAGGCGCTGCGCTCGATGTCGAGGTCCAGCTCCAGCGTGTGGGGCGCGGCGTCGATGGCCGCGTCGACGTCGCCGACCTCCTGGAGCATGCGACAGGCGACGTTGCCGGGCACGTCCTCGTGGACCAGCGCCGACCCGTCGCGGGCGTTGGCGATCCCGACGACGGGGGTGAGCAGCTCGTAGTCCACCCGGATCCGCTGGCAGACGTCCTCGGCGACGTAGCGGTCGCGGGCGACCACCATGACGATCGCCTCGCCGACGTAGTTGACCTCGTCACGCGCCAGGGCGAACTGCGTGCGGCCGTGGGTCAGGGTGGGGTGGGGGATGAGCAGGGGGAGCGGTTCGCCGACCTTGCCCGGCAGGTCCTCGTGGGTCCAGATCCCGACGAGTCCGTCGATCTCGAACGCGTCGGTGACGTCGATGTCGACGATGCGGGCGTGGGCGTGCGGGCTGCGCACGAAGGCGGCAGCCAGCGCGCCGTGACCCATGTCGTCGAGGTAGCGACCGCCGCCGGTGACCAGGCGCGGGTCCTCCTTGCGGGTGACGCGCGCCCCGAACATCTGGGTCGTCACGTCGCCTCCCCGGTCGCGAGCTCCCCGCTCGCAAGCTCAGCGGGATGCCGCGTGCCCGGCTCCGCGGCATACCCCGCGCGTCCGCGCTCGGCACGGATCTCGGCTGCGCGCAGGACGGACTTCACGATGTTCTGGTAGCCGGTGCAGCGGCACAGGTTGCCCGAGATCGCCTCGCGAGCTTCCTCTGAGGTCGGGTGCGGGTGGTCCTCGAGGTAGGCGGTGATGGTGGTCAGGAAGCCGGGCGTGCAGAAGCCGCACTGCAAGCCGTGGCACTCGGTGAACGCCTGCTGGACCGGGCCCATGGCCTCGATGGTGCCGAGGCCCTCGACCGTGGTGATCTCGTGGGCCTGGGCGGTGACCGCGAACATCAGGCAGGACCGCATCGGCTGGCCGTCGACGAGCACGGTGCAGGCACCGCAGACCCCGTGCTCGCAGCCGACGTGGGTGCCGGTGAGTCGCAGGTCGTGGCGCAGGAAGTCGGACAGCAGGCGTCGGGCCGGAGCCTTCGCGTGGCGGGGGACCCCGTTGACCGTGACGGTCAGGTCGAGCAGCTCTTCGATGGCCGGTTCGGTCATGCTGCTGGACCCTCCGTGTCGTGTGAGCTCCGTTGCCAGGCAAGGGAGCTCGCGGCGGCCTCGGCCAACGTCAGTCGGGCGAGCTCGGCTGCCAGCATGGCTCGGTACTCGGCGGTGGCGTGGATGTCGCCCTCGGGCTCGATGGCGTCGCGGACGAGGTCGGCCGACGTCGACCAGTCGACGGCGCCCGGCTCCTGCCCCACGAACAGGGACGTCACGTCCAGGGTGCGGGGGACGTCGGTGACCGAGACGAAGGACAGGCGGGCGTCCGCCACGACACCGTCGGTCGTGCGGACCGCGGCGGCCACGCCGGCCATCGCGTAGTCGCCGTGTCGGCGGGCGCGTTCCATGAAGGCCGTGCCCGTGCCGACAGCGAACCGCCGGAACCGCACCGCGACAGCCAGCTCCTCGGCCTCCAGGGACGTCTCGAGGGCGCCCTGGAAGAAGTCGGCCACAGCGATCTCGCGGGAGCCGGACGTTGAGACCGCCTCGACGACCCCGTCGGTGAGGGCGAGCATCGCGGGCATCTCGCCGGCAGCATCGGCGTGGGCGATCGAGCCCACGGTGGTCCCCCGGTTGCGGATGACGGGGTGCGCCACGTTGACCAGCGCCTGGCGCAGCAGCGGCAACGCGGCATACGCCTCGTCGTGGTGCTCGAGCTGCGCGTGGCGCACCAACGCACCCACCCGCACCTCGGTGTCACTCACGGTCACGTCGGCGATGCCGGCGACCTGGTTGATGTCGACCAGGTGGGCGGGGGAGGCGAGGCGCATGTTCAGGATCGGGATGAGGCTCTGGCCGCCCGCCAGGACCTTGCCTTCGTGCCCGACCTCGGCCAGCACCGCGACCGCCTCTGCGACGGTGCGAGGGGCGTGGTGCACGAACGGGGCGGGCTTCACGGACTGATCCTGCCTTCTCGAGTCGGTGGGGGCTAGTTCCGCACTGGAGCGGTGGGCGGGGGAAAGGGTGTGGGCCCCCGATGCTGGATCGAGGGCCCACACCAGGGGGGTCAGCGTCGGGTGTCGCCCTGGTACAGGTCGTCGATCCCGTCGCTGTCGCCATAGGTGTCCTTGCCGCCGACGGTCAGCACCGTGCCCTCGGCCCGAGCACGCAGCTCGGCGGGTGCCAACGCCTTGGCGACGTGGTAGGCCACGACGGCCACGATCGTGCCGAGCGCGATCCCGGTGAGGGAGAAGCTGTCGGTGAACTTGAGCGTGACGTTGCCGATGCCGATGACGATGCCCGCGGCGACGGGCACCAAGTTGATCGGGTTGCCGAAGTCGACGCCGTTCTCCTTCCAGATCTTGGCGCCGAGCAGGCCGATCATGCCGTAGAGCACGACCGTGATGCCGCCCAGGACGCCACCGGGGGTCGACGCCACGAGGGCACCGAACTTCGGGGAGAACCCGAACAGGATCGCGACGAGCGCGGCGACGTAGTAGGCGGCCGTCGAGTAGACGCGCGTCGCCGCCATGACCCCGATGTTCTCCGCGTAGGTCGTCGTCGGCGAGCCACCCACCGCGGAGGCCACCACCGTGCCGAAGCCGTCAGCGGCGATGGCTCGGCCCATGTAGGGGTCGAGGTCGGTCTTCGTCATCTCGGCGACGGCCTTGACGTGGCCGGTGTTCTCCGCGATCAGGGCGATGACGGCGGGAACGACCAACAGGATGGCGGCCATCGAGAACGAGGGTGCGTGCCAGCCCACGACCTCCTTGCCGGCAACGACCTCGGTGTGCGGGGGGAACCCGAACAACGCGGCGTCCTTGATGCCCTGGAAGTTGGTGCGGAAGTGCGTGGTGATCTTGCCGGCGCCGGGGTCGAAGGCCGTGATCTGGCCAAAGCCCTTGTCGAACAGCCACGACACGACGTAGCCGAAGATGAGCGCGAGGAAGATCGCGATCCGGCCGATGAAGCCCTTGAAGGCGACCGCACAGATGATGGTGAAGGTCATCACCAACAGCGCAACCCACTGGTCCTGTGGCCAGTAGATGTTGGCGACCACGGGGGCGAGGTTGAAGCCGATGAGCATGACCACGGCACCGGTCACGACAGGCGGGAGCACCTTGTGCAGCACGCTCGATCCGAGGAAGTGGATGAGCACGCCCACGAGCGCCAGCACGACACCCGCGACGAGGATCGCACCCGTGACGGTGGCGGAGGTGGCCCCCGCCTGTGCCCGGATGGCGACGACGGCGCCGACGAACGAGGCCGACGTCCCGAGGTAGCTGGGGACCTTGCCCTTGACGATCAGGAGGAAGCAGATCGTCGCGACCCCGCTCATCATGATCGCGAGCTGGGCGTTGAGCCCCATGATCAGGGGAAAGACGAACGTCGCTCCGAACATGGCCACGACGTGCTGGGCGCCGAGCCCGACCGTCTTGCCCCACGACAGTCGCTCATCGGGAGCGACGACGTCGTCGGGGCCCATGGTGCGACCGTCTCCGTGCAGTTTCCAACCCAGGCCCAATGACATGCGGACTCCTTATCCACCAGCGGGGCCACCCTTGGTGACGTGGCCCACAGTCCCGTTCGGGATAGGCGAAAACTAGCGGCCAGACCGCCCGCTGCATTGGGCAATTGTTGCTATCGGGGCCGGAGCGGCTTTCGGCAGAGTATGCGGAGTGGCGCGCTCGCTTTGCGGGCTCGGCAGGAGTCCAAAGGGCTGTGCCGCGTCCCTCCCGCCAGAGGGCGCGGCACCTTCATGCCCAGGCGGCATACCTGCGGGGTCAGATGCCGCGCATCTGGTGCACCTTGAGGGCCAGGGCCAGCTTGAGCCGCAGCTGGGGGTCGGTGGTGAAGGGGCCGAGCATCTTCTCGAGCTTCACGATCCGGTAGCGCAGCGTGTTGTAGTGGAAGAACAGCTGGCGGGCCGTCTCGGCGACGTTCATGTTGGTGTCGATCAGGATCGAGAGCGTGCGGCGCAGGTCGACGTTCTCGGGGGAGTCGTCGGCCGCCAGGCCGCCCAGCGACTCGTCCACGAACCGGCGCAGGTCGGCGCTGTCGGGGATCAGCGCGAGGAGGCGGAAGACTCCGAGGCCGTCGAAGTGGGTGACCGCCGAGTCGCCGTGGAGCTGGCGCCCGACACTCACCGCGCTGAGCGCCTCCTCGTAGGCCTGGGGCAGGTCCGCGACCGAGTCGATCGGCCGCGAGACGCCCGTGGAGAAGGTGCGCCGGCCGCCGCCGCCGATGCCGCTGATCACCCGGACGACCTCGGAGACCGTGCGCATGATGGAGTCGGTGTCCGCGCTCGGGGAGACGCCGCACAAGGCGACGACCTCCTGGCTGAACCCCATGACGGGGGCTCGTGGATCGCGCACCGCCATCGCCTGGCTCCACGCCCGCGAGAAGCGTTCCTGCAGGACCCCGACCTCCTCCGGGGGGCGCGTCGAGTGCGCGTCGTCCTCGTCGGTCTCGGCCACGACCACCACGAGCCTGCGGTCGATGTCCCAGCCCAGCGAGGCCGCGTGGGCAACTGCTTCGGTGGGGGAGCCGGCCCGTCCCGACAGGGCGTCGCGCAGGAACTCGGCGCGGTACTTGCTCTCGACCGCAGAGACGGCCTGCTCCTTGGTGATGGCCAGGGCCGCCACTGTCGCCGCGCGCTCCAGCAGGTGGACGTCGTCGGCGGTGAGGGGGCGGTCACCCACGAACGCGGCCAGCAGCCCGTGGTTGAGGTTGCCCGCCGCGATCCGCACCATGGCGCGACGGGCGTTGGCGCCGTGCGCGGGGCGGATGCCGACCGGTTCGTGCTCGGTGATCAGCCGCCCGGTGCGGTCGAAGCAGTCGAGGGCCAGGGCCGCGGCGAGGTCGTCCTCCGAGCCTGCCCTGGCCAGCACGCGACCGTCGCTCGTGGTCACCATCGCGGCGCCACCGAGAAAGCCGGCCAGGCGCTGGCAGAGGTCCTCCAGCCCGCCACCGGCCAGCACGACCCCGACCAGGATCTGGTGGGCCTCCTCGACCCGTTGGAGGATGCCTGACTGCTGGTCCAGCACTGCGCCGAGGACGTCGGTGACCATCCGCTCGGGCGCGGCCGTGGCGGAGGCCAGCACCAGGGGGAGGCCCGTCGCGGCAGCTCGGGTGCGCCAGTCGCGGAGCTGGACGGCGGTGCCGCCGGCGATGGCGATGGCCGTGGCGCCGTCCACCGAGGACTGTTCGAACGGGTCGCGCCCGGCCGCCTCCCACGCCGCGACGGTGTCGGCGTCCGCGCAGACGAGGTGCTGGCGCGGGTCCGGCGCGGCGCCGAGCAGCGAGGCCCGCATCACGCCGCGTGGCGGCTGCTCGGGGTCCTGGAGCAGCTCGGCGCCGGCGAGCGACGGCAGGGCCAACACGGCCTCGAGGCTCACCCCGCCGACGAGGTCGTGGCTGGGCGCCTGGGTCGGGGGGGCCGCTGGCAACTCCGCGTCAACCAGGCTGCCATCCTTGGCAACATTCACCATGAGGCGACTGTAACGGCAGTCGATAGCGTCGCTGCGTCAGTCCGAGGAAACGAGGAACCCGTCCGCGCCGGAGGTCGTTCGTGACAGCGTCCGTGACTGGGCTCGCGTCAGAGCTCGCGACTGGGCCCGAGCCGTTGTGGCCTGCCGCGGTGTCCGAGCGCGCGGTCGCGCTGGTGCACGGGCCGGCTCGCAGGGCGACGGTCCTCGCCACCTTCCCCACGGCGCTGTACCTCCAGGTGGGCAGTCACGCGCGAGTCCTGCCCATCGTCACGCCCGGCGGCCTGCGTCTGCCGACGGCCCTGGCCGTGGCCACGCCGTTGCCCACCGTCGGGTGGGGTGTCCAGCCGGGCGACCACGTCGTCGTGGGCGGCGGAGACGTGCTTCTGCCCTACGTCACGATCCGGGCCGTCCGCAGGTGGAGGCCGCACCCGGTCCACAGCGCGGCGGTCCACCAGGGTCGCGTCGGCGCCCGCCTCTCGTCCCTTCGCCTGGGCTGGCGCACCCCTGCGCGAAGCCTGACCGAGACCCTTGCGAAGGGTGACCGGGACGCCCTCCCGGATCGGGTGCACGCGCTCGTGGGCACGGGCCCCGGCCTGACCCCCAGCGGCGACGACGTCCTGTGCGGCGTGCTTCTCGGCCTGCGCCTGCACCCGCGCGGCTCGGACTCACTGGTGGACCGGTTGTGGCACGCGGTGCTCCCGAGGCTCAGCACCACCACGAGCCTTTCGGCCGCGCTGCTCACCGAGGCGGCCGAGGGGTATGCCGTGGTGCCAGTCGTGCGCCTCACCGAGGCTCTCGCGGGCTTCGACCCCACCGACCCGGCCGCGTCCGGCGAGGTCGACCTGGCCGTCCGGGCGGTGCTCGCCATCGGCCACTCGTCGGGGGCCGACCTGCTGGGCGGGCTCGCGGGCTGCCTCGACGCCCTCGACGCCCTCGACGCCCTCCACCCCCTCGGGGCCCTCTTCCCCCTCGACAGGGTGGACCACACCGATCCGCTCGCCCAGCCCCCAGGACCGGCCATGACCCACAGGAGCCTTCAGTGACCGACCACCTCGAACTGCGCGGCGGGGCCTACTACGACTCAGTCAGCCTGATGCAGGTCTCCCGGCAGGTCGCCGGGGCGCCGGGCGTGGCCGCAGCCCAGGTCGCCATGGCCACCGAGCTCAACCTCGAGGTGATCGGCGGCATGGGGTTCTCGGTGCCGGACAGCGCCCAGCCCAACGACCTCGTCGTCGCGATCCGAGCCGACGGGGAGGACGGCGTCGCCAACGGGTTGGCCGCCCTCGAGACCGCGCTGGCCGCCCTCAAGTCGGCTGGTTCCAGGGCCGGTGGCTTCGGCGAAGCGCCGGCGCCGCGCACGCTCGGCCGGGCCGTCGCCGTCGGAGGGGCCAACCTCGCCCTGGTCTCCGTCCCGGGGCAGTACGCCGGCGTCGAAGCCTTCGACGCCATCGACCGGGGCGTCTCGGTGATGCTCTTCTCCGACAACGTGCCGGTCGAGGACGAGGTGCGGCTCAAGGACGCCGCGGCCGCCCGCGACGTGCTCGTGATGGGTCCGGACTGCGGGACTGCCGTGGTCGGCGGGGTCGCGCTCGGCTTCGCCAACGTCGTCGAGCGGGGACCGGTTGGCATCGTGGCGGCCTCGGGCACGGGCGCGCAGCAGGTGATGGCGTTGCTCGATGCCGCCGGTGTGGGGGTGAGCCACTGCCTCGGGGTCGGGGGGCGCGACCTCTCGGCTGCCGTGGGTGGGCGTTCCACGAGGCAGGCGCTCGCGGCGCTCGCCGCGGACGCAGCAACCGAGTCGATCATCGTCGTCTCCAAGCCGCCCGCCGCCGAGGTGCTCGCCGACCTCGAGGGGTATGCCGCGGGGCTGGGCAAGCCGGTCCACTGGGCGACGCTCGGGGCAGGTCGCCCCGACCTGACGGCGGCCGTTGACGCCTTCCTCCGTGAGTCCGGGCGGGACGTTCCGACCTGGCCCTCGTGGCAGCCCCTCCTCGACCCCGAGTCCTTGCAGGACCCGACGGGTCCCGGCACGTCGGATCCCGCGAAGACCGATGGGGCGGGGGCGCAGGCGGGGGAAGCGCCGAGTGGAAGGTATCTGCGCGGTTTGTTCTGTGGAGGCACCTTGGCGGACGAGGCGATGCTGGTCGCGAGCGGTGAGCTCGGCGGCATACGGTCAAACATCCCGCTCGCCCCTGAGCTGGCGCTCGACGCGGGCCTGCGGGCCGACGACCACGTCGTGATCGACTTCGGCGACGACGGGCTGACCCGGGGCAGGGCTCACCCGATGATCGACCCGACCTTGCGGCTGGAACGGATCGCGGCGGAGGGAGAGGACCCCCACTGCGGAGTGCTCCTGCTCGACCTGGTCCTGGGTCATGGTGCCCATCCCGCCCCGGGGCCCGAGCTGGCCGGAGCGATTCGTCGTGCTCGTGAGGCGGCGCGGGCCGGCGGGCGCGAGCTGCCGGTGGTGGTCTCGCTCACCGGCACCCGCGGCGACCCCCAGGACGTCGGCGTCACGGCTGCGGCACTCTCCGAGGCCGGCGCATCGGTCCACCTGTCCAACGCCGAAGCCACCAGGACGGCCCTGTCGCTCCTGTCCGACGCCGACCCCACCGGAGGATCCAGATGACCGCGACTCTGCACGGGCTGCTCGGCGCGGACCCGGTGCTCGCCACGGCCGGCGCCTCGATGTTCGCCGACGCCCTGCGCGACCAGGCGGTCGTCGTGACCGAGACGGACTGGCAGCCGCCGCTCGACGGGACGGCACCCCACCTCGGCATCGTCCTGGGGGACGCGCGCCGCACCGCTGCGAACGCCCTTGCGCTGCAACGGATGACCGCCGCCGGGGCGGACTTCGTCGACGTGCGTCCGGCCCAGGAGGCGCTGGGGCTCGAGCGCGGGACGTTCCTGCACGCGGGTCCTCCGATCGAGTGGGACCGCGCGTCCGGCCCGCTCAAGGGCGCCCTCATCGGCGCGATGCTCTTCGAGGGGATGGCCGACACGGCCGAGGCGGCGGAGGCCGCCCTGGCCCGCGGTGACGTCCAGCTCGAGCCGTGCCACCACCGCGACGCCGTGGGTCCGATGGCCGGCGTGATCTCACCCTCGATGTGGGTCTACGAGCTGCGCGACGAAGTTCACGACCACACGTCCTGGTGCTCGCTCAACGAGGGACTGGGCAAGGTGTTGCGCTACGGCGCCTTCGGCCCCGAGGTCATCGACCGGCTGCACTGGATGAACTCCGTCCTGGGGCCGTTGCTGCAGCAGGCGATCCGCGCCGCCGGACCCATCGACGTCAAGTCGATCATCGCCCAGATGCTCCAGATGGGCGACGAGGGCCACAACCGCAACCGCGCTGGCTCGCTGATGCTGCTGCGCGAGCTGCTCCCCTCGCTCATCGTCGCCGACGGGTCGTCGACCGACATCGCCGAGGCGGTGCGCTTCTCGGGTGCCAACGAGCACTTCTTCCTCAACCTTGGTATGCCGGCCTGCAAGCTCTCGACGCTGGCGGCGGAAGGGATTCCGGGCTCCACGGTCGTCACCACCATGGCCCGCAACGGGACCGACTTCGGCATCCGGACCGCCGGCACCGGGGCTCAGTGGTTCACGGGCCCGGCCAACACCCCAGAGGGCCTGTTCCTGGGCTCCTACGGACCGGACGACGCCAACCCAGACATCGGCGACTCGGCGATCACCGAGACCGCGGGCATCGGCGGTTTCGCGATGGCGGCCGCCCCGGCCATCGTGCGTTTCGTCGGCGGCGACGTGCCGCTCGCCCTGCGGGCCACGCGCACGATGTACGAGATCACCGTCGGCGAGCACACGGCATATCAGGTGCCCATCCTGGAGTTCCGCGGGACGCCGACCGGGATCGACGTCGCCGCTGTGGCCCGCACCGGGATCCTGCCCCAGATCAACACCGGCATGGCCGGTCGCGTGGCGGGGACCGGCCAGGTGGGCGCCGGGCTGGTGACGCCACCGGCCGAGTGCTTCACCCAGGCGATCGCCGCCCTCGCGGCCCAGGCGCAGTCCTGAGGCCCGGTGATTCGTCGGCGATTCGTGGTCGCCGACGGAGGTGAGGCGGCGGCGTGGCAGGATACGGGCTCGTGACGGCACGCATCCTCGACGGCAAAGCGGTCCTGGCGACCATCAAGGACGAGCTCCGCGGACGGGTCGACGTGCTGCGCGAGCACGGCGTCGTGCCAGGGCTCGGCACCGTGCTCGTGGGCGATGACCCAGGCAGCCGGTGGTACGTCAACGCCAAGCACCAGGACTGCGCTGAGATCGGGCTCACCAGCATTCGTCGCGACCTGCCCTCGACCGCCACGCAGGCCGAGGTCGAGGCCGTCATCGACGAGCTCAACGCCGACCCGGAGTGCACGGGGTTCCTCGTGCAGCAGCCGACCGGGCTCGACGAGTTCGCCCTGCTGTCCCGGGTCGACCCGACCAAGGACGTCGACGGGCTGCACCCCACCAACCTGGGCTGGCTCGTCCTGGGCAAGCCGGCGCCGCTGCCCTGCACCCCCGCCGGCTGCATCGAGCTGCTGCGCAGGTTCGACGTGCCGATTGCCGGCGCACGGGTGGCCCTGGTCGGTCGCGGGATCACCGTGGGTCGCCCGCTCGGGCTGATGCTCACCCGACGCAGCGAGAACGCCACGGTCGTCCTGTGCCACACCGGCACCCGCGACCTCGCCTCCGAGGTGCGCCAGGCCGACATCGTCGTCGCCGCAGCCGGCCAGCCCGGGCTCATCACGGCCGACATGGTCAAGCCCGGAGCCGCGGTGCTCGACGTCGGCGTCAGCCGGATCATCGCCGAGGACGGCAGGTCCAAGGTCGCCGGAGATGTCGCTGACGACGTGGCCGAGGTGGCCGGGTGGGTCAGCCCGAACCCCGGAGGCGTGGGTCCGATGACCCGCGCCATGTTGCTGTCCAACATCGTGGCAGCCGCCGAGCGTCAGCTCGTCGAGACCTCGGCCTGACCCGGATGACCGCGCCGCGCCTGGGCTGGTGGTGGGTCGCCGCCCCGGTGCTCCTGCTCGGCGTGGTCCTGTTCCTTCTCGACGAGGTTCGCCCGGCCGGCTACGTGATCGCGGGCGGCCTCGGCTTGGCCGCGTTGCTGCGGCTGGTGCTCCCCACCGCGCGCAGCGGTGGCCTTGCCGTCCGATCGCGAGGCGTCGACGTGGCAACCATGGCGGTCCTCGGGGTGGCGTTGGCGTTCATCACGTCGGTGCTCGACCTGCGTCCCCGCGGCTGACTGCGGGACTTGTTGCCACCTGGTGGTCATCCTGGCGTGGGATCGGGTCTGCGTGACGATCTCCCGGCACCAAGTGCGGSGCGCGCGGGACTTGTTGCCACCTGGTGGTCATCAGGGGCSGGGATCKGGCCYSCGTGACGATCTCCCGGCACCAAGTGCGGGGCGCGCGGGACTTGTTGCCACCTGGTGGTCATCAGGGGCGGGGATCGGGCCYSSGTGMCGATCTCCCGGCACCAAGTGCGGGGCGCGCGGGACTTGTTGCCACCTGGTGGTCATCAGGGGCGGGGATCGGGCCCCGGTGACGATCTCCCGGCACCMAGTGCGGTCGGCAGCGACGTGAAAGCGGCCGCCCCCAGCAGGGGACGGCCGCTTCGAGGTATGCGCGTGACCGGCTCAGCCGAGCAGGCCCAGACCGCGCACCGCCTCGCGCTCCTCCTCGAGCTCCTTGACGGAGGCGTCGATACGGGCGCGGGAGAAGTCGTTGATCTCCAGGCCCTGCACGATCTGCCAGTCGCCGTTGCTCGTGGTGACGGGGAAGGAGGAGATGAGGCCCTCGGGGACGCCGTAGGAGCCGTCGGAGCGCACCGACATCGAGACCCAGTCGCCCTCTGCCGTGCCGAGCGCCCAGTCGCGGGCGTGGTCGACCGTCGCCGACGCGGCCGAGGCGGCGGAGGAGGCGCCCCGGGCGTCGATGATCGCAGCGCCGCGCTTGGCGACCGTGGGGATGTACGTGTCGGCCAGCCACGCCTCGTCGTTGATGAGCTCGGCGGCGTTGCGCCCCCCCACCTCCGCGTGGAACAGGTCGGGGTACTGCGTGGCCGAGTGGTTGCCCCAGATCGTCATGTGGGTGATGTCGGTGACCACCGCACCGGTCTTGGCAGCCAGCTGGCTGATCGCGCGGTTGTGGTCCAGGCGGGTCAGCGCCGAGAACCGCTCCTGCGGGATGTCGGGCGCGTTGCTCATGGCGATGAGGGCGTTCGTGTTGGCCGGGTTGCCAGTCACCGTCACGCGGATGTCATCTGCCGCAACGGAGTTCAGCGCCTTGCCCTGGGGGGCGAAGATGCCGCCGTTCGCCTCGAGCAGGTCGCCGCGCTCCATGCCCGGACCGCGGGGACGAGCTCCCACCAGCAGGGCGTGGTTGACGCCGTCGAAGACCTTCTCGGCGTTGTCGCCGATCTCGACCTTGGCCAGCGTCGGGAAGGCGCAGTCGTCGAGCTCCATGACGACACCCTCGAGCGCCTTGAGCGCCGGGGTGATCTCGAGCAGGCGCAGCTCGACGGGGGTGTCCGGGCCGAAGAGCGAACCGCTCGCGATCCGGAAGAGGAGGCTGTAGCCGATCTGGCCGGCGGCGCCGGTGACGGCGACCTTGACGGGGGCAGTGCTCACGGTGGGACCCTTCGCGTCTCTGGTGGGGTGACTGTCGTCGACGCTAGCAGGCGCCGCGCAGCACGCAGCCGGGTGGTTAGGGTCGTCTCATGCCGACTCCTGACTTCATCCTGGCGCTGCGTGAGCGGGTCGGCACGCACCCTCTCTTCCTGACGGGCGTCAGTGCGGTGGTGCGCAACTCGCAGGGGGAGGTCCTGCTCGCGCGCCGCGTCGACAACGGCCAGTGGGCCCTCGTCAGCGGCATCCTCGAACCGGGGGAGCAGCCCGCCGAGGGGTTGCGTCGCGAGATCGAGGAGGAGACCGGGGTGGTGGCCACCATCGACGACCTGACCGGCGTCTGGACCCTGCCTCCGCAGGAGTACCCGAACGGCGATCGCGCCCAGTACCTCGACCTCTGCTTCACCGCGACGTACGTGTCCGGGCAGGCCCGGGTCAACGACGACGAGTCGCTCGACGTCGGCTGGTTCGCGCCGGACGACCTCCCCGAGATGATGGAGCGCTCGCGGGTGCGCCTCGAGCGCGCCCTCGCGTTCCGCGGTCACGCCTGGTTCGAGGGTTCGGATGCTCCCACCGGCCGGTATGCCGCCGCGCCCGCTGACGGTGGTCCGTTCCACGACGCTGGAACGCCGGCTCTCGCAACCTTTGCGGCAGCCGGCCGCCAGGTCGTGCTGCGACGGGCCACCGTCGCGGACGTGGGCGCGGTCGTCGCCCTGATCGCCGACGACCAGCTCGCCGCGGGCCGGGAGGACCCCGGCGACCTCGCGGCATACCTGCGGGCGTTTGCGGTGATCGACGCGGACCCGGCGCAGCTGCTCGTGGTCCTGGACGACGGAGGCGTCGTGGTGGGCACGATGCAGGTGAGCTTCATCCCCGGGCTGTCGCGCGGTGGCGCGCTGCGGGGGCAGGTCGAAGCCGTGCGGGTCGCGGACAGCCACCGCGGCCAGCGGCTGGGGGAGCAGATGATCCGGTGGGCGGTGGCCGAGGCAGCCCGCCGCGGCTGCGCCCTCGTCCAGCTCACGACCGACAAGAGGCGCGCCGACGCCCACCGGTTCTACGAGCGGTTGGGGTTCACCGCGTCGCACGAAGGGTTCAAGATGACGCTGAGGGGCGACGAGGCCACCACCACCGAGGAGCAGCGATGAGCGGAAGCGGCACGAAGGACGACCCCTGGGCACTGAAGACGCCCCCCGGGACGGGTGACTACGCGATGTACCGCGACGACGACGCGGACCCGGCCCAGCTGGTTTGCCAGGTGGGCTCGACCAAGCTGCTCTACGACGCGCGGGTGGTCGAGGATCTCCATGCCTGGCTGCGCGAGCGGGGTGACTGGGTGCCGCTGGGCAGCGCCGACGAGCAGAAGCCTGCCAAGGACGGCACCGTCGAGGAGTGGGGCCGCTCGGAGTCCAACCCGGTCGGCGGGTGGTACGGCCTGCGCAAGGGTTACCGCGGCCGGGTCGGCATGTACCTGCCGCCCCTGCTCGAGGAGCTCGGGCTCGCCGAGGTCGAGCACAACCCGCGCAACAACCGGATGCGGGCCATCTGAGGCAGCGCACCCTTCGTCGGTCGTCGCCCGGTCGCCGGCTGCGAGCGGGTCAGGCGACCGGGCGCAGGCGCAGCACCGGGATGACCCGGCTCGTCTTGGTCTCGTAGTTGCCGAAGCCGGGTCGTTCAGCCACGATTCGTGGCCACTGCTCGGCGCGATCGGCCGGGCTGAGCTCCTCCGCGTCGACGCTGAACGTCCGGGTGCCGACCTCCACCTCGAACCGCGGGTTGGCGAGGACGTTGTGGTACCAGTCCGGGTTGGTCGGCGCGCCGCCCTTGGACGCCACGACGAGCATCGAGCCGTCGTCCTGCGGGAAGTAGACCAGCGGCGTCACCCGCACCGTGCCGCTCCTGGCACCGATGTGGTGCAGCAGGATCATCGGCGCGCCCTGGAAGTACCCACCGACCTTCCCTTCGTTGGCGCGGAACTCCGCGATCACGCCTTCGTTCCAGTCGCTCATGTCCGGTGCAACCCCTCGGCGCGGCATCCGATTCCGCGCGGAGTCACGCCAGGGAGGCGAGGGCCTCGTTGAAGGTGGCCGACGGGCGCATCACTGCCACGGTCCTCGCCTCGTCGGGCCGGTAGTAGCCCCCGATGTCGGCGGGGTGTCCCTGCACACCCAGGAGCTCGTCGTTGATCGTCGCCTCGTTGGCGGCAAGGGACTGCGCCACCTCCGCGAACGACGCGGCGAGCTCTGCGTCCTGGGTCTGGGTGGCCAGCTCGTGGGCCCAGAAGAGTGCGAGGTAGAAGTGGCTGCCACGGTTGTCGATCTGACCGACCTTGCGGGCCGGGCCCTTGTTCTCGTTGAGCAGCCGCTCGGTCGCCCGGTCCAGGGCCTCGCCGAGCACCTCGGCGCGAGCGTTGTCGGTGCTCGTCGCCATGTGCCGCAGGCTCTCCGCGAGGGCCAGGAACTCGCCGAGGCTGTCCCAGCGCAGGTAGTTCTCCTGGACCAGCTGCTGGACGTGCTTGGGGGCCGATCCGCCGGCACCGGTCTCGAAGAGGCCACCGCCGTTCATGAGCGGCACGACCGACAGCATCTTGGCGCTGGTGCCGAGCTCGAGGATCGGGAACAGGTCGGTGTTGTAGTCGCGGAGCACGTTGCCGGTGACCGAGATGGTGTCCTCGCCCTTGCGGATCCGCTCGACCGACAGCGTGGCGGCGTCGACCGGGTTCAGGATCTGGAGGTCCAGGCCGTCGGTGTCGTGGTCGGCGAGGTAGGTGGTGACCTTCTCGATCAGGTTGCGGTCGTGGGCGCGGGTCTCGTCGAGCCAGAAGACGGCGGGCGTCCTGGAGGCGCGGGCGCGGGTGACGGCGAGCTTGACCCAGTCCCGGATGGGGGCGTCCTTGGTCTGGCAGGCGCGCCAGATGTCGCCCGGTGTCACCTCGTGCTCCATCAGCACGTCGCCGGCGGCGTTGACGACCTGGACCGTGCCGGCCTCGGCGATCTCGAAGGTCTTGTCGTGGCTGCCGTACTCCTCGGCCTTCTGGGCCATCAGGCCGACGTTGGGCACCGAGCCCATCGTGGTCGGGTCGTAGGCGCCGTGCGCGCGGCAGTCGTCGATGACGGCCTGGTAGACGCCCGCGTACGAGCTGTCGGGGATGACCGCGAGGGTGTCGGCCTCGGCGCCGTCCGGGCCCCACATGTGGCCGGACGTGCGGATCATGGCCGGCATGGACGCGTCCACGATGACGTCGCTGGGCACGTGCAGGTTGGTGATCCCCTTGTCGGAGTTGACCATCGCCAGTCGTGGGCCGTCGGCGAGGCCCTTGTCGATCGCGGCCTTGATCTCGGCGCCCTTGTCGCCCAGGGCGCCCAGGCCGTCGATGATCGAGCCGAGGCCGTTGTTGGCTGACAGCCCGGCCGCAGCGAGGTCCGCTCCGTAGGTCGCGAAGACGTCGGGCAGGAACGCCCGCACCACGTGGCCGAAGATGATGGGGTCGGAGACCTTCATCATCGTGGCCTTCAGGTGCACCGAGAAGAGAACGTCGTCGGCCTTGGCGCGGGCGATCTGCTCGGTGAGGAAGGAGTCGAGGGCGGCGACGCGCATGACGGTGGAGTCGACGACCTCGCCCTCGAGAACCGTGAGCCCTCCCTTGAGGACCGTCGTGCCGTTGTCCGTGACGAGCTGGATGGTGAGGGTGTCGTCCGTCGGGAGGACCACGGACTGCTCGTTGGAGCGGAAGTCGTCGAAGCCCATCGTCGCGACGTTCGTCGCCGAGTCGGGGCTCCACGCACCCATCGAGTGGGGATGCTTGCGAGCGTAGTTCTTCACCGCGGAAGGAGCCCGACGGTCGGAGTTCCCTTCGCGCAGAACGGGGTTCACCGCACTGCCCTTGACGCTGTCGTAGCGGGCACGCGCGTCGCGCTGCTCGTCGGTGGTCGGTTCGTCGGGGTAGTCCGGAAGGGCGTAGCCCTTGGCCTGAAGCTCGGCGACGGCAGCCTTGAGCTGCGGCACCGAGGCCGAGATGTTGGGCAGCTTGATGATGTTCGCCTCTGGCGTCGTGGCCAGCTCGCCCAGCTCGGCCAGGTCGTCGCCGATCCGCTGGTCCTCGGGGAGCAGGTCGTCGAACGCCGCGATGATGCGTCCCGACAGTGAGATGTCGCGCGTCTCCACGTCGACCCCGGCGGTCCCTGCGAACGCCTCGATCACCGGGAGGAAGGAGTAGGTCGCCAGCATCGGCGCCTCGTCGGTCAGGGTGTAGATGATCTTGGCCATGGAGGCGACTCTCTCCTGAGGTGGTCTGGATGTCGAAGCGGTGCGGAGACGACCTTCAGGCTATCGGCCCTTCGAACTGTCGTCCCTCGACCTCGCCCACAGTATCTTGATATCAAGATACTCGCGCAACCGGCCAGGTGGTGGACCCGTCAGGTGGTGGGCTTCAGGTCGTCCGGGTCGACGACCCCGGTGATGTCCTCGTCGCGGCGGTCGACGCCGGTCACCAGGTGGTAGGTGGCTCCTGCGATCGCCGCACCGACGACGGGCGCCAGCCAGAAGGCCCACAGCTGGCCCGGGGCGCCGTTGCCGTTGAAGAAGGCGACGGCGGTGGACCGTGCAGGGTTGACCGAGGTGTTGCTGATCGGGATCGAGATCAGGTGGATGAGGGTGAGCGCGAGCCCGATGGCGATGGGGGCGAAGCCGGTCGGCGCACGGTCGTCGGTGGCGCCGAGGATGACGTAGAGGAAGAAGGCGGTCAGGATCGCCTCGGCGCACAGCACGGCGACGAGGGTGTACCCGCCGGGGGAGTGGTCGCCGTAGCCGTTGGCGGCGAGGTTGCCCGTGGCGTCGAACCCGGAGACTCCGCGCGCGATACCCCACAGGGCCAGGCCGGCCACGAGTCCCCCGACGACCTGCGAGCCGACGTAGGCCGGAACGTCCCGCCACGGGAAGCGCCTGGCGACGGCGATGCCGACCGTCACAGCGGGGTTGAAGTGCGCCCCCGACACGTGCCCCACGGCATACGCCATCGTGAGGACGGTGAGACCGAAGGCGAGGGCAACGCCCAGGAACCCGATGCCGACCTGGACGCCCTGACCGGACACGACGTTGGGGGCGAGGTACTTCGCCGAGAAGATGGCGCTGCCACAGCCGCCGAAGACGAGCCAGAAGGTGCCCAGTGCCTCTGCGCCGAGGCGCGAGGTCAGTGCCGGTGTGCGCATGTAGCTCCCCTTGGTGCGGCGGATGGTGCGACCGGTGGGCCCCCGTGGCCCCTTGCCGGGACCACTCTGCCGCACCGTCGCGTTTTGCACACGCGCGACACCCGGATCCGCCGACACCGCGGGCCCGCCTCCGGGCGTCCGTCCGGCCGAGGAGATCCGCCCATCAGCCAAAAGGACTAGGTGACGATCAGTGGATACGTCGAATGAATGAGGTCATATCCGGACAAACAATGTCATTGAAGATTCATTTCTTTACCAAATGCTGGTGAAACTCAACCCTGTCCTTTACGTTCAGCGCATCATCAAAACGAGTCTGCGGGGCTCGGGAGCGGGGTTTCGATGGATCAGCAGGGGATCGTCAGGGACAGCGGCACGCCGCTGGTGAGTCGGCGCACGGTTGCGCTCGGGGCTGCATGGTCGGTGCCGGTGATCGTCCTGGCGACAGCCGCGCCCGCGGCGGCTGCGTCGGGGGGCGCGCCCGTGGTGGCTGCCACGGTCCTGGCGGACAAGGTGGCGGCCCACAAGTTCGACACGAAGACGGTCAACTTCACGATGACGCTGACCAACACCGGAACGGCTGCCGGGTCCGTCGAGATCCTCTCGGTGACGTCGGACGCGACGACCGGAACCACGGTGGGTGTCCCGACGACGACCATCGTGCCGGTCGGGAGCAGCGTGCCGGTGAGCTTCTCGTACACCTACGAGGGCAACGCCGGGACCGCGACCTACACGATCAGCTACCGGACGGGTGGCGGTTCGGTCCAGATCGTCACAGTCACCGCCTGAGCTCAGTCGGTCGTCATGGTGCGGTCAGGCGGCACGCGCGACACCAGTCCTCGTGACTCCAGCTCGGCCAGGAACGCGACCACGTCTGGTTCGACTTCGGCAGCAGGGATACCGAAGTCATCCGCGACGCGGGCGACGACCTGGGCGGTCGTCGGCTGGTCGTCCAGGGCCTGCCAGATGGCGTGTGCCGAACCCTCCATGACGAAGGGTCGGGCGGTCTGGGGAGTGGTCAGGTCGAGCACGACGACCCGGCCCGGTGACTGGACCACGGCAACGTCGGGTTGGCGGCGCCACACGGCGTCAGTCAAGCTCCACCAACCCCTTGGCGGCCAGTGTCCGCAGTGCCACCTCGGTGGACTCGACGGCATCGACACCCTCGGGCGCCGGGCCGAAGGTGGCCAGCAGCACGTCGACGAGGTCCGAGGCCGGGGTCCAGTCGGGGCACGAGTCGAGCAGCGTGGTGGCCAGGGCCGACAGGCGCACCACCTCCCGTCCGACCAGCACGACGGCCTCCCCGTCCCGTTCCACCCGGTCCGCCGCCGGCAGGTACCGCGCTCTCACGCCGTCCCACCCACTGGCCTGTCCACCCCTGGTTCGTCCGCAAGCAGCCCGTCCACCAGCAGCCCGTCCGCAGGCAGCCCGTCCACCAGCAGCCCGTCCACCACCCCGGTCAAGTCGGCCGACTCCCGATAGGTGATCCGATGCACACCACCGAGCGACTCACACAGCGCCGCCAGGCGCTGCAGTGGTCGTGCCATCTCGGGCAGGTGCGACGTCTGGGGCACCAGGGCGACCAGCGCGTCGAGGGTGGGCAGCGTCTCGACGATGGGCTCGCCCTCGTGGGAAGGGTCACGCTCGAGCAGGCAGAGCGCGGCAAGCCGCACGCGCCGGGTGGGTGCCACGAGGCCGACCTCACTGGGTGCGGTCTCGTTCTTGAAGAGGCTGTCCGGGGTGCGGCGGATCGACAGCGGTTTGGGATAGGGCACGACCGTCCGGTCGTCGAGCACCACGGTCGTCTCGTCGGTGACGTACCAGCGACCCGGACCCAGGGTGCTGACCAGGGTCGTCTTGCCGGTGCCGCCCGCCGCCACGAAGGCTGCGGCAGCGCCCGTCAGCGGGTCGGCGATGCAGGCAGCGTGCAGCATGAGGCACTCACCGGCGCGGGCGTCGATGGCAGACAGGGTGATCCGCTGGGTGAGCGCCTGCAACAGGTCATCGAGCTCGCGGCGGGAGACCGCGCCTCCGGCATCCGCAGCGGCCCAGGCGTCCGGGTCGCTGTCGAAGACGACGTCTGCGGTGACCTCGCCGGTCGCGCCGGGCGGAGCGGCACAGAACTCCCAGAGCCGGGGCAGCCGGTCCACGACCTCAGCGGCGCGGTCGCCGCGCACCCGCACCTCGACGTGGACACCGAAGGCGTCCACGACCTGGCGGCTGGAGGTCTCCAGTTCGACTGCGGTCACAGGCCGCACAGTAGAGCAGTCCGCACCACTGCACGGGGCAACCGCACCCCTGCAGCCACGCGCGTCGACAACGCACGTCAGGAGCAGCCGTGGAACTGACCGACTACCTCAGGGTGCTCCGGGCGTACTGGCGCGGCGTTGCCGCCTTCGTGCTGCTCGGTGTCGCGGTCGCGGCCGGGGTCAGCCTGGTCCAGCCCAAGGTCTACCAGGCCGACGCGAGCGGCTTCGTCAGCGCCGGCACCACCAACTCCGCCGGTGAGGCGTCCGTCGGGGACAGCCTGGCCAAGTCGCGAGCAGCGTCCTACGTCGACCTGGCGAGGTCGCGGGCCACCGCACAGACGGTGATCAGCGACCTCGGCCTCGACGCCGCCCCCGCCAGCCTCATCGGCGCCGTTTCGGTGTCGCAGCCCCTCGACACGGTGCTCATCAAGATCAGCGCCCGGGCCTCGACCCCTCGCTCGGCGCAGCAGCTGGCGGACGCCTGGGTCCGAGCGCTCAAGCAGCAGGTGGACCAGGTCGAGAACCCCTCCGGCTCCTCGACCCAGGCCCTGCGCATCGTCCCGATCGAGTCGGCTGCACTGCCCTCGTCGCCCGTGTCACCGAACACGACCCGCAACGTGGGCCTCGGTTTCGTCGGTGGTCTCCTCCTCGGCTTCGGGTATGCCGTGGCCCGCAGCCAGCTCGACCGCAAGCTCCGCCGGGCCGAGGACATCGAGCGCGAGTTCGGCGTCACCGTGGCGGCCGCGATCCCGGCGAGCCCCGCCATGGTCCGCAAGCGCGGTGCGCTCATCCCGCTGGTGGTCGGTCGCCCGAAGCTGAAGGACCCGGTGCACACCGCGGAGGCATTCCTCAAGCTGCGTACGAACCTGCAGTTCATGGACATCGACAACCCGCCCCGCGTCATCGTCGTCACCAGCCCCCTGCCCGGGGACGGCAAGTCGACGATCGCGGCCAACCTCGCCGCCGCGCTGTCGATGTCGGACCGGCGGGTCGTGCTCATCGACGGTGACCTGCGCCGCCCGGTCGTCGCCGAGTCCTTCGGCCTCGTCGAGGGCGCCGGGCTCACCGACGTCCTCATCGGTCGGGTCGACTTCGCGGACGTGGCTCAGCGCGTGGCGGCCCTGCCCAACCTGACCGTCCTCGCGGCCGGCGGGATCCCGCCGAACCCGAGCGAGCTGCTGGGCTCGAAGGCGATGCGCCGGCTGCTGGACTGGCTGGCCGACAGCGGACACATGGTCATCATCGACGCACCACCGCTCCTGCCCGTCACCGACGGAGCCGTGCTCACGGCGGCGGCGGACGGTGCCCTCGTCGTCGTGACTGCCGGCAGGACCCTCGACACCCAGCTGGGGGCGGCGCTCGCCAGCCTGCACGCCGTGCAGGGCCACACCTTGGGTGTGGTGCTCAACCGGATCGAGCCCAAGGCTGCGGGCAGCGGCTACTACGGCGGCTACTACGGGACCGAGAAGTCCCACAAGGGCCTGCGCAAGGCCTCGCCGGACCGCAGGGAGGAGCTCCAACCCGCACGCCAGCCCGAGGGCCGGCCCGTGCGGCTGGTCGAGGCGCTCGACCCGGTGGAGCGCGTCCAGGGAGTGCAGACCGTCCACGCGCTCGAGACCCCCCACGCGGCCGCGCCAGATCCGGCGGTCGAGGCGGCACGGGCAGCGGCCGAGGCGGTCAAGGCAGCCCAGGCGGCGCGACCCAGCAAGCCCCCGCGTGGCACGCCGCACGGCAAGCCGAGCGAGGCGGCCCCGCAGCAGCGCGCCCGGACCGCCGCAGGGGCAGGCCGCTGACGGCCGTGACCCCGGACGGACGTGGCGCCCGACGGACGGGCTGCTGATGGTCTGGCTGTGGACCGGTTGCTCAGCCGACGTCTGTCCCGCTGGACCGGACCACGAACGCGGCGAGGTCCCGGGACTGCTGGAGCCGGCTGGGTTCGTGGACGTACATCATGTGGCCGGCCTCGTAGTGACAGTGCTCGATGTTGCCGCGCAGTGACTCCGGGATCTCCAGGTGCGCCACGACGTCCTGTGCGCCGTAGTAGGGCGTGGCGCCGTCGTGGTAGCCGTAGGCGATGTGCACCTTGAGGTGGGGGTTGCCCCGCATGGCCCTCGCGAGCTGCGAGCTGACGTCGATCGGCTTGCCCTCGAACTCCTTGAACGACCACTCCGTCGACGCGAGCTCCGAGATCTGCGCGTAGGGCAGGTCGTTCTCGTAGCCGAGCTCGTCACGCACGTAGTGGTTCCACGCGGCCGCATAGGGACCGCTGATCGCGTCGTGGGACGGGTCGGCGTCCCACTTCTCGGCGTTGCCGTGCACGAGCTGCCCCGTGAACCGCGAGTCCAGCCGGCCCACCGCCAGCCCCTGGTCGCGCAGCAGCTCGGTGAAGAACCGGACGTGCTCGACCCTCAGGTTGGCGCGGTCGACGTACTCCTCGGACAGGCCGATCAACGCGGCGAGGCGGCTCACGTGCTCGGCGCGCTCGGCTGCGGTGAGGCGTGACCCCCGCGACAACGCCCACGGGTAGTCGCGCGCGGCATACTCCTCCGCCTCGGCGAGGACGGTCTTGAGGGACTTCCGCCCGTGCTTGCCGTGGTGGTGGGCGGTGGCGGCGTAGGTCGGGAGGTAGTCGACATGGGCACGGTCGTTGCGGAACTCGAAGTCGACCGTCGCGAGGTCGAGGACCGAGCTGATCAGCATGATGCCGTTGACGTAGAGGCCGTGGCGGGTCTGCAGGTGCTCGGCGAGGGCAGCGGCCCGGATGGTGCCGTAGGACTCGCCCGCGATGAACTTCGGTGACAGCCAGCGGTTGTGGCGGGTCGTCCACAGCCGGATCAGCTCGCCGACGCTCTCGATGTCGGCCTTGAAGCCGTGGTAGTCCTTGGGCTTGCCACCCTCGACGGCCCGCGAGTACCCGGTCGACACGGGGTCGATGAAGACGAGGTCCGACACCGCGAGCAGCGTCTCGGTGTTGTCCAGCAGGCCGTACGGCGGCGGCGTCGGGTTGCCCACGTCGCCGGAGTCGACCCGGCGCGGGCCGAGCAGGCCGAGGTGCAGCCACACCGAGCTGGAGCCCGGTCCGCCGTTGAACGCGAAGGTGACGGGGCGCTTGGTGCCCCGCGGCGCGTCGAGGACGTAGGAGGTGACGCTCAGCTCGGCCTTGGCCTTGTGCCCCTTGAAGACTCCGTCCTCGAAGACCTCCTCGCGCAGCACGATGCGCCCGGCTGTCGCCGTGTAGCGCAGCGTCCTGCGCCCGATCTTGAGGGTATGCCGCGTCGTCACGAGATCGTCCGTCGGCGGCACTGGCGGTGCCTCGGCGTTGGGCTTGTCGGTCGGTGACTCGCCCCGGGCCAAGGGGGAGGACTCCGCGGGTGTCGTGGGCGCGGGTGAGGTCTGGGTGGACTCGTCGGGCATGCGTCGCACCCTAGTGCGGGCCGCTGGCAGAGGTGAGGGAGAGGCTGGGTCAGCGGTCGCGGCGGGCTGCCTCGGAAGCCATCACCGTGAAGCAGTCAGGGGCACGGAAACCCTTGGCAGCGAAGGCGTCCTCCACGGCGGACTGAACGGCCGCGGCGTCGTCGGCGGACACCAGCGCGATGGCCGAACCCCCGAACCCGCCGCCGGTCATCCGGGCGCCGAGGGCACCGGCGCCGACGGCCGACTCCACTGCCGTGTCGAGCTCCGCCACCGAGATCTCGAAGTCGTCGCGCATCGAGGCGTGCGAGGCCAGGAAGAGCTTGCCCACCGCTCGGAAGTCGTTGCTCCGCAAGGCAGCCGCGGCCTCCTCGACGCGCGCGATCTCGGTGACGACGTGACGTGCGCGTCGGCGCAGCAGGTCGGAGGACAGTGCGGACAGGCGGGCCCCGAGGTCGTCGGCCGACACCTCGCGCAGGCTCGCGACGCCGAGCTCGTGGGCGGCCGCCTCGCAGGAGGTGCGCCGCTCGGCGTACTGGCCGTCGACCAGGGCGTGCTCCGCACGGGTGTCGACCACGAGCAGGGCGAGTCCGTGGGCAGACAGGTCGAACGGCACCTGCTCCGTGTGCCCGTCCCTGCAGTCGAGCAACAGGGCGTGACCGGTCCGGGCGAGCAGCGCGGCGGACTGGTCCATGCCGCCGGTCGGTGCCAGTGCGATGGTGTTCTCGGCCTCGACGCAGGCCGCTGCCAGCGTGGTCCGGCCGCCGTCCCCGGAGAGCAGACCCAGCTCGAACAGGTCGGAGGCCGCGGCCCCCACCGCGCACTCCAGGGCCGCCGAGCTGGACAGCCCCGCCCCCAGCGGCACGCGGCCGTCCACGGCCACGTCGAGGCCCGACACGGCATACCCCGCCTTGCGCAGGGCCCACGGCACCCCGGCGACGTATGCCGCCCACCCGCCCGGCACGCCGGGTGCCACGTCGGCCAGGGTCACCTCCACCAGGTCGTCGGCCTGCGCCGACACGATGCGCACCAGGTCGTCGTCGCGTCGGCGGACAGCCGCGAACGTGCGGTGCGGCAGTGCGATCGGCAGGCAGAGCCCGCCGTTGTAGTCGGTGTGCTCGCCGATCAGGTTGACCCGGCCGGGGGCGGACCACACGCCCGACGGGGCGGAGCCGAAGGTGGAGCGGAACAGGTCTGCTGCGGTATCGGCCCTCACAGGCCGACCTCGCGTGGCGCCACGTCGCGGAGCCGCGCCGCGATCTGCTCGGGAGGCACGTCGTTCACCCAGCCGCCGACGCCTGACTCCGAGCCGGCGAGGTACTTGAGCTTCTTGGGGGAGCGAAGCACCGACATCACCTGGAGGTGAAGGCGGGAGACGTCGCGCCCCTTACGGGTGGGGGCCTGGTGCCAACCAGCGATGTAGGGCAACCGGATCGGGCTGCCGTCCTTGGCGACGTAGTAGCGGTCCAGGCGCTGCAGGAGGTCGAGGTAGACCTGGGCGAGGTCGTCGCGTTCGACATCGGTGAGGGAGGGCAGGTCGGGCACGTCCCGGCGGGGGGCGAGGTGCACCTCCACCGGCCACCGCGCAGCGAAGGGCACGTAGGCCGTCCAGTGCTCGGTGTCGATCACCACTCGCTCCTTGGCGTCCAGCTCGGCCGCCAGGATGTCGGCTCCGAGGAGGCGGCCAGTGCGTGCGTGGTGGGCGGTAGCCTGTGTCAGGATTGCGGCAGATCGTTGTGGCACATAGGGATACGCGTAGATCTGGCCGTGGGGGTGGTTCAGCGTGACGCCGATCTGCTGGCCGCGGTTCTCGAAGCAGAAGACCTGCTCGATCTCGGCGACCGCACCCAGCTCCGCCGTGCGGTCCGCCCACGCGTCGATGACCGTGCGGGCGCGTTCAGGGGTGAGGTCGGCGAACGTCGACTCGTGGTCGCTGGTGAAGCAGACCACCTCGCAGCGGCCGAGCGCGGGCCGGCTCCGGAGGAGCTCGCCATCGCCATCGCCGTGGCCAGCTGGCCCCCGCCCGTCACCGGACAGCACCGAGATGGGTGAGTACGAGGGAAACCGGTTCTCGAAGACCACCACGTCGTAGGCCGACTCGGGCACCTCGGAGGGGACGCTGCCCGCCCCGCTGGGGCACAGGGGGCACTCGTCCTTCGGCGGCAGGAAGGTGCGGTTGCTGCGGTGCCCGGCCACGGCGACCCAGTCGCCGACGAGGGCGTCGTGACGGATCTCGCCCGACGCGGCCCGCTCCCCGAGCGGCCGGCTGTCCTCGGCGGTGCGCTCGGGAGCCTCGGGGGAGTCGTCGAAGTAGATGATCTCGCGCCCGTCGGCGAGCTGACGGCTGGTGCGCCGCGCTCTCATGCGTGCCTCCTCTGCGAACGCGGCGTCCTCGTCGTGGCAGGGGTGGCCAGGACCATCTCCACCCCGGCGTCGCCGACGGCCTTGCGGGCCCGCGGTGTGAGTCCCGGGTCGGTGACCAACAGGTCCACCGCGGAGAGCGGGATGATGGTGCTGAGACCGACGGTGCCCCACTTCGTGTGGTCGGCGAGGACGCAGATCCGGCGAGCCGCGTCGACGAGAGCCTGGTTGGTCTCGGCCTCTACGAGGTTGGGGGTGGTGAGGCCCGCAGAGGCGTCCATGCCGTGCACGCCGAGGAACAGCCGGTCGACGTGCAGCATGCGCAGCGCGGCGACCGCGACGGGGCCGACGAGCGCGTCCGACGGCGTGCGCACCCCGCCGGTGAGCACCACCGTCTGGCCGGGCGCGCCCGACTCGTGCAGGAGCTGCGCCACGGGGATGGAGTTCGTCACGACCGTGAGGTCGGGGATGTTGCGGACGGCGCGCGCGAACTCATAGGTCGTCGTCCCGGCGGAGATGCCAATCGCGGCGCCGGGTTCGACGAGCTGGGCCGCGGTCTGGGCGATGGCGTGCTTCTGCGCCTGCATGAGCGCGGACTTCGCGGTGAACCCGGGCTCCTCGCTGCTGCGCCGGCCCATGGCCAGGGCCCCACCGTGGACACGTTCGACCAGGCCCTCGGCCGCCAGCTGCTCGATGTCGCGGCGCACGGTCATGTCCGAGACGCCGAGCTGGTCGACGAGCTCGGACACCCGCACGGCGCCGCTGTCCTCGACGAGGCCCAGGATCGTGGCGCGGCGCTGGCTGGCGAGCACTAGTCCTCCCTGATGACGGCGACCGCACCAGCGGCCAGAGCGGTGTCCGGTCCGAACGGACGGTCGGCGACCAGGTCGTGACCGGTCACGGCGACGCGCTGTGCCCTGTCGGTGTCGTTGACGAGGAACAGCCACGAGCCATCATCGCTGGTGCGTCGGACCGCCTCGACACCGACCGGCACGTCAGCAGCAGGGACGACGCCGGCCGCGCCGACCACCGAGTCCAGCAGTGACCCGAGCCCGGAGTCGTCGAGCAGGGTGCTGAGGTACCACGCCGCTCCCGACCCGACGGCTCGGCGCGTGACCGCGGGACGACCCTCGAGAGGTCCGTCCGTGTATCTGTCGAGCACCTCGGCGTCGACGGCAGTCACGTCCTCGCTCCACCGGCGGCCGGTGCCCCCGCCGACGGACACCTCGTCGCCGTCCATGAGGGGGAAGAACTCCTCGACACGCACCCCGAGCAGGTCGCGGAACGCACCGGGGTAGCCACCGAGCCGCACGTGGTCGTTGTCGTCGCTGATGCCGGAGAAGAAGGTCACAAGCACCTGGGCGCCCGCAGCCGCCGCGGCCGCGACGGCGGCCGCGTGCTCGTCACTGACGAGGTAGAGCGTGGGGACGACGACGACCTTGTAGGCCGTGAGGTCGGCGCTGGGGTGCACGACGTCGGTGGTGACGCCGCGGTCCCGCAGCAGCCGGTGGATCGCGTGCGCGGTCGTCCCGTAGCCGAGCTCGCTCGACGGCATCGCGGGACCCGAGGCGGCCCACTGGGCCTGGTAGTCCCAGAGGATGGCGACGTCGGACTCGACCCGGGACCCGAGCACCTCGCCGAGCCGCTGGGCGACCTGGCCGAGCTCGACGACCTCGCGGAACCGGGCGCTGTCACGACCTGCGTGCGGCACGAGTGCCGAGTGGAACTTCTCGGAACCCGAGCGCGACTGACGCCACTGGAAGAACCCGAGGGTGTCGGCACCACGCGCCACGTGGGCCAGGCTGTCGCGCAGGGTCTGCCCGGGCGCCTTGGCGGGGTTGACCGGCTGCCAGTTGACCGCGCTGGTCGAGTGCTCCATGAGCATCCACGGCGCTCCGCCTGCGAGGCCGCGGGTGAGGTCGCCGCTGAAGGCCAGCTCCGCGCGGGGGTGCTCCAGCGTGTTCACGATGTAGTGGTCCGTGCTGATGACGTCCTGCTCAGCTGCCCACTGGTGGTAGTCGAGGTGGTCGAAGTGGGCCAGCGTCATGAAGTTGGTCGTGACGGGGACGCCCGGGGACAGGTCCGCGAGGATCGCCTTCTCACTGCGGTGGAAGTCGAGCAGGGTGGCGGACTGGAACCGCTTGTAGTCCAGCACGTGTGTGGGGTTGCCGAACGTCGTGGTCAGCCGAGGCGGCAGGACCTGCTGCCAGTCCGTGTAGCGCTGGCTCCAGAACGCCGTTCCCCAGGCGTCGTTCAGCCTCTCGAGGGTCTCGTGGCGGCGCTGCAGCCACAGCCGGAAGCCGGCCGCGCAGGTGTCGCAGTAGCAGGGGATGTTGTGGCAGGCGTACTCGTTCGAGACGTGCCACATCGCCAGGGCTGGGTGGTCGTGGTAGCGCTGGGCCAGCTGCGTGGTCAGGGCCAGGGCGTACTCGCGGTACACGGGCGAGCTCGGGCACCACGCCTGGCGGCTGCCCGGCCACAGCGTGTGGCCCTCGTGGTCGACGGGGAGGATCTCCGGGTGCGCGGCCGACAGCCACGGCGGAGGGGTGGCCGTCGCGGTGGCCAGGTCGACGGCGATGTCGTTGGAGTGGAGCAGGCCCATGATGTCGTCGAGCCAGGCGAAGTCGTACTCGCCCTTGGCAGGCTCGAGCCACGACCAGGAGAAGACTCCCAGGGTGACGAAGGAGACCCCCGACTCGCGCATGAGCTCCATGTCCTCGGACCAGACCTCACGCGGCCACTGCTCGGGGTTGTAGTCGCCACCCAGGGCGATCCGACGGCTCGGCCATGAACGCATGGGCGCCAGTCTGGCGCTGCGCAGGAAGCCATGTCAACAAAAATCAACATGTTGGTCCCATGGGTGTGGTGGCTTCCCGATTTGCCGCTCCAAGGGAGCGTATGCCGCGTGGTTGAGCCGATCTCGCGCTGTGTCCGTCAGATGAACCGAGTGGGCCGAAAGTCTTGACACGGGTGGACGTGGCCACCATCCTCGAGTGTTGTTGGTGGTTTTTGATCGAAACTGTGAGTTGACCGATTCGGTCACCGCCGGTGCAGCCCGTGTCAAGCCCGTGTCAAAGGAGACCCGAAATGACCCGCCCGACCTCAGAGGCCGAGTACCTCGCCAGCCTCGTTCCCGCCTCTGTCCGCGGCGTCAGCCGTCGGACTCTCCTGCGCGGCGCGCTCGGCGCCGGCACCCTCCTGGCGGCACCGTCGCTGCTCGCTGCCTGCGGTGGCGACGGAGGCACCAAGAGTGGCGGCGCCGCGACCGGCACCGTGACCGTGGGCTCCAACCAGTCCGACGCCGTGCCGAAGGCAGCGATCCAGGCAGTGATGGACGCCTTCCAGAAGGCGAACGCAGGCCTGACCGCCAAGGTCAACACGATCGACCACAACTCCTTCCAGGAGAACATCAACAACTACCTCCAGGGCTCGCCCGACGACGTCTGGATGTGGTTCGCGGGCTACCGCATGCGGTTCTTCGCCTCGAAGGGGCTGGCCGGTGACGTCACCGACGTCTGGAAGGACCTGTCTGGGGCCGGGATGTCCGACGCGCTCAAGAAGTCCTCGACGGGTGACGACGGCAAGCAGTACTTCGTCCCCTCGACGTACTACCCGTGGGCGATGTTCTACCGCAAGAGCGTGTTCCAGCAGCACGGCTACCAGGAGCCCAAGACCCTCGACGAGTTCAAGGCCCTCGGTGCACAGATGAAGAAGGACGGCCTCGTTCCGATCGCCTTCGGCGACAAGGACGGCTGGCCGGCCATGGGCACCTTCGACCAGCTGAACCTGCGGGTCAACGGCTACCAGTTCCACGTCGACCTGATGGCCGGCAAGGAGGCCTGGAACAGCCAGAAGGTGAAGACCGTGTTCGACACCTGGGCAGGCCTGCTCGACATGCACCAGCCCGACTCGCTCGGGCGCACCTGGCAGGAGGCCGCCCAGGCCCTCCAGCAGAAGAAGGCCGGCACCTACCTGCTCGGCTCCTTCGTCGCGCAACAGTTCGGCAAGGGGGCGGAGCAGGAGGACCTCACCTTCTTCAACTTCCCCGAGATCGACTCCACCATCGGCGCGGACGCCATCGAGGCGCCCATCGACGGCTACATGATGGCCAAGCGTCCGAAGAACGAGGCCGGCGCCAAGAAGCTCCTCGGCTACGTGGGCTCCGCCGCGGCGCAGAACATCGTCGTCAAGGCCGACCCGAGCGTGATCGCGACGAACGACCAGGCGGACAAGGCGGCATACACCTCGCTGCAGAAGAAGTCGGTCGAGTTCGTCTCGCAGGCCAAGTCGATCGCCCAGTTCATGGACCGCGACACCCGCCCCGACTTCGCCTCCACGGTGATGATCCCCGCCATCCAGTCCTTCCTCAAGAACCCCAAGGACATCGACGGCCTGGTCAACAACATCGAGAAGCAGAAGCAGAGCATCTTCGCGAGCTGACGCGAAGACGCCGACGCAACCGAGGAGCACCCGTGGCCAGACGTTCGAAATACAAGGGAATCGACCACCTCAGCCCGGTCGACCGGGTCGTCGTGTCCCTGATGATCGGGGTGCCGACGCTGTTGGTGCTCTGGCTCGTCGTGGTGCCGGCGATCGGGTCGGTCCTGCTCTCCTTCACCAACTGGGACGGGATCGGCCCGATCACCTCGGCCAAGTCCGTGGGGCTGAGGAACTACAAGGACGTGCTCACGATCTACCCGCCGTTCGTCCCGGCGTTGCAGCACAACCTGATCTGGCTCGCCGTGATGTTCCTCATCGCCACGCCCATCGGGATGTTCCTGGCCGTGCTGCTGGATCGTGAGGTGCGGGGGTCGCGGGTCTACCAGACCGCGATCTACCTGCCGGTGGTGCTGTCCCTCGCGCTGGTCGGCTTCATCTGGCAGCTGATCTACAGCCGGGACCAGGGCTTCATCAACCAGATCACCGGTGGCAGCATCGACTGGTACGGCGACCAGCGGTACAACCTCTGGGCGGCCCTGATCGCCTCCAGCTGGCGACATGTCGGTTACATCATGCTGCTCTACCTGGCGGGGCTGAAGGGCGTCGACCCGACGCTGCGCGAGGCAGCCAAGGTGGACGGCGCCACCGAGCGCACCACGTTCTTCAAGGTGGTCTTCCCGGTGATGTTCCCGATCAACATCATCGTGCTCGTCGTCACCGTGATCGAGTCCCTGCGCGCGTTCGACCTCGTGTGGGTCATCAACAAGGGGCGCAACGGCCTCGAGCTGATCTCGACGCTCGTCACGTCCAACATCGTCGGTGAGGCCAGCCGCATCGGCTTCGGCTCGGCGCTGGCCACCTTCATGCTCATCATCTCCTCGATCTTCATCGTCCTGTACCTACGCATCGTCATGAGGGAGCAGCGATGAGCGACGTCGTCGATGTCACCGTGCCGAGAAGCGCCAACCCGCTCTCCAGCAAGCGTCCGCAGGGTGTCGGCACGAAGAAGGGCAACCGGGTCATCCAGGTGTTCCTGGCCGTCGTGGCGCTGGTCTGGATCTTCCCCGTCGGCTACGCGGTGCTGAACAGCTTCCGGGACTACGCCTACACCGCGAAGCACGGCTACCTGTCCTTCGGCGGATTCACGCTCGCCAACTACAAGAACGCCTGGGAGCAGGCGAACTTCTCCCACACGATGCTGAACTCGGCCTACATCACCGTGCCGGCGGTGCTGCTGACCTTGTTCCTCTCGTGCTGCGTGGCCTTCGTCGTCGCGAGGTTCTCGTTCAAGTTCAACCTCGCGCTGCTCGGACTGTTCACCGCGGCGAACCTGCTGCCGCCGCAGGCCCTGCTCATCCCCGTCTACCGGATGTTCCGCGCCATCGAGGTGCCGTTCTGGTTCAGCGAGTCGGGCACCCTGCTCAACTCCTACTGGGGGCTGATCCTCGTCAACGTGGCCTTCCAGACCGGCTTCTGCACGTTCGTCCTGTCCAACTACATGAAGACCCTTCCCCGCGAGCTCTACGAGTCCGCGGTGGTCGACGGTGCCGGCGTGCTGCGCCAGTTCTTCCAGCTCACGCTGCCGCTGTGCCGGCCCCCTCTCGCCGCCCTCGCGACCCTCGAGGTCACCTGGATCTACAACGAGTTCTTCTGGGCGACCGTGCTCCTGCAGTCCGGTGACAAGTTCCCGGTGACGAGCTCGATCAACAACCTCCGCGGTCAGTTCTTCACCGACAACAACCTCGTCGCCGCCGGCTCGGTCGTCATAGCCTTGCCGACCCTGATCATCTTCTTCCTGCTCCAGAAGCAGTTCGTCGCAGGCCTGACGCTGGGAGCCACCAAGGGATGACCTCGCAGACCGCAGTCCTCCGGTCCGCCGGCACGTGCCTGGTCTACGAGATCCCCGACGAGGGTCTGCCCAGCGTGATCCACTGGGGCGCCGACCTGCCCGACGGTGTCGCCGCCGAGCTCGCCGGGATCGTGCGCGGGCCCGTGCCACACAACGCCCTCGACGAGCCGTGGCCACTGACCGTCCTACCCACCTCAGGCGACGGCTGGCTGGGCACCCCCGGGTATGCCGCGCACCGCGCCGGCGGGGCTGCCGCTCCCCGCTGGGTGGTGACCACGGAGCAGGACGACGACCTTTCCCTCGTCATGACGGCTCGCGACGGCGCCACCGAGGTGCGGCTGCGGCACACCCTCGACGCCCACGGCGTCCTGCGCGTCTCGCAGTCGGTCACCAACCGTCSTGATGGGGACGCCGCCGAGCTGTCCCTGGACGTGGGTGCCCTCCGTGCCCTGCTGCCTCTGCCTTCGAGGGCCACAGAGGTCCTCGACCTCACCGGCCGCTGGTGCCGCGAGCGGGCTCCGCAGCGGTCCAGGCTGCAGGACGGCACCCACCTGAGGGCCTCGGGGGGGGGGCGCCCCCGAGCACCTCACGGAGCGCCTGCCCGAGGGCGCGGGAGTGCACGCCTCCGTCCTCGGCGGAGGCGAGCTGCTCGAGCCCGGTGAGGTGCGGCTGGCGCCGGGGGAGACGTACACGGCTCCGGAGGTCGTGTTCGTCCACGCCCTCGACGGTCTCGACGGCTTGTCGCGGCGGTTGCACCGCAGCCAGCGGGAGACGGCGACCCACAGCAACGAGCCACGCCCCCTCGTCCTGAACACCTGGGAGGCCGTCTACTTCGACCACGACCTCGAGCGCCTCACGGGACTGGCGGACACCGCGGCGCAGATCGGGGTGGAGCGGTTCGTCCTGGACGACGGGTGGTTCGGCAGCAGGCGGGACGACCACAGCGGGCTGGGGGACTGGGTGGTCTCCGAGCAGATGTGGCCACAGGGGCTGCAGCCCCTCGTCGAGCACGTCAAGGGACTCGGCATGGAGTTCGGGCTGTGGTTCGAGCCCGAGATGGTCAACCTCGACTCCGACCTGGTGCGCGGCCACCCCGACTGGGTGCTCGGCCCCCGGGCGGGCCATCCACGGCCGTCACGCGACCAGCACGTGCTCGACCTCGCAAACCCGCAGGCTGCCGCCCACGTCGAGGGCCAGATCAGCGCGTTGGTGACCGAGCTCGGCATCGACTTCATCAAGTGGGACCACAACCGCGACCTGCACGAGGCCGTGCGGAGTGACGCCAGCGGCGTCGACCGCCCTGCCGTCCACGCGCAGACGCGGGCGTTCTACGACCTGCTCGACCGGCTGCGTGCCGCCCACCCGGACCTCGAGATCGAGTCCTGCTCCAGCGGTGGTGCCCGCGTCGACCTGGGGGTCCTGGCCCGCACCGACCGGGTGTGGACCAGTGACTGCAACGACGCGCTGGAGCGCACGGCGATCCAGCGATGGACGTCGCTGCTCGTCCCCGCCGAGCTCATGGGGACGCACGTCGGGCCGGCGACCGCACACACGACCCACCGCACGCTGGACCTGTCCTTCCGGATGCTGGTCGCACTCCAGGGCCATGCCGGACTCGAGTGGGACATCACCACGTGCACTCCCGAGGAGCTCGACGCCCTGTCCGCCTGGTCCGGGCTCTACCGCGAGCTGCGACCCCTGTTGCACACGGGGGACCTCGTTCGGGCAGACCTGCCCGAGGAGTCGGGACTGCTCGTGACCGGCACCGTCGCCGCAGGAGGTGAGGCGGCGGCATACATGGTCCTGCGGACCCACAGCGGGCCGTCGGTGGCACCCGGGCTGGTCGCCCTGCCCGGGCTCGACCCGACCCGCACCTACACCGTGCGGGTGCGGCAGGAGGCGGGCCTGCCCGCCGTGACGCAGGCCGGGGGCCCCCAGTGGTGGGAGGCAGGGCTTTCCGACGGCGTCCGCGTCAGCGGCGCGGCGCTGGGCGACGTCGGCCTCGCCCTGCCGGTGCTGTCCCCCGCCCAAGGTTTCCTCCTGCACCTGACCTGACAGAATGGCGCGCATGCCTGAAACGTCCGCGCCCGCCGTGCTGCCCCGGATCCTGTCCGGGATGCAGCCGACCAGCGACTCCCTGCACCTCGGCAACTACCTCGGGGCACTGGTCAACTGGGTCACGCTGCAGGACGACTTCGACGCCTTCTACTTCGTGGCCGACCTGCACGCGCTGACCGTGCCCACCGACCCCGAGGTGCTGCGCCAGCGCACGCGGGCGACGGCTGCGCAGTTCATCGCCGGTGGCGTCGACCCCAAGCGGTCGGCCGTGTTCTGCCAGAGCCACATCACCGAGCACGCCGAGCTCGGCTGGGTGATGAACTGCCTCACCGCGGACGGCGAGGCGCGCCGGATGACCCAGTTCAAGGACAAGGTCGCCAAGGGCCAGAACGCCAACGTCGGGCTGCTCACGTACCCGATGCTGATGGCCGCCGACATCCTCATGTACGACGCGGCCTACGTGCCGGTCGGGGAGGACCAGCGCCAGCACCTCGAGATCACCCGCGACCTCGCGGAGCGCTTCAACACCCGCTTCGGCGAGACCCTCGTGGTGCCTGACCCCTACATCGTCAAGGGCGCCGCCAAGATCATGGACCTGCAGGAGCCCACGGCCAAGATGAGCAAGACGGGGTCCTCGCCCAAGGGCCTCATCGACCTCATGCAGGACCCGGGCAAGATCGCCAAGAACATCCGTTCGGCCGTCACCGACACCGATGGCGAGGTGCGCTACGACCCGGACGCCAAACCCGGTGTGTCCAACCTGCTCGTCATCCACTCAGTGCTCTCGGGCACCTCGATCGAGGACCTCACGGCCTCGTTCGCGGGGCGCGGCTACGGCGACCTCAAGAAGGAGGTCGCCGACGTGGTGGTCGACCGCCTGACGCCCTTCCAGACGCGGATGGCCGAGCTGCTGGCCGACCCGGCCGAGCTGGACCGCATCCTGGCCGACGGAGCCGATCGGGCCCGCGAGGTGGCCCAGGCCACGATGGCTCGGGTGCGCGCGGCCGTGGGGCTGCTACCCAGTGCTCGCTGAGAGCGTTCGGTAGGGTCGCCGTCGTGCCCACCATCGGTGTGTCCATCGCCATCCCCTCCCCGCATGCGGAGATGCTCCAGGGCAAGCGGGCCTCCTTCGGGGACCCCCTCGCCGAGTCCATCCCCACGCACGTGACGCTCCTGCCACCCACCGAGGTGGAGGGCGAGGACCTGTCGACGGTGGTGGAGCACCTGGAAGCCGTTGCCACCCAGGGGCGTTCGTTCCACATGGTGTTGCGTGGCACCGGCACCTTCCGGCCGATCTCACCGGTCGTCTTCGTCCAGGTCTCCGGAGGGCTCGCCGACTGCGAGCTGCTGGAGAAGGAAGTGCGGCGCGGGCCGCTCAAGCGCAAGCTCGACTTCTACTACCACCCTCACGTGACGGTCGCCCACCACGTCTCCGAGGACAACCTCGACCGGGCCTTCGCCGAGCTGGCGGACTTCGAGTGCACCTTCGACGTCGACGAGTTCCACCTCTACGAGCACGGCGCCGACGGCGTCTGGCGACCGGTGCGGTCGTTCGCCCTGAACGGACGCTGACGTGCGGACGCTCAAGGCCTGGTGGGCCCGGTTCCAGACAACCCACGTCTGGCGTGCCTGGAAGCGGTACGGCGACCACCGCGGCAACCTGCTCGCGGGTGGCGTGGGGTACTTCGCCTTCTTCTCGATCTTCCCCGCGGTGCTGCTGGCCTTCACCGTCTTCGGCATCGTGCTGCGGAGCCAGCCGCAGCTGCTCGACGACACCAAGAACGCCATCAACGACCTGCTCCCCGGCTTCGTCAAGACCGATGCGCAGCCCGACGGCATCATCGACGTCAACGTGCCCACCGGCGCGACCCTGTCTATCCAGGGCATCGTCTCGGTGGTCGGCCTCGTCCTGGCAGGGACCGGATGGCTCAGCGCGCTGCGCGACGGGATCCGGGCGATCTTCGGGGTGGAGGGAGGCTCAGGCAACCCCGTCCTCGCCAAGCTGCGCGACATCGGGGTCCTGGTCCTGCTCGGCGTCGGCATCCTGCTCTCCGCCGGGGTCGGGGCGATCGCCGGTGCTGCCGCGACCTGGGTTGCGGACCTCATCGGGCTGGGGGGTCAGGGCTGGGTGCTCACCGTGGTCGCGTTCGTCGTGGGGATCGCGCTCGACGGGGGCCTCGTGGCGATCATGCTGCGCCTCCTGTCGGGCATCCGACTCCCGTGGCGGGCCCTGCGCGACGGCGCCGTCTTCGGCGGGATCGGCCTGACCGTGCTCAAGAAGTTCGGCTCCGTGCTGCTCGCGAGCACGACCAGCAACAAGCTCTACCTCGGGTTCGCCCTCGTGGCGGGCCTGCTCGTGTGGCTGAACCTCATGTCGCGGGTCATCCTCATCTCCGCGGCCTGGGCAGCCAACGACCTCGACACCGTCGGGGGCGACGGCCTCAGCCAGGGTCAGGCGGCCAAGCTCGCCGAAGGGCCCGCCCCGGAGCCGGTGGACAGCATCCGCGAGCGCACCGACGCCGGTCTGCCGACCTTCGGCCAGCGTGCCGCGGACCGGACCAGTGTGGCGGCCGGTGCCGTGCTGGGTGCGGTCGGTGCGGTGGCGCTGGGAACTCTGGGGCGCGGCATACGGAGCCTGGTTCGCCGGAGGTGAACCCTCAGCGGTAACGCCCGCGGCGTGCCCTCACCGAGCGCCGCCGGGCGCGCAGGCGGAGCAGCATGACGAGCATCGCCAGGAGCAGCAGCGTCGCCGCGGACGGTCCCACCCATCCGCCCAAGAACGCGGAGGCCCGCTCCGTGCCGGGCAGCGCAGCGGCCGCTGTCGCCGCCTGCGTGTGCGGTCCCGCCGGGCCCGGGCCGGTCAGGGCGGGCGAGGTCGTGCTCGGCATCAGGGTGGGCGACGCCGTGACCGTGCCGGGCGCGACGAGCTCGCCCACCGCCTTGGCCTTGTCGCCGTAGGCGAACGCCCAGTCGTACATCGCCGCCTGGGGACGCCACGACGAGTCGAGCCCGTACATCTCGGTGAGCAGGTAGGTCTTGCCACCTCGGGTGACAGCCGAGATGAAGGTGCGGTTGGCCGCCTCGGTGTAGCCGTTCTTCACGCCGATGGTGCCGTCGTAGTTGTAGAGCAGCTTGTTGTGGTTGTTGACCTTGTAGGTGGCGCGCTTCTTCGTCTTGGGGTCCACGCCACCGGGAAAGTCGACCTGCTTGGTCGTGACGTAGGTGCGGAAGTCCTTCAGCTGCAACGCCGCCCGGCCGATCAGCGCCAGGTCGTAGGCGCTCGACGTCTGCCCGGGTCGGTCCAGGCCGGACGGGTCCTTGGCGGTCGTGTCATGCGCCCCGAGGTATGCCGCGTCCTCGTTCATCGCGGCCAGCGTCGCCTCCCGGCCACCGCCGGCTTCGCTGAGGGAGTATGCCGCGTCGTTGCCCGACGCCATGAGCAGCGCCTGGAACAGCTGCCCCGCCGTGTAGGGCAGGCCGGGCACCAGCCCGACCCGGGTGCCGTCCGCACTGGCATCCGCCTGGGTCACGACGATCTTGCGTCCGGCAGGCACCCGCGGGATGAGGGTCAGCGCGGTGAGGGCCTTGAGCGTGCTCGCCGGGAGCAACCGCGCGTGCGCAGCCTTTGCCGCGACCACCTTCCCCGAGTCCAGGTCGGCCAGCACCCACGACACGTCCCGCAGCGTCGGAGGCGCCGGAACCCCCGCCGGCAGGTCCGTGACGACCCCCATCGACGCCAACTGCGGCCCGCCGACCGACACCAGCGGATCGACGGTGCTCGCAGGAGTGGGCAGCGCCTTCGTCGTCGCCGACGGCGTCGGCTTCACCAGCGAGTGGGCGGCAGGCGAGAGCGCGACCGCCGAGCCCGGGACTGCGACCCCCACCGAGATCGCGACTCCCGAGACGATGACTCCGAGGAGCGCGCGCCGCACCTTCGCGGAGTGGGTGCCGAGGTGGGCGCGCAGCACCGTAAAACGAGCTTGCGAGAGGTGCAAGAGCCCAGGTCGGTGACCGCGACGCCCCACGGCGCGGCTACGCGACGACGCTGTCACGTGGGCCAAGGTTCAGAAGCGCGAAGTCAGGAGCGCGCGCTTCACTTCCTGGATCGCCTGCGTCACCTGGATGCCACGCGGGCACGCGTCGGTGCAGTTGAAGGTCGTGCGGCAGCGCCACACGCCCTCCTTGTCGTTCAGGATCTCGAGGCGTTGCGCGCCACCGTCGTCGCGGGTGTCGAAGATGAACCGGTGGGCGTTGACGATGGCGGCCGGGCCGAAGTACTGGCCGTCGTTCCAGAACACCGGGCAGCTCGTGGTGCAGGCGGCGCACAGGATGCACTTGGTCGTGTCGTCGAACCGGTCGCGGTCGGCCTGGCTCTGGATGCGCTCGCGCGTGGGCTCGTTGCCTTCGGTGATCAGGAACGGCATCACCTCGCGGTAGGCGTCGAAGAACGGCTCCATGTCGACGATGAGGTCCTTCTCGACGGGAAGGCCCTTGATCGGCTCGACGGTGATCGGCTTGTCGGGGTTGACGTCCTTGATCAGCGTCTTGCAGGCGAGCCGGTTCTTGCCGTTGATCCGCATGGCGTCGGAGCCGCAGACGCCGTGGGCGCAGGACCTGCGGAACGACAGCGAGCCGTCCTGGTCCCACTTGATCTGGTGCAGTGCGTCGAGGATGCGGTCGGTGGCGTGCGAGGTGACCTGGTAGGTCTCCCAGTGCGGCTCGCTGTCGGTCTCGGGGTTGTAGCGCGAGATCTTTAGGGTGACCGTGAAGGATGGGACGGCGCCGGACTTGGGGGCGTCCTTGCCGGTCGTGCCTGCGGAGGTCGTCTCGGTCGTGGTGGCGGTCATCAGTACTTGCGCTCCATCGGCTGGTAGCGGGTGACGGTCACGGGCTTGTAGTCGAGGCGGACCTCGTCCGCGAACTTCGGGCCCTGCTCGTCGTCGGCGACGGGCGCGCGGTAGGCCATGGTGTGCCGCATGAAGTTCACGTCGTCGCGGGCTTCGTAGTCCTCGCGGAAGTGACCGCCGCGGGACTCCTTGCGGGCCAGCGCCCCGAGGGTGATGACCTCGGCCAGCTCGATGAGGAAGCCGAGCTCGACGGCCTCGAGGAGGTCGGTGTTGTAGCGCTTGCCCTTGTCCTGGACGACGACGTGGGCGTAGCGCTCCTTGAGCTCGTCGATGACGCCGAGAGCCTCCTTCATGGATGCCTCGGTGCGGAACACCTGGACGTTGCGGTCCATGGTCTCCTGCAGGGCCCGGCGCAGGTCGGCCACGCGCTCTCCGCTGTCGCGGGTGCGGATGCCCTCGACCATCGCCTCGACGAAGGTCGAGGGGTTGGCCGGCAGGTCGACGTACGGCGCGTTCGCGGCATACTCCGCGGCGGCGATGCCGGCCCGGCGCCCGAAGACGTTGATGTCGAGCAGGCTGTTGGTGCCGAGGCGGTTGGAGCCGTGCACGGAGACGCAGGCGACCTCGCCGGCGGCGAAGAGGCCGGGGACGACGTCGGTGTTGTTGCGCAGCACCTCGGTCTCGACGTTGGTCGGGACGCCGCCCATGGCGTAGTGCGCGGTCGGATAGACCGGGACCGGCTCGGTGTAGGGCTCGACGCCGAGATAGGTGCGGGCGAACTCGGTGATGTCGGGGAGCTTGGCGTCGATGTGGGCCGGCTCGAGGTGGGTCAGGTCGAGCAGGACGTAGTCCTTGTTGGGACCTGCGCCGCGCCCTTCGCGGACCTCGTTGGCCATGGAACGGGCGACGATGTCGCGGGGCGCGAGGTCCTTGATGGTGGGGGCGTATCGCTCCATGAACCGCTCGCCGTCGGCGTTGCGGAGGATGCCGCCCTCACCACGCGCCGCCTCGGACAGCAGGATGCCCAGGCCGGCCAGGCCTGTCGGGTGGAACTGGAAGAACTCCATGTCCTCCAACGGGATGCCGCGCCGGAAGGCGACACCCATGCCGTCACCGGTCAGGGTGTGCGCGTTGGAGGTGGTCTTGAAGACCTTGCCGGTGCCGCCGGTGGCGAAGACGACCGACTTGGCCTGGAAGACGTGCAGCTCGCCGGTGGCGAGCTCGTAGGCCACGACCCCGGCGGTGTGCTGCACGCCGTCCGCTCCGGTGTTCATGAGCAGGTCCAGGACGTAGAACTCGTTGTAGAACTCGACGCCCTGCTTGACGCAGTTCTGGTAGAGCGTCTGGAGGATCATGTGGCCCGTGCGGTCCGCCGCGAAGCAGGACCGGCGGACGGCGGCCTCACCGTGGTTGCGCGTGTGCCCACCGAACCGGCGCTGGTCGATCTTGCCCTCGGGCGTGCGGTTGAACGGCAGCCCCATCTTCTCGAGGTCGATGACCGCGTCGATGGCCTCGCGGCACATGATCTCGGCCGCGTCCTGGTCGACGAGGTAGTCACCGCCCTTGACGGTGTCGAAGGTGTGCCACTCCCAGTTGTCCTCCTCGACGTTGGCGAGGGCGGCGCACATGCCACCCTGCGCCGCGCCGGTGTGGGACCGGGTCGGGTAGAGCTTGGTCAGCACCGCGGTGCGGGTGCGGGTGCTCGACTCGAGCGCGGCACGCATGCCCGCGCCGCCGGCCCCGACGATGACGACGTCGTACTTGTGCGTCTGCATCAGTGCTGTTTCCTTCGCGTTCCTGGGTCGACCGTGGTCATCGTGCGCACACGGAGAGGGTGGAGGAGGGGTCGAGGCACGGGTCGAAGGTGAAGATGACCAGCGTGCCGAGCACCATGACGAGCAGTGCGCTCGCCACCAGCAGACCCTTGAGGATCCACCTGGTGCGGTCCTTCTCGGTGTAGTCGTTGATGATCGTCCGGACCCCGTTGAACCCGTGCAGCTCCGCAAGCCACAACATCAACAGGTCCCACGTCTGCCAGAACGGGCTGCTCCACTTGCCGGCGACGAACGCGAAGTCGATGCCGTGGATGCCCTCGCCCAGCATGAGGTTGACGAACAGGTGACCGAACACGAGGACGAGCAGCAGGATCCCGCTGCCCCGCATGAAGACCCACGACCAGAGCTCGAAGTTGCCGCGGCCCTTGGAGACCCGGCGGTAGCGGGACTTCTTGGCAGAGACGGCGTCGGGGCCGGCGTGGTAGTTGGTCTCGGTGGTGGCGCTCATGAGTTCCGCCCGCCTCTCAGTGCGTGAACACGACGGTCAGGTGCCGGATCGCGAAGGGCGCGAACAACACGACGAAACCAATGGCAACGGCCCAGAAGAGCTGTCGCTGGTACTTCGGGCCCTTGGCCCAGAAGTCGACGGCGATGATGCGCAGGCCGTTGAGCGCGTGGAAGATCACGGCGGCGACCAGCCCGGCCTCCGCCAGCCCGACGACGGGGTTCTTGTAAGCACCCATCACCTCGTTGTAGGCCTCGGGGGAGACTCTCACCAGCGCCGTGTCGAGCACGTGCGCGAACAGGAAGAGGAAGATCAGTACGCCGCTGATGCGGTGGGCCACCCACGACCACATGCCTTCACGGCCGCGGTAGAGGGTCCCGTTGGCTGCCTGCGCCACTGCGCGTCCCTTTCGAAGCAGATGTCACGGCAGTCGTCGGCGAGCGTCGAGGGCCGTAGTTCGCCCGTCAGGTTATCGGCCCGGCCGCCGGGACCGTGAACGGCCTGCCTGTGAGAAACCAGACAGGCCCGGTTACCCGCTGGTATGCCGCGTGGTCGCGGCGCGACTCAGCCGGCGAGGGACCGGGCGCGCTGGGCCGAGGTGTAGTGGGTGAGCAGCTGGTCGGTCAGCGACGCCCAGCTCCGGGGGGTCACCCGCAGCCGACCGGCCTCACCCATCGCCACCCGCTTGGCCCGGTCGCCAGCCAGGTGCGCGACCGCGTCGCGCAGTGCGTCGGGGTGGTCCGGGTCGAAGAGGAGCCCGGTCCGCGAGTGGTCCACGAGGTCGAGGGGGCCGCCCCGAGCCGGGGCGATGACGGGCAGCCCCGTCGCCGCGGCCTCCTGCAGGGTCTGCCCGAAGGTCTCCCGGGTGCCGGTGTGCACGAAGAGGTCGAACGCGGCATACGCCCTCGCGAGGTCGTCGCCCTCGCGTCGGCCGAGGAAGACCGCGTCGACGCCGGCAGCGGTGAGGGCCGCGGCGTCGTCGTGGCGGGTGGGCCCCTCGCCCACGATCACCACGCGCAGCCCCGGGAGGCCCGCGAGGGCCGCCAGTCGGGTGAGCTCCTTCTCGGGGGCCAGCCGTCCGACGTAGCCCACGAGCACCTGCCCCTCCGGGGCGAGGGAGCGGCGCAGTGCGCGGGTGCCCGCGTCCGCGCGCCACCCGGGATGGAACAGGGCGGCGTCCACTCCCCGGGCCCACAGAGCCGTGCGGGGTATGCCGTGCGCCTGCAGCTCGGCGAGGGTCGCCGACGAGGGGGCCAGAGTCAGGTCGGCCATCTCGTGCATCCTGCGGATCCAGCGCCAGGCCGCCCGGGCGGCGCCGCGTCCCACCGCCCCCGGGCCGTGCTGGCGGATGTAGCTGGGCATGTCGGTCTGGTAGACCGCCACGGTCGGCAGCCCGAGCCGTGCCGCGGCCGACAGCGCACTCGCGCCCAGCACGAACGGCGAGGCCACGTGGACGACGTCCGGCGCGAAGTCGGCCAGCGCCGCCTCGACCTCGCCGCCCATCGGCAGCCCGACAGGGAACTGACGAACGGGCACGGACGCGAGGCCGTGGACGGCATACCCGGCGTAGTGGGTCGGGGCCGGACGGGGGGCGAGGATGAGCGCCTCGTGGCCACGGTCGCGCAGGCACTCGGCAACGCGGCAGATGCTGGTCGTGACCCCGTTTAGGTAGGGCAGGAACGACTCGGTGACGATGGCTACGCGCACACGACCAGCGTCGGCAACCCCGGTGAGGTGACGGCCACGGCTGGGGGTGTGTCGGGTGAGCGGCAGGTGACGGGCTGGTGCGTGGGCTAGCGTTCCGGCCATGTCATCGGCGGCGACGAGTCAGGCTGCACCAGTGAACGACCGCTTCTGGGCGGTGATCCCCGCCGGGGGCGCCGGGACGAGGCTGTGGCCCCTGTCGCGCGCCGGGTCGCCCAAGTTCCTGCACGACCTCACCGGCTCGGGACGCTCCCTGCTGCAGGCGACCTGGGACCGGCTCACCCCGCTGACAGGCTCGCGGGTGCTGGTCGTCACCGGTGCCTCGCACCGGGCGGCCGTGGCGGAGCAGCTGCCCGACCTGCCCCCGGACCAGCTGTTGGCCGAACCAGCGCCGCGGGACTCCATGGCCGCGATCGGGTGGGCGGCGGCAGTGCTCGAGGCGCGTGACCCCGAGGCGGTGCTGGGTTCGTTCGCGGCGGACCACGTGATCGCGGACGAGGAGGACTTCCGGGCCTGTGTCGCCGAAGCCGTTCGCGTGGCGGAGCAGGGTTTCGTCGTCACGATCGGCATCGAACCCACCCATCCCGCAACGGGATTCGGCTACATCGAGATGGGCTCCCTGCTCGGCGAGGGACCGGCCACGGCGGTCAGCCAGTTCGTCGAGAAGCCCGACCGGGCGCGGGCCGAGGAGTACCTCGCTACGGGTCGGTTCCGGTGGAACGCCGGGATGTTCGTCGTGAAGGCGACCGTGCTGCTGGACCTGCTGGCGCAGTGGCACCCCGAGCTCGCGGCGGGAGCCCGGGCGCTCGCGGCCGACCCGGGTCGGCTGGACGAGCTGTGGCCGGGGCTCGAGAAGATCGCGATCGACCACGCCGTCGCCGAACCCGCTGCTGCCGAGGGCAGGGTCGCGATGGTGCCGGGCGGGTTCKGCTGGGACGACGTGGGCGACTTCAGCTCCCTGGGCTCCTTGCTGACCGACGCCGCCGGTATGCCGGGGACGCGCGTCCTCGGCGATGCGTCCGACGTGCGCGTGGTCGACTCGACCGGCATCGTCGTGCCCGGAACCGGCCGGGTCGTGGCGCTGGTGGGCCTCGAGGACGTCGTGGTGGTCGATACCCCGGACGCGCTGCTCGTGATGTCCCGTGAACGCGCCCAGGACGTCAAGGCGGTCGTCGACGCCCTGCGGTCCGAGGGGCGCACCGACCTCCTCTGACCCTGGGTTCAGGTTGCGAGGTCGCGGCGGCGGAACTGCGTGAAGCCGATGGTTGCGACCACGAGCGCCACCACGACCAGGGCGACCAGACCAGCGGCGTTGACGTCGCCGCCCGGCAGGCTGCCGAGGTGGTCGAACGGCGAGATCGCCAGCATCCAGCTCGGCAGGCGCAGCAGCGCCCCGAGCTCGCCCAGCAGCACGAACACCGCGAGCACTCCCCAGGCGAAGGTCGACCACCGGGGCAGCAGTCCGAACAGCAGGACAGTCAGGGCCACGCAGACCAGCACCGCGGGTGCCGTCGCGAGGGCAGCCGGCAGCAGCTGCCCCACTCCGGTGCTGCTGACGGCACCGGCAGTGAGCCCAGCGGCCGTTCCGACCACGGCGAGCAGCCACACCGAGCCCAACGCGGCGATGAGGGTGTGGCTGCCGACCCACTGCCACCTGCTCACCGGGGTGGCGAGCAGGACCTCGGCGCGCCCCGCGCTCTCCTCGGACCGCAGGCGCAGGGCCGTCGCGATGCCGTAGCCGGCTACCCCGATCGCGAGGAACCGCAGCTCGGTCCCGAAGAACACGTCGACCAGGGAGCCCTGCCCTCCGCTCATCTTCCGCAGCATCTCCTCGATGCCCGGGCTGCTCGCGATCTGGTCCACGGACCTGGCGATGTTGCCCACGGCCAGGCCCACGACGACATACCCGATGCTCCATCCGAGCAGTGCGCCACGCTGGAGCCGCCACGCGAGGCCGAGCGGGGTGCTCAGCGCCGCGGAGGCACGAGTCGGCCCCGGTCGCGCGGCCCACAGGCCCGAGCCGAGGTCGCGGCGGTGCAGGAGGACGTCGGCGACGACGAGGAGGGCGGCCGTCGCGACGACGGCCGGCAGGAGCAGCCACCAGCGGTTCGCGCCGAACGGGCTGACCTTCTCGGCCCAGCCCAGGAACGACAGCCAGATGAGGTGCTGGCCCCCGCCCTGGGTGGTGTCCGCCAGCGCACGGACGAGGAAGGCCAGGCCCAGCGCCCCGACCGCGATGCCACCGGCGCCGCGGGTGGTCGAGGTGAGCTGGACTGCGATGGCGGTGATGCCGGTCATCACGAGTCCGGCGACGACCTCGACGACGCCGAGCGCCAGCGCGCCGGTCAGGTCGACACCGGTCGCGACCAGGCTCAGTGCGGAGAGCAGCCCGGTCGCGAGCACGGTCATCGTCGCGAGGCCGACGGCGGCGGCGAGCGGGGCCCGGCGGCCCACGACGCCGGCAGCGACGAGCTCGAACCGGCCGTCCTCCTCCTCGCTGCGGGTGTGCCGTCGCACGATCGCGAACGCGAGGAACGCCGTGAAGAGGCTGCCCATCATCACCGTCTTGAGCACGCCGATCCCGGCGGCGGTCGCGGAGGGCAGCGGCCCGTAGAGCGCGGTCAGCGACGGGTTGTCGACCATCACCGCAGCGCCCGAGGCGGCCTCGGCGTCGGTGGGATAGAGGTCGAGGGTGGCCGCCATCGACCCGTACGCCGTCGCCACCAGGGCGAGGACGCTGGCCACCACGATCCAGCGGTCGCGACGCCACGCCAGCCGCAGGAGTGGTCCGGTGCCGACGAGGGACGTCATGCCGACACCTCCTCCTCCCGAGCGGCCTGGGCGGCGCGGCCGTTCGGGACATCGTGGTCGTGCCGACCGTCGCCGACCGTGTCGCGGTACTGCGAGAGGAAGAGCTCCTCGAGGGTCGGCGGCTGGCAGGTCAGCGCCTGGATGCCGTGGGGTGCCAGTCGCTGGAGCACGTCGCCGACGGCGCTGGTCTCGACCGACAACAGCAGGCGGTCACGGTCCTGTCGGGCGGCGTCGACACCGGGCCAGCGCGAGGCCTCGGTCTGGGCGACGGGCCTGGCGAGCGTCGCCGTCATGCTCGTGCGCGTGAGGTGTCGCAGGTCGGCGAGGGTGCCGGAGTCGACGATCCGCCCGGCCCGGACGATGCTGACCCGGTCGGCTGCCGTCTCGACCTCGGACAGGATGTGGCTGGAGAGCAGGACCGTGCGGCCCTCCGCTCGCACCTGGGTGAGGTGGTCCTGGAAGACCTTCTCCATCAACGGGTCGAGCCCCGAGGTGGGTTCGTCGAGGACCAGCAGGGGGACGTCGGAGGCCAGCGCGGCCACGAGCGCGACCTTCTGCCTGTTGCCCTTGGAGTAGGAGCGACCCTTCTTGGTGGGGTCGAGCTCGAACGCCTCGAGCAGCTTGTCGCGTTTGCCCTCGTCGATCCCGCCGCGCAGCCGACCGAGCAGGTCGATGACCTCGCCGCCGGTCAGGTTGGGCCACAGGACGACGTCGCCGGGCACGTAGGCCAGCTGTCGGTGCAGCTCGGTGGCGTGCTTCCACGGGTCTTGTCCCAGCAGGGTCACGGTGCCGCCGTCGGACCGGAGCAGGCCGAGCAGGACCCGGATGGTGGTGGACTTCCCGGCTCCGTTGGGGCCGAGGAAGCCGTGGACCTCGCCCTCGTGGACCGTCAGGTCGAGGCCGTCGAGGGCGGTCGTGGCGCCGAACTTCTTGATGAGGCCGGTTGCCTCGATGACATGTGCCATGGCTCCGACGATACACGGTTTTCAGAAAACTCTGAATGATCTAAACTCTCTTCATGGCTTCCACTCCCGCCGCCGACCCGTCGCGCTTCGTCGAGCGCTTCGGCTCTGCCCTGACCGCGGCGGGGATGCAGCGACTGCCGTCACGGGTCTTCGCCGCCCTGCTGGCCGACGACGACGGCCGGATGACGGCCGCCGAGCTCGGGGAGGTGCTCGCGGTCAGCCCTGCGTCGGTGTCGGGTGCGGTGCGCTCGCTCCAGCAGATGCGGATGATCCACCGGGAGCGCGAGCAGGGCAGTCGTCGTGACGTCTACGTCGTCGCCGACGACGCCTGGCACGACGTGATGATGAACTCGGCCAACATCTACGCCCCGCTGACCCAGTCCCTCCGCGAGGGCGTCGACCAGGTGGGTGGGCGGGGGACGACCGCGGGGGACCGCCTGGCGCTCAGCGTGGCGTTCCTCGAGTTCGTGACCGAGGAGATGCACCAGCTCTCCCAGAGATGGGACAAGCGCCGCGCCGAGCTCGGCTACTGACCCAGTCCCAGCTTTATCGGGTCTAGGGACTTAGGGCGGCTTCGCCCGGGAACCGTTTCGGGGTGAAGCCGACGTTTCTCCCTAGACCCGATAAAGGGGAGACAGGGTGACCGAGCCCACGGTGAGGTGGGCCACGAGTGGTGACCACACGGCATACCGGCTCACTATCGTGGGCGGCATGGCCGCCGATGTCCCCGAGGACCGCTTGCAGACCCGCTCCGAGTCCGACCTGCCGATCAAGGCCGTGTATGCCGCGGACGACCTCGAGGGCTTCGACCCGGAGACCCAGCTCGGTGAGCCGGGGCAGTTCCCCTACACCCGCGGCGTCTACCCGAACATGTACACGGGGCGGCCGTGGACGATGCGGCAGTACGCCGGGTTCGGGACCGCCAAGGAGTCCAACGAGCGCTACCACGAGCTGGTGGCCAACGGCACGGGCGGGCTGTCCGTCGCGTTCGACCTGCCGACGCAGATGGGTTACGACTCCGACGAGGCGATCGCGCACGGCGAGGTCGGCAAGGTCGGTGTCGCGATCGACTCGATCGACGACATGCGGACGCTGTTCGGTGGGCTGCCGCTGGGTGACCTGTCGACGTCGATGACGATCAACGCCCCGGCCGCCACGCTCCTGCTCATGTACCAGCTGGTCGCCGAGGAGAACGGCGCCGACGCGGCCCGGCTGGCCGGGACGATCCAGAACGACGTGCTCAAGGAGTACATCGCGCGCGGCACGTACATCTACCCGCCGAAGGAGTCGCTGCGACTGATCAGCGACATCTTCGCCTACTGCCACAAGGAACTTCCGCGCTGGAACACCATCTCCATCAGCGGTTACCACATGGCCGAGGCGGGGGCGACGCCAGCGCAGGAGATCGCCTTCACCCTGGCCAACGCCAAGGAGTACGTCCGCGCCGCGCAGGCTGCCGGGCTCGACGTCGACGACTTCGCTCCACGGCTGTCGTTCTTCTTCGTGGCGCGGACCACCCTGCTCGAGGAGGTCGCCAAGTTCCGGGCGGCCCGCCGGATCTGGGCGCGGATCATGCGTGACGAGTTCGGCGCCCAGAACCCGAAGAGCCAGATGCTGCGGTTCCACACCCAGACCGCCGGGGTGCAGCTGACCGCGCAGCAGCCCGAGGTCAACCTCGTCCGCGTCGCCCTCCAGGGCCTCGGCGCGGTGTTCGGTGGCACCCAGTCGCTGCATACCAACTCGTTCGACGAGGCGATCGCCCTCCCGACCCAGAAGGCCGCCCGCCTCGCCCTGCGCACCCAGCAGGTCATCGCCTACGAGACCGACGTGACCAAGACCGTCGACCCGTTCGCCGGCTCCTACGTGGTCGAGTCGATGACCGACGACGTCGAGGCTGCCGCCCTCGACCTCATCCAGGCCGTCGAGGACAAGGGGGGAGCCGTCGCCGCGATCGAGCAGGGCTTCCAGAAGTCCGAGATCGAGCGGTCGGCCTACCGCATCGCGCTCGAGATCGACAGCAAGGAACGCACCGTCGTCGGCCTCAACCGGTTCGCCCTCGACGAGGAGGAGCCGTACGAGCCGCTCCGTGTCGACCCCCAGATCGAGCACGACCAGCGCGAGCGCCTCGCCGCCCTCCGGGCCGAGCGCGACAACGACGCCGTCGAGGCCGCCCTCGAGGCAGTCCGCGAGGCGGCCCGCGGCACCGACAACCTGCTCTACCCGATGCGCGAGGCCCTGCGGCTGCGCGCGACCGGCGGCGAGGTCAGCCACGCCCTGCGCGACGTGTGGGGCCTCTACGTCCCTCGCGAGACCTTCTGAGGGCCAGGGACGCCTCGTTCACCGATCGTGGCACGCGGCCGGGGTAGGGCCGGTCCGCGGGTAGAGTCACCGCTGACATGAGCGACAACCAGCTGCTGGCCGACCTGTGCACCACCATCGACGCCCTCGCCCCCGATCTCCTCGCCCTGCAGCACGACCTGCACGCGCACCCGGAGCTGTCCCGCGGCGAGACGCGCACGACCGCCAAGGTCGCCGAACGCCTCGAGGCCGCAGGGGTCGCTGTGCGCCGCCTGCCCGTCAGCGGGCTGATCGCCGATCTCGGAGCCGAGCAGCCGGCATACCGCGTGGCGCTGCGCGCCGACCTCGACGCTCTGCCTGTGGGGGAGCGCACGGGCCTGCCGTGGGCCTCGACCACCGAGGGCATCTGCCACGCCTGCGGTCACGACGTCCACGTCGCCGGGATGCTCGGTGCCGGGCTGGCGCTCAAGGCCCACGAGGAAGCCCTGCGCGAGCGGGGCATCGGGGTCCGCCTGCTCTTCCAGCCCGCCGAGGAGGTCATCCCCGGCGGTGCCGTCGACCTGCTGGCCGAGGGTGCCCTCGACGACGTCGACGCGATCTTCGCCGTCCACTGTGACCCCAGCCTGGACGTCGGTACGGTGGGCCTGCGTGACGGTGCGATCACCGCAGCAGCTGACCGCGTGACCGTGCACCTCGCGGGGCGGGGTGGCCACACGTCGCGGCCCCACCTCACCGAGGACCTCACCTTCGCGCTGGCCAAGGTGGTTACCGAGCTGCCGGCCGTCCTGTCCCGCCGGCTCGACCCGCGGACGGCGTTCGCGCTGGTGTGGGGCGAGGTGCATGCCGGCCAGGCCGCCAACGTGATCCCGTCCAGCGGCACGATCGCCGGCACCCTGCGGATGCTCGACGCCGACGCGTGGACCACCATCGGCCCCCTCCTCGCCGAGGCGGTGGAGCACATCGTCGCCCCGTATGCCGTGACGGCAGTACTCGAGCACGTCCAGGGAGTGCCTCCGGTGGTCAACGACGCGGAGGCCATCGAGGTCTTCCGGGCCGCGGCCGAGGGTGCGGGCCTGACGGCCCTGGGAACGCAGCAGTCGCTCGGTGGCGAGGACTTCGCGTGGTACCTGCGGAAGGTTCCAGGTGCCATGGCGCGGTTGGGAACGCGCACGCCGGGCGGGCACACCTACGACCTCCACCAGGGCGACCTCGTGGTCGACGACGACTCGGTCGTCCAGGGCGCCCGGGTGCTCGCCGGCGTGGTGGTGGCCGGCGTTGTCAAGACGCCGGTCGGAGCGCCGCAGCCCGGTTGAGGGACAGTCGCGGATCGGTAACGGTTTGTGTCCCAAGTGCCTCAAGGCCGAGTTACCCAGCAGTTCGTCGGGCTATCCTCACGCCCTAGTGGCGCAGCACAGCGCCTCGTGCAATCAAAGAACAGGAGACAGCCTTGCGTCACACGATGAAGGTTGCCGCGGTGATGTCGGTGGCAGCACTGACCCTCGCCGCATGTGGTGACTCGGGCGACAACGCCGGGGGCAGCGGTTCCAGCTCCAGCTCGAGCTCGAGCAAGAAGAGCGACGTCAAGGTCGGCATGGCCTACGACGTCGGCGGTCGCGGTGACCAGTCGTTCAACGACGCCGCTGCGGCAGGCCTGGACAAGGCCAAGACCGAGCTCGGGGTGGACACCAAGGAAGCCGCCGCGGTCAACGGTGAGAACGAAGCCGCCCGTGAGGAGCGCCTCCAGCAGCTGGCTGACGCCGGCTACACCCACATCGTCGCGGTGGGCTTCGCCTACGCCAAGTCGGTCGGCAAGGCTGCCAAGGCCAACCCGGACGTGCACTTCGCGATCGTCGACGACGCGTCGGACGACTCGAAGGGCCCGAACGTCGACCAGATCACGTTCGCCGAGAACGAGGGCTCGTTCCTCGTCGGTGCGGCGGCCGCTCTGAAGTCCAAGACGGGCCACATCGGCTTCGTCGGTGGCGTCAACGTCGGGCTGATCAAGAAGTTCGAGGCTGGCTACATCGCCGGGGCGAAGGCCGTCAACCCGGCCATCAAGATCGACTCCCAGTACCTCACCCAGCCGCCGGACTTCGGCGGCTTCAATGACCCGGCCAAGGGCAAGACTGCTGCTGACGGCATGTTCCAGAAGGGCGCCGACGTGGTCTACCACGCCGCTGGCGGCTCCGGTGGTGGCGTCTTCACGGCCGCCAAGGCTGCCGGCAAGCTGGCCATCGGTGTCGACTCCGACCAGGCCCTGACCGCTCCGGCGGACGTGCGCTCGGTCATCATGACGTCGATGATCAAGAAGGTCGACGTCGCGGTCTACGACTTCATCAAGTCGGCGGCCGACGGCAAGGAGAAGACCGGCAACAACATCTACGACCTCAAGGCTGGCGGTGTGGACTACTCCACGACCGGCGGTCAGGTCGACGACATCAAGACCAAGCTGGACGACTACAAGCAGCAGATCATCGACAAGAAGATCACGGTTCCCGAAAAGCCCTGATCGACACCTCTTTTGTCGAGCATGTGGGCAACACACGGCCCGGGCGGCGCGGTAGCGTCTGACCCGGGCCGTGTGCTTGCCTGAACGACCCAGCACGCGGCGCCTCGACCCTTGCCGCAGGTGCCGAATCGCGCCACCCGCCCGCGACGCCGCGGGCCCGGACCACGGAGTGTGAACCATCACTGCCTCCCCACCGCTGACGCAGACCACGACCGAGGGTGGTGTCCCAGCCGTCGAGCTCGAGGGGATCACCAAGCGCTTCCCGGGTGTGGTCGCCAACAAGGACATCGCCTTCTCGGTGCGACGCGGGACGGTCCATGCGATCGTCGGGGAGAACGGCGCCGGCAAGTCCACCTTGATGAAGATCCTGTATGGCGTGCAGCGCCCCGACGAGGGCACCATCAAGATCGACGGGCAACTGGTCAACCTCCACTCCCCGTCCGACGCCATCGCGGCCGGCATCGGCATGGTCTTCCAGCACTTCATGCTCGCCGACAACCTGACTGTCCTCGAGAACGTCGTCCTGGGTGCGGAGAAGCTGCACGGGATCGGCGACGGCGCGCGACGCGAGATCACGCGGATCTCGGGCGCCTACAAGCTGGACGTCGACCCCGATGCGCTGGTCGCCGACCTAGGAGTGGGCGCACGCCAGCGGATCGAGATCCTCAAGGTGCTGTTCCGCGGCGCCAAGACCCTGATCCTCGACGAGCCCACCGCCGTCCTCGTGCCGCAGGAGGTCGACGAGCTGTTCGACCAGCTCGCCGAGCTCAAGGACGAGGGACTCACGGTGCTGTTCATCTCGCACAAGCTCGACGAGGTGCTCAAGGTCGCCGACTCGATCACCGTCATCCGGCGCGGCACCACCATCGACACGGTCGACCCCAAGTCCGTGAACGCACGCCAGCTCGCCGAGCTGATGGTCGGCTCGGAGCTGCCCTCCCCGACGACCGAGGAGTCCACGGTCACCGACCGCGTGCTGCTCAAGGTCGACGACCTCGTCCTGGGCGACGGCACCGGCCGACCGCTCCTCGACGGCATCTCGCTGACCATCCACGCCGGCGAGGTGCTCGGCATCGCCGGGGTGGAGGGCAACGGCCAGGCCGAGCTCGTTGAGGTCATCATGGGTATGCGTGAGCCCACCTCGGGCCAGGTCTTCCTCGGCGACGTCGACATCTCCGACTGGCACACCCGTGAGATCAGGGAGGCCGGTGTCGGCTACATCCCGGAGGACCGGCACCGCCACGGCCTCCTGCTCGAGGCGCCGTTGTGGGAGAACCGCATCCTCGGGCACCAGACCGAGGCCCCCAACGTGAAGGGTCAGCTCATCGATGCCGCTGCGGCCAAGGCCGACACCGAGCGCATCGTCAAGGCCTACGACGTCCGCACTCCCTCGATCTTCGTCACCGCGGGCTCGCTCTCCGGTGGCAACCAGCAGAAGCTCATCATCGGCCGCGAGATGAGCCACAAGCCCAAAGTCCTGATCGCCGCCCACCCGACCCGTGGCGTCGACGTCGGCGCCCAGTCGAGCATCTGGGACCTCATCCGTGACGCGCGACGCGAGGGCCTCGCGGTGCTCCTCATCTCGGCCGACCTCGAGGAGCTGATCGGCTTGTCCGACACCATCCGCGTCATCCTGCGGGGCAAGCTGTCCGGCGACTTCGACCCCGACCACGTGACGGCCGAGGACCTCGGTGCGGCGATGACCGGTGCCGGCGAGAAGGAGGAGTCGCGGTGAAGTCCCTCAACGTGCGCCGGATCCTGATGAGCCTGGCGGCGCCGGTCCTCGCGCTCGTCGTCGCGTTCGTCGTCACCTCGCTGGTGCTGGTGGCCGTCGGCGACCCGGTGTGGGAGGTCTGGAAGACCATCCTCGCCGTGCCGAAGCCGCGCCAGAGCGTCAACATCATCAACGCGGCGTCCGTGTTCTACCTCTCGGCCATCGCGGTCGCGGTCGGCTTCCGGATGAACCTGTTCAACATCGGCGTCGACGGCCAGTACCGCGTCGCGGTCTTCGCGGCCGCCGTCTTCGCAGGCCAGGATTGGCTTCCCGGGTGGCTCAACATCATCGTGTCCATCGCCGTCGCGATGGTGGCCGGTGGGCTGTGGGCCAGCATCGCGGCATACCTCAAGGTGAAGCGCGGCGTCTCCGAGGTGATCTCCACGATCATGCTCAACGCCATCGCCACCGGTGTGGTGAGCTGGCTCCTGGTGAAGATCGCCAACCCCCGGCCGGGCTCGAACAGCATCGAGACCAAGACCATCCCGGAGTCGGCGCAGCTCGAGGGCTTCAAGCTCATCCCCGGCGCCACGAACCGCGTCTACACGCTGCTGATCCTGGCCCTGCTGGTCGGGTTCCTCTACTGGTTCGTGCTGAGCAGGACGCGGTTCGGCTTCGACCTGCGGGCGACCGGTCGCTCCGAGAGCGCGGCGGTCGCCAGCGGCGTGAAGGTGCCGCGGATGGTGGCGACCGCGATGATCGCCTCGGGTGCCCTGGCCGGACTCGTCGGCATGCCATTGCTGTTCGGGCAGGACCACAACTACGGCACGACGTTCCAGTCCGGACTCGGCTTCGCCGGAATTTTCGTCGCGCTGCTGGGACGCAACAACGCGGTCGGCATCGGCTTCGCCTCGCTCCTCTGGGCGTTCCTGGACGTGCAGTCCAACGCCCTGCAGATCCAGGCCGATGTCGCCCAGGAGCTGGTCAACATCATCCAGGGCGTGATCCTCTTCGCCGTCGTGATCGCGTACGAGCTGATTCGCCGGGCCGACAAGCGGATCGAGCAGTCCCGCGTCGCCCGTGAGCTTGCCGCCCAGCGACAAGCCGCCCCCGCCCCGGAAGGAGCCCCGGCATGAGCGCCCTCGGACTCGAGGTCGGCACCAAGGCCGTGCCGGACCGTCCCAAGCGGCGACGGTTCGGCATCCGCGAGTGGTCCATCGTGGCGATCGGTGCGATCGCCGTGATCTCGGTCCTGCGAGTGGTCACCGGTGCCGACGACATCGCGTCGTCCGGTGCCCTGGCCGCGGCCATCGGCCTGGCCGTCCCGATCGGCCTGGCCGGCCTCGGTGGCCTCTGGTCGGAGCGCGCGGGCGTGGTCAACATCGGCCTCGAGGGCATGATGATCCTCGGCACGTGGGGGGCCGGGTTCTTCGGCTACCACATGGGTCCGTGGGCCGGCGTCCTCGGCGCGATCGCCATGGGCATGCTCGGTGGCCTGATCCACGCGACCGCCACCGTGACGTTCGGGGTCGACCACATCGTCTCCGGTGTCGCCATCAACATCATCGGCCTCGGCGTCGCGAAGTACCTTGCCGCCCGTTTCTTCAACGGACTGCCCGGCGGTGGCCCCACCCAGTCGCCGCAGGTCGGGCACCTGCCGGACTTCACCCTTCCCGGTGTGTCCAGCGGGCTCGGCACAGTGGAGAAGAAGGACTGGTTCTTCGTCAGTGACGTCGCCGCAGTGCTGCGCGCACTGTGCACCAACGTGTCGATCCTGACCATCCTCGCGGTGCTGCTGTTCGTCGGGACCTGGTGGGTTCTGTGGCGTTCGGCGTTCGGCCTGCGGCTGCGATCAGTGGGTGAGTCGCCTGTCGCGGCGGAGTCGCTCGGCGTCAACGTGATGCGCTACAAGTTCCTCGCCGTCGTCATCTCCGGCGGGCTCGCCGGCCTGGGCGGTGGCTTCCTGGCGCTGGTTGCCGCGAGCATCTACCGCGACGGTCAGACCGGTGGTCGTGGCTACATCGGCCTCGCCGCGATGATCTTCGGCAACTGGCGACCTGGTGGCCTGCTCGCCGGTGCGGCGCTGTTCGGCTACACCGACGCCTTGCAGCTGCGCGGTGGGGCGGCAGTTCACGCGTTCCTGCTCCTGTTCGCGGTGCTCCTCGTGGCCGTCGGGGTGTGGCAGATCGTGCGCAACCAGCGCATCGTCCAGGGCGCCCTGGCCATCGTCGTCGGCGTCCTCGTCGGCTGGTGGTACTTCGCCGCGGACGCCGTCCCGGCCGAGCTCACCGGCACCACCCCCTACGTCACCACGCTGCTCGTGCTGGCCTTCGCGTCGCAACGGTTGCGGATGCCCGCCGCCGACGGGCAGATCTATCGCAAGGGCGAGGGCCACTAGGTGTGCCCTGACGCCGGGACGCAACCGCAGGGGTATGCCGCGGAGCCGGCTGCGCGGCATACGGCACCTCCTGCTCCGGAGGACGTGGACTGGGAAGCCTTGCGCGCCAAGGCGATCGAGATCATGGGCAGGGCCTACGCGCCGTACTCGAACTTCCCGGTCGGCGTCGCGGGGATCGTCGACGACGGTCGGCTGGTGGCCGGGTGCAACGTCGAGAACGCGGCCTACGGCGTGGGGCTGTGCGCCGAGTGCGGCATGGTCTCGGAGTTGCACGCGACCGGTGGCGGGCGGCTCGTGGCGGTGTCCTGTGTCGGTGGCAATGGCGAACCGCTCATGCCGTGTGGGCGCTGTCGCCAGCTCCTCTGGGAGAACGGCGGGCCTGACTGCCTGCTGTTGACCCCCGAAGGGGTGCTGCCGATGCGCGAGGTGCTGCCCCAAGCCTTCGGCCCCGACACGCTGAACGCAGCCCGCCACCCCGCCTGACCCCTGCCCGTGCAGCTCGGCCACCCGCGCCCCCAGGTCGATCTGTGGACCCGAGGGCGCAGATCCACCCGCCTGGGCCGGATCGAGGTCGATCTGTGGCCTCCGCGGCGCAGATCCGCACCTGTGGATGAGCGGCTGGACGAGTCGCGGGATGCGCCACCGTGGTCTCGTGACTTCTCTCGACCGGCAGAGCCCTTTCACCCGCGCTGACGCCGTGGCCGCGGGCATCAGCGACCGGCGCCTGGGTGGTCCGGGTTTCCGGAGGCTGTTCACCAGCGTGTATGTCGCGTCCGACGTGCCGGTCGACACACGCCTTCGCGCCCGCGCTGCGCTACGGCTCGCGCCGGCGGGTGCGTTGGTCGCCGGCCCGACGGCCGCCGAGCTCCTGGGCGGGGTGGTGCCCTCGGACTCCCGTATCCACCTCCGCCTGCCGACCGGGCGTATGCGGGTGCCCGGAATCGAGTCCCGCCGGCTGACCTCGGCGGCGAGGGCGAAGATCTCCGGCCTGCCGGTGACGACGGCGGAGGACACCTTCAGCGACCTGGCCGCCCACCTCGACCTCGTCGACATCGTGGTGCTGGGCGACTCCCTCGTCCGCCGGCGACGCGCTACCCCGACGTCCCTGGTCGAGGCGGCGGGGGCCGTGCGTGGTCGTGGCCGAGCGCTGAGTGGTCGCGCCGCAGCACTGGTGCGGAGCGGGGTCGACTCGCCCATGGAGACCCGGCTGCGCCTGCTCCTCGTCCTGGCCGGGTTGCCGGAGCCTGTCGTCAACCACATCGAGTTCGACGCGACGGGGCGCTGGGTCCGGCGGTACGACCTCTCGTATCCCGAGTACCGGCTCGCGATCGAGTACGACGGACGCCAGCACGCCGAGTCCCAGCGGCAGTGGGAGCGCGACGTGGAGCGGCGCGAGGACCTCGACCGGGACGGTTGGCGGATCGTGGTCGTCCTGTCCAAGGGGATCTACCGCGAACCCGAGCGCACCCTGAAGCGCGTCGTCGACGCCATGGTGAGCTGCGGCATACCAGCAGCGGTGACCTCGGACGAGTGGCGGCTGCACTTTCGAGGGTGAGCTGCCGCGGCAACCGGCGACCCGGAAGCCACGGATCGACGTGAAATGCCGCATCCGGGGTGCAACGGTGCCACCCCGGGCACGGATGGTCGGGGCTACGACAGGTCTGACACGATGGCCCCATGAGTGAAGCCTTCGATGCCGTCGACGTCATCATCAGCAAGCGGGGCAAGGGCGAGCTGTCCGACGGGCAGATCGACTGGGTGATCGACGCCTACACGCGCGGGGCCGTCGCGGACGAGCAGATGTCCAGCCTGGCCATGGCGATCCTGCTCAACGGGATGAACCGTCGCGAGATCTCCCGCTGGACCGGCGCGATGATCAACAGTGGCGAGCGGATGGACTTCTCCGGCCTGTCGCGTCCGACGGCCGACAAGCACTCGACCGGTGGGGTGGGCGACAAGATCACCCTGCCGCTGGCACCTCTCGTCGCGGCGTGCGGCGTGGCCGTGCCCCAGCTGTCCGGCCGCGGGCTCGGGCACACCGGGGGCACCCTCGACAAGCTCGAGTCGATCCCCGGCTGGCGGGCGGCCATGAGCAACGAGCAGATGATGCAGCAGCTCGAGGACGTCGGTGCGGTCATCTGCGCCGCCGGCGACGGGCTGGCCCCCGCCGACAAGAAGCTCTATGCCCTGCGCGACGTCACCGGCACCGTCGAGGCCATCCCGCTCATCGCCTCCTCGATCATGAGCAAGAAGATCGCCGAGGGTACGGGCGCGCTGGTGCTCGACGTGAAGGTGGGCAGCGGTGCGTTCATGAAGAACGTCGAGGACGCCCGCGAGCTCGCGCGCACCATGGTCGACCTCGGCACCGATGCCGGGGTCAAGACCGTCGCGATGCTGACCAACATGCAGGTCCCGCTCGGCCTCACGGCCGGCAACGCCATCGAGGTGCGCGAGTCGGTGGAGGTGCTGGCGGGTGGCGGCCCCGAGGACGTCGTCGAGCTGACCCTCGCCCTGGCCCGCGAGATGCTCGCGGCTGCCGGGCGCGAGGACGTCGATCCCGCCGACGCGCTCAAGGACGGCCGCGCGATGGATGCCTGGAAGGCGATGATCAGGGCCCAGGGTGGCGACCCCGACGCGACCCTGCCCGTGGCGAAGGAGAGCCACGACGTGCTGGTCCCGGCGGACGGCGTGCTCACCGAGCTCGACGCCCTCAAGATCGGGGTGGCGGCCTGGCGACTCGGTGCCGGTCGGGCGCGCAAGGAGGACCCGGTGCAGGCCGGCGCCGGCGTGGTGATGCACTACAAGCCGGGCGCCACCGTCCGGGGAGGCGACCGCCTGCTCACGCTGCACACCGACACCCCCGAGCGGTTCGAGCGGGCACTCGAGTCGCTCGAGGGCGCGTTCACCATCGCTCCCGAAGGATCGCGACCGGACCTGCTGCCGCTGGTCATCGAGAAGATCTCCTGACCCGCGCGGCGGCCTCCGCCGCGAAGGACGTCACCCGCTCGACGACGTCGGGGTTCCACAGCACCCGGCGGTGACCGAGTCCCTCGGTGACGACGAGGCGGGCGTCGTGCCACGCCTTGGTGACGGCCACGCCACCTGCGAGGGGTGCTTCCTGGTCGCCACGATCGTGCACGACCAGCAGGTGCGGCAGCGACGGGTGTGCCGCCGCCATCCTGAGGAGGTCGAGCTCGGCCACCGGCGTTCCGACCCGGCGCTCGGCGCGGCGCACCATCACCTGCTGGGACCGGGAACCGACCCCGAGGGCCGACGCGAAGACCGGCAGCATCGACTCGACGCCATCCGGCGGGGCGATGAGCACGAGTGAGTCGGGCTGCACCCCCAGTCCGAGGGCGTGGACTGCCGCGAGCCCGCCGGCGGAGTGGGCCACCACGACCGTGGGCCGGCCGAACTCGTCCACCACCGCCGCCAGCGCCTCTGCCATCTCCACGAACGTCGTCGACCGACTCCCGTGGACACCGGGCCCGGAGTCGCCGTGGCTCGGGGCGTCGAACGCCACCACACACAGGCCGCGGGCCACCAGCGGCTCGACGTGGGCGCCGAGCTGCTGCCACCAGCCGCCCCAGCCGTGCACGAGGTATGCCGTGGGGTTGCCCCAGTCGCCGTAGACCCGGCCGCGAATGGTGCCGCGGGCCCACTGCACCTCGAAGGCCTCCCCGCCGCTGGGGGTCCGAGTGGCGCGTACCGCTGCCGCCGGGCTGGCCGGCAGCCGGAACCACAGCCGCTCGGCGAGCAGTCCGCCGAGGACGGGGGACCGGCTTTCCAGCAACGCGAACAGCCGTCTCAGCGCGGGCGAGACCGGGAGACCTGTCGCCGCGGTGGCAGCGCCCTCTGCCGGAGCAGCGACGCCCTGTGCCGGAGCGGCGATGCCCGCGGGCGGAGCGGCGATGCCCGCGGGCGGAGCGCCTGCTGCCACGGTCGTCCGGGAGGCCGGGACGGCACCCACACGGGCGGGACGCGGACGAACGACGATACGATCGATCGTGCTTTTTTCGAGCGACATGAGTGGTACCTCCTGGGTGGGATGGGGATCAGGCGCGGATGTGGTCGAGAAGCCGGTCGAAGGCGTCCTGGGCCCGCGTGGCGGCCGCCGGGTCGTGGAGCAGGCGTGCCGAGAAGTTGTAGCCGAGGACGATGGCGAGCAGGTCGTACGCGAAGGCGGCCGGGTCGGTCGACTCGCGGAACTGGCCCTCGGTCATGCCGCCGCGGACGATCGTCTCGATGGTGTCGAGCAGGTCCCTCTCGGTCTGGACGACCTTGCTGCGGACCGGGCCGTCGGGTGCGTCGTCGAACTCGCTCGCCACCGAGATGAAGATGCATCCGCCCGGCAGTGCGTAGTCCGCATACCCGCCCCACCCGAGCCAGCGGTCGAAGAGGGTGCGCAGGCGCGGCTCACCGCGAGACTCCTTGAGGGCCGGGCGGATGACGAGCTGGGTGAACGCCTCGGCCGCGTAGTCCATCACGGCGGACTGCAGCCCCTCCTTGGACCCGAAGTGCGCGAACAGCCCGCTCTTGGACATGTCCATCGCGTCGGCGAGACCGCCGATCGTGATGCCCCGCAGCCCGACCTGGCTCGACTGGGCCAGCGCCACACGAAGCACCGAGTCGCGTGTCTCGTCTCCCTTGCTCACGCGATCAATAAAAGCACGACCGTTCGCACTTCGCAAGGCCCTACGGGCAATCCCGTCCGGGCGCCAGGCCGCCCGGCCGGGTCGGACGCTCAGGGCTAGGGTGGCCCTGTGCCTGAGCTCATCGCGACCCCCACGACCATTCCCGTGCCCGGCGGCAAGATCATCGACGAACACGTCGGCCGGGTGAACACCGGCAGCGAGGCAGTTTCGGTGGCCCACATGAAGGCGCCGGCCGACTGGACGGAGCCCTTCCAGGCCCCGGCCTTCGACGAGATCACCCTCGTCATCGCCGGTGCCGTGCTCGTGGACCACGACGGTGGCCAGCTGCGCGTGGAGGCAGGCCAGAGCGTCGTCACCCGCGCCGGCGAGCGGATCCGCTACTCGACCGGGTCCGAGGGTGCCGAGTACGTCGCCGTCTGCCTGCCGGCGTTCAGTCCCGAGACGGTCAACCGGGACGAGGAGGAAGGCGCGTGATCTTCGGTCGCAAGGGGTCCTCCGGAGGCACCGACACCGTCGCGGACCCCGCTGACGACCAGGTCAGCCGGGCGCCCAAGGCGCTGCTGCACGACCACCTCGACGGCGGCCTGCGTCCGCAGACCATCGTCGAGATCGCCGACCAGATCGGGTATGCCGGGTTGCCGGCCACCGACGCCGACAGCCTCGGCGCGTGGTTCCGGGAGAGCGCGGACTCGGGGTCCCTGGTGCGCTACCTCGAGACCTTCGACCACACGCTAGCCGTCATGCAGACCGCCGAGGGGCTGCGTCGAGTGGCTCGCGAGAGCGTCCTCGACCTGGCCGCCGACGGCGTCGTCTACGCCGAGAGCCGCTACGCGCCGGAGCAGCACCTCTCCGAGGGACTCGCGCTCGAGGACGTCGTCGAGGCCGTCAACGCCGGGTTCCGCGAAGGCGAGGGGCAGGCTGCGAAGGCCGGCACGCCCATCCGGGTCACCGCTCTCCTGACCGCGATGCGCCACGCGGCCAAGAGCACCGAGATCGCCGAGCTCGCGGTCCGCTACCGCGACCAGGGTGTCGCCGGGTTCGACATCGCAGGCGCCGAGGCGGGCTTCCCTCCCACCAGGCACCTCGACGCCTTCGAGTACCTCCGTCGCGAGAACGCCCACTTCACGATCCACGCGGGCGAGGCGTTCGGCCTGCCGAGCATCTGGGAGGCGATCCAGTGGTGCGGGGCCGACCGGCTCGGGCACGGCGTCCGGATCGTCGACGACATCACCGTCGGCGACAAGGCCTTCGGCGACGACGTCGCGGCGGCGGTCGCCGCTGACACGGACGACGTGCACCTCGGCCGCCTCGCGGCATACGTCAGGGACACCCGCATCCCGCTGGAGATGTGCCCCAGCAGCAACGTCCAGACCGGTGCCGCGGAATCCGTTGCGCTGCACCCGATCTCACTGCTCAAGCGGCTGCGGTTCCGGGTGACGGTCAACACCGACAACCGCCTGATGAGTGGCACCTCGATGTCGCGTGAGATGGGACTGCTCGTGCAGGACGCAGGCTGGACGATGGACGACCTGCGATGGGTCACCATCAACGCGATGAAGTCCGCGTTCATCCCCTTCGAGGAGCGGCTGGCCATCATCGAGGGAGTCGTCAAGCCCGGCTACGCCGCACTCGAGGAGCAGGTCCGGGCCACGTCGGCTCGCTAGTGGTCGAGCGGGTCCGCGGGCAGCAGCTGCTCGCGGCGGTGGTCCTCACGGGCCAGGCGTTCGGCGTCACGGCGACGACGGTCGGCGATCACGGCGGCGAGGACGTACTCGGCGTGGATGCCCGGTGGGGGCGGTGGCGACACGTGCGGCAGCACCGAGCGCAACAGGCTCTGGCCCAGCTCCTCCCGTGAGGCCGGAGTGAGCCCGGCGGCCCGCCCGAGGAACTGACGGACGGCGATGGCCAGTCCCGGGGGCAGCGCAGCCAGGTCGGCCTGGGATGCCCACTGCGCCAGCGGGGGCGGCATGACCGGAGGGGGCAACAACCGCATCGTGGCGCGCTGCGACACGACGTAGGTGCCTGCCGCCATGTCGCCGAGGCGCTTCGCGCGCGGGCTCACCAGGGAGGCCACCATCGCGCCCGCACCCGCGAGCAGGTAGATCTCGGGCCACCCGACGAGGGCCCGGGTGAGCGCGTGCCGGGCCGTGATGGGACCACCGTCGTCGCGCACCACCCGCAGCCCCAGCGCCAGCTTGCCCAGGGTCCGGCCCCGGGTGACCGTCTCCACCACGGTCGGGATGCCGACGGTGACCCCCACGACCAACAGGATCACGACCGTCCGGCCCACCGCGTCGGACGTGCCGGAGAACACCGCGCCCGCCGCGATCGAGCCCGCCACGAGCAGGACCGCAGCGACCAACAGGTCGATGATGCCGGAGGCGGCTCGGGAGGGAACGCCGGCGATGGGCAGCTCGACGGCCACCCCTTCGCCGGTGACCATGTCGTCGCTCGCGTAGCTGCGGTAACCGGCCCCCGTGCTCATGGCCGAAGCATAGAGTGACGCCGTGGACCTGGATGCGTATGTCGCCGCACGCAGCCGGTACTGGGGGCGACTCGAGGAGCTGGCCGGACGACGCCGTCTGTCCGGTGCCGAGGGTGACGAGCTGCTCGACCTGTACCAGCGCGTCTCCACCGACCTGTCCGTCGTCCGGTCGGCCTCGCCCGACCCGTCGGTCGTGGCCTACCTGTCCATGCTGCTCACCCGCGCGCGGGTGGCGATGGTCGGCACCCGGACGAACACGTGGGTCGACCTCCTGCGCTTCTTCACCCGGACCTTTCCCGCCGCGCTGTACCGCACCCGGTGGTGGTGGGCGACGACCGCGCTGGGCAGCCTCCTGGTCATCGCCCTCGTCGCCGCGTGGACGCTGCGGCACCCCGAGGTCTACGCCAGCCAGCTCACCCCGGCCGAGATCCAGGCCTACGTCGGCACCGATTTCGAGCACTACTACAGCGAGTTCCCGCACCACGAGTTCGCCACCCTCGTCTGGGTGAACAACGCCTGGGTCGCGGCCCAGTGCATCGCCTTCGGGGTCCTGGGACTGCCCGTCGTCTATGTGCTCGTCACCAACGTGCAGGGCGTGGGTGTCGTGGCTGCCCTGATGATGGCCCACGACCGCACCGGTCTGTTCTTCGGCCTGATCCTGCCGCACGGCCTGCTCGAGCTCACTGCCGTCTTCGTCGCCGCGGCGGTCGGCCTGCGGCTCTTCTGGTCCTGGGTGGAGCCGGGTCCGCGCACGCGACTTCAGGCATTGGCGGCCGAGGCGCGCACGTCGGTCGCGATCGCCACGGGGCTGGTCTTCGTGCTCCTCGTGAGTGGAGCGATCGAAGGCTTCGTGACGCCGTCCGGACTGCCGACGTGGGCGCGGATCGGCATCGGCGTACTGGCGGAGTCGGCCTTCCTCGCCTACGTCTTCGTGGTCGGACGCAGCGCCCACCGCAACGGAGTGACCGGAGACATCGACGCGCGTGACATCGGCGACCAGCCGCTGGTGGCCGCCTGATCGTCGGAGGAAGCCGGACTCGGGTGTTCCCAGGTCAGAGCAGACCCTGTCGCTTGAGCATGAGGTAGTGGTCGGCCAGCCGAACAGGCAGCTGCTCCGGCGGCTCGTCCAGCACGTCCACTCCGAGCCTGACGAGCGCGGCCGCAGTGCGTCGCCGCAGCGACGTCGTGCGCTCTGCGGCGGCCGCCTCATAGACCTCGGCCACGGTGTCGCGGGTCGAGCGCATCCGGGCGACCGCGGGATCGGCCACCGAGGCGACCACCACCCGGTGGTGGGCGCTGAGGGCCGGCAACACGGGCAGCAACCCCTGTTCGACGGCGGCGGACTCGAGCGGCGTGAGCAGGACCACCAGGGCGCGTTGCGTGCCGAGCCGGCTGATCTCGGTGGCGAGTAGCCCCCAGTCGGCCTCGACCAGCCGGGACTCGATGGGCGCGAGCGCGCTGATCGTGTCGTGCAGCAGCGTGGCGCGGTCGGCGCCGGAGGCCCTGGCCAGCACGACGCGGTCACCGGCGATCACCTGCACGCGGTCGCGTGCGTGCCCGGCCAGGGCGGTGAGCAGGAGAGCGGCGTCCATGGCTGCGTCCAGGCGGGGAGCGTCGTCCACCCGGCCCGCGGAGGTTCGCGACGTGTCGACCACGATGACGATGCGGCGGTGCTGCTCGGGCTGCCAGGTGCGCACCACTAGGTGCTGGCGGCGTGCGGTGGCGCGCCAGTCGATGCTCCGCACGTCGTCGCCGTCGACGTACTCGCGCAGGCTGTCGAACTCGGTGCCCTGCCCACGGATGCGTACGGCGGCGCGGCCGTCCAGCTGGCGCAGGACCGCCAAGCGGCTGGGCAGGTGCTTGCGGGCCGGGAACGGATGGAGGGTCCGCAGCCGCCCCGGGACCACGAACGACCGTTGCCGCGCCGCGAGGCGCAGCGGTCCGGTGGAGCGCACTGTCACCCGGTGCGCGGTGCGGTCTCCGCGGCGGGTGGGGGTCAGGGTCGTCGTCACCCGGGTGCGTTCCCCGGCAGCGATGGCCACGGTATGCCGCGTGGTTGCGGCCCCCGCGGAAGGCGGCCAGGCGTCGCGGACGGCGCCGCGCAGTGGGCGCCTCCCCGCGTTGGTCACCAGGACCGACGTCGAGGTCTGCTCGCCGAGACGCACCTGGGCCGGCCCCTCCCGGACGAAGGTCAGCGAGCGAGGAGAGCTGGCCAGCAGGAGGTCGACCCCTATGAGGACCAGCATCGCGACCCACCACCACCGCACCGTGTCGCCCCGCGGCCACAGGGCAACCGGCACCAGCCCGAGCAGGGCCAGCGCGACGGCGCGGTAGGTCAGGCTCATCAGCGGGGGACCGGCACTGCTCCGAGCGCGCTGTCGAGGACGGCCGTGACGCTGACGCCCTCGAGCTCGGCCTCCGGGCGCAGGGACAACCGGTGAGCCAGGGTCGCGTGGGCGAGGGCCTTGACGTCGTCGGGGGTGACGAAGCCGCGCCCGTTGATCCAGGCCCACGCCCGCGACGTCGCCATCAGCGCCGTGGCGCCCCGCGGGCTGACACCCAGCGCCAGCGACGGCGAGTTCCGGGTCGCCCGGGCGATGTCCACGATGTAGGCCGTGACCTCGTCCGAGATCTCGACACTGCGAACCGCCTCGGCACCTGCCGCGAGGTCCGCTGCCGACGCGACCGGCCGCAGCCCGGCCGCCTGAAGGTCGCGAGGGTCGAACCCAGAGGCGTGACGGCGCAGGACCGCGATCTCGTCGTCCCGGGGTGGGACGGGGAGCGTCACCTTGAGCAGGAACCTGTCGAGCTGTGCCTCCGGCAGGGGGTAGGTGCCTTCGTACTCGACGGGGTTCTGGGTCGCGGCGACCATGAACGGCTGGGGCAGCGGGTGGGCCCGGCCGTCCACGCTGACCTGGCGTTCCTCCATGGCTTCGAGCAAGGCCGACTGGGTCTTGGGGGGTGTGCGGTTGATCTCGTCCGCGAGCAGGAGGTTGGTGAAGACGGGCCCCTGGCGGAAGGTGAAGTCGCTGGACGACGCGTCGTAGACCAGCGATCCGGTGAGGTCGCCGGGCATCAGGTCGGGGGTGAACTGCACGCGCTTGGTCTCGACGTCGAGGGCGGCGGCGAGGCTGCGCACGAGCAGGGTCTTGGCGACGCCCGGGACTCCTTCGAGCAGGATGTGCCCGCTGGAGAGCAGGGCCACGAGCAGCCCGGCGACGGCGGCGTCCTGTCCGACGACGGCCTTGGCGACCTCTGAGCGGACGGCCAGGAGGGCTGCCCGGGCATCGGGTGCGGCGATCGCTGGGCGGTCCGGTGGGACGGGCTGGACCAGGCCCGGTGCGGCGGGCTGGGCCTGACCCGGCCCTGGGGGCTGGGCCTGGTCGGCCAGGGCTTGGGTGGGGTGGGACTGGTCGTTCATGAGCGGCGGACCCTCTCCTCGAGATCGGTCAGTGCGTTGGCCAGGTGGTGCAGGTCGACGTCGGTGGTGGGGGGCGGGCCGGTGAGCAGCGTCGCGACCTGGGCGGGCGGCATACCTGTCGCTGCTGCGGCAGCCGCCTGGACCAGCTGCGCCGCATGGGGCGGCACTGCGAGCCGTCGGGCGAGCCTTTCGATGGTGCCCTGCCGCAGGATGGCGGCGGCCCTGGGCCGGTCGCGGGCGCGGCGATAGATCCGGCCGCGACTCTCCGTGGTCTCGACGGCGCGCACCACCACGGGGAGGGGTTCGGTGACGAGCGCACCCATCCGACGCCCGCGGACGAACGCGAGGAGGACCACCGCGGTGGCGAGCACGGCGGAGGCGGGCGCCAGCCACACCGGCCAACCGCCGTCCGTCGGCTCACCGGTGAAGCTCGCGAGGTCGCCGAGGCCCGGCTGGTACCAGACGAGGCGCGGGGAGTGGCCGAGCGCACGGATGGCAAGGCCGGCGTGCGACTCGTCGTCGACCCAGCGGTTGGTGAACGCGGCCGAGATGCCCAGTGCCACGACCTCGGGGTGGTCGGCGGCGGCGGGCACCGTTGCCATCGCCGCCCCGAACCCGAACCCCGCAGCCGTTGCCGCGTCGTCCTTTGCCTGGTCGCCCTTTGTCCGGTCGCCCGTTGCCCGATCGCCGCCGCGGGGATCGGGCAGGGCGAAGCACAGCGTGGCCGGCGTACCGCTCCCGCGCTTCACCGGGATGAACCGCGTGTCGACCAGCAAGGCCGTGTCGTCGGCGCGCGCCACCGCGGAGGTGCACCCTGCCGTCAACGACAGCTGGGCCTCGAGGGCCCCCGAGGTCAGTGGCAGGTCGAGGGCGGCGAGCTGGGCCGCCGTCGGGTCGAGCAGCACCAGCCGGTCGGCCCCTGCGGACACGTGACCCATGGTGGTCGCGCTGTCGCGGCCGACATACGCGGAGTTGGCCATCACGACGGTGCTGCCCGAGCCCGGCTGGGCGTCGGCGAGCGCGCCGATCGACCGGACGACCTCCACCTCGACGCCGTGCTTGCGCAGCACCTCCACGATGGCCTTGCCACCGGCAGGCCCGGTGTCGTCGGGGTCGAGCAGCTGGTCCGGGGCCGTCGTGGCCAGTGCCATGACCACGAGGGCTCCCACGCCGAGCGTCACGGCCAGCGCGCCCACGGCCCTTCGGCGGATCCGCGTCGCACGACCGCCGCGGGTTTGCAGGCCGGTGCCCGAAGCGCCGGTGCCAGAACCAGCGATGCCGGATCCGCCGGTGCCAGAACCAGCGGAGCCGGATCCAGCGGTGCCCGAACCAGCGGTGCCGGATCCAGCGGTGCCCGATCCAGCAGTCACGGGGCGACCAGTCGTCCGAGCTGCGGCCTGGCCCGCAGCAGCACGGCGTCGAGCTCGGTCGTGGTGACGGCCTGGGTCCGGGTGGTCCGTCGGTGGCCGTAACGGACGTCGTCGAAGGACGACGCGGCGCTTGCGAGGGCCTCCGCCTGGTCGGGGAAGACCGGGGCCAGGGCCAGCGCCACCTCGTGGGCCGTGCGGCCCGGGAGCTCGGTCAGCAGGGTGCGCTCCACGGCCGAGGCGGCCAGCGCCCGGTAGCCGTCCAGCAGGACGGAGTCCCAGTCTCCGCGGTCCGCCGCCTCTCGAGCCCGAACGCGGTAGTCCGCCGCGCTGAGCCCTTCGTCGTCCACGGGGGCAGCCGTGGCGCCACGTCGTCTGGTCACTGCTTCGGGACGAATCAGCCGCAGGACCACCAGGACCAGGACGGCCAGGATGACGACGACCACGAGGACCACGCCCCAGGAGGGGAGCAGGCCCGGCCCGGACCGACCGGCGAACAGGGTGCTCAGCCACTCCATGAACCGCTGCCAGAGGGAGGGTTCGGTGACGTACTGGCCGTTGGCGAGCTCGTCACGCAGCCACTGCTGGGCCTCCGGCGAGCTGGGGTCGATGGGTGGGCCGTCGAAGGGGGCGGTCAGGCTCGTCATCTCCCGGCGGCTGCTCCCGGCCACTGCCACGTCACGTCGTCCTGGGCCGCGGCGATCAGCTGGACGTCGAAGCCCTCGCGGCGGATGCGTTGGTCGACGTAGAGGAGCGCGTCCACGCCGGCGGTGAAGGGCGTGGTCAGGGCTCCCGTGATGAGTCCGGAGACGCCCGAGATGACCGCCTGCCAGACGTAGAGGTGCGCGGGATCTCCCGTGGCGACGATGCCGAGACCGCCGACCATCGCGAGTGGGAACGCGAGGATCTGGGCTGCGATCCCGACGATGATGCCAGTGAGGATCCTGATGCCGAGGACGCGCCAGAACTGGCTGCCGGACGTCAGTCTCCAGGACCTCGCGATGCCCTCACCGACGCTGGCCTTCTCGAGGACGACAGCCACGCCCACGAAAGCCAGTCGGGTCGAGAGGAACAGCACGAGGACGATGGCGACCAGGCCGGCGAGGATGGCAAGGAGTACGGCGCCGACCACTCCCGAGTCGTTGGCGGAGGAGACGGCGCCGACGACGGCGATGACGGGCAGCACGAGGACGGCGGCAAGGGCCAGCACGATGACCAGACCGGTCACGATGGTGGCGCCGACCAGGGGCAGGAGTCGGCCGCGCGTGCCCTCCCACGTCTGGCCGGCAGTCACGCGGCGGCCCATGACGGCCTGGCTGATCACGAACGCCACGAACCCCGTCAGCAGGATCGTCGACCCCGACGTCCCCAGCGACGGGATCAGCGAACCCAGCGTGCCTGCCGCCGGGAAGATGTCCTGGTTCGACTCGATGTCCAGCGACTCCTGCGAGGCCACCCACGCGCCGAGCGCAGTGGTCGGCACGAGGAAGACGAGCGTGGTGACGAAGGCCAGGCCCATGGTCGCGGCGACGTTCCCACGGATCGCCTTGATCACCGCGCCGTACAGGTCGCCGAGGGCGAGCGGCCGCAGCGGGATGACCCCCGGCCGGAACTCCATCGCCGGGTGCGCGGGCCACGGAGCCCCCGCCGGGAAGCCGTACCCGGCGGGCCGGCCGGGTTGCCCGGGATGCCCGGGCTGCATTCCGGCTGGCTGCCCCGCCGGCGCACCTGGAGGCACTGGCGGCCATGCCGCGTGCCCGCCCGTGGTGGCCACCGGTTCTGCTGGCCCACTGGTCCCAGGAGCCACCCACTGCGGGTCGGTCATGTGCGCACATCCCCCTCGCTGACGTGGTGGAACCCTAACCGAACGGGGTGTCATGCGGGCGGCGAGCCGCGAGATTCGCCGGCTCGTTCAGCGGGCGAGGGCCGACAGCAGCGGCTCGAGGTCCTTGGCGCGGGCGGAGGTCGCGCCGAGGGACTCCTGGCGCGCGACGACCCGGGGTTCGTCACGCATGAGGGCCAGGCCACGGCGGACCAGCGTCCACGGCGGCTTGCGGTGCTCCGTCAGGTCGCGCAGCAGCCGCCACACGAAGGTCACCACGCGGTGGTGGTGCACGCAGTAGGCGCCGGCGAGCAGGCCCCGGTCGCGCAGGTCGTCGATGATCTCGGCCGCGAAGATGCCCTCCGCGAGGATCAGGTCGTGCGGTGCGGCCCGGACGGTCGTCGTGTCCACGGCCCGGCTGCGCGCGATGTCGTAGACGGGGGTCCTGACCTCACCGGTTGTCACGAGGGTGGCGAGGGCGTCGAGGGCGGCGGCACCGTCCCACGAGTCGGGGTGGTCCCAGTCGACGATGCCCAGCTCCTCGCTGCGGGGCATCGCCGGGTCGTCCTCGTCGCGGTAGAAGTCGTCGAGCCGGACGATCGGCCAGCCGTGGGCACCCTGGAGTCGCGCGGCCAGCCGTGACTTCCCGGCGCCGCTGGGACCGGCAAGGACCACCACCCGGGCGGTGGTGTCCACGTCCGGTGCGGGTGGGGTCAAGGGTCAGCGGCCCTTGGGGTGCCAGACGGTCTTGGTCTCCAGGAATGCCGTGATGCGCGACAGGTCGGGCGTGCGCGACCAGTCGGGCTCGACCGCGTCGGAGCCCTCGCCGGCAGGTCGCACCACGCGCTTCAGGTTCTCGGCGGCAGCCAGCTCGAGGTCGCCCCAGCTGACTCCCTCGGCGTCGGCCGCACCGCTCAGGTCGATGGCGTTGACGTCGCGGTGCGAGGCGAGCCAGGGCGCGACCTCGGCCGTGCGTCCGGTGATGAGGTTGATGACCCCGCCGGGGACGTCGGACGTGGCCAGCGCCTCGGAGAGGGTGATCGCGGGCAACGGGCGGAGCTCACTGGTCAGCACGACCGCGGTGTTGCCGGAGCAGATCACCGGGGCGAGGACGGAGACCAGACCCAGCAGCGAGCTGCGCTGCGGCGCGAGGACGGCCACGACACCGGTCGGCTCGGGTGCCGAGATGTCGAAGTACGGCCCTGCCACGGGGTTGAGGCCGCCGAGGATCTGGGCGAGCTTGTCGGTCCACCCGGCATACCAGACCCAGCGGTCGATGGCCTGGGAGACGACGGTCTCCGCACGACGCTCGGCGAGGCCCTCGCTGGCGCGCACCTCGGCCACGAACTGGTCGCGGCGCCCCTCCATCACCTCGGCGACGCGATAGAGCACCTGACCACGGTTGTATGCCGTGGCGCCGGCCCAGCCGCCGAAGGCGCCACGAGCGGCGACGACCGCGTCCCGGGCGTCCTTGCGGGAGCCCTGGGCGGCGTTCGCGAGGAACTTGCCGCGGCCGTCGACGACCTCGTAGGAGCGGCCCGACTCGGAGCGCGGGAACTTGCCGCCGATGTAGAGCTTGTAGGTCTTCCTGACGTCGACGCGAGCGTCGGTGCCTGTCGACCGCGTGGCGGTGGGGCTCACTTGCTGTCTCCCGTCGTGACGTAGGCGGCGAGGCCGTGGCGGCCACCCTCCCGGCCGTAGCCCGACTCCTTGTAGCCACCGAACGGGCTGGTCGGGTCGAACTTGTTGAACGTGTTGGCCCAGACGACGCCGGCGCGGAGCTGGTCGGCCATCCAGAGGATGCGCGAGCCCTTCTCGGTCCAGATGCCCGCGGACAGGCCGTAGGGGGTGTTGTTGGCCTTGGCGACGGCTTCCTGCGGTGTGCGGAAGGTCAGCACCGACAGGACGGGTCCGAAGATCTCCTCCTGGGCGATGCGGTGGCCCTGGCTGACGCCGGTGAAGACCGTCGGCCGGAACCAGAAGCCCTTGCTGGGCAGCTCGCAGCCGTTGTCCCAGCGCTCGGCACCCTCGGCCTCGCCGGCTGCCGTCAGCTCGACGATCCGCTGGAGCTGCGCCTTGGAGTTGATCGCGCCGACGTCGGTGTTCTTGTCGAGCGGGTCACCCACGCGCAGGGTCTCGAGGCGGCGCTTGAGCCGCTTCTCGACGTCATCCGCGATGCTCTCCTGCACGAGCAGGCGTGACCCGGCGCAGCAGACGTGACCCTGGTTGAAGAAGATGCCGTTGACGATGCCCTCGACGGCCTGGTCGAGCGGGGCGTCGTCGAAGACGATGTTGGCAGCCTTGCCGCCGAGCTCGAGGGTGGCCTTCTTGCGGGTACCGGCGATCGAACGGGCGATCATCTTGCCGACCCCCGTCGAACCCGTGAACGCCAGCTTGTCGATGTCGGGGTGGTCGACGATGGCCTGACCGGTCGCGCCGGCGCCGGTGATGATGTTGACCACGCCCGGCGGCAGGTCGGCCTGCTGGACCACCTCGGCGAACAGCAGCGCCGTCAGCGGGGTGGTCTCGGCCGGCTTGATGACCACGGTGTTGCCGGTGGCCAGCGCCGGCGCGATCTTCCACGCGAGCATGAGGATCGGGAAGTTCCACGGGATGACCTGGCCCACGACGCCATGGGGGCGGGGGTTGGTGCCCAGGCCCGCGTAGTCGAGCTTGTCGGCCCAGCCTGCGTGGTAGAAGAAGTGCGCCGCGGCCAGGGGCACGTCGACGTCGCGGCTCTCCTTGATCGGCTTGCCGTTGTCGATGCTCTCAAGCACGGCGAACTCGCGCGCACGCTCCTGCAGGATGCGGGCGATGCGGAAGAGGTACTTGCCGCGGTCGGCCCCGGACATCCGGCCCCAGGCGCCGTTGTAGGCACGACGGGCTGCGGCGACTGCGCGGTCGACGTCGGCGTCGCTCGCCGACGTGATCTCCGCCAGGACCTCCTCCGTGGAGGGGTTGATGGACTTGAACGCCGAGCCGCCCTGGGAGTCGGTGAACTCGCCGTTGATGAACAGCCCGTAGGAGGGCTTGATGTCGACGACCGCGCGGGACTCCGGCGCCGGTGCGTACTCGAACTTGGCCATGGCTTGAGGTTCCTCAGGATCTGTGGGGTGCAGGGGGCTGCTGGGTGGCTCGCAGGTCAGTACAGGCTTGGCGAGTCGTCGGTGACGTAGTCGGCGCCGGAGTAGGCGCCGATCGCCATCCGCTGGCGTTGCAGGATGAGGTCGTTGAGCAGGCTCGAGGCCCCGAACCGGAACCAGTGCGGGTCGAGCCAGTCCTCGCCGGCGATCTCGCTCACGGTCACGAGGAACTTGAGGGCGTCCTTGCTCGTGCGGATGCCGCCGGCCGGCTTGACGCCGACCATCTCGCCGGTGAGGTCGCGCCAGTCGCGGACTGCCTCGAGCATGATCAGCGTGACCGGCAGGGTCGCGGCGGGGGAGACCTTGCCGGTGGAGGTCTTGATGAAGTCGCCGCCGGCCAGCATCGACAGCCACGACGCCCGCCGGACGTTGTCGTAGGTGACCAGCTCACCGGTTTCCATGATGACCTTGAGCCGGGCGCGGGACCCGTCCTTGCGGATACAGGCCTCGGACACCTCGGCGATCTCGCGGAACACCGTGAGGTAGTCGCCCGACAGGAACGCCCCGCGGTCGATCACCATGTCGATCTCGTCGGCACCCGCATTCACGGCGTCGCGGGTGTCGGCCAGCTTGATGGGCATCAGGGCCCGACCGCTCGGGAAGGCCGTGGCAACCGCAGCCACCTTGACGCCGCTCTGGCCGAGGGCATCCTTGGCGGTGCTGACCATGTCGCCGTAGACGCAGACAGCCGCGGGGCGGGGCGTGTCGGGGTAGCCGGGGTCGGGGTTGATCGCCTTGGCGCACAGGCCACGGACCTTGCCCGGCGTGTCAGCGCCCTCGAGGGTCGTCAGGTCGATCATGGAGATGGCCAGGTCGATGCCCCAGGCCTTGGAGGTGGTCTTGATGGACCGGGTGCCGAGGCCCGCGGCCCTGGCCTCGCAGCCCACCTGGTCGACCCCGGGCAGACCGTGCAGCCAGCTCGTGAGGGCTGCGTTCGTGAGCCGGGAGACGCCGAGGAGATCGCGCGCCCTGGTCGTGGCGTCGACAGAGGGGGCCGCAGCCCTGGTCGTGGCGTCGACAGAGGGGGCCGCAGCTGTGGGGGTGCTCACCGAGCAATCCTAGCCGTGTCTCACCCTTCGGTCAGTTCGCGAGGGTCCTCAGTCGGCGGGATCGGACCCCAGGGTGAGGGTCGCGGTGTGGCTGGTGCCCGAGGCGTCGGTCCAGGTGCCGTGATGCCCACCTTCGCGGCCGACCTTGACCAAGCCGTCCACGCAGGAGGCTGGAGGCGAGCCGGTCTGGCCTGTGGACAACTGGTGCCGTAACGGCGCCGTATCTGGTGCCGTATCTGGTTGCGTTGCAACGGTTTTCGTGATCGTTGGAGTGTCAGACCTGGTTGTTAGGTTGGTTTCATGGTTGGGGGGATGTCGTTCGAGGAGCGGCGCGCGGCGCTGGAGCTGGCGTGCCGTGCCCTGACCGGGGTCGAGGGTGAGCTGTGGGCGGCGGGCGGGGCCGAGCTGGGTGGGTTCGCGTCGCTGCTCGACCAGCTGGGGGTGCGGGCCGACGCGGCCCGGGTGGAGGTGCTGGCCGAGGCGGTCGACCGGGGTGAGGCCGGGTCGGGCCGGACC
>NZ_JBFUEM010000011.1:0-61032 GCF_056403955.1 Pedococcus sp. P2_E2
GTCGTGCACTCTCGACCGGGCCTCGCAGAAATCTTCCAACTACCGCGTAACCCCTGCTCAGCGGGGTCGTTGTCTGGGTGGTGTGGCTGGAGACCCACCCCCCGGCTCGTCTCCAGCCACACCACCTGGGACGGTGGTCGGCACAAGGCAGGGGTTTGTGTCGCCCGCCGTCTTTGGTCCCCAGAGTGGCTCAACCAGAGCCGGTGAGTCGCGTCGGACAGCCGGTGTCGGCCGGCCGCACCTGCGGTCAGACCTTCGCGCTGTCGTGGGTGTAGCGGGTGACGGCGGGGTTGGCGGCCTTCACGGCTTCGAGAGGGTGGTAGGCCTCACCCTGCGCCGGTCGCGGGTCGGTCTCGCCCTTGTTGGGCCACAGCGACATCGCACGCTCGGCCTGCGCGGTGATGGTCAGGGAGGGGTTGACCCCCAGGTTCGCCGACACCGCTGACCCGTCGACCACGTGCAGCTGCGGGTAGCCCCAGACCCGCTGGTAGGGGTCGACGACCCCGCGCTCGGGGGTCGAACCGATGGTGACGCCGCCGAGGAAGTGCGCCGTCAGAGGGATGTCTGCGATCTCGCTCAGGCCGCCGGTGGGATAGGTCGGGACGCCGGTCGCCTCCCTCAGCCTGCGCGCCAGGGCCTTCATGGCGTCGTGCCCGGCAGGGATATAGGTCGGGTTCGGCTCACCGTGCCCCTGTCGCGAGGTCAGCGTCCGTCCACCGAACCTGCCGCGCACGCCCGTCACCTGCAGGGAGTTGTCGCGGCTCTGCATGACCAGCCCGATGATGGTGCGCTCACTCCACCGGTGCTGTGACAGCGAGCGCACGAAGACGGCTGGGTGGCGGGCCACCTCGCGCAGGAACATCACGGGCCTCGGCAGCGAGCCCCCGGGCACGAGCAGGGTGGCCACGAGACCGACCGCGTTTGAGCCCGGACCGTACCGACAGTTCTCCACGTGGGTGTCGGCGTCCGGATGGAACGACGTCGTGATCGCCACGCCCCGGCTGAGCTCCATCCCCTCTTTCACGCGGTGCATCGTGACACCGTTGATCGCCTCGGAGTTGGTGCGGGTCAGGTGGCCGAGCCTGGCGGACAACCGCGGCAGCACCCCCGTCTGGCGCATGGAGTGCAGCAGCTTCTGGGTGCCCCACGTCCCCGCCGCGAACACCACCTGGTCCGCAGTGACGGTATGCCGGGCGCGCCGGAACCAGGCGCCGCTCGCCTCGTGCGTCACGGCATACCCGCCGCCGCGCCGCGGGGCGACACGGACGACCGTGCGCATCGGCTCGATGGTCACGCCGAGCGTCTCGGCCAGGGCAAGGTAGTTCTTCACGAGGGTGTTCTTGGCACCGACGCGACAGCCGACCATGCAGTTGCCGCACTCGGTGCACCCGGTGCGGTCAGGGCCGGCGCCGCCGAAGTAGGGGTCGGGCACACGTGTGCCGGGCATGCCGTAGAACACCCCTGTGGGGGTCTTGCGGAACGTGCCGCCGACGCCGAGGTCGTCGGCGGTCCGGCGCATGACGTCCTCGACGACGCCCTCACACGGGTTGGTGACGGCGCCGAGCATCGTCGAGGCGGTGTCGTAGTGGGGGGACAGCTCGGACTTCCAGTCGGTGATGTCGCCCCACTGGCGGTCCTCGAAGAACGACGCGGGCGGCACGTAGAGGGTGTTGGCGTAGTTGAGCGAGCCACCACCCACCCCGGCCCCGGCGAGGATCATGACGTCGGGAAGGCGGTGGACCCGCTGCACGCCGAAACACTTGAGGCGCGGCACCCACAGATAGCGGCGCAGGTCCCACGACGTCTTCGGAAGGTCCTCGTCGCGGAAGCGACGGCCGGACTCGATGACGTGGACCCGGTAGCCCTTCTCGGCCAGCCGCAGCGCGGCGACCGAGCCACCGAAACCGGACCCGACGACCACGACGTCGTAGTCGCGGTCAGGCGCGCTCGGGGTCACCGACGACCCAGCCTCATCGACGACCCAATGCCTTGAGCACCGTGAGCGCACTCGTCATCAGCCGGGCGTAGGTCTCCTCGCCCATGCCTGCGACCGGTGCGATCGGCAGGACGTACTGAGCCGTGACGTTCTGCGACTCGGTGTACTTGAGGATGCCCTCGCTGCCGTGACGGCGACCCACGCCGGACTGCTTCATCCCACCCATCGGGGACGCGATGCTCCCCCAGGCCGCGGCATACCCCTCGTTGATGTTGACGGTGCCGGCCTGGATGGCGGTGGCGATGCGGCGACCCCGCGCCACGTCGCGGGTGAAGACGGCGGCGTTGAGGCCGTAGTCGGTGTCGTTGGCCAGCCGGATCGCCTCCTCGTCGCTGTGCACCCGATAGATCGACACGACCGGACCGAACGTCTCGTCGTCGCGCAGCAGCATCGCGGCGGTGACGCCCTCGATCACGGTGGGCTCGTAGAAGTACGGGCCGAGGTCGGGGCGAGCCCGGCCGCCGGCAAGCACCCGAGCCCCCTTGGATCGGGCGTCGTCGACGTGGGCGGCCACCCGCTCGAGCTGTTGCGCCGAGACGAGCGAACCCATGTCGGTGCCATAGGCGAGCTCCGCCCCCAGCCGCATCTGCCCAACCGCCGCCACGAACCTGCGGGTGAACTCGTCGGCCACCGACTCGTGCACGAGGAGTCGCTCGATCGAGATGCACAGCTGCCCAGCCGAGGAGAAGCAGGCACGGACCGCACCCTCCACCGCCTTGTCGAGGTCGGCGTCGTCCGCGACGTACATCGAGTTCTTGCCGCCGAGCTCGAGCGAGTAGCCGACCAGACGGCCCGCCACGGAGGTCGCGACCGCTCGGCCGGTCTCGGTCGAGCCGGTGTAGCAGACGTAGTCGGTGAGGTCGACGACCGCCTGCCCGACGGTGGGGCCGTCGCCGAGGACGACCTGGAGGACCGACTCGGGCAGCCCCGCCTCCGTCAGCAGCTGCACCGCGCGGAGCGCCGTGAGCGAGGCCTGCTGGTCGGGGCGCAGGACGACGGCGTTGCCGGCCATCAGCGCGGGGATGGCGTCGGTGATCGCGAGCGAGAGCGGGTAGTTCCACGGGCTGACGATGCCGACGACCCCCCGCGCGTGGTGGTGGACCGTGCTCTGCGTGAGCACCGGGAAGAGCCCGGCACGGCGGCGCGGGCGCAGGTATGCCGCCGCGGAGCGGGCGTAGTGCCGCGCCACCAGGGCGACGTCGGCGACCTCTTCGAACGCCTGGCGACGGGTCTTGCCCGACTCGAGCTGGACGATGTCGAGCAGCTCGACCTGTCGTTCGAGGACGAGGTCGTGGTAGCGCAGGAAGATCCGCTCACGCAGCTCCATCGGCGTGCGCGACCACGAACGCTGCGCCGACCGTGCGGCGTCGACCGCGACGACGACGTCCTCCCGGGTCGACACCGGCAGCGACGCCAGGGGCGCCCCGGTCAGCGGCGTGTGGCTCACGAACTGCGCAGCTCGGGGGGCCGCGACCACCCGGCGAGCGAGCCGTCGGGCGTGCGCCGGGTCCACGGCATACGTCGCGGTGGGGTCGGTCTCGGGGTCGGCGATCAGGTCCGGAGCCATGCACGCAGCCTAGGTCCGGCAACCCTTTGTTACCAGCAGTAAGTTGGCGACCTTGCCCACATCCGGGTGGTCAGCTGCGCTGGTAGGGCGCGACCACGACCTCGACCCGCTGGAACTCCTTGAGGTCGGAGTACCCCGTCGTGGCCATGGCCCGTCGCAACGCCCCGATGAGGTTGGTCTTGCCGTCGGCGGTGCGTCCCGGGCCGAACAGGATCTGCTCCAGGGGCGCCAGGGCGCCGACCTCGACCCGCTCGCCACGCGGCAGCTCCGGGTGGTGCGCCTCGGATCCCCAGTGGTGCCCGCGACCAGGAGCGTCGGTGGCGCGCGCGAGCGCGGCTCCCAGCATGACGGCGTCGGCACCGCAGGCCACGGCCTTGACGATGTCGCCGCTGTCGCCCATGCCGCCGTCGGCGATGACGTGGACGTAGCGGCCGCCCGACTCGTCGAGGTAGTCGCGGCGGGCCGCAGCCACGTCGGCGATCGCGCTCGCCATCGGTGCGTGGATGCCGAGGGTGCGTCGCGTGGTGTGCGCGGCTCCACCGCCGAAGCCCACGAGCACGCCTGCCGCGCCGGTGCGCATGAGGTGCAGCGCTGCGGTGTAGGAAGCGGCCCCGCCGACGATGACGGGGACGTCGAGCTCGTAGATGAACCGCTTGAGGTTGAGGGGTTCGGCGCGACCGGAGACGTGCTCGGCACTGACGGTCGTGCCGCGGATGACGAACAGGTCGACCCCCGCGTCGATGACGGTCTTCCAGAACTGCTGGGTGCGCTGCGGGCTGAGCGCACCCGCGGCGGTCACTCCGGCCTCGCGCACCTGGCGCAACCGCTCGGTGATCAGCTCCGGCTGGATCTCGGCCGAGTAGATCTCCTGCATCCGCGCGGTCGCCAAGGCGGGGTCGAGCGTGGCGATCTCGGCGAGCAGCGGCGTCGGGTCCTCGTAGCGGGTCCAGAGGCCCTCGAGGTCCAACACCGGCAGGCCGCCCAGCTTGCCGAGCGCGATGGCGGAGTCGGGGGACATCACCGAGTCCATCGGCGCCGCGATGACCGGGATGTCGAAGTGGTAGGCATCGATCTGCCAGCCGACGGACACGTCCTCCGGGTCTCGGGTGCGCCGCGAGGGCACGACGGCGATGTCGTCGAAGGAGTAGGCCCGACGGCCCCGCTTGCCTCGGCCGATCTCGATCTCAGTCACCGCGCAAGGCTATCGGGAGCCGCGATGCACGGTGCGACACCGTCCGCGCGGGGTCTTGGCACCGCACCCCCTCGGTCCGGCACGCGTGCGCGCTTGACGTCCCGTCGCCGAGTGAGGGGGCGGCCGGCGACGGGACGCCCTTTATCGTCACAGCGGACCGTGTCCGGCCGGTTGCAACGACGTCCTTGGCGATCCCCCTGCCTGAACGCTGTAGCGCTCGTGTCGTCACCCTAGGTCGCCCACGCGCCCCGCGACTCACCCAGATTGCGTATGCCCGCCCCGCACGGGCGCGTGAGACGACCGTTCTACGAACCGGCTGCTCCGGAGGCGCTCACCAGGCCGTGACCGAAGAAGGAGGTCCACCCGTCGGAGCCGCCGTAGCACCTGAGCCGTTCGTCGGACGGCCCAAGCGGCTCCCAGTCCGCAGGGCAGGCCATCGGTGTCGCGCCGCGCTCCAGGGCTGCCATGACGGCGCTCGGCGACCAGCCCGGGTGGCGCTGGATGAGCAGCGCTGCGACGCCCGTCGCGTGCGGTGCCGCCATGGAGGTGCCGTTGAGGTACACGTAGGTCGCCCCCTGGTCGATGACGGTGATCCCGGGGAAAACCGCCTCGAGGGGGTCGAAGCCCGCCCAGATGTCACTGTCAGGCGGAACGGCACCCAGGATCGCGTCCTGAACGGTTCCGGTGGCGGAGAAGTAGTCCCCACCCGGTGCCGCGACGTCGCCGCCGACGCTGGAGTAGCCCGCGATGTTCATCGTGTAACCGGGGTAGCCGACCGGGCCGGTAGCCGAGACCGTGACCGCACCAGGCAGCTCAGCCGGCAGCACCCGGCAGCTGTTGTGGACGACCCGCTCGATCGGGGTGTCGTCGGGCCCGTCAGGACTGATGACGTCGAGGATCGGGTGCCTGAGGTCGGCCTCCTCGTTGCCGTTCGCGGCCACGATGAGAACACCCCGCTGGCGGGCGTAGCGCGCAGCCGAGGAGATGTCAGCCGCGAGTGCCCGCTGTTGCGCGTCGTTGCCGCAGTAGTAGAGGTACGGGTCGGCGAACAGGCTCAGGTTCACCACGTCGAGGCGCAGGTCGCCGGCAGCCCTCAGGGCATCGGCCACGGCGTACGCGAAGCAGTAGCCCGGCATCGTGCAGGCCTTGAGCGCGACGATGGTGGCCTTCGGCGCGATCCCGGCGATGCCGATGCCGTTGACGGGTGCCGCGATCTCGGAAGCGACGTGCGTGCCGTGGCCTGAGCGGTCATAGACAGCGGCCTTGTTGGTGCAGTCGCCGTTGCCGGCCTCCGAGACGCTCGCCAGCCCGGCGAGGATGGCGGGGTCGTCGCTGCGGATGAAGGAGCAGGACGAGGCCAGGTCCAGGTTGGGCGTGATGTCGGGGTGGCGGAAGTCGATCCCCGAGTCGATGACGCCGACGCGCACGCCGGAGCCGTCCGCCAGCGCCCGGGTGGCGCCGTTGGCGCCGATCAGGGCCATGTCCCACTGGCACGCGGCCAGCGGTTCACTGCTCGGAGCGGCGAACACGCCGTCCCACAGGTCGTGGCAGATCGCGCTCAGCTCACCGGTCGTGGCGGCTTGGGTGCGCTGGGTGGCACCCACAGCGGTGCCGGTCAGAGCGGTCGAGGCGAGGGCGACCGCGGACATCGCGGTCAGGAGTCGCCGGTGGGATGTGCGCATGGTCCACCTCCGGGCCCGGTGCCCCCGCGCATCGAGGGCACGACCACGCTAGGTCGACCCCCGCGCCCGCGGATCGACCAGAACGCGTAGGAGACGTGTGCCGGGTGGCCGCCACCCGGCATACCTCGGGCTTGGTCAGCTCGGGCGCGTCAGCGACCGCTGTAGTTGGGGGCTTCCACGGTCATCTGGATGTCGTGCGGGTGGCTCTCCTTGAGACCCGCCGAGGTGATGCGCACGAACTTGCCACGGGCCTGGAGCTCGGGGACGGTGTGCGCGCCGACGTAGAACATCGACTGGTGCAGACCACCGACCAGCTGGTGGACGACGCCGGAGACGGGGCCGCGATAGGCGACCTGGCCCTCGATGCCCTCGGGGACGATCTTGTCGTCGCTGGTGACGTCGGCCTGGAAGTAGCGGTCCTTGGAGTAGGACTTCTTGCCGCGGGAGGACATCGCGCCCAGCGAACCCATGCCGCGGTAGGACTTGAACTGCTTGCCGTTGACGAAGATCAGCTCACCGGGGCTCTCCTCGCACCCGGCCAGCAGCGAACCCAGCATGACCGTGTCGGCACCGGCGACGAGCGCCTTGGCGATGTCTCCGGAGTACTGGAGGCCACCGTCGCCGATGACCGGTACGCCGGCCCGGCGACAGGCCAGGGACGCGTCGTGGATGGCCGTGACCTGCGGGACGCCCACTCCGGCGACGACGCGCGTGGTGCAGATCGAGCCGGGTCCGACGCCTACCTTGACCGCGTCGACGCCGGCGTCCACCAGCGCCTGGGCGCCGGCGCGCGTGGCGACGTTGCCGCCGATGACCTGGACGTGCGCGGTGGCGGGGTCGGCCTTGAGCCGGCGGATCATGTCGAGCAGGAGGCGGGCGTGCCCGTGGGCGGTGTCGACGACGAGGACGTCGACACCGGCCTCCATCAGGGTGGTCGCCCGCTCCCACGAGTCGCCGAAGTAGCCGACGGCAGCGCCGACCATGAGGCGTCCATGGTCGTCCTTGCTGGCGTCGGGGAACTGCTCGGACTTCACGAAGTCCTTGACGGTGATCAGCCCCGCGAGCCGGCCCTGGTCGTCGACGAGGGGCAGCCGCTCGCGCTTGTGCTGGCGCAGCAGGGCCGTGGCGTCGGCGCGGGAGATGCCGACCGCGCCCGTCACCAGCGGCATCGGGGTCATGACGTCGCGGACGCGGGTGGTGGCCCATTCGGCGACGGGGGTGAACCGCAGGTCGCGGTTGGTGATCATCCCGAGCAGGGAGTTGTCGGGGGCGACGACCGGCAGGCCGGAGACGCGGTACTCGCCGCAGATCCGGTCGAGCTCCTCGAGGGTGGCGTCGGGGCCGATCGTGATGGGGTTGCTGATCATCCCCGTCTGGGTCCGCTTCACGAGGTCGACCTGGTAGGCCTGGTCCTCGATCGAGAGGTTGCGGTGCAGCACGCCCAGGCCACCCTGCCGGGCCATGGCGATGGCCATCCGCGACTCGGTCACGGTGTCCATCGCGCTGGAGATCAGCGGGGTGCGCAGCGAGATCTCGCGGGTGAGTCGTGCGGTGGTGTCGACCTCGGACGGGATCACGTCGGTCTCGCCGGGCAGGAGCAGGACGTCGTCGTAGGTCAGGCCCAGCTTGCCGAACGGGTCGTGCTCCTCGAGCTCGGGAGCGGGATCGACGGCGGGGTCCGGGGCTGGGGCGGGAGCGGACTCCTGCAGGCGCCGAATGTCATCGAGGTCCACACCAAGGCTCATTGCCCAATCGTAACGGGCGCCGACCCCACCCCCGGACGGACCTCCGGAAGCGGCCGATGGCGGGTCGACGACGGGCTGACGACGGGCCGGCGACGCGCTCGCGACGCGCTGCCGACCGGCTGCCGAGGCCCTGCCGCGGCACCGTCCAGCATTCGGGACAGCCCCCGTCTGGGTGCGCGGCCTTGAACAAGTCCTTACGTTCCAACCCTGTTTCCGCAGGTCAGAGGGCGGTAGCGTCCGAGACGTGCGGCACCGTGCCGCAGGGAGAAGAGGGACGACATGGCTGAGTTGTCACGGCTTCCAGGACCGGTTGCTGACCTGTGGGAATGGCAGCTCGACGGTTCGTGTCGCCAGATCAACCCAGAGGTCTTCTTCCACCCCGAAGGTGAACGCGGACCGGCGCGCCGCTCCCGCGACACCCAGGCCAAGGAAGTCTGCCTGGCCTGCCCGGTCCTCAAGCAGTGCCGGGAGCACGCCCTGCGGGTCCGGGAGCCCTACGGCGTCTGGGGTGCGATGACCGAGGACGAGCGCGAGGCGTACTACGCCGGCCACGCCGTCCCCGCCGCCAGCTGAGCGACCTACACTCGGCTGCGTGAGCAGCCCCGTGGAAGTCCCCATCCGTGACGAGTCCATTCGGCTCGGGCAGCTGCTCAAGCTCGCCGGCGTCGTCGACGACGGCGCCATGGCGCGGTCGGTCATCGAGCTCGGTGAGGTCACCGTCGACGGCGAGGTGGAGGTTCGTCGCGGCGCCCAGGTGCGCCCCGGACAGACCGTCGGGTATGCCGGTCAGCAGCTGACCGTGGTCAGCGACGCCTGATCAGGGGGCTCAGTCGGCGACGACGAGCAGGGCTCGCAGCATGTCGCGGGTCTGGGCGCTGACCGGCCAGGAGTCCTTCGCCTTCCAGTCGACGGTGAACCGGTCGGCGCAGACGCTGCTGAGCTCGACGACGCGGCCATCGTCGGTCATGACTCGCACCACGAACAGCGAGCTCCCAGCCGAGCAGGAGCTGCCGGGGACCGCGCTCGACCCGGCCTTGGCCAGGTCGGCGTTGAGCTGCGCGAGCTGTGGGCCGCCCATGACGTTGCCCCGGATCCCGCGGTACCGAGGGACCTTCGTGAGCATCGGTCGTGGGTGCAGGCAGGCAGTGGCCGCCTTCAGCACGGTCCCCCGCGGCAGGCTCGGTGGGGCGACGCCCGGCGCCGAGCGGGTCCTCCCCAAGATCGACGGGCACCCGAGGAAGACGGCGCCGGTGTCGCCGGGCCCCGGTCCTTCCTCGGCCGACTGCTCCGCCAGCGCGACGTAGTAGCTCGCCAGGGCCGGCCAGCCGTTGCAGGCGAGACCTTCGTTGGCGTAGGTCGTCATGATGCCGTCCTTGCCCTGCAACACCATCCGGAAGGCTGGCCCCTGAGGCAGGTCCGCGCACTCGGCTCCGCTGGTGCGCGGCTGCAGGGTCAGTGCGTCGACGGCGAGCGGAATGCTGACCGGGGCATCGGGCGGCAGTGAGCCTGCCCAGACGGACCCCTCGTCGGTCTGGGCGCAGACGAGCACGGCCGCGACGGTGATGCTGAGCGGCTGGCTGCGCACGACGGGCGGGGTCGGCGGACCGAAGGTCGTCCGGCAGCTCAGGGCCGCCGGTGGTGGCGTCGGCGGAGTCGGGAGCCCACCGTCGCCACCTCGCGAGACGACTCCCCCGACAAGGGCCACCACCGCCAGGCCGGCCACGGCGAACGCCCACCCGCGCGCACCACGCAGCCACCCGGCATACGACCTCGGCGGTTGGAGGAGCCCGTTGATCGACGGGTCCTGCGGCGGCAGGCCTGCCAGGAGGGCACGCAGACCCTCCTCGTCGAGGGCGAGGAGCGCGCCGACGGTCGCCATGGCGTGCAGGCGGTGGCGGTGCACCGCGGCGACGCCGTCGTCGAGGGCATCGGCGATCTGGGCCTCGCTGAGGCCGTCGAAGGACCACAGCACGAGCGTCGCGCGTTCACGACGGGACAACCCGGCGAGGGCGGCGAGCACGGCCGCCTTCGTGGGTGGGGGCGAAGCTGCGTTTCGCGGCCCCGCGGAACCCTCGGGCTCGTCGTGACTGCGACGACGCAGCTGCGGCCGCAGGTAGCTCGCCATCAGTGACTTGCGCAGCTCGGCGTCGTAGGACCCTGCACCTACCTCGGACAGGTGGTGCCACTGCGGCCAGCTGCGCGCGAGCGTGGCGCGGACGAGGGACTCGGCGCCCCTCTCGTCGCCAACCAGCAGCCACGCGGTCCGCAGCAGGTCGGCGCCCCGGGCCACGACGTACTCGTCGAAGCTGGGGGGTTCGGCGAACCGATCCGCCATGGGCCACCTCGCTCTGCGCCACCCCTCTTCCCGCATCGTATGCCGCGGAGCCCAGGTCGCGGCGAGCCCTCAGGTGGTGGCGCGCAGCTCCCTGGCGTGCATCGACGAGCCAATCGTGGCGGCGCCCACCAGCGTGGCGACCAGCACGGCTCCCACCGCGCCACCGACGAACATGGCCAGGTCGGCCCACGCCACGGGGATCGGCACGAAGTGGGTGCCGAGGTCCCAGTTGCCCGAGTCGTCGTTCGCGACCTCGAGGCGCCCGCCGCCGGTGAAACCGCGCATCGCCACGGTCCCGACCGCCGCAGCCAGCACGACCATGGGCACCACGGGCAGCAGCGTCTCGATGAGGTGGGCGCGGACGAGCATCGACCGTGGCACACCGGCAACGGCCAGTGCCGCGAGCGCCCTGCGACGCAGCATCATCGACTCCAGCTGGATCACCAGCAGGCCGGCGGCCCCGAGCAGCAGCGCGACCCCGACAACGACGGAGATGACGTCGAACGTGCTCGCGAAGAAGGCTGTGTCCGGTCGCTGCAGGTTTGCCTCCATCGTGAAGGCGGCGGCACCCGCGCCGAAGAGCACCGCCAGGATCACACTGGCCGTCGCCCGGCTCGCAGACCACGGGTCGGCCACCATCCGCCGCGCCGCGATCAGTGCGGCGACGGAAGTCGGGCGCGCGGCCAGCACCCGGCCGAGCAGGTGTGACACGGACGCGCTGCCGAACAGCAGAGCGACCAGGATGACGACGACCAGGACCATCGGCGGCCACGTGGACAGCGACCGGTGCTCCAGCAGCTCCAGCCGCCCGAGGATGCTCGGCCAGGCTGCGAAGGCCGCAGAGGCAAGGACCAGCGCCACGACGGGGAGAGCTGCGGGTGGGCGACGTCGGACCTGGCGGACGACACCGAACGGCGTCAGCGCGACCCGACGTAGCGCCAGGCGGCTGAGCAGCACGGCCCCGACCGGCACGAGGAGCAGCGAGATCGCGGCGGCCCACCAGTGCGGCCAGACGTCCACCGGCAGGGCCGGACCGGGGGCCACGAGCACCTGCCGAGGAGAACCATCCGGGCCCCGGACCGATGCGGTGAACGGCTTCGGGGCACGGAGCACCAACCTGGCCACCAGGAAGGCCGAAGCAGCGAGGGCCGAGCCCCCTGCCGCAGCGATCCCCGTCTCCCACGAGACCACGCGACGGGCCTCGCCGGGCGTCATACCCGCCAGGCGGAACGCCGCGAGGCGCCGGTCCCGCCGGGGTGACCCGACGCGCACCCCGAGGCCGGTGAGCACGAACGCAGGCAGGCTGAGGAGGACGAGCGCGGTGACGACCCCTGCGTGCAGTCCGGAGTCGTTGAGCACCTCGACGCGGTAAGCCCGCCCTTCCGGGACCGACACCACAACTGCCGCAGTGAGCAGGATGAAGGCGGTGAAGGCGGCGCCGAGCGCCGTGATCGCGAGGCGCAGCCGGTCGACGCGCCCACCCGTCAGCGCGAACCTCAAGGCCTGGAGGAGGGTCATGAGCCGGCCCGCGGGCTCGAGGCCGAAGCCGACGCCGACGCCGCGGAACCAAGCACCGCACCGTTGACGCCGAGGCCGCCGGAGAGCCGGCCGTCGCGCACCTCGATGTCACGGTCGCCGTAAGCCGCGACACGAGCCTCGTGCGAGACCAGCACGACGGTGGTGCCCGTCTCCCGCGCGGTCTCGGCAATGGCAGTCATGACCTGCTCGGCAGCCATCGAGTCGAGGGCCCCGGTCGGTTCGTCGGCGAAGAGGACAGCCGGCTCGGTGACCATGGCCCTGGCCACGGCCACCCGTTGGGCTTGCCCGCCCGACATCTGCCCGGGCCGGTGGTCGGCCTGGTCCCCGACGCCGAACCGGTGCAACCAGGACTGCGCCCGGTCGAACGCCTCGGCCCGCTTCATCCCGCCGAGCAGGAGCGGGAGTGCCACGTTCTCGACCGCAGGCAGCTCCTCGACCAGCTGCCCGAACTGGAACAGCACGCCGAACTGCTCACGTCGCAGGCGGGAGCGGACAGCCTCGCTCTCGGCACTGATGACCCGCTCGCCGAACTCCACCGTGCCGGCATCGGGAGCCAGCACACCGGCCAGGCACAGGAGGAGCGACGACTTCCCTGATCCCGAAGGCCCGGTCACCGCCAGGATCTCCCCGTGCCGCACGTCCAGGTCGATCCCCCGCAGCGCCGGCGTCAGCCCGTAGGCCAGCGTCAGACCTCGCGCCTTGACCACGGTCCCCTTGTTCATACCCCGATTTCCTCTCTCAGAGTGCCGACGCGCTGGAGTGCCGCGTCCATCCACTTCAGGTCTGCATCCAGGTGCGCGAGGGCGTAGTCGGCGGCCAGGACCTCGTGCAGCGACGAGTCCCGGGCCGACTTGGCAGCCGTGAAGGCCCGCATCCGGGCCAGGTGTGCGGACCGCTGGGCCCGCAGGAACGCCGACGCCCCTGCCTCGTCGCCGAGCAGCAGCGCGATCGTCACCTTGAGCTCGAACGGGTTGGCGACGTGCTCGGACGGCTCATCGGTCGATGCGAGCCACGACCGCAGCTCCTCGGATCCCGCTTCGGTGATCTCGAAGACCATCCGATCGGGCCCGTCGACCCGCTGCACCCCGCGTGGCTCGACGAGCCCGCGGCGGTGCAGCCGGTCCAGCGTCGAGTAGACCACTCCGAAGGCGATGGGTTTGGCCTGCGGGAAGCGCTGGTCGTGCTCTCGCTTCAGGTCATACCCGTGCCGCTGCCCCCTGCGCAGCAGCCCGAGGATGACGTGACCTGTCGACATGACGCTCACTATTCACTACATGAATAGTGAGCGCAAGCACTTCGGCTGCATCCGCGTGGTCAACGCGGGTCAGCGCACGACGAAGGCCCGCCCCCGCAGTGGGGACGGGCCTTCGTGAGGTATGCCACGCAGCTCAGCGCCGCGCGTCGTCAGTCCTGAACGACCTGCTGCGCCCGGTCAGTGACCGTGGCCGTGACCGTGGCCGCCGGCGCCCTGGCCGTCCTCGTCTTCCTTCTTCTCCACGACGAGCGTGTCGGTGGTGAGCACCATCGACGCGATCGAGGCGGCGTTGACCAGCGCGGAGCGGGTGACCTTGACCGGGTCGATGACGCCGGCCTTGATCAGGTCGCCGTACTCACCGGTCGCGGCGTTGAGGCCGTTGCCCGGGCTGAGCTCGCGCACCTTGGAGACGGCGACGTAGCCCTCCATGCCGGCGTTCTCGGCGATCCAGCGCAGCGGCTCGGCCGAGGCCTTCTTGACGATGAGCGCACCGGTCGCCTCGTCGCCCTCGAGGTCGAGGTCGTCGATGACGGTGGAGGCGTGGACGAGGGCGGAGCCGCCACCGGCGACGATGCCCTCCTCGATGGCCGCGCGGGTCGCCGAGATGGCGTCCTCGATGCGGTGCTTCTTCTCCTTGAGCTCCACCTCAGTGTGGGCACCCACCTTGATGACGCAGACCCCACCGGCGAGCTTGGCGAGGCGCTCCTGGAGCTTCTCGCGGTCCCAGTCGGAGTCGGTGCGCTCGATCTCGGCCTTGAGCTGGTTGACCCGGCCGGTGACGTCGTCGGGCTTGCCGGCGCCGTCGATGATCGTGGTGTTGTCCTTGGTGACGACGACGCGACGGGCCTGGCCCAGCACGTCCAGGTCAGCCTGGTCGAGCTTGAGGCCGACCTCCTCGGAGATGACCTGGCCACCGGTGAGGGTCGCCATGTCCTGCAGCATCGCCTTGCGACGGTCGCCGAAGCCGGGGGCCTTGACCGCGACCACGTTGAACGTGCCGCGGATCTTGTTGACGACGAGGGTCGACAGCGCTTCGCCGTCGATGTCCTCGGCGATGATCAGCAGCGGCTTGCCGGTCTTGATGACCTTCTCCAGCACCGGCAGGACGTCGGCGATGGCCGAGATCTTGCCCTGGTTGATGAGGATGTAGGCGTCCTCGACCACGGCCTCCATGCGCTCGGCGTCGGAGACGAAGTAGGGCGAGATGTAGCCCTTGTCGAACTGCATGCCTTCGGTGAACTCGAGCTCGGTGGTCGCCGTCGACGACTCCTCGACGGTGATGACACCGTCCTTGCCGACCTTGTCGAACGCCTCGGCGATGGTCGACCCGATCGTCTCGTCCTGGGCGGACAGCGCGGCGACCTGGGCGATCTCTTCCTTGCCCTCGATCTCGCGAGCCGTCTCGAGCAGCTTGGCGCTCACTGCCTGGACCGCTGCGTCGATGCCGCGCTTCAGGCTGGCCGGGGCGGCACCTGCGGCAACGTTGCGCAGGCCCTCCTTGACCATGGCCTGGGCGAGCACGGTGGCCGTCGTGGTGCCGTCACCAGCGATGTCGTTGGTCTTGGTGGCGACCTCCTTCGCGAGCTGGGCGCCGAGGTTCTCGTAGGGGTCCTCGAGCTCGATCTCGCGGGCGATGGTCACGCCGTCGTTGGTGATCGTGGGGGCGCCCCACTTCTTGTCGATGACGACGTTGCGGCCCTTCGGGCCGAGCGTCACCTTGACCGCGTTCGCGAGCGCGTCAACTCCGCGCTCAAGCGACTTGCGGGCGGAGTCGTTGAACTCCAGCGTCTTAGCCATGAAAGTCCTTCTCTAGCAATCGGGTTCAGGAGGGATTGAAGGCAACGTGCCCTGTATGCCGGCAAGCCGGCATACAGGGCACGTCACTCACGCGGTGCGGATGCTCAGCCGACGATGGCGAGGACGTCGCGGGCGGAGAGGATGAGGTACTCCTCGCCGCCGTGCTTGATCTCGGTGCCGCCGTACTTGCTGTAGATGACCCGGTCGCCGACGGTGACGTCGAGCGGGACGCGGTTGCCGTTGTCGTCGATCCGGCCGGGACCGATCGCGAGGACCTCGCCCTCCTGGGGCTTCTCCTTCGCGGTGTCCGGGATGACGAGGCCAGACGCGGTGGTCTGCTCGGCCTCGACGGACTTGACGACGATGCGGTCTTCGAGCGGCTTGATGGAAACCGACACGATGATGACCTCCCCTTCGGGAATGTCGAAGATGGACAGGTGGATGGTGCTGGTCGTGCTGTGGTGCTCTGCTTGCTCTGGCACAGAAGTTGCTCTGTCACAGAAGTCACTGCCTGGCGGTCGCCGTCGCGGGGATCGACCGACTGGCTGCGTTAGCACTCGGCGAACCGGAGTGCCAACGCAAATCTAGGCTCGCGGTTAGCACTCGGTCAACTCGAGTGCCAGAGTTTGGCGGCGCGTTCGCCACGAGCGGACGACGCAGGACTGCGCGACCGACAAACCAGTTGCCTGGTCGGGCCCGCGGGCGGCAGTGTCGGCCACGTGACCGACACCCACGAAACCTCTGCCGACAACGCCGACGAGACGTCCGCCGTGCTGCTGCGAGCGTACGACGAGCAGCTGCGCGAGGAGCGTGAGGTGCCCTCGTCACTGGCCACCGCCCGGCTCGGCCCCCTCGTGCTCGCGACGTTCATGGGTGGGCACGGCTTCATCACCTACCGCACCCTCGACACCGACGCCGGTCCGGCCACGAGGGAGTCGGTCGCACAGCTTGTGGACGGGGCCCTCGCGCACTACGAGGCGATGCCCGAGATCACGGCCGTCGAGTGGAAGTCCCGGGGCCACGACCACGCCCCCGGCCTGCACGAGGCCCTGGTCGCACGCGGCTTCACCCCCGACGAACCCGAGTCGATCATGATCGGCGAGGCCCGCCTGCTCGCCGTCGACGTCGCGCTGCCCGACGGCGTCGCCATCCGACGGGTGACCGACGAGGGCGACATCCGGGCGATGTGCTCCATGCAGGCGGAGGTGTTCGGCGACGACGCCAAGGAGGCCAAGGACCACGCGGACCAGGTCCTGCACCGGCTGCGGACCCGCGACGACATGGAGATGTGGGTGGCCGAGCACGACGGCCAGATCGTCAGCGCCGGACGGCTCGAGCCCGTCGCCGGCACCGAGTTCGCCGGCATCTGGGGCGGCGCGACCCTGCCCGAGTTCCGCGGACGGGGGATCTACCGAGCCCTGACCTCCGCGCGCGCACGCTCGGCCATCGACCACGGCAAGCGCTACATCAACAGCGACTCGACCGAGTTCTCCCGGCCGATCCTCGAGCGCTCCGGCTTCCTCAAGGTCTCGACCACGACCCCCTACGAATGGCGACGCCCGTAGTCCACCCACCGCCCGGGCGTACGACAGAATGCCGGGCATGGATCTGGCCCTGCTGCGACGGCTGACCACCGGCGAGGGCTGGGGTCTGCTGCAGTCCCTCCCGCCGTACGACGAGTCGGCCGCCTTGGGCCTGCAGCACCGGCTGCGCACCGCGGGGTTCGAGCCGGACCTCGTCGCAGCTGCCCTGAACCAGGCCCGGCTGCGAGCCAAGGCCCAGGACAAGTTCGGCGAGTTCGCCCGCGGGATGGTGCTCACCTCCGATGGGCTCGAGCAGGCGACCCGGCTGGCGGTGGCCGCTCAGCATGCCCAGCGCTTCCGGGCCGCCGGCATCCACACGGTGCACGACCTCGGGTGCGGCATTGGTTCGGACGCCATGGCGATGGCGGGCCTCGACCTGCGGGTCAGGGCCATCGACGCCGACGAGGTCACCGCGGGGATCGCGGCGGTGAACCTGCGGCACTGGCCGGACTCCACGGCATACCAAGGGCTGGCGGAGGAGTTCACCGCGCCGGCTGGTGAGGGGGCGCGCGGCGTGGGGGCGTGGCTCGACCCGGCGCGACGCACGCCCGGCGTCGCCGACGTGAGCGGCCGAACCCGCAGGATCTTCAACCTCGCCGAGATCTCGCCGAGCTGGCCCACCGTCCAGGAGGTGGCCCGCGCACTGCCGGCCACCGGGGCCAAGCTGAGCCCCGGCTTCCCGCACGCGGCCCTGCCTCCGGGCGCTGAGGCGCAGTGGACGTCCTGGGAGGGCGACGTCGTCGAGTGTGTCGTGTGGTGGGGACCGCTGGTGCGGACTGGTGGGCGCACCGCCGCCCTGCTGCGCGACGCCGGGCCAGCCGTGGTCGTGACCGAGGCAGAGGGGGACGGCACCGCTCCACCGCTGCAGAACCTCGCCGACGTGGGTGGCTGGCTCTACGAACCTGACAAGGCAGTGCTGCGCGCCGGTCTGGTGGGTGCACTCACGGCCGCGACCGACGGGGCCGAGCTGGACGCCGGCGTCGGCTACGTCGGGTCGAGCCGGTCCGTCGACGTCCCCTTCGCCAAGCGGTATGCCGTGGTGGAGGCGATGCCGTTCAACGTCAAGGCGTTGCGCGGCTGGCTCCGCGACCACGGCATCGACCGGCTGACCATCAAGAAGCGCGGCGTCAGCGTCGACGCGGACCTGCTGCGACGACAGCTGCGACTGCCCGCGAAGGGGCACAACGAGGCGATCGTGATCCTCACCCGCGTGCGTAGCAACCAGGTCGCGATCATCGTCCGACCCGCCTGACCGGCGCGGCAACCGGAGGCAACTGCACGCACCCCTGGTCAAGCCGTGCCCGAAATGGCCGGGAGTTCGCCCTGCGCCGTTACCATCTCGTATCCTCGACCGCGATGCCTTCCCCTCACACCACCGGCTCCGGCCGCCATCGAGCAACCAGGACCCGCCGCGCCGCGGTCATGTCTGGCCTCTGGCGACGCCCCAGCCACCGGTCTGCGCTCAAGGGTCTCGGCGTCGCCGCCTCGGCTCTCGGCGTGGCCACCGCCTTCGCGGCCCCGGCGTCGATCCCGACCCTCGAGCTCACGTCCGCACAGGTTCGGCCCCCGGTCGAGGCGCGGGCGCAGGCCGTGTCCGCACCGGCCCGGGTCACCCGCTACGGCGTCATCGGGTTCACCGCGCAGGCCGAGTCGGCCGCGCGCAGCAAGCCGCGGGCCTCCGCGAGCCCGACGGCCGATCGCACGAGTACGGCGGTCTCGCGCAACACCTCACGCGCGGGCCTGTCCAACGTCGGTGGCATGACGCCGAACGCGATTGCCGTCATCAACGCCGTCAAGAAGCAGTTCCCCGGCTCCGGGCCGTTCGGCGGGTTCCGCGCCGGCGACCCGGGAGACCACGGCAGCGGTCACGCCGTCGACATCATGTGCAGCACGGCCGAGGGCAACGAGATCGCCAGCTTCCTGCAGGCCAATGCCGGGGCCCTCAACATCAAGTACCTCATCTGGCGCCAGCGCATCTGGAATCCGGGCGGCACCTGGGAGGCCATGGCGGACCGTGGCAGCCCCACGGCCAACCACTACGACCACGTGCACGTCTCGGTCTACTAGACCGTCCTCTCGACTCCTGGCCACCGGTGTGGCACGCGGGCGGGCTTGCCCGTGTCTCGTGAGCCACTGATGGCCCGAAGTCGCGGACGGTCCGGCTGGTCTGGCTAGAGCTCGGGGTCGAGCTGGGCACCGCGGTGACGGACCGCATCCGCGCCGGCCTGGCTCGCTGCCCTCACGGCCGCCTCGCGGTCCGCTCCGCTCGCCAGTGCCGCCGCCAGGGCCCCACAGAACGCGTCGCCAGCGCCGGTCGTGTCGACCACCTCCGCCTCGTCCACGGGTATGCCGTCCGACCGCTCCCCGTCCCAGCTGCACCCGGCTGCACCGAAGGTCACCAGCACCGAGGTCGGGGCGGCAGCGCTGTCGGCCAGCTGGAGCGCCTCGTGCTCGTTGACCACGAGCGGGTCGGCGAGGGCCACGACGTCGCGCGGCAGGGCGGCATACGGGGCTGCGTTGAGGACCACGCGGGCGCCACGCCCGTGGGCGGCGCGCGCGGCAGCTGCGACGGTCCGCAGCGGCACCTCGAGCTGGACCAGCAGGACGTCGCCGGGCTCGAGGTCAGACAAGGCGTCCGGCAGGTCGTCGGCCGAGACGTGGGCGTTGGCGCCGGGGATGACCACGATGGAGTTCTCGCCCTCGTCGTCGACGGTGATCCACGCCTGGCCGGTGGGGGTGCCGTCGACGACGCGCACGGCCGAGACGTCGATCCCGCGGGAGCGAAGCCGCTGCAGGTAGGCCTGACCTGCGTCGTCCGACCCGACGGCGCCGACCAGCCCCACTGTCGCACCGGCCGCGGCAGCCGCGACGGCCTGGTTGCCGCCCTTCCCGCCCGCGAACCGGTGCAGCGGGCCGTCGGCGAGGACGGTCTCCCCCGGCCCCGGGTGGCGCTCGACCGCGGCGACGAGGTCGACGTTGAGCGAGCCGAGGACGACCACCCGCCCCATCAGCGCATCCCGCCGCTGACGGTGTCGAGCCACAGGGTGGCGTAGCGCTGGCCGTCGACCTCGAGGCAGACGTCGATGCTGGACCGGGCCTGGCCGTGGGGGTCGTGGGCGAGGCCACCTGACCACTCCCGTCTGTCGACGATCGTGCGTCCGCGGGACCAGGTGCCCGCGAGCTCGACGCGCACCGGGAGCCGCTCACGGCGCACTCCTCCCGGCTCCAGGACGGCGCAGACGGCACCGGCGTCGCCGATCGTGGCGTCCGGTGACCCGAACCGCTCACACTGGAACTCGATGAGGCGGCCGGCCAGCTCGGCTGCGTCGTGACCACCCGGTGCCGCCAGGGTGCGGGCCGTCTCGAGGCTGACCCGTGGCTCGTAGAAGACGTCCAGGCCGTACATCGTGAGCGGGATGTCGAGGTCGGCACAGGCGTCGAGCACGACTGCCGCGGCCTCCGGGTCGTGGAAGACGTTGAACTCGGCCGAGGCTGTCGCATTGCCGACCTGCGCTGCCCCGCCCATGAAGACGATCTCGCGAATCCCCTTGGCAACACTGGGATAGGTGCGCAGGAGCAGGGCCAGGTTGGTGAGCGGTGCAAGCGGGACCAGGGTGACCCAGGGGGCGTCGTCGGCGTGGCCGGCAGCCTCCAGGAGCACGTCGCGCAACAGCTCGACGGCGTGGCGGGAGTCGGGCCGGCGCTCGGACCTGGCCCAGTCGAGATCACCCATCCCGTCCCGGCCATGGACGTGCCTGGCGTCGACCGGTTCCTCCAGCAACGGGCGTTCGGCACCCCTGGCCACCGGGACGTCGGCGCGGTCCGCCGCGTCCAGCACGGTGAGGGTGTTGGCCACGACGGCGTCCACCGCCGCGTTGCCCCCCACGCACGTCACGGCACGCAGGTCGAGCGCTGGATGCAGCGCCGCCAACAACAGCGCACAGGCGTCGTCGACCCCGGTGTCGACGTCCAGGACGACGGGAATGGCCATGTGGCGATCCTGCCAGAGGCGGGGTGGCGGCAGCCCGGTCCGGGTTTCGTCGCGGCTGCGTGGCCGGGGTAGGTTCCGTGCGTGACTGCTCACCCGGCGCGCCACGCCCGCCTCCTCCTGGTCGGCCTGGCGGTCGCGGCGCTCACAGCGACCGCAGGGTGCGACGCGGGCAGCGGGTCGTCGGGCAGCGGGTCTTCGGGTACCTCAGGGTCTTCGTCGGGGTCGGCCACCAGCCCGAGCAGCTCCAGCTCTGGGACCTCGAGCACGTCCAGCACGACGACCACCCCAGCCCCCACCTGTGGCGAGCAGCTCGCTGCCGCGATGACCGCGCCGCAACGGGCCGGTCAGCTGCTGATGGTCGGGCTCCAGCCGACCGGCAGCTCACGTGCCCTCGCTGCCCAGATCCGGTCGCAGCGGCTGGGTGGGGTGATCTACCTCGGCGGGTGGTCCGGCGGGTCCGCCTCGATGGCGACCATCTCGAAGCGACTGAGGACGGCGGCCGCGGACGGGCTGCTGGTGGCCGCCGACCAGGAGGGCGGCCAGGTCCAGCAGCTGCGAGGCCCGGGGTTCACCCGGATGCCGTCGGCCCGCACCCAGGCCACGACCGGCGTCGCCCGCGAGGAGGAGAACGTCGAGCAGTGGTCCCGCGAGCTCGCGGCTGCCGGCGTCAACGTCAACCTGGCACCGGTGGCGGACACCGTGCCCACCTCGCTGGGCGCGGCCAACCAGCCGATCGGACGCTACCGTCGCGACTTCGCCCCCGGTTCGCCCTCGACCAACGCGAGGTATGCCGCGGCCTTCGTCCGCGGCACCCTCGCCGCCGGCATTGCCCCCACCCTCAAGCACTTCCCGGGGCTTGGTCGCGTCACCGGCAACACCGACGTGAGCAGCAGCGGCATCACCGACCGGACGACCGACGCCGGCGACCCCTACCTGGCACCGTTCGCCGCGGGAGTCGGTGCCGGCGCACCGATCGTCATGATCTCCTCGGCCCGCTATCCCAAGCTCGACCCGGACAACCAGGCGATGTTCTCCAAGGCCGTGGTCACCGGGCTGCTTCGCGACACGCTGGGCTTCGACGGAGTCGTGATCACCGACGACGTGGGCGCCGCCAAGGCCGTGTCATCGATTCCGGTCGGCCAGCGGGCGACCCGTTTCATCGCTGCCGGTGGCGACATCGTCCTCACCGCCAGGGCGTCGCAGGCGCCCGTCATGCTCAAGGCGATCGCCGCCAGGCGGGCCGCCAGCCCGGCCTTCGCTGCCCAGGTCGACGCGGCGGCGGCGAGGGTGCTCGACCTCAAGGCCGACCTCGGCCTTGTGAAGTGCTCCTGACCGACTCCTTCACCGGCCCCCTGGGATGCCCTGCCGGGTCACCGGCTAGGACTGGACCAGCGTCACGGGCATCGAGGAGTCCGCGGGGAGCCCGAGGTCTGAGGGCGCTCGTCCCTTGAGCACCATCTGCGCCCCGAGCGATGCGACCATCGCACCGTTGTCGGTGCAGAGTCCGGGGCGCGGCACCCGCAGCGTGATGCCCGCCGCGTCGCAGCGCTCCTGGGCCATGGCGCGCAGCCGGCTGTTGGCTGCCACCCCACCACCGATCTGAAGGTTCGTGACGCCGTGCTCCTTGCAGGCCAGGACGGCCTTGCGGGTCAGCACGTCGGTGACCGCCTCCTGGAACGACGCGGCGACGTCGGCCACCGGCACGGGCTCCCCCGCCGCCTCACGCGCCTGCACCCAGCGGGCGACGGCGGTCTTGAGCCCCGAGAAGGAGAAGTCGAACCGGTAGCGCTCCATGTCGCGCCCGGTCGTCAGCCCGCGGGGGAAGTCGATCGCGAACCGGTCACCCTCACGCGCCATGCGGTCGATGGGCGGCCCGCCCGGGAAGGGCAGCCCGAGGACCCGCGCCACCTTGTCGAACGCCTCGCCCGCTGCGTCGTCGATCGTCGACCCCAACGACTGGATGTCGTGCGTGACATCGGGCACGAGCAGCAGGGACGAGTGCCCACCGGAGACGAGCAGGGCCAGGGTGGGTTCGGGCAGCGGGCCGTGCTCGACGATGTCGACGGCGACGTGCGACGCGAGGTGGTTGACGCCGTACAGCGGGACGCCGAGTGCGACTGCGAGCGACTTGGCGGCGGCCACACCCACCATCAAGGCGCCGGCGAGTCCGGGACCTGAGGTCACCGCGATCGCGTCCAGGTCGGCGAGCTTGATGCCCGCCTCGCGGGTGGCTCGCTCGATGGTCGGCACCATCGCCTCGAGGTGGGCACGGCTGGCCACCTCGGGCACCACGCCGCCGAACCTCGCGTGCTCGTCGACACTGCTGGCGATCGCGTCGACGAGCAGGGTCTCGCCCCGCACGATGCCCACGCCCGTCTCGTCGCAGGACGTCTCGAGCCCGAGGACGAGCGGCTGGTCGGCGCTCACGGCGCCACCTCCCGGAGGGTCAGCCGCATCACGTGGGCGTCCACGTCGCCAGGCTGGTAGTAGCGCCGACGCACGGTCAAGGTCTCGAATCCCCTTGCCTCATAGAGCTTTCGGGCCGGTTCGTTGTCGGCCCGCACCTCGAGCATGAGGTATGCCGCGTGGTCGGCCCTCGCGCGCGACACCAGCTCCTCGAGGAGCCGGCGACCCAGGCCGCGACCCTGCGCGCGGGGCGCGACGGCCATGGTCATGACGTCCGCGACCTCACCGCCGAGGTCGACGCCGGCATAGCCGACGATCGCTCCGTCGGCGTCCTCCTCGACGACGTAGGAACGTCGGGGTCGGGCAGCGAGCTCGGCCCAGAGCGAGGCGGGCGTCCACGCATCCTCGGGGAACAGCTCCCCCTCGAGGGCGACGAGGTCGTCGAGGTCGGTCCAGTGCAGGTCTCGCATGGTCGTCGTCACCGCTTGGCCCGCTCGGCGGTGGTGAGCGCGTCGGGGCGGCGCAGGTAGAGCGGCTCCACGGGCAGCTCGAGGCCGGCGGCAAGTCGTTGCAGCGCAATGCCGCCCAGCAGCCCTGCCGAGACGTCGAGGACCTCGACCGGTCGGGGGAAGAGCTCGGGATAGAGCACGGGGCCACGACCGGCGGTGGGCAGCATCCGGTCCTCCTCGGGCACGTCCGCGGGACGCGCGACGGCCGGGTCGGTGAGGCGCACGGCCCGGTCCTCCTCAGGGCGGTCGAGGTCGACCCGGTAGCGAGCCCAGTAGACCTCCTTGCGTCGCGCGTCAGTGGCCACGAGGAACTCGCCGCCGCCGACATCCTCCACCGCCTGCTGCGCCAGGGCGTCGAGGCTGCACACTCCGTGCACCGGGATCCCTCGGGCGTGCCCGAAGACCAGCCCGCTCACGATGCCGACCCGAAGCCCGGTGAAGGGCCCGGGACCGTTGCCCACGACGACATCCGTCACGTCTGATGGGGCAACCCCGGCACGGGCCATGAGGTCGCGCATGAGGGGCGCGACGCTCTCGGTGTGACCGCGCGGGTCGTCGGACCCTCCGAAGGCCCACCGCGAACCAACAGACACCGCCACGCTCACGGACGTGGACGTGTCGATCGACAGCACGACGCGGCTCATCCAGCCGCCCCCAGGGGCGTGAGGTCGGCGTCGACCCATCGGGCGCCGTGGGTCTGGACTCGCGCCCGGCGGGTGTCCTCCCCGGACAGCGTGATCTCCAAGCGGTCGTCGGCGAGGTCCTCCGCGAGGCCGTGACCCCACTCGACCACGGTCACCGACTCCTCCAGCGACGCGTCGAGGTCGAGGTCGTCGAGCTCGGCGAAGCCACCGAGTCGGTAGGCGTCGACGTGCACCAGTGCCGGCCCGCCCACCAGGGACGGGTGCACCCGCGCGATCACGAAGGTGGGTGAGGTGATCGGGCCACGCACGTCGACGCCCTCGGCGATGCCCTGCGTGAGCGTGGTCTTGCCGGCACCGAGCCCACCGGTGAGCACCACGAGGTCGCCGGCGGTCAGCAGGCGACCGAGGCGCACCCCCCACGACCGGGTGTCCTCCGCGGTGGGCAGGTCTGGGCTGGTCAGCTCAGGCACGGCCTTCTCCGCGTCGCGCCCTGGCGACCTTGCGACGCTTGGCGAGGTCGGTGACCGTGCGCCGGACCCGCGGCTTGCGTGCGACCCGCACACCCTCGGCGGCCGCCCGCATGCCTCGGTCGATGAGCGACTCGAACTGCTCGTTGAGCACCTCGGGGTGCTCGAGCATGATGATGTGCCCGGCCTCCTCGATCACGACGTGCTCAGCGCCGGGGATGAGGCGGACGATCTCCTCGCTGTGGTCGGGAGGCGTGAGGACGTCGTGAACTCCGTTGAGCACCAACACCTCCACGCCGTGGAAGTGCACGAGGGCATCGCGCTTGTCGTGCTGGTCGAAGGTCGGCAGGAAGTCCGCCATCACGTCGAGCGGGGTGCCGAAGATCATGTCTGCGGTCAGCCGGACCGCGATGGGCGGCACGGGCGAGGCGAAGCTCCACCGCTCGACCAGGAACTCCTCGATGTCACGACCGGCCCGCAGGGCCGTGCGGACCAGCCCGGGCCGGGACGAGAGGCGGTCAAGGACCCCCGGGCCGAAGCGGCCCACGAGCTTGCCGAAGTACTGGCCGAAGCCGAGCGACACCAGCTGGGCGCCACCCGCGCTGGTCGCGACGAACGCCGTCGCGACCACACGGTCGCGGATCAGGTCCGGGTCCTGGTCGGCGAGGGCCATCGTCGTCATGCCACCCATCGAGTGACCGATGAGGACGAGCTGCCCCTCGGGTGCGGCCTCCTCGATGACGCGGTGCAGGTCGCGGCCGAGCTGGTCGATGTCACAGGAGGCCTCGCTGCCCCGCCCCGAGCGCCCGTGCCCCCGCTGGTCCCACGCGACCACGCGGTGGCCGTCCCTGACCAGCGCCTTGCGCTGGAGGACCCAGCTCTCGAGGCTGAGGCAGAAGCCGTGGGAGAAGACCACCGTCGGCTTCTCGGGAGACGCGGTGTCGGCCGCCGGTTCGTCGATCTCGACGTGCAGGGGCACGCCGTCGTCCGCGACGACGACGAGCTCCTTGTCAGGTGTGTGGGCGTAGGCACCGACGGGGGCAAGGACCGAGAGGCGCGCGTGGCGTTCCTTGCTGACCCGGCCCGCCGCGATGCCGGCGGCCGTGGCGACGCCGGCGGCGGCCAGACCGATGCCCAAGCCGGCCAGGCTGCGGTTCGTGGGGCTCACAGGTCGCCCCCGAGGTAGACCCGAGGCACCCTGGCGCCGACTCGCGTCACGATCTCGTAGTTGATGGTGTCGATCGCAGCTGCCCAGTCCTGCGCGGTGGGCTCCCCGGCCACTCCGACGCCGAAGAGGACGGCCTCGTCCCCAGCCTGCGCAGTGCTGTCGGGACCCAGGTCGAGGACGAACTGGTCCATGCAGACCCGTCCCGCCACGGCATACCGGCGTCCGCCGACCTGCACCGGTCCGACGCTGGTGGCGTGCCGCGGCACGCCGTCGCTGTAGCCCATCGGCACCAGCCCGAGCCTGGTCTCCTGGGTCGTGGTGTAGACGTGACCGTAGGACACCCCCTGCCCCGCAGGGGAGTCCTTCACGCTGGACAGCCGGGCGACGAGCCGCATGGCCTCACGCAGGCCGAAGTCCTCGGGCGCCCCCAGCTCGGGGACCGGAGAGAGGCCGTAGACGGAGACTCCCGGACGCACGAGGTCATAGTGGGCAGACGGGTTGGTGAGGGTGGCCGCCGAGTTGGCCAGGTGCCTCACCTCGGGCGTCAGGCCGGCGCGCTCAGCTTGGTCGACGATCCCCTCGAACCGCTCCTGCTGGGCCTTGACCGTCGGGTGCTGCGGGGCGTCGGCGTAGGCGAAGTGGCTGAACAGCCCCACGAGCTCGACTGCCCGCTCGGCCTGGGCCGAGGCCAGGGTGGTCAGCAGCTCGTCCAGGTCGGAGTCCCAGGCGCCGTTGCGGCCTAGCCCGGTGTCGACCTTGAGGTGGACCCGCGCCGTTCGTCCCGTGGTGGTGGCGGCGGCCAGCACCTGGTCGAGGGCCCACGTCGTGGAGACGCCGAGGTCGATGCCGAGCTCGACGGCTTCGACGAAGTCCTGGCCGGGCACGTGCAGCCACGACAGCAGCGGCGCCTCGATCCCGGCGCGGCGCAGCTCGACGGCCTCGGGCAGCTGGGCCACGCCGAGCCACGCGGCTCCCCCGCGCAGGGCGGCGCGGGCACTGGGCACCAGGCCGTGGCCGTAGGCGTCGGCCTTGACGACCGCCATCACCTCGGCGCCGCCGGCCAGGCGCTTGAGGGCCGCGACGTTGGCGCTGATCGCGGACAGGTCCACCTGGGCGCACGCGGGCAGCCCCGGCGGGGCCGGGGCTGGGGGGGTGCTGATCGTGGTGTTGCTCATCGCCGCCCAGTCTTTCACGAGGGCGGGAGTCAGCGCGTGAGCAGGTGCGCGACCGTCGCGGGTATGCCGTGGGCGACGGCGAGTGCGCGCACCGGACCTCCGGGGTTGGCCCCGTCCGCGGCGACGCCGTGCACCAGAGCCCCCAGGCTGCCGGCGTCCAGCGGCGAGAGCCCCGCAGCGAGGAGGGCCCCACAGACTCCGGCGAGCACGTCACCGGCTCCAGCCGTGGCGAGCCAGGGGGGTGCGTCGTTCTGGGAGCGGACCGGGAGACCTGAGCCCGTGGGTGGCACGACGAGGGTGGTGGCGCCCTTGAGCAGGACGGTGGCGCCGGTGAGGTCGGCCGCGCGGCGAGCATGGCCGACCGGGTCCGCCTGGACCGCCTCACGGGTGGTCTCGGAGCCCTCGAGTCGGGTGAGCAGCCGGGACAGCTCGCCCGCGTGAGGGGTCAGCAGGATGGGTCCTCCGCGCGTCCCGTCGACCAGGTCCAGACCGCCAGCGTCGACGAGGACCGGCAGGTCGGAATCCAGGGCGGCGCGGGCGACATCGAGCTGGGCCTTGCTGCCCCGCGCCCGCGAGGCGGTGTCGATCCCGGGGCCAACCACCCAGGCCTGAACGCGCCCCTCGCCGTGGACGGCCTCGGGGATGGCCGCCCGGACCAGGCCGGTCGGGGTCGGCGTGCCGACGTAGCGCAGCATGCCCAGGCCGGCACCGACCGCAGCCGTGCAGCACAGGATGGCCGCCCCCGTGTAGTCCTCACCGCCGGCGACMACTCCGAGGACACCGCGGGAGTACTTGTCGTCGGTGGCCGTGGGGACCGGCCAGAGGCGCGCCACGTCGGAGAAGTCGAGGCGTTCGACGTCGGGTGGACCGTCCAGCACGAGCCCGATGTCGATGACCGTCAGCCGCCCGACGGCAGCCTCGGTCGCAGGGAGCAGGTGCACCGGCTTGGCCACGCCGAAGGTCACCGTCTCGTCGGCGAAAACCCCTGTGTCCGAAGCACTCTCACCCGCCGGGTCCTGACCCGACGGCAGGTCGACGCTGACGACGTAGGCCGACTCGGGGATGGCGTCGACCCACGCGATGGCAGCCTCCGGCAGCCCCGGTCTGCCTCCGATCCCCAGCAGCCCGTCGACGAGGAGGTCGGCGGCGGCGAGCGGGGCCGCCCAGTCGCCGTCCACGGCCACGACCCTCACGCCGGCCGCCTGCCACGAGGTCGCGTCGCCGATGCCCAGAGGCCAGTTCCCTTGCAGCGCAACGCAGTCGTAGCCGTCCTCCGCGAGGTGGGCCGCGGCATACAACGCATCTGCGCCGTTGTTGCCCGGCCCGGCGAGGACCACGACGCGGGTGCCCCCGGAGGCTTCGAGTCGGGCACGGCACACCTCGGCGAGCCCTGCGGCTGCGCGTGCCATGAGCTCGCCATCGGCGAGCTCGCCCATCAGGGCTTCCTCGGCGGCGCGGACGCGCTGCGCCGACCAGGCCCTCAGCACTGCTCAGCCCTCCGCGATGACGACGGCCGAGGCGATCCCCGCGTCGTGCGACAGCGAGATGTGCATCGCGTGCACGCCGAGGGCCTCGGCGCGAGCCTCGACGGTGCCGGTGACCTGAAGGTGTGGGCGGCCGTCGTCGCCGCGTCGCACCGTGGCGTCGTGCCACTGGAGGCCGACGGGTGCGCCAAGCGCCTTGGCCAGCGCCTCCTTGGCGGCGAACCGCGCGGCGAGCGAGTTGAGCGGCAGGGAGCGCTCCTCGTCGGTGAACAGGCGGTCGAGCAGGCCGGGCGTGCGTTCGAGCGTCTGCCCGAAGCGCTCCACGTCGACGACGTCGATCCCGACCCCGACGATCACCTAGTGGCCGATCACTCGACGGTGACGCTCTTGGCGAGGTTGCGGGGCTGGTCGACGTCCAGGCCCTTGGCCGAGGACAGGTGCAGCGCGAAGACCTGCAGGGGCACGACGGTCAGCAGCGGCGCCAGCAGCGGCGACGTCGCGGGCACCCGGATCACCTCGTCGGCGAAGGGCACCACGTCCTCGTCACCGTCCTCGGCGACCACGATGGTGCGGGCGCCACGGGCGCGGATCTCCTGGATGTTGGAGACGACCTTCTTGTGCAGCTCGTGCGGGGTGCCCGGGCCGGGGACCACGATGAAGACCGGCTGCCCAGCCTCGATGAGGGCGATCGGGCCGTGCTTGAGCTCACCCGCCGCGAACCCCTCGGCGTGGATGTAGGCGAGCTCCTTTAGCTTGAGCGCTCCCTCGAGGGCAACGGGGAAGCCGACGTTCCGGCCGAGGAAGAGCACCGACCGCGTGTCGGCCATGAACCGGGCGATCTCCTTGACCCGGTCCATCCGACCGAGCAGGTCCTCGAGCTTGGCCGGGATCTCGTGGAGCTCCTTCATGACCGACTGCGCGTCGTCGGCGAAGGTGCCGCCCCGCAGCTGTGCGAGGTAGAGCCCGAGGATGTAGCAGGCGGTGATCTGCGCGAGGAAGGCCTTGGTCGAGGCGACCGCGATCTCGGGACCGGCGTGCGTGTAGAGCACGGCGTCGGACTCGCGCGGGATGGTCGAGCCGTGCGTGTTGCAGATGGACAGGGTGAGCGCGCCCAGCTCGCGGGCGTGCTTGACGGCCATCAGGGTGTCCATCGTCTCGCCGGACTGGCTGATCGACACGACCAGCGTGCGTTCCGTGGCGATGGGGTCGCTGTAGCGGAACTCGTGGGCGAGGGAGACCTCGACGGGGATCCGGGTCCAGTGCTCGATGGCGTACTTGGCGACCATCCCGGCGTAGGCCGCGGTGCCGCAGGCCACGATCGTGATGCGGTCGACGCCCCGCAGCTGGTCCTCGGTGATCGACATGTCGTCGAGCACCAGTCGCCCGTCGATGTCGGTGCGGCCCAGCAGGGTGTCGCCGACGGCGTGCGGCTGGTCGTAGATCTCCTTCTCCATGAACGTCGCGTAGCCACCCTTCTCGGCGGCGGCGGCGTCCCAGGTGACCTCGTAGTGCTTGCCCTCGGCGGGCGTGCCGTCGAAGTCGATCACCGAGTAGGAGTCGGGCGTGATCGTGACGATCTGGTCCTGGCCGAGCTCGAGGGCGTTGCGGGTGTGCCCGATGAAGGCCGCCACATCCGAGCCAAGGAAGTTCTCGCCCTCGCCCAGCCCCACGACGAGGGGGCTGTTCCGTCGGGCTCCGACGACGACGCCGGGGCTGTCGGCGTGCACCGCCAGCAGGGTGAAGGCGCCCTCCAGGCGGTTCACGACGTTCCGCATGGCCTCGGTGAGGTCCCCCGTGGTGGCGTACTCGCGGGCCACCAGGTGGGCTGCGACCTCGGTGTCGGTCTCGCTCTCGAAGGTCGCGCCGTCGGCGAGGAGGGCGTTCTTGAGCTGGTGGAAGTTCTCGATGATGCCGTTGTGGATGAGGGCGAGCTTGCCGTCCTCACCGGCGCGGTGCGGGTGGGCGTTCCGGTCGGTCGGCCCGCCGTGCGTCGCCCAGCGGGTGTGACCGATGCCCGTCGTCGCGCCCGGGAGGTGGTCCGCGTCCAGCGCCTCCTGGAGGTTGACCAGCTTGCCGGCGCGCTTCTCGCTCGAGACCCCGTCGGTCGTGACCAGGGCGACGCCCGCCGAGTCGTAGCCCCGGTACTCGAGGCGGGCCAGCCCCTCCATCACGACGTCCAGCGCTTTGCCGTCCGCGTTCGGGCCGACGTATCCGACGATTCCGCACATGGGAGGCAGCCTAACCGTCGACCGCCTCGCGGACTGCATCCAAGGGTCTGCGAGCCCGTGAGCAAGAATGGCGCCTGTGAGCCACCCCGCGAACGGCAACGGCGCCCTTCCCTCGCCCTACGTCGAGCTGGACCGTGCCGCCTGGGCCCGGCTGCGGGAGAACCAGCCGCTCAACCTCGACGCCGACGACGTGAGCCGGGTCCAGGGGCTGGGCGAGCGGGTCGACCTCGCCGAGGTCGAGGAGGTCTACCTCCCCCTCTCGCGCCTCCTGAACTTCTACGTCGGCGCCACGGCCGGGCTGCACCGGATCACGGGCGACTTCCTCGGCGAGAGCCCTGCCAAGACGCCCTTCGTGATCGGCGTCGCGGGGTCGGTCGCCGTGGGCAAGTCCACGACCGCTCGCCTGCTCAAGGAGCTGCTGTCCCGCTGGCCGGGGACGCCTGAGGTCGAGCTCATCACGACCGACGGCTTCCTCTACCCCAATGCCGAGCTCGAGCGTCGGAACCTGCTGCAACGCAAGGGTTTCCCCGAGTCCTACAACCGTCGAGCGCTGCTGCGGTTCGTGGCTGAGGTCAAGTCCGGCAAGGCCGAGGTCAGCGCACCGGTCTACTCACACCTGACCTACGACATCGTGCCCGGCGAGCGCGTCGTCGTCCGCCAGCCCGACGTGCTCATCGTGGAAGGCCTCAACGTCCTGCAGGCGCCGCGGCTCCAGGAGGACGGACGCACCGGTCTGGCGGTGAGCGACTTCTTCGACTTCTCGGTCTACGTGGACGCCCACCTCGACGACATCCGGCAGTGGTACGTCGAGCGGTTCCTGCGCCTCCGCGAGACGGCCTTCGCCGATCCCCACTCGTACTTCCACCGCTACGCCGTGCTGTCCGACGAGCAGGCCCGCGACACCGCCGCGCGGATCTGGCGGGAGATCAACGAGGTCAACCTGCGCGAGAACGTGCTGCCCACCCGCAGCAGAGCGACCCTGGTGCTCGCCAAGGGCAAGGACCACAGCGTGCGTCGGATCCGCCTCCGCAAGCTCTAGCCGCCACACGCCGCGTAGCCGACCACGCGGCATACCTCACCCGAGGGCTGGGCTCGGGCGCATGATGGGGGTATGCCGTCCGCTTCCGACCGCGTGCAACCCACCGCCCCTGCCACACGCACCGAGCACGACTCGATGGGGGACGTGGAGGTGCCCGTCGACGCCCTGTGGGGCGCCCAGACCGCGCGTGCGGTCGAGAACTTCCCCATCTCCGGGCAGCCTGTTCCCGCCGGGGTGATCCACGCGCTCGCCCTGCTCAAGGCCGCCGCCGCCGAGGTCAACGCCGAGCTCGGGGTGGTCGAGCCCGCCATGGCTGGAGCCATCGCGGCCGCTGCCTCCGAGGTGGCGCAGGGCGGGCACGACGACCAGTTCCCCATCGACGTCTTCCAGACGGGGTCGGGCACCTCGACCAACATGAACGTCAACGAGGTCGTCGCCCGGATCGCTCACCTGGCCTCCGGCGACGCCGTCCACCCCAACGACCACGTCAACGCGGGGCAGTCGAGCAACGACACGTTCCCGAGTGCGCTGCGCATCGCAGCCACCCTGGCCGTGCACCGCGACCTCGCACCCAGCCTGAGGCACCTCGCCAAGGCGTTGCGGGCCAAGGAGACCCAGTTCGCCGAGGTCGTCAAGGCCGGCCGCACGCACCTCATGGACGCGGTGCCGGTCACGCTCGGACAGGAGTTCGGTGGCTATGCCAGGCAGGTCGAGCTGGGCGCCGACCGCGTCCTGGTCGCGGCGCAGGCGACGGCGGAGCTGCCCCTCGGCGGCACGGCGGCCGGGACCGGCCTGAACGCGGCACCGGGGTTCGCGCCGGCCGTCATCGAGCGGGTGAGCAGCCAGACCGGGGTGGACTTCCGGGAGGCCGCCGACCACTTCGAGGCCCAGTCCGCGCAGGATGCCGTCGTCGAGCTCAGCGGGGCGCTCAAGGTCGTCGCCGTGAGCCTGACCAAGATCTGCAACGACCTGCGCTGGATGTCCTCCGGTCCACGGTCGGGTCTCGGCGAGATCCACCTGCCCGACCTGCAGCCCGGGTCGAGCATCATGCCCGGCAAGGTCAACCCGGTGCTGCCGGAGGCCACCCTGATGGCCTGCGCCCAGGTCATCGGCAACGACACGACCATCACGGTGGCCGGCGCCTCGGGCGCCTTCGAGCTCAACGTCATGCTGCCCGTGATGGCACGCAACATCCTCGAGTCCGCGGCACTGCTGGCAGCGACGTCCAGGCTGTTGGCCGACCGCTGCGTCGCGGGTATCGAGGCGGACGTCGAGCGCGCCAGGGACCTGGCCGAGGGCTCTCCGTCGATCGTCACCCCGCTGAACCGCTACATCGGCTATGAGGCCGCTGCCGCTGTGGCCAAGCAGTCGATCAAGGAGCGACGCTCCATCCGCGACGTCGTGATCGAGCGCGGCCACGTGGCCAGCGGCGAGCTCACTGAGCAGCAGCTCGACGAAGCGCTCGACGTGCTCGCCATGACCCGACCGCCACGCTGAGCGGTGTGGCTCAGTACCAGTGCGGGGAGCGGCTCTGCCACGCGTTCAACGCGCCACACGGCGTGCCGTACGAGCTCTTGATGTACTGCAGGCCCCAGCGGATCTGGGTCGCCGGGTTGGTCAGGTAGTCCGAGGCGACGGTGCCCATCTTGGAGGCGGGTAGCGACTGCGGGATGCCGTAGGCGCCGGACGAGGAGTTGGTGGCCTTGTAGTTCCAGCCGCTCTCGCCCATCCAGAGGCTGTCGAGGCAGCTCCACTGGCCCTGGTCGAACCCGAACTCGGGGAGGAGCGCGCGAGCAGCGGCGCGGGGGTCGCTCTGGGCGTTCTCGAGGATGGCCTGCTTCTTGGCCTCGAGCGCCTTGCGGGCCTTGTCGCGGGCCACCTTCTCGGCGGCCTCGCGGCGCGCGGTGGCGGCGGCCTGGGCCGCGGCAATCGCGGCGATGCGGTCCTTCTCCTGGGCCGCGGCCATGCTCGCGTTCGTCTCGTTGCGGTCAGCGGCCAGCCGAGCGGTGTCCTCGATCTGGGCATCGGCGAGCTCGTTGGCCTGGGCGATGGCCTCGGTGCTCACCGTGAACGCGGCAGCGCCGGTCTGTCGCTGGTCCGCCGCCTGGTAGCCGGCAGCGGTCGTGGCGATGACCGCGAGCAGCACGCTCGAGGTCACCGCGGGGCGGCGGATCGCCTTGGTGAGGCCGGAGGATCGAGAGGCTTTCCTGCCGTGGGCCGCACCGTTGCGGTGCCGTCCCTGGTAGGGCTGACTCATACGGGTTCCTCCAAAGGAAAGGCCACCGCATGCGTGGTGGCCTTTGTCGATGCCGGGGGGTGTCGTTGCCAAGTCGCCCAACAGGCTTGCTACAGCCCAACAGACAGCGTCCCGGCACGTTATGAAACCGAGACTTTACCCGACCTTGGAAGTCGAACTCCAATCGCCTTCATACCACTGGTGCTCCTGTGACAGGTGTGACACCAGATTCACCCATTTGGGGGAGGCACACCGCCCTCTGAGCAGGGCGGTGTGCCTCCGGACACATCGGCAGCGACTCCGCGCCAGGCGTCCCTCAGACCTCGAGTCCCTCGAGCAGGTCAGTCACCAGCGCCGCAATCGGGCTGCGCTCGCTGCGGGTGAGGGTGACGTGGGCGAACAGCGGGTGCCCCTTGAGCGCCTCGATGACAGCGGCCACCCCGTCGTGCCGACCGACCCGCAGGTTGTCCCGCTGCGCGACGTCGTGCGTCAGCACCACCCGTGAGTTCTGGCCGATGCGCGAGAGCACGGTGAGCAGCACGTTGCGCTCCAGGCTCTGCGCCTCGTCGACGATGACGAACGCGTCGTGCAGCGAGCGACCCCGGATGTGGGTCAGCGGCAGGACCTCGAGCATGCCCCGGTCCATGATCTCCTCGACGACCTCGTGCGAGACCAGCGCTCCCAGGGTGTCGAAGACCGCCTGGGCCCACGGCCCCATCTTCTCGGACTCCGAACCAGGCAGGTACCCCAGCTCCTGGCCCCCCACGGCATACAGGGGGCGGAAGACGACGACCTTGCGGTGCTGGCGCCGCTCCATGACCGCCTCGATGCCGGCGCACAGCGCCAGCGCGGACTTGCCGGTGCCGGCCCGCCCGCCCAGGGAGACGATGCCCACGTCGGGGTCGAGCAGGATGTCGAGGGCGATCCGCTGCTCGGCGCTGCGGCCGTGCAGCCCGAACGCGTCGCGGTCGCCGCGCACCAGCCGGATCTGCTTGTCGGCGCCGACCCGCCCCAGACCGCTTCCCCGCGGCGAGAGCAGGACCAGGCCGGTGTGGCAGGGCATCTCGGCGGCCGCCGCGTTCTCGATGCGGCCGTGCTCGTAGAGGGAGTCCATCTCGACGGTGGTGACGTCGAGCTCGGCCATGCCGGTCCAGCCGGAGTCGACGGCGAGCTCGGCGCGGTACTCCTCCGCGTCGAGCCCGACGGCCGACGCCTTGACCCGCATCGGCAGGTCCTTGCTGACGACGGTGACGGCGAACCCCTCGTCGGACAGGTTCTTGGCGACCGACAGGATCCGGGTGTCGTTGTCCCCCAGCCGGAAGCCGGCCGGCAGCGAGCTCGGGTCCGTGTGGTTGAGCTCGACGCGCAGGGTGCCCCCCACGTCCCCGACGGCCACAGGCGCATCGAGCCGCCCCTCGCTCATGCGCAGGTCGTCGAGCAGCCGCAACGCCTGCCGCGCGAAGTACCCCAGCTCCGGGTGGTGCCGCTTGGCCTCGAGCTCGGTGACGACCACGACCGGGAGCACGACCTCGTGCTCCTTGAACCGCAGCATGGCGCGCGGGTCGGACAGCAGGACAGAGGTGTCGAGCACGAACGTCCGGAACGCGGGCGCCTGGGGCTTGCCCTTCACCTTCGGCACCGGCATGGCGCGAGAGGCCCCTGGGGTGACCGACGTGCTGGCGGTGCGCGGCGATGAGCTGAAGGAGGTACGACGGGTGCTGTCGTGGTTCGAGGCCAATGTCTCTCCTTGGCACAGCGCGCGCTTCGGCGCGATGCGCCTACTCGCGAACGAGGTGCCGGGACCAGGCTCTCCCACTGCGGTGGAGCCGGTTCCGGCCCTCCGCTCGGAGCTGGATTCGCTCCATAGGTCGGCCTCCCCGAACGTGGGACGGGTGCCCCGCGTCACTACGGACGGTACGACCGTGTGGGGCTTCCACGACGCAACCACGCCGCATGTCCTCCCATGTCATCCAGAGTTGACCCGACCGGCCGAGGGAGCCCTCGGGCGTTGGTATGCCACGTGGTCGCCCAGTTGCCCATGAGCGCCCGGTCTGCGGTCAGCTGCTAGCTGCCGAACCTGCGGTTGCGCTCGGCGTAGGCCCGTAGGGCGCGCAGGAAGTCGACGTGCCGGAAGTCGGGCCAGTAGGCCTCGCAGAAGTAGAACTCGCTGTGCGCGCTCTGCCAGAGCAGGAAGCCGGACAGCCGCTGCTCGCCCGACGTGCGGATGACGAGGTCGGGGTCCGGCTGACCCTTGGTGTAGAGGTGCTCGGCGATGTGCTCGACCTGGAGCGTCTCGGCCAGCTCCTCGATCGTGGTGCCGTTCGCGGCGTGCGCGACGAGCATCGACCGGACGGCGTCGGTGATCTCCTGGCGTCCGCCGTACCCCACGGCGACGTTGACCGTCATGCCCTTGACGCCCTCGGTGAGGTCGGCGCTCTCCTTGAGGCGGCGCGCGGTCTCGGCCGGCAGGAGGTCCAGCGACCCGACCGGGTTGATCACCCAGCGCTTGGTCTGGGCCAGGTCGCTCACGGTGTTCTCGATGATCGACAGCAGTGGGACCACCTCGGCCGCAGGCCTGCTGAGGTTGTCGGTGGACAGCAGCCACAGGGTGACCACCTCGACCCGCGCCTCCTCGCACCAGTCCAGGAATCCGGCGATGTTGTCCGCTCCGGCCTGGTGCCCTTCCTTGGTGCCGTGGCCACGGGCCTTGGCCCAGCGGCGGTTGCCGTCGAGCATCACGCCGACGTGCCGGGGAAGGGTCTCCCGCGAAAGGCGACGACTCAGTCGTCGCTCGTACGCGGCATACAGGAGGTCGGACAACGCCACGGCCACTCCTCGCCTTCTCCCGAACTGCACTCGACCCTCTCGGTCCCAACGCACCACGCTACCCCCGCGCGCCCCGCGCGGTCAGGCAGGATGGCGACCATGTCGCTCGCTCCCGGATCCTTCTACGACCTCGACGCGACGGAGGTGGGAAGCAGCACCGTGACCGCCACGCCCCACACGGCGGGACCGTGGTCGGCGGACGCCCAGCACGGTGGGCCACCCATGGCACTGATGGCGCGTGAGGCGGAGCGCGTGGGCGACGGGTCGCGGGTGGTCGCGCGGGTGACCTGCGACCTGCTCGGACCGGTACCGGTGGGCAGGCTGCGGGTGACCGCGCGTGTGGCCCGCCCGGGGCGGTCCGTGGAGCTGGTCGAGTGCGAGCTCGTCGACGTGGCCACCGGGCGTCCGGTGGCGCGGGCGGCACTGTGGCTGGTGCCGCGCGTCGAGTCGGGGCCGGTGACGGGGCTTCCCGTGCCCCCGCCGGGACACGCCGAGGGCGTCCAGCACGGTATGCCGCGTGGCTGGCACCCCGGGTACCTCGACGCGATCGAGTGGTCGTGGGTCGACGGCGCTCTGGAGCACCCCGGACCGGCCACGGTCTGGATGCGTCCGCGCGTGACCCTCGTGCCCGGCGAGCCGCTGTCACCGCTCCAGCGGTTCCTCGTGTGCGTCGACTCCGCCTCGGGGGCCAGCGCGGCCCTGGACATTCGCGACTGGCAGTTTATGAACACCGAGCTCACCGGCCACCTGGTCCGCGAACCCGGCGGGGAGTGGATCGGCCTGCGCGCCCAGACCATCCTGGGCGGCGGCGCCGCGGGCCTGGCGCAGGCCGAGGTGTTCGACGAGCACGGCTTCGTGGGCCGGACGGCGCAGGCGCTGCTGGTCCGACCGGCGGTGGCGGTGGGTGCGGCTCCTGCGGCTCCTGCGGCCAGCGATGCAGGAGTGACGGACGGTCGGTCTCCGAGCCCCGCCTGAGGCCGACCTCACAACCTACGCTCAGGTAACCTACGCAACCGTAGGTTACAGTGGTGGCATGACTACGGCACCCGCCCCTCGCTCCCAGCAGGGCCCACTCGAGTCAGTCGTCGCTGCGGTGAAGCCGCACCTGCGCGGCTGGCTGCACGCCGGCATGGTCCCCCTCGCCCTCGCGGCAGGCATCGTCCTGATCGCCTTGGCCCCCACTACTCCCGCGCGCATCGCCGCCGCGGTCTTCAGCGTCACCGCCTGGCTCCTGTTCGGCACCTCCGCGGTCTACCACCGCGGCAACTGGTCGCCGAAGGTCGCGGGCATCCTGAAGCGGATGGACCACTCCAACATCTTCCTGATCATCGCCGGCACCTACACGCCCTTCACGCTCCTGCTCCCCCGCGACGACGCCCGGACCATGCTGATCATCGTGTGGTCCGGTGCCATCGCCGGAGTGCTGTTCCGCGTCTTCTGGGTCGGCGCCCCCCGCTGGCTCTACACCCCGGTCTACGTCGCGCTCGGGTGGGTCGCGGTCTTCTACCTCGGCCCGCTCCTCAAGTTCGGCGGTCCGGTCATCGTCACCCTGATCGCGGTCGGCGGCCTGCTGTACACGCTGGGGGCCCTCGTCTACGGCATCAAGCGGCCGAACCCCTCACCGCGCTGGTTCGGGTTCCACGAGATCTTCCACACCCTGACCGTCGCCGCGTTCACGGTGCACTACATCGCGGCGTCCATGACGGTCTACGGCGCCGGCGCCGGCTCACCCAGCTGACGCGTCAGGCTTGCGGCGCGGTCTCCCAGAGACCCACGATGTTGCCCTCGGTGTCCTTGAAGTAGGCCGAGAAGCCCATCGAGGCAACGGCATCCTTGGGTGACAACACGGCACCGCCGGCTGCCTCGACCCGGGCCAGCGTGGCGTCGATGTCCTCCACGTCGATGACCACTGTCGGCGAGGCGAGGGTGGTCGACCGCTGGCCCATTCCCCCGTTGATGTACCCGGGTTCGGTCGGTCCCTGGTCACCGCTCGGGCCCGTGGACACCATCGTGTAGTCCATGCCGGGGTAGGACTGCAGGTCCCATCCGAACAGGTCGCCGTAGAACGCGCGGGCCCGCTCCCCGTCGTCGTAGGGGAGTTCGAAGTGGACGATGCGACCGCTCATGACGGGGCCTCCCTGGGTCGGCGCCCCGCCAGGGCGGAGCGCTACGTTCTGGACTCCCCAGTCTGCCCCTCCGGGCCGTCGGCGTCACCGCTGTCGGAGGGCCCTTCCGGCTGCTGCCCGCCCGACCCGTCCTTGCGGGACTTCTTGACGGCGGCCTCGGCCTCGGCCTCGCGCTGGAGCTCTTCGGCACGGTAGGACATCCGTCGCATCCGGGCGTTCATGTTGCGCATGAGGAGGTAGAGCGCGACCGCCAGCACGAAGAAGGCGACGAAGCCCCATAGTCCGGGCGAGACCATCGCCGAGGGCGCGCCGTTCACGACGTCACCTCGCGGCGCCCGTCGTAGGCGAGCTCCAGGTCGCCCCTGGTCGCGAGCTCGTCGCCCGTGGCCGCGTCCGGGATGCCCGCGAAGAGGTCGTCCTCGACGGGAATGACGGGCAGGTACGACAGGGCCGCCTCGAAGTCCTCGGTCGGCCACACGTTCACCTGCATGTCACGCGGCACGCGGAACCAGGCGCCGTCCGGGTCGATCTGCGTCGCGTGCGCCAGCAGCGCCTGGTCGCGCTGGTCGAACCAGTCGGCGCAGTGCACGCGCGTGGTGATGGTGCGGGCCTTCTCCGGGTCCCAGTCCTTGAGCCAGTCGGCATACGGACTCTCGACGCCCTGCTCCAGCAGCGCGTCGTGGAAGGCGGCGTACTTGGCCCGGTTGTGCGAGTTGTAGTAGAGCTTCAGCGGCTGCCACGGCTCACCAGCATGGGGGTATGCCGCGGCGTCGCCTGCCGCCGCGAAGGCCGCCATCGACACCGTGTGGGTCATGATGTGGTCCGGGTGGGGGTAGCCGCCGTTCTCGTCGTACGTCGTCACGACGTGGGGGCGGAACCGGCGGATCTCGCGGACGAGGGCTTCGGTCGTCACCTCGATCGGCTCGAGGGCGAAGCACCCATCGGGCAGCGGCGGCAACGGGTCACCCTCCGGAAGACCGGAGTCGACGAAGCCCAGCCACGTGTGCTGGACACCGAGGATCTCCTGGGCGCGCTTCATCTCGTCACGGCGGACCTGCGCGAGGTCCCGCTCGATGTGGGGGTCGCCCTTGAGCCGGGGGTTCAGCACATCGCCCCGCTCGCCGCCCGTGCACGAGACCACGAGCACGTCATAGCCCGTGGCGGCGTACCTCGCCATCGTCGCCGCACCCTTGCTCGACTCGTCGTCGGGGTGCGCGTGCACCGCCATCAGTCGCAACCGGTCAGCCACCTGCACAACCTCATTCGTCCATCGCCGACAATGGTCCTCCGGAGTCACCAGACGTCCGGACCGTTTGCCATCCTCTCACCCGCGGAAGGTCACCCATGCCGCTCCCCCGTCCCGCACCCGGCACCGGTCGCTGGTGGGTGATCGGCACGATCGGCTGCACCATCGGGGTCGCCCTCGCGGTCTGGCTCGGGCTGGCCAACAGCCTGGGCGCCGTCACGTGGACCGACACCGACTACAAGGTGCTCGACGACCGCAGCGTGCAGGTCGGTTTCGACGTGCACCGGTCCCCCGCCCAAGCCGTCACGTGCACGGTCCAGGCGCAGGACACGGCGCACGGCGTCGTCGGGGTGCTCGAGGTCCAGGTGCCACCCTCCGCGGAGCGGTCGGTGCACCAGCAGGTGGTGGTACGCACCGCGTCACGGGCCGTCGGCGGCAGCGTCCGCAGCTGCGCGGCCTCCTAGGCGCACGAGGGAGACCAGCCGTCCGAGGGCGAGCCCGCCGACCGACGTCGTGACCGCCAGCAGGAAGTACTGGAACGCCGCGAGCCCTGGCGTGAGCTCGTCGTTGCCCAGGCCGCCGTCGAAGAACCCGGACACCACGCTGACCAGGCAGGCGGCGGCCAGCAGTCCGGAGGCCCCGATGGCCACCCGCCCGGGCGATCTGGTGGCGAGCCAGACGAGCAGCAGCTGCGCGAGGATCATCGGCACCGGCGCCGCCAGCAGGGCCTCCGGGCCCCAGGCCTCACCCCAGGTGTTGACGCCGGCGCGGACCGCGAGGAGCCCGCCAGTGAGGTCGGTCGCGAGGAGGATCGCCATGGCGATGCGCAGCCCGCGAGTCGTGGTGGTGGGAGTGGTGACGGACATGCTGGGTCTCCTTGGTTCTCGGACGGGCCTTCCCCGTCAAGGCAGCAGCGTGCCGGGGCTCACTTGGGGCCGACTTCGGGCTTGCTTGGACGAAGGCCACCCCACCCCGTCTGACCTGCGAAGATACCGGCTCGGCCCCCGAGGTGGGCCGACCAGCCGACGCGATGCCGCGGCATACCGGAGCCACTGTCCACGAACTCGGCGAAATGGACCCTTTCGAGCGCGGCGATGTAGTCTTGTCCTTTCACCGAGCGGTCTGGACCCGACACTGCGATGCCACTGCGAACGTGGTCGGGGTCCGGGCCGCTGTGCGTACCACCATCTCCGAGACGCGTCCGCGTCCGGCGGAGACCCGAACAAGGAGTACACCGTGAGCGAGACCGCGACCCCCACCGCGAGCTACCTGACCCAGGAGGCCTTCGACCGTCTGAAGGCCGAGCTGGACCAGCTCTCCGGCACCGGCCGTACGGAGATCGCCAAGAAGATCGAGGCCGCCCGCGACGAGGGCGACCTGAAGGAGAACGGCGGCTACCACGCGGCCAAGGAGGAGCAGGGCAAGATGGAGGCCCGCATCCGCCAGCTGACCCAGCTGCTCGAGAACTCCATCGTGGGCACCAAGCCGGCCGATGACGGTGTCGTCGAGCAGGGCATGGTCGTGACCGTCGAGATGTTCGGCGACGACGTCACGTTCCTGCTCGGCTCGCGCGAGATCGCCGACGGCACCGACCTCGAGGTCTACAGCGAGAAGTCCCCCCTCGGCGCTGCCATCAACGGCAAGAAGGCCGGCGACAAGGCGTCCTACAAGGCGCCCAACGGCAAGACCATCCAGGTCCGCGTCAAGTCAGCGACGCCCTACACCGCCTGAGCAGCTGCGCCCTTCGCGGCCCAGGCATGCCGCTCAGCTGAACTTGAGCTCGTAGCCGTGGCCGCGCAGGGTGCGCAGGACCTCGTCGCAGTGCTCCTTGCCCCGGGTCTCGAGCTGCAGTCCGATCTCGACCTCGTCGACCGTGATCGTCGTGCCGGTGCGGATGTGCTCGACCTCGAGGACGTTGGCGTCGACGGCCGCACAGTCGGCGAGCAGCTTCGCGAGGTGGCCGGGACGGTCCGAGACCCGCACGCGGAACTGCAGGTAGCGTCCGGCTGCCGCCATGCCGTGCCGGATGATCCGCAGCAGGAGCAGCGGGTCGATGTTGCCGCCTGAGAGGACCGCCACCACTGGTCCGTCGAGCTGCTGCTGACCTGCCTTGTCGAGCAGGTGGGCGACCGCCGCCGCGCCCGCGGGTTCGACGACCAGCTTGGCGCGCTCGAGGGTGAACAGCAGGGCCCGCGACAGCTCCTCCTCGCTCACCGTCTCGATCGCGTCGACCAGTTCGCGGACGAGGGCATAGGGCACGTCACCCGGCATCCCGACGGCGATGCCGTCGGCCATCGTCTGCATGTTCTCGTAGGCGACCGGCTTGCCCGCCGCCAACGACAAGGGGTATGCCGCGGCCTGCTCGGCCTGCACGCCGATGATCCGCACGTCGGGGCGGGCAGCCTTGACGGCGACGGAGATCCCGGCGAGCAGGCCCCCGCCGCCGGTGCTGACCACGATGGTCTTGACGTCCGGGCACTGGTCGAGGATCTCCAGCCCGGCGGTGCCCTGACCGGCCACGATGTCGCGGTGGTCGAAGGGGTGGATGAGGACCGCTCCGTTGTCCGCCTCCCACGTGCGGGCCTTGACCAGGCACTCGTCGATCGTGGTGCCGACCTGCTCGATGGAGGCTCCGTAGGCCTTCGTCGCGAGCAGCTTGGGCATGGGCGCGCCATGAGGCATGTAGACCTTGACGTCGATGCCGAGCAGCTGACCAGCCAGCGCGACGCCCTGGGCGTGGTTGCCGGCGCTGGCCGCGACCACGCCGCGCGCCTTCTCCTCGTCGGAGAGCCTGGCCATCCGGGTGTAGGCGCCCCGGATCTTGAAGGACCCGGCGCGCTGGAGGTTCTCGCACTTGAGGAAGACCTCGGCGCCGACTCTGTCGGAGAGCGCTCGGCTGTACTCGAGGGGCGTGGGACGGACGATGCCACTGAGCAGGTCTTGCGCAGCGCGCACGTCGTCGAGGGTGACAGACAGCGTCGGTGATGCCATGGCCGGAAGGCTAGTCCCTTCCACGGCACCCCGACGCCATCGGTGGGTCAGCCCCGGGTGACCTAGCCCTGCGTGCGCTTGTTGAAGGCGCGGATGGCCAGCGGGGCGATGACCAGGGTCAGTCCGATGGTCCAGATCAGCGTGGTCACGACCGGGTGGTGCATCGGCAGCTGGGCATCGGCCGGCACCGGGATGTCATTGCCCCACAGCTGACGCACCGCCTGCACGAGCGACGAGATGGGGTTCCACTCGGCGATCACCCGCAAGGCGTGCGGCATGTTGTCGGTCGGCGCAAAAGTGTTGGCCAGGAAGGTGATCGGGAACATGGTCGTGAACATGAGTCCGTTGACCGCCTCGACCGACCGCATGGCCGATCCGACGAGGATGCCGATCCAGATCATGGCGAAGCCCCACAGCAGCAGGAGCGCATAGGCCAGCACGGCCTCGGCGAAGCTGCCCCGGATCCGCCAGCCGACGAACAGGCCGGTGACGGACATGACGAGGATGCCGATGCTGGAGTGCATCAGGCTGGAGATGCTCCGACCCACGAGCACGGCCGAGGGGTTGATCGGGAGCGACCGCATGCGGTCGACGATGCCCTTGTCGATGTCGGCGGTCAGGCCGACGGCGACGATGAAGGACGCGAAGGCGATGGTCTGCCCCATGATCCCGCCCATCAGCCACTCCCGGTAGCCGGCGGGCGAGCCCTGCACCGCGATGGAGCCGCCGAACACGTAGGCGAACAGCAGGACGAACATCACCGGCTGGATGGTGACGTCCATCAGCATCTCGGGCATCCGCTTGATGTGGATGAGGTTGCGTCGCGTGATCGCGAGGGACTGCCGCAGCAGGCCGGTCGGCTTGATCTCGGGGCGGGCGATGCCGCTCGCCGACCTGCGCGTGGTGGTGTCGGTGGTCATGACGCCTGCTCCTGGTCGGTGTCGGTGGCAACGTTCTCGGCCCGGTGGCCGGTGAGGTGGAGGAACACGTCGTCGAGGCTCGGTCGCTTCAGGCCGAGGTCGTCGAGCTCGATCGCGCTGTCCTCGAAGATCGCGGCGATCCGCGTCATGTCGCGCAGTCCCTCGGCCGGCGCCGTGAGCTGGCGGGCGGCCTCGTCGACGTGGACCTCGGAGACGCGCTGGCGCAACATCTCGGCGGCAGTCTGGAGGTCCTCCGCGCGCGACACCGTGAGCACCAGGCTCGCCTTGCCGCTGCGGTCCTTGAGCTCGAGAGGGGTGCCCTCGGCGATGATCTGGCCTCGGTCGATGACGACGATGCGGTCGGCGAGCTGGTCGGCCTCCTCGAGGTACTGCGTGGTGAGCAGCAGCGTGGTGCCGTCCTGGACGAGCCCACGCAACACCTCCCACAGCTCAACACGGCTGCGGGGGTCGAGCCCGGTGGTGGGCTCGTCGAGGAAGAGGACGGGCGGCGTGGCGATGAGGCTGACGGCGAGGTCGAGCCGACGACGCATGCCACCGGAGTAGGTCTTGACGGTCCGGTCGGCCGCCTCCGTCAGCGAGAACCGCTCCAGCAGGTCGGCGCCCGCCCCCTTGACGTAGGACGACGACAGTCCGTAGAGGGACCCGATCAACCGCAGGTTCTCGCGGCCGGTCAGCAGCTCGTCGACCGTGGCCGCCTGGCCGGTGAGGCCCATGGACCGGCGCACCGCGTCGGGCTCGCGCAGCACGTCGTGCCCCGCGACTCTGGCCGTGCCGCTCGTGGGCCGGGCCAGCGTCGTCATCATCCGCACCGTCGTCGTCTTGCCGGCGCCGTTGGGACCGAGCAGCCCCAGCACCGACCCCTCGGGCACCGAGAAGCTCACGTCGTCGACGGCCGTCTGGTCACCGAATCGCTTGACGAGGTGCTCGGCCTCGATCGCCAGGGCTGTCATGCCTCGACCCTAGGCCGGGGTCTGCTTGCACAACCAGTCATTTTCCAGTCCTCCAATTCGCGTTATATCGCGTTGGTCGAGACACGTTATATCGCGTCCGTCTCCTTGCCCGCAACCCCGCTTCCGCCCCGCCCGCCGCTACCCCGCACACCCCGCAGCAGCTCCCCTGCACACCCCGCTGGACCGACGCTACGCCCCACCACCGACAACGGCCTTCGCCAGGGCCCGCGCGGCGACCGGGTGCCTCTCGCGCAACAGGCCCACCGCAAAGAGCAGGTATGCCGTGTCGGTCACCAGGGCAGCCTCCCGAGGAACCTTCCAGCCGCCGGCGTGGTCGCTCCTGACCGACTGCAGCACCTCTTCGCGCCCAACGGACGTGGCGTGCCGGAGCACCCCTCCGGAGCCGATCACGACCTGGACGTCGGCCAGCGGCCGGGGCCCGGCACCGGGCCCGGGCGGTCGGGCGTGACGCCGCACTGCGACCACTGCTGCGGCCCGTGCCAGGGCGAGGTCCATCGCCCACTCGTCGCCCCCCTCCGGAAGGTGACCGGTGTCGCGGACCAGGCGCGCGGCATACCCGTCGATGCCTGGGGGGAGGGGCACCTGCTCACGGTGGGCGGCCTCGACGATCCCCTCGGCGTTCCACCGCATGCCGAGGTCTGCCTCCACGGTCCGTGCGTGCCACAGCGGGGCGACCACGTCCTTGGCCAGTCCGGCGTCCTCACCCTGCGGTCGCAGCGCGGAGTAGACGTCGGTGGTCGCTCCCCCGATGTCGACCACCATGACGTCACCGTCGAGGTGTTCGGCCAGGACGGCGACCCCGCCGAGGACGGCGTCAGGGGTGGGGGCCTGCACCATCGCCGCGAAGTCCGGCCCCTTGGACAGGCCCTTGCCGCCGATGACGTGGTCGAGGAAGACCTGCCTGATCGCGGCGCGGGCCGGCTCGGGGACGATGACGCCGATGGCCGGCAGCACGTTGTCGGCCATGGTAAACGAGCGCCCCGTCGAGGACAGGATCGCGGCGACCTCGGCCTGGACATCGGCGTTGCCCGCCACGACGACAGGTGCTCCGATGCGAGCCTTCGCCAGGCGAGATGCGTTGTGCAGCAGCACTTCTCCGTTGCCGCCGTCCGTGCCACCCACGAGCAGCACGAGGTCGGGGCGGCTGTTCCTCAGTTCCCGGACCCCGTCACCGGACAGCGGTCCCGACGTCACGTGGGACACCCGCGCGCCGGCGCTCAGCCCGACGCGGTGGCCGGCCTGCGCAGTGACGTCCCGCTCGTAGCCCACGACGGCCAGCCGCAGCCCGCCCCCCGCACTCGAGCACGCGAGCACCTCGTCGACGGGGCCGTGGACCGCGAGCTCCGCGCGCAGGGTGCGGTAGCCGTCCAGGACATCGGTGCCGATCGTCGTCGGTGTGGAGGACGTGGCGACGACCGACCCCGACCCGTCGACGAGGACGGCCTTGGTGAAGGTCGACCCGAAGTCGACACACAGCAGCTGCGCCACGTCGTTGGCCCGATCCCCGCTCGCCCGTTGGTCGTTCGCCCGATGCCCGCTGGGCCGGTCAGCCGAGCCGGTCGAGCGCCTGCTGGAGGTCGGCGATGAGGTCCTCGACGTCCTCGATGCCCACCGAGAGACGGATCAGGTCGGCCGGCACCTCCAGCTCGGTGCCCGCGACGGAGGCGTGCGTCATCCGGGCCGGGTGCTCGATGAGGGACTCGACCCCGCCGAGGGACTCGCCGAGGGTCCACAGCTGGGTCTCGCCACAGACCTTGACGGCGACGTCCTCGCCGGCCTTGACCTGGAACGAGATCATGCCGCCGAACCGCTTCATCTGGCGCTTGGCGACCTCGTGCCCGGGGTGGCTCTCGAGCCCCGGGTAGTGGACCGCGCTGACCGCCGGGTGGCTGAGCAGGAAGTCGACCACGCGCTCGGCGTTGTCGCTGTGCTGCTCCATGCGGAGCGCGAGCGTCTTGAGACCCCGCAGGACCAGCCAGGCGTCCATCGGGCCGGCGACCGCACCCATCGAGTTCTGATGCGTTGCAACGCGATCCACCGCGTCCTCGAAGCCGGGAACGGTGATGTCGTTGCCCACGACGACGGCGCCACCGACGACGTCGGAGTGGCCGCCGCAGTACTTGGTGGTGGAGTGCGTGACGATGTCCGCCCCGAGCGACAGCGGCTGCTGGAGGTAGGGCGACGCGAACGTGTTGTCGACGACGAGCAGGGCGCCCGCCTCGTGCGCCACCTCGGCGAGGGCGGCGATGTCGGCGATGCCGAGCAAAGGGTTGGTCGGCGTCTCGACCCAGACGATCTTGGTCAGCCCCGGGCGGATCGCCGCGCGCACCGACTCGACGTCGGCGATCGTGGCGATCGTGTGCTCGATGCCCCAGGTCGCCAGCACCGTGTTGAACAACCGGTAGGTGCCGCCATAGGCGTCGCTGGGCACGACGACGTGGTCGCCGGGCTTCAGCAGGGCCCGCAGGACGGTGTCCTGGCCCGCGAGGCCCGACGAGAACGCGAACCCGCGAGCGCCCCCCTCGAGGGCGGCGAAGCACTCCTCGAGGGCGGTGCGGGTCGGGTTCGCGGAGCGGCTGTACTCGTAGCCACCGCGGAACCCACCGATCCCGTCCTGCTTGTAGGTGGAGACCTGGAAGATCGGGGTGATGACCGCCCCGGTGCCGAGGTCGGGCTCCTGGCCCGCGTGGATCGCACGCGTGGCGAAGCCCTGGTTGCTGCTCTGCTCGCTCATGGCCGCAAGGCTAGCCTCCGCTCAGGACTGCTCCCTCACCACCGGGTCACCCACGCGGACCACTCCGCCCTCCAGGATCCGGAAGACCGTGCCGCCTCGTGCGTGCAGTGCCTTCATGGCTCCCGGCCCGATCAAGTCGTCCATCAACCGGCAGGGCGCGGCGGGGCGGACCACCTCGAGGAGGGCCTCCCCCATCCGGACCCGGGTCCCCGGGCGACCGGGCACGGGGCCGCCGGACACCGTGATGTTGCGACGAGTGGCTCCGGGCTCGACGGGGGCTCCGAGCTCGCGGCTCGCCTCGGTCAGCGCAGCCTCCGACTGCACCGTGACGTGGCGATGCCTCGACCCGTGGTAGCGGTCCCCCACCAGCCCCGCTCCGGCCTCCGCCACGACCGAGTCGACGGACCTCATCGGCAGCTTGGTGGCCTTCGCGACGTGGATGGACACCACCGTCCCGAGATCGACGTCCACCGGGTCGTCGTTCACGGTGTCACCTTCTGCCACTCGCGCATCATCGCGTCGTTCACGAAGCCGATCACCTGGTTGACGTTCAGCATGGGGGCGTTGTCGTCGGCGTTCCAGGTGCGGACGCTCCTCGTGGCAGGAGACTCCTGCATGAGCGAGAGCGTGCCGGCGGCCTTCATGCGCAGGCCGAGGCGGTGCCCCCGGTGCTCGCGCACCACGAGCGTGTCCTGCTGGAATGCCACCGCCGGGTTCTCGCGCGGCACCTGCACCTGCGTGTAGCCGACCAGCTCGCCGGTGGCCTGGTGCACGGCATACGTGTCCACGACCCGGCGGCCCATGGCCGCGATCCGCTCGTAGTCGCCGCGCACGCGCTCCTCGTCCCAGCGCTCCTCCTCGAGCTGGAGGTCGCCCATCGGGATGTCGGTGCTCATCCGCCGGCTCAGCTCCGCGCGCCCCGCCAACCACGCGTCAGGTATGCCGTCCCAGCAGGTCTGCACGACGTAGCCGTCCGCCTCGTCCCCGGCCAGCGCGGCTTCCAGGCGCCCGCGGTCCGCCGGGAGGGACAGGGAGCTGCGCATCACGGTCTGGGCGACGGCATACCCGTGCGGCGCAGCAAATTCCTCGCCGCTCTCGTCCCGCGCACCCACGGGCCACTGCGTCTCTGCGAGGAATACGGAGCGACCATGCCCGCGGGCGGCGGCCTCGGTGTGATCGAGCAGTGCGCTGCCGACCCCGCGGCGACGGTGGTCGGGATGGACCACGACGAAGACCATGGCCTGCGACAGGTTGTCGTGCTGCGGCATCGCGAGGCCTGCGGCGCCGACCACGGTCCCGGCGTCGTTGACGGCTGCCCAGGGGATCCGGCGTCGGTCGGTGCTGCGACCCATCTCGCGCAGCTCGTCAGCCGAGTGGGCCGTGTGGTCCGGGCCGAACTGGTGTCGGCCGTCCGCGGCGAAGACCTCGGCCCAGTCGTCGAAGAGCTGCCGCTGGGTGTCGTCCGGGTCCTCGATCAGGGTGATGGTGACCATGCCACCACCCTGCCCGGGCCAGCGCCCTCTGCGCCAACCGTTTCGCAGCGCCTTGGCGCCCGAGCACGGAACAGTCGAGAGCCGGGGCGCGTTGGACCGGTCGTGATATTCGGATCGCGTGCCAAGACGACCCTGCCCACCGCCGAGACCGCCCTGCGAGGACGCGAGACGCGTCCGTTCCACATCGCTGACGACCACGTCGTCCTGCACACCCCGCTCGAGGGTCCGTGGCCGGACGGCACCGAGGTGCTCTACATCGCGATGGGGTGCTTCTGGGGTGCGGAGCGCATCTTCTGGAGGCAGCCCGGCGTCGTCACGACGGCGGCCGGCTACATGGGTGGGCTGACGCCGAACCCGACCTACGAGGAGACCTGCACCGGCCTCACCGGCCACGCCGAGGCGGTGCTCATCGCCTACGACCCGGAGCAGACCACGCCGGAGCTGCTGCTCAAGGAGTTCTGGGAGAACCACGACCCGACCCAGGGCAACCGGCAGGGCAACGACATCGGCACGGCCTACCGGTCCGCGATCTACTGGACCACGCCGGACCAGCAGCGGGCCGCGGAGGCGACACGTGAGGCGTTCCAGAAGGTGTTGTCGGACAACGGGTTCGGCACCATCACGACGGAGCTGCGGTCAGCCGAGGACGCGGGCGCGTTCTACTATGCCGAGGACTACCACCAGCAGTACCTCTACAAGAACCCCGGCGGCTACTGCAACCACGGACCCAACGGCATGACCTGCCCCGTCGGGCTGGTGAAGCAGGACCAGCTCCCGTCGCAGGAGAGCGTCCTGCGCGTCAACGACTCGAGCGACCTCAGCGGCTGACTCGAGAGCCGCGCGTCGCGCTCCTGGACGCGCGTCAAGGTTCGGGAAGCGGAATGCGCCTTCAGAAATGCGAAGGCGCATTCCGCTTTCTGGATTTCAGTCCCCACCGGGGAGGTGCAACGCCCGCTGCGGTGGGCGCGCGGCATACGGTGACGCCGTGCAGATCCGTGACATCGCCGACTCCGACCTCGACGCCTTCGTGCCGATCTTCCGCGAGGTCGTCGACGCCGGTGAGACCTACGCCTACCCGCCCGACCTCTCCGACGAGCAGATCCGCGACCTGTGGTTCGAGGACGCGCCAGGGCGATCGGTGGTCGCGGTCGACGACGACGGCACCCTGCTGGGCAGCGCGAAGATGGGGCCCAACCGACCCGGGCGCGGCTCGCACATCGGGACGGCGAGCTTCATGGTGGGATCGGCGGCGCGCGGCCACGGTGTCGGGCGCGCCCTGGCCGAGGACATGGTGGCCTGGCACCGGCGGGAGGGCTTCGCCGCGATCCAGTTCAACGCCGTGGTCGAGACCAACACCGCGGCAGTCCGGCTGTGGCGGGACCTCGGCTTCAGGATCCTCGCAACGGTCCCAGCAGCCTTCGAATCCAGGACCCACGGCCGGGTCGGACTGCACCTGATGCTGCTCGAGCTCTGACGTCCGTGGCGTTCTCCTTGGGGGCATCATGATCTCGGCGCGCCTGACCCACCGCCAGGGCGCCCCCCAGCTCAGCGACTCACGCGGTACGCGGCACCGATGTCGGCGAAGGTCCAGGAGTCCTTGAGGACGCCCTTGCTGTCGCGCAGGTAGGCCGAGTCACCAGTGTTGTTCCAGACGTACCAGGTGCGGTTGTAGTAGCGCTTGGTGCTGGTGGCGGCTCCCTTGCCGGTGTAGACGTAGACCGATGCCTTGGCCTTCAGCGTGAACGTCGGGAACCGGTAGGTGTAGCCCTGCTTGTCCTTGAGCGTCCAGCCGGTCAGCGAACGGTTTGTGGCCGTGGTGTTGGTGATCCGCACCCACTCGGTGTTGAGGCTGGCGTTGGATCCGGTGTCCGATCCCGGTGAGTCGTACTGGATCTGGGTGATCCGGATGGCGGGGACCGCCGCGTCGGCGGATGCCGAAACGAACAGCCCCACAGCGAGGGCGACGGCGGGCACGACGGGGAGGGCGAGACGAGAGCGCATGGGGCGAAAGACTAGGCGCGGCCCGGCTCCCGGCCTGTCGAGTTCGCACCTTTTGCCCGGAGCTCGGTCCGAACGGACGACCCCCCTGACCTGCGCCGCAAGAGCCGACTGACCCACGAAGGGCCCCGCCGGTCCCGCGCTGACGCCGCCGGCTCCGCGCTGGCCGGGTCGGCCGCAGTGGACTCGCGAGCGGCTTCGCGGAGAGCACGCCACTGCCCCACCAGGTCGTCGACGTCGACCAGCGGCGCCCAGATCGGGTAGCGCGGCCCGATACCGGGTCGGAGCCGGTCGATCTTCACGCGGTGGTTGTAGTCGTCGAGCACGGCACGGACGCTGGCCTCGGTCCGCAGGTCGAGCAGCGACGCGGGGAACCCAGCCGCCTCCTTGCGCAGCGCCAGCGGGGGTGACAGCGCGCCGGACAGGTCGAGGTGCTCCCGCTCGGCCAGCCGCCTGACCCACCAGTCCGGGTCCTCACGTTCCGGGTCACCGAGGCTGCGCAGCGGCTTGCCCGAGCCGGGCAGGTTGTCGAACTCCCCGCGTTCCTGCGCCTCACGGATGGCCCGTTCCACCGGAGATTCCCAGTTCTCCATGGTGCCAACCTAACTCGCGCAGCCACCGACGAGGTATGCCGCGTGGGCGAGCACGTGGGCGACCACGCCGGAGAGCATGCGGGTGACCACGCGGCATACCTCGTCTAGGTGGGTGGGGCGGGGTGGCTCAGGCCGGGCCGCCCGGCGCGGCCAGCTGCCTCGGTGACGTTGCGGGCCACGCTCCCGGCGGCACGCTCGAGCGGCGTGCGGGGGGCTCCCGAGACGCTCGGCGGCATGACCACCACCGGGCAGCTCGCACCGTTGACCAGGCGCATGGCAAACCCCGGGAGGGTCGTGAGGTCGAGCCGTCGGGGTGCGTCGATGACCAGCAGGTCCGCGTGCTCAGCCGCCGCGAGCAGGCCGACGCGCTTGCCGCCGGGGACCAGCCGGACCTCGACGCCGTGCCCACCTCCGAGCACCTCGGCCACATCGGCCTGCAGGTCGGCCAGCGCCTGCTCCTGCGCGGCGCCGGCGTCCTCGGTGATCGGCGCCGGGGTGACCCTGGATGCCGTCTGCGGGGGCGTGGGCCGCCACGCGCGCACGGCCACGACGCGCCCGCCGCGCAGGGCCGCCAGCTCGGTGGCCCAGTGCAGCGCGGTGGGCGACTTGGAGGTCGCGCTGACCCCGACCACGATCGTGTAGGGCTGCATCTCGTCGAGAACTCCCATCAACACCACCTCCTACGCGCGGACCGGCTCGGACTGCGGATCGTCGTCGCTGACCTTGCTCAACGGGTCGGCGATGTCCTCCAGCCCCTTGCCCTCGGCGTCGACCCCGATCCGGATGGCGACCAGGCCGCCGACGAGCATGATCGCCGACGCCAGGACGTAGCCCCAGAACAGCGGGGTGCGCTCCTTGCCCTCTCCCACGAGGGCGCCGAACAGGACAGGCCCCAGGGCGCCAAAGATCTGGCCGATGGCGAAGAAGTACGAGATGGCCTGGCCGCGCACCTCGAGCGGGAAGATCTCGCTCACTGTCAGGTAGGCCGAGGACGCTCCCGCCGAGGCGAAGAAGAACGACACGCACCAGAAGATCGTGTGCGTCGTCGCGTTGAGCGTGCCGGCCTTGAACAGGAACGCCGACACCAGCAGCACCAGTCCGGCGATCATGTACGTCGCGAAGATCATCTTGCGCCGGCCGATGGTGTCGAAGAGGTGGCCGAGCAGCAGCGGTCCTGCGAGGTTGCCGACGGCGAACGGGATGAAGTAGATCGCGGCCGCCGACTTGTCCAGGTGGTAGAAGTTCTGCAGCACCAACGCATACGTGAAGAAGATGGCGTTGTAGAGGAAGCTCTGCGTGATCATCATCGTCAGGCCGAGCACGGTACGGGACGGGTACTTCTTGACGAAGACGTGGAGCAGGTCACGGAAGGGGATGCTCTCCCTGGCCTTGATGCTCATCGCCTTGTCCTCGTCGACCGGGGCCAAGGTCTTGCCCTGGGCCTCCACCGACGCCTCGATCTCGTCGACGATGCGTTCGGCCTCCTCGCCCTGGCCGTGGGTCACCATCCAGCGCGGGCTCTCGGGGATGTGCCGGCGCAGCCAGATGATGATCAGGCCCATCACCGGTCCGATGAAGAAGGCCACCCGCCACCCGACGTTCTCGGCGACGTGGTCGGTGTCCAGCAACCAGAAGCTCGCGAAGGCGCCCAGCAGCGCGCCCGCCCAGTAGGTGCCGTTGACGGCGATGTCGACCCGGCCGCGGTACTTCGCCGGGATCAGCTCGTCGATGGCGGAGTTGATCGCGGTGTACTCGCCGCCGATGCCCAGACCTGCCACGAACCGCCACAGGTAGAGGAACCACGGCGTCCAGGCCAGACCTGCGATGCCCGATCCGATCAGGTAGATGGCCAGGGTGATGATGAACAGCCTCTTGCGGCCGAGCCGGTCGGTGAGGCGGCCGAAGGTGAGCGCCCCGACGACCTGGCCGATGAGGTAGATCGTGCCCGCGAAGCCGACCTCAGTGGAGCTCATGTGGAGGCTGTCCTGGAAACCCGCGTTGGACACGAGCTGGATCTCGAGCCCGTCGAGGATCCACGAGACGCCCAGACCGACCACCACCAACCAGTGGAACCGGGCCCAGGGCAGCCGGTCCATCCTGATCGGGATCAGGCTCCGCACCGCCTCGGACTCGGTCGGGACTGCTGCTGTCGTCATGGGCCACTCCTCGCTCTTCACGTCAGGTGGTTGCGCAACGCACCCGACGGGAGAACCTACGCGCGGTTCGTCCGATTCGCACGTTGAACAATGCCCTGACCTGCGCAAACACGCGCGCGACCCACCTTGAACACCCCTGCGGCGCCTCCCTGCGTAGGGTCTGGTCCATGCGAATCGTGTCCCTGCTCCCCTCGACGACGGAGCTCCTCTTCGCCATCGGCGCAGGCGACCAGGTCGTGGGCGTCACCTTCGAGTGCGACACCCCGGTCGAGGCCCGCAGCCGCACGATCGTCTCGACGACGGCCATCCCGGAGGGCTTGTCGCCCCGCGACATCGACGCCTTCGTGAGCAAGGCGATGGCCGCCGGCGAGGACCTCTACCACCTCGACGCGGGAGCCCTCGGCGCCCTGGACGCAGACCTCGTCGTCACCCAGGACCTCTGCGCCGTGTGCGCAGTCGACGTGTCCGTCGTCGACGACGCGCTCGCCTACCTCGGATGCCGGGCCGAGGTGCTGACGATCGACCCGCACACCCTCGACGAGGTCCTGGACTCCGTCACCGCCCTCGGCACCGCCACCGGTTGCGAGGGCAGCGCCGGTCGGCTCGTGGCCGGCCTGCGCCAGCGCCTGTATGCCGTGGAGCAGGCAGTGCGCGGGGCGCCCAGACCGCGGGCCCTGGTCCTCGAGTGGACCGACCCCGCCTTCGCCCCGGGTCACTGGGTGCCCGAGATGGTGACCCTCGCCGGCGGCCTCAACGCGCTCGGCACGGCCGGCGAGAAGTCGGTCCGGGTGACCTGGGACGCCGTCCGGGAGAGCGCACCGGACGTGATCGTGTGCGCCCCCTGCGGCTACGACCTCGAGGGCTCGGTTGCCTTGGCACGCAAGGCGATCGACGACGGTGAGCTGCCACCCGGCATACCTGTCTGGGCTGTCGACGCGAACGCGAGCTTCGCGCGTCCCGGTCCTCGCCTCGTCGACGGTGTCGAGGCGCTGGCCGGCATCCTGCACCCGGACGCGACGCAGCCGCCGGGCCAGGACATGGCACGACGGCTGCGATAGACCTGCCGCGACAGGGCGCGAGGGCTAGTCGACCAGGGCGATGAGCAGGTCGGCGCGGGTCAGCACGCCGACCGGCTTGCCGTCCTCGACGACCATGATGGCGTCGGCCTTCTCGAGCTCGTGGCGGGCGACCGAGACGGGCTCGCCCGCGCCCACCAGGGGCAGCGAAGCCTCCATGTGCTTGTCGACCGAGTCGGTGAGGTGAGCGCTGCCGTTGAATAGCGCCTCGAGCAGGGCTCGCTCGCTGACCGAGCCCGCCACCTCGCCAGCCATGACGGGCGGCTCGGCCTTGACGACCGGCATCTGCGACACGGAGTACTCGTGCAGGATCTCGATGGCGTCGCGCACGGTCTCGGTCGGGTGCGTGTGCACGAGGGCCGGCATGTCCCCGGCCTTCTTGTGCAGCAGCTCGCCGACGGTGGTCTGGTCGACCGACCGCATGAAGCCGTAGGAGCTCATCCAGTCGTCGTTGAAGATCTTGGACATGTAGCCGCGCCCGCTGTCGGGCAGCAGCACGACGACAATGGCCTCGGCGGGCAGGTCCTTGGCCGCGCGCAGGGCGGCGACGACGGCCATGCCGCAGGAACCGCCCACGAGCAGGCCCTCCTCCTTGGCGAGGCGGCGCGTCATCTCGAACGAGTCGGCATCGCTGACGGCGATGACCTCGTCGACGACCTTCGGGTCGTAGGCCGTCGGCCAGAAGTCCTCACCGACGCCCTCGACGAGGTAGGGACGGCCCGTGCCGCCCGAGTAGACCGAACCCTCGGGATCCGCGCCGATGATCTGGACGCGTCCGCCCTCGCGGGTGTCGGACACCTCGCGCAGGTAGCGACCCGTGCCGGTGATCGTGCCGCCGGTGCCGACGCCGGCGACGAAGTGCGTCACCCGACCGTCGGTGTCGTCCCAGATCTCGGGGCCGGTGGTCTCGTAGTGGGAAGCGGGTCCCATGGGGTTGGCGTACTGGTTCGGCTTCCACGCGCCCTCGATCTCGCGCACGAGCCGGTCGGACGTCTCGTAGTAGGAGTCCGGGTGGTCGGGAGCCACGGCGGTCGGGCAGACCACGACCTCGGCGCCGTAGGCCTTCAGCACGTCGCGCTTGTCCTGGCTGACCTTGTCAGGGCAGACGAACACGCACTTGTAGCCCTTGCGCTGGGCCACGAGAGCCAGGCCCACGCCGGTGTTGCCGGACGTCGGCTCGACGATCGTGCCGCCGGGCTTGAGCTCGCCGGAGGCCTCCGCGGCCTCGACCATCTTCAGCGCGATGCGGTCCTTCACGGACCCACCCGGGTTCATGTACTCGATCTTGGCCAGGATCGTCGCGGCGACCCCTTCGGTGACCGAGTTCAGCTTGACGAGGGGCGTGTTCCCGACGAGGTCGGCGATGTGCTCTGCGTACTTCACCAGCCCATCCTCTCAGATGCTGGACACCCGCCGGACCCGCGGCAGACGGCGGGCCAGTCACTGGAAAGTCCCCCAACTGTGCTCTCCCACAACTGGTGGAGCCCTGGGAACACCCCCCGGCGGACCATCAGAGGGGGAGGGGGCACACCATGTCATGGTCAGCCGTTAACGTCAGGGAGACCGGCGAGGAGAGGGAGCTGTCGATGGGTCGTGCTCGACGCGCGCGCAAGATCGCGGCCACCGCTGCCTACGGCGGTGGCGGTCTCGCTGCGGGCATCGGCGCCCTGGGCGCGCTGGGCTACGGCGTGCTCAAGGCCGAGGCCAAGGTCGCCCGACGGATCGTCGGCCAGCCCTTCGACGGCTCTCCGGACGACAACGGCACCTACGGCGCCGGCGTGGGCGAGCCGGTCGAGCTCATCGTCCTCGGTGACTCCTCGGCCGCGGGCATGGGCGCGGACAACCGCTACCAGACGGTCGGCGCGATCATCGCCAACGGCGTCTCCGCCCTCACCGGCAGGCCTGTCCGACTCACCAACACGGCCGTCGTGGGCTCCGAGTCCTCCGGGCTGGAGCTCCAGCTCGCCAACGCACTGGACCAGGTGGCGCGTCCCCACGTCGCGGTCATCATGATCGGCGCCAACGACGTCACGCACCGAATCAACAAGGCGGTGGCGGTACGCCACCTCGAGACGACCGTGCGGGCGCTGCGAGTGCTGGGCACCGAGGTCGTGGTCGGCACCTGCCCCGACCTGGGCACCATCCAGCCCATCCCCCAGCCGCTCCGGCTGATCGGACGCCGCTGGTCGCGCGACCTCGCCGCGGCCCAGACCGTCGCCGTGGTCGAGGCCGGGGGTCGCACCGTCTCGCTGGGAGACCTGCTCGGCCCCGAGTTCGCCGAGCGTCCGCACGAGATGTTCAGCGCCGACCGCTTCCACCCCTCCCCCGCCGGCTATGCCCGGGCCGCCTCCGCGTTGCTGCCCAGCGTGTATGCCGCCCTGGGCGTGTGGTCGGGCGAGCGGTCCGAGGAACGCACCCCCGACACCCGCCGAGGCGAGGGGGTTGGTCCCGTGGCGATCGCAGCGGTGCACGCCGTGCGCGACCCCGGGACCGAGGTGAGCGCCACCCAGATCGCCGGCCAGAGCCGCGGCCCCCGTGGTCGCTGGGCGATGCTGCTGCGTCGCCCCCACAACCCGGTGCCCGACCGCCATGAGCAGGCGCACGGCCCGACTGCAGGCTCCAACGACAGTGCCCCACAGGTCCCGGGTGACGGCGCGACCGACCTCACCCGCCACGCTGCGCACGCGTCCGGCGTCGAGGCCAGCTCCGAGTCCGATGTCGCGTCCGGCCGCGAGTCCGGCGTCGCGTCCCGCGTCGAGTCCGGCGAGAGCAAGGACACACCCACGGACCCAGCCACACGGCATACCATCGAGGCTGACTAAGCGGTCGCTTATCTCTGCGCCGCTGGGAACTGCTGCCTGAGGAGAACCCCGTGACCGAAGCCGTCATCGTCTCGACCGCCCGCACGCCGATCGGGCGCGCATTCAAGGGCTCGCTCAAGGAGATGCGACCCGACGACCTGTCCGTGCAGGTCATCAGTGCCGCGCTGGCGAAGATCCCCGAGCTCGACCCCCGCCTCGTCGAGGACCTCTACTGGGGCTGCGCCGAGCCGTCGGGTCGGCACGGCTCCAACATGGCGCGCGTGATCGCCGTGCTGGCCGGTTTCGACGGGCTGCCGGGCTCCACGATCAACCGGTTCTGCGCCTCGTCGGTGCAGACGACGCGGATGGCCTACCACGCGATCAAGGCCGGCGAGGGCGACATCTTCGTCTCCGGTGGGGTCGAGTGCGTCTCGCAGTACACCAACTGGGCCGGGGCCGGTGGCTCGTCCGGTGACGACCAGAACCCCAGGTTCGCCGGGTCCGCCGCCCGCAGCGAGCAGATCGCCGCGAGCAACGAGACCTGGTCCGACCCCCGCCAGCAGGACCTCCTGCCCGACGTGTACCTCTCCATGGGCCAGACCGCCGAGAACGTCGCCACCCTGCGCGGCATCTCGCGCGAACGCCAGGACGAGTGGGGCGTCTCGTCGCAGAACCGCGCCGAGAAGGCCATCGCTGACGGGTTCTTCGAGCGCGAGATCGCGCCGGTGACCTTGGGCGACGGCAGCGTCGTGAGCAAGGACGACGGCCCGCGCGCAGGCGTGACACTGGAAGCGCTGCAGGGGCTCAACCCGGTCTTCCGCGAGCAGGGCACCATCACCGCCGGCAACTGCTGCCCGCTCAACGACGGCGCCGCCGCGGTGGTCGTCATGAGTGACACCAAGGCCAAGGAGCTGGGCCTGACGCCACTGGCCCGGGTGGTCTCCACCGGCGTCTCCGGGCTCTCGCCGGAGATCATGGGTCTCGGTCCGGTCGAGGCATCGCGCCAGGCGCTGGCCCGGGCCGGCATGACGATCGGCGACATCGACCTCTACGAGATCAACGAGGCGTTCGCGGCGCAGGTGCTGCCATCCGCCGATGACCTGGGCATGGACTTCGACAAGCTCAACGTCCACGGGGGCGCGATCGCCCTCGGTCACCCGTTCGGCTCGACCGGCGCGCGGATCACGACGACGCTGCTCAACGGCCTGGCTGCCCGGGACGGCCAGTTCGGTCTCGAGACGATGTGCGTGGGTGGCGGCCAGGGCATGGCCATCATCTACGAACGCCTCAGCTGAGGGTTCGCCGAGAGGCCCGGATTCCTTCCCGGTTCGCGTTTCAGAACCTCGAGATCCGGGCCTCTCGCCTGCCACCACGCGCCAGACTGTCCCCATGGGGATCTTCCGTCGCAGCAAGAACCGTGACGACCGAGGTGCGCAGCGCACGCAGGAGTCGATCGAAGCCTTCTGGTCATGGTGGGCCACCGAGGGGAGGGGCCTGGCGGAGCACAGCATCGGTGGCGGCGGCAACGAAGCCCTGGTGGCGCAGATGAGCCGAGCGGTCTCCGGCATCCATCCCGGCCTCGCCTGGGAGCTCAGTCCCGGGTCAGCCGCCAAGCACTGCCTCGTCGTGAGTCCGGAGGGGGACGCCGCCCTTCGCGCCCCTGCCCGTCGCTGGCTCAAGGCCGCTCCCGTCGCCGATGCAACGTGGGAGTTCGCGGACTCGCGGCAGGCCAACCCGGACGCGGAGGCCGTCGAGCTCGAGATCGGCGGGCAACGCATCGCCTTCGCCGAGGTGGTGGTCGGCGCGCGACGGGAAGGTCACCGCATCGACGTCAGCGTCCACCACCCAGCCTTCGCCACCCTGGACGAACACAGCCGGATCACCGTGACGTTCCTCGCCCTCGACAACGCCCTGGGCGAGACCGATGTGGAGCTCTGGGTCGGTGAGGTCGCGCCGGCTCAGGTCGCGCCCCTCGACGGGTTTGGGTTGACAGGTCTGCGCGCGGTCGTGCGCGACCTCAAGGCGGAGAACACCGACAAACACGGCCAGCCGGGCTGGGCGATCCTGAGCGGGGACGGCGAGGGCGGGCCGGTCCTCGCCATGACCCAGGTCCCACTCGCGTCGGCGACCGCCCCGGAGCTCGACACCCATGCTGCCGTCGTCGTCCCCTACGACGACCAGACCGAGCGCGGCCTGCCGGGAGAGAGTGCGCTGGCCGCACTGCGGAGACTGGAGGACTCGATCAACGAAGCCCTCGGCGACGCCGGCAGGGTGGTCGCGCACCAGTCCCAGGGCGGGGTTCGCGTCCTTCACGTCTACCTCGACGGGGCTGCGGACGCCGTCCCCCTGCTGGCCAGCATCTGCGACCCCTGGCCGCAGGACGTGCAGATCCGGGTCACCCCCGACCCCGCGTGGGCCAACGTCGCCCACCTGCGCACCTGAGCGGGCGCATGCCAGCGGGCCCGCCGGGGGTGGCGGGCTGTGGGGCGGGGTCATGGTCGCCAAGGTGGGGATGCAGTTGACCTGTGGGCAGTGGTCTCGAGCTGGTCCCAGACGTCGTAGGTCCTGATGGCCGGCCGAGCTCCGGCGCCGGAGCTCGAGTCCGAGCCTGCGTCCGACCCGGAGCCGGAGCAGGGGTCGGACCCGGAGCCGGAGCAGGGGTCGGAGCCGGGGTCGGAGCCGGGGCCCGTGCCTGTGAAGTGGGTGAGCCAGTGGTCGTAGGCGCCGGGGGTCAGGTCCCAGTGGACCCGACCGTCGACGATCTGGCCGTGGTAGCCGTTGCGGTGCACGATCGTGTGGTGCCGCCCGCACAACAACGCTGCGTTCTCGAGATCCGTCGGACCGCCGTCGGCCCAGTGCCGCAGGTGGTGTCCGTCGCACCAGGACGCCGGCACGGTGCAGTCGGGGAAGGTGCACCCGCCGTCACGCAACCACAACGCCCGCAGCTGGGCGGAGGTGAACAGCCGGAACCGGCGGCCCAGGTCCAGGATCTGCCCGTCGGTGCCCAGCACCACCGRCACGACCCCGGCGTCACACGCGATC
>NZ_JBFUEM010000012.1:0-39048 GCF_056403955.1 Pedococcus sp. P2_E2
CAGCTCCCCTCCAAACCGCCCAGCTCGTACCTGGCCAACCACTCGTGCAGGGTTTGCCGCGAGACCGACCAGGCGGCCGCGACCTCCTTCACCGTGCGGCCGTCACTGATGACCGCCAGAACCGCCTTGTACCGCTGCTCAGCCACGCTCATCTCCCTCATCAAGGGAGTGTCAAGGATCAGCCGAAGTAGGTGTCAACCATCAACCGAAACACTGTCAGGCATCAACCGAAGCCCCAAACGTCAAGCATCAGGCGAAGTCGTACAGATCAGGGAGCCGACGGGGGGACTCGAACCCCCAACCCCTTGTTTTTGCGCCCGACTCTTCCGGGTGTTCTCGTTGCTGCCGATCCAAGTGTCGCTCCCGCACAACTCGCCCAGAGCGAGTGCCGGTTGGCTCGTTGATGTAGCGAATGTTTCGGCGGCAAAGCGGTGGGCAAAGCGGTGGGTGCGACGCGCGCGGGAGCCAGCCACGCGGGCCTGCGCATTGACCGAACGACGACGGGCTGGAAGGTGGCCGGCTGCGATGCCGGTACGGAAGTCAGCTCCACGGGTCCGAAGACCGGAGTACGCCGGAAGGTGCTGGCTGGGGCTTACGGCAGCCATGCGCCCGCCTGCTCCGTCCGTCATCAGCGCAGTAGACGGTGAGCTGAGCCTGAGTTGAGAGAAGCGTCCTGGAGTCTGACCAGGGCGCTACTTCTATGTGCCGCCCTCGGCGCGGCCGCGCCCGGAACGGCCGCCAGGCCGCATGCCCGGCACGGCCGCGCCGCAGGCGCGGCTCGCGGCGAAGCCGCGTTTAAGCCAGTAAAGAAAGTCCTCACAGGCGAAGCTTCGGCAAAGCTTCGGCAGATGTCCGACTCCGCTTGATGGGTTACACGTTGGCTCCACTTGATGGGTGACGCTGCCGTCCCGGACCGTCGTGCGTGGCGTTGTTGTCGCGTGGGAGGACCGGGCTGATGCTCGTGGAGTTGAGTGTTGTGGAGCAGCGGTATCACGCGGTGATGGAGGTGCCTCGCTGGGCCAACCGTTGGTCCTCGGTCATCCCGCCCCATACTCCGTACGGCTCGCCCGCTGCCAGGGCATGATCACGGCAACGCTGGACCACTGGGCATGCGCTGCAAACCGCGAGGGCCTGTGACCCTCGGGAACGACGCTCAGCGCCACGCTCGCCCTCGGGATGGAAGAAGAGCTCTGGGTTTGCCTCTCGACATGCGCCCTCCAACTGCCAGCCCCACACGTCGGCGACCGGGCCCGGAAGGCGTGCTGCTCGAACGATGGCTACCTACTCTCCGCGGCATTGCGCCACCTTCTAGGCCCGACCACAGGCGGGACCTTCTATCGATTCGGGCATTTGTTGAACCACGTGCGGGCCTCTCAACCAACGCCCGTGGTCATTCCTAGGTTGCGGCGCGCTGGGCGACCCCCGAGGAGCCGACTCGAAGGGCTAGGTCAGACGAGTCCTGTCCAGGCCTCCCCGTGGTGCCGCGGAGGACCAGCTCGGTGGGCGTTGTCACGATCACTGCCGGGATAGTTGGGTTACGCACACGCTGAAGGAGCATCTCGGCAGCCATCTCGCCCTGGGCCTGGAGGTCCTGTCGCATGGTGGTGAGATCCATGACGTCCGAGAACACGTGGTCATCCATGCCGATCACCGACAGGTCGTGCGGAATCCTCAATCCAAGACGCCGCGCGGCCTGAAGGACCCCCATCGCAACTCCGTCAGAGACCGTCATCACCGCTGTCGGACGGTCCGCGGCCCGAAGCAGCTCGCTGACGGAGAGTGAAGCCGAAAGAGCAGTCCATCCCGCATCGATGATGAAGTGCGCTGGGTAGGAAAGGCCATGATGTGCAACGGCTTCCCTGAAGCCCTGCAGGCGCTGTTGCGACGCTTGCGTCTGACCGATGGTGTCCGGCCTGATCCCCACGAAGGCAATGCGGGTATGGCCCAGCCCGATCAGGTGTTCCGTGGCCACGCGGGCTGCGCGGACGTCATCGATTCGAATCAGGGAACGTCCCGGGATGGGCGTCCCGACAGCCACCAGGGGAAGGTCCAGCCGGTCGAGCATCGTCAACTCTCCCTCGTCAACTGAGACGCTGAGCGCGATAACGCCGTCGACGCGCTTCAGCAACATCGTCTGTGACAGCCTCCTGCGGGGGTTGCCACCCTCATCTTCCAGGTCCACAAGGAAGACCATGTGATCGTGTTGACGCAACCTGCGGTCAATGCCCCTGACCAGGGTCGCGAGATCCCAACGGGTCCGCGATGGTGCGACGACGGCGATGACCTTGGTCCGGCCCGAGGCAAGCGATGCGGCCGTGGGCGAGGCCACGAAGTCCATTTCCGATGCCAACCGCTGGATCCTGTCACGCGTTTCGGGGCGAACGCTGTCCATCCCTCGAAGGGCACGGGAGACGGTGGCAACGGACACACCGGCGGCGTGGGCCACATCTTTGATGGTGCTCACGAAACTGCCTTCCCCTGGCCCCGATGTTCCCCGTCCTTGTGCTGCGAGGTTGGTCTAGCCATCGGCGACGCGCTCTCTCGTCATCGGCCAGACGCCGCCCGTCCCAAGCACTGTCGGGCCAAGGCCGCCCTTGTGGTCGCGGTGGGCCGGGTGGTCGAGTGGGCAGTCACACTTGTCCACTGACGTCGTCTCCTCGGCCAAAACTCTCCGCCGCGAATGCCCCTGGGCTGATGCCATTACGAGCGGCTCGCTCTGCGCAGCCGTGTTCGGGCGCGCGGGTTCGATTCCCGACCCCGGCTCGATCACCTCTTTGCAGGTCGGCGACCCCAATAGTGCGTCTCGTTCCACACCTGCGTCGCAGGACCAGGAACAGCCCGGCTGCGAGGACATGCGACAGGCTTGGGCTTGCGCGCTGCCCGCATCCCTAGTGCCAAATCGACACTCAGTGGAGGACTTCATGCGATACGGAAGCTGGCGCTGAGGAGGTCGGTCGATCGGGAGCTCGGGCCGACGAGCAGGGTGAAATCGCCTGGCTCGACGATTCGGCGGCTGTCGGCGGTGACCACGGTGCAGGAGGCAGCGGGAAGCCTCAGGTCGATGGTCACGCTCTCGCCCGGCTCGATGGTGACCTGCTTGTAGGACTTCAGCTCCGTCTCCGCCCACGTGACCGTCGTGACTAGGTCGCTCACGTACACCTGAACCGTTTCCAGCGCCGGGCGGGCGCCGGTGTTGGTCAGCGTCACCTCGGCGCAGATGTTCTCGGCCGGGGTCACCTCTGGGGTGTGCACGACGAGATCGGCGTATTCCACGGTGGAGTAGCTAAGGCCCTCTCCGAAGGCGAACAGAGGGTCCTGGGTGAGGTCGGCGTAGCGGTCGCCATGCTGTCCTCGCAGGGTGTTGTAGTAGACGGGCTGTTGTCCGACATGTCGGGCGAACGACACCGGTAGGCGTCCGGACGGCTCGATCCGGCCCAGGATGAGCTCGGCGATGGCACGTCCGCCGCGCATGCCGGGGTTGAAGGCCTGGATGAGTGCCGCGGCGTTCAAGGCCGCCTCGGGGAGGACGGCCGGCTTGGAGTTGAGCAGCACCACGATCATGGGAGTCCCCGTTTGCGCCAACGCTTCGAGCAGCGCCACTTGGCCGCCAAGGAGCTCCAGGGTGGCGGTGGAGCGGCCTTCCCCAGTCAGCGAGACGTTGTCGCCGACGACAGCGATGATGTAATCCGCGCGCTGCGCGGCCTCGACCGCCTCGGCGATCATGGCCGGGTCCGGCGTGGCAGGTTCGAGCACCGGATACCGCGGTTGACCGTCGGGGAACACCGCGCCGGCAGGGTTGGGTTTGAGCTCCCCGATCTCCGCGCCGCGATGATGAGTGACCGTCCACTCGGCGGGGACGACAGCCCGGAGGCCGTCCAGCACGGTCTCGACCGTGTCGCGCGGGTGACCCTCGCCCATCCAGACCAGCTGGCCCGAGCCGCCGGCCCAGTCGCCGAGCTGGGCGTGCGGGTCATCAGCGTTGGGCCCGACCACGAGCAGTCTCCGGGGTACGACGCCTTCCGGGCTCGAGCCGTCCGCCGGTCCGCTTGCCGCAGCGCCAGAGGCCGGGCCGCCGTCGAGCGGCAGAGTGCCGTCGTTCCGCAACAGCACGAGCGATCGGCGGGCGATCTGCAGGTTGACGTCGGAGTGGTCAGCGCATGCGATCACCTCGGCCTGGCGGACCGGGTCGGGCAGGCGCGGATCCTCGAAGAGCCCGAGCTCGAACTTGAGGCGCAGCACGCGACGGACTGCATCATCAATGTCATCCTCGGTCAGCAGGCCCCTGGTCACGGCTTCCTGGGCGCCCTCGAAGAACGACGGCGTGGCCATGACCATGTCGTTGCCAGCCCGGACGGCAACAGCGGCAGCCTCGGCGTCGTCGGCGCACACCTTCTGTTCCCACACCATGCGTCCGACGTTGTCGTAGTCAGTGACCAGCGTTCCGCTGAACCCCCACTCCTTCTTCAGCACGTCCTGGAGCAACCACGAGTTGGCCGTGATGGGCACGCCGTCCAGCGACTGGTAGCCGAGCATGAACGTGCGGCAGCCCTCTTGGACCGCTCGCTCGAACGGCGGCAGGAACCACGACCGGAGCTTGCGTGGGCTGATATCGGCCTCGCTGGCGTCGCGGCCGCCCTGGGTCTCGGAGTAGCCGGCGAAGTGCTTTGCGCACGCGAGGACCGCCGTCGGGTCATCTAGCCCTTCTCCCTGATATCCGCGGATCATCGCAGAGCCGAGCTCGGAGATCAGGAACGGGTCTTCGCCGAAGGTCTCGTCCACGCGGCCCCAGCGCAGGTCACGGGTGATGCACAAGACCGGGGAGAACACCCAGTGGATGCCGGTTGCGGCCGCTTCGACGGCGGTGACGCGGGCGCAGCGTTCGAGCAGGTCGGCATCCCAGGTGGCGGCCATCGCCAGCTGGGTCGGAAAGATGGTCGCTCCCGGCCAGAACGAGTGACCGTGGATGCAGTCCTCCGCCGTGAGCAGTGGAATCCCGAGCCGCGTCTGGGAGGCCAGCGCCACCGCCTGGCTCATTTGCTCTGGAGAGGCGTGCAAGATGGACCCGGCGCACCTGGTAATGACGATGTCCTCCAGGTCGCCGGTGGCATCGAGCTGCAGAAGCTGGCCCACCTTTTCCTGGACCGTCATGCGCGTGAGCAGGTCGTCGACTCTGTCCTCAATGCTGAGGGACGAGTCTCGATACGATGCGGCGGTCAGGGGGGGCATGGGCGAGCGGGACAGGCTCGACGAGGCCATATGGACGACTCCGGTCTTGATAGTTGTTGATGGTGGGGTTGATGGCAGTAGGGGCGAACGCCTCAGCCGATCCGAGGGGGACGGCTTCTCGTCGCCGCCCTCGGATCGGCCGGCGTGCTACTTGATTCCTGCGGAGGCGACGCTCTGGATGAAGAACCGCTGCAGGGAGACGAACAGCAACACAATGGGTGTAATGACCAGGACGGACCCGGCGAGCAGCAGCCCGTAGTCGGTCGCGTCCTGTCCGGTGGAGAACAGCGACAGCGCCACCGGGAGCGTGTACTTGTCCTCGCTCTGGGCCGCGACGAGAGGCCACAGGAAGTTGTTCCACGAGCCGAGGAACGTCAGGATGCCCAGGGTGGCCAACGGCGGGCCGCACAACGGCAGGACAATACGGGCGAAGGTCCTGACCTCACCCGCGCCGTCGATGCGGGCTGCTTCGATCAGTGAGTCCGGGATCCCTTGCATGAACTGACGCATCAGGAACACGCCCAGCGGTGTGGTCAGAAACGGCAGGAACAGTGCGGGGTAGGTGTTCACCAGACCGATCTTGCTGACCAGGACGAACAACGGCACGAAGGTCACGACGCCCGGGGTCATCAGGGTGATCATCACGAGCACGAACAGCACGCGCTTGCCCGGGAAGTCCATCTTGGCCAATGCGTAGCCGACCATCGAGCAGAACGCCAAGTTGCCAAGCACCGTGACGACAGCGACGAGCAGGCTGTTGACGAAGAACTTCTGGATGTTGAGCTCGCTGAACCACTTGGCGTAGTTGGCCCAGGTCGGGTCGGCCGGCCAGAACCCGGTGGGGTTCCTCAGGATTTCGCCCTGCGTCTTGAAGGAACTGAGCACCATCCAGACGAACGGCAGCATGGTCGCAGCTCCTGCAACGACCAGTGCCGCATAGATCAACCATCGCCGAGTCGGCCTGCGACCGCCCCGCCACCGTCCGAAGGGCATTCCCTGACCGCCGGGTTCAAGCGCCAGCGGCGTGTCTTCAGTAGTTGTCATGACGCTCTCAATCCTTGGACCGCAGGGCTCGGAACTGGACCAGGCTCAGCAGGGCAATCGCCACGAACAGGATGTAGCTCGCCGCGGATGCGGTGCCGTACTTGCCAAAGCCGAACTGGTTGTAGGTGAAGTAGCTGATCGACAGGGTGGAATCCAGTGGCCCGCCCTTGGTCATGACGAACGGTTCCTCGAAGAACTGCAGGTATCCGACGGACAGCAGCACCGCTCCGAGCAGCAACGTGGGTCGCAGCAGTGGCAGGGTGATGCGCCGGAACGTCGTCCACGGGTTGGCCCCGTCGATCAGCGCGGCTTCCTTGACCTCTTCGGGGATGTTCTGGAGCCCGGCCAGGAAGATGATCATCAGCGTGCCCATGTTCCGCCACACCGCTACCAGGATCATGGCCGGCATCGACCAGGTCGTGCTGTTCAGCCAGTTGGGTCCGTCGATGCCGACCAACCCGAGCATGGCGTTGAGGAGCCCGTTGTCCTGCAGGATGAACCGCCACACCACGGCCACCGCGACGATGCTGGTCACCACCGGGGTGTAGAAGCCGACCCGGAACACGGTGCGGAAGCGGGTGATGCCGCTGTTCAGCGCGACGGCCAGGGCCAGCGCCACCATCATGGTGAGGGGTATCCCCACGATGACGAAGTAGGCGGTGACCCACATCGACTTGAGGAACTGCGGGTTGCTGAACAAGTCGGCGTACTGGCTGACGCCGACAAACCCCACCGCCAGTGGATCCTGCACGTCGCTGCTGGTGAAATCGGTGAACGACATCACGAACGAGGACACGATCGGCAACAGCATGAAGATGCCGAAGCCGAGCACGAACGGCAGCGCGAACAACCACGCCACCAGGCCCTGCCTGCGACGACGTGACTGGGTCACGCCACCTCGGCCGCCCGGCCTGCCCTGCCGGTCGGCGCGGGAGACCTCACCCGCGCCGACCGGGGTCACCGTGGCCATGGTCAGCCGCCGGTTCCGGTGCCGATGGAGTTGGCGGTGGCCTGAAGGCTCTTCATCGCGTCCTGGGGGGCCACATTGGCCCTGATGATCTGCTCAAGGGTCCTGTCGGCTGCCGAACTGACCTGTGTCCAGGTCTTCAGCGACGGCGGCGAGTTCGTGTCCTTGAGCTGCTCGCCGAAGACAGAAAGCTTCGGGTCATTCGCCAGCGCCGGGTCCTTCCAAGCGCTCTGCAGCGCCGGGAGGTCACCGAGCTTCTTCTGCCACCTGACCTGCACGTCGGGCTGGGTGAGGAACTGGATGAACTTCCAGGCCGCGTCCTGGTTCTTGCTCTTCTTGAACACGACCAGGTCAGAGCCGCCGACGAACGATGTTGCCGACGCGTCCTTCGGGACCACTCCGACGCCGAACTTGTCAGCGAAACCTGAACCGCCGGCCTTGGTGAGCGCGCCGATTTCGCTCGGACCACCAATCAACATGGGGATGGAGCCGTTCACGAATGCGGACTCCGCCGCGCCCGCCCCCGTGTTGGGGTTGGGAGTCGCGATCCCGTCGGTGAAGAAGCTCTTGTAGTAGGTCATCGCCTTGACCCATTCAGGGCTGTCCAGGGTCCACTTGGCCTGGCCCGTGTCGGTCAGCTGCGCCCCGGCCGACCACGGGAAGGACAGCATCGACTGGAAGGAGTCGGACCCGCTGACCGGCAGGCTAATTCCCCACTTCGCTCCGGCCTTGGTCTGCATCGCCTTGGCCATCGCCTTGAAGTCGTCCCAGCCGGTCGGGAACGTGGTGTACCCGGCCTTCGCGGCGAGGTCCTTGCGGTAGTAGATGACCCGCGTGTCGACGTACCACGGGACGCCGTAGGTGGTGCCACCGACCTGGGTGGACTTCACTGAACCTGGGAAGAAGCCACTGGTGTCGATGGAGGTGGGCGTCGGGACGAACGCATTCGCGAAGTCCCCCATCCACGTGGTCCCCATCTGGGCCAGGTCGGGCGTTGAGCCGCCGGCGATCGCGGTCTGGTACTTGTTGTGCGCGGCATCCCACGGCAGGGCGGTGACGTTCACCTTCACGCCGGGGTTGGCAGCCTCAAACTCCTTCGCGAATGCGGGCAAGGCGGCACCTTCGTCAGCCTGCGCCCACACGGTCAGTGTGCCCTTGGCGGGGCCAGCGGCGATCGTTCCCGCCGCTACCGGCGCCCCCGAGCCTTCGCTGTTTCGGCCGCAGGCCGTGAGGACCAAGGCCGCAGATACAACCATGACCGCCGCCGCGGCCTTTGTCGTCATGTGGAACATTGATGTTTCTCCATCCATCGTCGGTGATGTTGGTTGCCGTCGCGGGAGCCGTGACGCTTTGCATCTACTACGGAGCTTCTGCGCATTCGCGAAGGGTCGAATGACCGTCGCCATGCTTTGACCAAGACTTGCCCGGAATAGCCATTCGACGCCCTCAGGCGGGTGCCCGGGTTGACCGTGCTTTCATCGATTCGTAGACCGAACCGTCCCGACGCCGAGGGGTGTCGCTGATATGAGATAGCCAGACCATAGCCCTAAAACGTGGCACTCGCTAGGTTTTCAAATGCCTATTTTCTATGCTGGGCGCATGAGCACTGCAACGAGTGCGCGTGGGCCCCGAGGGCCGTACGCCAAGACCGCCGCCCGCAGGGTCCAGATCCTCGACGTCGCGCTGGACGTCTTCGGGCGGCTGGGGTACCGCGGCGGGTCCTTGCGCGAGATCGCCGACCGGGTTGGGGTGAGCGACACCGGCGTCCTGCACCACTTCGGTTCCAAACAGCGACTTCTCATTGCGGTGCTCGAGCACCGTGAAGCCCTCTCACGCCAAGGCCGCCCTCCACAGGAGGGCCTCTCACTGCTGAACGGCCTCCGCGAGCTGATCGCCCACAACGCCACGACCCCGGGCCTGACGCAGCTGTTCGTGACCCTGTCCGCCGAGGCGACCGACCCAGACCACCCCGCCCACGACTTCTTTGTCGCCCGATACGAAGACGTCACTCAGTACTTCGTGGATCAGCTAGCGGTCGCCCGCGACACCGGCCAGATCAACGCGAACGTCGACCTCACCGAAGCATCGCAACAGCTCATCGCGGTCCTGGACGGCCTGCAGGTGCAATGGCTACTCAACAACCAGGTCGACATGGTCGCCGCGTTCGATCAGTTCCTCGAGGGATTCCGGCACACGCTCGGCGTGCGGGAGCAAGCCCGGCCCGGTCGCAGGGCAACCCGGCCCGCCACGCCATCGCCATCGCCATCGCCATCGCCATAAATGCTCACACTCATTGCTTGTCCCGTGAGTTCGCTGAAACGCGCGACTTGCCCGAGCGAGAAGCCCCAGCCGTGGTGGACCCGTCACGCGCGAGGCCGGGCCGAGGGATGGCCATGCGAACGGAAGGTCAACAAACGGTAAGTAATCGTCTCAAACGCCGACAATTGGTGGACTGAGGGTATATCGGGCGGGTTAATGGTGGCGCGGGTGGCCACTCGCACCAACCGATTGGGGACGATCATGAACACCCTGAACACCACACTCGTCTCGGCTGCCAACACCGGAGGCCTGCAGTCCTGGATCAAGGACAACGTCATCCCACTGCTGCTCCTGCTCATCGCGGTGATGCTGTTCGTGCTCGCTCAGCGTGGCGACAACGCCAAAGCCATGAAGGTTGTGGCCGGAGTTGTCGTGGCTCTGGCCGTGCTCGGCATCGCCAGCAGTGGTCAAGCTGACAATCTCGGCGCCTGGATGGCCGGGCTCATCACAGGTTGATCCGATGCGACTTCCCGTCGATGACGAGATCTACAACGTCAACGCCGTCTGGCTGGGTCCGCCCAACAAGACCCTGCCCTTCCGAGCGCGGTACGTCGCGTACGCCGTGGGCGCCCTGGTCTTTGTCCTCCTGCAGGTCATCGAGAGACGACTAGGCATCGGCCTGGGGTTCTTCAGCCTCGCCTACACCCTGTTGGTCACCGTCGGGATGACCCGACTCATCCTCAACGTCGTAGACGCAGACCGGCCACTCGGCTCGGTCATCGCTGGATTTGCCCACGAGGTCGGCGCCCCGCGAGAGCGCACCCGACCCACGGTGGGCCTCATGCACCCGGCTCGGGTACGTGCCGTCCCCACACGCCTGAGCCGGGCCCAACGCAAGGCAGCCCGCCTTCAAGCCAAGCCAGCATCAAGAGAGGCTCCGTCATGAGCAAGCCGGGGATAGCGCTGCGCCGGATCAGCGGCCATTGCACGGTGACCGCCGACCGGATCGTGGCTTGGTACCTCCTCGATCCGCAGGGATGGTCCTTCCGCCCAGACAGCGTGCGAGAGCAGCTGATCATCGATGGTGCGGATGCGTACGCCCAACTGGTCAAGCGTCAGCTGCACATCCGGGTCACGACCAGGCCCTACCCGGTGAGTCGGTGGGCCGCCGCACACGACGAGAACGCCCCGGCCCCGCTGCCCGGGTGGCGCAACCACCTCCTGACGGACCAGCAGCACCTTTCTGGTCGCAGCATGGCCGACAAGGAGGTCTACGTCGGCGTCGAGATCCCCGCACGCAAGGGCCTCTACAAAGCGCTCGGCGGGCTGGCCGGCACGTTCTCGGACCGAGAGGTCTCGGCCCTGTCCAAGGAGATCCGCGTCACCGACGAGATCATGGTTGCCCCGGGCATGGACGGTGCACCGGTCACACCCCGCGAGCTGGAATGGCTGCTGCACCGGTCCTGCTCCCTCGGCCTACCCGCACCACTGACACTCGGGGCTGTCGACGACGGCCGCTGGGAGGAAGAGGACCTGCACGAGTTCACCGACCACGTGCAATGGTTCGCCGAACCCTACGCCCGCACCCTGCGCGTCATCGGGGAGAACGAGAACCAGCGCGTCGAACGGCACGTGTGCGTCCTGTCCGTCGGCCGGATGACCGACCTGGAGATCCCCGCCGGCATCCCGTGGATGCAGCGCACCGACCAGCTCGGCTTCCCGGTCGAGTGGTCCGCCCGGGTCACGATCGAGGACTCCGCCAAGGTGGGGATGGCGATGCGTCGCAACATCCAGAAGATCCGCGCCCAGAAGGACCATTACGAGGTCGAGCACCACGAGCCCGCCCCCGGCGCCCTGGACCGTCAGGCCGACAAGGCCCTGGGCGTCGAGGACGAGATCTCGATGGGCCTGTCCGGGCTATCGACCCGCACCACCGGCTGGTACCGCATTGCGGTCTCCGGAGCATCGGAGGAGGAGGCACTCGAGCGGGCCAGCCTGCTGCGCAAGCTCTACACGCCCCAGATCACCATCGCCCGCCCCGCGGACCAGTACGCCATCGCACGCGAGTTCATCCCCGGCGAGAAGCTGGCGTCCACGGCATACAAGCGGCGTATGCCGGTGACCACCCTCGCCGCCGCAGTCCCCGCCGCCACCGCGAAGGTGGGCGACCGGGTCGGGATCCACCTCGGCGAGACGTCCGGTACCAGCGCCCGCGTCGTCACGTGGGAGCCGTGGGAGAGCACCGAGACCCGAGAAGAGTCCGGTCTCGCGGTCCTGTGCGCGGGTCTGGGCGGGGGCAAGTCCACTGCCGGCGGGAACATCATCTACCGCACCGTGATGCAGGGCGTCCCGTGGACCGTGCTCGACCCTTCCGGGCGACTGACCGCGTTGTGCCGTCTGCCGGAGCTGGCGGAGGTGTCCCAGGCGATCGACCTGCTCGACGCACCACCTGGCTCGCTGTGCACCTATCGCGTCATCGCTGAACCACGCCGTGAGCACTACGACTCTGAGTTGGACTGGCGCACGGCACAGAACCAGGCGGAGGACACCCGCCGCCTGCTCACCTCGTCGGTGCTGCGGGCAATGCTGCCGCGGCAGCTGCAGGACCACATGCTGACCGAGGTGGCCTTGATGCGTGCCGTCGGTGCGGTGTCGGCCAGGCACACCGCATCCACCCACGAGGTCGTCGACGCACTGACGCGACTGGACGGGGACCCGGACCTGCGTCGGCACGCCGGGTACATGGCGGACTTCCTGACCGAGGCTGCCAAAACCAGCCACGGCCGGTTGATCTTCCCGTCCGGGTACCAGCAGGACTACGGGCGGGAAGACCCGCTGTTGACGGTGTACAGCCTGCGTGGACTTGCCCTGCCGGACGAGTCCACCGCCAACAGTGAGGATCTCGACGAGCGACTGTCGATGTGCGTGCTTTACCTCGCCGCGTGGCTCACCCAACGCGGCATGTACCTCGGGGATGTCAACGCCCGCAAGGGAATCTTCATCGACGAGGCGTGGGCGCTGTCCACCTTCAGCACCGGCCGTCGGTTCATCGACCGAGCCGCCCGCGACTCCCGCAAGCACAACACCCGCGTGCTGATGGCCTCGCAGAACCCGGCCGACCTGCTCAAGCTCGACTTGGCCAACCTCATTTCGGCCGCGTTCATCGGCCGCCTCACGGGGGAGGACGCCCAGACCGACGCGCTGCGGTTCCTGCCCGGCATCCGCGACGGAATGGGCTACGAGTCGATATTCGGCACCCTGTCCCGCCCGACCCGTGAAGGCCGCCGAGGGTCTCGAGAGTTCATCTTCAGCGACGGCACCGGCGGCATCGAACGGATCCGCATGGACCTGTCCGCCCACCCCCACCTGCTGGCTGCGCTGAACACCACGGCCCAGCCCGATCAGGCCCGCAACCGGGTGGCCCGAACTGAGCTCTCCCCCACCCCAACGACAGCCGAGGACGAGCCCGAGAGGGAGAGTGCCTGACATGGCTGCTCTGCGGGGGGTCATATGCCGCATGCTGGCCATCGGCGCGATCCTCGCCGGGGTCGGTGTGGGTCTGGCCGGGGCAGCTTCGGCGGCACCGACCATCCCAGGTGTGCCGGACTGCAAGGACGCACCCACGGCGCAGCTGCCCGGGTCCGGGATAACCGGGTTCCTCGACGAACGGCCCAAGACCCCACCGGAACCGCGCGACCCGTTCGCCGACCATCCCTCGACCAGCGTGTACGAGCAATACGGGTACGCCGGACTCGGGTGGCACACCTACGACCTTGGCTGCGGTGGTGGCCTGCGCGACGTCGAGGCCAGCATCGACACCGCGACCGGCAACTTCCTGATGTCCGCCGCGACGTGGGGTGCCGCAGCCACCAACGGGCTGCACAACAAGGTTGCCCATCCCGAGGAGTACATGGCCCCGCTTGACGACGTCGTTGCCGGCGTGACGCAGCGGCTGCATGACTCGATCTGGTCCCCGTGGGGCGCCACCGCACTCGTCGGAGTCGGTGCTTTGCTGCTGTTCTACTCGATGAGCGGTCGACTGTCGTCGGTGACCTCCGCCGCCGCGTGGGCACTGCTGGTGACAGCGATCGTCGCCGGCATCGGCCAGTACCCGACCCGGGTCGCCACCTTCTTCGACAGCACGGTCACCTCGAGCGTCTCGGCGATCAGCAGCGGCGTCAGCGGCCTGACCAACCTGCCCGCCTCGTCCGATCCCGCACGCGCCCAGGGGGCCTTGGTGGTCGACCGCGTCCTGTACGACAACTGGCTGCGCGGCGAGCTCGGCTCCACGGACTCCCCAGCGGCCAAGAAGTGGGGCCCGGACCTGTTCAAGGCCAGCGCCTTCACCTGGGCCGAAGCCCGCCAGGCAGAGCAGGACCCCGATGCGGGCAAGCGGATCGCCGAGAAGAAGGCCGAGAACTGGAAGAAGACGGCCGCCGAGATTGAGAAGCAGGACCCGGTCGCGTACGGCTACCTGCAGGGTAAGGCCGGTGGTCGCGCAGGAACCGGTGTGATGGTCGCACTCGGGTCAACTTTCAGCCTGCTGTTCCGGCTGGCCGCCGACATCTTCCTCTTTGCCGGCCTGGTCATGCTGCGGTTCCTGGTCATGCTGTTCCCCGCTATCGCCGTAGTTGGGGTCATGGCCCCGATGGCATCGATCGTGCGGCGCGTGTTCAGCATGGGCGGTGCCGCGGTGGTCAACGTGGTCGCGTTCTCGGCCGGGTCCGCGGTCCACGCCACGATCATCTCGGCAGTCCTGTCCCGCGCCACCACGACCGGCATGGGCGTCCTGGGCATCGTGCTGTGCATGGTGGCGACCGTGGCGGCGTTCATCGTGCTGTTCCCCCTGCTGTCGTTCACGAACATCCTCGGTCACTCCGGAGGCCCACGCTGGGCCAAACGTGGCGGGCGTGAGATCTGGAACTACACCTCCAGGCGACTGGCCACCCAACACGGCGTCGACGCAGCCAACGAGAACGCCAACCAGAACCAGAAGGCCGATGGCGACGAGAAGGCAGCCACGCAGGACACCGGTGTCCACCGTCGCTACCGACACACCGGGCTTCCCGCCGAAGCCTTCGGACGACCCGCCTACTTCCCCACCGTCGCCGATTCCGAGAGAGGCCTGCCGGCGCCGCAACACCTTCAACTCAGCTCCGTTGAGGCACCCAGGCCCGCGCACTCCGTCACCGCGAACCAAGGCCCCGGCTTTGCCCCCGACTTTGCCGAGGCGGACGCCGATCGCGAGAGCCCGGCATACGCCCTCGCTGGTGAAGTCCGGCAGACGCCGGAACCCGACCCTGTGAACGTCCGAGCCACAAGCGGACAGACCCCGATCAGCGGACGGATAGTCCCTCAGATCCCAGCGGACGCCCGCGAGATCCCCAACCTGGCCCATGACTCGCACACGCAATTCCGGCGTGACGGTGTCGGACCACGCCTCTACGACCCCGACACCAAGCAGACGGTCCTGAGCATGCAGAAACGAGCCGAGGAATGAACGCTGGAGGAGTCGGCCGCGCCGTGCGATGGCCGCTGTGGTCATGGCGCAACCTGACCGTGACGGCCGTTCTGGCTCTCGTCCTGCTCGCAGCCCTCGGCCGCTTGACCAACGGAGTGGGAGCCTCGGCCGCATCTGCCCCGCGGCCACCCCTGACCGCATCCGTGCCCACCGTGCCCGCCGCGACGACCACCCTCAGCGACCCGACGGCGCCAGTTGAATCGGCCACAGCAAGCCAGAGTTCAACCACGCCAACCAAGGTCTCGGCTGGCTCCCCGGTCGCGGTGGCCACAGCGTTCGTCACTGCCTGGTCGACCACCACCCACGGGGAGACGCCGTGGCTGACCGGCATGAAACGCTGGGGAACCCCATCCCTCATTTCGGCCCTCACTGGAACTGACCCAGCCCAAGTCCCAGCCACCCGAGTCACCGGTGACGCTGCCCTGAAGTCGATCAAGGGCGCCACCGCCACGGTCAGCGTGCCCACCGACGGGGGCCGCATCGCCGTTGATCTGGTCAACCAGAGCGGCACGTGGAAAGCCAACACGCTCGCCCCGGACGACGCCCCACCCGGTGCACCGACCCCGTCGCTGTCACCAGCCACAGCGAGTTCAGGGAACTGATATGCCCGCCCCGCTGGTCGCAGCCGCCGCGCAGATGGCTCGCAAGGTCGTCTTGCGTCGCCTCATCCGCCTAGGGCTCATTGTCCTCCCCGTGGCCATGGTTGGCGCCCTCGCGATGGGCCTGATCGTCCTGCTGCTGTTCACCACCGGAGATAGCGACTCAGGCACGGCCCAGGTCGCCGGGAACTGCTCCACCGCCACCACGGCCTTCGCTGCGACCTCAGGCGCCAACGCCCAGGACCTGAGCGGGGAGCAGCTCGCCAATGCCCAGACCATCGTCGCGGTTGGCCGCCAGCTCAACGTGCCGGCCTACGGTTGGGTCATCGCCGTCGCAACCGCCCTGCAGGAGTCCAGCCTCACCAACCTCGACCACGGTCACCTCGACAGCCTCGGCCTCTTCCAGCAACGCGCCGGCTGGGGCTCAGACGCCGACCGACTCAACCCCGAGACCGCCGCCAGGATGTTCTATGAAGGCGGGAAGGGCGGTCAGAAGGGGCTGGTCCAGATCCACGGTTTCGAGGCCATGCCACTCACGAGCGCGGCCCAGGCGGTACAGGCCAGTGCGTTCCCCGACGCCTACGCCCGATGGGAACCCCTCGCGCAACAGATCGTCGCCAACCCGACCGTGCTGTCTGCCACCTGCTACACCAATGCCGACTACACCGGCGACGGCACCCAAGGCTCCAACGCAGTCGCCTCAGCCCTGCAGTTTCTGGGCACTCCCTACAGCTGGGGCGGTGGAGGCATCGGCGGGCCAGGGAACGGATTCGGACCGGGCAGCGCAACGGTTGGTTTCGACTGCTCCTCCCTGGTCCAATACGCCTACCACCAGGCCACCGGAAGGACACTCCCCCGGGTCACCGACGCTCAAGCCGCTGCCCTGCCCCACGTTCCTCCTGGATCGCAGCTTCGAGCTGGCGACCTGCTGTTCTTCCACTCCCCCGGCGACCCGCCCGGCAGCTACCACCATGTCGGCATCTACGACGGGCAAGGCGGGATGGTCCACGCACCGCGCACGGGCAAGACGGTCGAGGTCGTCCACGACGTACTCAAGGATCCCTACTACTCGTCCCAACTCGCCCTAGTCGCCCGCCCTGATGGCGCAACGGACGAGGTTGATTCAGGATCCCAGCAATGACCGGCGCAGAGTTCGACGATCTCGCTGAGGCCGAAATGACCGATCGTGACGACTCTGTGGGGCGCCTCAACGACCACTTCCCAGCACTTCTGATTCGCCGCGCACTGGGCCTCAACGAGCCCCTCACAGGGCGACGGGCTCGGTTCCTGATGACCAGCTATACCCATGACGGCAACTGGCTTGCCCACGGCTGGAAAGACAGTCTGCGGATCGTCTCGGAAGTGGTCCCCGAGGTCAGAGGCGTAGACGAGCCCGCCGTCTGGGTCCAAGAGGAGCGGGACTACTACGGCGACTGCGAGAGCACCAATCGCTTCGCCGTCGGGCGTTCACGCGTTTGGGTCGAGCAATATGTCTCCTCCACCACTCCGGCCGAAGACCCGGGTTCGGTCGTCTGGTTGGACAACCTCAACAGAGACCCCAATACGCCAGAGCTCCGAACCCTTCACTCAGTGCAAGGACACCCCGACCCCGTGGGCGCCCGCGTCGTCGTTGCAGGGGACAGCGTCGAAACCGATCTACGAGCGGTCAGCCCCGTCCGCATGACCAACGACGGCGACCTCGCCATCACCGTCATGGCCGAGCGCGACTGGTACCGATGGGCACGCGACTACCCGGCCGAACCCCACCCAAGCCTGCGTTGGGAGCACGCCTCCAACGTCTGGGTGGAGTAATCCCATGCTCGCCGTCTGTATGGTGGTCCTATGCATATGTGCATCGGACGACCCCATGGGTGACTTGGCTTCCAACGCAAGGGTTGGAAACGAGCTGCGCGGCATCCGCGAGCAGGCGGGACTGTCGGGGTCGGCAGTGGCCCGCGAACTCGGGTGGTCCCAGTCCAAGGTCTCTCGCGTCGAGACCGGTCGGTTCGGCGCCTCGATCGGCGAGATCGCGGCCCTGTTGGACTACTACGGCGTTGCAGAAGAGATCCGGGCCGAGATCCTCAGTTGGGTAGCTCGAGACGATGGTGCGCAGGGAGCATGGGTCGTCAGGGCTGGTGGTCCACGGCGTCGCCAAGCCGAGGTCGGTGCGGTAGAAGCACGCGTGAAGCGGCTCTTGCAGTACCAAGCCCTGTGGTTCCCGGGCCTGCTTCAGTCGCCCTCGTATGCGAACGCGATTGCCAAGTCCGGACGGTTCCCATCACCCGAGGGCATCGCTGCACGACGACAGACGCGACAGGACGCTCTCCGGAACCGGCGCAGAGTGGCGTACCAGGTCGTCGTCGAGCAGGGTGTCCTCGAGCGGAGCCCTGGCAGCCGCGCCACGATGCACGAGCAGCTGAGTGCCGTCCTCGATGTCGTCGACGAGGGGATCGTGGACCTTCGCATCCGACCCGGTCAAGGTGACCGAGCGGCATACGCAGCAGGCTCGTTCGTCCTCTATGACTTCGCCGAAGGCACTCCAGTCGTCCTCGTAGAAGCGCAGACGGCCGATCTGTATCTGTCGTCCGAGACCGACGTGGCTGCCTATCGACGACTGTTTCGCGACCTCCAACGAGACGCGCTCGACAAGGACGCCTCACGGCTCCTGATCGAAAGGACTCGGCGTCAACTGGCGTCGTGAACCCATCTGAGGGGAAATCCGATGGATGAGAAGTGGAAGTCAGCCCACTGGCGCAAGAGCGTCCTGAGCGACAGCGGCGGATGTGTGGAGATCGCCTTCGTCGACGACACCGTTGGTGTGCGTGACACCAAGGCGCAGGGCGACGGCCCGATCCTGGAGTTCAACGAGCGGGAGTGGCGTGCGTTCACCGGCGGCGTCGCACTTGGCGAATTCGAGTACGACAGGCTGCGCACGAGCTGATGAGTAATCCTGTGGAGATGCGTCAGCCTGTCGAGACCCCCGGAGTCGGCGGTCTCGGCAGGCTGCTCGCCTCCACGGGAGTATCGATCGCAGGCCAGGGCATGGTCCTTGCGGCCGTCCCTTTGCTCGCGGCGTCCATCACTCGGAACCCGGTCGGCGTGTCCCTGACGGTGGCTGCTGGGTATGCCGCGTGGCTCGCCGTCGGCCTCCCCGCAGGAGCGCTCGTTGACCGGTGGCCGCGGCGGAGAACCATGGTGCTGGCCGACGTCGCAAGGGCCATATTGTTGGCTGGGGTCGCCATCGCTGTGGCTCTTGATGTCGCATCGCTGTGGATGCTTGTTCTGGTTGTCTTCGCGATCGGTGTGGCGAGCTGCTTCTTCGATCCCGCGGCACAAGCAGCCATCCCTCAGGTTGTCGGCCGCGAACCGGGTGTTCTCGCGCGAGCAAATAGCCGCCTGTGGTCACTCGACCTCGTCGGTCGGTCGCTGATAGGACCGCCCCTCGGTGCCGCCCTCTTCTCACTGGCCATGGTGTTGCCATTCGCCGGCAACGCCCTCACCTTCGTGGTGTCGGCTCTGCTGCTGGCGGGTCTGGGTGGCATCGACCGTCCCGAGGAGCGATCAGCGGCCCCAACGGGAGTGCGCGCCTCCATGAGGGAGGGCGTGCGGTTCCTGTGGGGGCATCGCGAGTTGCGGGCACTGACCCTCGGGATGGCCAGCTTCAACCTGACCTACAACATCGCCTTTGCGCCTCTGGTCCTCTTCGCACAAGATCGCCTCCACCTGGGCGACCGAGGCTTCGGCGTGCTCCTCGCGATGATCGCGGTTGGCGGCCTGCTCGGGGCATGGCTGGCTCCGCGTATCCAAAGACAACTAGCGAGCATTCATGTGTACGCCTTCGGCCTGCTTGCACAGGGCATTGCGTGGGGCGCCATGTGGCTATGGCCAAACCGTTGGCTCGCCGGCGCCGCTCTCGTGCTAATTGGGCTGGCTAGCATGACGGTCACCGTCATCGGTGCGTCAGCGCGGCAGGTCCTCACTCCGGACGATCTCTTGGGTCGCGTCAGTGCTGGCACGCGGACGCTGGGCCTCGGTTCAGCCGGGGTCGGCGCCCTCGTTGGTGGTCTAGTTGGCAGCGTTGCCGGACTTGCCGCACCGTTGCTCTTGGCGCTGGGATGCGCTCTCGCAACAGCGACCTACTTTGTCAGCGTCCGCACGGGTAAGTAGTCAAACTCCTTGCCTTGCGGCGGTGTGACGCACGCTTAGAGGCAGAGGAGGCGCGTATGGGCGGATGACCTTGCCCTGTCGTCTGTCGGACTGTTCGCTCGCTCTGGGCAGCCTTAGGCCAGGCTCTACAGGCCGGGGAGGAGATCCGTGACTTCGTCGTGGGCTTCCGGGCGGGCGAGTGAAGACCAGCCGTCGGTGGCGTCGTTGCCGGATTGGTTCGTGGCGTCGTGGCGTGGCAGCGCTATGTGGCCGCTGACGGGTTGTTGGAGATGGGGCTGGCCAGCTTCGGGAACGTGTCGCAGGTCGTTCGACTGCTTGACCAGGTGTGCCGCGATGTCGCGGAGCTTGACGTTGGTCTTCTGGGACAGACGGGCCAGGCGCTCGAATGCTTCCTCGTCGTCGAGGTCGAACCGTTCCATAGTCAAGCCGATGGCTTTCCCGATCGTCCTGCTCGACTGCAGTGCCGTTGCCAGGTGGTTCTCGCGTCGGCTCTGGCTCAGGGCGATGGCAGCCTGGGCAGCGAACACCCTCGCGTGGGCCAAGCGGTCGGCATCCAGGTGCGTGTGCAGTGTGGAATACAGGTTCAGCCCGCCGAGGGTTTGGTCCTGGACGTAGATCGGCAGCCCAAGGTGCGAGCGAAGGCCCATGTTGACGGCGTATGGCATGAACCTGGGCCACCGGTGCTCACTCTCGGCGTCGTCGATGATGACAGTGTGCCCGTCCCTGACGGCGCTGAGGGAAGGACCTTCGTCCACGGCGAATTGCATGTCGTCGAGCGCGAACACGAGTGGATCGGTGCCTGCCAGCGTCGTCAGCGTCCCGGTGTCGTCTGCGACGCAGATCCCCACGTGGGTCCCGGGCACCAACTGCTTCGCCACGTCGATGATCGAGTCGAGCACCGGCATCGCACGCTCGCCACGCCACGCGGATGCCGAACCGTCCAGCTCGACCACGTTCTCGGGAAGGTAAGGGTCCACGTCGCCTCCAACTGTCCTTGCAGTGAAGTGACGAGCAAGCGTTGGCTCGAGTGCATACGGCGCCCGCGGACTACCAAGACCTGCCCATCAGGGTCTGGGATGGGCCTACACGGGCGAGATTACGCCGGACCTTGCCGACAGGGCCATTGAAGAAATTTCAATCTGCGAGACGTCCTCTCAGGGGTCGCAGCGGTCGTCGTCGCGTCCCTGACTTGGGTGTCGCGGAGGGTGCGGACTTCGACGTGTCGCGCCCACGCGGGGGTGAGGTCAGGCTCCAGTCGTGGCCACGAGGGCATCGAGGTACTGCCCGGTTTGGAAGGTGAACGGACCCAAGCCGCTGTGGTTCCAGGCGCGGTGGCTGTTGTGGAAACCGTCCCATCGGACGGTGCCCGGGGACAGCTTCACGTCCGCCGTCAGGGGCCAGCATGCCGTGTCTCCGCATCGGCAGCCAAGGAGGACGGTATGCCCATCGAAGAGCCACTCCTCCATCGGCTCGCCGTAATAATGCTTAGCCGGCCAACGCAGCAGGACCGAGTCAATGAGCCCGATGTAGTCACCCGCAAGCTGCTCCTCACCGTCCCGCCGGGCGAAGGGCCGCTCGACGGATCTGGCCAGGTCCCGAAGCAGAACACCGTTGACGACAGGGTGGATGGTCCGCAAGATCCGACCCTCAATGACGCCTCGTTCGTCAACCTCGCGAAACTCGACACGATCCACCCAGCCAGTGTCCCAGCCGGGGTTCCCACGACCTGCGGCGCGGTGGAGCGGTCGTGCGGGGGACATCTTCACCAGCGTGCTGTGGGCGAAGTGGCGTCGAAACACCCCATCCGGTCGGCGCGATCTTGGCGTCTTGGACGCGGGGTGTTACGGCGTGGATACCTGCCAGGCTCGGGTTCAGTTAGTCCAGCAGGCGAGTCGTGCGGTGAGTCCGTTCTCGGTGGTCGAGAAGTCCAGTGAGTCGGTGAAGTTCCGGGCCAGCCACAGGCCAGCCCCGTGCACGGGTAGACCGTTCATGGGCCCCGGAAGGAACCCTGCGAGAGGGTCGTCGAATCCGCCGCCCCGGTCAGTGACCGTGCACACGATGCGCTGCTGGGTGACCCAGACACGGATGCTAACCGGTCCCTTGCCATGGACTAGGGAGTTGGTGACGATCTCGTTGACTGCCTCGAGGAAGTCGTCGATCTGTTCCTGGGGAAGCACCGAGCCGGCCGAGGCCGTGACGAGGATGTCCTTGCGCAGCCGACTCAGACCGACCGCGTGCAGGTCGCGGACGTCCAGGTCCGGAGGCTGCGCCTCGACTCGGTATGGTCCGATTTGGCTGTGGCGTCGAAGCAGTTCGGCGGGCGGGACGTAGTCCGGATTGGGCCAGCGCTCGTTCTCACTCACGAGGTAGGGGTGCGCTTGGGCGCTGGTGCTCACCAGCTCGTCGGGCAGACGTCGAACGTCATACAGGCACACGTTCCACAGGGGTTGCGCCGCCAGTGCAAGGTTGGCCACTGCCTCGAACCGCACGTTTTCTTCTCGGCCGTGGCCGGCAGCCCCGAAGTCCACCTGGCTGATGGCCCTGACTCGTGGTGCGCCGCGTTCCACCGCCCGCTGGACGAGCTCTTGGTAGATACGCACCGCACCAACAGTTCGGCGGAACACCTGGGGCGGGCTCACAAACTCCACTGGGCCAACGTCCGCGAGCACTGGCTCGAGCAGCTTGCGGGTGCTGTCGTGCGCCACCACAACTACGGCCTCGTGATGTGCGATTCCGTCGCGCACGAAGGGGACCACGAATTGTAGGAGCTGTTCGTCGGAGGCGTAGAAGAGCCCGTCGTGGGCAGGCGCCGGGGTGCCTGTTTCGGCGTTGGCCCTCACGCTGGGTCCCTTACCATGATGAAACCAGGTGCCTGGTCGAATCCGAGCAGCTTGAGCACGCGCTGCACCGGCGGGCGGGCACCGAGGAGAAGGACCTGCCCACCGCCTGCGCGGTGGTCGTCTGTGCCCTCGATCAGCGCTCGACAGCCCGCAGCGGTGAGCAGGGTCATTCCGGTCAGGTCGACCTGCAGGAGCCTGTCCGCGTGACTTCCGGCCAGTCGCAGAGCCTCGGCCATCTCCTCGGCATTGGTTATGTCCACCTCTCCGAACAGGAACAGGCCTTCGTCGTCGGGCAACGCCACGAACGGAGACGTCGGGCCGTAGCCCATGTGCATCCACGTCACTTCCGAGAACCAGATCCCGTCGGCTTGGGTGTCGAACTGGCACAGCGCCGACAGGGGGCTCGCCGCGCAGGTGTCAGCCAACCTGCGTTCGAAGTCGAGATAGGTCGCGGGGTCAAGCACCTGCAGCCCGTGGCGCGCGTCCGCGGCAATCCGCAGCGCGCCAAGACCCTCCGCAAGGGCCTCAGCGAGCAGCTTCGCTGGGGCGTCCAAGGCGTAGAAGTCCGTCATCGGGATCCGCAACAGCAGGCCATCCCGTTGGGCCTGGTCGACATCCACGCCGGTATCCGCCAGAGCCGACGCAACCGAGTCGGGCCCCGACGATCCCTCCGGGTCGGCGTAGGCGAAACCTTCCCCCGCCTGCAGCCCCCTGACCACCCATCTGCTCAGGGTGGATCGACGCTCGTCCTGCGAGTTCGCGACGGACATCAGGTGCGCGCCGTGACCCGGTTTGACAAAAACCCTCGGCAGCCCGGCCACAGCCAAACCCTACGCTTCCCCGGGCACGAAATGATCCACGATCGGCGCCCCCATTGGGACGCCGACGTTCGAAGCTGTCGCGCTTCGCCCGACTTGGGGCGCTGCCAAAGCCGACCGTGCCCCCGGGCAGCCCATAGCGCAAAAAGCGTCGTCAGATAGGCGCGGCTGATGCTCGAGCGGGTTGCAGACATTGGCCCGCTATCTTCAATGCGGCAGAAGCCGAGGCTGAGACAGAGCCACGCGGAATTTAGCGCGGTAAGCAGCAGACCCGGACACACGCCCTATGTGGGCGACTTGTAGACGTTTGCTGTTGGCGGCTTCGCCCAGATTCAGCTCTGCAGCAGATCTGATGCCCAGCCTCCCCCCGGCTGGCTCGCAGAGGCCAAACCCCAAGATCACAAAGAGTGGACTCGGGGCATGCAGTAGTGCATAGTCGGATCTATGCAGTAATGCATAGGGCATTGCTTGCGGATCCGAGAGGTAACCATCATGGCCATCGCGAAGCGCTTCAAGATCTCCCACGACGAGGTGTTCCCCCATGGAGCCTTCATCGTCTCGCCCGTAACGCCGGTGTCGGACTTCGACCGGTCGACACGGGAGAACAAGGTGCAACAGGTTGACGTCGACTCGGGTCTGCCGATTTGGCAGGTCGATGTGCTGGACCTGGACCCCGACGCATCGAAGAGTGCCCGGACCGTCACTGTGAAGTTCCTGGCGAAGGTCCAGCCAGTGCCGCCGGCCAACGAAAGCGGTGGCCCGATCACGCCCGTGATCTTCCACGGCCTGTCCGCCCTCCCCTACGTCGAGAAGGTCAACGAGGACTTCTCGCGCATCGCTTGGTCCTACCGCGCCGACGCAATGGGCCCGGTGAAGTCCGGATCCAGCAGCCAGCAGAGCCCGACCAAGGCTGCCTGACGTGCGCCCCATCGACATGGTTGCGTGGGCGGAAGCCCTAGGCGTTGGTGAACTTGAACTCCCGTGGGCACTCTCGTCGCGGGTCCGCCTGGTGGAGGAGCTCCACGCGGAACTGACAAAGCTGCGCGTGGGCCTCTCCGATGCTCCAGACGAAGGAATGCTCGCTTCGATCAGCTCCGCCAGTCGTGCCCTCGGTGCAGCGGGGGACCGGCTGACCGACGCGCTCTCCGACATGAGAAGGGAGAGGTGAGGTGCGCGGCGGGCAGGCGAGGCAGTGGTCCACCGCGGTCGGAGTCGCGCCAGACGAGGTACACCGGCGGCTTCAGTCGCTCTGGCGCGAGCAGGAGGACCTCTTCGGTCGGCAGTCCAGGCTGAGGGATCAGCTGCACAGCTGCCCCGATCGAGACCTCGACGAACACCTCCTTCAGGTCGAACGTCACATGGGCGAGGCCGCGATGCTCATCGGCAACGCGGTGGCGAGTGTCGCGGGCGCGGGTTTCTGACATGGACCGCTCCCCCGCTCGTCCGATGTTCGACAGTGACGATCCTCTGTCGATCGTCCTCGAAGGAATCGTCCGACTCGGCTGGGCGCTCGTTCGCGCCATCGGCGCCATCCTGCTCGCAGCTGCCCGAAACCCAGTGCCGGCGATCATCGTCGTGGGGCTCGCAATCGAGGGATACGTCCTGGGATCGCGGTTCCTCATCTGGACGACCATCGGAGTCCTGCTGGCGCTGATCACGTGGAGACTCGCGGCACCGAGCTCATTCGCCAACACTGCGCACCCGCGACTCGCCTCGATCGCCGCCGCACCTTGGTACCGCTCAAGGTGGGCCAAGGTCGCGTCACGCAACGGACTGGTCGCCTATGACCACCAGTTCAACGGCCACGGCGCAGAGCAGTCCAGGCTGCCGAGGATCCGGCGGGTCCGCGTCACGAGGGCGGGAGTGCACACCTTGCAGCTCAGCCTCCCCGCTGGGCTCACCCCCTCGCACGTGGCCGCACAGTGCGATGGCCTCGCGCATGCCCTTAAGTGTCGAGAAGCAAGAGTCGTTGAGGACTGCCCGGGCCGCGTCTTCCTCGAGTTGCACCGCCGGGATGTGCTTGCACCGGTGATCCGTCCTTCAGCACCCACGGGGCAGGTCGACCTGGCGGCGGTTCAAGTAGGTCGACACGAGGACGGGGAGGCTTGGTGCCTGCGTTTGCTCGGCACACATGTACTTGTCGCGGGGGCAACGGGCGCCGGTAAGGGATCCGTACTTTGGTCCCTGCTCAACGGTGCGGCCTCTGCGATCGCGGCCGGGTCATTGCAGGTCTGGGCCATCGACCCCAAAGGCGGTATGGAACTGCGTCCGGGCCTTCCCCTTTTCGCGCGCTTCGAGGACGGCAGCGCCGAGCAGATGTGTCTGGCACTGGAGCAGCTCGTGACCCTCAAGGACGTCCGAGCGAGGGAGCTGGCACAGAATGGCGTGCGCACCCATGCGGCGAACCCGAAGTCCCCCCACATCCTGCTCGTCGTCGACGAGTTGGCCACGTTGACCGCCTTTGCCGAGCGCACTGTCGTTCGGCGCATCGAGCAGGCGCTCGGGCTGCTGCTCACTCAAGGCCGAGCCTGCGGCATCACGGTGCTGGCAGCTGTTCAAGATCCCGGCAAGGACGTGGTCGTCTGGCGGGACCTGTTCCCCACCAGGATCGCCATGCGTTTGGACAACCCCATCCAGGTCGACATGGTCTTGGGAGACGGTGCCCGAGACCTGGGTGCGGCCGCCGACCACATCAGCGAGCTGACGCCGGGAGTGGCCTACGTGCGAGTAGAGGGGACCCGCGCTCTACGGCGAGTGCGCGCGTCGTACCTAACCGATGCCGATATCGCTGAACTCGCCGCGAGCTCACCCAGACCCACGCCCATCCGTCTGACTGCCGTAGCGGACACCGAGAGAGGCGAAGTCGCATGAGTCGCACCCCACGATCAAACCCGGACGTCGGGTACGGACGCCCGATGCCCTGGATCGACCTGGGCCGAGAGTTCTCAGTCAGTCAGCTCGACGCGAGTCGCTGGCAACCACTGGGATCCTGCGCCGGCAGCTCGTCGTGGCTTTGGTTCGAGGACGCCAACAGCCCCAAGACGCGTCGCGCCGAAGCGATCTGCGCAACGTGTCCAGTCCGACGCACCTGCCTCGCGGCTGCTCTTGTGTATGCCGAGGAGTTCGGTGTGTGGGGAGGGGTGCCCGCGTGCAAGCGCCGGCCCTTGCTGGTCAGGCTTGCCTCTGGGGAACTTCTAGGGACCGTTCTTGACGACGCACTCGAGCAGCAGGATTCCAAGGTTGCCTGATGGGACGCGATCTGGCGTTACGCCGTGGCCGGGAACGGTTTCCCGGTCACGGTGATGGCGCTGGACTCGAGCTCGGCGAGCTGTCGACAGCCGAGGAACGGCACATTGTCCGTCGCCTGACGAACGGGTCCTTCGACGCCTGGGCGAGCACGGCTGCTCGGGTGGGCTACTGCACCAACCCGATCCGGGTTAGCGGTACCAGCACGACCTTCGATCGAGACACTGGTCAACCACTTCAGACCTACAGCACCCTTGACGAGGCCTTCGGGGTGCTCCACCTCCGCTGCGGCAACCGCCGCGCTGACGTGTGCCCATCCTGCTCGCGTGTTTATGCAGCCGACACCTTCCACCTGATCCGCTGCGGACTCGCTGGTGGCAAAGGAGTTCCGGACACCGTCGCCGAGAACCCTCTTGTCTTCGCCACACTTACTGCACCATCATTCGGCAGCGTTCACGGGGTGAGGGACGGCTCGCGGCGTTGCCACCCTCGCTCAGGGACCACGTCAAGGTGCCAGCACGGTCGCTCAATGTCCTGTATGCAGCGGCACGGGCCGACTGACCCCGGTCTCGGCCAGCCCCTGTGCTGGGAGTGCTACGACTACGCCTCCCACGTGGTCTGGCAGTGGTGGGCACCAGAGCTGTGGCGACGGTTCACGATCACCCTGCGGCGACTCATCGCCAAGACATTGGGGGTCAAGCCGCGTGACCTGAACGAGCACGCAACCCTCCAGTACGCCAAGGTCGCCGAGTTCCAGCTGCGTGGGATCGTCCACTTCCACGCCCTCGTACGCCTCGATGGGCCCAAGAGCGACGATGGCTTTGCTCCGAGCCCGCCCTCCATCGACCCGGCACGGTTGGCTCTGCTCGTCGAGGAAGCCGCCCGAGCTGTGAGCTTCACTGCTCCAACAGCCTTGGACGACAGCCTCGAGCGAGGTCTGCGCTTCGGATCCCAGATTGACGCACGAGGCGTCCGGACCAGCCGACGTACCGACGATCCGGCGGCAGCGCTGCAACCGGAGCAGGTGGCGGGTTACCTGGCCAAGTACGCCACCAAGTCGGCCACCGAGAGCGCCGACGGCGGCAGCAACCCCCACCTTCAGCGGGTACAAGCGGTAGCGACCGCCATCGCTCAGTGCGCGCATGGCACGGCGGAACTCTCGAACCCTGACGAGCTCGAGGTCCCCTACGAGCGGATGGCCAATTGGGTCCACATGTTGGGGTTCCGTGGACACTTCGCGACCAAGTCCCACCGCTACTCCGTCACCCTCGGGGCCCTCCGCAGAGCCCGACGTCGCGCACAGACCCTCATCGCCGCGGCTCGCCGCGAGGGCAAGCGAGTCGACTTGGCCGGGACCGAGGCCGAGCTCATGGCGGATGACGAAGACGAGACCACGCTCGTCATCGGAGATTGGCGCTTCGCCGGCACGGGGTGGGAAACGTCTGGCGACGCCGCCCTCGCAAGGGCGGCCGCCGCAAGAGCACGCGAGTACGCGCAATGGAAGTCCCAACAACGGCGGAGGACACGACCAAGGAGGAGCAATGTGCATGCGACATGACCCGCTGTGGACCGTCGACGACGTATCGCGGTACCTCGGCGTCCCAGTGCAAACCCTGTACGACTGGCGGCTCAAGGGGACTGGCCCGCCGGTGTTCAAGGTCGGGCGTCACCTTCGCTACCGCGAGAGCGCCGTCATGGAGTGGCTCGAGCGTCACACCGCGGTGGCGTGACGTGGCCCGTCATCAGCTCGAGGTTGGAGCTTGGGGCGACGTGTCGATCCAGCGGGTGAGAGGCGGGCCCAGCCCGATCGTCGCGCGTGCACGGTTTCGCGGCTTCGATGGCAAGGTCCGAAAGGTTGAGCGGTGGGGGTCGAGTCCTCGCGGCGCTCGACAGGCTCTGGTGGCCGAGCTCGAGGAACGGAAGCGTCGCGGATCTGGCGGTCAGCTCACTGGTGCATCAACCCTCTCTGAGGCAGCCGAGGTCTGGCTCAGCCGCATCCAGCGGTTGGCTGGCCTAGGACAACGATCGCCGGGCACTGTGGAGACATACCGACGTCAGCTCGAAGGTCATGTGCTCCCTCGGATCGGTGGTCTGAGGCTTCGGGAACTCACAACGCCCGTCGTGGATCGTTTCGTGCTCGACGTCTACCAGGACGTCGGCGCCGCTACCGCACGCACCTGCCGATCGATCGTGTCAGGCGCCCTGAGTCTGGCGGTCCGCCAAGGCGCGATCCCAGCAAACCCAGCGCGCGAGCTGGAGCGTCTCGAGGGGACACGGGCCAAGGAACCCCGATCACTCACCAGCGAAGAGCAGGCAAAGTGGTTTATGGGCATGGCCGGGGATGATGTTGCCGTCCGTCAGGACTTGGTGGACTTTTCGGCATTCCTGCTGGCCACCGGCTTGAGGATCGGTGAAGCCCTGGCGGTGCTTTGGACCGAAGTCGACCTGGACACCGGTGCCCTGACGGTGACGTCGACCTTGATTCGGGTGACTGGACAGGGCCTGCTGCGCAAGACGACAAAGTCAAAGGCAGGTCAGCGCGCCCTCTTGCTGCCGACCTGGTGCGTGGCGATGTTGCGGCGCAGGTTCGAGCTCGGCGTCGCTCCGGACGAACCGATCTTTGCCACCGTTGATGGCCGCTTCCGCGATCCCCGGAACGTGTCGCGGCAATTGGCTGACGCCCGCGATCGACTCGGCTTCGGGTGGGTCACCTCGCACACGTGGCGTAAGACCATGGCGACCATCCTCGACGGCGGAGGTGCCTCACCACGCATGATCGCCGACCAGCTCGGACACTCGCGGGTGTCGATGTCTCTCGACTTCTATCTCGGGCGCAGATCGGTCGACCCGCGAGTCCTTGCCGCACTGGAAGCCGTCGATCCACACCGCTTCACCCTTGAAAGCGGTGGGCAAAGCGGTGGGTCGGTTGCCCAAGGCGAGGGAGGCTGAGGAAAACATGCTGGTCAGAGAGCCGACGAGGGGACTTGAACCCCTAACCCCTTGTTTACAAGACAAGTGCGCTGCCAATTGCGCCACGCCGGCCTGCCTGCCGCAGCAGACGGCGACGATGGTACCGGCGCGGGCGCCCTCGTCGAGAATTCCTGACCACCACACGGCAACCAGTGCCAGGGGGACAGCACCTGTTGCCACGTGGACGTCACGAATCGCCGCTCAGGCTGGTCGGTGACCATCCCGGAGCAACACGTCGCACCGGCGCACCGGCGCACGGGCTCACCGGCTCACCGGCTCACCGGCTCACCGGCGCGGTGGGTCAGCGGGCGTTGAGGTAGCTCTGCAGGGTCCGCACGGTGGCGCGGTCGAGCGAGTGCGAGCCGTTCTTCCGGGCGCCGATCTTCGCCTGCAGGGCGGCGACCGTCTTCGGGCCGATCACGCCGTCGGGCGCCGAGCCGACCTTGCGCTGCAACGCCTTGACGTCGGCGCGCGACAAGGTGCCGTTGACCGAGCCCCCGACCCAGCGCTCGATGGCGGCGTTCGTCTTCGGTCCGCGGATGCCGTCGACCACCAGCCTGCCCGCGGACGACCGTGCAGAGGAGGTCGCGGGGGCCTTGCGCACCACCGACCGCGACGCGGCTGTCTGCGTCGTGGTCGACCCGGCGTTGACCGCCCCGCCGTTGGCGCGGGTCAGTCCGGCCCGGGCCCCACAGGTCGGCCAGGCACCGGGCCCCTGGGAGGAGAGGACCTTCTGGGCGACCGAGATCTGCTGGGCCTTGGAGGCTCGGTTCGCGGTCGCGGCATAGCGCTCACCGCCGAAGGCATCCCAGGTGCGGTCGGAGAACTGCAGTCCGCCGTAGTAGCCGTTGCCCGTGTTGATGGCCCAGTTCCCACCGCTCTCACAGGCGGCAACCCGGTCCCAGACGGTCGATGCCGACGCGGAGGTCGCGGTCGCCATGCCTCCCGCGACGGTGGCGACACCGGCGACGGCGACACCGGTCACTCGACGGCGGACGGGGTTGACCTTCCGAGCAGAGTGCTTCGGGGCATAGAACATGGCGGGGGGGTTCCTCTCCTGACCGGCGCCTGCGGGGTGAGCTGTCGGGTTCGGGCTGTCAGGTGCCCGGTCGGCCGGAGCCGACTTCACCCCAAGGCCACCGTGGTGGCCGAATTGGGTCCCCCGTCCTCGTCTGCCCGGAGATCTTCCGGCAAGACATCCACCTGACGAGGCTCGGCGCGGTGGATGTGCATGGCTGATTGGGTATGCCGTGTGCAGTTGTGAGAGCGCATTTGCGCAGGTTGTCCACCGTAGAGGGCACTGACCCCGGCGACAAGCAATTCGGACACATTGACGGCAGCCCGCCGCCGGCTGTCGATCGCCGAAGGTCACCCGGTGCCGTTGATCAGCGCCGGCGGGCCCGCCGCTTCTGCACCATGCGGTGGTCGAACGGCGCGGCCATGAACTCCCCCAGCACGCTGCCGGCCGCGATCGCGAGCAGCACCGCCATCGCCCCGAGCAGGGTGGTCAGCCCGCCCTGGAGGGACAGGCTCCCGGAGTTGGCCGACGAGCCGTTCACCATCTCGTAGAGCCCTCGGAAGATGGCCAGACCCGGCAACAGTCCGTAGGACGCGGGCACGACGAGCACCATGGCCGGGGCACCCATGCGCAAGGCGAGCAGTCGGCCGGCACATCCCAGCACGATGGCCGCGCTGCCGGCCGCCGCGAGCTGGCCGAGCCCTTCGACCCGGGACACCGCGAGTGACACGGCGACCCCGACGGCGCAGAGCAGCCCGCACGGGATGACCAGCAGCCGCCGGCTCCGCAGCGACACCGCGCCGGCCACGCCCACGACGAACGCTCCCACCACGGCCAGCACCACGGGGGCGTCGAGTGCCCGCGTCGCCATGATCGAGGGTGAGGCGAGCTCGAGGTCGAAAGCACTGGTCAGCGCGAACGTCAGGGACAGGCCCGTGGCCACCCCCAGGATGATCCCCGCCGTCGTCAGGAAGACGGCGAACATCCGGCCCGCACCCGTGACCGAGTAGCCCGAGATCGCGTCCTCGAACGCGGAGGCGACCGTCCGACCCGGGAGGAGCACCGTGATCCCACCGGCCACGATGAAGGCGAAGTCGGATGACGACACGGGCAGCCAGCCCGCAGCACCCAGGCTGAAGGCGCCCCACGCGATCGTCGTCGCCAGGAAGCCGCCGATGGCGCACTGGTAGAAGTCCGGGAGGCCTCCGCGGCCGAGGACGCGGGCGGCATACCCCACCAGGAGGGCCGAGATCCCCGCAACCAGGGCAGCGACCACACCGGCGCCGAGCATGACGGCGATGGCCGCGGCGAGCAGCCCGAGGGAGCCACGAACCGTCCACTTGGGCCAGAACCGAGGCGCGCGCCGGATCTCGCGCAGCTGCTCTGCCGCCGCCTCCCGGTCGTACGAGCCGGCGACGAGGTTCTCCACGAACTCGTGCACGGCCGTCAGCCGGGCGAAGTCGCGGGTCGACGAGCGCACGACCCGGAGCATGGTGATCGGCACCCCCGAACCGGTCGAGCACTGGATCAGCAGCGACTGGAGAGTGATGTCGACCTCGAGGTTGTCCAACCCGGCCGCGGCGGCCACCGCCACCACGGACGACTCGACCTGCGGTGCGCCCGCGCCACAACGCAGCATCAGCTCGCCGACCCGCAGCGCCAGGTCCAGGGACGCCCTGGCCTCACGCTCCTCGGCGGCCGCCTGGAGCACACGCGGGTTGCGGTAGGGCGTGTGTCGCAGGCTCTCGATCATCGGAAGCGTCTCGGTGAGCTCCTCCCCCCGCCAGATCCGGCTCTGGCGCAGCACCGGACGACGCTTGACCGGTCGTGGCCTGGCCGGCCTGCCCTCGGTGCCCTCCGTCATGCGGTGAGGCCGACGCCGGACAGCAGCCCCGACGGCGCCTCGGTCGGCCACCACTGCGGCACACCGGAGTTCTGCAGGCTCCACACGGCGAGCGCGCCAGCCGCAAGCAGCAACAGGACCACCAGCACCTGGGTCGCCCGCGGGCCGGGGCTGACTCCGCGGATGATGCTTCGGGTGCCGCGGCGCAGGCCCGACCCACCCGGGCCCCACCACGCCATCAACGCGGCAACCAGTGCGCCCACGGCCAGCGGGGCGGAGGAGTTCGGGTGCGGCGAGCCGCTGTTGACCGCCACCGCGGCCAGGGCTGCGCTGAAGACCGCACAGATCCCGACAAGCAGGGGCAGGATCGCGCTGACAACGGTCGCGAGCGCCCCCACGACGAGGTGCCAGGGGCTCGCGACGACGGCCAGCGGCATGTCGGACCGGCGGCGGCCGCGGTGGTGGCGACGCAGCACGAGCGAGGTCACCGAGCGGTCCGCGGTGCGGGCCGCCCAGGACCAGAGCACCGCGACCGCGACGGCCACCACGGGGAACCCCGCCGCTGCCGCGACCACGACGGTGAGCAGGGCCAGCAGGGTGCCGGTGCGCGCCGGGCGGCCGATGCGCGGGTCCGGCTCGCCGACCTCCCCCTCCCAGGCGGCCTGCCACTCGGACAGCTCGCCCTCGGGCTCGTCCCAGGGCACGAGGTCCTGCTCGGGTTCCGGCGCCCACTGCCCGTCAGACACCCACTGCGGCTCTGGGGCCCATTCCGGTTCGACAGGCAGGGCGACGGGCCCGGCGGCGACCGCAGGGCGTTCCCAGCGTGCGGTGGGACGGTTCTCCAACACCTGGGTATGCCGCGGGGGCGTCGCGAGCGCCTCGGTCACCGGTTTCCCGGTGGCGTAGCGCTCCAGCGCGTCGACGACCTCGTCGGAGTCGGGGCGCTGGCGCGGCTGCGGCGACAGCGCGGCATACAGGAGTGGGGCGAGGCGCGGGTCGACCCCGGTGAGGTCGGCCTCGCCCCTGCTGACCCGCGTCAGGACCACGTCCATCGGTCCGCGGCCGAAGGGCGGGGCGCCGCTGGCGGCGTAGGCCAGGGTGGCGGCCCATCCCCACCAGTCGGTGGCCTCGGTGACCGGGGCGCCCTCGACGACCTCGGGGGACAGGTAGCCGGGCGTCCCCATGACCAGCCCGGTCATGGTGATCCGGACGTCGTCTGCGACGTGGGCGATGCCGAAGTCGATCAGCACCGGGTCACCGTCGAGGAGCAGCACGTTGCCCGGCTTGAGGTCGCGGTGGATGACGTCGGCGGCGTGGATGGCGTGGAGGGCGTCCGCGAGGCCACGGCCCAGCCGGAGCAGCTCGCCGCCACGCATCGGGCCGGACTCCTTCACCACGTCGTCCAGGGCGGGGCCCGGGACGTAGCGGGTCACGAGGTAGGGCCGGTCGCCGTCGAGGTCGGCATCGATCACGGCCGCGACACGGTGGTCGTCGATGCGACGCAGGACCTGCACCTCGCGCGCCAGGCGGGTGCGGGCGTCGCGGTCGTGCGCCACGTGCGGGCGCAACAGCTTGAGCGCCACGGCCCTGCCACTGGGGTCGAGCGCCAGGTGGACCACTCCCATGCCGCCCTCGCCGAGCTGCTGGATGAGGCGGTACGGGCCGATCCGGAGGCCGTCGGGCGCGACGGACCGGCCGCTGCCCTCCATCGCCTCGGTCGTCATCCCCCTGCGTCCTGCGCCGTCATCCCCCTACGGTACGTGAGGGACCCCTGTGAAACGGGTGAGGTTACTGCTGGATGTACCCAACAAGTTGGTCACGCTCGGACTGGAGCTCGTCGATCCGGTGCTTGACGATGTCGCCGATGCTGACGATCGCGTGCAGCTTGCCATCGACCACGACCGGTACGTGGCGGATGCGCAGGTCGGTCATGGTGCGGGCCAGCTCGTCGATCTGGACATCAGGCCCACACGTCTGGACGTCGGCCGTCATGATCGAGCCCACGGGCGCCAGGAGCACGGCTGCGCCGTCACTGTGCAGGTGGCGCACGACGTCACGCTCGCTGACGATGCCGGTCACGCTTTCACCGTCGTCGCTCACGACGAGGGCACCGATGCGGTGCTCGGCGAGCAGGTCGAGCAGCCGTTCCACGGTCTCCTCGGAGCGGATGGTGACCACTTGGCCACCCTTGCGACGCACGACATCCGAGATCCTCATGCTCAGACGGTAGACCGCCGGGAGGGCCACCGCTAGGGGGAGCCCACGCACGCGGCATACCCGCCGGAGAGCTCCCACGGCCGTGGCACCGTGTGCCGTCAGGTCGGCTCGCGACATAGGGTTGCCACTGCAACTACACCGTGGAGTTGATTTTCTGTGCCTCGCAGCCAGCAGCAGTTCGACCTGGTCATCGCCGCCAACCGATTGCCCGTGGACCGGGTCGTGGACGCCGACGGGCAGGAGTCCTGGCGGACCAGCCCGGGCGGTCTGGTCACCGCCATGGAGTCGGTCATGCGCGGCCGCGAGGGCGCCTGGGTCGGGTGGCACGGAGAGGCGGGCGAGTCCCCCGAGCCGTTCGTCGAGGACGACATGTACCTGCGCCCCGTGCCCCTGTCCGAGGACGAGGTCGCCCACTACTACGAGGGCTTCAGCAACGACACGCTCTGGCCGATCTACCACGACGTCATCGTCCCGGCGACGTTCCACCGGTACTGGTTCACCGCCTACGAGACGGTCAACCGTCGGTTCGCGGAGGCGGTCTGCGAGGTCGCCGCGAAGGGCGCGACGGTGTGGGTGCACGACTACCAGCTGCAGCTGGTGCCCGCGATGGTTCGCGAGCTGCGTCCGGACGTGCGGATCGGCTGGTTCGACCACATCCCCTTCCCGCCGGTCGAGCTGTTCGCCCAGCTGCCCTGGCGCCGGGCCGTGCTCGAGGGGTTGCTCGGAGCGGACTACCTCGGGTTCCAGCGGGTCGCGGACGCGCAGAACTTCGTCCGTGCCTGCCGGCAGCTGCTGGGACTGCCCACCAAGGGGGACACGGTCTCGGTCTCGCGCGCCGACGACAGCCGGCGGGTGCGGGCCAGCGCCGTCCCGATCTCCATCGACTACGTCGGGCTCGAGGCGGTCGCCAAACAGCCCGAGACCCAGCAGCGCGCCAAGGAGATCCGCGAGTCGCTCGGCAACCCCCGCACGCTGCTCCTCGGCGTGGATCGACTCGACTACACCAAGGGCATCGGGCACCGGATCAAGGCCTACGGGGAGCTCCTCGAGGAGGGCCAGGTCTCGCCGCCCAACGAGGTCTTCGTGCAGGTGGCCACGCCGAGCCGCGAGCGGGTGGCTGCGTACCGCGAGCTGCGGCACGAGATCGAGGGCGAGGTCGGACGCCTCAACGGAGAGCACAGTCGCATCGGTTCGCCCGCGGTCCAGTACCTCCACCACTCCTACCCGCGGCAGGAGATGGCAGCGCTCTACCTCGCCGCCGACGTGGTCCTCGTGACCCCGCTGCGCGACGGCATGAACCTCGTCGCCAAGGAGTACGTCACCTGCCGTCACGACGAGGGCGGTGCGCTGGTGCTCTCGGAGTTCACGGGGGCCTTCCACGAGCTGCACCAGGCGTTCGTCTGCAACCCGCACGACATCGAGGGACTGAAGCAGACGATCATGCGGGCGATCGAGACGCCCGAGAAGGAGAAGCGGCGCCTGATGCGGTCGATGCGTCGCCGTGTCGCCGACCACGACGTGCAGCGGTGGGCATCCCGGTTCCTCGAAGCCCTCGCCGTCGCGCCGGATCGACCGCAGCGCACCACCAAGGAGCAGAAGGCCGACGACGAGCACGCCACGGCCGACCGCAAGGCGCGCGACCTGCACAACGCCGAGGACTCCATCCCGTGAGCCTGCCCCCGGGACTGACGGAGGCCATCGACGAGTTCGCTTCTGCGACAACAGTGCTCGTCGCGTCTGACTTCGACGGCGTGCTCGCGCCCCTCGTCCACGACCCGATGGCATCGCGCGCCCTACCGGGCACGATCGAGAGCCTCGAGGGCCTGGCGGCCCTTCCCTCCACGTATGCCGCGGTGGTGTCCGGGCGCGACCTCTCGACCCTGACCCAGCTCACCGGCCTGGCCGACAGCGCCGTGGTGCGGATCGGCAGCCACGGGGCGGAGACCAGCTCCGAGGTCGGTCGCGGCCTGAGCGACGACGAAGCACAGGCGCTCCACCGGGTCACCGACGACCTCAAGGACCTGTGCGTCGGACTGCCCCCCGGCGTCACGCTCGAGTTCAAGCCGACGGCCGTAGTCCTGCACACCCGCCGGATGGCCGACGAGTCCGCCGCGCGCGATGCCGAGGCGGCGGCGCTCGAGGTGACCACCCGGCATACCGGACTGCACGTGCTGCACGGCAAGCACGTGGTGGAGGTGAGTGTGGTGCGAGCGGACAAGGGCACCGCGCTGGTGGCGCTGCGCGACGAGGTGGGGGCGGACGTCGTCACCTACGTCGGCGACGACGTGACCGACGAGGACGCGTTCCGGGCGCTGGGGCCCGACGACCTCACCGTCAAGGTCGGTCCCGGCGAGACCGCTGCGCGGTTCCGCGTCGACTCCCCCGAGGACGCCGCCGAGGTCCTGCGGCTGGTGTTCGACCGACGCTCCGGGCGGTAGGGCGGTCTCGGCGGGTGTCCGCGCTGTGGATGGTGCTGGGCCAGTTGTCATCTGTTTGCGTAGAGTCGCGTGCGATCGGGTAGCGGGGGCTACTGAGGGGGATCGACCGTGGGTTCTGTGCGTGCGTATGCCGCGTCCGGCCTTGGCGTGGCGCTGGCCTTGGTGGGGTGTTCGTCGGGGGGCGCCGACCCGCCGGTTGGAGGTTCGACGACGTCGAGGAGTGCGACGAGCTCACCGCCGAGCAGGTCGGCGACGACGACTTCGCCTCCCACGACTGCTCCGGTGGACATCCCGGCGGCGGCAAGGGCGCACACCCCGGAAGGCGCCGAAGCCTTCGTGCGCTTCTTCGTCGAGCAATCCAACGTGGCTTGGACCAAGCCCGCGGCAGGACTACTCCCGCCGTTGAGCGATCCGGGTTGTATCGCGTGCAAGGGACTTGAGACCACGGCCTCCGAATTGGTCACCAAGAAGCAACGCTATGTCTCAGCCCCAATCACCCAAATCCGGACAACAGCGGTTTCCGGTGCGGTGGCTGCGCGCCAACTGATCCGTCTCACCGCCAACCAGAACCGGGTCAAGGTCGTGGACGCTGCCGGGACCGAAGTGAGAACGGACCCTGCCATGAAAATCGCGAGGACCGTGCTACTCATCTGGGGGGATGAACAGTGGCGAGTATTCGACGCACAGTGACTGCTGTTTGCCTTGGCTCTGTCCTCGTCCTGGCTCCCGCGGCCGCCTGGGCCGCGGACGGTTGGGGCGGCCTGTTCACGGGTGGTGGCTCCCGAACGACTCTGTTCGACCGCGCGGAGTTGTTAGCGATCCATGCTCAGGCGGCTGCAACTGCCGCGAAAGCGACGAGACATGAGTACGCGTCGGTCTCGAACTGTGGGTCGAACTCGCCCGACAATCCGAACGCGGATGACCTGTGCACCGAGGCCGCGGCCTTCTGCGCCGGAAACACCGATCAGCAGGGGCTCGGGCCGAGTGTGCGGCTGTTCCGTCGCACCGTTGACGCTGCGGGGAGTGCGACTGGGCCGTGGGTGCAATACGGGATCACGTGCTTCCCCGAGGACGCGCCGGGCGCGCGGCCGGTGGTGACGATGGCGATGGTCCTGGCGGCGTTCCACGACACCGCGTTCGCGAGGCCGACGTTGGAGGTCCAGCCCAAGGGCAACGTGACCCTGGTGACCCTGCCGACGTACTTCGAGACCCGCTGGCCGGACGCCGGCTACGAACCGGGCGAGATCGACCACGTGGACCGGGCGCGGATGGCGGGCTTCCGGGTGGAGATCCGGCCGCGGGCCAAGAGCATCACCTACGTCTACGGTGATGGCACGACGAGTGGGGCGGTGACCTCTCTGGGAGGTCCCTATCCGGAGGGCGACATCACCAAGTCGTACGCGAAGTCCGGCGACTTCACGGTCCGGGCCGATGCCACGTACACGGGTGAGTTCCGCGTCAACGGTGGCGAGTGGATCGACATCCCTGGCGAGGTGACGATCCAGGGCACCCCCGAGACCCTTCAGGTGAAGACAGCCAAGGCGAGGCTCTACACCCGCTGACCGGCGCCCACCCCGACGTGTTGCCGGCAGATCGTCACCGACCCCCGATCCCGGGCCTCCCGTGACCACCAGGACGCAACAAGTCCAGCCCACGCCGACGTGTTGCCGGCAGATCGTCACCGACCCCCGATCCAGGGCCTACTTTGACCACCAGTACGCAACAAGTCCAGCCCACGCCGACGTGTTGCCGGCAGATCGTCACCGACCCCCGCAATCAGGGGTCCCGTGACCACCAGGACGCAACAAGTCCAACCCACGCCGACGTGTTGCCGGCAGATCGTCACCGACCCCCGATCCCAGGCCTCCCGTGACC
>NZ_JBFUEM010000013.1:0-23714 GCF_056403955.1 Pedococcus sp. P2_E2
TCGGCGCCCTGACAGGTCTCACTGATCCCCAGCGCGGCCGCCTTCGCGCACCGCGGCAGGAACCGACAGCCGTGTCCCATCGCCCGCGCCTGAGCCACCGACCCGGGGATGGTGAACAGCTTGCCGCGCTCGGCCTGGAGCAGCGACGCCTTCAACAGCGCCTCGGTGTACGGGTGCTGCGGGTCGTCGAAGATGTCCGCTGTGGCACCCTCCTCGACTATCCGACCGGCATACATCACCGCGACCCTGTCCGCCATCGACGACACGATGCCCAGGTCATGGGTGATGAGCAGGATCGACAACCCCGACTCATCCCGCTTGCGCCTCAACAGGTCCAGGATCTGCGCCTGCACCGTCACATCCAGAGCCGTCGTGGGCTCGTCCGCGATCACGAGCTCCGGGTCCGCCGACAACGCCGCCGCGATCATCACCCGCTGCGCCATCCCACCGGACAGCTGATGAGCGAACGAAGACGCCCGCCGGGCCGGCTCCGGAATACCGACGTCGCGCAGCATGTCCACCACTCGCGCCTTCGCCTCCCGCCGACCCACTCCGCGGTGCCGGCGCAGCGCCTCGACGACCTGACCGCCCACCCGGGCCGTCGGGTCCAACATCACCTTCGGCTGCTGAAAGAGCATCGCCACCTTGCTGCCACGCACCTCGTCCCGCCGCTTGCCCGACATCGACAAGACATCCTCACCGTCCAGCACAGCGCTGCCCCCCACCACCTCAGCCCCCGGCGGAAGCAGACCCATCACGGTCAACGCGGTCAGGCTCTTGCCCGACCCCGACTCGCCCACCAACGCCACGATCTCCCCCCGGCGCACCGTCAGATCCATCCCTTCGATCGCCGGACCACCACCGACCTCGGGAAACTCCACCCGCAAGCCCCGGATCTCCAACAGGGTGGAGTTCGGGTCCGTCGTCGCCTTCGCCGTTGAAGGCTCGTCCGTGAGCTTCATCGCGTCTCCGCCTTCTTGTGGGGTCTCTCCCCGGCCGCCACGCGCTGCCGGTTCCTCAGGACGACGATCGCGTCGTCGAAGTGCTGCTTCAGGACGGCTAGCGCAGCCGTGGTGTTTCCCTCGCGGATCTCCCGAGCGATCCGGCGGTGCTCGTCGACAAGGTCCTCCCGGGCGTCGGCCGCTGTCAGCACGCCGAGACACAGCTGGGTTTCGGAGATGACGGTGCTGAACATTCGCTGCAGGCGCGGGCTGTCGCTCGATGCGACCAGGGCTGTGTGGAACTGGAGGTCGTAGGTGCCGACCCGCTCCCAGTCACCCGTCGCCACGGCGTCCGCCATCAGCTTGACGACCCCGTCCAGAGCATCAGCGGCCTCCACGGACCTCGAGGACGCGATGATGTGCTTGACGGCCGAGGACTCAAGGGCGTCGCGGACCAGGTAGATGTCCACCACGTCCTCGTCGCTCAGGATCGGAACGAAGACACCGCGATGGGGCTCACTACGGACCAGCCCCTCCTGGATCAGTCGTTGGAGGGCCTCCCTCACGGGGCCACGGCTGACCCCGAAGTTGGTGGCCAGCTCGACCTCGCTCAACTGGGCCCCCGGTTCGAGGGTTCCGTTGACGATGTTGGCTCGCAGCCAATCGGTGACCATTGAGGCATACGTGGCGCGCGGAAGCCGGTTCGGGATCGCTGTTGGCTCGGACGTCACTGTGCTTCTCCTTCTATCGGGGCACGTCGCACGGGTGATGCGACGCGAGCACCTGGCGCAGTAGCCCGCTTTCGGCGGGGTCTCTGCACGTCGAGGCCTTGTCCGATCATGGTCACGCTGAGTGCGGTGACGAAGATCGCCACGCCGGGAAGGATGCCGATCCAGGGAGCGGTCTCCATGTAGGGCTGCGCCTCCAGCAGCATGGCGCCCCAGTCTGAGTCCGGGGGCTGGACCCCCAGGCCGAGATAGGACAGGGCGCCGACGGTGATCAGCTTGTGTCCGAACCGGAGAAAGCTCATGGCAGTCACGGGCCGGATCGCGTTCGGGATGACGTGGCGGAACAGGATGTACCACTTCGGGGAACCAAGGATCTCGGCAGCCTCGACGTACTCCTTGGCGTTGATCTCCAAGGCCAAGCCACGCATGAGGCGAGCGAAGGGGGTCCAGCCGGTGACGGTCAGCGCAGCGATCAACGTGCCGTACCCGGTGCCCAGGACCGCGATCAGGAAGAGCGCGATGAGGACGTCGGGGAAACAGACCAGCACGTCCACGGTCCTCATCAGAACCTCGTCGACCCAGCCGCCCCGTCGTGCGGCGAAGGCTCCCAGGACGGTCCCTGCAACGGCGCAGATCACCAGGGTGATGGCTGCGATCGTGACGGAGAACCGGCCGCCCCACATCAGCCGCGAAAGCACGTCGCGACCGAGGTGGTCGGTACCCAGCCAGTGCTGCTGCGACGGGCCGGCCAGTGCGTGGCTCAGGTCTTGGACCGCGGGGTCGTGCGGTGCGATCCACGGCGTGAGCAGCAACACCCCCAGCACCAGCACCAGGAGCCCCGCACCGAGCTCGAACGTCCAGTGGCGCGTGCGCAGCCCCCTGATCGCCATACCGAAGATGTTGGGCCGCTGCGACGGTGGACCGGTCCGGCGCCACGGTTCGGGCTTGGTTGCCGGTGGGGTGGTGGTGAGACTAGGCATGGTTCACCCTGATCGCTGGATTGAGGATGCCGTAGAGCAGGTCGGTCAGCGTGGTCACGACGACCGCGATGGTGAGGATCCACATCATCCCGCCCTGGATCACCGGCACGTCGTTGTTGACCACGGAGGAGTAGAGCAGCCGACCCATTCCCGGGATGTTGAAGATCACCTCGATCACCACCGACCCTCCCAGCAGCCCGGCGAACCAGAACGAGAAGAGGGTCATCACCGGAAGCATGCTGTTGCGCAGCCCGTGACGGACCAGAGTCCGAGGGAAGCTCAGGCCGCGGCTGCGCGCGGCGGTGATGTACGGCGCGGCCAGGACCTCTGTCATGGCGGCACGCGAGACCTGGGTGAAGTAACCCATCGGCCGTAGCGCCAGCGCGACGGCCGGCATCACGATGTACGCCGCGCCGGACCAGCCGCCAGAGGGCAACCAGCCCAGGTAGCGGGCGAACACCAGCACCAACACCGGTGCCACCCAGTACTCSGGSGCCGAGACCGCGGTCTGGGAGGCGAACGTGGCCGCGTTGTCGATCCTGCCGCCCCGCTTGGTCGCCGCSGCGATTCCCAGCGGTAGSGCGATGACCAGCGCCAGGACCAGCGCCGCCAAGGCGAGGCTGATCGAGACYGACAASGCCGGCCCGACCAGGCTGCCCACCGGGACCCGACTCGTGTAGGAGTAGCCGAAGTCACCGGTCACGGCATGCCCCAACCAGTGCAGGTACTGCTCGTGGATCGGYCGGTCCAGGCCGAGCTCCCTGCTCAGGGCGTCAACCTGCGCCTGCGTGAGCGCCGGGTCGCTGACCCTTGCCTGCAGGATCTTCCGCGCCGGATCCCCTTCCCCGGCATAGGGAATGAGAAACGCCAGCACGGAGACGACCCCCAACGTGATCAGCAAGACCAACGTCCTGCGCACCAGGAACATCAGCATCCGAGACTCCAAGCGTGAACGAGCATGGCCAACCGGTTCCTTGCGCTAATTGACGTCGAGGAGGTAGCGGATCGGTCTCGAGGGCGGGGCCGGGGCCGCAGGAGTGACATCAACTCAAGTACCTCTTCCGGCCGAGTTTCACAGCCGACCGCGCGGGCGACTGCCCGCCAAAGGCGCGTCTGCGACGGCCAGCCAGCAGCCGCTCGGCTCAAGTCTGAACAGCCTTGCGGTAGGCGATCTTTGCGGCCACCATTCCGTCGCGAAACCGGTAGAAGTCGGCACCGTGCATCGTGACCCGGGGCCTCTCCGGACCGTCCTCGACGCTGGTCCACATCGCGAACCCGCACTCACCCACGACATGGGTCTCGCCGTACTCGTGCCGTGACCGGCCAGGCTGATTCACTCCCATGCTGAGCAACGCGTTCCGGATCTGCTCGTGGCCGACGTAGCGCTGGCCCCAGGCCTGCGGGCCGCGGGATGCCTCGTACACCCCATCTGGAGGGGTCATCGACAGGATCGCGTCGATGTCGCCGTCGGCCCACGCCAACTGGTAGCGGTTCAGCAGCTCCACCAGTTCGGGTGCTGCGGCGCTGTCGCCGCGTGTGTGCTGGTTGGTCACGCACTCCTCCTCAAGCCGAGCCCTAGCTCCGGCAGCTCGCTGGACGTTCGTCCTACGTCGCCGGCCGATCAGACACTAGGGTGTGGACTCGCGGTTTTGGCGTCAAGCATCATGGGGGCAATGTCAGACCATCTGCGGTGAGATCGCGACTGGAATGCACCTGGAAGTGCTCCGAAGCCTTGATCGGAGTCAAATCGTCCAATCTGCAAGCGTGTGAGATCGGGCGTGGCAGAGGCGTTCTTCAAGCGTGATCGCTGGCAGGACTCGGGCCCTTGCGGCGCCGTGAAACAACCCCCTTGCTCAGGCGGTCGTAGGTGCCCTGACCACCCGCCCCAGGTGGAGGCCCCGGGGCGGGCGTTCACCCGGCCGGGCTTGGCCGCAACCCGTGGAGATCGACAGATCGTCACCCAGAGGTGCAGTTCGACAGGCTCTGTGGCCGTTTCGCCATGGAGCAACTGACTGGCGGGAGGGTGAGAATTTCAAGCAGAGCCACCGTGCAGGTGGGCGCACTGCCAAGGAGTGATCACATGGAACGGTACGACCTTTCCCTCATCGGATTCGGCGGCGTCAACCGCGCGCTCACCGAGCTCATCGTTCAGCGCGGCGACGCCCTGTCCGCCGATCTAGGGTTCACCTTGCGCGTCGTCGCGATCACGGACCTGCGAGCCGGTTCGCTGGTCGACATCGATGGGATCGACCTTGTACCGCTGCTGTCCGCGGAGCCCGGTTCGTTGAGCTTCGCCGCCTTGGCCGGCGGAAGTGCCGATCCGCGCAACGAATGGGTGATCCGCCACGTGCCCGCGGACATCGTGGTCGAGGCGACGTACACGAACCCCACCGACGGTGAGCCCGCCCTTTCCCATGTGCGCTGGGCCCTCGAGTCGGGCAAGCACGTGTGCACCACCAACAAGGGGCCGGTCGCCCTCGCGGGCCGGGCCCTCAAGAGGTTGGCCGCCAAGCACGATGTCAGCTTCGAGTTCGAGGGCTCGGTGCTCAGCGGCACTCCCGTGCTGCGTACCGCCCAGCGCCTGCTCGGCGGACTTGAGATCACCGGCGTTCAGGGCATCATGAACGGCACGTCGAATTACATCCTCGGCCGAATGGAAGAACAGATCGATCTGCCAGCGGCCGTCGCGGAAGCTCAGGCATTGGGATATGCCGAAGCCGACCCCACCGCCGACATCGAGGGCTACGACGTCCAGCTCAAGGTCATGATTTTGGCGAACGAGGTCCTCGGCGCCGACCTTCGCCGCGAGGACGTCCCGTGCGAGGGCATTTCCGCGATCACACCGCTGGAAGTGCAGGACGCCGTGTCGAAGGGGCTGCACTGGAAACTCGTCGGCTCCGCCACCCGCCAAGAGGACGGCAGCATCGAGGCCCGTGTCGCTCCGCTCGCCCTGCCGGCGCACCACCCGCTCGCCGGGATCTCGGGCCCCGGCAACGCGGTCGCCTTCCACACCGACCTCCTCGGCACGGTCACGGTGTCCGGACCCGGCGCTGGCCGGATCGAGACCGCCTATGCCCTGCTGTCGGACATCATCGCCATCCACCAGCGCCACGCCGACGACGACACCGCACTCACACGCCCTGTTCTCCAGGAGACTTACGGTGTCTGAAACCATCGTTCCCCCAAGCATCGAACTCGGCACCGACACCGCGCCCGTGCGCAACCCCTACACCCGCGAGATCATCGCCTCGGTGCCAATCCTCCATGCCACCGCCATCGGCAGCATCCTGCAGCAGGCCAGGTGCGGGCGCCGTACCGCGTCTTCACTGTCCCGCGCCGCTAGGGCGTCCATCCTGGAAGGCGCCTCCCATCTGGTCGAGGGGCGCGCCGAGTCCTTCGCGCAGCTGATCGTCAGCGAGGCCGGCAAGACCATCACCCAGGCCCGCAAAGAGGTCGCCCGCGCTGTCAACACCCTCTCGCTGTCTGCTGCCGAGGCCCGGCGCAACGCTGGCGAGGTCATCCCCTTCGACTCGTATGAGGGCTCCGAGAAGCGGCAGGGCTGGTTCACCCGCGAACCGCTGGGCATCATCGCCGCCATCACACCGTTCAACGACCCACTCAATCTGGTCGCCCACAAGCTCGGCCCCGCCATCGCCGGCGGCAACGCCGTCATCCTCAAACCGTCCGCCCTGACGCCGCTATCGGCACTCCGGCTGGTCGACACCCTCATCGAGGCCGGCCTGCCAGAGGAAGTCGTCACGGTCGTCAACGGCAATGCCGATATCGCCGCCGCCATCGTCTCCGCCCCCGACGTGCGCATGGTGTCCTTCACCGGGGGATTCGCCACCGGCGAGGCGATCTCTCGCACAGCCGGCCTCAAGAAGCTCGCCATGGACCTCGGAGGCAACGCCCCGGTCATCGTCATGGATGATGCCGATCTCGACGAGGCGGTGAGCTCGTGTGTCTCTGGCGCGTTCTGGGCTGCGGGTCAGAACTGCATCGGTGCCCAGAGGATCCTCATCGCCCACGAGGTCTACGAGCGGTTCCGCGACGCCTTCGTCGGGCACACTGAGCTGCTGCGCGTCGGCGACCCGCTGGACGACCTCACCGATGTCGGCCCCATGATCACCCCCGAGGCCGCGCTCGCCACCCAGGCGAAGGTCAACGCCGCCGTGGAACAGGGCGCAACCCTACTGTGCGGCAACGACATCGAGGGCTCCCTCTACATGCCGGCGGTCCTGGAAGGCGTCCCGGCCACCAGCTCGATCTGGCAGGAGGAAGCGTTCGCCCCCGTTGTGGTTCTTCAGCCGGTCGAGTCCTTCCAAGACGCGATCGAGCAGGCCAACGCCATCGACTACAGCCTCCACGCGGGCATCTTCACCTCGAGTCTGGACCGCGCGTTGGCCGCGGCTCGATTGCTGGAGGCTGGTGGCGTGATGATCAACGACTCGTCCGACTACCGATTCGATGCGATGCCGTTCGGTGGGTTCAAGTACGGCAGCATGGGGCGCGAAGGCGTGCGCTTCGCCTTCGAGGACATGACGCAGCCAAAGGTGGTCTGCATCAATCAGTTCGGCAGGGCGTCATGAGGGTCTTCCGGAGCTCGAGGGGCTACATGTCACAGGGCCGCCTTTGCTGAGCATGAGCGAAAGCTGTATCGGCCGACTGCGGTGATCATTCCCGCACCGGTGAACTTCGCAGTCCTTGCCGACGATTGACCTCACTGAACAGGGTGAGCGCCGTGACCGTGTCCCGTACGCCGGGCATCTTGGCGATGTCCTCCCAGATGTCCCGTACGCGTTCTAGCGAGGCCGCCTCCAGCCGCACCATGATGTCGAAGTCGCCACTGAGGATCTCGCATATGACGACCTCGGGAATGCGTTTGAGCGCAGCCAGCACGTCCCTGCCTCGCATGCGGTCCTGCCGGTAGATGAGTACCAGTGCCGAGACGATATCGCCGGTGTCGTCACCAGCACGGACGATGGTGTATGCCGCGATGTGTCCTTGCCGCTCCAGCCGCCCGATACGCTGGCGCACGGCGTTGCGCGACAACAACACCTTGCTGGCCAGGTCCGCGTAGGAGATGCGGGCGTTCCGAGTCAGTTCGGCAATGAGCTTCTCGTCAATCGCATCCACAACGGACAGCTCCTTCGTAGTTGAGGCTTCCACTCAGGAGCTCGCGACGGCGGGGTACTCGTGATTCGCTCCAGGACAGCAGCAGGCCAGCCAGATGCTGGGGCGACTCAGCAGTCGCGAGTGCTTCGGCCGACTCCTCCGGCGTCCCATATCCCCACAACACGCGGATCGCCGGATAGCCTTCGGCAGCGGCGCTCAGCACGTCGTAGCCCCGGTCCCCCACCATCAGTGGCCGGGAGACGTCCACTCCCTGCTCGTGCATGCGACGCAGGCACTCCCTGATCACCTGACGCTTGGTGGAACGTCCTTCCACATCGGATGTGCCGCACACGGTCACCATCCGGGCGGCCAGACCGTAGTGCTCAGCGACACGAACAGCCTGGTCCTCAACCTTCGAAGTGGCCACCGCCATGGGCCAGCCAGCCGCCGCCACTTCCTCCAGCAGCTCCGGGACGCCGTCATACACGCTGCTGTCCAGGGCGCCGACCTCGGCGTAATGGCGCCGGTACGACCGCACAGCGCTCTCAGCCGCCGAGTCGTCGAGGCCGACGACCTCGCGAAATGTCTGGCGCATGGGCGGCCCGACGAAGCTTCGCAGAACGTCCACAGCGAGCACCGGGACGTTAATCTCCCTGAGCGCGGCAGTGACGCTGGTTGTGATGCCGGGCGCGGAGTCGACAAGAGTGCCGTCAAGGTCGAGGAGGAGGCAGGAGGGCCGCCATCTCGTGGTCCTGCCCTGCATACATCGCCCGGTGGTGCGATCAGGGGTAGTGACACGGACGGCCTCCGCCGCCTGGTTCTGGCCGTCGGCGGGAGCGGTGCTCATATAGGACTCCTACTCAGTAGCCAGTCTCGCTCCGATTACAGCCATAGGCACATCGAGGCTGTGACAGGTCCCGTGCGCGCTCCACCCACCAGTTCCAGGGTCGCCATCCCTGCAGGGTGCCCGGCAGCGTTGTTGGCCGAGGTTAGGCAGCGGCGAGGCCATCGTCCAGCCTTGTGGGGAAATCACGAGACGGGTCAGTTCCACAGGCCAGAGGTTCCATACGATAAAACGGGGATGCACGCATTGGACGCAATATGGTCCGGAGCGGAATCCATCCACTTCCCCGCGCCCCCTCCTGCGCGGGGGACCTCGGGCGACGCCCAGCCACCCTTGGACAATCTGAACTAGTAGTCCAAATTGGCCAGGCAAACAAATAGCCATAATGCGATTCAGTACACGGATGTCTGGACATTACCGCCAGATCTGGACACATTTTCACGAGGGGCCCTAGCGTGTCCTCATGTCAGACATCCGAGCGCGGATGCCGAACGCACCCGGGACGTCTGGAAGGAAAGAGTGTGACCGCAGCCTTGCCGAGCGCGCGATGACCTACTCAGCTCGATCTCACCACACCGCTTTCTAGTGGTCATGCCAAACACCTCGTAGGGTCGCAAATGCTGCCTTGATGACTCTCGCTTGACCACGATTTGGCTTCCCATCTCCCGCAATCCTTCCTTCAGCATCACCAACATCTATTTCGGAGAGACGATCGTCATGAAGCTCACGGCATACGCAAAGAACGGGCCGGATGGTGCGGCCGGCCCCCCACCAGCAGCGGACCGCCCGTGGTCCCGGAGCCTGTGGCTCGACGGGGTGGTCCAGGACCTGAAGCCGAGAGAGCAGCTTTCCGGCGACCACACGTGTGATGTCGCGATCGTCGGAGCCGGATTCGGAGGGCTGTGGACGGCGTACTATCTCAAGGCGGCGGACCCGTCCCTGCGGGTCACCGTGGTCGAGGCGGAGATCGCGGGATTCGGCGCCGCTGGTCGCAATGGCGGTTTCGTCTCGTCCGGTATCGCCGGCAGCGGCGCGCGGTACGCACGACGTAGCGGTTGGGACAGCGTCCTGCGAGCCGAGCGCGAGGTCCAGCACGGGGTCGACGAGATCGGTCGCGTCGTGTCGGCAGAAGGCATTGACTGCGGCTACAAGAAATCCGGGGCGCTCACGGTGGCGACCACAGAGCCGCAAGTGCAGCGTCTCCAGGCAAGGGTCGAGGCGAAGCACCGTTTCGGGCTCGGTCCCGAGGACATCAGGCTCCTCACCGCTGACGAGTGTGCCGACCTCGTCCGCGGGGCTGAGGGAGTTCTCGCCGGGACCTTCACGCCGCACTGCGCTCGCGTCGACCCCGCACGGCTGGCTCGCGGGCTGGCCTCGGCCTGCGAGCGCCTGGGCGTCAAGATCTACGAACAGAGTCCGGCAGAGCACCTGCGCCCCAAGGTGGTTCAGTGCAGGAACGGACGAGTCCTGGCTGACGTCGTGGTTCGAGCAACGGAGTCCTACACGATCCGCGAGCGGGGCGAGCGACGCAGCTTCCTGCCCCTCTACTCCTTGATGATCGCTACCGAACCCCTCCCGCAGCAGACCTGGGATGAGCTCGGGTGGCAGGAGGGTCTGGGGATCGGGGACGTGAGGCACCTCTACTACTACTCCCAGCGCACGGTCGACGGAAGGATCGCACTGGGCGGCCGAGGAGCGCCATATCGGCTGACCAACCCCATCTCCCCCGACAACGAGCAGGATGCGCAGGTCTACGAACGTCTGTGCGAAACCCTGCGTGAAGCGTTTCCGGCTGCGGCCCAGGCTCGGATCACCCATCACTGGGGCGGCTCCCTGGCGGTCCCCCGCGACTGGTGCATGCGAACCACCTTCGACCGCGAAACGGGGCTGGGATTCGTCGGTGCCTTCGGCGGTCACGGCGTGACCGCCGCCAACATCTCTGGCCGCACGATGCGCGACCTGATTCTGGGCCACACCACGGATCTGACATCTCTTCCGTGGGTCGGACACCACACCAGGAACTGGGAACCTGAGCCGCTGCGGTTCATCGCCTCGAGGCTCATCACGAAGACGCTCACGTCGTCTGACGCCTACGAAGAGCGCACTGGGAACCCGGCGAAGCGCGCATGGCTGGTCAAGCCCTTTCTCCCACCGAGCTAGCTGATGTCATTCCCGTTCGCTCGAGCGACTTCTCCGACGGGTCCGCCCCGGTGGCGTTCGCGGTGGACGAGGAACCCCAGATCCAGGCCCTCAACCGGTCCGCCACCCGTCGATGAACCCTGCGAGTTCGCCGACGCAATGGACCACTACCTCGCCAACGGGAGAAGCCCAGTGACCACCGATCTTCCTGCTCGACCGCATCCACAGCTCGCGGCAGCCAACCCGGACCTGGTCCGGGCCGCCCACAACGTGCTACGCACATTGGATCTGCCCACCGGGACAACCGGGTTAAAAGTGCGCAACCCCGCGAACGATCAGGTTCTGGCAAGCCTGCCGGACACCGCACCGGCAGAGGCGCTGGAGGCGGTCGCTCTGGCCGACGAAGCCGGCCGGGAGTGGGCTGCCATGACTCCTCGCGTGCGCGCCGACACCCTGCGCCGCTGGTATGAGCTCCTGACCACGCACGCAGAGCAGATCGCGCTCCTGATCACCCTTGAAATGGGCAAGTCGCTTGCTGAGGCGCGCGCCGAGGTGACTTACGGCAGCGACTTCGTCCGCTGGTACGCGGAGGAAGCGGTTCGACCGGGCGGCAATGTCCGGGAGGCTCCCACGGGTGGAGGCACCCTCCTGACACGCCGCGCCCCGGTTGGGCTGTCGGTGATCATCACCCCGTGGAACTTCCCGCTGGCGATGGCCACCCGCAAGATCGCACCAGCGTTGGCAGCCGGCTGTCCGGTGGTCATCAAGCCAGCCAACCTCACGCCACTGACGACCTATTACGCCGTCAGCCTGGCACTGGAGGCCGGAGTTCCCACGAACCTCATCAAGGTGATCAGCACCAGCGACCCGTCTGCCTTCAGCGAGACGGTGCTTCGGGACCCGCGCGTCCGCAAGATCTCCTTCACTGGATCGACCGGTGTCGGGAAAGTGCTCCTGCGCCTCGCCGCTGACAACGTGCTCCGGGCATCCATGGAGCTCGGTGGAAACGCACCACTCATCATCTTCGACGATGCCGATCTGGAGCGAGCCGTGAACGGCGCCTACGCGGCCAAGATGCGCAATAACGGCCAGTCGTGCATTGCGGCGAACCGCATCTACGTCCAAGACGGCATCGCCGAGGCGTTCATCGAAGGACTCACCGAGAAGATGTCTGACGTGGTCACTGGCGATGGACTGGCGGACAACGTCGCCCTCGGGCCGCTCATCGACGATCGCGCCGTCAAGGCCATGGAACGTCTCGTCGAAGATGCCGTCGTTCAAGGCGCAACCGTGCTCACCGGCGGGCGCCGCATCGAGGGCCCGGGTCACTTCTTCCCGGCGACGTTGATCGACCACGTATCGCCCAGCGCCGAGATCGCCAACACGGAGATCTTCGGTCCTGTTGCGGCGATCCAGCGCTTCAGCAGCCAGGCCGAGGTGGTGCAGCGGGCCAACGCGACCGAGTTCGGGCTCGCCGGCTATGTGTTCACCGAAAGTGTTGACCGAGCCCTCAACGTGGCCGACGCCCTGGAGACCGGACTCGTGGGCATCAACCAGGGCGTTCCCTCCAACGCAGCCGCTCCGTTTGGTGGGCTCAAGCACTCAGGTCTCGGTCGGGAGGGGAGCTCCGAAGGCCTCGAGGAGTACCAGGAGGTGCGGTTCTACAACCTTGCCCGACGGGACACCGCCTGAACCAGCGGTCAGGCCGGTTCGGGATCGTTCTCGAGCTGGCTCGTCTTGGCCCGCAGCCAAGCCGTCAACTGGCGGACGCGTCCGTCTTGCTCGGGTGATTGACGGCTGAGGAGGTAGTAGCTGCTGCGGTCGGGAACGAAACCGAAGGGTGCGACGAGGTGCCCTCGCTCCAGGTCGTCGCGGACGACGGCATACGGGGCGATTGCGACCCCGACGCCGGCCGAGGCGGCTTGGAGGGTCAGGTAGAAGTGCTCCAATGTCTGGTGGGAGGCGGGCTCTGCCTTCATGCCGGTGATACGTCGCCAGTCGTCCCACGCCTCCGGCCGTGTGTCGGTGTGCAGAAGGGCTACCTGTGATAGGCCGGCGGCGCCGGTCAGGCGGGTCGCGAGGTCCGGCCGACAGACGGGTCCGATCCGCTCGGCGAACAAGCGAGTCCGGCTCGCCTTCTCGGGGAATGTGAAGTCGTCTCGGCGGATCGCGAGGTCGATGTTGTCCCGGTCGAAGAAGACGGGGCCGCCGCCTGCTGACAGGTGAACGGCGACGTCTGGCACGTTCACGGCCAGATCCGGGAGCCGGGGAATAAGCCATCGCATCAGGAGTGTGGGCTCGCACGAGAGAGTGAGCGGCCCTGCGGGTGTTCGGTGTGAGATCTGCTGGGCTGCCGCATCGATCTGGTCGAGCGCGTCCCGGACGATGGCCGCCAGTTGGCGCGCCTGCGGCGTCGGGCGCAGGGCGCGTGTCTGTCGCTCGAACAGTGGTACTCCAAGGAATCGTTCCAGGTTCTGGACCTGTCGGCTGACCGCGCCGTGCGTGACATGCAGTTCCTGTGCCGCCGCCGTCATGCTCGCGTGGCGAACGGTCGCCTCGAATGGCAGCAGCGAGTTCAAAGGTGGAAGGGCAGACCATCGCATGCGTGAACTTTACTCACACGTCTTGTGCAAATGAATCGTTTGTCCTGCGCTTTCATCTGCACGAGTATTGATCTAGTCACAGAGCAGGCCGGCTACCGGAAAGGTGGGGCATGACATTACGCAACGTCGCGCCGCAGGGTATCGCCATCCTGGCCGATGACCTCACCAGCGCAGGGGACGGTGCCGCCCCCTTCCGTCAGCAAGGTCACGACGCCCGGATCCTGCTCAGCACCCCAGCACGCGTGGCGCAGGGCGCCGCGGGCGTGATCGCGGTTGACCTCGGGACCCGGGTGCTGGACCAGGAGGCCGCCGCGTCGCGTACCTGGCGCGCGGGCCGCCTATTCGCTGGGTCTGAGCTGCTCTTCAAAACGGTGGATTCCACCCTGCGCGGCCATGTCGCGGCGGAGGTCCGGGCCGCATGGTCGGGATCGCGGAGGCAGGCCGTCATCGTCGCGCCGGCCTTCCCCGCGGAGGGCAGAGCGACGGTGGCGGGAGTCCAGCACGTGCGGGGTGTACCGGTCGACGAGAGCGACTATGCCCGCGACCCGGTCCATCCCGTGCGTTGCTCGAACCTGACCACACTGTTCCCGGATGCCGTTCTCCGGGAGCCAGAACGGGCAGCCGAGCTGCCCACACTGATCGACAACGGTGACCTCATCGTCTACTCCGCGGCCGACGACGGCGACCTCGACCGCCTGGTGGCCGCGGTGCCACGACTCGACGACGTGTTGTGGGTCGGCTCCCCCGGTCTGGCGGCCGCCCTGGCCAGAAGGTGTGGCCGCGCCGCGCGCAGCAACGCCGCACTGCCCACCCCGGCCAGACGTACCCTGATCGTCGTCGGCAGCACCAACCCGGCGACCCGACGGCAGCTGGCCAAGCTGCACACCAGGATGGACGTCCAGGGCGTCACCGTCAGCGTCGATCCGGACGCGACCGTGGCGACGCTGCGAGGCCTGACAGCCCCCTTCCTCACCCTGCAGACACCCGATGAACGCCACACACCGCAGACCGCACAACTACTCGCCCTCTCTCAGGCAGCAGTCGTCCAGGCGCTGACCGAAGACCACACCGTCGACGCACTCATCATCACCGGGGGAGAAACCGCCACCACCGTGCTGCAGCCCCTCGGGGCCACCGGCATCGACCTACTGGACGAACCCGAACCGGGCGTCGTGCGCGGATCTCTGATCGGCCGCATCCCCCTTCCTGTGCTGATCAAGGCAGGCGGCTTCGGCGACGACGCCACGCTGCTGCGTCTCTGCCACCTCATCCGACATCCCCTCGACCAAGGAGAGCACGCATGACCCCGATCGCCATCACCATGGGCGACCCCTGCGGAATCGGCCCCGAGATCACCCTCAAGGCGTGCGCCGACTCCCGGCGCACCGTACCCGTCGTCGTCATCGGCGACCTGGACGTTCTCACCCGCGCGAACAAGGTCGCCGAGACCCAGCTCGCAATCCGCCCCATCTCATCGGTCGACCAGGCGACGTTCGTCCCCGGGACGGTGTATGTCCTTGCGCAGAACGGCCTTCCGGCCGGCCTGCCCTGGGGCACCCTCGACGCACGAGCCGGAGCGGCGTCCTTTCAGTACGTCCGCCGCGGTATCGAGCTGGCGATGGCCCACGAGATACGGGCTCTGGTGACCGCACCGATCAACAAGGAAGCACTGCGCATGGCCGGCGTCCCCTACCCCGGGCACACGGAGATCCTCGCCGACCTGTCGAGCACCACCGACTACGCGATGATGTTGGCCACCGAGGAGTTGCGGATCGTCTTGGTCACTGTGCACCAATCACTCCGCACCGCGATCGACGCCATCACCACGGACCGCGTACTCAACATCATCCGCCTCACCCACCGCACGCTCCAGGGCAGCGGCCTGCCCGCCCCCCGCATCGCCGTCGCCGGCCTCAACCCCCACGCAGGGGAGAACGGCCTGTTCGGCCGCGAGGACCTGGACATCATCACCCCAGCGATCCAAGCCGCGCAAGACGAAGGCATCCAGGCCAGCGGACCCTGGCCCGCCGACACCGTCTTCATGCGAGCCCGCGCCGGAGCCTTCGACGTCGTGATCGCCCAGTACCACGACCAGGGCCTCATCCCCGTGAAGTATCTGGGGATCGAACACGGCGTCAACATCACCATCGGCCTGCCGTTCGTCCGCACCAGCGTCGACCACGGCACCGCCTTCGACATCGCCGGTCTCGGCACGGCCGACCACACCAGCTTGCTCGCCGCCCTGACCCAGGCCGAACGCCTGTCTTCAGGGGTACCGCACCGTCCCTGACCCACCGACTCACATCACCCCGGAACAGAAAGCCGAAGGACCATGGACTTCATCTTCATGCTCACCCGCGACGACCGCACCGTCACCGACTGCCTTGAGGTCCTCGACACCATCGAGGACCTCGGCATCACCCACATCGGCTTCAAAGACATCGGTGTCGACCCCGACACCCTCGGCCAGCTCCACACCCGCATCAAGGACATGGGCGCCACCACCTACCTCGAAGTCGTCAGCACCCACCGGGACCAGGCACTTGCCTCAGTCCGGACCGCCACCGATCTCGGCGTCGACTGGCTCATGGGCGGCACCTGGATCGAGGAGACCCTCGATCTCCTGCACGGCACCTCCATCGGCTACCTGCCCTTTCCCGGTGAACCCCTCGGGCACCCGACGCGCCTTGCCGGCAACCCGGACCGCATCGCGGATGACTGCCGACGAGCGGAGGCCGCCGGCTGCGCCGGCGTCGACCTCCTCGCCTACCGCGCCACCGATGCCGACCCTCTCGACCTCGTCCGCGCCGCCCGCGCGGCAACCGCCGGCCGCCTGGTCGTCGCCGGTTCCATCACCAGGACCGACCAGATACAGGCGCTCGCATCAGCCGGGGTCGACGCCTTCACCATCGGATCCGCCGCTTTCGACGGTTCGCTGCAGCCCCAGGCCGGCACCCTCCGATCCCAACTGGCGCCCGTGGTGGGTCTGTAGCGAGACCGCCCCTGGGACCCAGGAAATGCCTAGATATACCGAGTCATCAGGTGAGTAGCAGGCGGCTGACGTGTGGGAGTCCTGCGAGTGCGCGGTGGCGCCGGTGAGTGTTGTACTGCTCGATCCAGGGCGCAAGGGCGGCAGGGCGGGCGGTGCTGCTGGTGAAGACATGTCGGTAGGCCCACTCGGTTTGAAGGGTGCGTTGAGTCGTTCGATGTTGCCGTTTTGCCAGGGCAATAAGGTCGGATGAATACCTGACGGATGCCGTGTCGGGCGCACGTTTCGCGTAGCGAGTACCGGTAGGCCCAGGCGTTGTCGGTCATCAGCCGCTCGATCCGGTGACGCCGTGCTCGGCGAAGCAGCTGATCGCCCGGTCGAGAAACCCCGCACAGGTCGAGCCCTTCTCGTCGGGCAGGACCTCGGAGTAGGCCAGGCGGGAGTGATCGTCGACCTGGAAGTGCAGCTCGCCGGGTCGAGCTCCGTTGTTCCGGACCGCGGTGACCTCGCTGGCCCGGATGGTCTCACCGGTGATCGGATCCGGCGCCGCCCGCCTGGGCCTTCCGCGGCGGGACAGGACCCGAGAGACGGTGCGGGCCGGGACGCCCAGCTCGGCACCGATCCACTCCGGACCCGACGCTCACGCCGTCGCAATTAGATGACCCGTGCCTCGATCTCCTGCGGTGTCCTGGTCGGACTCCGGTCCGGGCGTGAGGACCTGTCGGGCAGACCCGCCTTGCCCTCGGCGCTGAATGGGTCGATCCAGGTGCGTACGCATTTGCGTGAGACCCCGACGCTGAAGCGATTGGGCATTGGGCCAGCCGGCTTTGGTGCCGCTGCACGCTCAGCAGTCCGCCATGGGCGGTCAGGCACGCATTACCGTGGGACACGAGAACCTCCGAGCGAGTGTGGGCCTTAGACAAGCCACACCTCACTCGGAGGTTCTCCTCACGTCAACGGGTCAGGACCGACACCAACATCATGGCCGGGTACACCTGATATGGAGTGACTTCCTGTCAAGAGCGCAGGTCGAGGCGCCGTCCGGAATGACTCCGGGCGGCGCCTCTGTGCTCGGCTCCGGGGGGCTGTGCTGGCGTGCGTGTCAGTGCGACGCGCGGTCAGGCTGATATGCGCGGGTTGGGTACCGCAGGACGGTGCTGTTCGGCTGGAGCGGGTCCGCATGTCTAGCGTCGAGCGTCACAACTGGGATCGTGGATCCTGTTGCGGCTCATAGGTGTTCCGCGGATCACTCCACGCGCTGCCGTCAGCGGGGGCCGGGAAGTCGAGCGGCCTGTGGTCAGTCCATGACGGCCAAGGACCAGCACCAGCCGGCCAGCTCGCGGGCGATGGCGACGTTGGCGACCACGGGCCGCTTGCCGCGCGCGTTGAACCGGACCCACCGGGCGTGCAGCCGCCGGTTCCCGGCATCGCCTCGGGCCCGTGCAGCGGCGGGGGCCAGGTCCCACCGGTCCCGCATCGTCTTGCCGACGACGTACCGCTGCTGGTGGTGCCACGCGGCTTCGACGAGCAGCCGACGGGCGTGCCCGTTGCCGGTCTTGGTGATCCCGCCCTGAACCCGAGAGGCCCCCGAGGAGTGCTCGCACGGCACCAGCCCGACGTAGGACCCAATCGAGGGCCCGGTGAAGCGGTGCCAGTCACCGATCTCGACCGCCAGGGCGAACCCGGTCAGGGTCGAGACGCCGCGCAGGCAACCAAGCCGGTACACGACCGCGGTGAACTCCGACTCGGCCGCCATCGCGGTGATCGCCGCATCGAGCCGGTCCCGGCGGGCAAGGACCGTCAGGACCGCGTCATAGTCGGAGTCGAACGCCAACCGCCCGGCCGAGGTGGGCAGCTGCTGCTGACGCAACCAGGCGTCGTGACGGCCCGTCCACGCCTGGCCACCGGCGTACACGATCCCGTGCCGCAGCAACAGCTTGGACACCCGGTGCCGGGCCCGCATCAAGTCACCGCGACAGTCCTCCCGGGCGCGAACAAGGTCCCGAGCCGCCTCCTGATCGACGCTCGGGACCGTCACCGACGTCACCTCGTCCAGACGCAAGAGCCGGGCCAAGTGCAGCGCGTCGCGCTTGTCGGTCTTGACTCGATCCCCGCTCGGTCGCTGCAGCTTGCTCGGCGCCGCCACCTCACACCGCACCCCTGCCAAGGTCAACGCCCGGTACAGCCCGAACCCCGTCGGGCCTGCCTCGTACGTGGCCGCGACCGGCCCGGGCAAGCCCCGCACCCACCGCAGGACATCGCCGTGGTCCGGGGTCAGCCGGGCCTTAAAGACCTCACCGGTGACGCCGTCGATCGCCGCGGCGACGACCGATCGTGCGTGCACATCCAGTCCCACACTCGTACGCTCGATGAACACCGGGGCCTCCCACACATGTCGGATAGGCCGAGCAGGTAGCCCCTACTCGGTAACCCACGAATCTGTGTGAGTGGGGCCCCGGCCCGCAACCACCCAGCAAACCCGAGCAGTCACTCCATACCGTCTAGATGTGATGTCCAGCCAGGTTGTCCAACCTGGTGATGGGTGCAACCTTGCCGATCGCTGAGTGGGGCCGGTGGTGGTTGTACTCGTGGAGCCATGCTGGCAGGACGGCGAGCCGATCGGCTTCGGAGGGATAGAACTTCTTGAAGGCCCATCCGTCGGCCAGGGTGCGGTGGCAGCGCTCGATCTTGCCGTTGGTCTGTGGTTGGTAGGGGCGGGTGCGCTTGGGTGTGATGCCAAGTTCGAGGCAGGTGTCACGCCATAGGTACGAACGGTAGGCGCCGCCGTTGTCGGACAACACTTGGCGGACCGTGACGCCGCGTTCGGCGAACCAGGCAACCGCGTTGCGCAGCACCAGCGCGGCGGTCTCCTTGGTCTCGTTCTCGTGGGCTTCGACGTAGGCGACGCGGGAGTGGTCGTCGATCACGGTGTGCAGGTAGCAGGTCCCGATCAGAGGCTGGTGGTACGCGCTCTTGGGTGCGCCGGTGCGGGCCGACGTCGTGGCACGGTTCCTGCCGCCCTGCTGGCGACCGACCTACCTCCAGCCGCCGCCGTCGGGGACCCTGCCCAGCTTCTTGACGTCCACGTGGAGCAGGTCCCCGGGCTGGTCGTGCTCATACCGGCGGATCCGCTCACCGGTGACCCGGTCGAGGTAGGTGAGCCGGTTGAGCCGGCACCGCACCAGGACCGCGTGCCCCGTCGAGGCCTGGATCCCGAGCTGGTCGGCGATGGCGACCGGACCCAGCCGGTGCCGCAGCCGCAACGCCACGATCCTGCGGACCACCGCGGCAGGGGTCCGGCCGGCCTGCCGGTGCGGCGCCGAGGAACGGTCAACCATCCCTGCCGGACCTTCGTCGCGGTACCTGGCCGCCCACTTGGCTGCGGTCTTCCACGACACGTCGTACCGTTCGGCGGCCCGCGCCGGCGGCCAGCCGTGGTCGATGATCAAGCGCGCCAGCCGCAACCGGGCCCGTGGAGTCAGGGCTGCGTTCGAGTGGGTAGCGTGGGACACGAAGACCTCCTGGGTGAAGCGGTTTCTTAGACAGCTCCACTTCACACGGGGAGGTCTTCACCCATCCACAGCCTCAAACCGTGTCGTCACACAAACTCGACCAACGTGCCTGGACATCACACCTAGAAGGCGGTGTACCCGCCGTCGACGGGGAGGACCGCTCCGGTGATATACGACGACTCCGACGACGCCAGGAAGAGGATGGCGTCGGCCACCTCCTCAGGGGTGGCGAGGCGTTGCAGCGGCATCTGGGACTCCCGCTGGCGGCGGTACGCCTCGGGGTCGGGCCGGCGCTGGATCGATGCCTCGATGATCGGGGTGGTGGTCAGGCCGGGCGCGACGACGTTGACGCGGATGTTGCGCGGAGCCCACTCGATCGCCGCACCTTTGGCGAGCATGATCAGGCCGCCCTTGGCCGCTGAGTACAGCACTTGATCCGGGATGCCGACGATGCCGAGCCGCGAGCTCACGCACACGATCGAGCCACCGGTTGCGGGCATCAGCGGCGCGAAGTGCTTCATCACCAGGAACGAGCTGAGCAGGTTGCTGTGGAGCACATTCCTCGCGTCCTCATACGCCATGTCGGTGAGCGGGCTGCTGGCCTGCAGGCCGTGGTTGAGGACGACCACGTCGACCGACCCGAAGGACTCCGCGGCCTGCGCCGCCAGGCCTGCGACGAACGCCTCGTCGTTGAGGTCCCCGGGCAGGTACACGTCGTCGGGCTGGGCGCTGTCCAGCTGCTCGCGGCGGCCGGTCAGCATCAGCCGCGCGCCCTCGCGGCGGAAGTGGGAGCTCACCGCCTCGCCGATCCCGCTGCTAGCGCCGGTGACCAGCGCGGTCACCTTCTCGAGTCTCATCTCGGCTTCTCCTGGAGGTTCTGGGGGATGGGATTGGGTGTGGGCGTTGGGGGCAGGCTTCGTGGACGGTCAGCTGAGGAGCCCGCGTGCGGCGACCGGCCACCGCTCCAGCATCGTGCCCTCGGTGTCGGTGACGAGGAGCTCCTCGAAGCTAGCCACGACCGGGCACACGTGGTTGGGCACTACGGGGACCACGGTGCCGACGCTCGGACGCGACTCGCCACCGGGCACTGCAACGAATCCGTGGTACTCGTTGAGCTTCGCCAGGACCGCCTTCTTCCCGGCGATCCCGCCGTACCCGATCTCGGGGGTGCCCTCCCGGCCCAGGGCCTTGGTTCCGACGTCGAGGATCACCTGGTCGGGGACCCAGTCGCTGACCACGGTGGCTGCGACGAACAGCGCGATCTGGTCCTCCTCGCACGCTCCGAGCCTCGTGTTGCCCAGGTCGCAGAAGACGTACTCACCGGGACGGATCTCGGTGATCGGGCTGCCGGTCGAGTACGCGAAGGTAGGCGTAGAGCCGGCGCTGACCACGTCGGCCGTGATGCCGACGGTGTCGAGGCTGCGCACCGCGGCCGTCAGCGCGGCTTCCTGGTCCTGCGCCGCAGGCTCACGAGAACCAGGACCGGCGCTGCCGTGTCCCGGGTAGGTGTAGACCCCGGCCGGCACCAGTCCACGGTTGCGGGCGGCACGTGCGAGGCTGCCCGCGGCCTCAGGGGGAGCTCCGGAGCGGTGAGCGCCGCAGTCGACTTCGACCACCACCTGGAGCCGGTCCGGCTCCTCGCCCATTGCGTCGGCGAGAGCGTCGATCGCGGCCAGGTTGTCCACCCCCACCCGCATCCGGGTGGTCTCTGCGAGTCTCCGGATCCGCGGTCCCTTCGTGCCCGACGGCCATACCGGGTAGGCGAGAAAGATGTCTTCGAACCCGGCGCCGGCGAAGACCTCGGCCTCACCGACGTTGCCTGCAGTGATCCCCACTGCTCCCGCTTCGAGTTGGCGCCGACCGACCTCGATGCACTTGTGCGTCTTGACATGAGGCCTGACGTCGAGGTCATGCTCGGCGGCGAAGCCCTGCATGCGGTCGATGTTGCGCTGCATCACGTCGGCAAGCACGATCGGCATGGGGGTGTCCACCCGGTCGCGCAGGCCGTCGAGTACTCGTTGAAGCTGGTGCACATTCTCTCCTTAGAACAGTCGGAAGGGCTCGATTCGACTGACGGGGCGCCCGGTTCTTCTGACTGTGGAACGAGGCCGGCGCGCCTCTGTCGGGCAGTCCTATGCCGCCGTGCAGACCATCTGGATCTCGACCGGGCTGTTCAGCGGCAAGCTGGCGACTCCGATGGCGGTGCGCGCGTGCCGCCCGTTCTCGCCCAGCACCTCCAGAAGCAGATCACTGGCGGCGTCGGCGACGCGCGACTGCTCACCGAGCTCCGGCGTGCTGGCCACGAAGACCAGCATCTGCACGATCCGTACCCGGTCCAGGCCGCCAACCGCGTCAGCTGCAACAGCGAGCGCGTTGAGCGCGGCCTGGCGCGCGAGCACCCGGGCGGTCTCCACCTCGACGTCCCGGCCCACGATGCCCTGGCCCAGCAGCCAATCGTCCTTGTACGGCAGCTGGCCGGCGATGTAGATGCTGGCGTCCAACTTGCGGTGGTTCACGTACTTCGTGTTATCACGGGCAGCGGGCAGGTCCAGGCCGAGGGCCTGGAGCCGCTCCGTGGCAGAACCGCGCTCGGTGTGAATCTCAGTCATCTGTTCCAGATCTCCTCGTCAACTGCGACGTCTGACCTGGTGACGTTAGGACGGCCTCTGAATCAAAGTCCAGATCGGGCCCAGAATGCCAGGCATTCGTACTCCGTACACACTCCTGCATAGATATTCGTACGAGCAGCGCCTCCGAAAATACGCTGATCGTCCAACCTCGTGTTAGACTGCTACGGAACGTCGGCGGCACGCTCAACATCAGCGCACGACTCGGCACGAGGTGGACCATGGCGCAACGACAGAACGCTGGACCAGCAGACCAGTCGATCGACGACATCGACCTCGCCCTGCTGCACGCGCTCCAGGAAGACGCACGCGCACCGATCGGCGCGTTGAGCAAGGCCGCCGCGGTCTCCCGTGCCACGGCATACGCTCGGCTGTCCCGGCTGCGGGAGGAGGGAATCATTGAGTCCCTGACCGTCACGGTCAACCCAAAGCGCGTCGGACTCACCGTCACCGCCATAGTCATGCTCCGGTCCACGACCGACGTCTGGAAGCCGTGGGCGGACCTGATGCCGATAATCAAGGAGATGCCCGAGGTTGAGTACGCGGCGGACATCGCCGGGGAGTTCGACATCATGCTGCTCGTGCGGCTGCGGGACGTCGAACACCTACAACGCTTCATCACTGACGAGCTGCGACCGCGTATCCCCGGCATTGCCGGTGTCCGCACATTCCTGGTGCTCAACGAAGTTCCCGAACGCACGCTCGTGCTGCCCACAAGGTAACCACCAGCAGGCCCCTGGGGCGATGCCGACGAAGCGGAGCGACCACAGAACCACGATGCCGGGTCACGGCATACGACGTGGGCTTTGGCATCGACGGACCCCCGGTTGGTGCCACGCGAGCAGTTCACCTCAGCTGCACGGCGGGAGAGTTTGGAAGCAAAGGTGCGGCAAGGGAATCACGCAGTTCGTTGTTGACGATGTCGAGCTTTTCGGCGGCGTTGAGGGCGACCGCACCGACGAGACGGCCTCGACGACGCATGGCCACCACGGCCTCGCCCGCCTCGACCGAGCCCCAGACGACCTCGCTGGAGTCCGCCTTGGACGGGAAGCCGATCCCGCGGATGGCGGCGCGGTGGATGGTGGTTCCGAACACGGGAGGCTCGGTCTGGGCATGTCCCTTCGCGGGGCCCAGTAGCAGGTTGGTCGCCGCGACGGAGGCTTGGTGTCGAGCGCTGGCCCAGTGCTCCACTCGCACTGCTTCGCCGTCCAGAAGAGGTTGCGGGGCGCGGGCGAC
>NZ_JBFUEM010000014.1:0-21320 GCF_056403955.1 Pedococcus sp. P2_E2
GATGAATGTGTGACAGGATGTGTGACAGGGCGGTATCAGGTGGGTATCGGCGCTGCGGGCTGCTGTAAGGGAGCTCTCGGTCGCAGCCGGCGTCCCTGGTGGCATCAGGCAGCATCCAGCCTCGTTGACGACCTAGAACGGCGGGGTCACAGTGAGCCCTATGTACATCGCAGTCCTCGGCCCCTTGGAGCTGGACGGGAAGTCGCCTGGTATCTCGCCGCGGGACAGGGTCGTCATGCAGGCCTTGGCGACCCACCCGACTGAGGTGCTCGGCTGGCGCCAGCCGGCGGCCGGACTGCACCGCCTTCACTGCGCAATGAACTCGTTCAGCTCCCTGTGCAGTTGGAGCGACGCGCCTGCGTGTGCTCCTCCACGATGGGCGACGCGTCATGGCAAGCCGATGTGGCCCCTGTACACGTACGTACCGTTCGCCACGACATCCTTGAAGTCGACGCGGCCGACAGCACCGGCGAAACCTCCGGTGCCGGATCCCACCGCGATCGGGTGCTGGCACCGTCCGCGGGTCTCCGCGCCTGTGGAGACGTCGGGAGACCATCGGGACTCGAACCTGTACGTCGTGGCGAAGGTTCCCGGTGTCCCGCCGTTCAGTGTGCCGACGAAGACCTCCTCGCCGGACTCCAGATAGATGCCGCTCGGTGCGCCGTTGTCCCGGATGCTTTCCACCTTGGTGAACCAGCAACCTTTCAGGCTGCCCATCATCACGATGGGGGGATAACTGGTGAAGTCTGCATACCCCGCAGGAGGAGCCCCGCAGGTGGCGGTGGTTTCGAAAGCGGCAGTGCCAACGAGCTGCTGCACAACCGGGGCCGCGCTCGAGGGCAGAACGGACACAGCGCCGAAAACCCCGACCAGTAGCGCCGCCGCCTCGAGTCGGCCAGCGTTCAATTTGACGGTAATCCTGATGGCGTCCATCCATTGGCCGTTGCCCATGAGATTTCCTTTCGTAAGGGTCCGTGTGGGGAGGGCGGCAGCCCGCACAGAAGGCCAGGCCGTTGACGGGCTCAACTGTGCTGCACGGGCACCGGCGCCCGTCGCCCTGAGCATCCTGTGCGTGTTTCGCATGGTTCGGCTCCTGCCTGAGTAATGGTTGGAGAGTTCAGCGGGAGATGGGCTGGCTGCGTTGGTCGGGTTGTCTATTGCGGACTGGTGGCCCCGCCGGGCTTCACGGGGTTGGCGCGGCGTCCATAGCGCTGATGAATGTGTGACAGGGCGGTATCAGGTGGGTATCGGCGCTGCGGGCTGCTGTAAGGGAGCTCTCGGTCGCAGCCGGCGTCCCTGGTGGCATCAGGCAGCATCCAGCCTCGTTGACGACCTAGAACGGCGGGGTCACAGTGAGCCCTATGTACATCGCAGTCCTCGGCCCCTTGGAGCTGGACGGGAAGTCGCCTGGTCTCTCGCCGCGGGACAGGGTCGTCATGCAGGCCTTGGCGACCCACCCGACTGAGGTGCTCGGCAGCGATGTCCTCGCTGATGCGCTCTGGGGTGAGGCACCCCCGGAGTCATGGCCGAAGATCATCCAAGGCTGCGTGGTCCGCTTGCGAAAGCAGTTGGGCACCGACGCGATTGAGTCCCTGCCGCAGGGCTACCGCCTCCGTTGCCATGCCGACGATCTGGACCACGTAAGGTTCGAGCGTCTCGTCGAACAGGCGCGGGAGCATCTGGTGCAGGGAGACCCGGAGCGGACGGCATACCTCACCGGACGGGCGCTCGCCTTGTGGAGAGGGCGCCCCCTGCCTGACCTCGAGGAGTGGACTCGCGGCAGGGTTGAGGCCGAGCGGCTGGAGGAGCTTCGCCTGGAGGCTGAGGATCTCCAGACAGAAGCGGCCCTGCGCACCGGCCACCACCTTCGCATCCTGGCGGCAGCGAAAACGCGAGTCTCGGCCGCGCCGCTGCGGGAGCAGCGGTGGGCCCTGCTGGCGCTTGCGCAGTACCGGAGTGGGCGACAGGGGGACGCGCTGTCGACGCTGACGCAGGCCAAGGCCATGCTGTCTCAAGAGCTTGGCCTCGACCCAGGTATGGAACTGCTCGACCTGGAAACGGCGATCCTGCGTCACGACCCGCAGCTGGCGGCTCAAGTGGCGCTCGGAGAGCCCAGCGCGACATGCCCCTACCTCGGGCTGGTGCCTTACGACGTTGACGACGCCGAGGCGTTCTTCGGACGAGACGCCGATGTCGCTGCGTGCTTGGAGCGGATGGACCGGGCGGGAGTGCTCGCGGTGGTGGGCCCGTCCGGCTGTGGGAAGTCCTCGCTGGTGCGCGCCGGGGTCGCGGCGGCGCTGAAGCGTGATGGGCGTCAGGTGGTGGTCGTGACGCCGGGTAGCCACCCAGTGGAAGCGCTCGCGGCGGTGAGGTCCGCAAAGGCAATCGTGGTCGTTGACCAATGTGAGGAGGCCCTGTCAACCGGTGAGGAGCCGGCCAGGCTGACGGAGTTCTTCGAGGCCTTGGTGGAGCGCAGCCGTCATGGCGGGCTGGTGGTCGCACTCCGCGCGGATCGTCTCGGGGCCCTGTCGGCGCATCCCGCTCTGGCACGGCTGGTGGAACGTGGCCTGTACCTGCTCGGCGCGATGACGCAGGGGGAGCTGCGCAGGGCCATCGAGGGCCCTGCCGGGCAGGCTGGGTTGCGTCTCGAGCCGGGACTCGTCGACCTGCTGGTGCGAGAGGTGGAGGGCGAGCCCGGGGCGCTGCCACTGCTCTCGCACGTCCTGTGCCAGACCTGGGAGCGTCGCGAGGGCAGCACCCTGACCGTGGCCGGGTATCGCGAGTCAGGGGGCGTCCGCGAGGCCGTCGCGCAGTCGGCGGAGGCCCTCTACGAGCGGGTTCCGCTCGACCAACGGCAGCTGCTGCGCGACCTGCTGCTGCGGCTCGTGTCACCCAATCTGGAGGGCGAACCCATCAGGAGCAGGGTGCCTTGGCGACAGATCGCGTCCGACGCGGAGCACGAGCGAATCATCGAGCAGCTTGTTCGCGCCAGGCTGGTCAGCAGCGATGACGATGCGGTCGAGATCGCGCACGAAGCGCTGGCGCGTGCGTGGCCGCGACTGCGGTCTTGGCTGGACGACGACGTCGAGGGGCAGCGCATCCTGCGTCACCTCACGGTGGCAGCGGACACCTGGGAGACGATGGGCCGACCCGACAGCGAGCTGTACCGGGGCGTACGTCTTGCCAAGGCCGTCGAGTGGCGGCGGAAGGCAACCCCCGACCTGACCCAGACAGAGCAGCACTTCCTGGACTGTTGCGAGCAGGCTGATGAGCAGGAGCGAGACGCAGCCGAGCGACTGGTGCGGCAGCAGCGGCGCACCAACCGGCGGCTGCGCAGCCTGCTCGTCGGGGTGGCCGCACTCCTGGTGGCATCGCTGGTCGCGAGCCTGGCAGCGGTTCGCTCGGCGGATCGGGCAGAGACCCAAGCCGTGGCGGCCGACGCACGGCGTGTTGGTGCTCAGGCGCTCACCTCGCCCGAGCTGGACACCTCGCTCCTCCTCGCTGCGGCGGGCGCCACGCTTGACCGCTCACCAGACCGGATGGCCAACCTGCTCTCGGCGCTCAGCCGCGCGCCCGCACTAGTGGCGTCCACCCGTGCCGGGCGCGTCGCCGGCATCTCGGTGAACCCCACTGATGGACGCGTCTCGGTAGCCCGGATTGATGCTGTCACGCTCCACGACGGCCGCACCCTAAGCGAGGTGGGACGGCATGAAGGCAACGGCTCCAAGCTGGCCGCAAGTCCTGACGGCCGCTTCGTGGCCGCGGCGAGCTTCCCTGCGGCAACGCAGAACGGCAACCTCGATCAGCCGATCGTGCTGCTTGACACCAACGGCTCTGCCCACACCGTCCAGCTGGGTGGTGTACCCGCCGGGGTGGGGGTGTTCGAGGGCATCAGTTTCAGCCCCGGCGGGCGTTGGCTCGCCGCCGTGCTTTTCCACGGTCCGGGCGGAGGTGGGCCGGTCGTCGGCGTGTGGGACATGCGCAGGCCCGGCACCCCGACGGCCCTGGTTGATATCGGGCTCGTCTGGACCGTGGCCGTCAGCGCCGACGGGACGAGGCTCTACTGCAATGAGGAAGGTCTGCTGCGGGTCTTCGACCTGCCCACGGGGACCCTGCTCAGGACAGTCGACCCCGGCGTGAGCGGCAGCGCTGAGTTCACCCAGCCTATGCTGCTCAGCCCGGACGGGCGAACGCTGGCTCGCGCTGCCGGCGCCCGGATCGCGATCCTGGATACCGCCTCCCTAAAGACCAAGGCGCAGCTCGCGGGTCACGGAAACGTCGCTCAGCTGGTCTTCTCCCCGGACGGCCGCCGGCTGGGCGTGGTCGATGACGATCTCGCTGTGTGGAACCTGGAAGGCAGCGAGCCCACGGAGGTCTTCCGTGGCGAGCGCTGGGGCGCTGAGCAGGTGGCGTTCAGCCCCGACGGGCAAAGCCTGTACTCCGGAGGTCTGGACGCCCCGCTGTACAGCTGGGATCTCCGCGGGGACAGGCGGTTCCTGGCAGCCGTGCCAGTCACCAGCAGGACCGACCCCGGCGGGATGGTGCGCGTCTCGCCTGACGGCAGCAGCATCGCCTACCTCGGCGACGAGGGCACTCTGGAAACGCGCGAGGTGGCTTCCGGCCGACTCAACCCGGCCTTTCCGACCAATGAGGATCAGGGGCAATTCCGCGAGCTCGCCTGGAGACCCGACGGCCAAACCTTGACCAGTATCCGCGGGGGGTCTCTGATCCATGCGTGGGAACCCCGCAGCGGACGAGCCATCGCGCTGTGGTACGCGGCGCCGGACAGGGTCAGCGTCGCCGCCTACTCCCCAGACGGCGGTCACCTGCTGGTGGGAACCGACCACGGGTCGCTGCAGGTGCTCGACGCCAGAACCCTGCACCCGGATGGGCCCGCCAGGAAGGTCACCGCAGAGCCGATTCTCAGCATTGACGCGAGTCCGGACCATCACACAGCTCTCGTGACGGCGGACCACGAGGCGCGGTTCGTCGACTACGTCACCGGCCGCATAGGCCGTGCCGCCCCAGCGAACGGCCGCTTCTCGCCAGACGGCATGCTCATCGCCGTCCCCGCCGCAAACGGCGGAATGGGCCTGGTGCGAGCAGACAGCCTTCGGCAGGTCTCCAGCCCCAGCGCCGCCGAGCCATACGGCAGGACGCCGGTGTTCTCGCAGGACGGCAAATGGCTGGTAGGCACCGGACACGGGAAGGTCGGCCTGTGGGACGGGCGCAGCGGCGCCTTCCTCGGAGCCGTCGCTGAGCCCGACGGCGAAGTCGCCACCGGGTTCACCAATGACGGCTCGCGTCTGGTGCTCGCCAGCGTGGATGGGACCGTCAGGATCTGGGACCTGCGCCCGGAAAGCTGGGTTGCGGCTGCCTGTCGCCTGGCCGGGCGAGAGCTTGGGGAGGAGCAGTGGCAGGAGTCCCTGCCCGGCCGCCCGTACCGCAAGGTGTGCCACCCACATGCACCATGACGACGCGGGCTGGCCGAGTGCGCTCGAGCCCTAGAAGGGGCGTCCTACTGACCGGTCTCGTGGTCCGTCTAGTTGCCGTTGCCGTTGCCGCTCGGATCCGGGACTGGGTGTCCCTGCGTCCGTGATGACCCTTGGCCCACGGGCGGCCACATGCCGGCATCGGCGATCGCTCGGACAGTGGCCCGGCGACCCCTGAAATGGCATCCGGATTCGTCCATCGCGCCGTCTCATGCGTTTCTGCCTTGTCCCAGGCGTCCCGTCGCGTCCGTCCCGTTCACGAGCGTCTCGCCGACCGCGGGCTACACATTTTCCTACACGCGCCAACGCCAGAGGCCCTCTCCTCGAAAGGAAAGGGCCTCTGACCTGCTACTTCGTGGTAGCGGGGGCAGGATTTGAACCTGCGACCTCCGGGTTATGAGCCGCCCCAGCCCACGTCTCACCCGTCCCAGGTCTTCGGCCCTGCCGGCACGAAATCTCAGTGCCACGTCCCCGTGATCGCGCCGCGTCTCAAGCCGTCCCGCCACCTCCCGGTTACACATTTGGCTACACGTCCGTGGCTCGAAGACAAGTCTGGTCATCCGGCCCGTGGGGACCTAGGGCCGCGTCGGAGCCCCACGCCTGGCCATTTGACGACCTATCCGCCTGTTGCAGGGACGTTCTGCTTCGCGTCAAGGCGGCGCTCGTTGACCCCGAACCCATGCATCCGCCAGCCCCCCGCTCCCGCGCCCGCCCCGACGCCCGCAGTCAGGCCCGTTTGACTCCCGTGCGTACGTCCGGAGCGCCTAGGCGTGCCGCATCGGCCGTGTGGTCGTCCGGCTCCTGCTGGGATTGGCGTTCCGCCTTGACGCGGGCGGTGTAGTGCTGGACCTCTCGTGCGACGTCGTCCTTGGTCCAGCCGAGGACCGGTGCCACGATCCGGGCCACCTCGGGTGCGGCGGCCAGTCCCCGGTCGAAGGTCTCGATGCTGATCCGGGTCCGCCGGGCCAGGAGGTCGTCCAGGTGCAGGGCACCTTCATGGCTCGCGCCGTACCGCATCTCGGCGCGCAGGTACTCGGGAGCACCGGCCAGCGGCTCTCCCAGCTCGGGCTCCTCTGCGACGAGCTGGAGAAGCTCGTGGACGAGCGTGCCGTAGCGGTGCAGCAGGTGCTCGACACGGGCGACGTGGAGGCCGGACTCGTCGGCGAGTCGCTGGCGGGCGTTCCACAGGGCGGGGAACCCCTCGGCGCCGACGACGGGGATGCGGTCGGTGACGGACGAGGGTGCTGCAGCGCCGAGCGAGTGCAGCGCCGCGTCGACCACGTCCTTGGCCATGACGCGGTAGGTCGTGTACTTCCCGCCTCCGATCATGGTGAGGCCGGCGACGGGAGTCACGACAGCGTGCTCCCGGGACAGCTTGCTGGTGGCATCGGACTCCCCCTGGAGCAGCGGCCGCAGACCCGCGTACACGCCCTGGATGTCCTCATGGGTCAGCGGAGTGCTGAGGAGTCGGTTGGCCTGTTCCAGCAGATAGTCGATGTCGGAGCGGCTGGCTGCGGGATGGGCCAGGTCGAGGTTCCAGTCCGAGTCGGTGGTGCCGATGATCCAGTGGTCCTCCCACGGGATGACGAACAGCACGCTGGTCGCGGTCCGGCTGATGAGCCCGACCGTGGCGTTGATCCGGTCCCGGGGCACCACGAGGTGGATGCCCTTCGACGCGCGGACGCTGAGCTGTCCGCGCCCACCGACCAGCTGCTGGATGTCGTCGGTCCAGACACCTGTCGCGTTGATGGTCTGCTTGGCCTTCACCTCGAACTCGCCCCCGCCCTCGAGGTCGGAGACGACGACCCCGGTGACGCGGTCTCCCTCGCGACGAAACGCGGTGACGCGGGCGCTCGGCACGCACACCGCGCCATACCGCTGCGCAGTGCGGGCAAGCATCATCGTGTGGCGCGCGTCGTCGAGCTGGCCGTCGTAGTAGCGGATGGCCCCGACGAGGGCGTCCTTGCGCAGGGCAGGGAAGAGTCGACGAGCCGCGCCGCGGCTGAGGTGCTTGTGCGTCGGGACGCCGTGTCTGCCGCCCAAGACGTCGTAGAGGGCCACACCGGCGCCCACGTAGAGCCGCTCCAACCCACGGTGTCGCAGGGGGTAGAGGAACGGGACAGGTCGTGCCAGGTGCGGGGCGAGCGTGTTCAGGATGAGTGACCGCTCTCGCAGCGCCTCCCTCACGAGCCCGAACTCCAGCTGCTCGAGGTAGCGCAACCCGCCGTGGACGAGCTTGCTGGACCGACTCGACGTCCCGGATGCGTAGTCGCGCTGTTCGACCAGGGCAACGGAGAGTCCGCGGGTCGCGGCGTCGAGCGCGGCGCCTGCTCCCACCACCCCGGCGCCCAGCACGACGACGTCGAACTCCCGCGACGCCAGCTGGGCCAGTGCCTCCGCTCGTTGTCGCGGACCAAGCTCACCGTGCGTGCTGTCCATCGGTTCCTCCTGGGGCGGCGCGAGCCGTGGGTTGGGACGGGCCCGGGTTCGAACGCGCCGCCGGGGTGGCCGCGGTCGGTGCCGAGGGGGGGCTCATGAGACGTCGACCCAGTCGAGTGTGCGCTCGACGGCCTTGAGCCATTGGCGGTGACCCTGTTCGCGTTGCTGGGCATCCCACGTGGGCGCCCACTGCTTCGACTCCTGCCAGTTCGCCGACAACTCGTCGACGCCGGCCCAGAAGCCGGTTGCCAGGCCGGCCGCGTAGGCGGCACCCAAGGCTGTGGTCTCGGCGACAACAGGGCGGCTGACCGGGATGCCGAGGATGTCTGCCTGGACCTGCATCGCGAAGTCGTTGGCGGTCACCCCGCCATCGACTCGCAGGACGTCAAGGCGGACGCCGCTGTCCTGCTCCATCGCGGCCATGACGTCCTTGGACTGGTAGCAGATCGACTCCAGGGCCGCCCGCGCCAGATGCGCCCTCGTGTGGAACCTGGACAGGCCGACGATGGCTCCGCGCGCGTCGGGACGCCAGTACGGGGCGAACAGCCCGGAGAACGCGGGGACGAAGTACAGGCCACCGGTGTCGGCGACGCTGCGCGCAAGGGCCTCACTCTCGGCCGCGTCGCCAATGATGCCGAGCTGGTCCCGCAGCCACTGGATGGCCGAACCAGTCACGGCGATCGACCCCTCGAGGGCGTAGGCGGGCGGGGCCTCACCGAACTGGTAGGCGACCGTCGTGATCAGCCCGTGCGTGGAGTGGACGATGGCGGGACCGGTGTTGAGCAGCAGGAAGTTGCCTGTGCCGTAGGTGTTCTTGGCCTGGCCGGCCTCGAAGCACAGTTGTCCCACACTGGCCGCCTGCTGGTCGCCCAGGTCACCCGCGAGGGGGACCTCACCCCGGAACGGGCCGGTACCCAGCGTGACGCCGTAGTGGTCGGGGTCCGCGGACGGCCGGATCCGGGGAAGCATGCGCCGTGGCACATCGAAGAAGCCCAGGAGCTCGTCATCCCAGTCCAGGGTGGCCAGGTCCATGAGCATCGTCCGGCTGGCGTTCGTGGGATCCGTGACGTGCACGCCACCGGAACGACCTCCGGTGAGGTTCCACAACAGCCAGGTGTCGGTGGTCCCGAACAGCGCACGGCCGGACTCGGCCGCCTCTCGCAGTCCTTCGACGTTCTCGAGGAGCCACTGCAGCTTGCCGCCGGAGAAGTAGGCCGCCGGCGGAAGACCGGCACGTGCCCGGATGACCTCCCCGCGTCCGTCGCGCTCGAGAGCGGCGGCGATCCGGTCGGTGCGCGTGTCCTGCCACACGATGGCGTTGTGGAAGGGCCGGCCCGTCACGGGATCCCACACGACGGTGGTCTCCCGCTGGTTGGTGATCCCCACTGCGGCGAGGTCGGGGGCGGTCAGCCTCGCCTTGTCGAGCGCCACCTCGATGACGTTCTCCGTCCGCCGCCAGATCTCCAGGGGATCGTGCTCGATCCACCCCGTCCGCGGCAGGATCTGCTCGTGTTCGAGCTGGTGGGCGGCGACCACGGCCCCGTCGTGGTCGAAGATCATGAATCGTGTGCTGGTCGTTCCCTGGTCGATGGCGCCGACGAAGTGAGAGCCGGTCATTGCCGGGTCCGCAGTGTGGAGGCGAGATCTGCCGCCGTCGGTCGGTAGCCCAGTGCCTGCGACACCTCACGCGCGGCGGCTACCACGAGGGGAGCGACCTCCTGAACGCGCGTCTGGTCGATCTCGAACGCCATGGCGGACATGCTGATGCCCCCAGTGGGAACTCCGCGGTGGTCACGCACCACCGCGGCGACACACCGGGTGTGCAGCTCGTTCTCCTCGTCGTCGATGGCGTAGCCACGTCGGGCAATCGTCCGCAGGTGCTCGATCATGCTGTCGGCGTCCGTGATCGTCCGCGGGGTCGCGGGCGGCATTCCCGTGCGCTTCAGGATCGCCCTGGACTCCTCCTCGGTGAGCGCCGCCAGAAGAGCCTTGCCGATGCCGGTGCAGTGCAACGGGATGGCCAGGCCGACCCTGGAGCGCATCTCATAGGCGCGCCGGCCCTCGACCTTGGCCACGTACACGGCTTGGTCGGCCTGACGAACGGCGAAGTGCACTGTGTGCGTGGTCGCGTCGCGCAGCGTCTCGAGGATCGGCGCCACGATCCCCATGGCCGCGTCGGAGGCAGCTTGAGCGGACAGCGTCAGGAGACCGGCCCCGGGGAGGTATCCGTGGTCACCGTCCCCGCGCACCCACCCCAGCCCGACCAGCTCCTGGATGATCCTGTGCACAGTCGACGTCGGAAGTCCGGTCGCGCGGCTGATCTCGCTCACCCCCGAGTGCTCGGTCAGGGCCTCCACCACCCGGACCACCTTGGCCACCGCGGTGGCCCGGTCCCCCGGTGGGTCGTCGCTCGACATCCTCGGGCTCGCGGTCATCGGGCCATCCACCCGCCGTCGACCACGAGGGTGTGGCCCGTGACGTATCGAGCGGATGGACCCGCGAGGAACACGACCGCGCCAACGAGGTCCTCCGGCGTCCCCCAGCGCCCGGCGGGGATCCTCGCGCGGATGGCCGCCTCCCGGTCAGGATCCGCGCGCAGAGCGCTGGTGTTGTCGGTCGCGATGTAACCCGGGGCAATAGCGTTCACCGTCACGCCGTACTGGGCCCATTCGTTGGCCAGCGCCTTCGTCAGGCCGGCCAGGGCGTGCTTGCTCGCCGTGTAGGAGGCGACGTTGATCCCGCCCTGGAACGAGAGCAGTGACGCGGTGTTGATGACCGAGCCCTTGCGCCGCTCCACCATCCCAGCGCCCACGGCCTGCGAGAGCACGAACGCAGAGTCGAGGTTCGTGGCGACGACGCGCTGCCAGTCGGAGTAGGCGACCTCGAGCGCCGGCGCGCGGGAGATCATGCCCGCGTTGTTGACCAGGATGTCGACGGGGCGCTGATCCCCGAGCTGCCGCGCCGTGCGAGAGGCCTCTTCGGGGTCGGACAGGTCACCGACGACCGTGGACACCTCCCGACCGAGACGCGAACAGGTGTCCTGGGTCTCGCCCAGGCTCGACTCGCTGCGCCCCCACAGAACGATGTCGGCCCCGGCCGCGGCCAGCGCCTCGGCCATGGCTGCTCCGATCCCCCGGCCGGCTCCTGTCACCAGGGCCGTCTGCCCGGTGAGCCCGAAGCTCGCCTCCATCATGAGAGGTCTGCCGTGTCGACTGGATCCATGTCGTTGTAGGCCAGGTTCTCCCCACCCGTTGCCCACACGAACTTGTAGGAAGCCGTGCCCGCGCCGAAGTGGACGGACCACGGGGGGCTGATGACGGCCTGGCGGTCGGCCACGATGATGCTCCTCGTGCTGGACGGCTCCCCGCACAGGTGGACGACCCGCTCGTTCTCCGGCAGGTCGAAGTACAGGTAGGTCTCGGTCCGGCGGTCGTGCGTGTGGCACGGCATGGTGTTCCAGACGCTCCCACTGGCAAGCGTCGTGATGCCGATGGCGAGCTCACACGAGTCGACGCTTGCGCCGTGGACGTACTTGCGGATGGTCCGCTTGCTGGCGGCAGAGTCCTCGCCGACTTCGACGACGTCCGCGTCGTCACGTGCGACGAGCGTCGTGGGCAGCTGGCGGTGCGCCGGCACGGACACGAGGTAGAAGGTGGCTTCGCCGGACACTCTGATGGACTTCGTTCCAGCGCCGACGTACAGGATGTCCTCCCCCTCCATCGCGTAGTCGGTACCGTCCGCACTGACGAGCCCCGGGCCGGCGAGACAGACGATTCCCAGCTCGCGTCGATCGCAGAGCGCCTCCGCGCGCACCTCGTCCGGCGCCACGACGTCGAGCGACTGCCCGGCCGGCATGGCTCCGCCGATCAGCACGCGGTCGCCCTGGCTCAGACAGAAGCGCACCTCGCCGGGAGCGAAGAGCTCGTCCACGAGGAAGCGCTCGCGCAGTGCTGACGAGGGCAGTGCATCGAACTCGGACGGGTGTGTGGCCAGCCTGACGTCAGTCATGGGACTCCCTTTTCTGTGGTGCAGTGCGGTGTCTCGCTTCCCGCCTGATGGGAAAGTCTTCCCTTCTGGCGGAATAGGCTCCAGTATGCACGTGAGCAACGGATTACGCCAGAGCAGCCATCCCGGCCGACACGGCATCCGATGACATCCACAGAGAGGTGGAATCCCCATGCGACTTCGCGTGAAGATCGGTACTGCTGGCCTGGCGCTCGCGGCGATGGCCCTGACGGCGTGCGCGCCCGGCTCGTCGAGCTCGTCCTCCGACTCGGCCAGCGGCCCCAAGACCGTGGACTTCAAGAGCTTCAAGGGCAAGACCCTGACGTACGTCTACTTCACGGACGGCCCGGACGAGCAGGCCACCCGGGACGCGATCGCCAAGTTCGAGACCGAGACCGGCGCGAAGGTCAACCTGCAGATCCTTCCCTTCGCCGACCTCAACACCTCCCTGCAGGCCCGGCTCTCCGCAGGCAACGCTCCCGAAGCGGCGCGCGTCGCCGACTGGCAGGTGTACAAGGACGAGGCCGTCGATTTCAAGCAGTACTTCGGGAACGACTACCCGAAGGAGTTTTCGCCAGGCGTCGCCGGCACGGTCCAGGACGCCGCGGGCCACATGTATGCCGTCCCGAGCGACCTCACCATCAACGGACCGATGATCAACGTCGACGCGTTCAAGAAGGCTGGCGTCGCGGTTCCGACCAAGTGGACCTGGGAGCAGCTGGTCGCGGACGCGAAGAAGGTCGCGGCGGCGAACAAGATGCCGTACGCCCTCGCCATCGACAAGTCCGGCAATCGCCTGAGCACGGTGCTGAGCCAGTACGGCACCGTGATGATCGGCAAGGACGGCAAGAACGCCTTGGACAAGGACAAGGCCGCCAAGGCCCTGACCTTTTTCACGGACCTCGTCAAGAGCAACACCGTCCCGAAGGACTTCTGGCTCGGGTCGGGGAGCAAGTACTCGGGCGCGAACGAGATCTTCCTCGCCAAGCAGGTGCCGGTGTACCTGTCCGGTCCCTGGCAGGTCGGCGCCTTCGCCAAGAGCGCCAGCTTCGAGTGGGCCGCCGCGCCGAACCCGTGTGCGGAACGCTGTGGTGGATTCCCCGGCGGCAAGTTCATGGTTGCGTTCAAGAACAGCAAGGAGCCCACGCTGGGCGCCGCGTTCGTGCAGTGGATGAACCGCACCGAGAACCAGAGCGAAGTGGACAAGACCGCCTTCTGGCTGCCCACACGTCAGGACCTGACCACCTCGGGGGTCAAGTACCCCAGCCGTGACAGCGACATGGCCACCTTCATCTCCCAGATCGGCGAGACCCCGGAAGAGACCTGGGCCACCAACAGCAGCCCCGCGTTCACGAAGTCCGCCACCGCGCTGATCGCCGAGACTGACAAGGTCGTGGCCGGCCAGCAGGACGTGGCGACGGCTGTGACCAACCTGTCGGCCGCCATTGACAAGGCGATCAAGGAGTCGTCGTGACCGCCGCCGCCCCCGTCAAGGCGCGCTCGCGCAGACGGGGGGTGAACAGCCGGCACATCGCGCCCTACCTGTTCGTCCTGCCGAACATGCTGATCTTCGGGCTGTTCACCATCTGGCCCGCGCTGAATGGTCTCAACCTGAGCTTCTACGACAGCAGCAACGGGCGGACCTTCAAGCCCGTGGGCACCGAGAACTACCGGGCCATCCTCAGTGATACCGAGTTCTGGAGCGTCGTTCGACACACGGCAGTGTTCACGGTCGGCTTCGTGCTCATCTCCACGGCCTTGGCCACGGTGCTGGCGCTCCTGCTGCACGCCCAGCGCCGCGGTCGCGGAGCCCTGAGCGCCGCGTACTTCCTCCCCGTGCTCATCTCACCGGTCGTCGTCGGGATCATCTGGAGGGCAGCCTTGGAACGCAAGACAGGGCTGGTCAACCAGTCGATCTCGGCGGTCGGTCTGGGCCAACCCGGATGGCTGGTTGAACCCAACCTCGCGCTGATCGCCATCATCCTGGTGGGGACCTGGATCCACCTCGGCTTCTACGCGATGATCCTGCTCTCCGGCCTGCAGTCGATCGACACCACCTTGTACGAGGCGGCGAAGATCGACGGATCCACGGCGTTGCAGTCGGCACGGCTGATCACCCTGCCGCTGCTCCAGCCCACGATGATGGTCGTGATCATCCTGGCGACGATCGCTGGCTTCCAGTCCTTCGACTTCATCTTCACCCTCACTGGAGGCGGGCCCGTGCGCGCCACCACGCTGATGGTGCAGTACATCTACGAGAACGGGTTCAGCTTCCCGATCGAGTACGGCCTGGCCAGTGCGGCCGCGGTCATCCTCTTCGTCGTCGTCTTCACGGTGACGTTCGTCAACTACGTCATCGGACGCAGGAGCGACGCGATATGAGCACCCAGTCCGCCCTCGAGCAGACCCAGGCCCGCCCCGAGACTCCAGGCCCACGACGCACATGGACGTCGACCACCGGTCGTCCCCCGAGCGTCAGCACCGTGGTGCGCACCACCCTCCTCACTGCCGGCGCCCTAGCAACGATCGCGCCGGTGGTCTGGGCGGCGTTGTCCTCCTTCAAGACCCAGGAGGAGCTCGCGCAGACACCACCCACGCTCGTGCCGCACCACCCCACCGTCGACAACTACACGACGGGCCTTCAGGCGTTCGACTTCACCCACTACCTGACGAACAGCCTGATCGTCACGGTGTCGGCCACCCTGCTCACCTTGGTGATCAACTCGATGGCGGCGTACGCCTTGGCCAAGTACAACTTCCGCGGCCGGACGTTGCTGTTCATGATCACTCTGGCGACGATCATGATTCCCCTTCAGGTGATCCTCCTGCCCGTCTACCAGATGGTGGCGTCCCTGGGGATGACCAACTCCCTGCTGGGGCTGATCATCCCGCCAGCGGCGACCCCGACCGGGGTCTTCCTGCTGCGGCAGTACATGCTCACGCTGCCCGACGAGATGATCGAAGCGGCCCGGATCGACGGGGCTGGTGAGTGGCAGATCTTCTGGCGGATCATCCTGCCCCTGAGCCGTCCAGCGCTTGCCGTGGTCGCCATCTTCTCGGTGATCTGGCGATGGAACGACTTCCTGTGGCCGCTGATCGTCGCCCAGGACGAGTCCAAGCAGACCCTACCCGTGGCCATCGCCCGGTTCGCCAGCCAGCAGGCCATTCCCTTCAACCAGATCTTGGCGGTGTCCGTCGTGACCATCGTCCCGATCGTGATCATCTTCCTCATCCTCCAACGTCAGATCATCGCCGGACTCGCCCAAGGGGCCATCAAGTGATCCCAGCAGCACCTCAACCCGCAACCAACGGCAGGACCGTGCACACTCTCGACGCGCGGGGGTACATCCGGGACTGGCTCGTCAGCCCCGCGTGGAGCTCGCCCTGCGACGACCTCGACCAGGTGCTCGCAGCAGACGGCAGCCCCTGGGGAGCCGAGGGCCGTTGGGTACTGACCAACGGCCCGGACGTCGCACCCTTGAAACGCCTGCTGTACCAACGGCATCCGCTCCTCACCGGGCAGGAGTCTCCGGACGTCGTCGAGGGAGGGGCGATCGGCTGGACCCGCTCCGAGGGCGACGCAACCTCCACGGGGACCTGGCAACGCATGCACGCCGGCGGCGACGGCCTCGTCGACTGGAGCCGGTTCTGTTACACGCCGGAGTACCGTCACTCCATAGCCGCAACCACGCTCGAGGTGGACCAGGCTGAGTACCGGGACCTCGAGGTGGCGAGCACGGGGCCGGTGGCGGTGTTCGTCAACGGCGAACTGCTCCTCGCGACGGAGGACTTCGGCTACATGGAGCCGATCCGCCACACCATCCGGGTCCGGCTGGAGTCCGGGACCACGTCCCTCGTCGTGGCCTCGTGGCAGGTCGCCTTCCGGGAGTGCCGTCACGTCGTGGCGGTCCGGGTCGACGGCCTGCCGGTGCGGGTGGTGATCCCGTCTCCCGGGGCGGACGAGCACCAATCACGAGTGGCCGAACAGCTGCTCGACTCGATCGGTGTGGGTCCATGGGTCAGCACCAACGGCGCGACCACGATCACCGGACCACGCGACAGCCGGCTGGTGGTCTCCGTCGGTGGCGGCTCAGCCCAGACGGTGGTGCTGGACCAGGGCATGGCCGTGCTGGACCTCGCGCAGGCCCAGCCAGACGACGACCCCGACTCCGAGGGCGCTGCCTCCATGCTCAGCACCGGTGAGAGCGAGCTGACCATCCGTGTGGACCAGCCCGACGTTCCAGTCTTCCGGGTGGCTCGCGTCGCGACGCTCCCCCCTCGACGACGCGACCGTCCCAACGGGACCGACCCACAGGTGTGGCGTCAGGAGTTCCTCGACCACAGTGCAGCCGCCGTTCCGGGCACTGCCAGGGCACTGGCCCGACAGGTCCTCGAGCCCGGCGGTCCGTTGGACCCCGGTGACTTGGAGACTCCCCTGCGGATGATCGGCTCGCGCTACGACTGCGCGGACTTCGAGGCAGTCGGGCTGGTTCACCTGTGGCGTCGTCTCCCGGAAGAGTCCTGGGCCGAGGGCGACCGGGCTCGTGTGCGCGACGCTCTCACGACCTTCAAGTACTGGATCGACCAGCCAGGCCTTGACGCCATGTGCTACTTCACCGAGAACCACCAGTTCGTCTGGCACACCGCGGAGCTGCTGGTGGGCGAGATGTTCGCCGACGAGAAGTTCAGTGGTACCGGCTGGACCGGCCGTCAGCACGCCGAGCACGCCTACCCCCTTGCGCAGGAATGGATCCATCGCAAGCTCGCCGGCGGCTTCAGCGAGTTCGACTCCAATGCCTACCTCGCCATCGACTGTTTCGCCCTGGTCTCACTGGTCGAGTTCGCCGAGTCGCCAGAGCTCCGACACCTGGCCGAAGCCCTCCTCGACAAGTGTCTGCTCACGCTCGCCACGAACTCGTGGAAGGGAGTGCACGGAGCCGCCCACGGCAGGTCCTACACGCACACCCTTCGGTCGGCCCGGTTCGAGGAGACCGCTCCGATCATGTGGCTCCTGTGGGGGGTCGGCGCCCTCAACGACGCCACCCTGCCCGCCACCTCGCTGGCCACGACCGAGCACTACACACTGCCACCGGTGATCCGCGCGCTGGCCCAGCACAGCCCCGAGGAGTGGGACGGCAGGCAGGTCTACCGCGGCGAGTACCGCCTGCACCACGACCTGCTCGCCCGTCCCTACGGCTCGGACCTGCGCGTCTGGCGTACCCCTGACGCGATGCTGTCCAGCGTCCAGGACTACCGCTCGGGGCTGCCAGGACTCCAGGAGCACATCTGGGGCGCGACCCTGGGTTCGGAGATCCAGGTGTTCGCCACCCATCCTGCGGCCGACACGATCAGCTCGGCGGCCCGCCCGAACAGCTGGGCCGGTCAGCTGGTCCTGCCGCGGGCACACCAGGACCGCGACACCGTGCTGGTACTGCACCGCCTACCCGGGCAGGACTGGATCGGCACGACGCATGTGTGGTTCCCGGTTGCACTGTTCGACGAGTGGCAACAGGTCGGGTCATGGCTCGCCGGACGGGTGGACGACGGCTACGTGGCCATCGCGACCGACGGCGGTCTGCGACCACAGCTGACGGGCGACGAGTCGTGGCAGTGCTGGTGGCCCAACGGTGGTGGCCGGAGCTACGTGACGACCGTCGGTCGCCGTGCCGTGGACGGTTCGTTCGACGACTTCGTCGGCGCGCTCACTGAACCCGAGTTCGGTGGCAGCAAGGCCGATCCCTCCGTCGGCTGGACGGCGCGCGACGGGCGGGCCCTGCACGTCGCCTGGTCGCAGGCATTCACGGTGGACGGCCGCCCGGCAGGGCTCGGCCTCGACGGTCGCCCGGAGAACCGCCCGCACCTTGCCAACCCGGCCTGTCGTCAGGAGTTCGGCGCAGCTGGCCTCGAGGTCGAATGGGAGGGCGAAAAACTCGTCATCGACTACGCGGCGGGACGTCGAGTCGAGCCCCGGAGCGGCATCGCCGCGTCGCTGTCCTCGGACGGGGGTCAGCGCCATGGCCGGTAGCGACCTCACCTCGAGCCGCTTTGCCGCACCCCCGCTGCCGCCACTCAGCGCTGAGGCGTTGACGCGTGATGCCCTGGTGTCGCTCGGGAGACAGATCGAGGACAAGAGCTGGCACGACGGCCTGCCCGACTTCTTCTGGGGGGAGGGCGTCTGCCTGCTCGGGATGATCCGCTTCGCCGAGGCGGCCGGCGAGTCCTTCCCATTCCGGGTCAGCGAGTGGCTGGACGAGCACGGACGCGGCGACCTCGTCCTCGATCACGTGAACCACTTGACTCCCGGCACCGCTGCCGTTCTCGACGGCAGGCCGGAGTCCGAGGCCCTCGCCGCCCGGTTGCTGGCCTGGCTCCAAGGCTCTCCCGACGTGACCCACGCAACCAACGGCGCCATCGAGCACTGGCCCGATGGCGTCTGGGCCGACACCGTCTTCATGGGAGGACTGTTCCTCGGTCACCTCGGTGAGGCACGAGGTGACGCGGCACTGGTCTCGGAGCTGGGCCACCAGTGGCTCACGCATGCCGAGATTCTCCAGGACGAGGCGACCGATCTCTTCGTGCACGGATCCCATGCCGGAATCGCCATCCGGTGCTTCTGGGGCCGCGCCAACGCCTGGATGGCGCTGAGTGCAGTGGAGTACCTTGAGCTCGCGCAACGACGCCCGGACCTCGCCGACCCACAGGCAGTCGAGGAGGTACGCACCCGCCTGGGTCGCCAGCTCAGAGCCCTTGCAGCCTGTCAGCCGGACCACGGCGTGTGGAGCGTGCTGGTCGACGACCAACCGGAGAACGCAGGCGTACTCGAAACCTCAGCCGCCGCGGGCCTCGGCGCGGCCATGCTCCGAGCCAGCCAGGTCATGCCGGGCCTCGACGACTCCGTGGTCGAGGCTGGGTGGAGGGCGGTTGCGGGAGCCCTGGCCTACGTCGACGACGGAACGCTGACCCGGGTCAGCGCCGGGACCGTCCTGCAGCTTGTTCCCTTCGGCTACAGCGTGATCCGCGACGACCGAGCCCAACTGTGGGGTCAGGGCCTCGCCCTGCACGCCGTGGCCGCCGCACTCGCGGCCCAGTGGGGTAGCGCGGCCGTGCCGGCGACCGACGCGGGCGCCGGGGCCCGACGGTGAGCACCATCCTGTGCGTCGGTGAGGCCCTCATCTCGCTGACACCCCCGGTCGGGACTCCCCTGGTCGACGCGACGGACCTGCACCTCAGCACCGGTGGCGCCGAGGTCAACGTGGCCGCGCATCTCGCCCGCCTCGGCGTACCCACACGCTTCGCGGGACGGGTCGGCGAGGACCCCTTCGGGGCGCGACTGCGCAAGACGCTAGATGACCTCGGAGTCGACAGCAGGTTCCTGGAGGTTGATCCCGAACGCCCGACGGGCCTCTACGTCAAGGACGCCAACGGCTCTGGGACGACCATGCGGTACTACCGCAGCACCTCCGCGGCCACCAGCTATCGCCACGTCCCGTCCCCAGCCCTCGCCGACGTGGCACACATCCACCTCACGGGGATCACGCCCGCACTGTCGGACGACTGTCGCCGCCTCGTCGAGGACGTTCTCGCGCTCCCCGACGTGAGGACGTCGTTTGACGTCAACTACCGCAGCGCCCTATGGGGCGTGACAGAGGCGGCCGGCATACTGCGGTCTCTGGCCGAACGGGCGGACATCGTGTTCGTCGGCCTCGATGAGGCGGGCGACGTATGGGGCTGCCGCACCTTTGACGAGGTCCGTCGACTACTCCCCCAGCCGTCCGAACTCATCGTGAAGGACGGCCCACGTGAAGCAGTCGCATTCGTGGGCTCACGGGTGGTGAGAGTGCCAGCACCAGTCATCGAGGTCGTGGAGCCTGTGGGCGCCGGCGACGCATTCGCCGCGGCATATCTGGCTGCACGCCACTACGGGCACGACCCGTTAGACGCTCTGCATTGGGGACATGCCCTTGCTGGGGCGGTCCTGCAGGTGCTGGGAGATCACGGCGTGACCATGGACCGAACCGCTCTGGAGGAACAGATCCGTAACGAGGCGGTGAACCATGGCGCCTGACATCTCCCCCGACGGCGTGACTGCCTTCGTCGACCAGGTGTCCCGGGCGCGCATCATCCCAGTGCTGCGAACCCAGAGCGCGGATGAAGCCGTGAAGGCGGCTGGCCGTTGCTTCGACGCCGGACTGACCATGGTCGAGCTCACGGCTACCACGACGGACTGGCCACTGGCCCTCCAGCAGGTGCGCAAGGACCACCCTGACGGTCTGGTTGGCATCGGTACCGTGCTGAACGAGTCGGCTGCTCTCAGGGCCATTGACGCGGGAGCTGACTTCGTGGTCTCCCCATGCCCAGTGCCCACCGTGAGGGGTGTTCTCGAGGGACAGATCCCCCTGATAGAGGGAGGGCTGACAGTCGGCGAGATCCTAGCCGCCGCGCAGCACGGCGTGGCGAAGCTGTTCCCAGCTCACGTCGGCGGGGTGATGTATCTACGCTCCCTCCTCGCGATCGCGCCCAACAGCCGGATAGTCCCCACCGGGGGAATCCCGCTCGCGGACGCGTCCCAGTGGTTGGCTGCCGGTGCGACCGCCGTCGGTGTAGGTCGCGACCTCCTGGAGGCTGGCGACATGGTCGCAGCGATCCGCCAGGCACTCGAGACGCCCGCGTAGACACGTCGCGACTCCCCGTGTCAAGGAACGGAAACGGGCTGGCAAGGAGTTCGGGCTCCGACGATGCGATGTGCGCTGACCTGCGATCGTCCGGACATCGACCCGGCGACACCCTGAAATAGCGTCGTCACGCGTCCATCGGGGCGTCTCATGCGTTTCTGCCCCGTCCCAGCCATCCCAGCGCGTCTCCTTCTTTTCGAGGGCCGTCTCAGCATCAGCTGGCTGACGACTCCTGCCTTCGGAACTGGACGGTGACGGTGCGGCTGACTCCGCACGACGACGTGCTGGAGTCGGTGCGCTTCGTCGACGACTCACAGGTCCTCACCCAGAATGTGAGCATGACCCCATGACGCGCAGGGCGCGCCGCGGGCAGATCTCGGTCGACTCTCCATAAGGCCCTTCCAGTTCCAGTTTGGAACTGGAACGAGATAGGGTAGGCTTCATCCAGGAGCGGGAGTCCGTTTCCCAGAGGCACACTGATCGGAAGGCAGACACCATGACCGAGCCCCAGTTTCGCCCCAAGTACGTGTCGTTCGACTGCTACGGCACGCTGATCAGCTGGCCGATGACGCCCATCACCAAGGAGCTGGTCGGCGACCAGGTCCCCGCGGAGCAGTGGGACCAGTTCGTCGCCGAGTTCCGCGGCTACCGCTACGACGCCGTGCTCGACGCCTACTACCCCTACGAGCGGGTGCTGCAGAGCGCCTTCGAC
>NZ_JBFUEM010000015.1:0-21271 GCF_056403955.1 Pedococcus sp. P2_E2
GTGTAGGAGTGTGTAGGAGTAGCCGAAGTCACCGGTCACGGCATGCCCCAACCAGTGCAGGTACTGCTCGTGGATCGGCCGGTCCAGGCCGAGCTCCCTGCTCAGGGCGTCAACCTGGGCCTGCGTGAGCGCCGGGTCGCTGACCCTTGCCTGCAGGATCTTCCGCGCCGGATCCCCTTCCCCGGCATAGGGAATGAGAAACGCCAGCACGGAGACGACCCCCAACGTGATCAGCAAGACCAACGTCCTGCGCACCAGGAACATCAGCATCCGGGACTCCAAGCGTGAACGAGCATGGCCAATGGGTTCCTTGCGCTACTTGATCAGGTCCTTGAGCTTGTAGAAGCCCCCCGCGAACGGCAGGAACCACGGCGGGCCGAAGTGCCCCGGGATCCGGGTGAACGACAGGTCACGCCACGGGTTCGCGTCGAGCGCCCCGTTCATGTACTCCGCCATCTGCTTGCCCATGTGCGTCGCCATCTGGACGCCGTGGCCGGAGTAGCCCATCGAGTAGAACAGTCCGTCCTGCTGCCCGGCATGCACCATCCGGTCGAGGCTCATGTCGACGAGCCCACCCCAGCAGTAGTCCACCTTGGCGTTGGCGAGCTGCGGGAAGACGGCGGTCATCGCCTCGCGCAGGATCCGGCCACTCTTCTCGTCCGACTGCGGGTTGGACATCGCGAACCTGGCTCGGCCTCCGAAAAGCAGCCGCTGGTCCGGGGTGATCCGGAAGTAGTAGAGGAGGTTCTTGGTGTCAGAGGCCATCCGCCGGGTCGGCATCAGCTCGTCGCAGACCTCCTTGCCCAGGGGCTCGGTCACGACGATGAAGCTGCCCACCGGCGCGATGCGGACCTGCTGCCACCGGAACGGCCGACCTGTGTACCCGCTGGTCGCCACCAGGACCCGGTCCGCCCGCACCACGCCCCGGGGGGTGACCAGCTCATGCCTCGTCCCATCGAGTCGACGGAACTCCTGCACCGGCGCCTTCTCGTGGATGGTCACGCCGAGCCGGGCAGCCGACTCGGCCAACCCCTTGACGAACTTGCCTACATGCAAACCCGCACCCTTGGGGTCCACCAACCCGCCGTGGTAGAAGTCCGAACCGATCTCCGAATGTAGCTGTGACCTCGACACCAGGTGCGTCTCACGACCGAGCCGCTCCGCCATCAGGTTCTGGGACTTGCGCAGCCCCTCGTAGTGCGCCGGCTTCGCCGCCAGCGTCAGCTTCCCCGAGCGAGCGAAGTCGCAGTCGATCCCCTCCTCACCGACAAGCTTCTCCACCGTGTCGATTGCATCGTCATAGGCCTGGAAGTACGCAGTCGCGGCCGCGAAACCATAACGGTCGGCGGCCTCGCCATACCCGATCGACATTCCCGTAGTCGCCATGCCCCCGTTGCGACCCGAGGCCCCCCAGCCCACGGTCTCCCGCTCGAGCACCTGCACCGTGGCACCGTTTCGAGCAAGGTGAAGGGCGGCGGACAACCCGGTCAGACCCGCCCCGACCACGGCGACATCCGCCTGACCACCCACCTCGGTCCGGGACCGATCGGGTCCTTGCGGAGCGGTGTCCAGCCAGTAGGGAACGAACTTCATCGGAGACCTCTCCACAGGTATCGGCGTGGTTGCCAGGCGACGCGAAGATCCGGAAGGACCGGAAACCGCGATGCCGTCGCTCACTACGGAACCACTGTCCATGTAAGTTGTCAACAACCATCAGTTGACGATCTGCGATTGAGGCCTCACAGTTGAGGCCATGCGTGAGCGGCTGGCAAGGTGGGAACCCCGTGGAGGCGCGTTCTGGGGCGGTATCTGGCGATCCGGAGCCCAGCTCGAGGTGAGGGACCCCGAGACTGCCGGCTTGGTCGGCCGGGTCGCGGACTGCTCCCCGGATGACGTCGACGCGGCCGTGCGGGGCGTCTCCGACGCCATCCGGCACGGCCCAGCGTGGCCGGTGTGGCAGCGCCGTGAGGCGCTTCACCTGGCTGCCGCCCTCCTGTCGGAACGTCGGCAGCTGTTCGTCGACCTCCTCTCCACGGAGGGGTCCAAGACCGTCCGGTATGCCGGGAACGAGGTCCAGCGCGCTGTCGAGACCGTTCGACTTTCGGCCGAGCAGGCCTCCCACCTCGAGGGTCGGACGCTGCCGTTCGGCGATACCCCCCGAGGTGAGAACCGGGTCGGCTGGTACACCCGCGAGCCGGTGGGCGTGGTGGCCGCGATCACGCCGTTCAACGACCCCCTCAACCTGGTGGCCCACAAGCTGGCACCGGCCCTCATCGGAGGCAACGGTGTCGTCCTCAAGCCGGCCGAGCAGACCCCGCTCACGGCACTCGCCTTCGTCGAGCTGCTCCTCGATGCCGGGGTGCCCGCTAGCCGGGTCGCCGTCCTCCCGGGCAAGGGAGTCCAGGTGGGCGCCGCCTTGGTCGGTCATCCCCAGGTGGACATGGTGTCCTTCACCGGAGGCTGGACCAGCGGTAACGCAGTAGCCCGCACTGCTGGTGCCAAGAAAACCCTCATGGAGCTCGGTGGCAACGGAGCAGTACTCGTGCTGTCCGATGCCGACCTCGACCGCGCTGCCGCCGGCATCGTCGACGGGGCCTTCGGAAACGCGGGGCAGAACTGCCTCTCCGTACAGCGGGTGTTCGTTGATGCGGCGCGTTACTCCGAGCTGGTGGACCTGGTCGTGCGGGGTACCAGGGCGCTCGTCGTCGGCAGCAGGAGCGTGGCTGGTACTGATGTCGGACCGCTCATCGACGAGGCCGCCGCGGGCCGGGTGGAAGACTGGGTCGCCGAGGCCGTGCAGGCGGGCGCGACCGTGCACACCGGCGCCAAGCGTGAGGGCACCTTCTTCTGGCCGACAGTGCTCACCGACGTGCCGTCGAGCTGTCGCGTGCTCACCGAGGAGGTCTTCGCCCCGGTGGTCTCCATAGAGCCGTTCGAGCGCGTGGAAGCCGCCGTCGAGGAGGTCAACCGCTGCGACTACGCGCTCCAGGCCGGAGTGTTCAGCAGCGGGATCGATGCTGCTCTCGGCGTGGCCGAGCGGCTGCGCGTGGGTGCCGTCATGATCAACGACACCGGCGACTTCCGCATCGACGCCATGCCGTTCGGTGGGGGCAAGCGCTCCGGCGTCGGGCGCGAGGGAGTCCCCTTCGCCGTCGAGGCGATGACCGAGCCGAAGATCATCGCGGTTCACCGCACGGCATAGCTGCTCCCCGCCAAGGCACGCAGGCCATGGATCCGGTGGATCCATGGCCTGCGGCGTCTTGGGAAGGCGTCAGTCCTGTTGCGCCGCCACCACTGAGTCGGCCCAGATCTTCAGCGCGTCGTCGACGTGCTCCTGGGTCACCACCAGAGCCGGGATCATCCGCACGACGTTGCCGAACGGACCGCAGGTCAGGAGCAGCAGCCCCCTCCTCCCAGCCTCCTGCTGGGCCCGGAGCGCCACCGCAGCGTTCGGCCCGCCGCCCGGCGTCACGAACTCGCAAGCGAGCATCAGGCCGAGACCACGCACGTCGCCGATGACCGGGTTGTCGGCCGCCACCTTGGCGAGCCCGTCTGCCAGGGCGGCGCCGACAGTGCGCGCATTCTCGACCAGGTTCTCCTCGACGATGACGTCGAGAGTGGCGATCGCGGCGGCACAGGCCACCGCGTTGCCGCCGTACGTGCCGCCTTGGGAACCCGGCCACGCCTTGGCCATCAGCTCGCTCGAGGCGGCGATGGCGGACAACGGGAACCCGCTGGCCAGACCCTTGGCCGTGATGATGACGTCGGGCACGACGTCGAAGTGGTCATGACCCCAGAACCGGCCAGTCCGACCCCAGCCCGTCTGCACCTCGTCGACGACCAGCAGGATGCCGTGGCGGTCCGCCCGCTCCCGAAGACCGGCCATGAAGGCGGTGTTGGCGGGGATATAGCCCCCCTCGCCAAGGACGGGCTCCACCACGAAGGCGGCTGTCTCGGCAGGAGCGGTCATGGTGGCGAGCACGTAGTCGAGCTCCCGCAGGGCGAACTCTGTGGCGGTCTGTTCGTCCCAGCCATACCGGTAGGCCGTGGGGAACGGGGACACGACGACTCCGCCCATGATCGGGGAGAACCCGGCGCGAAAGCGCGTGCCCGACGTCGTCATCGATGCGGCGCCGATGGTCCGGCCGTGGAACGAGCCGTGGAAGACCACGACGTTGGCCCGACCGGTTGCGTGCCGGACGAGCCGCAGCGCCGCCTCGACCGCCTCGCTGCCCGAGTTGCTGAAGAAGACCGAGTCGAGCGGGTCAGGGAGCACCTCTCCGAGCCGTTCGGTGAGCGTGAGCAGCGGCCTGTGCATCACCGTCGTGTACTGCGCGTGGATCAACGTGGCCACCTGCTCCTGCGCCGCGGCGACCACTCGCGGGTGGCAGTGACCGGTGCTGGTCACGCCGATCCCGGCGGTGAAGTCGAGGAAACGCCGGTCCGCTTCGTCGAAGAGGTACACACCCTCGCCGCGGGCAGCGAGAAGAGGTGTGGCTTGCTTCAGTAGCGGAGACAGGGATGCCATGCGCTCACTCCTCTGGTAGATTGTCAACAACAGACATTAAAGCACAGACAATCACGGTCAAGGGAGCCTCATGGTGGACAGCACGGCGGAGCAGAAGGTGGTCGACTCGGTGCCGACCGGACTCTTCATCGGGGGGGCGTGGCGGCCGGCGAAGGACGCCGCCACCTTCGCCGTCCACGATCCCTCCACGGGCAAGGTCCTGACGCACGTCGCGGACGCCTCTCCCGAGGATGCGATGCACGCCCTCGACGCGGCGGCGAAGGCCCAGCCGTCGTGGGCAGCGGTCCCGCCTCGAGAGCGGGCCGACATCCTGCGTCGTGGCTACGAGCTCCTGCTGGAGAGGCAGGAGGAGCTGGCACTCCTGATGACGCTCGAGATGGGCAAGCCCCTCGCCGAAGCCCGCGGGGAGATCGCCTATGCCGCCGAGTTCTTCCGTTGGTTCGCCGAGGAGGCGGTGCGCATCCAGGGAAGCTTCGCGTCGGCTCCCGACGGGAAAAGCCGGCTGCTCGTCATGCGTCAACCCGTGGGTCCCTGCCTGCTGATCACGCCGTGGAACTTCCCGATGGCGATGGGCACGCGCAAGATCGGCCCAGCGGTGGCTGCCGGCTGCACGATGGTCGTCAAGCCGGCTCAGCAGACCCCCCTGTCCATGCTGGCCCTCGCGGAGATCATGCAGGAGGCCGGTCTCCCGGACGGCGTGCTCAACCTGGTGACGACCACCCGGGCTGGAGACGTCATGGAGCCGCTGATCCGGGACGGGCGCGCCAGGAAGCTCTCGTTCACCGGCTCCACGGGCGTGGGGCGCAAGCTGCTCGAGCAGTGCGCCGACCAGGTGATGCGCACCTCGATGGAGCTCGGTGGCAACGCGCCCTTCCTGGTCTTCGAGGACGCCGACCTCGAGGCTGCGGTGGACGGTGCGATGGTGGCCAAGATGCGCAACATCGGTGAGGCCTGCACTGCCGCCAACCGCTTCTACGTGCACTCCTCGCTGGCCCAGGAGTTTGCCCGGCGTCTGGCGGAGCGCATGAGCGGGCTCCCGCTCGGCCGTGGCGTCGACGACGGTGTCGTCGTCGGGCCCCTCATCGACGCCAAGGCCCGCGACAAGGTGAGCGCGCTCGTCCACGACGCGGTCCAGCGTGGGGCGGAGGTCGTCGTGGGCGGCGAGGTGCCGCACGGCGATGGGTTCTTCTACCCGCCCACAGTGCTCACCGGAGTACCGACCGACGCGCGGATGCGGCACGAGGAGATCTTCGGGCCGGTGGCCCCGATCGCGACCTTCGAGACCGAGGAGGAGGCGATCACCGCCGCGAACGACACCGAGTACGGTCTCGTGTCCTATGTCTTCACTCGCGACCTCGACCGCGCCCTGCGCGTGACCGAGCGACTGGAGACCGGCATGGTCGGCCTCAACCAGGGCGTCGTCTCGAACCCGGCAGCTCCGTTCGGTGGCGTCAAGCAGTCCGGGCTGGGCCGTGAAGGCGGGACGGTCGGCATCGACGAGTTCCTGGAGACCAAGTACGTCGCTGTGGCGACGAGCTCCTGAGCGGCGGCGGCTGTGGACACACCCCACGGGCGGCGGATCGCCCTCATCCCTGGTGACGGCATCGGCGTGGAGGTTGCCGCATCTGCGCGGCGCGTCCTGCATAGCCTTGACCAGCGCCACGAGCTCGGCCTCGTGATCGACGAGTTCGACTGGTCCTGCGAGCGATACCTCTCCGAAGGTGCCCTCATGCCGGCCGACGGCCTGGAGTCGCTGCAGCGGTATGACGCGGTGCTCCTCGGGGCGGTCGGCCGGCCCGACGTCCCCGACCACGTGTCGCTGTGGGGACTCCTGATCCCGATCCGCCGAGCCTTCCAGCAGTACGTCAACCTGCGCCCGGTGCGCTCGTTCGAGGGCGTGCCCGGTCCCTTGGCCGGCGCCGACAGTCGGACCATCGACCTCGTCATCGTCCGCGAGAACAACGAAGGTGAGTACAGCGAGCTCGGAGGTCGGTTCAACCGCGACCTGCCGGAAGAGACCGCCGTCCAGGAGTCGGTGTTCACCCGCCGTGGAATCACGCGCATCGCCGACTACGCCTTGGCGCTCGCTGCCGGCCGACGCAGTCACCTGACCTCCGCGACCAAGTCCAACGGCCTGGTGCACTCGATGCCCTTCTGGGACCAGGTGGTGCGCGAGCGCGCGGAGCTGAAGCCCGGCATCGACCTGGTCGAGGAGCACATCGACGCTCTCGCGGCGAAGCTGGTGCTCCGCCCGGAGTCCTTCGACGTCATCGTGGCGAGCAACCTGTTCGGGGACGTCCTCAGCGACCTGGCCGCCGGCGTCACCGGCAGCATCGGCATCGCGCCGTCTGCGAACCTCGACCCGACACGGCGCTACCCGTCGATGTTCGAGCCGATCCACGGCTCGGCACCGGACATCGCCGGGAAGGGGATCGCGAACCCCATCGGGATGCTCTGGTCCACCGTCCTCATGCTCGAGCACCTCGGAGCAGCACCCGCCGCGACGGAGCTCATGGCCGCCATCGAGCAGACCCTTCGGACGCCGGCGACACGCACCGCTGACATCGGCGGTACGGCCACCACCGACCAGGTCACCGACGCGGTCCTGGCCCTGCTGTCCTGAACGAGCCCTCGCGCCCCGGTGGGTCGGACCCTGGTGGGTCGCGCCCTGGTGGGTCGCGCCCTGGTGGGTGTGGTCCTGCAGGACGCACCCACCGGGTTCGACGGCACGAGACGCCCGCGTCCTCAGCAAGCACAAGACGCCCGCCTCCTCTCGGAGGACGGGCGTCTCGCCTGTCTCTGACGGCGGCTCACTCCACGTCGGGACGAGGTCAGGAGCCGCCGTTGGTCACTCGATGCCGAGCAGGGTGTTGAGCTCGTCGAGGGACTTGACCACGGTGAGGTCGTAGCCGGGCGGCACCGGGTCGTAGCCGCGGTCCAGGAGCACCAGGTTGCGAAAACCCATGTCGTGCATGGGCAGCGGGTCGTACCGGGTGTGCGAGGAGACGTGCACGAAGTCCTCCGGGGTGGCGTCGAGCTGGTCGAGCATGTACTCGAACGCGGCATACCGCGGCTTGTAGTAGCCGGCCTGCTCGGCGGTGAACACGGCGTGGAAGTCCGCACCCAGCCGCGGCACGCTCTCCTTGAGGAAGGACTCGTCGGCGTTGGAGAGGATGACGAGCTTGTAGTGCTCGCCCATCGTCTTCAGCGGCGCGGGCACGTCCGGGTGCGGGCCCCAGCTGCGGACGCCGTCGGCGAAGCGCTTGCCCGCGGTGGGGTCCGACTCGATCCCCCACTTGCGGCAGACCCGGTCGAAGGCGCTCTGCAGCACCCGCTCGTAGGGGTAGTAGGCGTCGAGCACGGCGTCGTAGCGGTAGCCGCGGAACTCGGCGACGAACTGGTCCCACTGCTCCGCGGGGACCTGGTCGCCGACCAGCTCCTTGGTGATGGGCGTCATCGGCCAGCTGATCAGCGTGCCGTAGCAGTCGAACGACACGTACTTGGGGCGAAACTGGGGCTCGGTCATGGTGTCCATCGTTCCGTCGCTCGGGATTGTTGTCAACAACTTACAGTCAGCAATCTCTGCCTGAGACAGCGTTAGTATCCGCGTATGCAGCCAACTGTGCGGGTACCAGAGGCGATGCCACCCCCTGACCAGGTCGCCTTGGCCGTCGAGGTGTTCCGGATGCTCGCGGACGCCACTCGGGTGCGCCTGCTGTGGGCCCTGCTCTCAGGCGAACGCCCTGTCAACGAGCTGGCCACGATGGTCGGCAAGCCGCCCTCGGGCGTGTCCCAGCATCTGGCAAAACTCCGTATGGCGCGCCTGGTTCGGGCTCGCCGTCAGGCCAACCAGGTCTTCTATCGCATCGAGAACGAGCATGTGCACCAACTGGTCGCCGACGCCATCCGCCATGCCGAGCACACGAGCGGCGGGTTCCCGGAACACCACAGGGGCGACGTTGCGCCGGTCGGGCACGGCTCCTTGGGCGACACCGCCGGCTGACCGCGCCGGCCGGACGTCGGATGGAGCAGTTGATCCCGTCGGATCGGTGTCAGCCCACGGTCGTCATCTGGCTCTCAGGTCCTCAGCCACACCCTGGACCGGTAGCGCAGGTAGACCGTGATCTGTCGCGCCAGAAGCCAGGCCCCCAGGACCCACCACAGGGCCACGACTCCCCCCTTGGTGGCCATGACGACGCCAGCCAGCGGCAGGAACACCATGAGCGCGACAAGCATGCTCCATGCCAGGTAGCGGACGTCCCCGGCACCGATCAGCACACCATCCAACACATACAGCAACGAGCCGATCGGGTTGGTGATCGCGACAACGGCCGCCAGCGGCCAAACGAGGTCGCGCACCGCCGGATCCAGCGTGAAGATGGGGACGTACACCGGCCGAAACGCCAGCAGGAGCACCGACAACAGCAGGCCGCTGGCAAAGCCCCAGGCCGCAACTCGACGGGCCACCGCGGGTGCGCCGACGGTGTCGGAGGCACCCAGGGCGTGAGCGACCATCGCCTGCCCGGCGGTGGCGAAAGCCTCAGCCGGCATCGCCAGGAGGAACCAGAGCGTGAAGGCGATCTGGTGGCTGGCAAGAGCGGTGTCGCCCTGGGCGGCCGCGACGAACGTCATGCAGAGCACGACGACCCGCAGCAGGACGGTGCGCGTCAGCAGGGGGAGGCCGGCTGCCGCCGCGGCCAAGACCGCGGATCGGTCAGGCCGCAGCGGCGCCCTCTGGCCGATGGCGCGTCGAAGCACGACCGCACCGAGCCACAGTGCCGCGCCGGTTTGCGCGATCACCGTTCCAAGCGCCGAACCGGCCACGCCCAGGCCGGCGGGGTAGACGAGGACGAGGTTCAGGATGACGTTGACCGCTGCCGCCACGGTCAGGACCAGCATCGGGACCCGAGTGTTCTTGAGCCCGCGCATGACCCCCGTGGCCGCAAGGACGACAAGCATCGAAGGCAGACCGAGCAGGCTGATCCGCAGGTAGGTCTCCGCGTATGGTGTGACGCGACCCGAGGTGGCGAAGAGGTCCACCAAGACCGGCGTGAGCGGAACCCCGATGGCCGCCAGCACGACACCCACTGCGACAGCCAGCCAGATGCCGTCCATCCCCTGCCGCAGGGCGCCTGGCAGGTCCCCAGCGCCGGCGCGGCGGGCCACCACTGAGGTGGTCCCGTAGGTCAGGAAGACGCACAGCAAGACCGCGTTGAGCAGCACCGCAGACCCCACGCCCAGCCCTGCGAGCTGGGCGGTCCCGAGGCGCCCCACGATCGCGCTGTCCGCCAGCAGGAAGAGCGGTTCGACGACGAGCGCGCCCAACGCGGGCACGGCGAGCCGCAGGATCTCGCGATCGTGCTGACTTCTTGCGAGGAGCCGGGCTGCGAGGGCGGAGGCCAAGGAGGTCAGGCTGTCGCGCTGACTTCTTCGGCGATTGCCGCGTGGATGTGCAGCATTCGCGCGAGCAGTCCGTTGCCGCGGGTGAACTTCAGCGGCACTTCTCCGCCGTCCGTGCCGGCGTCCTTGGTGCCGGCGAAGAATGCGGTGCCTTGGTCCGGTGACGTGTCGCTCTTGTCGTCTGGGTACAGCGGGTTCACCGAGTCCTCGATCTTGGGCCACAGCGCCCGCGCGGCTTCGGTGGACTCGAACTCCATCTGCATCACCAAGGTGTCGGGCAAGAGTTCCCCGGCCACTTCCTGCAGCACGGCTCCGCCGAGGTATCCGGGGTGTCCGTCGAGGGACCGGAGCCAGTCCGCGAGGTAGTCCTTGGCTTCGTCTCCTGCGCCAGGCTTGGCCACGAAGATGAACGTGTCGCGTCGCTTCATGTGGTTCCTTTCGTGAGTTGCGGCCGGGGCCGCGCGATGGGTGTGTAGATCTGCCGGGCGACTGCGTTACGCATCGCCCGAGCCCGGTCTTCAGACTCCGAGCAGTGAGGCCAGGCCGCCGATGTCGGTGACCTCGTGGTAGCCGTAGTAGGGCGTACTGGGCTCGTAGCCGCGGTTGACGTAGACCTTGTTCGTGATCCGTAGGTCGTGGGCAGGGATCAGGTCGTACCGCAGGCTGGAGGAGACGTGCAGGATGTCCTGTGGTCCGCAGCCGAGCTGCTCGAGCATGTACTCGAAGGCCCGGAGGCGGGGTTTGTAGGCTTTGGCCTGCTCGGCGGTGTACACGGCTTGGAAGGGCGCGCCGAGCTGGTCCACGTTGTGCATGATCTGGTCGTCGGCGGCGTTGGAGAAGATCACCAGCGGGTAGCGCTTCGCCAGCGCGGCCAGTGGCTCAGGGACGTCGGAGTGGGGTCCCCAGGAAGGCACCGCCTCGTAGATGGCCTTGGCGTCGGTATCGCGGTAGTCGATGGTCCAGCGCTGGCAGGCTCGGCGCAGCGCGTTGGCGATGATCCCCTCATAGGGCTTCCAGTCGCCCATGACTTCGTCGATGCGGTAAGCCTCGAAGTCGTCGAGGAAGTCCTCCATCCGCTCCGCCTGGACCCGGTCGGCGACCAGTTCCCGGGCCAGCGCGGACATGCCGAATGCGGTGAGCGTGCCGTAGCAGTCGAAGGTGATGTACCTGGGCTCGAACTCGATCATCGGAAAACTGGCTCCTTCACTGGTTGGGGTCGGCCGTGGGCCTCTGTGGCGTGTCGTGGTCGTGAGGTGCAGAAGGGGTGTGGTTCGGTGCCGGCGGCTACTGGTGATGGGAGACCAGGTCGTGAGCAGCGGCGGAGTCGCTGGTGAGGGGCTCGGCGTGGATGGTGGCGGCGGTGAGCCGACGTATGCCGTGCACGAGGTCGTGTTCGACCTGGTGGCTCAGGTGGTGGGCATCGACCAGCGAGGTGTTGGAGTCCACGACGATGCGGGCCTCGGCGCGCAGGCTGTGGCCCAGCCAACGGAGCCGGATGTCGGTGACGTCGACCACGCCAGGGGTAGCCCGGATGACCTTTTCGGTCTGGTCGACCAGGTGCGGGTCGACCGCGTCCATGAGCCGCCGATACACCTCGCGCGCCGCGTCGCGGAGGACGAACAGGATGGCCACGGTGATGAGCAGCCCGATGATCGGGTCGGCGATCGGGTACCCGGCCCAGGCGCCCGCGGCGCCGAGCACCACGGCGAGGCTGGTGAACCCGTCGGTGCGGGCGTGCAGGCCGTCGGCGACCAGGGCCGCTGAGCCGATCCGGCGGCCGGTGCGGATCCGGTACTGCGCCACCACCTCGTTGCCGAGGAAACCGACGATCCCGGCGACGGCGAGCACCCCGAAGTGCCGCACCTCGGCCGGGTCCAGGAACCGCATGACCGCCTCGTAGCCCGCGAGGACCGAGGACGCTGCAATGAGCGCCACCACCACGATCCCCGCCAGGTCCTCGGCTCGCCCGAAGCCGTAGGTGTAGCTGCGGGTCGCCATCCGGCGACCGACGATGAAGGCGATCGCCAGGGGTACCGCGGTCAGGGCATCGGCGTAGTTGTGCAGCGTGTCACCCAGGAGGGCCACCGAGTTGGTGTAGAACACGACGACGGTCTGGATCAGGGCGGTCAGGATCAACCCGGCGAAGCTGACCTTCAGGCACCGCATGCCGTCCCGGCTCGCCTCCAGCGCCGAGTCGACCTTGTCCGCGCTGTCATGCGAATGCGGGACGAAGATCTCCTTGACCTTCCCCAGCAGCCCATCACGGTGCTCATGCCCATGGCCGTGACCGTGACCGTGACCGAGGTCCTCGTGGCCGTGCTGGGTGTCGTGGTCGTGGTCGTGGCCGTGCTCTGACCCGTGCTCCGCGCTCTCCGAGTGGGGATGTGGGTGCGGGTGCTGCTGACTGGTGTCCATGCTCATTCGTTCCCTGTGTTGGTTTGTTCCCGCGTTCCGCTGCGGTGGTGTGATTTCCGATGTTGCCTCAGTTCGCCATGGATCTGAATGGTCCCCACGGGCAGGCCACTGCTCGACCTCCGGTGGAGTCCACACTACTGCGAATCAGCGCGTATGCGTAGATACTAAGGCAACTGTCGACAATCGGCAAGCGATCCGCACCGGCGATGCTTGGATGCACAGCACTCTGGGTCCGCCCCGTCGCCCCGGTCGCCCCGGCGGACCGGTCCGATCCCCCTCTCTCGCCGAGAGGCGCGCCGGGATCAGTCTCGAGCACGGCCGCGTAGCTGGCTGTCGACGAGCTTCAGCCGGTCAGCGGCATTGAGCGCGACCGCACCGACGAGACGGCCTCGACGACGCATGGCCACCACGGCCTCGCCCGCCTCGACCGAGCCCCAGACGACCTCGCTGGACTCGCCCCTCGACGGGAAGCCGATCCCGCGGATGGCGGCGCGGTGGATGGTGGTTCCGAACACGGGAGGCTCGGTCTGGGCATGTCCCTTCGCGGGGCCCAGTAGCAGGTTGGTCGCCGCGACSGAGGCTTGGTGTCGMGCGCTGGCCCAGTGCTCCACTCGSACYGCTTCGCCGTCCAGAAGAGGTTGCGGGGCGCGGGCGACGTCACCCACGCCCACCACGACGTCGGAGCCAGCGGCGTGCAGTGTGGCTCGACAGAGYAGRCCGTCCGCGAGGTCCAGTCCGGTGCCTTGGAGCCACTCGGTGTTCGGTTGGGTGCCCGTCGCGAGAACCACCACGTCAGCAGCCAACCGACTCCCGGTGTCCAGGCGAACGCCGCACAGCATTCCCGCGCGCACGTCGAGGGCCGTGAGCCGGGAGTCCGTGAGCAGCGTGACGCCGTGCTCCAGGTGCAGCCTCCGAAGATGGGTCGCGACACGCGGACCGAGCGTCCGGGCAGTCGGCAGAGGCGAGCTGTCCACCAGGGTGGTGACGTGGCCGGTCGCTGCGGCGTGCGAGGCGACCTCGGCACCGATCAACCCTCCCCCGATGACCACCACCCGGCGTTGAGGCGCCGCGAGAGCCGCCCTGAGCGCCGCGCCGTCCTCGAGCGTCCGCAGGACGAAGACGCCGTCAACGTGAGGGCTCAGGCTTGTGGGCACCCGCGGCCGGGAACCAGTCGCCACCACCAAGCCGTCGAACGGTAGTCGCTGGCCACCTTCGATGGTGATGGATCTGCTCGGCACGTCGAGACCTGTGACCCACTGCCCCAGGCGCCAGTCGATGTCGAGCTGGCCGGGCTCGATGGTGAGGCCCCCTTCGTCGACGTCCCCGGAGAGGAACGTCTTTGACAGGGGGTAGCGGTCATAGGGTTGGTGGGTTTCGGCGCCGAACACGGTGAGCTCGCCGTCGTACCCGAGGCCGCGCAGCCGGGTGGCAACCTGGTGCCCGGCCAACGATGCCCCCACGACGACGACGCGTCTCAGGCGACCGGTCATGGGCGCTGTCCTCACTGGTTACGCCGCGCCCACGGGCCGGTGGTCCGTGGGCGCGGCGGGCTGTCGTTGCTTCCGGGGCCCTGGCCTTGCGGCCCGGGAGCCGAGGGTCAGCGGACGGTGAGGTCCTTGGTCAGGACGAAGAAGTTGCGCGGATCTGGTTTGAAGCCCTGCACCTTGGAGCGCACCGCGGTCACCAGCGACTCGTGCACCAGGAACACGCCGCCTGCGTCCTCTTGGACCTTCGCCGCGATCTGGCCTTCGATCTGGTGCCGGGCGTTGGCATCCTCGGTCCCGGCGGCCTTGTCGATCAGGGCGTCGGTCTGCGGGTCGCAGTAGTGGGCGATGTTGAAGGTGCCCTTGCAGCTCCAGTCCGAACGCAGGTAGCTGAGCGGGTCGGCGGCATCGATCAGGTAACCGCGGGAGAACAGCGCCGCCTCGAAGTTGCCGGCCAGCAGGTCCGGCTGCACCGAAGCGTTGCTTCCGGTCTTGATCTTGACCTTGACCCCGATCTTGGACAGCTGGTCCTGGATCACCGCGGCCAGGTCCGCGAACTCGGGACGGTCGGTGTAGGCGACCAGGGTGAAGGTCAGGGAACCGGGCTTGACTCCCGCCTGGGCCAACATGCTCTTGGCTTCGTCCAGGTTCGCCGCGATCGGCTGGGCGCCTTGGGCCGCCCAGGGGTCGGAAGGCGCGAACGGGCCGGCGGCCGGGGTCGCCACATCGTGGTAGATGCTCTTGGCGATCGCGCTGGTGTCGATGGCCCGCTGGACCGCCTTGCGCACCGCCGGCTTGTTGAACGGTGCCCGCGAGTTGTTCAGCAACATCACCGCGGTACGCGGGGACTGGATCTTCTCCAGCTTGACGTTCGAGTCGCCCTGCAGCGCCGCCACCGACACCGCCGGGACGACCGCGGCGACGTCCGCCTCGCCGGTGCGCACCTGCGTCACCCGGGTCGGGCCAGCAGCCACGAACCGAACCTCGGCACCGGCCAAGGCCGGCTTGCCACCCCAGTAGCCGTCGTTGCGCACGACCTGAAGCGACTGCCCGGGCACCTCCTTGACCACCTTGAAGGGCCCGGTGCACGTACCCTGGATGTTGAGCTGAGCACCCTGGTACGCCTTGGGCGAAAGGATGGCCGTGTTGGGGCTGGCCGTCCGCAGGGGCAGGAGCACATCAGGGGCCGGGGTCGTGATCTGCACCGTCCCGGCATCCACGGCTTGCACCGCCGACACCGACTTGGGGTTGAAGGACCGGGCCGGCACCTTGGCCTGCAGGAGGTGGTTGAGCGCACCGGCCACCGCCTGGGCGTCCAACACTGTCCCGTCCTGGAACTTCACACCCTTGCGAAGGGTGAACTTCCACACCGTCGGGCTGACCCGGGCCCAGGACTCAGCCAGCCACGGGATCGACGTCCCGTCTGCATTGTTACGAGTCAACGTCTCCGGACAACCCGCCCGCGAGAAGATCTGAGCATCGTCGCTCTCGAGCGCCCAGGCCGCAACCGGTGCGACGAACTCGTCGTACACCAGGCGCCCATCACCAGCGGCAGTACCGGCAGCCTGCCCATTGCCACCACCCATGCCGCAGCCGGCAGCGGTCACCGCAACGAGCGCCGGACCAACGACCCAACGAAGCCGAGCAGTCATCACTTCACCCCCCCGCAGCGAAGCGTGCTCTTTCCCCACACCAGTGATGTGACACGGTCAGACGGCATCTCAGGCTCCTCCATACGGACAATCTTCGGAATCGGTTGGTCCAACAGGTACTTCGATCAAGCGACAGCAGCACAACTCTCGACAGAGGCAACGCAGGGCCGTTGCCGGCCCCGTCGAGCCCTACCCCACAGCCCCGACTCCCATGGCCAGACCCACCAAGTACGTGGCGCCAGCCGCGATCGCACCGAAGGCCAGCTGCCGGGTGGCGCTCAACCACCACGGGACACCGGTCGCCAGGGCAGCCAGACCACCGGCGACGAGCAGTCCGACACCGCCCACGACCAGGCCCAGAGTGAGCGAGCTGAAGCCGAGCAGGAACGGCAGCAGCGGAACCAACGCACCTGAGGAGAAGGTGAAGAACGAAGACACGGCCGCCACCCGGGGGGAGGGCTTGTCCTGTGGGTCAAGACCCAGCTCCTGTGTCACGTGAAGCAGCGCGGCCTGCGCTGGGTCGGCGTGAACCTCATGCGCTGCGACCTCTGCCGTGGCATGGGACATCCCCATCTCGGCGAACATCTCGACCAGCTCTCGTTCCTCGGCAGGGCCGTTCGCGGCTATCTCGGCACGCTCCTTGGCCCACTCGCGGTCGACCTGCTCGTTCTGGGTCCTCACCGACGTGAACTCTCCCAAGGCCATCGAGAAGGCGCCGGCGACCAGGCCGGCGAGGCCCGTGAGGACGATGTAGTGCGGGTTGGCGCCGGCGGCACCCACGCCAGCGACCAGCGCGATGTTCGTGACCAGCCCGTCCATGGCGCCAAACACTGATGCTCGTAGGGCACCTCCGGAGACGTCCGCGTGGGTGTGGCCGACCTCAGCCGGCCCGGTGGGAACTGCGCTCGTCAATCTGCTCATGCGAGCGATCATAGGCTTACTGTTGATTGTTGACAATCCAGTATAGCCTTACCTAAGTTCGCCTCCAGCGCGGATGCAGCAGCGGCCGACGGCACCCACCATGACGTCGACGGCGCGTCCGAAGCTGACCACGCGGCATCCGTCACGTCTCAACGCTCTTTGTCCGTGTGTACGCCAAGTGCGTGTACGGCCAAGAGAAGTTCGCACTCGGCGCATCGAGGGCGCTCTCCATGCGCCGGAGTGACTCGGGGAGATCAGAACTTTGTCGCGTATTTGTCGCAGACACCCGTAGGACGCGGGTCAGGTCCGATGTCGGCCGGACACGAGATTGGGCGACAAAGAGGCCCCAGACTACGTTTCCGCCGGTCAGGGACCCTCTCGCGCACTGGGTGGCAGGTGAAGGATTCGAACCTTCGAAGCTTTCGCGCTGGAATTACAGTCAGCAGCCCAAGTCGGTGCCTTGCTCAGTGGCGGAGCAGGGCAGGGAGCCCAATTGTAGATGGCGGACTGCCGAGATGTTGCAACGAAAGGTTGCACGCCAGACGGAAAGGGCCACTGACCTGTGCGAAGGCATCCGTCCGAAAATCGGTAGGCGTCGGTTCGACCTGCCTGCGACCTGCTGCCCGTGACGGGTCAGAGCCCGGAACGTGCGCCGGCGGCAGATACATCGCCACGGCGCCGGCAAGGGGCGGGGCTCCCGACTCTGCGGCAGGTGCTGCCTGGCGATCGTCGGGACATCGACCCGGCGACACCCCCCAAATGCTGTCCGCAAGGGTCCATCCGGGCGTCTCATGCGTTTCTGCCTCGTCCCAGCCGTCCCGTTGCGTCCCATTGGTCGGGAACCGTCTCAAGGTCGGCTGGCTACACATGTGGCTACACGCCCCAATGCCAGGGGCCCTCTCCCCGAAGGGAAAGGGCCTCTGACCTGCTACTTCGTGGTAGCGGGGGCAGGATTTGAACCTGCGACCTCCGGGTTATGAGGTCAAGTCCCGCGGGGTGGTGTACGACGGTGATTCGTCGTTGATGGTGCTCAGGCGCTGATCGCGCCCACGATCTCGGTGTTGGTCTCCTTGTCGGTTGGGGTGTTGAGCAGGGTCAGGCGGCTCTTGGCGAGGACCTCGAGGCCGAGGTAGCGGCGTCCGTCGGCCCATTCGTCGTGTTGTTCGGCGAGCACGGCGCCGACCAGGCGGATGATCGAGGGCCGGTCGGGGAAGATGCCCACGACGTCGGTGCGGCGTCGGATCTCGCGGTTGAGTCGCTCGTTGGGGTTGTTGGACCAGATCTGTCGCCACAGCGCCCGCGGGAAGGCGGTGAAGGCCAGGACCTCCTCTCGGGCTGCGTCGAGGTGGGCGTGGACCTCGGGCAGCTGGTGGGCGACCTGGGCCAGCAGCCGGTCGTACTGGGTGTGCACGGCGTCGGCGTATCTGGTCGAACACGCTGTGCAGCAACGCTTTGACCCCACCCCAGGCGCTCTTGGGGCACACCGTCATCAGGTTCGCCGTGTAATGGGTGCGGCACCGTTGCCAGGACGCGCCGGGCAGGTTCGCCCCGACCGCCTCGACCAGCCCGGTGTGCGCATCGGAGGTGACCAGCGCGACCCCGGACAGGCCGCGGGCCACCAGGTCCTTGAAGAAGGTGTTCCACCCGGGCCCGGACTCGGTGGTCGAGGTCGCGACGCCGAGGATCTCGCGGTACCCGTCGGCGTTGACACCGGTCGCGACCATGACCGCGACCTTGACCACCCGCCCGCCCTCGCGGACCTTCATCGTCAACGCGTCCGCGGCCACGAACGTGTACGGGCCGGCGTCCAACGGCCGTTCCCGGAAGTCCTTGACCAGGGCGTCCAGGTCACGGGCCATCACCGAGACCTGCGACCTGGACAGGCCGGTGATCCCGAGTGACTGCACCAGCCGGTCCATCCGCCTGGTCGAGACCCCCAGCAGGTACCAGGTCGCCACCACCGATGTCAGCGCCGCCTCGGCCCGGCGGCGCCGCTGCAGCAGCCACTCCGGGAAGTACGAACCCTCCCGCAGCTTGGGCACCGCCACATCCAGGGTGCCGATCCGGGTGTCCAGGTCGCGGTGCCGGTACCCGTTGCGGCGGTTGACCCGCTCGCTCGAGACTTCGCCGTAGCCGGCGCCACACACGCTGTCGGCCTCCACCGACAGCAGCGTGTTGACGAACCCCTGCATCAGCTCACGCATCAGGTCCGGGCTGGCCTGGGCCAGCTGCTCGTGCAGGAACTCGGCAGGGATGCTCCTATGGATGTCAAGCGGCGCTGAGTGTCGGCTCGGCGAGCGGGTTTGCTGGCACTGCTGGCGTGGTGAGGATCCGGTGCATCTCGCGGGCGATGGCTCGTTTCAGGCAGCGGATGATGTCCTTCTTGGACAGTCCTTCTGCGGTGCGCCGCTCGACGTAGGCGCGGGTCGGCGCGTCGTATCTCATCCGGGTCAGGGCGACGGTGTGTAGGGCGTTGTTGGCTGCCCGGTCGCCGCCACGGTTGAGCCGGTGTCGGTGGCGTTGGCCTGAGGACGCCGGCACTGGTGCGACTCCGGTGAGGTGGGCGAAGGATGCCTCCGATCGCAGCCGGTCCGGGTTATCTCCGGCGGTGACCAGCAGCTGCGCGGCCACTTGGATCCCGACCCCGAACCGTTCCAGCAGTTCCGGAGCAGCCTGCTCGGTCAGCTGGGTCAATGAGCGGTGCAGCTCCTTGATCTCCTCATCCAGGACGCCGTGGCGTCGTGCCAGCGACCGGAGCGCGTGCTTGCAGCCCGCGGACGGGTCGGACAGGTCTGCTCCGGGCCGCAGCCGGGCGAGGGCCTTGATCATCTTGGCGGTCGGTAGCGCCCTCATTTGCTCGCGAAGCTCGGTGGGACCGTTGACGAGTAGGGCGCGGATCTGGTTGATGCACTGGGTTCTTGCCTTGACCGCCGAGCGTTGCGCGACGCGCAGGCATCGGATCGACTCGACGATCCCGTCGCGGGACTTCGGCGTTCCGTCAGCCCGGCCCGACGCCGCCGCGCGTGCCGCGGAATAGGCGTCCAGCGGGTCGGACTTGCCCTGAGCTCGCCGTGCGGAGCGTTCCGGTCGGTCCACCTCGACCACGACGATGCCTGCGCCGGCCAGGACCCGGTTGAGTCCGGCACCGTAGGAGCCGGTGCCCTCCACGCCGACCGCCACCAGCCCCCCGAACGAGGCCATCCACTTGCGCAGCGCCTCATATCCGGCCCGGGTCGTCGGGAACTCCCGGTCAGCCAGCTCACGGCCGAGCGCGTCGACCACTGCCGCGTGGTGGGTGAGGGCGTGGGTGTCCACCCCGCCGAAGACTTCCGAGATCACATGCTGATCGGTCATGGTGTGTCTGTGCCGCCTTTCAGTGCCAACGAACAGGACGGCACGCGCCCGGCCGGGCGAGGCGGACAAGACAGTGATGGGGGCTTCTGCTCAAGCTCCTATGAGGTCACACCGCGCGTCCGGTCGCGTGCGCGGCATCCCCGGTGAAGGGTCGACGAATCCCATGCGAAGGCAGTCACTGACGCCTGTCGATACTTGAGTCAGACCCCACCCGGGGATGCCGGGACCCATCCTCACTGTCGATACTGGGTCGTGCGGTCATCGCAGTGCTCCTCTTCGAGTGGGTTGTGGAAGATCTCTCGAAGAATCACGCGGTGACCGCACCCGCGTCTATGCCCGGGCCGTCACCACGCCGTACACCACTGTGCTGGACTCAACTAGGTTATGAGCCAGCCCCGCCCACGTCTCACACGTCCCGCGCCCTCTCCCCTACCGCACGAAGTCTCGATGCCCCATCCCGGTTGTCACGCCCCCTCTCAAGCCGTCCCGCAGCGTCCCGGTTATACATTTGGTTACACCTCCCTCCTTCGCAGACACCTCGGGTCACTTGCCTGCTTGGAGTACCCGCCATCCGGTACACCCCCTGTTCAAACTCGCGAACGCCGTGCCGCCCTGACTCCTGAGATGCAGGCGGCCCGGTGCGTTCGCACGGATCGGCCGAACCGCATGCGCGCAGACTTCAAGCGTCCGACTGAAGATCGGAAGATCTCAAGGCGGCGGTTCGATCCTGGGGGCTGGCCACCAGCTAGAGCCGCAGGGCGGAGTCCTTATGGCCCGCGGCCCTTGTCGCCCACAGCCCGCGCAAGGTAGCTGGGTAACCGTGGGTGAAGGTCCAACCTCTGATTGACGAGGCGTATGGCACGACTCATCGCGCCGACCACAGGATCGTGCGCGTTTGCGGCCAGGCCATCATTCGACCCAGACCTGGGAAGCGTGCTCCCACCTGACCGTTAGGTGGCCTCGGCTTGTAGTTGCGGGCCCAGCGGTAACAGTCCCACGCGAGCTGGCCGTTGTTCGTCAAGCGAACTGGGCCCACGGCACGAGGGTCGAACCTCGACCTGGTCGCCGACGATCACGACCCTTGCCCGACCAGGTCGGGCTGGCCTTCGGAGGGGTGGAGCATGCGCAGTTCCCGGGAGTTGGGGTCGCGGTTTAGGTTGTCGAGCCAGCCTTCGGGTGCGACGTCGCCCGCCCGAGGACCACGGTTCCCTAGAGCCAAGCTCCGGTGGTTCGAGGCCTTGGCAACTGATGATTGTTGACAGTCGACCACGATACACGTATGGTCGACAATCGACCAGAGTGGCAGCGGGCCGTTCTGAAACTCAGCTCCAGGAGGAATCGTGGGATTCGAGACCAAGCCCAGGTTCGTGACGTTCGACATGAACGGAACGCTGATCAAGTTCGCCATCAACGACGCGATGCGGCAGGTCCTCGGTGACCGGCTCCCGGCCGAGATCGCCGACGAGTATCTGCGGATCTGCAAGGCGTACCGCATCGACGAGTGCATGGGCGACTAC
>NZ_JBFUEM010000016.1:0-14481 GCF_056403955.1 Pedococcus sp. P2_E2
TATGGTCGACAATCGACCAGAGTGGCAGCGGGCCGTTCTGAAACTCAGCTCCAGGAGGAATCGTGGGATTCGAGACCAAGCCCAGGTTCGTGACGTTCGACATGAACGGAACGCTGATCAAGTTCGCCATCAACGACGCGATGCGGCAGGTCCTCGGTGACCGGCTCCCGGCCGAGATCGCCGACGAGTATCTGCGGATCTGCAAGGCGTACCGCATCGACGAGTGCATGGGCGACTACAAGCCGTTCCACCAGATCGTCGCCAACTCGATGGAACGCGCCTCACGATGGGTCGGGTTCGAGTACCGCGAGGACGACGCGCGCGCGGTCTACGACATCGTCCCCACCTGGGGCCCGTACCCCGGCGTCACCGAGGCACTGAACCGCCTGGCCGAGGCGGTCCCGCTGGTGATCATCACGAACAGCGACACCGCGCACGCCGAGCGCCTCGCCGAGAACCTCAAGGCCCCGTTCAAACGCGTGATCAGCGCCGAGGAGATGGGCGTCTACAAGCCCCGGCTCGCTGCGTTCGAGTACCTGTTCGACAAGCTCGATGTGACGCCCGACGAGCTCGTCCACGTCTCCGCGAGCCCGATGTACGACCACCGCTCGGCGGCCGTCATGGGCATCGAGCGCAAGGTGTATGTCGACCGCGGCTTCGAGGAGGACGAGCACTGGCTCGGCTACGAGCGGATCACCGACATCTCCGACCTGCCCGTCCTCTTCGGCCTGCCGCGTCCCTGACCGATGGACGCGAAGTTCGACGGGCTGGAGCGCACGACCACGCCCGAAGGCGTGTACCGAGTGCTGCGGGCAGCCATTCTCGATGGGACCGTGCCTCCCGGTGGGCAGCTGCGCGAGCGAGACATCGCGACGGACCTCGGGATCAGCCGGTCGCCACTCCGCGAGGCACTGACCAGGCTCGAGGAGGAGCGCCTGGTCGTGAAGATCCCCTTCCGCGGGGCGTTCGTGGTGGAGGTGAGTGCCCAGGAGATCGCCGAGATCGCCTCGATCCGGTTGCTCGTCGAGCCGTATGCCGGGGAGCTGGCTCTCGAAGCATTGCGTGGCCCGGAGCGGGCGAGCCTGGCTGGCACGATCGCGGACCTTCATCGGGCAACGGAGACCAACGACATCCCGGCCAGCATCGATGCGCATCTTCAGTTCCACCGGCTCTTCTACGACCTCTCGGGGCACCGCGTCCTGCGCGACCTCTGGAACGGATGGGAGACCAAGCTGCGCCTGTACCTCTCGGTCGACCATCGCTCCTACAGCGACCTGCATGACATCGCCGAGGAGCACGAGCGGCTGGCTGCGGTCGCGCTGCAGGGCGACACGGACGTGTTCCGGCGGGAGCTGGCACAGCACTTCGCGTCTGCGCTGGGACCGCATCCGCAGGACCTTGCAGAGGCGGGCCAGCAAGCACCTCTGAGCGTTCGACGCTCGCCCCTGACCGACATCCAGCTGCCGACCTCGACGACGGGAACTGATGAGGAGAGAGTTGAGAGAGAATGACCAGTACTGATGTTCCGAGCGGTTATGCCACGGAGCGGCTTCGGGCTCTGGGGCTGGATCTACCAGCCATCCGTGAGAGCTCGAAGTACGAGAACCACCGAACCGTCGACTCCATCGTGTATGTCGCCGGTCAGCTGCCGTACAGCAACGGCTGGCTCCTGGGCCAGGGCGTCCTGGGTCGGGACGTCGACCTCGCGACCGGACGCGGGCTGGCGCGTCACGCCGCCCTCAACGCGCTCGCCGTCGCCGCAGATGCGGTGGGCGGTCTGGAGCAGGTCCGGATCGTGCAGATGCTGGTCTTCGTGGCGAGCACGCCCGAGTTCGGTGACCAGTCGAAGGTCGCCGACGCTGCCAGTGAGCTGCTCATCGACCTGCTCGGTGAGAACGGGCGGCACGCTCGTACGGCCATCGGTGTCGCCAGCCTCCCGCTGAACAGCCCGGTCGAGATCCAGATGGTCTGCACGGCGAGGCGTGGAGCGTGAACCACCTCCCACGAGTCCTCGATGCGCTGGTCGGGCGCATCGACACCCCCGCACCGATCGTGGTGGTCGACGTGATGCAGCGGAACATCGACCGGATGCAGGCCTTCGCCGCCGAGCACGACCTCGACGTCAGGCCCCACGTCAAGACCCACAAGTGCGTGGAGATCGGCCGTCGCCAGGTGACGGCGGGGGCCGTCGGGGTCACCGCAGGCAATGTCGGTGAAGCCGAGGTGTTCGCCAAGGCCGGCTTCGACGACATCTTCCTGGCGTACCCGGTCTGGCCCGCGGGAACAAAGAAGAGGCGGATCCACGAGCTCGCCCAGAAGACCTGGCTGCGGGTCGGGGTGGACAACATCGCCGCGATCGAGGCTCTCGCCGACTCGATGGGTGACGAACCGGACCGGTTGGAGGTCGTGGTCGAAGTGGACTGCGGCGCCCGTCGATCCGGAGCGCCGCCGGACCGTGCGGGCGACCTTGCGCTCGCCGCCCGCAACCGCGGCCTGGTCCCGGTAGGCGTCTTCACGTACCCGGGACACGGCAGCTCCAGTCCGGACGCCCGCGAGCGCGCGGCGCACGACCAGCACTCCGCGCTCGCCACCGCGGTGCGCAGCCTCGCCAACGTCGGGCTGACCGCGGACGTGGTCAGCGCCGGCTCCACACCCACGGTTGAGTTCTCCACCAGCAGCCTGATCACCGAGATTCGTCCCGGGGAGTACGTCTTCTGCGACATGAACAACACCCGGCTCGGCGCCTGCAGCCCCGACCAGATCGCCTTGTTCGTCGCGGCCACCGTGGTCAGCGACTGGGTCCCCGACCAGGTCATCCTCGATGTGGGCACCAAGGCCCTGGGCCGCGAAGGCAGCCTCGAGCGCGGCTACGGGGCAGTCGCTGGGAGCAAGGCGCTCCTGGCCAAGCTGAACGAGTACCACGGGTTCCTGGCGGTGCCAGCCGACGAGTCCCGGCCCAGCGTCGGGAGCGTCGTCCCGGTGGTGCCCAACCACGTCTGCCCGGTGGTGACCAACTTCGAGGAGCTGATCGTCACTAACAGCGCGGGGACTTTGCTGGAGCGATGGCCGGTCGACGCCCGCGGGTTCCTCAGCTGAGTCCGCTCGGCGCCTGGTCCGCATCCCCGACCCGACAACCACCGAACTGTTCTGCAAGGAGTGCGCGACATGAGACTTGAGAAGACCACGGCGCTGGTGACCGGCGCCAGCAGCGGTATCGGCGAGGCGGTGGGCGCACGGTTCCGACGGGAGGGCGCGCGGTTGCTCCTCACCGGTCGAAGGGAGCGACTCGACAGCGCTCATCCCGACGACCTGTACGTCCCTGGGGACCTCAATGACGAGGCGTTCGTGGAGGACCTGGCGCGCCAGGCCGCCGAGTCCCTCGGCACCGTCGACGTCGTGGTCCTCAACCACGGCCTGCAGGTCAGCAGTCCGCTCACGGAGATGGCCTACGAGGACGCCAAGAACGTCCTGCACAGCAACCTGCTCAGCGCCTTTCTGGTGCTGAAGCACTTCGCGCCGCTGATGCCGGCGTCGGGAGGTTCGTTCGTCTGCGTCGGTTCACGGCTCGGCATGGTCGGCAAGCCCGAGGAAGTCCTGTACTCGGCCGCCAAGGGCGGGCTGATCATGCTCGCCAAGGGCGCGGCGATCGAATGGGCCCCGCGCAACATCCGGGTCAACGTCGTCGCTCCGGGCCTGACCGCCACCCCGGTCATCGAGGCGTCGTTCCAACGCCGCCCTGACCCCGAGGCCTACCGGAGCGAGCGCGCGGCCCAGATCCCGCTCCAGCGCCTCGCGACCCCCGAAGAGATCGCCGACGCGATCCTCTTCCTCGCCTCGTCGGAGTCGTCCTACATCACCGGAGCTGTCCTGCCTGTCGACGGCGGGTACACCGCCTTCTGAGCTGAGCCCTGTTCGGCACGAAGCCCGAAGTTTCGCACCCCCGGCAGCGTGCGCTTGTCGCCTGCCGTCCACTCCGAAACGTCCATCAGGTGATCTCGGACCGTCAATTGTCGACAGTTGACGGCACATCTGCTTGCATGGTGCGCCGACTACACATCTCAACTGAAAGGGAACGACCATGAACTTGAGGCAACGTCTGGTGCTCGCGACGGCTGGCCCGGCGCTTCTGATCTCGTTGGCCGCGTGCGGTGCCACCGGAAAGGCAGATGCGAAGGGCGCCGCGGGAGGACCCGCCTCGGATGTCGTGTCGCAGGTCAAGGCCGACCCGGCCGCGGTCGACCTGTTGCCGGAGGCGGTGAAGGCACGCGGCACGATCTCGATGGCCGCGGACCTGCACAACGCGCCGACCTCGTTCCTGGACACCGACAACACGACGCCGATCGGCTACAACGTCGAGATCGCCACGATGCTGGCGAAGAAGCTCGGACTGAAGCTGGAGATCAATAACGTCCCCTTCGACACTGTGGTCCCGGGCCTGTCCGCCGGTCGTTTCGACTTCACGGCGACGAACATGAGCCCCACGCCTGAGCGGCTCCAGGTGCTGGACATGGTCACCTACTGGTCGGCCGGAAGCTCGCTCGTGACCAGCAAGGGAAACCCTCTCGAGCTGAGCATCACCGACCAGATGACCCTGTGCGGGCACAAGATCGCGGTGTTGACCGGGGCCACCCAGGCGGAGAAGTACCTGCCGCAGATCTCGGGCGACTGTCAGGCGCAGGGCAAGCCGGCAGCCCAGGCTGTGGTCCTGCCGAACGTCCAGGCCGCGTTGACGCAGCTGTCGTCCAAGCGCGTCGATGGAGTCTTCTACGACACCGCGCCGCTGGCGTGGGCGGCCAAGCAGCAGCCGCAGTCGTTCGAGCTGTTCCCGCAGCAGTACAAGAAGAAGGTCGGCAACAACATCGTCGCGCTGGGAACGGCCAAGACCTCAGGCCTGGCCCCGGCTCTGCACGCCGCCATGGAGTCGCTGATGGCTGGGCCGGCGTACAAGGCCACGCTGGAGAAGTGGGGCCTGGGATCCGGGGCCATCGCCAGCTCTGAGCTGTTGAAGTAACGCCATGGCGTCGACCATCGATCTCGCGCCGACGGAGGAGGTGGGCCTGGTGCCGGCCACCGAGAAACGGCGGCTGCACCGCCGAGGAGTCGTGGAGTATGCCGCCTGGATGGTCTGCGTGCTGGTGGCGGTCGCGGTGGCCTTCACGCTGGCCACCAACAAGAACTACCAGTGGGGGGTCGTGGCCCAGTACTTCACGGCACCCACCGTGCTCAAGGGCCTGGTCCTGACCCTGGTGCTGACCGGGCTGACGATGTTCTTCGGCACCATCCTGGGGCTGGTCATCGCCATCCTGCGGGTGTCGAAGGTGCGGCCGGTGATGCTGCTCGCGTCGGGTTACATTACGTTCTTCCGCGGCACGCCGGTGCTGGTCCAGCTCGTCTTCTGGTTCAACATCGCCGCGCTCTACCCGAACCTCAGGATCGCGATCCCGTTCACCCACGTCTCGCAGGCAGTCGATGTCAACGCGTTGATGAGCGCCACCACGGCCGCCATCGTCGGCCTGTCACTCAACGTGGCCGCCTACCTGGCCGAGATCATCCGCGGCGGGTTCGCCTCGGTGGACAAGGGCCAGCTCGAGGCGGCCGACTCCCTGGGCATGAGCGGTCGGACCAAGCTGTGGCGGATCATCATCCCGCAGTCGATGCCAACCGTGATCCCGGCGGTGGGCAACCAGGTGATCGGGATGTTCAAGGAGACCTCGCTGGTCAGCGTCCTGGGCGTGGCCGAGCTGCTGCAAAGCGTCCAGCTGATCTACGCCCGGACCTACCAGACCATCCCGCTGCTGATCGTGGCCTGCTTGTGGTACTTGCTCATGACTCTGGCGCTGAGCTACCCACAGTCCCTGATCGAGAAGAAGTACTCCCGCTCCAAGTCCCGCGTCGCCACGGGCGCCGGACAGACGCCGATCCCGTTGGACGCGACCCTGGGCAGTGAGGCGAGATGAGCGGCATGACAAACGACATGACCAACGACGTGACGCACGACGCGACCCACGACGTGACCCACGTCGGGGCCGACGGCGTGGGCACCGTGTACGCCCGCAGCCTCCGGAAGAGCTTCGGCGACCGGGTGGTGCTGGACCGGATCGACCTCGACGTGGCGTGCGGCGAGATCGTCTGTCTGATCGGACCCAGCGGGTCGGGCAAGTCGACGCTGCTGCGGTGCGTCGACGGGCTGGAGGAGATCGACCGCGGGATTCTGCGCGTCAACGGCGAGGATGTCGGCTTCCGCGAGGGTCAGGACGCCTACCATGCGCTGAGCCGCAAGGAGCTCGCTGCTCAACGGACGCGGATCGGGATGGTGTTCCAGCAGTTCAACCTGTTCCCGAACCTGACCGCCCGGGAGAACGTGATGTCCGGGCCGGTGCTGGTGAAGCGTCAGCCGAAGGGCGAGGCGCGGCTACGAGCGGAGACCCTGCTCGCCAGCGTCGGGCTCGAGGGGCATGGCGACCACTATCCGTGGCAGATGTCCGGTGGTCAGCAGCAACGGGTGGCGATCGCTCGAGCCCTGGCGATGGACCCCCAAGTGATGCTGTTCGACGAGCCCACCAGTGCGCTGGACCCCGAGCGGGTCGGGGAGGTGCTCGCGGTCATGAAGGACCTGGCGAAGCGCGGGATGACCATGATGGTCGCGACTCACGAGATGGGCTTCGCCAAGGAGGTCGCCGACACGGTGATGTTCATGGACGGCGGACTGGTCGTGGAACAGGGGCCACCCGCCGAGCTCTTGGGCAACCCCCAGGAGCCCCGAACGCAGAAGTTCCTGGAGAAGGTGCTGGTCTGACCAGAGGGACGCCGGCCGTCATCGGCAGGACGTCGAGCTGGCCCTCACCGGCCGGGGGCGACGGCTCCAGGGACTCTGGGGCCGTCGCCCTGGGCGGCGACGATCTGCGCCACCCGTGACCCGTTGCGGACGATGTGGGAGCGGACCGCGTCCACGGCAGCATCGCGGTCGCCCGACTCGATGGCGGTGAGGATGTCCTTGTGCTCAACCAGCAGGTCTTCGGGACGCTCGAACTCGCGGTCCTCGACGGACAGCACCACCAGGTAGAAGCGCAGCTCGACCATGAGCTCCGCGTAGAACGCGTCGAGCCTACTGCTATCCAGCATGGCGACGATGGCGGAGTGGAAGTCGAGGTCCACGTCGACGATCGACCCGGCCTCGTGGGTCGAGGCAGCCTGCTCGAGCCGCTCGTAGGCGCTCCGCAGCCTGGCCAGGTGTTCGGGGCTGACAGGCCGCGCCGCCGCCGCCGTCTCGAGTCGCTCGCGCGCGGCATACAACGCCTCGACCTTCTCGGGAGTGGGCGAGATGACCACGGCGCCGCGGTTGACCTCGTGGCGTACGAGTCCGCTCAGCTCCAGTATCCGGACGGCTTCGCGCACCGTGTTGCGAGCGACGCCGAGCTCTGTCGCCACAGCGCTCTCCCGCAGCCGGTCGCCGGCGCCGAACGCGCCGCTGAGGATCCGCGAGGCGAGACCGTCAGCCACTTGCTGGGCAGTGGTCTGTCGCTGGATCACGAGACCCTCGAGCGCTGACATGAAGCCAGCATAAAGGAAGCCCAGGGTCTTGTGCAGCACAGTTCAACTGTTCTACAGTTTTGCCATGGCCTCACCCACGTCTCGCGGCGCCGCCTACTGGAACCCCCAGGCCCACATGCCCACGGCGGGCATGCGGCGGATGGTCGTCACCCGAGGTCAGGGAGTGTGGGTCGAGACCTCGAACGGTGACCGGCTGATCGACGCGACCTCGAGTCTGTGGCACGCCAACATCGGTCACGGTCGGGAGCGGCTGGCCCGCGCGGCATACGACCAGATGGTGAAGCTGGAGACGTACCACACGTTTGGACGGACGGCGAACGAACCGGCCCTGGTGCTGGCGGACCGGCTCGCGGCCGAGGCGCCGATGACCGGCGCCAAGGTGATGCTGACCAGCGGCGGTTCGGACTCCGTGGACCTCGCCTGCAAGCTGGCTCGGCGCCACTGGCAGCTGGAAGGACGACCCGGCAAGAAGCTGATCCTCAGCCGCCACAACGCCTACCACGGCCTGCATGCGTTCGGGACCAGCGTGGCCGGTCTCACCTACAACCGCGAGGGCTACGGAACCGACTCGCTGGTGCCCGAAACCGCCCGGATAGCGACGAACGACCTCGACGACGTGAGCCGCACGATCCAGCAGCTGGGTCCCGACAACATCGCCGCGATCATCGCCGAGCCGGTCATCGGGACCGGGGGAGTGATCGGGCCCGCGGACGGGTATCTCGAAGGTCTGGAGGCACTGTGTCGTGAGCACGACCTGCTGCTCATCGCCGACGAGGTCATCACGGGCTTCGGCAGGACGGGGCACATGTTCGCCGCACAGCGCTGGGGCATCGAGCCGGACCTGGTGACGATGGCCAAGGGCATCACCTCTGGCTATGCACCGCTGGGCGGTGTCCTGGTCGCACCTCGAGTGGCGGACCGGTTCTTCACCGGGCCGGACGCGCCGATCTTCCGGCACGGACTCACCTACTCCGGGCACGCCACCGCCTGTGCCGTGGCGCTGGCGAACCTCGATGTGCTGGCCGAGGAGTCACTCGTGGCGCAGGCCGGCAGGCTGGAGGCGGTCCTGGAGCGGATGGTCAAGCCGCTGCGCGACAGCGAGCTCGTCGTCGACGTGCGCGCCGGCGCCGGTTTTCTGGCGGGGGTCCAGCTGCGCGCCGACGTCGACGGCGACGCGATCATCGACGCCTGTGTCGAGTCGGGCGTCCTGATCAGGACGATCCACGACAACACCCTCCAGATCTGCCCGCCCTTCGTCTGTACCGACGACGACGTGGCCCAGATCGTCGACGCGATCGACGGCGCACTCGCGTCCTACGACGGCCCACAGTGACAGCAGCGCAAGCACCCCTCTCCTTCTGCGGAACACCCAAGACAGGAACACCTTCGATGACCGTTCTGGACGCCCCCACCATCACCCCGGACCAGCGGGCTGCCGTTCTCGCGCAGGTCCCCACCGACCTGCTGATCGGCGACTGGCGGTCCGCCGAGGGTGGCGCCAGCTTCGTCGTCGAGGATCCCGCGACCCGCGAGGAGCTGCTCAGGGTGGCCGATGCGTCGGCGGCCGATGGGGTGGCCGCCCTGGACGCGGCCGTGGACGCCGCCCCGGGGTGGGCCGCGCTGTCCCCGCGCGAGCGCGGGGACATCCTGCGTCGCTGGTACGAGGCGATCATGGAGCGGGCCGACGACCTCGCCAAGGTGATCACCCTCGAGATGGGCAGGCCCTTGGCTGAGTCGCGCGGCGAGGTCGAGTATGCCGCCGACTACATCCGTTGGTATGCCGAGGAGGCGGTGCGGCTCAACGGCCGCCACACCACCAGCCCTGACGGCCGGTCGCGGATCGTCACCGGGCCGAAACCGGTCGGACCCTGCCTGCTGATCACACCGTGGAACTTTCCGTTGGCGATGGCGGCCCGCAAGATCGCCCCGGCGCTGGCCGCCGGATGCACCGTGGTGCTCAAGCCTGCCGAGCTCACGCCGCTCGCCAGCCTGTTCGCCGCCCGGCTCATGCGTGAGGCCGGCGTGCCGGCTGGCGTGGTGAACGTCATCACGACCACCGACCCCGCGGCAGTCTGTGGCACGCTCATGGCCGACGCCAGGCTGCGCAAGGTGTCATTCACCGGCTCGACAGCTGTCGGGCAGATCCTCGTCGAGCAGAGCGCGCCGCAGCTCGTGCGCACCTCGATGGAGCTGGGCGGGAACGCGCCGTTGATCGTCCTCGACGACGCAGACCTCCAGCGTGCTGTCGAGGGCGCCGTCATCGCCAAGCTGCGCAACGGGGGCCAGTCCTGCGTCGCAGCCAACCGCATCCTTGTCCAGGAGAGGATTGCCGACGCCTTCGTGGCGGCCTTCACCAAGGCGGTGTCGGCTGTGCGGATGGGCCCCGGCAGCCAGCCCGGCGTCGGCCTCGGCCCCCTCATCGACGACCGCGCCGTGGCCAAGTGCACCGAACTCGTCGCCGACGCGGTCGCCTCGGGCGCGACCGTGCTCGTCGGGGGAGAGGCGCCGAGCGATCCCGGCTACTTCTTCCCTGCCACGGTCCTCGACAACGTGGCGCCCACGGCGCGGATCCTCTCGCAGGAGGTGTTCGGGCCCGTCGCGCCGATCGTCAGGTTCAAGACCGAGGACGAGGCGGTTGCCCTTGCCAACGACACGCCGTTCGGGCTGGCGGCCTACGTGTTCACCGAGAACATCGACCGCGCCCTTGGCGTAGCCGACCGGCTTGAGACCGGCATGGTCGGCATCAACCAGGGAGTCGTCTCGAACGTGGCCGCACCCTTCGGTGGCATCAAGCATTCGGGCATGGGTCGCGAGGGCGGCCCGGAGGGCATCGAGGAGTACCTCGAGACGAAGTACCTGGCGATCAACACCAAACCCGTGGGTCGCCAGAGCTAGGATGCTGGGCACCTCTACGACCGCGGTGTGACGGCCGGAGCCTTCTCCCGGTCCTCGGCCGCCGCCACGACCTGGTCAGAAAGCTGGCGCGGACGGCTCCGGGGACTGGCCTTGGCGGCGCGCCTCAAGCACCGCGTCCCGTAGGCGGTCGCGCGCCAACCTGAGACACGCGTACATGGCTCCTCGAGCCACCGACAGACCGATCACCTGGGCGGCGACGGTGACCTCTGGGACCGCCGCGAGGTTCTTGGCCAGCCGGCTCCGCACCTGGGGGAGGACTTCGTCGACCAGGGGCCGCAGTCGACCCACGAAGTAGACCGACTCCGGGTCCAGCGTGACGGCGACCGCGCTGACCGCGGCGGTGACTGCAGTCGTCAACGCGTCCAGCACCTCGGCACGCAGCACCTCGTCCTGCGGCTCGAGCCACAGATCTTCGATGCGCTGGAGGTGCAGTCCGCGCCGTCGAGCAAACCGAAGAAGTCCCCCGGTGCTCATCAGCGCGTCCAGGGGCTCGTTGTCGACCCCGGAGACGAGCACGCCGATGTCGCCGAAGGCCTTCGTACGCCCCCGGACCAGTTCTTGGTCTGTGCAGCTGGCGAAGTTGAGGATGCTGCTCAGACTGAACAGCGCGGCGTTGCTGACAGTGGCGTCATCGGTGAGCAGTCCGAGCAGGGATGCGTTGGCGTCACTGTCGAGGAGCACCGGGGCGTTGACGAGGTCTGCCAGCGACCGCTGGAGGCCAGGGCCCGCGAGGAACTCCATCGACTCCGCTGGACCCGAAACCTCGGTGCCGGTCCGTACCTGCCCGGGCACCGCCACGACGACCTGGCGCAAGGGTCCGCCTGCGGTTTCGCTGACTTCCGCGATGAGGTCGACCAGCCACGCGGCGGCGTTCCTGACGTCGTGATGCTCCACGGTGGGCACGATGACGTGTCGGACCTCGCGGGCCCGCAGGTCGGCTACCAGGGCACAGGTCGTCTGCACGCCGAAGCTGACTCCGGCAACGTGCCCGGTCGTGGTGGGAACGTCCAGATAGGTGGACCGGCGGCCCCGTCCGGTCACTTCATCGACGCCGCCGTTGACGACGAGGCCATCCGCCCGCAGCTCCTCCACCGCTCGGGACACCGTGGCCTTGCTCAACCCCGTCAGCTCTATGACCTCGTTCCGGGTCAAGGGCGCCCGAGCGAGAACCACCTCGAGGACCGACGCCTTGTTGTGGTCGCGTGAGGTGGGGTTCCCGTTCACCGCACGACCATACCGGGCCGATGGACCGACCGGATCGAGGGCCGGTGCCGCTCAGACCTGGTCATGACGGCCGACCCGGAGGTCAGCGACGACGTCCGCAAGGGGTATGGCCAGGGACCGCTCCACGTTGATCCAGTCATCCTTGGCATGGGCCAGAAGGTAGTCGCGCCGTTCTGGTACGCGCTGGGCGCGCCAGTTCGTGATCAGCGCGCGCAGGGTGAGGCGTGCCAACGCGGCAACGGGCAGCAGCGGTAGCTCCCGATCCTTGATCGGCCGCGCCCTTTCGTAGCCGGCGACGAAAGCGCTGGCATCCCGCCAGGGCTGATCCGGCGCCCGGCCGACCAGGTTCGCCAGGGCCACTGCGGGGTCGAAGATCACGGCACTGCGCACGGTGTCGCCAAAGTCGATGACGCCGGCGACATAGTCGTCGCTCTGTTCATCCACCACCACGTTGTAAGGGCTGTAGTCACCGTGGATCACCTGCGTCTCAAGTTCACCCAGCTTCGGGACGACGGCGTTGTCGAAGAGCCGGAAGACCTCTTCGGCCAGCTGCCGGTGCTCGGCATTCGGCGTGTGCTCGACCAGCTCAGTCAGCTCATGGAAGTGCCGTAGGTCCCACACCAGCCCCCGGCGCTCCGCCGGATGCGCGAACGGCTCGAGCGCCACGTCGACTCGCCCGAGCATCTCGCCCACCTTCGCGAGCTGCTCGCCGTCTGGGACCGCCTGAGCCCACACCGCACCTTCTACGAAGGTGAACACCCGCAGGACTCGAGGCCTGCCGTTGTTCTCGATCACGACGTGGTCGCGTCCGTCCATGGTCAGCATCACCCGTTGCACGGGCAGCTCCGCAGCGGCGTCTGCGAGAAACCGCATCGCCGCGGTCTGCAACCCGACAACCGCCTGTGCCTCGTCGGGCGGTGAAACCTTCACGAGGTAGTCGGTCGACCCGGTCCTGAGTCTGAAGGTGTCGTCCTTCTCCGTCGCCAGCGGCTGGAGTCGACCGGAGAGGTGGTAGTCCGTGTCGAGGAGGATGCTCAGCAGCTCGGCGTCGATGGGCACATGAGAGGACCCCAAGCCGCTTTCGGCGAACAACCGTTCAGCGGCGCTCGAGGTCGACGAGGTGTTCACGGCCATTCCCTTTCTGCCAGCCTGCTAAAGGCGGATTTTCGCCACCTCGGCGAAGGTCTCCAGGAACCGGTCCACGTCGGCGGAGCTGAAGGCCAGGGGAGGACGGATCTTCAGTACGTTCGCCCCCTTGGCGCTGCCGCTGATGAGGACCCGACGGTCGCGCATGTCGTTGATGACGTCCTCGGCTCGTGCTCGGTCCGGCTCCAGCGACCCGTGGTCCTTCACGATCTCCACACCAACGTACAGACCGCGGCCGCGCACTTCGGCGACGTGCGGCGACGCGTGCGTGATCTCCTCGATCCCGTCCCGCAGAACCTTGCCGTTCTCGAGAACGCGCTGCTGCACGTCCTCCTCCTCGAAGACGTCCAGCACCGCGGCCGCGGCGGCCACCGGGATCGAGCTTCCCGCGAACGTGTTGAAGTAGCGCACGTTTCGGCCGAACTCCTCGCAGACCTCGGGGCGGAACACCACACCCGAGATCGGCACTCCGTTGCCCATCGGCTTGCCCATCGTGACGATGTCGGGCACCACGTCATGGCGGCTGAAGCCCCACATCGAGTCTCCGAGCCGGGCGAATCCTGACTGCACCTCGTCGGCGATGTAGACGCCACCAGCCGCATGGACTTCCTCCACGACGCCTTTCATGTAGCCGACCGGGTCGGTGAAGATTCCGTCGCTGCTGTAAGCACAATCGGTGACCAACGCCGCAAGCCGGTAGCCGTGGAGCTCGAGGTCATCGACCGCCCTACGTACCTGGTTGCGCATGTGCTCGGCCAGCGTGGACCCGGGCGCGACGAGTCGAGGGTCAGGAGGATCGATGACTCGGACGTTCGGCCCCAGCGGTGAACCCTTGCCCAGGGTCGGCGAGAAGCTCGAGACCTCACGAGTGATGCCGTGATAGGCCCAGCGCGTCACGATGACTCCCTCGCCACCGGTGTGGAACCGCGCGACCCGCATCGCGAGGTCGTTGGCCTCCGACCCGCTGCACGCGAGGCTCAGTCGTGACAGTTCCTCGGGGAACGTCGCGAGAAGCCGCTCCGCATAGTCGACCAGTGCTTCCTGGACATAGCGAGTGTTGGTGTTCACTGCCGCCATCTGGCGGGAGACCGCCTCGACGACCCGGGGATGGGCGTGTCCCACGCACGGAACGTTGTTGTAGGCGTCGAGATAGTCACGCCCCTCGTGGTCGAGCAAGTGGGCACCGTAACCGGAGACGAACTCGACCGGCTCCCTGTACATGAGCATGTAGCCAGGACCGAGCACCTCGTTCCGCCGGCGGATGGTCTCCTGGAGGTGCTCAGGCAGCGCGCCCAGCACACCAGGGTCGAACCTGTTGGGGAAGTTCTCGATCGCTCGGCTGAGGCTGGAAGGCATCGTGAGGTCCCTTGTCCTATTCAATCGGTCGGTGGACGAACGTCTGGCGGCTGCCCCATCTGGGCCGGTACGGTCCGCTCAGATGCCGAGCAGGGTGTTGAGCTCGTCGAGGGACTTGACCACGGTGAGGTCGTAGCCGGGCGGCACCGGGTCGTAGCCGCGGTCCAGGAGCACCAGGTTGCGAAAACCCATGTCGTGCATGGGCAGCGGGTCGTACCGGGTGTGCGAGGAGACGTGCACGAAGTCCTCCGGGGTGGCGTCGAGCTGGTCGAGCATGTACTCGAACGC
>NZ_JBFUEM010000017.1:0-8460 GCF_056403955.1 Pedococcus sp. P2_E2
ATGCTCATGCTCAACCGGGTCGGGCTGGAGACGGACATCCTCGACCGGTTGCCCCGGGAGTGCTCCGGTGGTCAGCTGCAGCGGCTGGTCATCGCTCGAGCGTTGCTCCTGAAGCCCAAGTTCCTGATTTGTGACGAGCCGACGTCGGCCCTGGATGCCTCGATCCGGGCCCAGATCCTGAACCTGCTGGTGGAGCTGAAGGACGAGCTCGACCTCACCCTGGTGCTGATTTCCCACGACCTGCGGGTGGTGCGTTACCTGTGCGACCGGGTCGCCGTGATGTATCTGGGCCAGATCGTGGAGATCGCCCCCAGGGAGGAGCTGTTCACCAACCCGCGCCACCCGTACACCCGAGTGCTGCTGGCCGCCTCACTGGCCGAGGAACACGGATCTGACGCGATCATCACCCAGCTCAAGGGCGAACCACCCAGTCCGATCGACCCCCCGTCAGGGTGCCGTTTCCATCCCCGCTGCCCCTTGGCCCAAGACATCTGCCGTACCACCGAACCGCCGACCGCCCAGGCGGGCGAGGACCACCTCACCAGCTGCCACTTCTGGGCCGAGCTACCGAGCCTTTCCGGGCCCTCGACGCCAGCTTTCTAGAGGATCAGATGGTGTACCCCATCGAGCCCCTCGACGAAGGGGCTGGTCGGTGCGGACCGGGCCGCCGGGCACGAGCATGAGACTGCTCATCATGGGCCCCCCTGGGGCTGGCACGAGCCGGCACGCGGCATACCTGGCACAGCACCTCGGCCTTCCCGCTATCTGCGCTGGCGAGGTGTTCACCGGGCACCTGTCAGCACGGACGCAGCTGGGACTCCTGGCGAAGGCCTACGTCGATGCCGGGGTGGAGGTGCCCGACCGCGTGGCCAGCGAGATGACTCGAAGCCGGCTCGTGCAACAGGACGCCAGACATGGGTGGGTCCTCCATGGCTACCCCCTGAACCTCGCGCAGGTGGGTGCCCTGGACGAGCTCTGTGGCAACTGTGGCCACACGCTCGATGCGGTGATCTTCCTGGGAGTGCCCGAGACGTTGCTCGTCAGCCGACTCCTACGGCGCGGGAGTGGCGATGGGGTTGAGGTCATCGAAAGCCGCTTGCGCGCCTACGAGGCGCGGATCCAGCCGGTGATGTCGGCGTACCTGCGCAGGGGAATCCTGCAGGTCGTGGACGGTCGCGGCTCGGACTCCGAGCTCCGGCAGCGTTGTATCGCGGCAGCGGCCGCTGCCCAGTCGCGGGTCGCCGTCTAGTCCGAAGCCGAAGGTCGCAAGCCACGTGTGCCAGCTGACCTGAGCTCCCTGTGGGTCACAGGGAGCTCAGGGTCAGACGGCACGCGGGTCACCAGGCGAGCTCCTGGCACCCGGTGTGCGTACGGGGCTCGACCTGCAGGGTGGCGTGCTCGACGCCGAACCGCAGCCGCATGATGTCGCGGGCCTCGTCGAGCACGGCATGGGGGTCGACGGCCTCGTGGGTCATCAGGTGCGCGGTCGCGACGTGCATCCCCGAGGTGAGAGTCCACAGGTGGAGGTCGTGGACGTCGTCGACGCCGTTCACGCTGCCCAGGGCTGCCACGACCTCGGTGGGTTCCATCGCTGCGGGGGCGTGCTGGCCGAGAACGACCAGGACTTCGCGCCCGAGTGCGACGGCCCGCACCGAGACGAACAGGGCGATTGCCAGCGCGATGCCCGTGTCCCACCACGTCTGCCCAGTGACGGAGACCATCAGTCCGGCGACGATGACGCCGACCGAGCCCAGGGAGTCGGCGACGACCTCGAGGTACGCGCCCTTGACATTGAGGCTGTCGGCGGCGCCGCCGCGCAGCAGTAGCAGCGCCACGACATTGATCGCCAGACCCAGGCCACCGACAAGAAGCATCGGGGTCGAGGCGACGTGGCCGGGTGATCCCACCCGGGCCAGCGCCTCGACGGCGATGTAGACCGAGACGCCCAACATCAGGAGAACAGCTAGGCCCGAGGCGAACACCTCGGCCCGGTAGGAGCCGAAGGTCCGTCGGCCAGAGGTGTCCTTGCGGGTGGCGATGCGGGTGGCCACCAGCGCGGCCCCCAGGGCAACCACGTCCGCGGCCATGTGCCCGGCGTCACTCAGCAGGGCCAAGGACCCAGACGCCAGGGCGGTGACGAGCTCGACCACGAAGAACGCAGCAATGAGGACGAATGACACGCGGAGGCGCCATCGGTGGGCTGCGCCTGCATGGCCACCAGCTCCGTGGCCGTGGCCGTGGGCATGACTGTGGCCATGACCGTGGCCCCCGCTCACGGGGCGCTGTCGGTCGAGGCCGGCGAGCAGGTGGCTCCGCCGCAGCACGAGCCGGCATCGTCGTTGACTGCGTCGACGACCTCGTAGCCCGCCTCCGCGACAGCAGCCTTGACGGCGCCGGTGCTGACCTCGGCCTCGGTGCTGATGGTGACGAGGCCCGCGGGAACATCGACAGCCACTTCGGTGACTCCGGGAATGGTGCCGACTTCGGCTGTCACCGATGCCGCGCAATGGCCGCAGGTCATGCCGCGGACGCTGTAGGTAGTGGTGGTGGTCGTGGTCATCAGCTCGATCTCCTCGGGTGGGCGCCGGTCCCGGCGCGGGGGAACTTCACCGGGAACTGTACCCATGGGGGGTATGGGTGACAAGTACCCCCCACCGGTATCTCGATAGACGAACGCGCAGTGCGGGGAAGGGTTTGGCTACGAGCGCACCATCCGGGCGATCGCGTCCGATGCTTCCTTCAGCTTCATGTCTGCCTCGCGCCCACCCTGGGCGGCCGCGTCGGCGACGCAGTGGCTCAGGTGCTCCTCGAGAAGTCCCAGGCCAACAGACTGCAAGGCCTTGGTGATGGCGGAGATCTGGGTGAGGATGTCGATGCAGTACTTCTCCTCCTCCACCATTCGCTGGAGACCGCGGGCCTGGCCCTCGATTCGGCGCAGGCGCTTGACGTAGTCGTCCTTGCGGTGGATGTAGCCGTGCTCGTGCTCTGCCGTCTCGGTCATTCCTCGTCTCCAGTCCGTCGTGCCCGGGATTGGTCCGAGCGCGGGGAGTGTACCCCGTACCGGTACCGCGCAGCAGGCCCGATGATTGACAGGATACTCTAGGGGGGTATTGTATGAACAGAGGTTACGCTACCGAGCGCTGTCCAGCGGGAGCGTGACAGGAGGGCCCCGGCCCTTCAGCTGTTCATGAGCGAGAGGAACCCATGATGAGCACCACCCAGACCTATACGGTGACCGGGATGACCTGCGCGCACTGCGTGGCTTCCGTCTCGGAGGAGGTCAACGAGATCTCAGGCGTCGAAGGCGTCGAGGTGGTCCTCGAGACGGGGAGCCTCACCGTCACCAGTGCAGACCCACTCGACGACGCCAGCATCAGGGCCGCGGTGGAGGACGCCGGGTACCAGCTGGCATGAGCGCCACGACGAAGCTGGTCGGTTTCCTCGTCGCGCTGTTCGCCGTCTTTGGTGGTGCGGTCGGCGTGGGACGCGTTGTCGGGCCAGTGGCGCCGGCGGCTGCGGCCGACCATGCCGGGATGGACATGGGCCAGGGAGGCCAGGGCGCCGCCGCGGCGTTCCCCAAGGGACTCATGGTCTCTCAGGACGGGTACGCCTTCGAGCTCTCCCAGACGACCGTCGCGGCCGGCGCTGACGTGCCGCTGGCGTTCACGATCCGCGGTCGCGATGGTCGCCCAGTGACTCGCTTCGACGAGGAGCATGACAAGAGGCTGCACCTGATCGCCGTTCGCCGGGACTTCCATGGCTTCCAGCACGTGCACCCCCGGATGGCCGCGGACGGCACCTGGACCACGACGCTGGACCTGAGCGCCGGTCAGTGGCGGCTGTTCGCCGACTTCAAGGCCACCGGCGGACCGGCGATCACCTTGGGGAGCGATCTTGCCGTACCAGGGGCCTACCAGCCCGCCACCGCGCCGGCCGACTCCCAGACCTCGACGGTCGACGGCTACACGGTGACCCTCGACGGCCACCTGGCCGCGGGCAAATCGGCCAAGCTCACGCTCACGGTGACCCGCGACGGCAAGCCCGTCACCGACCTCGAGCCATACCTGGGCGCCTACGGCCACTTGGTGGCACTGCGAGCCGGAGACCTGGCTTACCTGCACGTGCACCCCGAGGGAACCCCCGGCGACGGCGTGACCAGGCCCGGCCCCGGCGTGGTCTTCTACGCCGAGGTGCCGAGCTCCGACCGCTATCACCTCTACCTCGACTTCAAGCACGAGGGCGTGGTCCGGACCGCGGCATTCACGCTGACCGGGTCCGGCGGCACCTCCCCGGAGACCTCGGGGAACTCCGAAGACGGCCACGCAGGCGACGCACACTGAGCGTGGAAGACGCGCACCGACCCGTACACGAAGGAAGACAGATGAGCTCGCTCACCAACGCTCAGGGCCCGGCCGCCTCGACCAGCCATCTCCAGCTGGAGATCAGTGGGATGACCTGTGCCTCGTGCGCGAACCGCATCGAGCGCAAGCTGAACAAGATGGACGGCGTCGTGGCGACGGTGAACTATGCGACGGAGAAGGCCAAGGTGACCTTCCCCGATGGCCTTGACCCCGCCGAGCTGGTCCGGACGGTCGAGCAGGCCGGTTACGGGGCGACCTTGCCCCGCCCACCGCAGGATGACGCGCTGGAGGGCGAGAAGGCCGTCGAGGACCCGACTCGCTCCCTTCGGCAGCGGCTGGTGCTCTCGGCGGTGCTGACTGTTCCGGTCGTGCTTCTGGCCATGGTGCCGGCCTGGCAGTTCACCAACTGGCAGTGGCTCTCGCTCACGCTCGCGGCGCCCGTGGTGACCTGGGGTGCCTGGCCCTTCCATCGGGCGGCTTGGGTCAACCTGCGGCACGCCACATCGACGATGGACACCCTCATCTCGCTGGGCACCTCGGCGGCGCTCGGCTGGTCGGTCTACGCCTTGTTCTGGGGAACGGCGGGCACCCCGGGCATGAAGCATGCGTTCGAGCTCACCGTCGCCCGGTCCGACGGTTCGGCCAACATCTACCTGGAGGCCGGAGCGGGGGTGACCACCTTCATCCTGGCGGGTCGCTACTTCGAGGCCCGCTCGAAGCGGCGGGCCGGGGCCGCCCTGCGGGCGCTGCTCGAGCTCGGCGCGAAAGAGGTCGCGGTGCTGCGCGACGGCGCGACCGGACAGGTCGAGGTGCGGATTCCCACTGACCAGCTCTCGGTCGGCGACCGGTTCGTGGTGAGGCCGGGGGAGAAGATCGCCACCGACGGCGTGATCGAGGAGGGCAGCTCCGCGGTCGACGCGTCGATGTTGACCGGCGAGTCGATGCCGGTGGAGGTCGGTCCGGGCGACGTGGTCGTGGGTGCCACGGTCAACGCCGGTGGCCGGCTCCTGGTCCGCGCCACCAGGATCGGTGCCGACACCCAGCTTGCGCAGATGGCACGCCTGGTCGAGGACGCGCAGAACGGCAAGGCGCAGGTGCAGCGCCTCGCCGACCGGGTCTCCGGCATCTTCGTGCCGATCGTCATCGGCATCGCAGCGGCGACTCTCGGGTTCTGGATCGGGACCGGCAGCGGGCTCGCGACCGCGTTCACCGCGGCGGTCGCCGTCCTGATCATCGCGTGCCCGTGCGCGCTCGGCCTGGCAACCCCCACGGCTCTCATGGTCGGAACCGGTCGGGGCGCGCAGCTCGGCATCCTCATCAAAGGACCTGAGGTGCTGGAGTCGACCCGGAGCATCGACACCATCGTCCTCGACAAGACCGGCACTGTGACGACCGGCCAGATGACCCTGGTCTCCGTCGCCACCACCGATGGGCAGGAGGCCGGCGAGGTGCTCCGGCTGGCGGGTGCCCTTGAGGACGCCTCGGAGCACCCGATCGCCCGGGCGGTGGCCAACGCTGCCCGCGACCGGTTCGGTGCACTGCCTGCCGTGGACGACTTCGCCAACATCGAGGGCCTCGGGGTGCAGGGTCTGGTCACGACCGCCGAAGGCAGCCACGCCGTCCTCGTGGGACGGCCCCAGCTCCTGAGTGAGTGGTCGCAGCACCTTCCGGTGGAGCTGGAGCGGGCCTTTGCAGCCGCGCAGGCCGACGGAGCGACCCCCATCGCCGTGGGCTGGGACGGCAGAGCCCGAGGGGTGCTCGTGGTGGCCGACGCGATCAAGCCGTCGTCCGCGGAAGCCATCGCGCAGCTCAGGGCCCTGGGCCTACAGCCGGTCCTGCTCACTGGGGACAACCAGGCCGCCGCCCAGGCGGTGGCCCGCCAGGTGGGTATCGAGGTGTCGCCGGAGACAGTGATCGCAGACGTCCTTCCTGCGGACAAGGTCGACGTGGTCAAGCGACTGCAGGCCGAGGGGCGCGTCGTGGCCATGGTGGGCGACGGCGTGAACGATGCCGCGGCCCTCGCGCAGGCCGACCTCGGCCTCTCCATGGGCACGGGCACGGATGTCGCCATCGAAGCCAGCGACCTCACCCTTGTCCGTGGAGACCTCCGCGTGGCGGCAGACGCCATCCGGCTCTCCCGGCGCACTCTTGCGACGATCAAGGGCAACCTCTTCTGGGCCTTCGCGTACAACGTCGCCGCCCTCCCGATGGCCGCAGCGGGGTTGCTGAACCCGATGCTCGCCGGTGCGGCGATGGCCTTCTCGTCCGTCTTCGTGGTGTCGAACAGCCTGCGGCTGCGCCGGTTCAGCTCGATCATCTCCAGCGGCGACGTACAGCCGTCCGAGCCGAACGTGCTCGCCAGTACGGCAGCCTGAGGCAGCCGTCACCGCAGCCGTCACCGCAGCCGTCACCGCAGCCGGCATCCGGAAGCTCGCGACCAGCTCACGGAAGCTCGCGATCAGCTCACTCGGTCCTTGAGCTTGTAGTAGGTGCCGGCAATGGGCAGGAACCACGGAGGGCCGAAGTGTCCCGGGATGCGACGGAACTCGAAGTCGCTCCAGATGTTCGCCTCGGGGACGCCGGACATGTACTCGGCCATCGCACGCCCCATGTACGTGGCCATCTGGACTCCGTGCCCGGCATACCCCATGGAGTAGTAGATGCCGTCGTGCTGGCCGGCCTTGACCATCCGGTCGAGCGTCATGTCCACGACCCCTCCCCAGCAGTAGTCGACCCTGGCGTCGGACAGCTGGGGGAAGGTGTGCACCATGGCGTCGCGGAGCAGCTTGCCGCTCTTCTCGTCGGACTGTGGGTTGGACATCGCGAACCGTGCTCGGCCGCCGAAGAGCAGGCGGTTGTCGGGAGTGATGCGGAAGTAGTTCAGCAGGTTCTTGGAGTCCGAGGCCACCCGCCGGGTGGGCAGCAGGTCGTCGCACACGCTCGCGGCCAGTGGCTCGGTGGCGATGATGAAGCTGCCGACCGGTGCGATCCGGACCTGGTGCCAGCGAAACGGCCGACGGGTGTACGCGCCCGTGGCCAGGAGCACCTGGTCTGCCTGCATGCGTCCGCGCGGGGTCTCGAGCTCATGGCCCGGGCCGAGCTTGCGCAGCTTCAGCACAGGTGCCTCCTCGTGGATCGTCACGCCGGCACGCTCTGCTGCTTCGCCGAGCCCGCGGATGTACTTGCCCACGTGGAGACTGGCGCTCTTCGAATCGGTCATCCCACCGTGGAAGACGTCCGATCCAATCTCGCGATGCAGTTCGCTCTTGGGGACCACCTGCGTCTCCACGCCCAGCCGGGTGTTCAGCAGCTCGGCGGTCTTCTCGAACCCCTGGAGGTGCGCCGGCTTGGACGCAAGGATCAGCTTGCCGGGGCGCGCGAAGTCGCAGTCGATGCCTTCGTCCGTCACGAGCTCCTCGACCAGGTCGACCGCTTGGCCGTACGAGCGGTACAGGGACGCCGCGCGGTCGAAGCCCAGCTTTGCCACTGCGTCCCGGATGCCGATCGACATGCCCGTGGTGGCCATGCCGCCGTTGCGTCCGGAGGCGCCGAACCCGACGGTGTGCTGCTCGAACAGGTGCACCTTCGCCCCCCTTCTGGCGAGGTGGAGGGCGGCCACGACGCCGGTCAGGCCGCCGCCGATGACGGCCACGTCGGTGCGTCCTTCCACGGCGGTCTTGGACCGCTCGACGGAGCCCTTCGGGGCGGTGTCGAGCCAGTAGGACGTGAGCTTCATGGGCACTCCTCAAGAGGGGGTCAACGCCAGAGACTGGGTCACGCGACTGGGGCGGGACAACCACGGAAGGCGAAAGACCACCGTATACTGATGATTGTTGACAGTCGATCACGATACACATATGGTCGACAATCGACCAGAGTGGCAGCGGGCCGTTCTGAAACTCAGCTCCAGGAGGAATCGTGGGATTCGAGACCAAGCCCAGGTTCGTGACGTTCGACATGAACGGAACGCTGATCAAGTTCGCCATCAACGACGCGATGCGGCAGGTCCTCGGTGACCGGCTCCCGGCCGAGATCGCCGACGAGTATCTGCGGATCTGCAAGGCGTACCGCATCGACGAGTGCATGGGCGACTACAAGC
>NZ_JBFUEM010000018.1:0-3879 GCF_056403955.1 Pedococcus sp. P2_E2
AAGGCGTACCGCATCGACGAGTGCATGGGCGACTACAAGCCGTTCCACCAGATCGTCGCCAACTCGATGGAACGCGCCTCACGATGGGTCGGGTTCGAGTACCGCGAGGACGACGCGCGCGCGGTCTACGACATCGTCCCCACCTGGGGCCCGTACCCCGGCGTCACCGAGGCACTGAACCGCCTGGCCGAGGCAGTCCCGCTGGTGATCATCACCAACAGCGACACCGCGCACGCCGAGCGCCTCGCCGAGAACCTCCAGGCCCCGTTCGAGGTCGTGATCAGCGCCCAGGAGATGGGGGTCTACAAGCCGCGGCTCGGCGCGTTCGAGTACCTGCTCGACAAGCTCGGCGCGACGCCCGACGAGCTCGTCCACGTCTCCGCGAGCCCGATGTACGACCACCGCTCGGCGGCCGTCATGGGCATCGAGCGCAAGGTGTATGTCGACCGCGGCTTCGAGGAGGACGAGCACTGGCTCGGCTACGAGCGGATCACCGACATCGCAGACCTGCCCGTCCTGTTCGGCCTGCCGCGTCCTTAATAGAGGATGCCCCGCCTACCCGGCATCCCACGTAGGCGTCGAACGCGAACGAGACCCAGGGCCGAGTGCCCCGGGCGGCCCCGGACCGGCTCGCTCGTCGGCGCGCTCCGCGAGCTCAGCCCCGCGGCCCGGCTGCTCGCGGTGAACCAGGCGGGCATCAACCTCGGGTTTTTCATGGTGCTGCCCTACCTCGCCGCCTACCTCACCGACGGGCTGGGCATGGCCGCCGCCACGGTGGGCATGGTGCTGGGCGCCCGGACCCTCAGCCAGCAGGGCCTCTTCCTGCCCAGCGGCGCGCTGGTCGACCGTGTGGGGCCGTGGCCCTCGATCGTCGCCGGGTGCGGTCTGCGCGTGGTCGCCTTCGGGATGCTCGGCGTGCTCAGGGACCCGGTTTCGGTCGTGGTCTCGGTCCTCCTGATCGGTGTCGCCGGCGCGCTGTTCACCCCGGCCGTGCGCAAGTACCTGGCGCTTGAGTCGCCGGAGCGGCGGGCAGAGAATTTCGCGGCCTTCGAGGTCTTGGGCAACGTCGGCGCGCTCCTGGGGCCGGTGCTCGGTGCCGGGGCCCTGATCCTCGCCGACTTCCAGACCGTCTGCCTGGTCGCCGGGGCAGTGTTCGCAATGCTCACCGTGGCGCAGTTCGCGGTGCTTCCGCGCGCGCACCGTGTCGCGTCACCGGCGCCCGTCCTCGTGAGCGTGCGTCGGGTGCTCACCGACCGCCTCCTCGGAACCCAGGTCCTGGCGTGCTCGGCCTACTTCGCCCTGTTCAACCAGCTGTATCTGGCACTCCCGATCGAGGCCAAGCGCGTCACGGGTCGGCCCGAATCCATCGCCGGTGTGTTCCTCGTCTCCTGCGCCCTCGGCATCCTGCTTCAGGTGAGAGTCACGGCCCTGTGCCGTCGTTGGTGGACGGCCGCCCAGGCGACCGTCGCAGGCCTTGCCGTCATGGCGATGTCGTTCGTGCCGCTGTTGGCCACCACTGGCTTCCTCCCGGACCAGCACCGGGCGCTCCCGCTGTCGCAGGTCATGCCGCATGCCTGGCCCCTACTGCTGACGACCGTCCTGTTCTCACTCGGCGTTGCCATGGTGACACCCTTCATCGTCGTCCTGCTCGCCGACGCGGTCGGCGACGCTCTACTAGGGACCGCGTACGGCTGGTACTTCCTGGTCTCCGCCTTGGCCGCGACGGCCGTCGCCACGGCATCGGGAGCGCTCTTGGACCTCGGTGGCACCTCCGGGCGTACCTTGTCGTTTGCGCTGCTGGTTACCGTCGGCATAACCGGCGCCCTCGGACTCCGCGCTGTGGACCGTCGTCGCCAACACAGGCGTGACGGCCCGCCGCAGCGTTAGGTCGTGCGGACCAGCGACGAAAACGGTCAGCCAGCCATCCACGAACCAGCCCACGCCCCAAGAGACGCAGCGATCGAGCCCGCTACCGTGGCGCTGCGGCGCGATCAACGGTTCGCCCCGTTCGCGCCGCCGGCGACTTGGGATTGAACCCTCGATCGTGCCTAGGGACTCGGTCCGGCACGCCATGCCACGACTGCCTGGCTGGACCTGCCAACAGGGCAGCTGATCCGGCGCTGCGCGAAGTCCCGATCCGGCCAATTCGTCACGTCGACGTCAACAAGAGCTCGGCGTCATGCGTTGTGATGGCGGTGGCGGTTTGCCGGCCGCGACATGCTCGAACGAAGACGGCCGAAGGCCGCGACTTGGGTCGGGTACGACAACGTGCACTTCGCCATTGACGACCACGCTCTGTCTTGCCTACGCCGAGATCCACCCCGACAAGACCTCCGCCATCTGCGCCGTCGAGGGGTCGGGCGGGCGTATCGCTAGACGGTATGCCGTGACCGCTTGCGGCTGAGTGGTTGCGGGCCGGGGCCTCACGCGCACAGATTCGTGGGTTGCTGGACAAGTGCCCTTGCCCGGCCTATCCGACATGTGTGGGAGGCCCCGGTGTTTTCTGAGCGTACGAGTGTGGGACTGGATGTGCACGCACGGTCGGTCGTCGCGGCGGCGATCGACGGGGTGACAGGTGAGGTGTTCCGGGCCAGGCTGACGCCTGCCTTCGAGGACGTGCTGGGCTGGGTGGGGCGATTGCCGGGGCCGTGCGCGGTGGCCTACGAGGCGGGGCCGACTGGGTTCGGGCTGGCCCGCGCCTTGGTGGAGGCGGGGACGCGGTGCGAGGTGGCGGCCCCCTCCCGGTTGCAGCGGCCCTCGGGCGACCGGGTCAAGACCGACGCCCGGGACGCGCTGCACCTGGCCCGGTTGCTGCGGCTGGACGAGATCACCTCGGTGGTCGTGCCAAGTGTGGCCCAGGAGGCGGCCCGTGACCTGGTCCGGGCCCGTGAAGATTGTCGGGCTGACCTGATGCGGGCCCGGCACCGGGTGTCCAAGCACCTGTTGCGGCGCGGGATCGTGTACTCCGGTGGGCAGGCGTGGACCGGTGCCCACGACGTGTGGCTGCGCCGCCAGCGGTTCGACCAGCCCGCGGCGGCCATGGCGTTCGAGTCGGCCTATGAGGCGGTGCTGGCTACCGCGGCTCGGCGAGACCGACTCGATGCAGCGATCGCGGAGCTGGCCGCGGACAGCGAGTTCACTCCGGTCGTGCGGCGCCTGGCGTGCCTGCGAGGGGTATCGACCCTGACTGCGTTCGCGTTGGCCGTCGAGGTCGGTGACTGGCATCGATTCACCGGCAACTCCCTCGGCGCCTACGTTGGGCTGGTGCCCGCGGAGTTCTCCTCCGGTCAGTCCCGGGTGCAGGGATCGATCACCAAGACCGGGAACACCCATGTGCGCCGGCTGCTCGTCGAGGCCGCCTGGCATCACCGCCCGGCCTACCGTCCCGGGGCTGTGATGCGTGCCCGCTGGGACTTGGCCACGCCCGCGGCCCGAGCCCGTGGCGATGCCGGGAACCGGCGCTTGCACGCCCGCTGGGTCAGGTTCAACCTGCGGCGCAAACGGCCCGCAGTGGCCAACGTCGCGGTCGCCCGGGAGCTCGCCGGGTGGTGCTGGTCAGTGGCCGTCCTGGACGACTGACCCAACGACTTGGCTCGTGACCCGCCGAGGCAGCAGCGCGTGGAGTGACCCGCGGAACAGCTATGAGCAGCAACAGGACTCGCATCCCGGCGCGACGCTCGATCCTAGACACGCGGTACCGCTCCAGCCGAACAGCCCGTCCTGCGGTATTCAACCCGCGCATATCAGCCTGACCGTGCGTCGCCAACGACACGCTCGCCCAGGCAGGTCCATGAGCCAACACAGAGGCGCCGCCCGGAAAGCCATCCGGACGGCGCCTCGCCCTGCCCTCTTGACAGGAAGTCGCTACATATCAGCTGT
>NZ_JBFUEM010000019.1:0-2911 GCF_056403955.1 Pedococcus sp. P2_E2
GCGGAACAGCTATGAGCAGGAACAGCTATGAGCAGCAACAGGACTCGCATCCCGGCGCGACGCTCGATCCTAGACACGCGGTACCGCTCCAGCCGAACAGCCCGTCCTGCGGTATTCAACCCGCGCATATCAGCCTGACCGTGCGTCGCCAACGACACGCTCGCCCAGGCAGGTCCATGAGCCAACACAGAGGCGCCGCCCGGAAAGCCATCCGGACGGCGCCTCGCCCTGCCCTCTTGACAGGAAGTCGCTACATATCAGCTGTGACGACGATCGTGAACATGCGCAGCTCGGGGTGTGGGTCTCCACCTCGTACGTGCCAGGCTGTGTCGTGCGCAGGTCGAGTGTGGTCGGCTTGCCTGCTGTGAGCTCGACCTCTTTGTCGAAGCCGTGCGCATGCGGTTCGTCATCGTGGTCGCTGGTCACGGTACGGCGCAGCGTCTTCGGCCTTGAGGGTGACGATGCCTGGCTGCGGGTCAATACGCTTTCCGGTGAGCGTAATGCCAGCGTCTTGTTGGCTTCCGCCGACGTTGATGATGTGGCTGCCTGGCTTGAGTGCCGCGATCACCTTGCCGTTGACCAACGCGCGCGGGCCTCTGTGAGCGGCGCGACGATCACGAGACGGTCCGCGCCGCCGACATAGTTGACCAGTTCGGCGCTCGCGACGACTCGGCCGAAGTCGGGGTCGTCGTTAAGCGCGGTTCTCCCAGCGCCATTGACATCCGTGCCGACCGCCCGCAGAAGCCGTGTGACTACTCTGCCGATTGACCCTGTGCCGACAACCAGTGCGGTGCTCGCCGCGACTGTGCGTGTTTCGCAGTGCCGTCACTCGCGCCGCAACTGGAGGTCGTTGCTTCGATGCATTTCCTTGGCGAAGGCCAAGATCAATCCCAGGACGTACTCCGCGATGGGGACGGTCTACGATGCCGCGGGCGTTGGTGACGACGATGTCGGAAGCGGCTAGTTCGTCGAACATCAGCGTGTCCACACCAGCAGCCGACGTGGATCCACTCCATGGCCCCTGTCCTGCTCCAGGTGTGCAGGGCGGGTGAGAAGAAGTCCCACAAGAATTGCGCTTGGGCGTCAGCAAGCGTGGCGGCTCAGCCCGGTCGCGGCGACGTATCGCACTTCGGCGCGCATCCCGATGGCCGTCATTCCGGCGGCCGCGTGCCGTCGGTTGGACATAGGACCGCGATGATCGGCCGGGGGTCTGTTGGATGCGTTCCTCTGTAGATTGCGCGTCACAAGCAAGGGCTGCCGGCGAGGTGCTCCACGCGGCACCGACGTGACCCTCGTCGAGGGGCTCGATGGGGTACACCATCTGATGCTCTAGAAAGCTGGCGTCGAGGGCCCGGCAATGCTCGGCAGCTCGGCCCAGAAGTGGCAGCTGGTGAGGTGGTCCTCGCCGGCCTGGGCGGTCGGCGGCTCGGTGGTACGGCAGATGTCCTGGGCCAAGGGACAGCGGGGATGGAAACGACACCCTGACGGGGGGTCGATCGGACTGGGCGGCTCGCCCTTGAGCTGGGTGATGATCGCATCGGAGCCGTTTTCCTCAGCCAGTGAGGCGGCCAGCAGCACTCGGGTGTACGGGTGGCGCGGGTTGGTGAACAGCTCCTCCCGCGGGGCGATCTCCACGATCTGCCCCAGATACATCACGGCCACCCGGTCGCACAGGTAACGCACCACCCGCAGGTCGTGGGAAATCAGCACCAGGGTCAGGTCGAGCTCGTCCTTCAGCTCCACCAGCAGGTTCAGGATCTGGGCCCGGATCGAGGCATCCAGGGCCGACGTCGGCTCGTCACAAATCAGGAACTTGGGCTTCAGGAGCAACGCTCGAGCGATGACCAGCCGCTGCAGCTGACCACCGGAGCACTCCCGGGGCAACCGGTCGAGGATGTCCGTCTCCAGCCCGACCCGGTTGAGCATCTCGGCGATCCGGTCCGCCCGTTCGGCCTTGTTGCTCATCCCGTGGTGGCGCAACGGCGCGTCAAGGCTGGTGCCGAGCCGCATCTTGGGGTCGAAGGCGCCGTACGGGTCCTGGAAGACGAACTGCATCGAGCTGCGGAGCTTCTTGAGCCGCGTGCCCCTGACCCGGGAGATGTCCTCGCCGTCGAAGACGACGCTGCCGCTGTCGAGCGTCACCGCGCGCAGGATGGTCCGGGCCAGCGTCGACTTCCCGCACCCGGACTCACCCACAAGACCCAGGACCTCCCCCCGCCGGACCCCGAGCGACACCCCGTCCACCGAATGCACCACCTTGCCTCGGCCGGCAGGGTAATGCTTGACCACACCATCGAGAACCAGCAGCGACTGCGTACCCTCCTGCCGCTGCGGGACCTCCTCCGTCACCGCCATGGCGCTCATCCTGCCTCCGCATGCTCAGGAGCCGCATAGCAGCGGCTGTGGTGCTCGTGTTCCCCACAGGTGTGCAGCGTSGGYTCGGCGCCCTGACAGGTCTCACTGATCCCCAGCGCGGCCGCCTTCGCGCACCGCGGCAGGAACCGACAGCCGTGTCCCATCGCCCGCGCCTGAGCCACCGACCCGGGGATGGTGAACAGCTTGCCGCGCTCGGCCTGGAGCAGCGACGCCTTCAACAACGCCTCCGTGTACGGGTGCTGCGGGTCCTCGAAGATGTCCCGGGTGGCACCCTCCTCCACGATCCGACCGGCATACATCACCGCGACCCTGTCCGCCATCGACGACACGATGCCCAGGTCATGGGTGATCAGCAGGATCGACAACCCCGACTCATCCCGCTTGCGCCTCAACAGGTCCAGGATCTGCGCCTGCACCGTCACATCCAGAGCCGTCGTGGGCTCGTCCGCGATCACGAGCTCCGGGTCCGCCGACAACGCCGCCGCGATCATCACCCGCTGCGCCATCCCACCGGACAGCTGATGAGCGAACGAAG
>NZ_JBFUEM010000020.1:0-1578 GCF_056403955.1 Pedococcus sp. P2_E2
GTCCACCGTCGCAGCGGCCCAACATCTTCGGTATGGCGATCAGGGGGCTGCGCACGCGCCACTGGACGTTCGAGCTCGGTGCGGGGCTCCTGGTGCTGGTGCTGGGGGTGTTGCTGCTCACGCCGTGGATCGCACCGCACGACCCCGCGGTCCAAGACCTGAGCCACGCACTGGCCGGCCCGTCGCAGCAGCACTGGCTGGGTACCGACCACCTCGGTCGCGACGTGCTTTCGCGTTTGATGTGGGGCGGCCGGTTCTCCGTCACGATCGCAGCCATCACCCTGGTGATCTGCGCCGTCGCCGGTACCGTCCTGGGAGCCTTCGCCGCACGACGGGGCGGCTGGGTCGACGAGGTTCTGATGAGGACCGTGGACGTGCTGGTCTGCTTCCCCGACGTACTCATCGCGCTCTTCCTGATCGCGGTACTCGGCACCGGCTACGGCACGTTGATCGCTGCGCTGACCGTCACCGGCTGGACCCCCTTCGCTCGCCTCATGCGTGGCTTGGCGCTCGAGATCAACGCCAAGGAGTACGTCGAGGCTGCCGAGATCCTTGGTTCCCCGAAGTGGTACATCCTGTTCCGCCACGTCATCCCGAACGCGATCCGGCCCGTGACTGCCATGAGCTTTCTCCGGTTCGGACACAAGCTGATCACCGTCGGCGCCCTGTCCTACCTCGGCCTGGGGGTCCAGCCACCTGACTCCGACTGGGGCGCCATGCTGCTGGAGGCGCAGCCCTACATGGAGACCGCCCCCTGGATCGGCATCCTTCCCGGCGTGGCGATCTTCGTCACCGCACTCAGCGTGACCATGATCGGACAAGGCCTCGACGTACAGAGACCCCGCCGCAAGCAGGCGACTGTGGTGCCGGTTGGCGGCACCATCGACAAGAGGCCGGAGATGCCATGATCGAGCCAGTTGACCAGTCCTCCGTCGGGGCGCCGACGGACCCGAACTCCACCCTGTTGGAGATTCGGGGCTTGCGGGTGGAGTTCCCTGAGGTGGGTGGTGGTCCGGCGATCGACGGCATGGATCTGACGGTGCGACGCGGGGAGATCGTGGCGTTGGTGGGGGAGTCGGGTTCTGGCAAGAGCCTGACTGCGTTGACCGTGATGGGTCTGCTTCCGCCGGGGGCTGAGGTGGTGGGGGGCAGCGCTGTGCTGGACGGTGAGGATGTCTTGTCGATGTCGGGCAAGCGGCGGGACGAGGTCCGCGGCAACAAGGTGGCGATGCTCTTTCAGCAGCCGAAGGTGATGTTGGACCCGACGGCCCGGGTGGGTGGTCAGGTCGTCGAGGCGCTGCGCCGGCACCGCGGAGTGGGTCGGCGGGAGGCGAAGGCGCGGGTGGTCGACTTGCTGCGCGACGTCGGTATTCCGGAGCCGGCCCGGCGGGCGTCTTCGTTCGCTCATCAGCTGTCCGGTGGGATGGCGCAGCGGGTGATGATCGCGGCGGCGTTGTCGGCGGACCCGGAGCTCGTGATCGCGGACGAGCCCACGACGGCTCTGGATGTGACGGTGCAGGCGCAGATCCTGGACCTGTTGAGGCGCAAGCGGGATGAGTCGGGGTTGTCGATCCTGCT
>NZ_JBFUEM010000021.1:0-726 GCF_056403955.1 Pedococcus sp. P2_E2
GTCACGAACGTCACGAACAGCTCCGCCTTGGGGGTGGTCGCCACCCCACCGGCCGAGGCCACCCCGCGGCGCAGCACCTCCACCAGGGCGTCCATCCGCCGCTGCCCCGACGGCCGCCGGTCCGGCTCACCCTGCGCCGGCCGGGGCGCCGACAGTCCCTGCACGGCGGCCTCGATGACCGCCTTCGCCTCGGCGTCGACCACCATCGAGTACTCGAACAGCCCGGTGCCGTCCGCGGACGGCTGCGACAACGACCGCTGCTCATGCGCCCGGTCCTGCTCACCCTGGAACTCACCCTCGGCCCCGTACTCCGCCACCAGGCGCTCCCGCAGCCCGCGCACGTCCTTGGGACGCCCCCACGACGCCACCTCGACCAGCCCGGCCAGCACCGGCCCGTCCGCCCCGACCGCCAGGCGAGGCGCGAGCCGCTCGAACTCCTCCACCACCACCACCGCCGTCACCAACGGCACCCGCGCCTCACGCACGGCGGCGGTCAACCCGGCATACCGGTCGTCGTGGGCGGCCTCGGCCACCCGCACCACCCGCGCCGACCCACCCGCCCGCAGGGACGGCGACCGCTCGAGGAGCCAGGCGTGCGCCCCGGTCCGGCCCGACCCGGCCTCACCCCGGTCGACCGCCTCGGCCAGCACCTCCACCCGGGCCGCGTCGGCCCGCACCCCCAGCTGGTCGAGCAGCGACGCGAACCCACCCAGCTCGGCCCCGCCC